>NZ_CP014616.1:3320000-4577500 GCF_001590685.1 Sporosarcina psychrophila
AAAGCCACTGCGTTTCTGTCATAATAATTTTTTTAGTCGTTAAAACTTTTTTTGAATAAGTTAATACTTCTATACATAATTCTGAATTCCCACTTTTATTGATTATCTCGCGCTCTTTTGGAATTTGTTGATTCATCATGGTACACTACCTTCCCATTTCTCAATACCATATATGGTTTAAGTATTTGCTTTGCTTCTAGTTCTACTCCCTCTGAATCTATTAAGATCGTTCGTTGTTTAATAATCTTGAAAATCGTAATATCGGCTTTGGTTCCTAGTGCTAGCGTACCTATATCACTTGCCCCAAGTGCATTTGCTGCTCCCAATGTGACCGACTTCACTACTTCAATTAAAGGGATTCCAAGTTCCAATAGCTTGGTCATCGTAGTCATCAAGCTACAAACAGGGCTTTGATAGTTTTTAATATATATATCGGTACTGGTCGTAAACGAATCGTCATATTGCTCTCTGAATTTCATCATAGTTTCATAGCTAAAGCTAGAGGTACCATGTCCGACATCGAATAATACGCCCCTCTTTAAAGCATCCAACGCTTCTGGAATTAGTTCACCTTCTGCATTCATAATCCCATGTTTTTTTCCATGAAATGCATGTGTCACGATGTCTCCTTTACTTAAGAGAGGGAAAATGTCTTGTAAATTGGGAGGTGGGTTCCCAATGTGGACCATGATTGGAACACTTAAACGGTCCGCTAGCATACGCGCATGTTGAAGAGGTTTAATTCCACTATTTTTAACAACACTCCCACTCATTCTTGCCTTCAATCCAACAATGCTTGGTTCCTTTTTAAAAATTTCTTCTGCTTCTTCTATACTCATTAAATCTTCCATATTTGCAAGTTCAGCAAGACCGCTAGTTAAGCCCTTTCTCGCAATATTAAGGAATGAAAGAACCTTCGTTTGACTCGGTTCAACCACCTTCTCCTTAAAAGCCGCATAATCTGAATATCCGGCACTACCTGCATCGACTACTGTTGTAACGCCTTGCTCAATGCCCACTAGATCAGCATCGATCCCAAGTTCGGTGTGTCCAGTAAAGATATGAACATGCATATCGATGAAGCCTGGTGAAACATAGCATCCTTCTGCATTGATATATGTTACATTTGCAGAACTATTATGTTGTGGCTCCACGAGTAATCCATTTCGTACTGCAATTTCCTTTATTTCGATCGTGTCTTGTTGCGGATCAATGAGATAACCATTTTTTATGATGATTTCTTCTGGCACAAAAACACCCCCAGCTATTTTAAATAATGCAGGATTGCAATGATTTCAGCTTTGTGTGTTTGCAACTCATGCACATCTAAAATTTCTTTGATCTTTTGAATATCCTCGTTGTCATAAGCATGATTGCTAGAACTTGAATAATTGTCGTATTGTTTATCGAAATAATAGCGATGGACCATTAAAAAAATATGCAGCATGAGTGCCTGCTTCTTGGTAGCTCCTATTTCATCCGTAAAAGCTAACTGGATTTCTTGATTAATCTCAAAACCCTTTAAGATAATTTCTTGACTGATGAATTCAGTATCTTGACTACCGATTGTTTCCTCGGTACTTTCCAACAAGTTATTAAATTGAAAGTTTTTATAACGCAGTAACTCCTGCACCTTACGTTTGATGGTTTCGATATCCCTTTTACTTGGCAGCGGGTCCACAATTACTAATGGAAGATCTGTTTCAATTGGAAAGACACTAATAATGAAATCGACTTTTTGCTGGATGCAAATTTCATCCACTTCCATAATCGAACAATTTTTAACGATTTCAATATCATAAATTTCTCTTTCGACTCGATTTTTAATAAGACGCGCCACTCCTCTTCCAGTAGAACAAACATATAAAGTACGAATTTTACCTTTTTGATTAAACTTCTTTTCAAAAGAGACAATGAAATGGAGCACGATTAGCGATACAAACGAATCCGGCACTGAAATTTTTAGAGGCGCAAGGTATATTTGACACGCTTTTCTGATAGTTGAGAATAGAACTGAATAGTTTTTCTTTAATTCTTTGGTGAATGGATTAATTTCTGTGAAATTGATTTCCCCTTTTTGAAAACGTAGAGAAAGGTGAGCAAAAAGATTATTATATAGTTTTGGATCCTTATGATAATGAATCCCTTGTATATCACTGACATATTGGATTATTTCTTTTGTGACCTTGACGATGTCGATTTGATTGAGCGCGTTATCCCTATCTCCTGTAATATAGCGGTATTCCTCTTCAAACAAAGGATACTGCATTTGTTCATACACCTTCTTCATTAGCTGAACCGTTAAATTAGGATAATCAGCTTTCTTTATAATCCGATAGTCTTTCATCGTAAATCCCGCGTTCATTCGAGTAATCGAGATTGTCATTCTAAACAAAATCCTTAGTACATCTGATTCATGAAGTACGTGTTTAGGTTGAGAAGCAAATAACCGAGCCATCTGCTTCTCAACGACTTTATACAAAGGAAGTATGTCGGCAAATAGCATAGGTCCTTCAATTAATAAATCTCGACAGGTTACGCCACTCATAATTTTATAGATTTCATTATTTGTCAAATCAGCATGGATCAAATGCTCAAACAGCAACCTTAGCGATAGTTCGTCTCCTATTAATTTATAACCCGTTCCGTGCTTTCTTTCTAATTCTATTTTCCAAGGTTGGAGCAATTCATCTATTTGTTTAATATCATTCAAAGATGTATTTCTACTTACATCAAGCCGCTCGGAAAAAGTAGATGCAGTTATGTAGTCAGTGTTCACCAGCATATATAAAATCATTTTTCCTACTCTAGCCTCCTGATTCAGATAGACATCATTTCTCTCAATTTCCGGCAGGGTATGGATGATGGCCAATCGTTTTTCCTCACTACAATCAATCCAAATCCCTTTATTTGACTGTGAAAATAACTCTATCTCCCGGGTATTGAGCCAACCTTTCACATCTTCTAGGTCATATTTAATCATTCGTGTACTCACATTAAATTCTTCTGACAAATCCTTTAGATAGACAGAACCACTAGTTTCTAGAAGCTTCACCAATAACCGAAACGCTCTTATGTTAAGCAATCCCAACACCACCCTATAGTTGTTCGGGTTTCTTCTGTATCTCCGGAGCATTTAGGTTTTTCTAATACAGAAACCGACAATGAAACAAAAGCGCTGAAGTCTAGACGAGGAATCGCTTCTTTTAAAGGGTTTCCACAGCGCAAGACTTTATAGCTCTCTAACCAGACACAAAATAATTTCGTTTGATCCGACTCCGGAGAGGGTCTTGAATCAATAATTCTTCACTAACCCTACTTTAAACTTTTTATCAATTCAGTTAAAGACAAAATCCTTTCCGCCTTAATAGGGAAGGATTTTGGAGCCTTAGTAAGTCATGCACATTCAACCTACACAATACTAGCTGCTAAACGTCAAAATCTCCTCATCCGTAACAAATATAAATGATTTCTGTAGTTTGCGCTGTTCGCGACAAGCTGTTCTAATCGCGTTAAATGTTAATGGGTACGATAATTAAAAAAAGCTATTCCACATGGATTTCACCGTGGAATAGCTTTTTTGTTGGCTTAGGAAACTATTTAATCATGCATTGTGAGTAAACTGCAACATAGAGATTTCACATCCAAACTCCAGCGCCTAGAGGCTCGGGGTCGACAGGATATGGGTCATGCAGTTCGGGAGGGATTGGACTTCATCCCTCCTTGTTGCCACAGGAAGTGCCGCATTTAGGCAGCATTCATTTATAACAGACGCTTGCCCTTTTGTAGTTTATTTCAACAAACCAGCCTTCAATTTCCCGTGCCACTCAAGTAAACTAGCCATCGACTCTTCATTGATGGCCCCTTTTTCTTGCGCGACTTCAGCAAGTGCACCAAAATCAGTCAGGCTTTTGTAAGTCAGTCCTGCAGATGCGAATGTTTCATCTGCACTTTGCAGTTCATATGTAAAGATAGAAACAATACCAGTCACGTCAATTCCTTCAGAACGCAGTGCTTCTGCCGCATTTAAGCTACTACCGCCCGTTGAGATTAAATCTTCGATAATAACCGCTTTATCAGTATCAAGTATTTTCCCCTCGATTTGACGGCTTCGGCCATGTTCTTTCGCTTTCGAACGGATATACACCATCGGTAATCCAAGAATGTCCGCAACCCAAGCCGCGTGAGGGATTCCAGCTGTAGCCGTACCAGCTATGACCGTTGTTTCAGGATAATTTTCACGAATGAATCCTGCTAGGCCTTCCGCAATTTTTTTCCGTCCAACCGGATCTGACATCGTCAATCGGTTATCGCAGTAGATAGGGGACTCAATGCCTGATGCCCATGTAAACGGTTCTTCAGGACTTAATTCAACTGCACCAACATGTAACAGGATTTCAGCAACTTCTTTTTTCACCATTGTTATTCCGTCCCCTTCCAACGTGCATGAATGTGTTCGTACGCTGCTCGCGGATCCGTTGCCCCCGTAATTGCTCGCCCGACTACGATATGTGTCGAACCTGCTAGACGCGCTTCTTCAGGTGTTGCAATCCGTTTCTGATCATGTGCTCCGCCATCTGCAAGGCGTATACCAGGTGTCACTTTGAAGAAGGGTTTTCCGCAAACATCTGCGATCGCAGTTGCTTCATGGACAGAACAAACGACACCATCAAGACCCGCTTCTTTCGTCAGCTTAGCATAATGAAGGACAGATTCTTGTAGCCCAACACCGATCAACTGCTCTTCACGAACTTGACGCTCGTCTGTAGACGTCAGTTGTGTAACACCGATGAGTGACGGCCGTGATAATCCGGTTGGTGTCCCTTTATCCAATCCTTCAAGAGCCGCCTCCATCATTGTCTTTCCTCCAGCTGCATGAACATTCACAAGGTCAACACCGAATCCCGCAAGCACTTCCATCGCAGATTTCACTGTGTTTGGAATATCATGCAATTTCAAATCTAGGAATACATCATAACCTTGTTCTTTTAACCGAGCCACAATCGCGGGCCCTGCTTTATAATAAAGTTGCATGCCCACTTTGACATTGACGTCTCCATCAAAAGCACGCAGGAAGTCGAATATCTTTTCAGCTGAATCAAAATCGAGTGCTATAATCGGGGATGTTTTCATAGACGATGACTCCTCCCTATCAGTTCAGAAATATGATGAATGCCAAGCTCGTCCAACTTAGCTGGCAATTGTTCAATGATTTGCGGACAAATAAATGGATTGACGAAGTTCGCTGTTCCTACCGCGACAGCACTTGCACCCGCAGATATAAAGTCGATAATGTCAGCCGTTTCTGTCACGCCACCCATTCCAATAATCGGAATATTGACCGCTTTACTTACTTCATAGACCATCCGAATCGCAACTGGTTTAACAGCAGGACCAGACAAGCCGCCTGTCCCATTTGCAATAACGGGTCGGCCGGTTTTCTGATCAAGACGCATACCAATCAGTGTGTTGATCATCGTTATGCCATCTGCTCCGCCTGCTTCAACCGCCTGTGCAATTGCCACGATGTCAGTGACATTTGGAGATAGTTTGACATACACCGGAACTGAAGACACTTCTTTTACCGCTCTCGTCAGCTCTTTGGCGATTTCAGGATCTGTTCCAAAAGTAATGCCTCCCGCTTTGACGTTCGGACAAGAAATATTCAGCTCAAGTGCTTTAACATTTGGTGCTTGAGATACGGCTTTCGCCACTTCCACGTAGTCAGCTGTTTCTGTACCGGCAACGTTTGCAATAATTGGCACATCAAATTGTTCAAGCCAAGGCAACTCGCCTTCCAATACGCCTTTTAGACCCGGATTTTGCAGGCCGATTGCATTTAGCATACCGGATGCCGTTTCTGCAACACGCGGTGTCGGATTGCCGAGCCTCGTTTCAAGTGTTGTGGCTTTGATCATAATGGCGCCAAGCAGTGACAAATCATACAGTTGGCCATATTCTTTACCGAATCCGAAACAACCGGACGCAGGCATAATTGGGTTCTTTAATGATAAACCTGGTAATTCAATCGATAGTCTATTCATATTGCCACCACCCCTGCTGGGAATACTGGACCATCTGAGCATACTTTAATATAGGCTTTTTCCGATCCTTCCTTTGTTTTACAAACACATGCGAAACAAGCGCCAATACCGCAACCCATCCGTTGTTCGAATGACAGAAAGCCTTTTTTCCCTGCGTACATTTTTTCAATCGCTTCAAGCATAGGCATTGGACCGCAGCTGTAATACGTTGCAAAGTCATTGCCAAGTTCCGCCATGACAGTAGTCACGAAACCTGCCGTTCCTTGTGAACCGTCAACAGTTACGATATGTGTTTCACCGAGTTTACTGAACTCTTCTTCGTAAAACACGACATCCTTTGATTGGAATCCTAAGACATGCGTGCATTTCACGCCCTTCGCCGTCAATTGCTTCGACAGCTCATACAATGGTGGTACACCGATTCCTCCGCCAATTAAAATGGCCGTTTCTCCCTGCGACGTTTCTTCAACAGGAAAACCATTCCCTAGCGGACCAAGTACATCAACTTCATCGCCAGTACGTTTCTGTGAAAGGATGGTAGTCCCCCGACCTTCCGCGCGATAAATAATGGTCATTTCGCCAGCCTCTTGATCAATCGAAGCGATTGAAATTGGACGTCTTAATAGTGGTTCAAACGAGTCTGCCACACGAATATGGACAAACTGGCCTGGGGAAGTAATTTCCCCGACCAACTTACCGTTTAACTTCATTTCGAAAATATTGTGGGCAATCTGCTGTTGTGAAGTAACCGTCATTCGATCTTGGATGATCATATAGTTTCCTCCACTTTCCCCATTTCCTCAGTTTGGAATGTCATTGATTCGATAACGCGTAGCATTGCATCTGCCGTATCAAGTGAAGTGAAGCAAGGAATGCCATTTTCAACTGATTCGCGACGGATTCTAAAGCCGTCACGTTCAGGTTGTTTTCCTTTTGTCAGTGTATTGATAACAATTTGTGCTTCCCCTTTTTGAATAACATCCAGAAGCGTTGGCCCTTCAGAACCAATTTTACCGATTGTCTTCACGCGGATACCTGCGTCCTCTAGAACAGAAGCCGTGCCTCCAGTCGCTAAAATGCGGTAACCAATAGCTGTAAAGCGTTTAGCGATGCTGACCATCTCTTCTTTATCTTTGTCAGAAACAGTCATTATCACGGAGCCGTATTCTTTTATTTCCATACCCGCTGCAACAAGACCTTTGTACAAGGCTTTTTCGAGCGTAGTATCTTTACCCATTACTTCTCCGGTCGATTTCATTTCAGGTCCAAGCGTTATATCTACTCGACGCAATTTCGCAAATGAGAAGACTGGTACTTTAACGTAGACGCCTGATGGTGCCTGAGCAAGTCCATTTTTATACCCTTGTTCGATAATTGATTGACCTAGAATGGCTTTTGTCGCAATGTTTGCCATCGGAATGTTCGTGATTTTACTTAAGAATGGAACCGTACGACTTGATCGTGGATTTACTTCGATGACGTAGACTTGCCCTTCTGAGATGACGAACTGGATATTGAGAAGACCTACAATTCCAAGTCCTTTTGCAAGGCGTGTCGTATAATCAGCGATTGTCTCCATCTGAGAAGCCGATAAATTTTGTGGAGGGAACACGGCAATCGAGTCACCCGAGTGAACGCCTGCACGTTCAATATGTTCCATAATGCCTGGGATCAATACATTTTCTCCATCGCATATGCCATCGACTTCGATTTCAGTTCCTGTCAGGTAGCGATCGACAAGTATAGGATGATCTGGGCTTGCTTCAACTGCGTGCTCCATGTAATAAAGAAGTTCTTCTTCATGGTAGACAATTTCCATCGCACGTCCACCAAGTACATAAGAAGGTCTAACGAGTACAGGATAACCGATTTCATTGGCAATCGCGACAGCTTCTGGTACTGAAACAGCTGTTTTTCCTAAAGGCTGAGGAATTCCGATTTCACGCAATGCACTTTCAAACTTATTACGGTTTTCCGCACGGTCAATATCTTCTAGAGATGTTCCTAAAATTTTCACGCCGCGCGCTTCGAGGCCAGCCGCTAGGTTGATGGCTGTTTGTCCACCGAATTGAACGATAACGCCTTCAGGCTGTTCTAGGTCAACAATGTGCATAACATCTTCGATTGTCAGAGGTTCAAAGTATAATTTGTCCGAAATCGAGAAGTCTGTTGACACCGTTTCAGGGTTGTTGTTGATGATGATCGCTTCGTAACCAGCTTCTTGAATTGCCCATACAGAGTGGACCGTCGCATAGTCGAACTCGACGCCCTGTCCGATACGAATCGGGCCAGAACCTAGAACGATAACACTTTTCTTCTCTGTTTTAATGGATTCATTTTCATCTTCATACGTGCCGTAAAAGTACGGTGTATCCGATTCAAATTCGCCTGCACATGTATCCACCTTTTTATAGACTGGAATAAGGCCATGCTCTTTTCGCCAATCGTAAATCACACGCTCATCTGTACTCCATAGTTCTGCAACTGTTACGTCAGAGAAGCCCATACGTTTTGCAGTACGCAACGTTTCATAGTCAAACGGATTCGCTTTTAAGACTAGTTCAAACTGAACGATTTTCTGGAACTTGCGTAAGAAAAAGGCGTCGATTTGACTCCATTCGTGAATCGTCTCAACTGTCGCGCCTCTACGGAATGCTTCGCCGATGAAGAACAAACGCTCATCGCCTGCACGACGGATACGTTTTTCAATCCATTCGTCTGTCATTGTCGAACCATTTTTCAACGATAAGCCAAATTGTCCTGTTTCAAGTGAGCGAACTGCTTTCAAAATGGACTCTTCAAATGTACGACCGATTGCCATTACTTCGCCTGTCGCTTTCATTTGTGTACCCAAGTTCCGTTTAGCAGATTCGAATTTATCAAATGGCCAGCGCGGGATTTTCGTCACGATGTAATCGAGTGTCGGTTCGAAACAAGCATATGTTGTACCTGTGACCGGGTTCATCATTTCATCAAGCGTGAGTCCGACCGCTATTTTTGCAGCGATTTTTGCAATTGGATATCCCGTCGCTTTCGACGCAAGTGCAGATGACCGACTCACACGTGGATTCACTTCAATGATGTAATAGTTAAAGCTGTATGGATCGAGCGCAAGTTGGACATTACATCCGCCTTCGATTTTCAGTGCACGAACAATTTTCAATGACACATTCCTCAGCATCTGATTTTCTCGGTCTGTCATCGTTTGACATGGGGCCGCGACGATTGAATCACCTGTATGGATTCCAACAGCATCAACGTTTTCCATATTACAAACTATAATTGCGTTGTCCGCTGAATCTCGTATCACTTCATATTCAATTTCCTTGTAGCCAGCAATCGACTTTTCTAACAGACATTGTGTGACGGGGCTGTATTTCAAGCCACCTGTGACGATTTCATCAAGGTCTTTATCGTTATAGCAAATTCCTCCGCCAGTTCCACCCATTGTAAATGCAGGACGAACGATAACTGGGTAACCGATTCTTTCGACAAGTGTATAGGCCTCTTCAAGGTTGTGGATAATATCGCTATCTGGAACAGGTTCACCTAGTTCATTCATCAGCGTGCGAAATAGGTCACGGTCTTCCGCTTGGTGAATTGCATTGAGCTTTGTTCCAAGAATTTCAACGCCAAGTTCATCCAAAATACCTGATTCGTGCAGTTCAATCGCCATGTTCAGACCCGTTTGACCACCCAGTGTAGGAAGGAGTGCATCCGGGCGCTCTTTTCGGATAATGCGGCTAATAAACTCGAGTGTAAGTGGTTCAATGTATACTTTGTCTGCAATTTCCGTATCCGTCATAATGGTTGCTGGGTTGGAGTTAATGAGAATGACGCGATAGCCTTCTTCTCTCAACGAAAGACACGCTTGTGTTCCGGCATAGTCGAACTCTGCCGCCTGGCCAATGACAATCGGGCCTGACCCGATAACTAATATAGTTTCAATATCTGTACGTTTAGGCATTGAAATTCCCCTCTCGGCTGCTTGTTTTCATTATATCCATGAATCGGTCAAACAGATGTTTCGAATCTTCTGGTCCTGGTGATGCTTCCGGATGAAACTGTACAGAAAAAGCTTCGTATTTCGTGCTTTTCACACCTTCAACTGAGCCGTCATTAAGTGCTTTGTGTGTCACTTCAAGATTTGTACCTGCAAGTGATTCTTCATCTACTGAGTAGCCATGGCATTGTGAAGTTAATTCCGTCCTACCTGTAGCCAAATCTTTTACGGGATGATTGCCACCCATATGACTATTTTTCAATTTCACTGTGCGTGCTCCACAAGCAAGGGCAAACAGCTGATGGCCAAGCCCTATCCCGAACATTGGGGCTTTTCCTAGCAACTCTTTAATCACTTCAACTGTACCTTCAACATCCATCGGATTGCCCGGTCCATTTGACAACACAATGCCATCTGGTGATAAAGAAAGAATTTCTTTCGTTGTTGTATTATATGGAACGACGATAACGTCACAATCTCTCTCATTTAATTCACGTAAAATACCATGTTTCATACCATAGTCGATAAGGATGATTCGCTCTCCGCGACCTGGACTTGGATAAGGTTTTTGTGTCGAAACGCGTGCAACAAGATCTGTCGGTAAGACGTAAGAAGCGACATGCGCAACCGTTTCTTGCACGTTTACTTCTTCTCCTGCAGCAGTCAAAATCCCTTTTAGTGCCCCTTTGTCGCGTAGCAACCGTGTTAGTTTACGTGTATCGATTCCTTGAATTCCAGGAATGCCCTTCATCGTCAACAGTTCGCAAAGCGTCATGCCGCTTCGGAAGTTCGATGGCTCGTCCGCTAGTTCACGAACGACTAAGCCGCTTGCTGCTGGTTCAATTGATTCGTAATCGTCTCGGTTAATGCCATAGTTACCGATAAGCGGGTAGGTCATCACAATGATTTGTCCAGCTCCCGAAGGATTGGAAATGGTTTCCTGATAGCCCGTCATCCCAGTTGTGAATACTGTTTCACCGATTGAAGCCTCGTCGGAACCAAAAGCGATTCCTTCAAAAATTGTGCCGTCTTCTAAAATAAGCATTCTTTTTTTCATCATTGTCCATCCTCCCAAACTACTTTTCCACCGAAAATCGTTTTAACTGGCCATCCTGTGCATGTCAAACCGTCAAATGGTGTGTTCTTACCTTTAGATACAAATGTTGTGCGATCTATTTTTGCTTCTTTGTTCAAATCAAGTAATACTAAATCCGCAGTGCCTCCAACTTCAATTTTACCGTATGGTAAGCCGAATACATCCGCTGGTTTTTTCGTCATCCAATCGATGAGCTGCTGCAATGTCCATGTTCCTTTTTTAACAAAGTTCGTATAAAGGAGTGGGAACGCTGTTTCAAAACCAGTAATGCCGAATGGTGCTTTTGCAAAACCGACTGCTTTCTCTTCCGCAGTATGCGGTGCGTGATCTGTTGCTATGAAATCCAGTGTGCCGTCGAGCAATCCTTCGCGTAGTGCTGCGAGATCTTCTGTTCCGCGAAGCGGCGGATTCATTTTCCAATCGGCATCATCGCCTGGAATATCATCTTCCGACAGTAGAAGATGATGCGGACTTACTTCAGCAGTCACATGGACCCCCGCTTTCTTCGCGTCACGGATTACTCGAACCGACTCTTTCGTGCTGACGTGGCAAACATGATAATGAGCGCCTGCCGCTTCAGCTAATAAAATATCCCGAGCGATATGGACCGATTCTGCTATAGAAGGAATTCCTGGAAGTCCCAGTTCCTTATTACGTTTGCCTTCATGCATAGCACCACCGTAGATAAGCGTATTATCTTCACAGTGTGCAACAATCGGCATACCGATTTTAGCTGCTTCCTGCATCGCTTCGTACATCATTCCAGCCTGTTGTATACCAACACCATCATCCGTAAATGCGAAAGCTCCGTGTTCTTTTAGTTCTGCGAGATTCGTCCGTTCTTTACCGGCTTCCCGAATTGTAATAGATGCGTATGGAAGGACACGGATTAAGGACTTCTGTGCGATTAAGTCATTGACAAATGTCAGATTTTCTTTTGTATCCGGTACAGGCCGTGTATTTGGCATTGCACAGATAGTTGTGTAACCGCCTTTTGCTGCTGCCAATGTTCCGCTTTCGATTGTCTCTTTATGCTCTCCGCCCGGTTCACGAAGATGCACGTGGACATCTATGAAGCCGGGTGCTAGTAAAAGTCCTTTGCCGTCGATTACTTCAGCGTGTTCTACTGGTAACTGCTTACCGATTTCCGTAATTTTATCACCCGTTACTTTTACATCTGCTGTGACAAGTTCCCCGTCACCGTTTAGCATCTGAACCCCTTGAATAAGTTTCTGCATGTCAATTCCTCCCTTTCAATACTGCTTCTAATACGGCCATCCGTATGTATACACCATTTTCCATTTGTTTGAAAATCCGTGATTTCGGACATTCGATTAAGGTATCTGCTATTTCCACACCTCGGTTAAATGGTCCGGGATGCATGATGATTGCATTTTCTTTCATTAGCTGCTCGCGGGCTTCTGTCAGGCCGTATCTTTCATGATAACTTTCACCAGCAAAGTTTATTTCTGCCTCGTGTCTTTCATGTTGAACCCGTAGCAGCATAACCACATCACTGTTTTTAATCACTTCATCCCACGAATCCACACTGTTGAATTCGCCTGCCCATTCAGCCGGGCAAAGGAATGTCACGTTTGCGCCAAGCTTCGTCAGAGCATCGGCATTGGACCGTGCAACTCGGCTATGTGTGATATCCCCTGTAATCAGTACGTTCAATCCTTGAAATGAACCAAACTCTTCTTTAATTGTGAATAAATCCAGCAGTGATTGAGTCGGATGCTGACCTGAACCGTCTCCTCCATTAATGATAGAAACTGACGTTCTACCAATCAACTGCTCATAGTAACCATCTTCGGGATGACGGATAACAAGTGCATCGACACCTATTGCTTCGAGCGTTTTGACTGTGTCATAAAGCGTTTCTCCTTTTAATGTACTAGAGAAGCTGGATTCGAATGGCAATACATCAAGTCCGAGTTTCCGTTGTGCCATTTCAAAACTCATTTTCGTTCGTGTACTCGGTTCAAAAAATAAGTTACTGACACTATATTTCCCGGGCAATTCTCGGACTCCACGTTTTTTGAATGTATCAGCACGATCAAGGATTGCCATAATTTCTTCTTCAGTCAGGTGTTTCATCGAAACAAGATGCTGCATCTGGTTTGTCCTCCTTTTATTGAAAAGCTTAATAGCCTGGGTGCTGAAGCCTAGACATATTGAAAAACGAGCCTTCCCGATAAATGGAAAGGCTCGTTAGGTATGACAATCCAAACCCTACACTTATTGTGCAGAATGGGTGTCAAACGAACCTTTCCCTGACTCTCGGAACAGTGTTAAAAGGTTTTCTATTCTTTTTCGTCAACTAGACTTTCATTTGTTCTCCCCGGCAGGACCAAGTTGAGTATCACACCGATAATTGCCGCTAGGGCCATTCCTTCAATTTGGAAAGTATCACTAAATTCGATGCTCGCCCCCCCGATTCCAATGACTAGAATGACTGAGGCGATGACAAGATTACGCTGGCTGCCAAAATCAATTTTGTGATCCACGAGCATGCGCAAGCCAGATGAAGCAATAATTCCGAACAAGAGAATTGAAACCCCGCCGAGCACTGCCGTCGGAATCGTCGCAATCAATGCCATCACTTTTCCTAAGAAGGAGAAGGCTATGGCGAAAACAGCAGCTCCTAAAATGACATAGACACTGTAAACTCGAGTAAGCGCAAGAACACCGATATTTTCACCGTATGTCGTTTTAGGTGGACCTCCTACAAGACCACTTATGAGTGTTCCAAGTCCATCACCTAGTAATGAGCGGTTCAATCCTGGATTTTTTATGTAATCTCTTCCAACGATTCGTCCAAGGACAAGTTGATGGCCGATATGCTCCGATATTGTGACAATTGCTATTGGCACCATAAGAAAGAGCAGTGTAGGTGTAATGACGAAATCATAATCCACACCTGGAATTAACATTTCCGGAAATTCAAACCACTTTGCTTCCATAACTTTTGTAAAATCTAAGATCCCGATGAAAGCCGAGTAAATGTAACCGACGATGATGCCGATTAGGATTGGCATTAAGCTAATGATTCCCTTGAAAAACATGAGGCAGATGATAGCAGCTGCTAGCGTAACAAGTGCAGCCGAGAAATGAAGCAGGTTATATACCTTTTCATCTCCAACTTGGATGGTACTTGCCATGCTGATTGCAGTTGGTGAAAGTGCCAGTCCAATTACGATGATGACAGGCGCTACAACAATCGGTGGCAAAACTTTCATGATCCAATTGTAGCCCGTTTTCCAAATGAGCAATGAAATAATTCCGTAGACAAGTGCCACAAACATGCTTCCTATCATCGCACTGCCAATTCCACCCGTTTGAGTTGCGACTTGTATCGGGATAATGAAGGCGAAAGATGAGCCTAAGTACGCCGGCACTTGGAATCGTGTAACAAGGATAAAGACGATTGTTGCAATACCACTTGTCAGAAGGGCGATTGCCGGACTTAATCCGACGAGCTGAGGTACTAATATTGTTGCTCCAAACATGGCAAACATATGTTGTAAACTAAGGATAATCCACCTAGCTGGTGCCGGTTTTTCATGCACATCTAACACTTTTTCATCCATTGCCAATCCCCCCGTGCGGATTACTTTATTTTGTATTCATATTATGTTGAGATAAAGAATCCCCTTATAAGGCACCTTCGCTACTATTTAGAATGAATCGACACGCTATCTTTGCCATCTGTTTCTTCTACACTCACGACGACTCGCTCATCACTTGAAGTTGGGATGTTTTTACCGACGAAGTCTGGTCGTATTGGCAATTCACGGTGACCACGGTCAACAAGTACTGCTAGTTGGATTGATGCTGGTCTTCCAAGGTCCATAACTGCATCCATCGCTGCCCGAACTGTTCTACCTGTATAGAGAACGTCGTCTACCAAAATTACTTTCATATCTGTCACGTCATGCTTGATGTCTACCTGCTGAACAAGCGGTTCATTGTTACTATGTTTCAACGTGAGGTCATCCCTATATAGTGTGATATCAAGTTCACCGGCTTTAATCGGTTTTCCTTCGATAAGTTCAATCTTTTCAGCAAGTCTTTTCGCTAAGAAAGCACCGCGTGTTTTGATGCCGACAAGAATACAAGCGTCAATTCCTTTGTTGCGTTCAATTATTTCGTGTGCAATTCGGGTAACCGCCCTGCCAATTGCCTGTTCATCTAGAATATTTGCTTTTTCCGTCATTTCAACATCCTCCATTTCCTTGTTTACTTCTGTCTTTCGGTCAAATGCCTTCCAGGAGCCGATTGGCTTGGATATTCTCCTATATGAAAAGCGTAAGGCGCCGTCAAGTGAACACAGCCTAAGTTCGCCACATCGTGTGGCAACGTCTGCGTGACCTACATCCTGTAGGCCCGCGACAGGCATAAGACGGATCGGCGAAGCGGCGTTCTTTGCCGTGTAGCTGGTCTGACTTATGACCCGAGAGTCTGGCGCCTGTTGCTAGACATAAAAAACCCTCCCGGCCTAGGATGGCGGGAGGGTATACGTGCAGAAATAAATGTACATAGAAACTGCGCGCAGCAGTTTGACTGTACTTCCGTGCAACCTTCCCAGCCTCTCTGGACTGATGTTAAAGGTATCGCTATTCAATTGCTTCGTTCAGTATACAATTTACTCTTCTGTTTTGTCAACGCTTTTCCTAACTTCATCAACCAAGTCTTTAAAGTCTTCAGGTAGAGGACTGTTGAATTCCAAGTACTCACCTGTTACGGGATGATCAAAACCGAGCGTACCTGCATGCAATACTTGTCCATTAAATTGAAGTGTTTTTTTCGGTCCATATTTCGGATCTCCAACAAGTGGATAACCAATATATTTCATATGCACCCGAATTTGATGCGTTCTGCCTGTTTCTAATCTGCATTCGACAAGCGTATAATCCCCGAACCGTTCGATTACTTTGAAGTGCGTTACCGCATGCCTTCCTTTATCAACGATAGCCATATTTTGTCGTTCCCGTTGATCACGGCCGATTGGCGCGTCAATTGTTCCATTATCATGTGGTATATGGCCATGGACAAGTGCAGTATAAACACGCGTTACTGACCTGTTCACAAGCTGGTCTACTAACGATACATGTGCCTTATCATTTTTCGCGACCATCAAAAGCCCTGACGTATCTTTATCAATACGATGGACAATCCCTGGGCGCACCACTCCGTTAATACCTGAAAGGTCCGTGCAGTGGTGCATAAGACCATTTACGACCGTTCCTGATGGATGACCTGGCGCAGGATGAACAACCATGCCACGCGCTTTATTGACAACGAGTACGTCCTTATCTTCATAGACGATATCGAGATTTAATTCCTCAGCAACCATGTCAAGCACTTCCAGTTCAGGTTCTTCCACCGTCACTATATCTCCCAGTCTTACTTTATAATTAGGTTTCACTTGAATTCCGCTTACTAGAACAAGGCTGTCTTTCAGCCATGATTGAATTTGCGTACGTGACCATTCAGGATTGACTGCAGACAAAGCTTTGTCTATTCGGCTTCCTTTGTGTTCTTCAGTTATTTCAATTTCTATTTTTTCCATTACGACACCTTTTTCTTGTTCTTTTTTTCATCCATAATAATATGAATGATGATCATAATCACACCGACCGTTAACGCTGCATCTGCAACATTAAAGATTGGAAAATCGTAGTTGATAACCGGGATTGTGACATCGACAAAATCGACAACTTCCTTGCGCCACAGACGATCGATAAAATTACCAATCGCACCACCAAGAAGAAACATTAAACTGAATCCAAAGAGCGGTTGCCCTTTCGCTTCTTTATGGAAGAAATAAATAATACCAATTGCAACGGCAACTGTGACAATATAAAATAACCACATTTGTCCTTCAAGCATACCCCAAGCGGCTCCCTTGTTGCGATGAGAAAGAAGCCCTAAATAAGGATCTGCAATGCTAATTTTTTCGCCGAGCTCCATGTTTTTAACGACTAGCCATTTCGTAAACTGATCCAAAATAATGACGAATGCCGCTAATCCGTAATAAATGAACAATCCAAATACCCCCGTCCGACAGATTACGTTCCATTTTACCACATCGACACCTATATGAGCGCGTTTCAACGCTAAATGAGTAATATAAGAAAAGCGCAAGGCGCCGTTTAGCCCCGACAAGCGCTGGAAGTCTTGATGATAAAGGCGTACTATGCCTTTTCAGCAAGAATGAAGCGAAAGGAAGGCAGTCTAAAGTCGCGACTTCCTGTCGCAAAGACTGCATGACCCCCTTCGTGGGGGCCCAGGGGCTGGCGTCTGGAGTCTAGACACCGATCCATGTAAAAAAAAATATGCTTTCTTACCTTTTAAAAAGCCGCTGCAACCAGTCTTATATAAAGACAGCAGCAGCGGCTTACAGTTTGATAATTTTACGAATAATGCACTTTTACAACTTCTGCACAACGTGTACATAGTGTAGGATGTGTTTCGTCTGAGCCGATTGTTTCAGAAATCGTCCAGCAACGCTCACATTTTTCGCCATCTGCATTTTCAACAAGAACACTTACAGCATCCAGTTTCAAAGTACCTTCCGGCATGTTAGCGATATCTCCTTCAGCAAACTTCGATACGATAAAGAATTGTGCGAAGTCAATATCATCCGCTGCGAATACATCTGCCAGTTTTTCAGGGACAGCAACCGTTACTTTCGCTTCAAGCGATTTCCCGATAATTTTACTATTACGCGCTTCTTCCAGTGCCTTCAGGACATCGTCACGAACAAGCATCAATGTTGCGAAACGCTCACGCAATGCCTGTGCTTCTTGTCCCAGATCTTGTGCTTCTGGCATATCTGTCAGCTGAATACTTTCTTCGGTCTTGTGCTCGATAAATGCCCACATTTCATCTGTCGTATGCGGCACAATAGGTGTTAACAATTTCAACAGCGTAATCAGCGTTTCATACATCACTGTTTGCATCGCACGACGATGTGGATGATCTGCACCTTCGATGTAAACAACGTCTTTGGCGATATCTAGGTAGAACGAGCTTAATTCACCTGTACAGAAGTTATTCACCGCATGATAAACACCAGCGAATTCGTAGTTTTCATAAGCTTCACGCACTTCTTTGATCAAATCCTGTAGTCTCACATAGACAAATTTGTCTACTGTACGAAGATTTTCAAATGCCACAGCATCTGTAGCCGGATTGAAATCTGATGTATTGCCGTGTAGGAAACGCAGTGTGTTACGAATTTTTCTATATACTTCAGAAACTTGCTTGAAGTTAGAATCAGAAACCCGTACATCCGCTGTATAATCAACAGATGATACCCACAGGCGAAGAATGTCTGCACCAAGCTGGTTCATTACTTTTGCGGGAATGATTACGTTCCCGATTGATTTACTCATTTTACGTCCTTCTCCGTCAAGAGTGAAACCATGGCTTAGCAAGCCTTTATATGGTGCATGGCCATTGATGGCAACACTTGTCGTGAGTGATGAGTTAAACCATCCACGGTATTGGTCAGATCCTTCAAGATACAGGTCCGCCGGGTAAACGAGATCATCCCGTTCTACTAGCACACCTTGGTGTGTTGAGCCTGAATCGAACCAAACGTCCATGATGTCCGTCTCTTTTGTAAACTCTCCGTTCGGACTGCCTTCGTGGGTGAAACCTTCTGGCAGTAAATCTTTTGCTTCTCGTTCGAACCAGACATTCGATCCGTTTTCACGGAACAATTCCGAAACGTTGGCAATTGTTTCATCTGTAATGATTGGTTCACCGTTTTCAGCGTAAAACACTGGAATTGGAACACCCCATACACGCTGACGTGAAATACACCAGTCACCACGGTCTCGAACCATGTTATACAATCTTGTTTCGCCCCATGAAGGTGTGAATTTCGTATTTTTGATAGCATCAAGTAATTCGGTACGGAACGATTCAATTGAAGCGAACCATTGTGCAGTCGCGCGGTAAATAACCGGTTTTTTCGTGCGCCAATCGTGTGGATACGAGTGGGTGATGAATGATAATTTCTTAAGCGCGCCCACTTTGTCGAGTGCCTCTGTAACTGCTTTATTTGCATCTTCATAAAACAGACCTTCGAAGCCTGGCGCTTCATCAGTCATAACACCGCGATCATCGATAGGAGAAAGGGCATCAATACCATATGATTTAGACACGTAGAAGTCGTCTTCCCCGTGGCCTGGAGCTGTATGGACACATCCAGTACCCGCTTCGGCTGTAACATGATCACCGAGCATAACAAGCGAATCGCGGTCATACAATGGGTGCTTCGCAACAACACGGTCGAGTTCAGAACCTTTCAGTTCACACTCAACAACATGGTCTTCCCAGCCAAGTTCTTCTGCGACAAACGTAAGTAAATCTTTAGCGATAAGGAATTTCTCTTCTCCCGCTTTAACAATAACGTATTCAAATTCCGGATGGACAGAAATCCCAAGGTTTGCAGGAATCGTCCATGGAGTTGTCGTCCAGATTAAGAAGTTAACATCTTCATCAATTACGCCAAGTCCATCTTTCACAGGGAAACTAACATAGATAGATGGTGATTTCTTATCCTGGTACTCGATTTCCGCCTCAGCAAGTGCAGATTCACTTGATGGTGACCAATAAACTGGTTTCAATCCTTTATAGATATATCCTTTTTTAGCCATTTCACCAAACACTTGAATTTGACGCGCCTCAAAAGCTGGTTTTAGCGTGATATATGGATTATCCCAATCGCCACGTACACCAATCCGTTTGAACTGGCTACGCTGATTGTCAATCTGGCCAAGCGCATATTCCTCACACATTTTACGGAATTCTGCTACTGACATTTCTTTTCTTTTTACGCCTTTGTTCACTAATGCCTGTTCAATCGGCAGTCCATGTGTATCCCAGCCTGGAACGTATGGCGCGTGGAAACCTGTCATTGATTTGTGGCGGACAATCATATCTTTCAATACTTTGTTCATGGCGTGACCCATATGAAGATCACCATTCGCATATGGAGGACCATCGTGTAATACGAAGAACGGGCGACCCGCAGTTCGTTCCTGTACTTTTTTATAAATGTCCATCTCTGCCCATTTTTCTTGCAGTAATGGCTCTTTGTTAGGTAAGTTACCTCTCATCGGGAATTCTGTTTTCGGCATAAGTAATGTATCTTTGTACTCCATGTTTTTTCCTCCTTTAAAATAGAAAAGCGCAAAAGGATCGCAGCCTTAGCCACGTCCTGTAGACACAAGGCACAGGCAAAAATAAAAAAATCCCCACCCCTAAAAAGGGACGAAGAATTATTCTCGCGTTACCACCCTACTTGTAGCAAACGAATTTGCTACCACTCAGACACCATAACGGGGTGTTTCCGGGATCACGTAAATTACTCCGCAATCCAGCTCGAGAGTGATTTTCATTTCCAATCCGTTGACCGGGCTTCCACCGCCCCCGGCTCGCTATTCTCAGATTTGGAAGGTACTTTCTCTTTCAACGCCTGTTCTAAATATATTCCTATAAGTATATGTGTGAATTAAGACTAAAGTCAAGTTTCCTTATGAATCCAGGTCGGCTGCCATTTCTAAACGCTCCGCATCGATTTCATACTCAAGTAAAACGTCCCAATCATCTGACTGAATCAGATCAAGTTGCGCTTCAATGAGCATTTTGAAACGTGTACGGAAAACCTTCGACTGTTTCTTAAGATCTTCAATTTCCACAGAAATTCTACGCGCGCGGGAAAGTGCCTCATTGACAATTCGATCCGCATTTTTTTCTGCTTCCTTGACAATCAATTTCGATTCTTTCATAGAGTTGCGACGAACGTCTTCCGCAGCTTCCTGAGCGATAAGAATCGATTTTTGTAGCGTTTGCTCGATTGAGTTAAAATGGGAGACCTGTTCTTCTGATTGTTTCAAATTGCTTTTCAATGTTTTGTTTTCTTCAAGTATATTTTCAAAATCTTTCATGATTTGTTCCAAAAACTCATTTACTTCATCTTCATCATATCCACGAAACTTATTGGCAAATTCTTTATTATGTATATCAAGTGGTGATAAAGCCATTTAAAGCATCTCCCCTTTAACTTATTCATTCTCTATTATACATGTTAAGGCATCAGATAACAGTTCTTTTTCAAACTATAATCTGATAAAGTGAAACTTCAATCAATGGAGAAGTTCCATTCCATTGATTGTTAAGGAACTCAGATTACGAACGCCGCGTCCTGCGGCAACATCTGAGTGACCAACATCCTGTTGGCCCGAACCAATCGGGCTTTTACGGGCAGTTGCCCCCACTTACGCTTCCGCGCTAAGGATAAGTCTTAAAATTGGGGGCTTATGACGTACAGGATGTACTAATGCCGACGTTGCCACAGGACGTGGCGATTTTAGTCGGCCTGCCCGTTAATGCGGGACAAGTCATTCTAATTTCCCAACAACGAGACGAATCTTATCTTTACGCGTTCTTCCTTCAATTGCGATCACTTTAAAACGGCCAGAACCTCTAATTGATATCATATCTGACTCTTGAAGTTCAAATGCAGGCTGATCTCTAACAGCCCAATTCACTTTCACTTTTTCCCCATGCACAAGCGTCGCCGCTTTTTGGCGTGGAATAGTTACTAATGCCGCTGTTACTACGTCGAGTCGTAATGAACTAACGATATGCATTTCTTCTGTCCATGTATCTGTCGTGACTATCCAGTCTTCCGGACGATTACTTTCTTCAACCGTCACTTTCGCTTTCCCAATCGATAAAAAATTAGCCGTCATATAATCCTTTAACTCATCTGCGACTGCAAACTGGACTTGATCATCAACCACTCGGATGTCCCCGAATTTCGAACGGTCAATGCCTAATGACATCATCGAGCCCAGGATGTCCTTGTGATCAAGTTTCAAAAACTTAGAAGCATACTTCACATCAAAAATAGCTATTCGATAATCGACTGGTTCTGGTACATAATAATCTGGATAGATAAGAACTCTTCGTCTTTCCGCTTCCGGAAAAGCTCCATACAATCCGACCAATAGCATCGAACTGCCCGCAAGAGATTCTACAATGCGCTGCTGCCTAGGATCCAAGAATCCTGTTAGTTTTGGTGAATAGGTATCTTCCACTTCACGTATCCAGCCAATCGCCATTTCGATGAAAGGCTGTTCATCTTTTCTGAAATGCTGCAGTATAGTTTCCATTTCTCCGGCTCCTTATAGAAAAATCCTCACATAAGTGAGGACGACGTGATCATTTTATAACAACATCAAAAATATTGCTGTAACGCCATCAGAGATAAACCTCAACGCAAATATACCAACGATTGGTGAAATGTCAATCATTCCAAGAGGTGGAATGAATTTTCTGAAAAACCCTAAATAAGGTTCGGTAATCTTTCCAAGTATTATACCAAACTTAGTCTCACGAGAAGCAGGTATCCATGACATTAGTATATAGATAATAAGAAGTATTGAGTAAATCGATATTGCTCCTGTTATTCCTTTATAAATTAACCCTAAAATATTTTCCATTCTGTTGGTACACCTCATTCAATTTCTATCGTTCAAAATAATCGGAGATTGCACCAGCAACTTCCACATTCTCCGGCACGCAAAGGAAAATATCAGTGCCAATTCGCTGGATGTCTCCTCCAAGCGCATAAACAGTACCGCTTAGGAAATCGACAATTCGAATTCCTTGATCACGCTCAATTCGCTGTAAATTCACAACAACTGCACGCTTATTTTTCAAGTGCTCAGAAATGTCTTGCGCCTCAGCATAGACACGGGGCTCAATAAGAATAACTTTGGAAGACTTCTGGACACTTTGCAAGCTGACAACCGTTGCTGACTGTTGTGGTTCGCCTGCTACTTGCTTCCTCATTGGTGCTCTGCTGCGTGGCTGCTCCTGCGCAGGACGCTGTTCTTCCCGGCGTGGCTGTTCTTGTACTTCTTTTTCTTCGTCGTCTAGGTAAAACCATTTCTCAAACTTGTTTTTAATGCTCATACGTCTCCCTCGCTTTCTGCTCCGACAAGTGCAGTCCCGATTCTTACATGAGTTGCACCTTCTTCAATAGCGATAATGAAATCATTTGACATTCCCATGGACAATTGAGTACAAGGTGCATGTGGCAATTTTTTTGCCGAGATGCCGTCTCGAAGCTCCCTTAACGAGCGGAATACGGAACGAATCTCATCCATATCCTTTGTGAAAGGAGCCATTGTCATTAAACCTATAATTCGAATTTTATCATAAGCCGCCACATCTTCAATAAAGCTATCAAGTTCAGCTGGTGTTACACCTGATTTACTTGATTCACCAGAAACATTCACTTGAATGAAACAATCAACAACATGATTGGAACGCTTATGAATTTCCTTAACCAAACTCATTCGATCAACAGAATGTAAATAGTCAATTCGATTGATGATTTCTTTCACTTTTCTGCTTTGAACATTACCGATGAAATGCCAGATGGCACCACTTTGTATCGTTTCCTGTTTCCCTAGTAGGCCTTCAGGTCGATTTTCGCCAAGATGTCGGATGTTTTCTTCCAGCACCGCAGATGTTCTTGCTGTCGAAACTTCCTTCGTAACAGCAACGACCGTAATTTCAGATCTGTTTCGACCTACGCGGTCACAAGTTGCTTGTATATCTTGTTCGATTTTTTGTATTCGTTGCTGTAGATTTCCCATTATAATCACTACTTTTCCTCAATCTTTCACTTCATTGTACCAACCTAGGCTGAACATATCAATAATGAATCATTTTTCTGCATTCTTTTTGCCCACAAGCACAATATCTTTACCGATTGTTGTAATCTCTTTAAGATTGACCTTTTTCGTATCCTTGTCTTTTGTATCAAAAAAACTGTTCCGTTCTCCACCACCTACGTGCAAGGATTCAACTTTTCCAGTTACAGTGTCAATTGTTGCATCCTGGACGAATCCAAGGAACGTTCCTTTAGTAGCGTCGATAACTTCTTTTTTTTGTATTTCTGAAAACCTCATAAAATCCCTCCTTACAATGAATATATGCACATAGGCACGAGAAAAAACGCAATGCAGTTAGCGCATTGCGTTACATTTATCATTATTGTTCCATCCCTTCCCGAATGGTTTGAACTGCACTCTTCTCCAATCGGGAAATCTGGGCTTGTGAAATGCCTAGTTCCTTAGCGATTTCGGTCTGCGTTTGTCCCAAATAAAAACGTTTTGAAAGAATTGATTGTTGTCTTTCATCCATACTAGATACAGTTTCTTTAACAGATACATACGTCAGCCACCGTTCTTCTGAAACCGTTTTGTCCTGTATTTGATCCATCATAAATACTGGATCACCGCCGTCACCGTTCATAGGCTCATGAAGGGACATTGGATCTTGAATTGCATCAAGGGCAAAGAGAATATCATCGGCGGGTATACCTGTTGCTTCAGACAAATCCGATATTCGCGGTTCTCTTTGATTATCATTAATGAACTGCTCTTTCGCTCTTATTGCCTTATAAGCGGTATCTCGAAGTGATCTTGATACTCGTATTGAATGATGATCACGTAGATGTCTTTTAATTTCTCCAATAATCATCGGGACTGCGTATGTTGAAAATCTGACATTATGTTTCAAATCGAAGTTGTCAATTGATTTAAGCAAGCCGATACATCCGACTTGAAATAAATCATCCGCTTGTTCCCCCCTGTATGCGAATCTTTGGACCAGACTTAGGACGAGACGCAAATTGCCAATGACGAGCTCTTCCCTTGCTGCATGATCTCCGCTCTGTAACCTGATAAACGTTGCTTTCATCACGTCGTTTGTGAGTAACGGCAATTCGGACGTATCGATTCCACAAATTTCAACTCTTGTACGCACCATTAGCTTTTCCTCCGCATTCTGTAGATGACTGTACAAGATAGTCTGTCCGCAGTCGTCCAGAATATGCGGAAATTCGCATCGCCAATTTCACCCATTATGCAATCGGATGATTCAAGCTTTCACGCAGTTCCGAGATGATTTTTTTTTCGAGCCGTGAAATATAGGATTGAGAAATCCCAAGCAGTTCTGCTACTTCTTTCTGTGTCATTTCCTCTTGTCCCGTCAAACCGAAACGGCATTCCATAATATAACGCTCTCGTTCATCGAGACTCGTAATTGCTTCAATCATATGCTGGCGCTCGATTTTTCTTTCGACATCATCAATGATAATATGCTCATCTGTGCCAAGAATATCCGATAATAGTAATTCATTACCGTCCGCATCTGAATTTAACGGTTCATCAAAAGAAATCTCAGATCGTGTTTTGTTTGTTTTTCGAAGATGCATCAGAATCTCATTTTCAATACAGCGGGATGCATATGTGGCTAACTTGATGTTTTTGTCGGTCTTAAAAGTTTCGATTGCCTTTATAAGTCCGATTGCACCTATACTGATAAGATCTTCAATATGTGTATTTGTGTTATCAAAACGACGTGCAATGTAAACAACAAGACGAAGGTTTTTTTCAATTAGTCTGTCACGCGCGTTCATATCGCCTTCCATAAATGCTTGGATTGTTATTGCTTCTTCTTCCCGGGTCAACGGCTTTGGAAGGGACTCATGACCTCCAATATAGTATGTGCCGCTTTTCCTTTTAAAAAAGCTAGTGATTATCGACATCCATTTTCTAAATTTATACAGCATAAGCAGTTCCCCTCTCCCCGTTTAATGACTCCATTGCGGATACATGCAAGATTGCTCCCGCACCGTCCGGATAACGACGATCATTCTTTGTCACTACAATATAACCAGGTTGCAGCACGTTCCCTTCTCCTAAAACCCATTGCTTGAATCGAAAACCAACTGCCCAAGACTGTCCTTGCACCGTTACTAACCGAATCAGCCTTATTTGTTTGTGATAGCCCTCAGGAAACTCCGACATTGAAGGTGTTCCTTGAGGATTCCAAGCAAGCAAAGGCTTCATCAAATCTTCCGGTATATGCTTTTCCAGCACCTTTAACGAAACAAAATGGACTGGTGAACCAGACAATGGCTCCGTGCAACCGTTACCCGAATCGACGAATACATCAACCTCTACTTCAGCATCCCAAATAGAGAGAACTGAAGAAGCACGAAGCTCGGAAACATGGCGTGCAGTTCTGACATCAAGCCATTTTTTCCTCATGAAATAAAGAGAAATGTATGCGACAACTGCATAGGCAAGAACTGTAAACGCTGAACTGGACATATGGATGCGATATTGAAAAGCGGTTAGTAAACCACCAGCAAATACCGCCCCTATCAAAACCATTGTCGCAGATTTTTTCCACAGCTCAAAAGCCTTTCCAAAAGCGCAAACAGTCATGCAAATAAAAGATAAAACCAAAACACTCACCGATGATGGAAAAATAACGACAGGCATCGCACCCGCAAAAGAGGCGAACAATAATCGTCCGCGGGCGGCTTGTACGTTTCCTACTTTGTTGGCGAATGAAAGAATTGCATAATTGAATAGCATATTCACTCCTACAATGAGTTCCCCATACATAAGCCGCCCTCCCTGACAACAACGATAGCACCTATGGCGTAAAATGTTTGTCGGAACTAGGGGCAGACAAAAAAAAGAAATCGACAGGATTCGATTTTAGATAACGAGCGTTTTAGTTAGTTGAATGAAGAGATATGATCGGTTAATCGGGGTATATGATTGGTTGGCCTGTTATATGATTGGTTAGACATGCTTTTTGATTGCTTGGCCTGTTATATGATCGGCTAGACATGCTTTTTGATTGGTTCGCTCGTAATATGATCGGGCAGCATGCTTTATGATTGCTTGGCTCGTTATATGATTGGTTAGCATTTTTTTTGATTGCTTGGCCTGCTATATGATCGGTCAACATGCTTTTTGATTGCTTGGCCTGTTATATGATCGGTCAACATGCTTTTTGATTGCTTGGCCTGTTATATGATCGGTCAACATGCTTTTTGATTGCTTGGCACGTTATATGATCGGCTAGACATGCTTTTTGATCGGTTCGCTCGTAATATGATCGGGCAGCATGCTTTATGATTGCTTGGCTCGTTATATGATTGGTTAGCATTTTTTTTGATTGTTTGGCCCGTTATATGATTGGTTAGCATTTTTTTGATTGTTTGGCACGTTATATGATCGGTCAGTCATTCTTTTTGATCACTTAGCACGTTATATGATCGGGCAGCATGCCAACAATAATCAGACATCACCTAATCCACTTCATAGCTAACTAAACGTAAAAAAAGCTTTCCAGAAAGCGCGGTTGCACTTTTTGGAAAGCTTTTGGTCTTACATCATTATTAACGACGACGATTGCGTAAAAACGTCGGAATATCGAGCGTGTCATCTTGTTGATTACCTTGAGGTTGGCGTGTTGGTTCCGGTTGTTGGAACTGTGGCGCTTCCTCTCTGCTACGCTCACGTGTTGGTGGCTGTTGAGTTGGCGGTTGCTGCTCACGCGTTGGCGGTTGTGTACGACTTGCACCGAAGCCCGGGCTTCTTGCAGGACGAGATACGGTAAGCTGCTCTTCGCTGAAGCCTGTTGCAATGACTGTTACGATAATTTCATCCTTCAAGTTGTCATTGATGACAGAACCGAAAATCATATTCACATCTTCATCTGAAGCTGAAGCAACGATATCTGCAGCTTCCTGTACTTCGAATAGGCTCAAGTTTGAACCGCCTGTGATATTCATAAGTACACCTTTTGCACCGTCGATTGACGTTTCGAGTAGTGGGCTTGAAATGGCTTTTTTCGCCGCTTCAGCCGCACGATTTTCTCCCGTAGACATCCCGATTCCCATAAGAGCAGAG
This sequence comes from Sporosarcina psychrophila, assembly GCF_001590685.1. Taxonomy (GTDB): domain Bacteria; phylum Bacillota; class Bacilli; order Bacillales_A; family Planococcaceae; genus Sporosarcina; species Sporosarcina psychrophila. The sequence goes on from NZ_CP014616.1 coordinate 3,347,961, forward strand.
CCTTTATTGGACATGATTGTCTTAACGTCTGCAAAGTCTAAGTTGATAAGTCCAGGTACAGCGATCAAGTCGGAAATACCTTGAACCCCTTGACGTAGTACATTATCGGCTTCACGGAAAGCTTCGAGCATTGGCGTATTTTTATCTACAATTTCAAGCAATTTATCATTTGGTATGACGATTAGTGTATCCACAGATTCTTTCATAGATGTTATACCGCCGATTGCCTGTGTCTGGCGTTTTCGTCCTTCAAAAGTGAACGGCCTAGTAACAACACCAACAGTCAGAGCACCCAAATCTTTCGCAATTTGTGCGATGACTGGAGCAGCCCCAGTACCTGTTCCACCGCCCATACCTGCAGTAACGAACACCATATCAGATCCGCGCAATGCTTCTTCGATTTGTTCTCTGCTTTCTTCGGCAGCTTTTTTACCAACTTCCGGATTCGCACCTGCCCCAAGTCCGCGTGTCAATTTGCCACCAATTTGTAATTTCACTTCAGCAGTCGAAAGGTTTAATGCCTGTGCATCTGTATTAACTGCGATAAATTCCACGCCTTGCACACCATGTTCAATCATTCTATTTACAGCATTATTACCGCCACCGCCTACACCAATTACTTTGATGACTGCTAACGCGTCAACATTCGTATCGAATTCTAGCATCGTCTCTCCTCCTAGTCCATTTCATACAGTTGTTCATTGAATCATTCGAAGAAATTGTCAAAGACTTTCTTTGCTTTATCTAAAATACCAGGTTTCTTTTCTTTGTTCCGGTCTACTGACTTTTTCTTGTTGACCGGAGCCGGCGTATGATTATCAGAAGCCGAAACTGTCGCTGACTCAGGGACATGACCAAAATAAGAATCTTGCATATGTGCATAGCGTATAAGTCCTACCGCAGTTGCATACATCGGTTCTCTTACCCCGATATACTCTGGTGTATGAATACGGACCCTTGTTTTCAACACATGTCTTGCTAATTGTAGGATACCATCCATCTTCGTTATACCACCGGTCAATACGACTCCACCTGGTAAATCATGTACGCCCATGCGGTACAGCTCTTCCAGAACGAGATCAAAAAGTTCTTCAAGCCGAACACCGATAATTTCCGATATGTATCTTTGGCTGTACTGATCTTTTGAATCAGCACCAATGACAGGTACTTCAAACAATTCATCATCCGATGCATCATCTGAGAAAGCATGTCCATACTGATGCTTAATTTTTCTTGCCTGTTCAGTTGGCGTTTTCAAAATAATTGAAAGATCTTTTGTAATATGATCCCCGCCAACTGGTATGACTGCTGTCGCCATGAATCGGTTTTCGCCAAAAATGGAGACTGTGGTAGAACCACCACCGATATCAATAAATGCACTGCCGTGATTCTTTTCATCATTCGTCAGAGCAAACGTACCGGCAGCAAGCGGTTGCAAGTAGATTTCTTGGATTACAAGACCTGCTCGTTCCACGCAGCGTAGTATATTATGAATAAGTGTTTTTGATGTAGTAATAAGCGTTCCGTCCATTTCAAGCCGGACACCGATCATTCCCCTTGGATCCGTTATTTCATCATAATCGTCAACAATAAATTGTTTCGGAATGATGTTAACGATTTCCCGATCAGGTGGAACTGACATGACCTGCGCTGATTTCATAACCCGATCGAGGTCGTCATCAGTAATTTCACGATTTTCCGAGTTAACTGCAACAACTCCTTTGACGTCCTGTAACGAAACGCCATTTGCAGGAATGCCCAGAATGACTTCACGGATTTGCATCCCTATCATTCTTTCGGCCTGGTCAACCGCTTTTCGGATAGATTGGACAGTTGCATCAATATCGATGATTGTCCCTTTCCGAATTCCCGCAGATTGAACATTGCCAACTCCGATAACGTGCAAGGATCCGCCATCCACTTCACCTACTAACACCTTAACTGACGAAGAACCTATATCAAGTGATACATATAATTCTGATTGGCTCAATTACTGGCACCTCCCAAATCAACTCTTAACTCCCATTCTATTGCATTGGGAGTGCATTGTCTAAATATTTTCGACATCTCTTATTCAAACCCCTTCATTAATGTGCATTTGTGTTGGTAACTTTCCCTCGCTCTGCCCATTTAACAAGCAAAATCCTTCTAATAACGGCGATATTTTGGAATAACCTTACACCGAATGCAAAAATTGCCGCAAGATATAAATCGACTCCTAGATGCACTCCTAAAAATGCCAGTGCGGCCGCCAGTACTATGTTAAAGAAGAATCCAGATACAAACACCTTATCATCGTATACTTGCTGTAAATGAGCCCTGATGCCCCCGAATAGCGTATCAAGGGCAGCCAGTACAGCAATTGATAAGTAATTTTCATATACCTGTGGAATTTGAATGTCTGATAATAGACCCATCGAAATTCCGAGTACAAGACCAAGTAATGGTAACCACATAAGTCATTCCCCTTTCGGCAATTCCTCTAAAAACTGATTTTCCAGCCTTTCTGGATAACCGCGGATTTCCACCGCCATTTCTGGTTTTCCAACTTCAAGGATTAAATCATCCAGATAAAAGTCATCGTGAATCGCCGAGGCTACTAAATAATTGTATACTTTTTCACTGTCTGCAAAGGTCGGAGAAATGATTTTCATGGAAAAGGGCGGTGTTGAAACATTCAACCCATTCACAGTGGTCATTCCATTAATATCTCTGATGGAGCTCAGTATCGTATATCGTTTGCCATCAATTTCAAAAATGAGGCCTTTAAAACGATTCAACTCATTGACAAAACGAGTGAGTAGATCTGGAGATATTCCGGTGATTGGTACACCGAAGGCCACACTTTCAGCAGCTGGCCGAACTTTGATAATAATGCCCGGTCCTTCAACGTCAGTAACACCCGCTTGCCGATAGAGCTTGTCCACTGTTTGGGTTAGCGCCCTCCCAGTGTTTTCTATATTTAACGATTTGTATGTGAGTATTGTCTTGTCCAACTCCCGAATTTCAGAAAGCAATTCAGAGTGGAACTGCTTTTCACTTGCCAGGTCTTGACGGATTGCCCAAATGTCCCTCGTATCTCGTTCTTCTGGGTTTTTCATCGAATTGAATTGGATGGCAGTCATAAACCCGACAAGGAGCAAGATCAGCGTGAATCTCCAATGTATTGTTTTTCTCACCCGTCCAACCCCCTACACCATTACTCAACTCTCATTGCGCAAAGCCGACAGCCTAATATCCTTTGATTGTTCTGTAGTGACCACGATATTATCCCTGATTAGGCTGTCAATCACACCACCTTTTAAATGTAAGGCTGAAGAAAGAACGTCCATATCACCAATCGCCTCTATAACAAATGGCGCCGGATAAGTTCTTCCATCAACCGTAATGACTGGTCCTGTGCATTTTATATAAGAGTTTGATGTAATTCGTTGTCCATTTATCGCTAATCCTTGCGCTCCTGAAATCCTTAATTCATTGACGACCCGAAGTATATGACTTTCATGAACAATATAATCGTTCGGGTTCTGTTCAACAGGATCATAATCGGCATCTTTCAAAGTAACTTTGAGACCTTGTCCGATAGCAGGGATTGCACCAAGCAGCAAGCGAAGATTTTTCGCCTCATCAACGAGACTGGCATGATCCTTCTCCCCCATGGAGAAAGAACGTTCATACTCACGTATCTCTTCCTGCTTGGCGGCGATTTCATCGGTCAGTTCCTTATTTCGTTCCTGCTGACTGATTAGTCCTTCTCGGTAATCCTCTTCCTTGTTAAATGCAGGCGATTGAGTACTATCGTTCTCCTGGTTTATGCCGAGGGTTCGATATGAAAACGCGAGGATGAAACCCAGCACAAGAAAGACAACTGAAAAAAGAATACTTCTTCCCCTCTTTTTGTATGCATCATTCACCTTCTTCATCAATCGGCTCTTCCTCCTCCTCTACTAACCCGTATACCTTACTAAAAGGAGTGAAAAACGTTCCAACTTCCATATCTATTACACCTTTTTCATAACTATTCAATTGGGCTGTTACATCTGGATAATAAGCCATTTTTTCAGCGAACGTTGAGATGAATGCGCGGACCTCGAATCCATCGTCCATATAGACCGTAATACTATCCGAATCCTTTTCATCCCCTGTAACAATAATTTCTGAAATCAGGTGATAGACAGTGTCGTCCAGTTTCAGCAACTGTGCTGTTATCCGCTTCAGTGTATCAGGATTTTTGAAATTATTTAAGACAGGCGATTCAGCCTCAGGCAACAACATCCCGGTTGGGAACGTTTCCCCACTTTCTAACAGTAAACTATATTGTCCCCCGTCTTCAAGATAGGCAATCGTCTTCCATTCGGTAATTACGATTTCAATATTCCTAAACCATTCCCGTGACACCGATACCTTTTGTACGCCTTCAATTTTCTCCATAGATTCTTCGATGTCACCGGTACTGAAGCTCCAAAGAGAGTTGTCTATTGTTAAACCACTTTTTTCTTCATAAAATGCCTGCTCATGTAGAACGGCACCGCTAACCTTAATCGTCTCTAGCTTACTAAGGGGTGATTGAAAATAAAGGATAGCTAGGAGTGCAACAACAAACACAGTCAACATGAACAGGAATTTTTTATTTGTTTTTCTGCGACGCTTTTCCCGCAAGGATGGAATTCGCTCTTCGATGTCAATGACTTTGTCCATTTTGCCCCTCCTCTATCAACTCGTTTTTTTGCCCACTGTAAAATGCATGATGGTCCCTGCCGCTATCCACGTCGTCATCAAAGATGAGCCGCCATAGCTTATAAAAGGCAATGTGACGCCCGTTACAGGCAAAAGCCCTGATACCACGCCGACATTCAAAAATGTTTGAAAAATGATCATTGAACCCATGCCTGCAACCATCAGAAATGCATATCGTCCTTTCGTTCTGATTGCGATTCCGAAAGTTGATGCCAATAAAACGGTAAACAGCAACAATACCAACGTCGCCCCAATGAATCCTGATTCTTCCGCGATAATCGAAAAAATAAAGTCATTTTGTGGTTCGGGCAAATAGAGATACTTCTGACGGCTATTGCCGTAACCATGACCAACCAATCCTCCGGGCGCAATCGCAAACAACGACTGAATTCCTTGGAAGCCCTTACCAAGAGGATCACTCCATGGGTCGATATACGATTTGATGCGATCCAATCTGTAAGGAGCCGCGGCAATTAATGCAACAAAAGCACCTATTCCAGCAAAACCAAGAAATGCGAAAAATTTTAGTGGGTATCCTGCAATGAATAGAATAACGAACGCAGAGACAATCATAATAACAGCGGAACCAAGATCGGGTTGCAACATGATAAGAGCAGCAGGTAGCAGAATCAGTCCAAAGTGGCTAAACTGAAAAATACCTTTTCCTTGAATTTTGTCCAAGCTGCACGCCAGTTTCCCAATAAGTGCAACTTTGACGAACTCGGCTGGTTGAATACTGAACGGGCCAAGTGCAATCCAGCTTTGTGATCCGTTCCGCATTGCGCCAACCCCCGGAATAAGGACAGCAACGAGTAACAAGATTGTCATCCAATATACAAATGTCCATGTTTTCGGACTCGATGTCAGAGGGCTTTTCATAATTACAAGTGCAATGCCGATTGACACCGCCATATAAATTGCTTGTTTCACGATAAACGGAGAGGAGTCGGCATAATGCACCGCCCCCCAATACGAACCGGCGGAATGGACAAAAGCCAATCCGATGAATGATAGCGCTACGGCAGAAACGATAAATGACGTTTTCAACTTAGCTTCCAGTGAACGCATCCTTCCGCAAATTTGCTGAATCAACTAAATGACTATATAGATATGTTGAAATAAAGAATCCTACCAACAACGCTTGGCGCTAGGGGATGCCTCCCACAATAAGCCGGACCGAAAATCACTGGCAGTCTTATTGCTTCGACTCCCCCTGTAAGGCGCCTACGCTAGTTTATATACCGTATTTAACGAACACCGGTGAGACTTATAGTTCCATAACCGCTTCTATAAACTGATCGCCCCTGGCTTCGAAACTTGGGTACTGATCCCAACTGGCACAGGCGGGTGAAAGCAGGATAATATCTCCCGCTACAGTAAGCGGATAAGCTTTTCGCACAGCGTCCTGTACATCTTCTGCCATCATAATGATTTCGATACCGCATGACGCTGCAAATTCCGCAAACTTCCCGGCTGTTTCTCCCACAGCGACGACTGCTTTTACATCACTCATGTAGGGGCGCAACTCTTCAAATGACTGGCCTCGATCCAATCCACCAGCAATTAGAATAGTCGGTACATCAAACGCAGCTAATGCACTTTTCGTAGCTAGCGTATTCGTTGCTTTTGAGTCATTGTAAAACTTCCGGCCTTGTAATTCCTTAACGAATTGCATCCGGTGCCGAACACCAGTAAAGGAACTTAACACGCTCTCAATTGCTTTTTTGTCACAACCTAAAAGAATTGCTGCCGCAGTTGCAGCAAGAATGTTTTCAAGATTATGTTGTCCCGGCAACTTTATGACGGATCGCAATACATAAGGTTTCCCATTCCAGTATATTTGCTCATCATCAGCCGATATACCGTTTTCTTTCATTCCAGTCAAAGAAAAAGGAACTTTCACAGCAGATGAACGAGCAGCATACTTTCGAAGTTTCGGCTGATCATCGTTATATATAAAGTAATCTTCTGCTGTTTGATTTTTTGTGATGCCATATTTTGCCACCGCGTACGCTTCAGAAGTTCCATGATAATCGAGATGTGCATCATACAAATTCGTCCAAATGGCTATTTTAGGTTGGAACGTATCGATCCCCATTAGTTGAAAGGACGAGGCCTCAAGGACGATGATGTTGTCTTGCGTAGCTTTTTCGGCAACAGTACAAGAGACCGTCCCAATATTTCCCGCGATTAGTGGGTGCTTATTGCCAATATTAAGCATATGGTACAGCAACGTTGTTGTTGTTGTTTTACCGTTCGATCCTGTAATCCCTACAATTGGTGCTTCACTTATCCTAGAAGCAAGTTCAATTTCTGTCCACACCGGAATTCCTTTGCCGATTGCTTCCACAATAACTGAATTACTGTAGGGGATGCCTGGATTTTTCACAACGATGTCATATCCAGCGTCAAGAATATCAGCAGGATGACCACCACATATAACACGGATACCTTTCGAGCGAAGCTCTGCCGCTTCTTCATTACCTGCTTCAGGTGATGCATCATTAACCGTTACATGAGCACCAGATGCATGTAATAGCGATGATGCAGCACAGCCACTCTTCGCCAGACCCAGAACAAGTATTTTCATTCCGTTAAACTGATTGGCATTTTTCACTTACAACACCTCCAACAAGACAGGGACTATTGCCGCCAAAAACGCGACTCCCCAAAAAACAATAACAATTTTCCACTCGGACCAACCCGATAATTCAAAATGATGGTGAATCGGACTCATTTTAAATACCCGTTTACCCGTCGTTTTGAAACTAATGACTTGGATAATAACAGAAAGCGTTTCAATGACATAAACAATTCCAATGATGACAAGTAGGAATTCTTGTTTAATCAAAACCGAAATCATCGCGAGTGCCCCACCTAGTGCTAAGGATCCTGTATCCCCCATGAAAACTTTTGCAGGCTTGACATTGAAAACTAAAAAACCAAGCATTGCTCCTGTAACTACAAAGGCAAAGACCGCAATATCATGTTGTCCGTATATAAGAGCATGAACTCCAAATGCGGCAAAAGCGATAGATGATGTCCCCGCAACAAGTCCATCCAATCCATCAGATAGATTTACTGCATTGGAAAATCCGACAAGCCAAAAAACGAGGAATGCAACATAGAATACACCAAGCTCAATTTCAAATTCTGTGAAAGGAATTTGTACCGCAGTATCGAACGGTCCTAACTTCAAAAGGAAGAATGCAGCAACCGCAACGATAATTTGGCCAATCAGCTTTTGAATAGATGTCAGCCCAAGATTCCTTTTCAAGACGACGATTATAAAATCATCTAGAAAACCGATGATGCCAAAACCTACAAGAACGAGTAACAAGACAATCGTCTGTGTCGTCAGCACGTCATATATGTACGAAAGGGCAAGCGTCGAAATGATAATTGAACCGATGAAAATAAGCCCGCCCATCGTAGGTGTACCTGCCTTTTTCTGATGGGCTTTGGGACCTTCCTCACGGATACTCTGCCCAAACTTCAATCTCCTAAGGGCTGGAATAATAACAAATCCCAATAATGTTGAAATGATAAACGCGACCACAATGGCCGTCAATGTAGTGACAAGTGTCATAATATTTTTCTCCTTCTAACTTCTGATGCAGCAACTTATTTGCGCTGTACCAGACTTTGCATTTAAATGGTTATTCAGTGTAAACGTGAATAACATCATCAACCGTGATTAATGTTTCAGCTACAGGTAACTGGTATTTCACTTGTTCCCCGGAACCGTGCCATTCGATACGATACGTATACAATTGGCTAGTGATTTTCCCTTTTGTCATTCCTGTCAGATCCGGGACCCGATGTGTTAATGAATCGCCCCATCTATATTCTTTTTCAATTTGCCCTTCCCTACTCGTAATGCCAGCTAGCGGGGCAATTTCTTCAATGATTCGACCTACTATAGGCGCTGCTATGACGCCTCCGAACTGAATGGAGTTTTTCGGACTATCAATTGCAATATAGACGAGTAACTCGGGATCATCTGCTGGTGCAAACCCGATAAACGAAACGATATAATCACCGTCTTTATAAACACCATCGACAACCTTTTGTGCGGTACCAGTCTTTCCGCCAACACGCAGTCCATCTGTAAACGCATTACGGCCCGAACCATTTGCAACAACCGATTCTAGCGCTTCCCTTACTTGCTTAGATGTTTCCTCACTGATTACCTGTCGCTGCATTTCCGGACCAAATGATTGAAGTGTCTTTCCCTTATCATCTGTAATTTCCTTCACGATATACGGACGATAAAGATAACCGCCATTTATCGCTGCTGCAACTGCTTGAACTTGCTGAATCGGTGTCACTGAAATCCCTTGACCAAATGCGGTTGTCGCTTGTTCGACAGGTCCAAAGTTTTTTTCAGAAAAAAGAATCCCTTTTGATTCGCCTGCAATTCCTGATCCTGTTGATTCTCCAAAACCGAAGTCCTTGATATATTTGCTTAACTTTTTCGGCCCTAATCGCTGCCCGATTTCAACAAATCCCGGGTTGCATGAATTTTCAACGACTTCGAGAAAAGTCTGATCCTTATGTCCTTCTCTTTTCCAACAACGTAATCTAGCTTTTCCAATCATTACATAACCTGGATCATAAAAATGCTCTTTATGAAGATCAATGACCTTTTCTTCAAGTCCCGCGGCAAGCGTTAGAATTTTGAATGTCGAACCCGGCTCGAAAGTCATCCAAACAGGTAAGTTACGATTGTAAATGCTTGGGTCTACGTTTTGATATTCCGCAGGGTGAAAAGTCGGTGCGGAGGCAATCGACAGCAATTCGCCTGTTTTAGGGTTCATGACAATCGCCAGTGCTTGAGTGGCATCATACTTTTCCATCGCCTGCAACATTTCACGCTCAACAATCTCCTGCATACGTAAATCGATTGTCAACTCAACAGACGCACCTTTGTCCCCGGTTTTAAAACCGTCGTCCACATGCGGAAGCGGAATTCCTTTAGCATCCGTATATAAACGAATCCTATCGCCCGTTCCTTTTAGAATTTCATCGTATGCGTATTCAATGCCTGCCAATCCATTACCATCATAACCCGTAAAACCTACCAATCTTGATAGTAGCTCTCCGTTCGGATAATGCCTTGCGAAATCAACGCCTGTATATAATCCATCTATTTGCAGGAGGGCTATTTCATCCGCCTGCTCTTTGGTAATATTTTTTCCTTCAGGCGCTATTTTAACCATAACTTCTCTTTTTGCCATTTTCTCTTCTAGCTTGGCTGCATCTACATTTAGAATACTTGCAAGCGCAGTCGCTGCACTTTTCACTTCTCGATTTTGAGATGGCATGAAATAAAGTGTCGGCGCCAATCTATTGCCGACAATCAAATCACCATTTCGATCAACAATATCCCCGCGTACTCCACCGAATGGGATTTCACGATCCCAGTTCGCTTCCGCGCGACCTTTCAGCAATTCATGGTCAATGATTTGTACATGGAATAACTTTGCAACAACCATCCCTAGACAGATTAGAAATATGATAAATACTGCTCGTAACCTTTTTTTAGATTGCAATTGTATAAACGTCCGCAGCGGTTACACACCTCTCGTTTTTCTATCAACGTATGATGTGACATGGACGGCTATTCGTTAGCCACCTACAACGTCCTCTTCCTCGGTGTCTTCCTCTACGGGTTTATAGATTTCTGATGGCGACTGCAACTTAATGACAACTGGCTCTTCTAGCCCGATTACAGACCCTTTTGACAGGCTTTGCTCAGTTACATACCCATCTCCGTTAAGCCGTAAATCAAGCCCAGATAACATTTTATACGAAAGCACCATTTTTTTCGACCATCCAGTAAAGTCAGGCAATGCGGTTACACCTTTTGTATGCAATAGGACGACCGAGCCTTCTACGAGTTTCGTACCGGCATATGGATATTGTATATCGATTTCCCCACCCTCACCAATGATTTCAGGGACAAAGCCGTCTTCTTGCAATTTTACAATTGCATCGGCCGAATCTTTCCCTGTGTAGTCACGAATGACAGTCGGCTCAACTATGTCTTCTCCACTCGGTACAATATTCATATAGCGCAAACTGTTATCCATAATAGAGGTGAACAGTTTCGAAACCGGATCAGAACCGATTTCTCCTGCTTTCAGCTTCGGCTGCTGGACAATCACATATGTTAGTAACTGTGGATCTTCTGCAGGTGCCATACCGAGAAATGAGTACAAATAATTTCCGTGTCCAGCTAAATAGCCATTACCCGATGGATTCGGAATTTCGGCAGTACCTGTTTTACCGCCTACTGTATAGCCATTAAGAGCAAATTTTTTACCGGTTCCATACTTAGAGGTAACTGTCGAAGCAAGTAATTTCCTTACTTCTTTTGCTGTTTTGGCTGAAACTGGACTTCCTTGTTCCTCCGGCTTCTGATCTTTTATGATTTTCCCCGTATTCGGATCGGTAATTTTATCGATCACATAAGGTTTCATCATGACACCATCATTAGCGATTGCTGTTGCTGCTTGCATCATCTGCATTAGCGTGACCGTTGATCCTTGGCCAAAAGCAGTTGTCAATCTTTCGATTGGATACGTATCTAAAATTCTTCCTGGTGCTTCATTCGGTAAATCAATTCCAGTCTTTTCTCCAAATCCAAACTTCCGTAAATACTCAATATATGTTTTATCACCCATCCGTTCCAGTAAATAAGCCATCGAGACGTTCGAAGACCTTTGGAAACCTTCAAGGAATGAAATGTAGCCCCAGCCTGTAATATTATGGTCGCGTATTGTTCGATCATAAAGTGTATACTGTCCCGATTTAAAGAAGTCGGTTGGAACCCACTTTTTTTCTTCAATCGCCGCAGCAACTGTAAACATTTTAGTCGTAGAGCCCGGTTCGATTGTCGTTTCTACAGCCTGATTCAACCAGTTCTCCGTAAGCCCTTCACGGGTAGATGGGTGAAATGCAGGACGCTGACTCATTGCTAATATTTTGCCCGTTTTTGGATCCGCTACTACAGCGAGTATTTTTTTGGGTGAATATTCGCTTTCAACACGATTCATTGCATCTTCCATGAAGTTTTGAATGGTCTTGTCGAGAGTCAACTGAATTTCATAACCGTCTTTGGCAGCGACAATTGCTTCTTCTGCTTTCGGTAACATGAAACCGAAGCCATCTGATTTGAAATCTACTTTGCCGTCAGTGCCATTTAACTCTTTATTATAGGTTTTCTCCAAACCCATTTTCCCAACAGTAGTTACATTTCTTTCACTATCTTCTTCTTTCATCGCAAAGCCAATTAAATACGATGCAAAAACGCCATTCGGATAATATCTTGTTTGGTCTTCAATGAAAAGGAGTCCAGGTAGTTTCTGCTTTTTAATCGCCATAACCGTTTCGTGATTAATATCACGGCCAGCCTTCCCGAATTCCACTTGATATGTTTCTGCTTTCACATTTGTCAGGCGAGATACAATTGCATCTTTTTCAAGTGGTAAATATTCGGCAAGTACTTCTGCAGTTTTTTCAATATCAGTGATATGCAACGGTTTTTTCGAGCCTTTGCTTGCATCTTTACTCAATACGGCAATGAGCCGGTAACTCAACGTATCGGAGGCGATTAGCTCTCCGTTACGATCGACAATCGTCCCCCGATCCGCTTTCAATACCGATTCTCTTGCGTATTTCGACTCTGCAAGCGTCGCCATCACTTTTCCTTCCGCTTGTCCTGTTGCTTGAATGAATAATATTCTTCCAAACAAAAGGAAAAAGAGCCCTCCGTATACCAAAAACATCAGAAAGGCTCCCCATTGGAATCGAAACTTTTTTTTCATTGTCCAGGCACAACCTTTACGTTGTTCTCGTTTGGATTCAGGCCAAGTTCCTTCGCTTTCTTCCATATCCGATCATATGTAGACTTTTCTTTCACTTGGATGGACAATTCCATATTTTGTTTTGTTGTTTCTGAAACATCCTTTCCAAGCAACTGCACTTCCCTGTTTGTATCATTAATTTGTGCTTGTGTATGTAAAATCATTGTTGAGAATAGGACAAGGATTGTTGCAAACAGCACGAACAGGAATTTCTCCCCGGCAGAAAAGACTTTTCGAGAAGGTCGTATTTGAGGCTGTTTTCTTGGAACTACTGGTGTTTCAAGTTCACGTATAGCTGACGTCTGGAATTTTCTTTGTTCTAATGCCATTCACACATTTCCCCTTTCACTTCTTTTCAACGATTCTGAGTTTAGCGGATCTTGCCCGCTTATTCTCTTCTATCTCTTTTTCACCGGGAACAATTGGTTTTCGAGTTACTAGCTTCAATATAGGCTCCATGCCTTCCGGTATTACTGGCAAGTTCGGTGGAAGATCCGGTAAAGAGGATGCTTCTTTAAATATCGTTTTACATAGCCTGTCCTCTAATGAATGGAATGTAATGACGCTAATACGTCCTCCAGGATTAAGCAATGTAATCGCATCCGTTAAAGAGTCCTCAGCTGCACCAAGTTCATCGTTCACAGCGATTCGAATTGCTTGGAATACTCTTTTCGCGGGATGCCCGCCCGTCCGTCTTGTTGCCGCTGGGATGCTTAGCTTGATCAGTTCAGCAAGTTCAGCAGTGGTTTCGATTGGAGATTGCTGTCTTGCTTCTTCAACTTTACGCGCAACTCTTTTCGAGAACTTTTCTTCGCCATAACGGAAAAAGATACGTACCAAATCTTCATACGGCCAGTCATTCACAACATCATGTGCGGTTAATAGCGCATCCGTATCCATGCGCATGTCAAGTGGCGCATCCAAATTATAGCTAAATCCTCGTTCAGCTGTATCAAGCTGTGGTGATGAAACACCTAAGTCATAAAGAATACCATCTACTGCAGAAATCCCTATTTTCTCCAATTCAGATTTCAAGTTTCTGAAATTCGAATGGACAAACGTTACTTGAGGGAGATAATCCTTCAATCTCTCTTTTGCAACTTCAATCGCAGTTATATCTTGATCAAAGCAGATAAGTCTGCCCTCTGGCGATAATTTCTTAGCAATTTCTATACTGTGACCGGCTCCACCTAAAGTGCAATCGACATAGATGCCATCATTTTTTATATTTAGGCCTTCGACGGCTTCATAAAGTAAAACTGTTGTATGGTTAAAAATCGGAACCGCCCACTTTCAAAAATTCATTTTGTTTAAAAATCAAAGTCAATAATGTTTTCTGCAATTTCATTGAACGATTGTTCAGATTCATCATAATAGGCATCCCACAATGCTTTAGACCAGATTTCAATACGGCCTGAAACTCCAATTACGACACAATCTTTTTCAACCTTTGCATATTGGAGTAATGATGCCGGAATATTGATGCGACCTTGCTTGTCCAGTTCAACCTCCGTTGCCCCAGAAAAGAAAAATCTTGCAAATGCACGAGCATCTTTTTTCGTCACGGGTAAAGCCTTAAGCTTTTCCTCGAGACGCTTCCATTCATCCATCGGGTAACCGAAGAGACAATTGTCCAGGCCGCGAGTCAATACAAAGCCCTCACCTAAATGTTCCCGAAATTTCGAAGGAACAATCAAGCGACCTTTCATATCGACAGTATGCTGATATTCGCCCATGAACATACTCTTCACCCCACTATATGAAGTTAATGTACCACATCCCCCCACATTCCTCCACCTGTTTCCTAACATTTATGCTCTTTTAACGTGAAAATGTGTCAATAGTACTTGTTTCAGTGAGATTTTTCTGAATATAAAGAAAGACACCCTCGCAGCACGAACTGTGCTTGCAAGAGTGTCTTTCTAGTTCACCACTTATAAATAGATGATTTTGTGGGTCCCGTCCATTAAAAATGGTAATCCTAAAATATCCCGGATAAGGGTTGGTCCATAACTATTCAAATAAGTGTACGGAGTGTAAAGTCGTTCTTGCAACACACCTTCTGGAAACAATTCCCCTTCCAGTATGCCAAATGTGCGAAGTTCAGCGTCATGCTTCAACAATACTGCTTCTTCCGCTTTTCCTTTAAGATAATCCAACTGCTTTGTATGGAAACGAAGATTTTTTTCGAGCAATTCTTGCATCATAGGTCCTTGTTGCTCAGTAAATTCAGCAATTTTTTCATACTGCTGACCCAATATCTTCTCCGTTTCATCCACAACCGAATCGAAACGTTCATCCTGTAACCCACTAGCGAATTGCTCCCGCGCAGTAAATACCGCTCCCGACATGACATCATCAAACGTGAAGTTTTTTTCGTCTAATGCATGCTTCACTTGTGGTGTTACCAATGTCATGGACATTCTCGGTACAATAATCGGCATTTTCATATCTAGATGATGGAACGCCTCTTTCAAGACTGCCCAATAAGCAATTTCTCCAGGCCCTCCAACGAATGCAAGTACCGGGAAGACCATGTCTTGCATCAGCGGTCTTGTCGCGACATTATTACTCAATAGCCAAGGTTCTTCTTGAGCGATTCTAAGCATCTCGGCTTTCGAAAACCGGAGGCCTGAGCTTTCATTGACGAAAAAACCATCTTTTCTTGAAAGAAGAACTCGACCCGTGTCATGAATGTAGAAGAGATTCGCCGCATCCAATTCAGCACCCATCGGAGAACCAAAACCTTTTTCTGCAAACAATTCTTCTTTTTTCGAAATGACCTCAGCAAGCTGCTCAGATTCTTCAATTAGATGAACAAAATAGGATTTTTCTAGCTCCCGTAACTGTTTGGATGCTGAATCTATGAACAATAGACCTTCTTCTTTGAAAAGACCGTTCATGAGCCTAACGAAAAACTGTGTAAACGACTTTTCCTGCTCCACCGCACTAAGGACTTCATCCAACAAATCTTTTGTATATGCCGTTTCACCAAACTTGCCAAAAATGTCTTTCACTAACGATTCCATCACCTGTTTGTCATACTGCGCATCGGATGCCATCAGCTTCAGTATGAAGTTCCCACGGTATTGATGTTTCGTTGCGCGGCCTTCCATTTCCGTATAGACGTGATTAATTTCATTCAAGTCATGATCCTCACCTGCGACCCAAAACACTGGAACAACAGGCACACCAAGTTTCTCCCTTTGCCTTTTCGCAAGTAAGATAACTGATATTGCTTTGTGAACAGAGTATAAGGGTCCCGTTAAAATACCCGCTTGCTGTCCTCCAACTACGGCAACTGCATTTTCCGCAAGTTCTTCAATATGCGTATTAGCATTCGCTGATATTCCAAAGGGTTCCATGAATGAACGGATTGTTTCTGCAAGCTGACGCCTTTCAAACGTACGACCTGCGAGTTCCTTTAGCCTAGCGGGATAAGAGCTTTCTTCATTTTCATAATCAAAAAAAGTATGTAGAAATTCTTTATCGTTATTGTACGATTGCATCACTTTATTTTTTTCTTGTAATGCTAATGATTCTAATTCCATTATTCATGCCCCTTTGTAACTATCGGTATGAACAGAGTATAACATTTCAAGCTACAGGATTGAAAAATATACGCTTACACAATAAACACCGATACCTATCTTACATATTCGACGATCTTCATTACCATACCGGTAATGATAAGAATGACATAGGCGGCCAATAAAACGAGAAAGTAA
The DNA here is from genome assembly GCF_001590685.1 of Sporosarcina psychrophila. GTDB lineage: Bacteria > Bacillota > Bacilli > Bacillales_A > Planococcaceae > Sporosarcina > Sporosarcina psychrophila. The sequence goes on from NZ_CP014616.1 coordinate 3,364,297, forward strand.
AATCGCCATGTTTTTCGCAAGAGCCGAGCAATTTGGAATTCCTTCACTTTGCTGCGCTCAATGAAGGCATAGACAATCGCAATGATGATTGCAATCCCTATTATGTAAACCCATATTCCTTGTCCAAATATCGCTTGTGATACAACATAGACCGCTATAAATAGCAACGGAGTCGTGACGTCCGCGGCAAGCCCAAGGATGGATGCTGGAGCTTTACCCATCTTCCGCATAACAACCATGAAGGCAATCGTCACAATGAACGGAAACAAAATGATCATCCCTAGAAAAGCAGCAACCACTTCATTCATAGCTTCGCCCCTTTCCACTCAACGGCAAACAACATCTGTTCATATGTCGTAAGAAACGGTAACGACTTGTTACGTCCATTTGCTTTTCGAATTACAGCAGTAACAATCGTCTCGATTTCCATCGGTCGGCCAGCCAAACGATCCACTAGCATCGACGAGCGATTGCGTGCAGTTTTTCTACAGACATCCGCTACGTCTGCGTACGAGAGAATCGACTGCATTTCTGGAAACGCATCTAGCAGTTCTTCATACAAGGCATTGAAAAGTGTGAGGCAATAATCGTTTGTAAGCAACTCACCATTCTCCACCTTGAGAATGGCTGTCAATGGATTGATCATGCAATTAATCAGTACTTTTCGCAGAAGGATCTGTTCCGCATCTGAATGACGCCTTATTGGAAATATGTCCGAATGTACCTGTCCAATTAAATCGAATAGGCTGTCGTCACCGTGGGCAGTTGCAATTGTTACCATCCCAACCCCATTATGTGAGACAGTACGGTCATCTATCCGGCGCGCTCCATGCTCGACAGTCGCAAATGCAACATGCGGAAATTCACAACTCTTCACCAATTCCAAATGCCCGATGCCATTCTGGACGAACAGGACAGGATTGATTATATGTGTTTCCTGCATTTCTGAAAGGAGATCACGGAGACCTGCATATTTGACCGCCACAACCCAAAGCGCGGTAGCCGATAGATTTCGGATATCCGTCGTCGCATGCACACGCAATACGTCTGTAGTATTGTCTTGATTAATGCGTTGAATTCCTTTTGCTCGAATTAGTTCAGCTTGCTCTTCTCTTCTCACGTAGAACGTCACGTCTATTCCAGCCTCGGACAAAAATGACCCAAGCAGTAGTCCAATTGAGCCTGCACCAGCAATGATTACCTCCATACGTTATCCCTCCTTTCAAATGAAAAGCGCAAAGCGCCGTTCAGCCCCGACAGGCATAAGATGGTTTGCGAGGAGGCGCACTTCAGCCACCACAGCAAAACGATTTATGACCCAAGGGGGTGGCGCCTGGAGCTAGACACTGTTCCGTATCAAAAACCGTACACTTATTTTTCTTTAATTGAAAAGGCCCACCTGAACTTCAGTGGACCTTTTTTGTTCTATACTCGATTATACAGGATAAACTGGATGTTTTCTTGGTGGTTGTGGAACATCTTTTGTACTGTAGAAACGATATCTATCCGCAAGCACACCTCTTAAGCTTGATGGTGCTACAATTTCATCAATAATCAGTTCAGATGCCATCTTATAAATATCAATTTCTTCTTTGTATTCCTTATGTTTTTCCTGAACAAACGCAATCCGCTCTTTTGGATCTTCAATCGCTTCGATTTTATTCGAATAGACTGCATTTACTGCTGCTTCAGGTCCCATAACCGCAATTTGAGCAGTCGGTAACGCGATACAGACATCCGGCTCAAACGCTGGACCTGCCATCGCGTACAGTCCAGCTCCATAAGCTTTCCGGACAATAACTGATATTTTCGGAACAGTCGCTGAACTCATCGCCATAATTAATTTCGCGCCGTGGCGAATAATTCCTGCACGCTCAACTTTCGTTCCAATCATAAAGCCCGGAACGTCGGCAAGGAATAGCAGAGGAATAGAGAATGCATCACAAAGATTAATGAATTTCGTTGCTTTGTCTGCAGAATCCACAAACAAAACTCCACCTTTTACTTTCGGTTGATTGGCAATGATACCAACCGGTTGTCCTTCGATTCTAGCCAAACCTGTAATAATTTCACCGGCAAATAATTTCTTAACGTCAAAGTAACTGCCATCATCAATTAATGCGTCAATCGCTTCATACATATCAAATGGCGCGTTTTGGTTTTCCGGAATGATTGCTTCAAGCGTTCGGCCTACTTTCGCCTCCACCGTTTCTTTTAAAGCGGGTTTTTCTGTAAAGTTCGCAGGGAAATATGCTAGATAACGACGCGCTTCCGCAATCGCTTCTTCTTCATTCGCCGCAAGCACATCGCCGCAACCACTCACTGAACAATGCATGCGGGCACCGCCCATTTCTTCCAGTGTTACTTTTTCACCGATTACTTTTTCGGCCATGCGCGGTGAACCTAAATACATCGACGCATTGCCCTCTACCATAATAACGATATCGCAAAATGCGGGTATGTACGCACCACCTGCAGCGGAAGGACCGAATAGAACACAAATTTGCGGGATGAAACCCGATAACCTCACTTGGTTGTGGAATATCTTCCCTGCACCGCGACGGTTCGGGAACATGTCAAGCTGATCTGTAATACGAGCTCCCGCTGAATCGACAAGATATAGCATTGGTACACGGTTCTTCTCTGCAATTTCCTGAATACGAATAATCTTCTCAACCGTACGGGCTCCCCATGACCCTGCCTTCACCGTTGAATCATTCGCCATCACACAAACCGTCTGGCCGTTCACTTTCCCCATCGCCGTAACGACACCATCCGCCGGTAAATCCCCTGCTTCACAATTGGCAAACCTACCGTCTTCTGTATATTCCCCGTCATCGAAAAGAAGTTCCAATCGATCACGGACGAAAAGTTTGTTCTGTTCTTTCAACTTTTCGTGATATTTTGGATGGCCCCCTGCAAAAACCCCTTGCAATTTCGCTTCAAGTTTTTCATTGTAAGCCGTCTGTTGTGTTATTTTAGTCATTTATAAAACCCCTTTCATCAACCATTTTCCCGCATTCCCTTATGTCTAGCTCCAGCGCCTAGCCCCTCGAGTCGCTTCAGTCCTTAAGTTAAAGGCAAAAAGCGCCTTTATCTTTAGGCCTTCCAGCGCTTTTCGGGTCTACCAAGGCGCTTACGCTTTTCTATGACTAGCTCCAGCGGCCAGATGCTCGGGTCATAAGCCAGCCCAACTACGCGACAAAGAACACCGCTTCGCCGTTCCGTCTTATGCCTGTCGCGGGCCTACAGGATGTAGGTCACGCAGCCGTCGCCACACGATGTGGCGAATTTAGGCTGTGTTCATTGAAGGCCGTCTCCACTTTTCTATGTGTCTAGACTGAAGCGCCTAGCCCCTCGAGTCGCTTCAGTCCTAAAGTTAAAGGCAAAAAGCGCCTTTATCTTTAGGCCTTCCAGCGCTTTTCGGGTCTACCAAGGCGCTTACGCTTTTCTATGTCTAGACTCCAGCGCCTACCAAGGCGCTTACGCTTTTCTAGATTTCGATTGTAGCTAGAACGTCTTCTTCGTTAACGAAATCGCCGACTTGTACATTAATCGTTGCTACTTTTCCAGCCGATTCCGCTTCAACCGGAATTTCCATTTTCATCGATTCGAGTACGATGATAACTTGTCCCGCTGTTACTTCTTCCCCTACCGCTGCGTTCACTGTAAACACTGTACCTGCCATCGTTGCTTTTAATGCTGTCATTTTATTGTTTCCTCCTTTTGTTTTGCGCTCCATGTGTTTAAAACCGCTGTCGAATAGTCACCTGTAAGGAATTCCTCGGATTTCAGAAAATTATTGAATAGCGGTATATTCGTTTTCAAACCTTCAATTTCTACTTTTGAAAGGAAAGCTGCCGATTTTTGAATCGCTTCTTCCCGAGTTGTTGCGTGGACAATTACTTTTGAGATGAGTGGATCATAGAAAGGCGTCACTTTCCCACCCTCAACATATCCTGAGTCAATACGGATTCCCGTAGTATCTCCCCAATTAAGTTTATTAATTGTCCCCGGTGATGGCAAGAATTTAACCGGATCTTCCGCGTAAATACGGAATTCAATTGCATGGCCTGTCGACTTGATGCTCGTTTGGTCTATCACAGGAAGCTTATTGCCGTTCGCAATTTCAAGTTGCCATTCGACAAGGTCAAACCCAGTCACTTCTTCAGTCACCGGATGTTCAACTTGAAGTCTAGTATTCATTTCCAAAAAGTAGTGTTCATTATTTTCATCGACAATAAATTCGACCGTTCCTGCATTTTTATAAGAAACCGCTTTTGCTGCATCGACTGCCGCTTTATAAAGACGATGGCGCGCTTCTTCCGGCAAGTGTGGTGAAGGTGATTCCTCAATCACTTTTTGGTTACGTCGTTGTACCGAACAATTACGTTCAAACAAATGGACAACATTTCCGAAGTTGTCTCCGAAAATCTGCACCTCGATATGACGGGCATTCGTTATGAATTTTTCAAGGAAAACAACATCATCCCCAAAATATGCTTTCGCTCGATTCTTTACGGATTGGAATTGTTGACTGAGCGCTTGCTCATCTTCACAACGAATCATACCGATCCCACCGCCGCCAGCACTCGCTTTCAGCATGATCGGATAACCGATCTCAACTGCTGCACGCACGGCATCTTCCAAAGAAGTAATTCCTTCATCAGTTCCAGGTACGACCGGCACCCCTGCCGCTTTCATCGTTACACGTGAACCGATTTTGTCACCCATCTTATCAATTGTATCTGCATCAGGCCCGATGAATTGGATTCCCGCAGCTTGTACTTTACGTACAAATTCTGCATTTTCAGAAAGAAGCCCGTACCCCGGATGAATGCCATCTACTCCCGCACGAACCGCAATTTCGATTATATCATCCGCTTTTAAATAGGATTGTTGAACTTGTGCAGGTCCTAGCAAGAACGCCTCGTCCGCTTCTTTCACGAACGGCATGTCTGCGTCTGCTTCAGAATAGACAGCGACAGTGGCAATACCTAGACGTTTACAAGTCTTTATGATTCTAAGAGCGATTTCCCCACGATTCGCAATCAGTATTTTATCCATATTAATCCCCCAAACAATTTGATGTGTATTTCTCCATCCCTCTCTAGTTTATACGATGAATGAAAGCGATTTCAACCTTTGTCTGAAAAAAACATCTTTTCATGCCATTTCAACTAGTCAATTTCCGGAAGTTTTAACTTCAAAATGGTTTTGTGCGATTAAAAAGTCGTGGCGGTCATAATACGGCTGATGCCAAGCATAATAGGGCTCATGCCGGTCATAATCGTACCCAAGGCGAGCATAACTGGCCCCATGCCGGTCATAACAAGATGGACGGTCCCAATCAAAGCAAAAAACGCCTTATAACTAAGGGACAATACTTAACTTATTTAATTCAATTAAAAAAACCGTTGCACATGCATAGGACATGTACAGCGGTCTTTGAAACAATTTATTTTTTCGATAAAAACTGCGCCACTTCTTCATGGTGTGCATCACTTCCCCAAAGAATTGAACATTGACGCGACTCTTCAATCATTCGGTCACGAATAAAATCAGCTGTCCATTTCCGAATAGCAATCGTTTTATACGCTCGATGGACAGCCGGATGATGCGCGGACATTTTGGCAAGAAACCGTTGAAGCCCGTTTTCAGCAGTGCCCTCATAAGTTTCAGTTGCCCAACCCGCTTCAAACATTTCATCAGCCGTATGCACCCCAGCTTCAGACAGTAGGCGCAACACACGGTCATGCTTGCCATCTTTTTCAAACAGCAGCGTAGCACCGCCCCAACCCGTAGTAATAGCAAGTGTCCCTTGAATGAAACCAGCCTTTGCTGTGGATGACATGACCCTGTAATCACAAGCAGTAGCAATTTCACAACCACCACCTACGGCAGCACCATTGATGAGCGCAATGACAGGCATCGGTAGCGTAGCAACCCGGTATAATAGGCCCGCCATTCTGCTTAGCATTGGATATGCCTCATCGGACGTACGTAAGGCATGAAATTCAGATAAATCTCCACCCGAACAGAATGCCCGATCTCCCGCACCCGTAATGACGGCATATGCGACTTCTTCATTATTTTCAATACGATTTAGAAATTGTTCGAGGCCATCCATAACCGTATAGTTAATGGCGTTGCGCATTTCAGGACGGTCAATTGTAAAAGTAGCAATTCCATTTTCGATAGCAATTGTGTAAGACATGTCCATTCCCCCCATTGTGTGTATAATTTGAATAAAGATTTCCTTCAAATACGCTTCGGCACTCCGGGGTGCCTTCCGCTTTTCTTACTGTCTAGCTGCAGGCGTCAGCCCCTCGAGTCGCTTCAGTCCACAGGAAAAGGCAAAGAGCGCCTTTTTCCTGTGGACTTCCAGCGCTTGTCGGGGCTAAACGACGCCTTCCGCTTTTCTTGTTGTCCAGCTACAGCGGCCGCTTCCGCTTTTCTTGGGTATAGAAAAAAGGCCACCGTGAGCCATGGTCTCACGGTAGCCTTCATAGGCAAATCTTACTTATTCGCCTACAACTTCTTTTCCTTTGTAATGACCGCATGATTTACAAATGCGGTGAGCCAATTTGATTTCGCCACAGTTAGTACAAGTAGTCATTCCCGGTACTTGCAATTTATAATGCGTACGGCGCTTGTTTTTAACTGTTTTGGATGTTCTTCTTTTTGGTACAGCCATCTGGGGCACCTCCTTACGTTCGCCTATTCGTCCTTGGATTCAAAGAACTTTGCCAAATCGGCAAGTCTAGGATCCACTTTCGTTTCCAGTTCCTTACGGAGCCTGGCATTGTACACCTCGTCAGTCGCGTATGACCAGCCTTTTCCTTCAGCCTCTTGCATATCATCAGCATTTTCGCTGAAAATTTGAAGCGGCACTTCAAGGAGGACGAGCTCCTCAAATACAGGGGTCGGATCGACTACCTCACCCACAACAGGATGAATTTCATCATCTGATGCGAGAACTTCTTCATCCCAGCTGAACTGTTCGTCAGCTTCGATTACGAATGGTAATTCGACGTCTTCCCATGTTCGTGAACAGGGTAATGTCAACGTACCTTCGAGCCGGAATCGGCATATCAATTTCTTGGAGCTGATTGTACAACTTCCGGTCACTCGGACAGGCGTAATATTCCGGATTTCCGGATTCCGTTTTTTCACGGATTCAAGGTCGACAGCTTCGTCAAGCGGCATCGCACCTTGTCTGTATCTCTGCAATTGATGGATTGACCATTTCATGTCTATCACCTCAAGACAACAATGTTGATTATATAATGGGCGAAAAGGGATGTCAAGATATTTTCTTGTCACTTCGTCAGCCGCATAGGTATAATTAATATTCATTGTAGCAAAGGAGTGTCGAATTTGAAAGCTTCAGGAATTATCGTCGAATATAACCCGTTTCACAACGGGCATCTTTATCACGCGATACAAGCAAAAATAACAACTGGCGCGGATGTTGTAATTGCCGTCATGAGCGGTAATTTCCTACAACGGGGGGAACCTGCATTTGTTGATAAATGGTCCCGGGCGAACATGGCCTTGAAAAACGGTGTGGACATCGTTTTGGAGCTTCCTTATGCATTCGCGACATCTAATGCCCCATCCTTCGCCAGAGGTGCTATTCAGCTACTGGACGCTGCTCAGTGCAGTGCTTTCTGCTTCGGTAGCGAAGATGGTGAAGTTAACTCTTTCGAAAGAAGTCTTCTTCTTCTCCAACAAGCCGGCGACAATTATGAACAAACTGTGAAAGATGCTGTCAGCCGGGGACTCAGTTATCCAAAAGCGTTGAATGAGGCTTACACCATGGCCGCCAATTCCTCAACAATCGAAGGACCACTTGCTGATCTCTCGAAACCGAACAACATTTTAGGTTTTCATTATATGGAAGCTGCTAGGAATATTGACTCCGAAATGAAAGCCGTCACAATCCCGCGCATTGTCGCCCAGTACCATGACGACGCTGTAGCAGGTAACCCAATTGCAAGTGCAACCGGCATCAGAAAATCCTTTTTTGAATCAGAGACGCTCGGAACGATTACAGACTTCATGCCAGATACAGCACTCGAACTTCTACACGATTGGCAAGCGGAAAATCAATCTTTTGGAAACTGGCCGACTTTCTATCCCCAGCTCCGTTTCACAATTTTACGGGAAGGACCAAAACGACTTGCGATGATTGCAGACGTAACGGAAGGAATTGAGAATCTGTTGTACCGCGCGGCAGCCGATAACGGCACATTTGAAGGCTTCATGAAGGACGTGAAATCCAAAAGGTACACTTGGACCCGACTTCAGCGCATGCTTACTCATATATTTACCGGGTTTACGTACGATATACGGAGCAGTATGAAAACTCCTTCCTATCTACGATTACTTGGAATGACATCGGCCGGAAGATTATATTTGAATGAACATAAAAAAAGGCTGAAGCTTCCTCTAATTAGCAAAGCAGCCGCCTTTTCAAATCCTTCACTTGATTTCGATATCCACGCAGCGGATATGTACGCACTCGGTATCGGAAACGGCACTTCTAGTTCCCGAATCGGTGTTGATTACAATACACACCCAATTATCATTCAGTGAAGATGTTAGTTTGAGATAAAGATTCCGTTCAACTCCGCTTCGGTGCTCGGGGATGGCTTCGGCTCCCCCTGTAAGGCGCCTTCGCTAAATTTACATGGCAGTTACTGGCACCACACACCGCATAGAAAAGACCACACCAAACAACTTACTTCTTTTCCAACGTCGCTAAATAATCAAGTGCATCATCTACAGTTTCCACCGGCACGATTTTCATTTTTGTGCCGATTTTCTCTGCCATCATTACAGCTTCTTCGTAATTAGTCAGTATTCCAGGATTTGCCGCCCTTACTTCATCAGGTAAATCATCTGCTGGTGCGAAGAATATTTCCACGTCTTGGCGGGAAGCAGCAATCACTTTAAAGTCCGCGCCCCCAATTCTTCCGACGGTTCCATCCTCCAACATTTCTCCAGTTCCAGCAATGTTATATCCTTTTGTGAGGTCTTCATCAAGCAACTGGTTCATAATTTCAAGTGTGAACATCAGACCCGCAGATGGTCCACCTATATTCGATGTTTTGAAATCGACTTCTGGATCAGTCGTGAGTGTTCGATCCTCTTCAAAACGTACGCCAAGTCCTGCCCGTCCATCACTATCAGGTATCTCTTTCAAGACAAGTGTTACATCGAGCTTCTTGTCATCCCTATCCAACGAAATCTTTACTTCATCACCCAATTTCTTATCTCCAATAAGCGTAAAGAATTGTCCTGATTCTTTCAACTCCACACCGTCAACCACACGAATCTTGTCTCCAAGTTCCAAGATACCGTCGGCCGCGCCTCCTTCGAGGACCATCATGACAAATACACCATCATACTGGATATCAACAGGAATACCCGCTTTTTCAAATGCAACTGTAATTGCATTGAACTGTGAACCAGTCATGAGTTTCTTCTGCCGGATATTATATTCCTTGTCATTTTCTCCATCTCTTCTTACATTTTCAGCAGGGAGAAGCTTCTTCTTATCGGTGAATTTCGATAAAACATAAGAAGCTGGTGTCGCTTTTGAAACGGAAATCGTCATAAGACTGAACGTCCCAATATCGTTGTTATCTCCGCCTACCACTTCAACGAGTGGATCCAAGTCATAAGCTCCTCCTGGCTGCGATATATAAGAATCGAGCGGGTAAATGAACAAAATGGCTATGATAACAAGCAAAACACCTATCATACTGAATCGTTTCTTTCTCATTTTAGGACCACCTCCGTTAATAGCCTGTACTTTCTTTACATATATATAAGTGTAGCACCAAAAAAAGACTGACAAAAGATTTATACCTAATTTTTTCGTCATGCTTGGAAATCGAAAGGAGCCGAGTGCGTGGTCAACGGAATACATGCACGCCTTTATCATATGATAAATCTTTCAGTCGTTTGGGGACTTATCATTCTGTTCATTTTACAGCCAAGCGTTGCACATGCCGGAGCCGAAGCGGGCGCACAGTTATTTATCCATGCACTGCTTCCTTATTTACTGCCCTATATCATATTGACACAATGGCTTTTAAAAATGCCCAATCGTACACAGAAAGTACCGAAGTGGAGGCGTTTTTTGAAAGCATATGTACTCGGATCATTTGGCGGATTCCCGGTCGGTGCCGTAACAGTAACCGAAATGATGAAAAACGGTGAATTATCTCAGAAGCAAAGCGGTCTACTTCTAGCTGCATGCCATGCACCCGGGCCGATGTTTATCATCGGCTTCGTTGGAACAGAACTTTTCGGAAATGTAAGTTCAGGGTGGAAGTTACTTGCGGCCATCCACATCGCGAATATTTTATTCTTTTTACTTGCAGTAGCTTTTCTGCACCGCGAAAGCGAAATAGAAACACCTCTTTCACAACCTCAAAAGAAAGTAAAAGGGGTGCCACTTCTAGACGCTATCAAGGAAAGTTCGACAATCATTATTCTTGTCGCAACCACGGTCATTTTCTTTTCCTCTCTCGGAACCGTGCTGTCAACAGTTTTCACTTCGGCATTCACTGTGGAGATGGGGATTTCGAAAACAATTGCCTTAGCCATTTTCGAAATGACATCAGGTGTTCAATCAGCAACAGATCACTTTTACGGCTTGCCGTTTTTCCCTTTTCTTATCGCTGCAATCATTTCCATGAACGGATTGAGTATCCATATGCAAGTTTTTGTCATCGCAAAGACCTGCAAAATCTCGATGACCCCTTACGTAATCGGACGAATTTGGAGCATCATTGTCGTTCCGGTAATCTTCTACCTTATTTATTAATATAAAATGGTTATGATGAAAGTTTAATTTCATCATAACCATTTAACAATCATCGAGTTTGATATTTCTTTTTCAACGCCTCTTCAACTTGCATTGGCACAAGTCCTGAGATTTCACCGCTGTACTTTGCCACTTCTTTGACAATACTCGAACTGAGGAACGAATACTGATTGTTCGTCATGATGAAAAATGTCTCGATACTCTCATCGAGAAACCTGTTCATAGACGTAATTTGCATTTCATACTCAAAATCGGAAACGGCACGCAATCCGCGAACAATTACAGATGCCCCTACACTCTTGGCATAATCAACGAGCAATCCAGAAGACGACTCCACTTTCACATTCGGAAACACAGACGTCACCTCTTCAATAAGCGCCATACGCTCTTCGACAGTAAACAGTGAGTTTTTTGAGGAGTTATTCATCACAGCAACTCTGACGTCACCGAAAACCCTCGCTGCTCTCTTGATAATATCTAGATGCCCATTCGTTAACGGGTCAAAACTTCCGGGTACAACTGCAATTTTCGACATTATTGAAACCTCATTTCTCATAAATAGATACAGCGCTATTTCCATACACTGAACTTTTTATCTTATAATAACTGCCGTACGCTTCTGGTAATTCCAATTGCTTTTCATGCTCACAAACGATGACAGCGTTTTCAGTCAGAAGGTCTGCTTCTACAAATTCAAGTGCCAAATTATAAAATGCTGTTTCCGCATACGGGGGATCGATAAAAAGAAGTTTTGCTTTCTTCCGTTCCGCTTGCAAAACTTTAACCGCATTTCTAGCATCCGCACGCTTGATATGTAATTCTTCCGTAAATCGGCATTTTTCCGCGTTCGCTTTAATAATCGCACACGCTTTCACATTTTTTTCAAATAGGAATGCCTCATCGATTCCTCTTGATAAAGCTTCAAGGGAAAGAGATCCGCTGCCCCCAAACAATTCTACGGCAATTCCACCATCAAAGTAAGGCCCGATTATATTGAATACGGACTCTTTCACTTTATCCGATGTCGGGCGTGTATCCGTCCCCTGTAAAGATTTCAAGGGAATACCTTTTCTAGTTCCTGCAACAACTCTCACTTGTCGCCCTCCTCTGCCAGTGTTGACATTCTGATGATATCAATCGTATCTGCCGTTTTCTCGACACTTAATAGGAACAACCGTTTAAACCAACTCTCTTCAAAATATAAATCACCTTCCAGTACTTCGAATGGCATAGTTACAACATCGTATTTTTGTTCATTATAGACATAGAATAGTTCTTTCCTAGGAAATCTAAATTTCCTGATGCCATTTTCAATGTAAATGGACCGCGCATTCGTCTTGATGGTATAGCCCGCAAGGTTTAAAATTCTCTTCGCTGGATACAGGGTCTTTCCATCCTTCAATAGAATTCGAATATCTGTAGTGCTAGTGCCATCAAATTTGATTTCCCGTGGATCTTCGATAAGAAACGGATGAGCAGTTGTATCATCATGAATATTTTTCGTAAAGTAAGATGTCTTAAAGCCTGTTATCTCTCCGGCTATCGCGTCCAAAACAGATGCATTAAGCTCTTGCCCTGTCATATTATTCAACACTTTTTTGAATTTCCCTAGTTCCTCTACTGTAATTGATTCAGTAAGGACTTGATAAGCTTTACGTGATTTCCCGAGTCCTGTTGGCGTTTCTCCTAGAATCGAAGCTACCAGTTCGGCCGTCATGCGTTCGTTTTCGGGTATTGTAAAACGCGCATACATACTTTCCCTTAGCAATCGAACCGATACCTTATCCACATCCGCATTTTTTGAAACGATAAACCGGGTAGCATTAACAGCCTGACGTGTATCATCAATTACAATCGTTGAATGATTGGCATCAATTGCTTTAAGTACGTTATCCACTTCCCCAAGTTGCTCAGTATTGCCGCTTTCCCCAAATACCGAGAGCCTATCCCCAGCATAGAGCACAGGCAAATTATTCCGCTGCCAATAAAGTTCCTTGACTTCTCCCTTGCCACGGAATAATGAATAATTGATGTTCGTCATTTTTTTAGTACCCACTCGCTCCAAACCATTTACCCATAATCCACCAACCCCTGTTTCATCAGTCATATGGAATAATGTGTACGAGGCAGAAGAAGCATGTAGTGTAGCGAACGGTTCGTTGAATAGAGCTGTTTGTTTTAGAGGTCCTTTTTTGGGTATTTCATACGAAATGGATTGTCGTCCATTCTCCCCTTCAAGAAAAGCGATAGAATTCTCATCCATTCGATTGCAGGATGTTGCGTCCGCAAGATAACAAGAACGATTGGTGCTGGCTTTTGGCCAAACAATTTCATACCGCATGTCCAATAAGCCACTGAAATGCTGGCGGATATGAAGAGCATCGGGACGATTTACCACTTCAATCTCTTGGGTGAACTTTACAACGCTAGGCTCTTTACTGTCTGCGCCTACCGCTTGATAATAATGCATATAAATTAGAAGACCGTTCACAATCAGTAAAAGAAACATAGTCCTTACGATAAATTTCAAATCCTACACCCCCTAGGACGAATTGATGAATGCACCTTGGCGCTCACAATGGTATGATAAGTCTAGATTTACGTATTTAGAAAGGTAGTGTTATGTATGATATTAAATCAACGATTCATAGAGCTTGGCGAAGGATATGGAGATGTTTATGAACTATGCGAATTAATCAAGTCGAATAGCGACCGCCTGCATAGGACGTTCATCTTATCCTCAGAAACACCTTCAGGTCATGCACTGTCACTCGCAGCAGCCTTCGAACCCGCAAATGACGGTAAGTTCATGCCTATTTACATTTGCCGGGAAGGAATTATCCAGCAGAATACCATCAAATCAAAAAGAAGGCTACTTTTTGAGGAAACAGCAGAGAAAGTTGGGAGCACGCCAGCAGTTATCGAGTTGAAAAACTCTTCAGTATTTGCGGAAACTGAGTTGTTTTATCAATACACAATTGGTATTCTGCGTATCAACAAGCTGCTCCCTCCATTAAGATAGTTCTTATAACCCGGTTTTATAATCATATTCTTTCGCTTTATCCGGTTTGGCATTTTCGTATTCCGTTTTCACAAATGGGCGGTAGGACGGCAAAACCTTTTTTACAGATGGAAGACGTTCTATTTTCCCCATGACCGTATCGACATCTTCCATATTGCAATAAAGGACAACATACTTCATTGTGCGTGATATATAATGGACATGACCGTATTTTCGAAATGACTTTGCTTGTTTTAAATGATGAAGATAGACAATAATACCTTGACGATCGATCATAGATTTCCCCTCTTTTCCTAACCCATACAATACCATAGGACTGAAAAGCCCTGCAACAATAGAAATGCAGAAGGCGTCGTGTAGCCCCGACAAGCGCTGGAGGGCCACAGGAAAAAGGCGTTCTTTGCCTTTATCCTGGGGACTGAAGCGACTCGAGGGGCTGACGCCTGAAGCTGGACAATAAGAAAAGCGGAAGGCGTCGTGTAGCCCCGATAAGCGCTGGAGGGCCACAGGAAAAAGGCGTTCTTTGCCTTTATCCTGGGGACTGAAGCGACTCGAGGGGCTGACGCCTGGAGCTGGACAATAAGAAAAGCGGAAGGCGCCCGCTAGATGCGACAAGTAGGTGGGATGCAGTTCAATCCCACCCTGCTGGAGGACTTGAATATAAGGCGCTCTTTGCCTTTATATTCAAGAAGGAAGGCGGAAGACGCCTGAATCTGGACACTGAATATTGCTGACAACGTCAATATTTTGCCCTATAATGGGAAAAATAGAGCTGATTCTTAAGGAGGCATCTAAACTAAATGGGTAGAAAAACAAATGTGGTCCTTACAGTAGGTGCGGCAGGCGTTGCCGCGTGGGCAGCTTCCAAAGTTGTCGCAAAACCGGTACCACGTGAAGGTAAAAAAGCACTCGATTTCGATAATCCAGTCATTCTTGCCCACCGAGGTGGACTAGCAGAGGCTCCTGAGAATACATTGGCCGCATTTTCAAAATCGGCCGAGCTTGGCGTACATGGTTTTGCAGTTGATATCCGGTTAACAAAAGACGAGGAAATCATTGTTTTTCACGATGAATTTGCAGATCGAACAACAGATTTCTCTGGAAGAATTGCCGACTATACCCTTAGCGAATTGAAAATGGCTGATGCAGGTTATCAATTTGAAGATGAGGATGGAAATCATTCTTACCGTGGAAAAAACGTAGAAATTATTACCCTTCGTGAACTAATACAGAAGTTTCCGCATATGCTAATTGTTATTAATCTAAAAGATTCTCCTGATACATACGAAGGTAGCTTGATTCCTTCCAAAATTTGGAGACTTCTTGAAGAGCTGGGTGCTGAAGACTGTGTCGCAGTAACAAGCTCATATGATGAACAGACCGACAGATTTAACTTGTACGCACAAAACAAAGTTGCAACCGGTGCGGGTGATAACGAAGTAAAAAGAGCATACGCCTCTTTTACAAGCATGTTCGGTCATCTTTATAGTCCCCGTGCAGACTTGTTCAGAATTCCAGAAAAACTGGGCGTATTTTCTCTCGGCACTGAAAGTTTCATGAAGTTTCTTACCCAAATTAATATTCCAGTTTATTTTGAAGGTGTGAATGATAAAGAGTCGTTCGTTAAACTTTTACATGTTGGAGCAGCTGGTTTCATCACAGACAGACCGACCGTCGCGATGAAAATTGTCCAAGAAAACGTAGGCGATTAAACAAAAAACAGGTTGCATCCATGTCGACTTTCCGACATGGATGCAACCTGTTTTTTTTATGTCTAGACTCCAGGCGCCAACCCCTCGGGTCATAAGTCGTTTTGCTGTGGGGCTGAAGTACGCCTCCTCGCAAACCGTCTTATGCCTTTCGGGGCTGGACGGCGCCTTCCGCTTTTCTTGTTTAAGCCGAACACGAACAGCCTCCGCCGGTGCCGCAACTTCCTCCGCAAGATGAGTCGGAAAAGAATGCACTGCCAGCCGGAACTTTTACTTCATCCGAAACCGATTTAGCGATAATTGAACCAATTTCGTCAAATATAAATTGAACGTCATTCTCAGCCAATCGAAGAGCCGCAACCCGTTCGTTCATATCAAGCTCACGTTTTTGTACGCGGATGCTTTTCATTACTATATTATGATCCGGATGGTATCTTCCGAATCGTTGAACTTCTTCATAACGTTCCTTCATTGCCGTGAACTCTTGAATTGACTTCACAAGTTCATTGTCTGAATAGACATCATCATGGGCTTTGCGGTATTCAGCTACCGCTTCAGAAGAGAGCAACATTGCCGTTAAGTCTTCTGCATCTTCAATGATGGTGATCCATTCGTCTGTCATCATAGAATGATCCCCTCCAATCATCCATTTATCATAACAGAAGAGATGGTAAACTTGCATCTATTCCATATTTATTTCTTTAATATCCAAAAACGTTTTTTCAGAAAGAGCACGTGCTGCTTCTTCGAGATCAGAAAATGGTATCAGACCATCAGCCGTGTGCTGCGATTTTTCATGACCTTTTCCAGCAATTAGGACGATATCACCCGGCGCCGCGCAAAAAATCGCTTTTCGTATTGCATATTTCCGATCTAGTTCGGCTTCAATCGCCGAACATTCACCTCCGAAACCCTCCATAATATCCGAAATAATTGCTTTAGGATCTTCATTTCTTGGATTATCGGATGTAACAATGACAATTGAAGAATACAGGACAGCGAGTTCACCCATCTCAGCTCTTTTTCCTTTATCTCGTTGGCCGCCGCACCCAAAGACTGTAATCAGTCTCCCATAACACGAATTGGATAGCGTTTGCAGTACCGCTTCAAGCGCATCTGGCGTATGAGCATAATCTACGTAAACTTTTACACCATCCCGCTCTAGTTGCTGCAATCTACCTTCTGGAAGCTGTAACAGTTCGCAGTGCAGCAAAATATCATCTAAGTAATAGCCAAGGACAAGAAGTGCACTAATTGCTGCTAATGTATTCATCCGATTATAATGACCCAGTATATCAGGATTCATTTTTAGTTCTGGGACTTGGACGTCAGCTGACGAATTCGTCCCAAAATAAACCAGTGGAACAGTTGCATTTTGAACCATTTTCACACATTCTTTATCATCATTGTTAACAATGAATGTTTTCGCCATTTGAATTAAACGCTTTTTCGCATTTATATAAGCAAACTTTCCACCATGTTCTTCGTAATGATCAGTCCCAATATTCAATAGTATTCCAATGTCGATATCACAATGATCTAAACGATTCGAAGACAATCCAAGTGATGATGCTTCAAGAACAATATGACTAACATTTTCATCAACACATTTCTTTAATAAAGGATGGAGGTATTCCGCGGGTAATGTTGTCATTTTGGGGCATTCATAATCAATCTTAACGCCATCGATAAAAATGCCTGTCGTACCGATAACAGCCACCCGATTTCCAAATTTGCTTAATAACTGACCGATGAAATGTGTAACTGTCGTTTTTCCATTTGTTCCAGTCACCGCAATCATTTTCATTCTTTTGGCAGGATTACCAACTAATTGCGCACTTGCATGAGACATGAACTTTGTGCAATCCGAAACCGTAATGACAACAACATCAGCTGGTATTTCTGTCAAATTTGTTCTATCAATAACAATAGCTGCAGCACCTTGTTCAATTGCTTTTTTAATATACTTCACACCATCGCTTTGATTACCTTTTCTGGCTACAAACACGCATCCTTTCTTTACCCGTGAAGAATCTTCGGTTATTCCCGTGACAACAGTCCTGAGTTCCCCGCCATTGACTGTACAAGGCCAGTCTTTTATAAGCTCCGTTAAAAACAGCACCACTCTCCCCTTCCCGAACATTTTTCTGTGAAAATGAATATATTGAGAGCGAACATACTTTATCGTATGAAAAGAACTCAATGAACGTCACGAAGAAAGTTGGGAGCCTTATGATCATCCAGAAATTCGGTGGAGTAGCAATGAAAAATGAAGAAATGAGATTGAATTGCATTAACCATATAAAAGATGGACTAAATGAGTTTGGCGATGTCGTTGTTGTCGTATCTGCTATTGGTCGCTACGGCGATCCTTATTCGACGGACAGCCTTCTTCAGCTTACGGATGCTTTTTCATCTTCAGCAGCCGCAAGCGACCTTGCAGTGTCCTGTGGCGAACTCATTGCTGCCGCAGTTATATCAGCCGAACTAACACGAGCAGGTGTCCCCAACATTGTCCTGCATGGCATTAAGGCTGGTATAATGACTGTTGGAGAATTTGGAGATGCTACGATTGACCACATCGACCCTGCGTCCATTGCTGAAAACCTTAAACAAACCCGTTGTATTATTATTCCAGGCTTTCAAGGGATCGATAACAACGGGCATGTCATGACACTTGGGAGAGGTGGCAGCGACTTGTCTGCAATCGCGCTTGCAGGAGCACTCCAAGCGTCCCATGTAGAGTTTTTTAAAGATGTACCTGGCGTTATGACTCATGATCCGCGCAAAGTGGAGAACCCCCGTAAACTGGACCTGCTGAAGTTGGACGATTTTATACCACTTCTAGATTGTGAAAGGCCAATCATTCAAAAACGGGCTGCATTACATGCAAAAAAAACGGCGACACCTCTTTATATAAGAGGTGTCGCCAGTACGGAGACAGGAACTTGGATTATTCCTTGAGCAGCAATGAACTTCATTGCTGCCTTTTTTCTTCTGCAAGCTCACGAATCATAACCTGCGTATAATATTTTCCATATGCACCTGTCCCTAGATGTGTGACTTCCTTTTCAAGCAAGACATCACGGTGCGCGGGAGAATTAAGCCAACCATGGACTGCCTCAATTGCATCCACATAGTTGAAAGCAATATTTTCCCGTGCTTTACGATGTTCAATTTCTGCCTCTTTTAACCTATCCGCAAGATTACCGGTCACAGGAGATTCATGGGAAAAGTAATTTTCAAGCGCCATATCCTCACTATGTTTTCGTGCTACAACAGCAAGATCGTAATCACTCAAAAGTTCATTCAATCCATGGTTTTTCCGATAAATATTAGTTAAACTGAAGATTTGACGCTCCATTGCACGATCTACTTCCATCTGCATTGTTGACGATGGACGATCCGCACTAACGATTTCCCCCATATAAGCCATGTCATAGGGCTGGTGCAAAATTAGTGTAATTGGATCAATAAAACGTATCGCTTCCAATTCCCCATCCACACCGTCGATATAAAGCTGCGCATAGACATTCTCATATTCAATAAGCAGCCTATTATTCACATCATCCCCGTTCAATGTAAATGTATAGATACTTTCTCCAATTTGTACAGCCACTTCTGACTCAACAATCGTAAATCGATAGATGTCTTTCACATCCTGCCCAATTTCAAAAGGCTCAATATCGGAGGATAAATCCGCAGTATAAACTTGATTTACTTTCCCTTCCCAAACGCCTACCATTAACTGTTGATCTTTATCGTATATCCACCAATCGTAACCATAGTCTGAGGGTTCAATTCGATCTGGCTTACCCAACTGCTCAAATAGACTGTCTACACTCTTACCGACAAACAGGGACAGGCCCGATTCAGGCCGTGCAGCTTGCGGTAGCGGTAAACCATCCCCACTTCCAGGCACTGGGATCGCCGTCCCATGTTTCACAGGCGACTCAAGCGGTTTATTTTCTTTCACTCGATCATCCATAATATAAAATATCAATAGGACGATGATGAGTAGAATTATTATTTTCCAAAGTGCTTTCATTTTTCGACCTACTTTCTTGAGTATAAAGTTTAGTCAGTTCTTATAAGGATAATACTACTAAATGATTTCTTCTTTCATTATACTTCGTCTATCTGTGAAAAATGTTAAGTATTATCTTATTTATTAAATCATACGTTTGTTGACACAATGTTGTCATTGCAACTGCTGGTGATTTGTTCTATTATAAATAGGTATAGGGAATTGGCTCAACGATATATAAGGAGGATATAAACTATGTATATTGAAGATACAGGCATTGAAAATATTGTTACTGACTTATCAATACTTGATGAAATCATGTTAAAACACGACCTTGTCCGCGCAGGTCAATGGGACTACGAACGCGCAACATTTGATAAGAAATATATGATCAAAGAAGGCACGTTTTATTTGCGCGTATTCAGTTATACAACTGATGGCGATGTTGATACACGCCAAGCGACTATGATCCTTAAAAAACCAGTTGTCGGCAAGCATTACTATCCACATGGCGTTGAATACGGCGAAGGTGAACATTTCCCTGAAAGCCTTGTCAAAGACTGTGTTGCAACACTAAAAGCAGTAAGCGAAGCACTCCAGCCTTATAATCTTAAAAAATAACTATGTAATAACCGCCGGAGAACTCAATGTTCTCTGGTTTTTTTATGTTTATTTACCCTTTTACTTTTCCCGACTAATCAATTGCCCATATTTTGGCTATAATTGAAAGAGTGAATAGTTTGGGGGAATAACCATTGGCAAAATGGCTTACAACACGAAACATTAGTATCATACTCATTATAATTTTTATTACTATAACTTTCATCTTTATCATTCCGATATCAATACCAATCATTTTTGCACTTCTTACGGCTTTACTGATTGACCCAATCGTTAGACTTACCGAAAAAAAGTTTAAATGGAGTCGAAAAACGTCGGTCATTTCAGTGTTCATTTTTATCCTAGTTATTTTAGCTTTGTTCTTCTATTATGCAGTCACTCAGTTAGTGGGTAAAATCATACATTTCACAAAGGTAGCACCTGACTATTTCAATTCGCTATCCGGCGTCTGGATTGATGCGCAAAGCAAATTATTCCAATTTACATCTGGAATGCCAAAAGATGTTGTCACTGCAATACAGAAAGAATTCAAAAACATATTCGAATCTATTCAAGAATCAATTCTGGGTTTACTCAGTTACGATAAGATTATGGCTCTAATGACTGAAGTTCCAAATTTCCTTGTCAACTTGAGTGTTTATATCATCGTACTTTTCTTATTTATGCTCGAATTACCTGAATTAAAGAAAATGTTATTTAGACACTTGACTACTTCTACGGCAGAAAAAGCACGGTTCATAATCGCTAAACTAAATTCTGCTTTTTTCGGTTTTATGAAAGCACAGTTTATTGTCAGTTTTATTATTCTTGGAGTTGCTTTTGTCGGACTGTTTTTAATTACACCTAAATATGCACTCATCATGTCCCTCACAATTTGGATTATCGATCTAATCCCCATCCTCGGATCAGTTATTGTCCTTGCGCCCTGGTCACTTTATCAGTTCATCAGCGGCGATATCGCAACAGGAACGAAACTTGCGATTTTGGCAGCAATCTTACTCATCATACGAAGTACAATCGAACCTAAAGTGATGGGATCTCAAATCGGCTTATCACCGCTCCCCACACTAATCGCTATGTTTCTTGGACTTAAGCTATTCGGCTTCCTCGGATTATTTATTGGACCATTAGCAGTCATCCTCTTTACAACAGCCCGTGAAGCCGGAATCTTCAAAATCAATTTCAGGATTTAAACAAAAACGCTTTCACATATTTGTGAAAGCGTTTTGTTCGTTAAAAACCAAGAATTGCTTTAAACATTGACGTTACTTCCCCACCCTTATAAAAAACATAAAGAAGTAAATAAACAGCAACACCTGTTATTGCTGTGAAGAACCAAATAACACTCGTGATTGGACCAAGCTTCCGATGTCTGACCAAATTATTCTTCAATCCTGCATTAATCGTCACCACACCAAATACTGCTCCTGTTGTCGCAAGTATTATGTGGAAAATAAGGAAAATCGTATAATAGATTTTCAAATTCTCCGGACCGCCAAATGACGTATTACCAACCAATATAGTTCTCGAAACGTAAATGATTAAAAAAAGAATTGCTGATACCGCGGCTGCCAGCATCGTTTTCTTATGCGCTTCAATTTTCCTTTTACGAATTAAGTTCCATCCTATTGCAACTAGCACTGCTGATAAAACAATAAAAAACGTACTTATTGTAGGTAGAAAGGGCAGATTCATTCATTATTCCCCCGATTTGTAAAGTTTCCCTATATCTGTATATGTTGAATTAAATAATCCCATTGAATCTGTTGGCGACAGAAGGCTCCCCTTAAAAGGTGCCTTCGCTGTTTATATAAGTATTAAGATTTTCAACTTATAGCCTATTATCTATATAACGTCATTTTTTGACGTTCCAATAACGCGTTGGCAGTAATTTCTTCTGCATTGTCCTGCTCTTCTCTATGCCATTTAATAAAAATACTACCTAGGACACCAACATAAATGATTTCTTGGAACACTTTCATAATAATTCCACCAAGTTGCTGATCAACTAATGTAGGCATATTGGTAAATAATTCAGGACCTGAAATGCCTAAGCCCGCTAATCCTGAAAGTGTACTTGCGGGCACACAAAGCGCCATTGCCCGTAACCAAGATTCGCCAGATTTATATGTTTCATAAACAGGTACATCTACGAAAATGATAAGGGAACATGCAGGTGTGATCAATATTGCACTTAAAATAATATAACCTATTTTTTTCAAGCCATGAAGCTTCGGCTGTCCCTTCAGCGTATTAATGATTGGCCACCAGAAAAACACCGCCGCAACAAATAACGTGATAGTAAAAATTGTGTGCAATGGAGCACTTAATTTCACATTATCTAAAATAAGTGGAATATGGTAAACGGAAAACATACCACAGAATACCAATAGACTGAGAATCGGTTTAGTAAAGAAAGTTATTATGCGGTCAAGAATCCCAATATCAAAAACTTTTTTCCACATCCAGTTAGGAATCCCCATCATGATTAATGGAGCAACCACAAGCAATAGAACCGCCATTTGAACCATGTGAATTGAAAATAAGATATGTCCAAGTAAATCTACAGGTGAACCTTTGACAACATAAAGTATAACCATCCCGGACATGAATAAGATTATTTGTTTTCTTGTAACGGGATACGTATCCTGAAATCGATGACGCATTTTAGTCGTCAATAATAAATATAAGGCCATACCAAGTATGATAATTAGTAAGAACCACGGACTCCACAAAGCTCGGAATCCAAATATACTTAAAGGCATTGCCATCGCTCCCTTTTTTAAAGTCTTTCTTTATTATAAAACTAATAGCGGTGTAACTCAATGTACGAACTATGACAATTGATAAGAAAAGTGCAAGGCGCCGTCCAGCCCTAACAGGCAGATATGAAAAGGAAGGCAGTCTAAGAGCTCCCCGTGTTGTCTTAAACGGCTTCTTGACTACCTCCTCACTTGGCCAACGAGGAGGTAGTCAAGAAGCTACCAAGGAGGAATGAAAGGCTTATGATCTAGGAGGAAACGCAGCCTAAGTGCGCCACTTTCTGAGGGCCTCCGGGCGGTTGGAGCTAGACACTGTTCCATGTTGAAAAACTTATACTTTCTAAGCTTTTAAAAAAAGAAAAAGCCTATGGAGAATAAAATCTTCCATAGGCTTTCTTGTCTATTGATATTACCACCAAACAATTGCTACAAACGTTAACACAACAATGAATCCAAAAATGGCTCCCGTATACATGAACATTTGTGGAATACCATGTCCTTTTTCATTCATGTGCATGAAGTAATACAACTGTAAGCCAACTTGCACAGCTGCAAAAAGCAGAAGCGTTGGGATAATCAAATACTTAGAAAATCCAGCTACGTCAGCTTGATAAGCCATAACCATTGAAAATGACATAATCGTTAAGAAAATCATAAGCGAGAACATCATAATCTGACCGCGCATTGACTTACGTGCGCGTCTTTGACCTAAGTTAAATTCAGCTGGTGACTTTTTATAAACTTGAACGTCAGACATATTAACCTATCACTCCCATCAAGTAGACTACAGTGAAGATGAATACCCAAACAACATCGATAAAGTGCCAGTATAACGAGAATGTATAGTACTTAGGCGCGTTATACAAGTTCAATCCGCGCTTGGAGTTACGGAAGATGAGTAGCGTAAGCCAGACAAGTCCGATCGCTACGTGGAAACCGTGCGTACCAACAAGCGTATAGAATGCAGAACTAAATGCACTGTTATCAAATGTAAAGCCTAAATGTATATAGTGTACAAACTCATACACTTCGAGCGCAAGGAAACCAAGCCCAAGGAATGCAGTAATGACAAGCCATAGCTGCATTTTCTTGAAATCGTAGTTTTTCAAATGATACATCGCGTATACACTCGTCAAAGATGAAGTTAATAAAAGCAACGTCATGACGAAGACAAGCGGTAATTCAAAAAGCCCTTGTGTCGAAAATTCAAATCCACTTGGTCCTTTGTTCTTTAAAGCAAGATAGGTCGCAAAAAGCGTTGCGAACAAGATTGTCTCTCCGCCAAGGAACAGCCAGAATCCAACAAATTTATTCTTTGCCTCTAACGTTGCTTTTTCCGGATGATCAGGCCACGTCTCAGGGGTGAATTTTTTATTCAAATCCATTATTTTTGTCCCCCTTTACGTTTCATATCTCTTAAGATGTCTTCTTTCTTAACATAGAAGCCAAGATCGTCTTTCAATGAACGCATTGCCATAGAAGCGAAAGTCCATATAAGACCAATTACTAGAACTGCCATTCCCCATGATTCCTCAGTACGGAACATTGCTCCAAATCCTGCAATGAACAGACCTAAACTTAACATGAATGGAATGAAAGAACCGTTCGGCATATGGATATCTTGAACAGGTTCAGCCGGAGTAATTCCCGACAGATTACCTTCCATTTTTTCGATGTACACTGTATCAAGACCACGTACAAGTGGAGTCTGCGCAAAGTTATAGAATGGCGGTGGAGATTCAATCGCCCATTCTAGCGTACGCCCGTCACCCCAAGGGTCATTTGCTACACGTACGTTTTTAATTGAAGTTACGATAATGTTATAAACCATAATCGTAATCCCAATAGCCATTAATAGTGCACCTACAGAACTAATTAAGTTTGCTGAGTTCCAACCTTGACCATTCATGTATGTAAATACACGACGCGGCATTCCCCAGAAACCTAACCAGTGTTGAATTAGGAATGTTAAATGGAAACCGAGGAAGAAGAACCAAAATGTTACTTTACCAAGTGTTTCATTTAGCATTGTACCGAACATCTTCGGCCAATATAGATGAGTACCCGCAAGTATACCGAATACAGTACCACCAACGATTACATAGTGGAAGTGAGCAACAACAAAGTATGTGTCATGCAATTGGTAATCAAGTGGTGCAGTACCTAGCATAACACCCGTAACTCCACCCATAACAAACGTTGGGATGAAGCTCAGCGCCCAAAGCATTGGTGTTGTTACTTTAATACTTCCGCCCCATATGGTTAGCAACCAGTTAAATATCTTAACCCCAGTAGGTATGGCAATAGCCATTGTCGCTACAGAGAAGATCGCGTTTGCTGTTGGCCCAAGACCAACTGTAAACATATGGTGAGCCCAAACCATGAAGCCTAGGAATCCAATAAGGACGGTAGCAAATACCATCGCTGAATAACCAAATAGTCTTTTTCGAGAGAAAATTGTAAAGATCTCCGAGAAAATACCGAATGCCGGTAAAATCAGAATATATACTTCAGGGTGACCAAATATCCAGAATATATGCTCCCATATAATGGTATTACCACCCATCACAGGATCGAAGAAGTTAGCACCAAACATTCTTTCAAATGTCAGAAGGAAAAGTCCTACTGTAAGTGGTGGGAATGCGAACAGAATCATAGCTGACGCAACGAACGTAGTCCATGTGAATAATGGCATACGCATATACGTCATCCCTGGTGCACGCATATTGATAATCGTTACAAGGAAGTTAATCCCCCCTAATAACGTACCACCACCGGCTATTTGAAGTCCTATTGCATAAAAATCAACACCATGTCCTTCAGATGCCATTGCAAGCGATGCGTAAGATGTCCAACCTGCATCAGGAACTTGACCAAAGAACCATGATACGTTTAGGAATACTCCACCGAAGAAGAACATCCAAAAACCTAGTGAGTTAAGAAATGGGAATGCTACATCACGCGCTCCAATTTGGAGTGGCATAATGGCGTTCATAAATCCAATTAATATAGGCATGGCCGCCAAGAAGATCATCGTCGTTCCGTGCATCGTAATAATTTGGTTAAATATTCCCGCACTGACGAGATCGTTGTTTGGCGTTAAAAGTTGCAAACGAATGATCATTGCTTCTATACCGCCGACTATGAAGAAGAATCCTCCACCTAGGAGATAAAGGATACCGATCTTCTTATGGTCAACTGTTGTAAGCCAATCCCATAGCGTTGCGCCAAAACCTCTTTTTTGAGCAACTGAACTCAATTTGTTTACCTCCTCTTCAAATTCACGTTAATAGTTATTTTTCTACTGAAAGTCCCATGAGGTACTCAGCAATTGAATTTATTTCCTCGTCAGAAAGTTGTTTACCGAATGACGGCATCAAGTTTCCTGGCTTTTGTTTCTGAGTGTCTGAAATCCACTCAACCAAATTTTCTTGATCATGATCCTTAAAGCCAGCAACACGATTACGGTCACCAAATGACGCTAGGTTTGGTCCAACCGCTCCGCCTTCACCGACTGCAGATGTCGCATGACACATAATACAGCTTTGTTGGAATAATTCTTCACCTTGACCAGCTGCAGCAACATCTGTTGTTTCTTCACCAGTTGCTTGCATTGCTGTAACCCATTTGTCGAATTCAGCACGCGGTAATGATTTTACTTTGAAATCCATAAGTGCGTGTGATGGACCACAAAGCTCCGCACACTTCCCGTAAAACACTCCGTCTTGCACGTCTTTCGATTCTTTATCAAACGTTAAATAAAATTTGTTTACGTTTTCAACGTTTGTATCGAGTTTTCCTCCGATTGCCGGAATCCAGAAGGAGTGCTTAACATCTGCCGCAAGGAGGTTGAAATATACTTTTTCTCCAGTTGGTACAACAAGTTCTTGCGCTGTAACAATTCCGAGATTAGGATATTCAAATTCCCACCAGTATAACTTAGCCGTAACATCTACGACCAGATTTTCTGACTCGCCATCCTCATTGACTTCATTCATCGCACTGACATCGCTTAGTTTATATGTGTAATAAACTGTAGGGACCGCTAGAAGTAAAACAAGGAGAACAGGAATAATCGTCCATACAAGTTCTAATGTATGGCTTCCTTCAACTTCTTTAGGAACAAAGTCCTCACCCAGTTTCGAGCGTCTGAAACGAACAATTGCAACTACATAAATAATCACTACTACTAGAATAACCAGTAACATGATTCCTGATGATAACATCAGCAATTTGAATTGATCTTTCCCGACTTGACCAGCCGGAAGAAGTGTGGATAGCCCTTCCTGACCACATCCCGCTAGAAACACGGTAAGAGCTGCTAATAAAGAAAAAAGACGCCACTTTTTGAGTCCTTTCATCATCGCTTAATGATACCTCTCTTTCTAAAAAAATGTTTTTCTTCTTGTGAGGACTGCTGACCTCTTTATATGAATTCCTATGCAAAGAAAGAATTCCAATATGTTAGATGAATATCGAGAAGATAATCATGGCCACAAAAAGGATTGTCATGTAATTCAATGAATAGATGAACATACCCGTTGCCCATTTAATATCATCTTTCGCTTTAAATCCTTTAAGTGCTAAATACAGCCACCCTATATTCAATGCGCTCGCAAGTACTAAGAAGCCTACCCCTAGCTCAGTAAGTAGAAACGGCAATGGAAATAAAAACAGTACCCATACCAACATCGATTTCTTCGTTCTTGCAAAACCTTTTACAACAGGTAGCATTGGAATATTTGCTGCACGGTATTCGTCTGTCCGACGCATCGCCAGCGCATAAAAATGCGGCGGTTGCCAAACAAACATAATCAGGAATAACGCTAAGGCACCTGCACCAAGTGCTGGTTCAACCGCAGCCCATCCGATTAAAGGCGGAATTGCTCCTGAAACACTTCCAACTACTGTATTAGCTACGTGCCTACGTTTCGACCACATCGAATAGAGTACAACATAACTGAAGATACCTGCAAGTCCCCAAAGACCAGCTGCTATAGAAGCAGAAAACAATAGCACTTCGCCTACTACGATGAAAGTCAGCGCAAGTGTCAAAACAGCCGGTGCCTTGAATCGCCCGGTAACTGTTGGTCTGGACTTTGTTCTCGTCATGACTGGATCAATATCACGATCAATCAAGTTGTTCAGTGCCGCAGATCCAGCAATTATCAATCCCGATCCGAGAAGAGCATAGACAAGCAAATCTATATTATGTAGAAAGTTTTTACCAGTGAACTGAAAAGCAAGAAATAGTCCCGTAAAAGTTGTGATCATGTTCGAATTAACAATGCCGATTTTAATGAGCGCAAGGAAGTCCTTATAAAGAGACACCGTCACTACATTCGATTCGACAGGTGTGGAAATTGTATGACCGTTTGACAAGTTACCCCTCCTTCCAAAGTTGTGAGCGTTAACCGCTACAGTTAACTATAGCGAAATTCGGGTAGTATTTCTATACATATACAAAATTTCTACCGAATTCCTTGAAATATCGACACATTTATTACTCAACACCCTCTATAGTAAATCATTTCGATGGGTCTTTTGTGAAGTTAAAGCGTCTTCTTTATGAACAATTTGTGAAAAGGACCATTACTGAGGCATTTTCAGCCAATCTTCGTTGTCTTTTTACTTATTTTTCGTTATCATCAAAAAAGCAGGGACCTTTTATACAATGGTCATCAATAAAAAA
The DNA here is from genome assembly GCF_001590685.1 of Sporosarcina psychrophila. GTDB lineage: Bacteria > Bacillota > Bacilli > Bacillales_A > Planococcaceae > Sporosarcina > Sporosarcina psychrophila. The sequence continues at coordinate 3,392,973 of NZ_CP014616.1, forward strand.
GTAGGTGTCATTTTTTTGAAATCTAATAGATATTTAAAATGGTTCGCAGTCGCATCGACAATAGGCATGCTTTTAATCTTACTTGGAGGGGCGCTTGTTACAAAAACCGATAGCGGCATGGGCTGCGGCAGACATTGGCCAGGATGTAACGGGCAACTTATTCCCGATGAGATTACCGCAGAAGTACTTATTGAATTTTCACATCGGCTGGTAACTGGGTCTGTGGGAATCTTGATTGTCATATTAGCTGTCTGGTCATGGAAATCAATCGGACATATAAGGGAAACAAAATTCTTAGCAATCGCGGCCGTATTCTTCCTTATATTACAGGCATTGATTGGTGCCGCTCAAGTATTATGGGGTCAAGGTGATTTCATACTCGCGCTTCATTTTGGTATTTCTCTTTTAAGCTTTGCATCAGTCCTTCTATTAACCCTTCTCATATTTGAAGTGGATCGAAAGTTTGATGCAGATAAGTTACAAATAGGTAAACGGTTGAAATGGCATACAATAGGCGTATCCGTTTACTCTTACTTTGTAGTTTATACTGGAGCACTCGTCCGTCATACAGAGTCTGGTCTTGCCTGCCTGGACTGGCCACTATGCCAGAACGCGGCATTCGCCCTTCCGCGTAACATGTTCGAGTGGGTTCAGATGGGTCACCGTACTGCCGCGGCATTTATTTTCGTCTGGTTATTAATCATCATGATCCATGCACTTCGTCATTACAAAAATCAACGCGTCATCTATTGGGGCTGGAGTATCGCATTTATACTTGTCGCACTCCAAGCAACAACAGGAATGTTGGTTGTTTTGACTAGACTAAACCTTTATATTGCTTTGCTTCATTCATTATTCATCACGTTGTTATTCGGTTTGTTAACGTACATGATTCTACTTGTATCAAGAAGTAAACTATCAAAATGAGTAGTAAGGACCAGCCCTTGGCCAGTCCTTACTACTTGTCTACCCAACTTATTAACAAAAATAACAAGAGCACCCGAATATAATTCGAGTGCTCTTGTTTTTATGTTAGTGCTCCAGTTCAACGAGCAAATCACCTGTAGCTATCGATTCTCCTGCAGCCACATATATTTCTTTTACTATACCATCGAAAGGTGCTTGTATCGTTGTCTCCATTTTCATAGCTTCTGTGATGAGCAAATGTTCTCCTCTTTTCACTTTCGCTCCCTTTGAGACTGCAACTTTCAAAACAGTTCCCGGCATAGTAGCAGCAATATGCGCAGCATTTGAGGTATCCGCTTTTTGTTTCCTAACTGCGACGGACTCTACACTCATATCTTCAATAATCACTTCACGCGGCTGTCCGTTCAATTCGAAATAGATGACTCTTGTTGCATCCGATTGCGGTTCGCTAATCGACACTAGCTTAACAATCAACGTTTTCCCTTTTTCAATCTCTACTTCGATTTCCTCGCCGAGACGCATCCCATATAGGAATTCAGGTGTATCAATAACAGATACATCACCGAACTGCTTATTCGTTTGCGAATATTCTTGGAAAACTTTCGGATAAAGGGCATAAGAAAGTACTTCATGGCTAGTAACTGGACGTTCCAATTTCACATTCAATTCATCCCGTAGCTTTTCAAAATTGACATCTTCCAATAGTTCTCCAGGACGTACAGTAATCGCTTGGCGTTCTTTTAAAATAATCTTTTGTAGTTCTTCTGGGAATCCACCATATGGTTGGCCGATATATCCTTCGAAAAACTCAATAACTGATTCCGGGAAATCGATGGACTTTCCGCGTACAAGGACTGACTTTTCGTCAAGTTCGTTCTGTACCATAAACAAGGCCATATCGCCAACAACCTTCGATGAAGGTGTCACTTTCACAACATCTCCGAATAACAGGTTAACGCGAGAATACATGCTCTTCACTTCTTCCCAGCGCTCACCTAGACCTACCGCTTTCGCTTGTTGCTGTAAGTTTGAATACTGGCCACCAGGCATTTCATGTACATAGATTTCCGAATGCGGACTCATCATGCCACTTTCAAAGTGCTGATAATACTTCCGAACATCTTCCCAGTAGTACGATAAGTCTTCAAGTGATTTCACGTTTGCACGTACATTGCGTTTACCGCCTTGCAGCGCGTAGTGTAGCGAACTTGCCGACGGTTGTGAAGTTAGACCTGCCATTGACCCTAAAGCCGTGTCAACGATGTCTACGCCAGCCTCAATCGCTTTGGCATACATATAGATACCGTTTCCACTCGTATCATGCGAATGTAGGTGAATTGGAATGTCCACTGTTGCTTTCAATTCAGAAACTAGTCGATAAGCCGCCTCCGGTTTTAAAAGACCTGCCATATCTTTGATAGCAAGGATGTGGGCTCCAGCTGATTCAAGATCTTTTGCCATCTCTTTATAATAATTAACCGTATATTTCGCTCGGGAATCGTCAAGAATATCTCCTGTATAACAAATTGCCGCTTCGGCAACTTTCCCCGCATCCCGTGTTGCATCAATTGCAACTTCCATGCCTTTAATCCAGTTCAAGCTGTCGAAAATACGGAAGACATCAATCCCAGCATCCGCTGACTTTTTAACAAACTCACGGATGACATTGTCAGGATAATTTGTATAACCTACGGCATTTGCGCCTCGGAATAGCATTTGGAAAAGTACATTTGGAATTTGTTCTCGCAGTTTTAACAGCCTGTCCCAAGGATCTTCTTTCAGGAACCTATAAGCAACATCGAATGTTGCTCCGCCCCACATTTCATAAGAAAACAGGTCAGGCATCAGTCTTGCCGATTCAGCCGCAATTGACGTCATATCGGAAGTACGCACCCGTGTAGCCAACAATGATTGATGTGCATCGCGGAATGTTGTATCTGTCAAAAGTACATCGTCTTGCTCTTTAATCCATTTGATAAGCCCTTCAGCACCACGTTCATCCAAAATTTGTTTTGTACCCGGTTTTGGCGGTGTAAGAAGGTCAATTATCGGTTTTCTTACAGGATGTAGAACCGGCTTAGATTGTTTACCGATTCCCGGGAATCCATTAACAGTCACATTACCAATATAATTCAACATTTTCGTCCCACGGTCTTTGCGGTTCGGGAACAGGAATAATTCAGGTGTTGAATCAATAAAACTCGTATTATAGTTACCTGTTAAGAAGTTTTTGTGCTTCACAACATTCTCAAGAAACGGGATATTTGTTTTGATGCCACGAATCCGGAATTCCTGTAAATTCCTGTCCATTTTGGAAGCAGCTTCACGGAAAGTCATACCCCATGTAGATACTTTAACAAGTAATGAATCATAGTACGGCGTGATGATAGCCCCTTGGAAACCGTTCCCCGCGTCAAGACGAACACCGAATCCTCCACCCGATCGGTAAACCGATAATTTACCAGTATCCGGCATGAAATCATTCAATGGATCCTCCGTTGTCACACGGGATTGGATTGCATATCCGAATAACGGAATCTTGTCTTGTGTTGGTATGCCTGTTTCAGTAGCGTGAAGGTTTTTCCCGTCTGCAATATGAATTTGCGCGTGGACGATATCGATACCCGTCACCATTTCAGTAATTGTATGCTCAACTTGAATACGTGGATTTACCTCGATGAAATAAAATCGGCCATCCGATACGAGAAATTCTACGGTTCCCGCATTTTTATAATTAACATTTCGCATCACCTTTACTGCCGCATCGCAAATTGCTTCCCGTAATCCGTCTTCAAGTGAAATCGAGGGTGCTATTTCGACGACTTTCTGATGGCGACGCTGAATTGAGCAATCCCGCTCGAATAGATGAATGACATTGCCATATGTATCTCCAAGTATTTGTACCTCGATATGTTTTGGTTTATCGATGTATTTCTCGACATACACTTCATCAGATCCGAATGCAGATTTCGCTTCTGACCGCGCACGTTCAAAAGCCTCGTTGACTTCTTCCGCAGAATTCACAATCCTCATTCCGCGTCCTCCACCACCAAGAGATGCTTTAATGATGACAGGATAACCATTCGATTCGCCAAACATTGCGACTTCTCCGACTGTAGAAACCGGACCGTCACTACCTGGAATCACTGGAATTCCCGCTTTAACAGCCTGCTCACGTGCTTTTACTTTATCCCCAAACATATCCAGTTGCTTTGAACTTGGGCCGATGAAAATAATTCCTTCTTCTTCTAAACGCCTTGCAAATTCTGTGTTTTCAGCAAGAAATCCATAACCAGGATGGATCGCGTTCGCGCCACAATCTTTCGCTATCGCGATAATCCCTTCGATATCGAGATAAGCATCAATCGGCTTCTTACCTTCTCCGACTAGATAAGACTCATCTGCCTTGTAACGATGGAATGACCCACTATCTTCCGCTGAATAAATCCCCACCGTCGGTATATTCAATTCGGTACAAGCGCGAAAAACTCGTATTGCTATTTCTCCACGGTTGGCTACAAGAATTTTCTTAATCTGTTCCATCACAAGGCACTTCCTTTTCTAATTGTTTTTTTCATATTTTACGAACATTGAGACATTCGTTAATATTCCTAAAGCTAAAGATAACAGAATAACAGATGTACCGCCATAGCTAATAAACGGCAAAGTAACTCCTGTAAGCGGTATCAACCCCGTCAGGCCACCCAAATTAACGAATGTTTGAATTCCTATCATACTTCCAATTCCCGCCGCAAGCATGCGCGCATGGGGATCTTTTGCCTGAAGCGCAATAGATAAAGCCCTTAAGACGATGAAACCGAGTCCCCCTATTACGATAATAGCACCAAGAAGGCCTAATTCTTCTGAAATCACCGCCATAATGACATCTGTTTGCGGCTCTGGTAAGTAGCCCATTTTTTGAATAGAGTTACCAAGACCTCTCCCTTGCAAACCTCCAGAACCAATGGCAATATAGCCGTTCGCAATCTGATAGCCAGACCCTTGGATATAATCGAATGGGTTCAGGAATGATAATATACGGCCAGCCCTACCTGGGGTCATAATCGATTCCCATTTGAAATAAAGGACAAGCGCAGCAAAGACAAGACCCACAGAAATTATCCCGCTAATTTTCATAAAGGTTCTTTTTTTAATACCGCTTGCTGCTAGGACCGAAAGTGCTGTGATGATTATAATGAACGAGCCTCCGATATCAGTCTCGAGCATAATAGAACCCACTGCTAATACTAAAATGACCACGGGCGGTAATATTGACTGGTTAATATTATCGATTGTGCCAGACTCATATTTTTTTGCAAAAACTCCTGAAAAATAGACAATTAAGACCAATTTCGCAACTTCTGAGGGTTGTAGATTACCAAAAGGCGTTTTTATCCAACTAGTGGCTCCAACATGATCACCTGTACCAACGAAATGGACCAGAAACAACAGAAATAGCATACCTATTACAGCAAAAATCATCAATTTTTTCCGTTTATAATTCTTGTACGGAAAAAAAGCCGCCAAAAAGAAAGCGGGAATGGCAAGTTTTAAATTTAACAACTGTTTTTGATAAAAAGAATCTGCCGGAAGATCATACCTACCTACCGCTACAACCATACTTGAACTGTATATCATGACAAGTCCGAACAGACAAAGTAACAGGTAGACAAAAAACAGTGGGAAATCAAAATAGCGGAATAGCTTTTTAGTATATGTTTTCATAGGGTTACCTCTTTTTCATTAAACAAAAAACTCAAACCATTATGTCAGTTTGAGTTTTCGGCTTATTTTCTCGTATATACTTCATGCAACACTGTCATTTCTTTCTCAAGTAAAGAAAGAATTTCATTGCCTTTCGGACGGTCAATCAAACCTAGCTTTACAGCAAAGTCAATTTCACGAGACAAGCCATACATTTGTGTATCCAACACTTCTTCATAGAGTGGGCACTGCGGCATCGTCAAATGGTCCATCTGTACTTTTATAAGTTGACCAATCTTATCAGCATCAGCTTGAAGTTGCTTCAATGCCTTTTCCTGATACGTTTCCTTATTCGTTTCCTGCAATTCTATATCCATGAGGACGCCCCCATCAAACTTTTATTTCTTAATGGTTATTATCAATAAATTGTATCTTTCAGAACAGGAAAAAGCAAGCGTTTTCCCTTTGGCGTTTTACAAAACAAAAATACAAGTGCTTGTAACAGATGAACGAAGCCTAAATGCGCCACTCCCTGTAGCAACAGTACATAACCTATATCCTTCTCAAACAAAAAATGCCGCCTCTTCAGCCCTTCTTATTGCCAGAGTCGCTATGGACTGATGTTAGGTAGTATTATCTTTATGTTACAACTTATCTATAGGACAAAATTCTCTAGTTTCCTAAGCCATCGAAAAGCAAAAGCTTTTCCTTGAGACATCAAAGCGTTATACTAGAAACAAAAGATAATTTAATTCAAGTAGGGGGATATTCATTTGGAAACAATAATTCCGATTAAAGGAAATGTACGTCATGTCATCACACTTGACCCGACCGTGTGGATTTTCGATGATCGTCGCGTTGATTTGAAAACGTACTTTACAGAAAGTCACATCGAAAAAGATGAACTAGAAGAATATAAAAGAGCTATGGGGAAACATTGGTCCCGTGAAATAATGGAAGGCGCAACGTTCCCGCCTACCCTGGAAACAGAAAAAAAGTTTGAAAAACGAAAAGTCCTTACTGGAACATACGGCATCCAATTGCGTCACTTTTTAAAAATCGCGGAGCCTGCCGAAAATGCACGAACATTAGCATTTGAAACATCAGACGGCGAAAGTCACTCATTCCCACTTACGAAAGTCGATGATATCATTTTCAAATTCAGCGACGAGGGTAAGCCGCTACTTGAGGGCGGGCCCGTGCATGTTGTCTTCAAAGACGGTTCGAACAATGATAATCCGATTCGCAACGTCATTGCGATCCGAGTTGACTGAAGGAGGATTTCCAATGCGTGTAAAATGTGTCATCTGTGACAACGTCGGGCAACTTCCAGACGATTTGCCACTAGCAAAAACACTCCGGAATCGCCCTATCCATACGTATATGTGTCAGGAATGTAATAATCGGATTGCCGAAAAAACGATTGCACGAATCGCGACTGGGAATTTCATTTTCTACCGAAGTTCCCAGTCAATCGAAAAAGATTTCTGAGAAAAGCGTAAGGCGCCTGAAGCCTAGACACTGTTCCGTGTCGAAAGCTTATACATTCTTACACATGTGTTGATTAACCAAAGTTAACCACAAAATAACTTAGTCAAATACTAGGCGTCCCGAGTACAGTTGCTTTGGATTGAACAACTCCTATACCAGTACCGAGATATCTTAATGTGTAGGGATGCGACTTCGTCGCATCCCTACACATTTTTTCGGTAATCGTATGAGTGTCCTTCATCCGTCGCGCTCCAAATGCATAAGTACACGTAGTGCTGAAGCTTTTTGGGACAAAAGAATAGCTAGCTTCTTATCTGGATAAAGGCCGCCAAAGATACAATTTTGGCGGCTGATGCTTTCTCTATGGTTCTTTCTTTTTTATTTTAAAGAAGTGTCACTTTCTATAAGGCATCACATGATTACATGAATAATCTTTGCTAAAAGTAAGTAAGGAACGCGTTGTACGACGGGCAAGAGTGCCCGTAATTGTATCTTCGGGCACCTACACTCTATATAGAAAGTCATCTATTCTTTTCTTTCAAAGCAGCTACATTTTTCACTTGAACTTTGTAGGAACGCGACAGGCAACTATTCGCAACAGAATTACTGAAAAAAGTGTGGCTAGAAGTGACGGATTCACTTCTAGCCACACTAGGGTCCCTCGGTAAAGGTGTCGTGATTATTCAGCCGAAAGCGAACCGGAAACGATCCAATGAAAATGGATTTCCCCAAGCCCTACTCACCAGTATTTGATACAAATAGATAGTTAATCAACAGAAGTGACTTTCTTATATTCTAAAAAAGAAGACTCCATCAGATGATGGAGTCTTCTTTTTTCTCTTTATACTCATTCATCCTGCGCACTCGGTAGATAATTAAAATAAGAGCCGCCACGATGAGAGCCTCCACGATCGGGAGGAAAAAGCCAAGAAACGTCAAAATTAGACAGCCGATAAACAAGAAGGCATAGATCAGCAAAGTCTGTAAAGGCCTCAGTTTTCTAGCAAATCCCAGTTTATAAACAATTGCCGACATGAGGAAGACGAGGGCAAAAAGTACATAACCGGCAGCCGTATAGGAAGGCATCACTTCGTATATAAAGCGTGCAATACCCGACATCTTTCCGAATACGAACTCTGTATCGCCAACACTAGCACTCATTCAACACATTCCCTTCTGTAAAGCTTTTCTATAGGTCGGAATAGTAATAATCCCGTCACTGTTAAAGGACCTCAGAAAGCCGCACCTGACCTATCAGTCGACTAGCCCTGTATGAGGTAAGGCACTCAAGATGCTTTCTTTTACTAAGATCACTTATGTTTAAACAGCGATTATTTCTTTTTCTGAACACGTTCGCGTTCGTTTTTATCAAGTATCTTCTTACGAAGTCTGATTGATACTGGCGTCACTTCACAATACTCGTCATCACCCAGATATTGTAACGCTTCTTCAAGCGACATAATACGTGGTTTTTTAGTTGTAACTGTTTGGTCTTTAGAAGCTGAACGTACGTTTGTTGCTTGTTTAGCTTTTGTTAAGTTGATTGTCAAATCGCTTTCGCGAGTATTTTCACCAACAACCATCCCAGCATAGATTTCAGTTCCAGCACCAACGAACATAATACCGCGGTCTTCTAGCTGCATGATGCTGTAAGGCGTAGCTGTACCGTTCTCCATTGAAACAAGAACACCGTTTCTGCGGCCGCCGACTTTACCTTTTGCCATTGGCTGGTAAGAATCAAACGTATGGTTCATAATTCCGTAACCTCTTGTCAATGTAAGGAATTCAGTTGAATAACCAATCAATCCACGTGCAGGTACATTGAATATTAGACGAACTTGTCCATTACCATTGTTGATCATATCAAGCATTTCGCCTTTACGCTCACCAATCGACTCGATAATAGAGCCTGTATGCTCTTCAGGAATATCAATTTGTAAACGTTCGATAGGCTCACAACGAACACCATCTACTTCTTTCACGATTACTGTTGGTTTCGAAACTTGCAATTCAAATCCTTCACGGCGCATGTTTTCAATAAGAATAGAAAGGTGAAGCTCTCCGCGTCCTGAAACAGTCCATGCATCAGGCGAATCAGTTGGATCTACACGAAGAGATACATCTGTTTGCAATTGTGATTGAAGGCGTTCGTCAATTTTTCTTGACGTTACCCATTTACCTTCTTTACCTGCAAACGGGCTATTGTTTACAAGGAATGTCATTTGTAACGTTGGTTCGTCAATGAACAACTCTGGAAGTGCTTCCAGATGATCTGCCGGACAAATTGTTTCACTAACGTCAATGTTCTCCATTCCAGATACCGCAACAAGATCTCCTGCGAAAGCTTCTTGGATATCAACGCGTTTCAAACCAAGGAAACCAGACATTTTCGTAACACGATAGTTTTTGACAGTACCATCACGTTTTATAACGGCAACCGACTGTCCGACTTGCATCGTTCCACGGAAAATCCGTCCGATACCGATACGGCCAACATAATCGCTGTAATCAAGAAGTGATACTTGGAACTGTAAAGGCTCGTCTCTATTATCGATTGGAGCAGGGATATGTTCTAGAATTGCGTCATATAGTACACGCAACGTTTCTTCTTGTGTTGAAACGTCTGGTGATAAGCTTGCAGTACCGTTGAATCCTGATGCATAAATAACTGGGAATTCAAGTTGTTCATCATTCGCATCAAGTTCGATGAATAATTCAAGAACTTCATCAACTACTTCTTCCGGGCGTGCAAATTCACGGTCAATTTTATTAACGACAACGATTGGTTTCAAGTTCTGCTCAAGCGCTTTTTTCAGTACGAAACGCGTTTGTGGCATACACCCTTCGTATGAGTCGACAACAAGAATTACACCATCTACCATTTTCAAGATACGTTCCACTTCTCCGCCGAAATCTGCGTGACCTGGTGTATCCAAAATGTTGATTTTTGTATCTTTATATTCAATTGCTGTATTCTTTGCAAGAATCGTAATTCCGCGTTCACGTTCAATTTCATTTGAGTCCATTGCACGATCATCTACTTGTTCGTTAGAACGGAAGATTCCCGATTGTTTTAAAAGTTGATCGACAAGCGTCGTTTTTCCGTGGTCGACGTGGGCGATAATTGCTATGTTACGTAAGTCACTTCTAAGTTTAGTCATGATTTCACTCCATTATTCTTTTTTCGGTTGATTAACTGTGTTATTATAGCACATGTAAAGATAATTCGAAAACATTTAATTGTAGATGGAGGTATTTTTTTGAAAAACATCAAATGGATTTTCGTTTTTTACTCCATTGCCGCTATCGCTTCAATGTGTGCAATCGGCGTTGCAGTCGGTATGAGCAGCCCCACGATTGCGATTGTAGCCATCGTTGCATTGATTCTAATTATGGGTAACGGATTTAAAACAAAAAAGAAATATAGAGAACAAGGCCTACTTTAATAACATTCTTTTCAAATGTGACGTTTCATGGTAATCGTAGTATTCGATGCCTGTAACGTCCTTTTTTTATTGTTTTAGGTCAATATAGTTTGTCACAATATCTTGATGCAATCCAGGCCTCGCGACTATAAATGTATCCTGCCCAAGAAGGTGCGGGAAATCCCCTTTCATGTTTGTTGCAACTGCACCGACCTCCTGCGCAATAACAATGCCCCCAGCAACATCCCATGGCGACAGCCTCATAGACATGTATGCATCCAGCCTACCTGAAGAGACATACGCCAACTCGAGCGCTGCCGAGCCATATGATCTTGTCCCTCTACACGTTCTAATCAGTTCAATAATTTTTTCGTTGTCAACGAAGTGATTCGGAGCCACCCAACTGGCATTAATACCAATAACGGCTTCTTCTAGTGGTGTAATCTCCAATTGCGGTAGCCGTTCATCATTGAAATAAGCTCCTTCATCTTTAGCAGCATGATAAAAATCATCGCGCATTACATCATAAATATAACCAAGCATACCGACGCCTTCTGCATATATTCCGAGAGAGATGGCAAAGTTCCGTTTTTGGTGGATGAAATTCATCGTTCCGTCAATTGGGTCAAGCATCCAAACGACCCCATCAAGCGTCTGAACGACATCGCCAAATCCTTCTTCACCGAGAATCTTATGGTCAGGAAAATCTCTTTTAATCCTGCTGATGAAGAATTGTTCGATTTCTTTATCAATATTTGTCACAAGGTCATTCGCACTCGATTTTGTATCGATATCGATTTGATTGAAAAAAGACACGCGAATTTTATGACCCGCTTCTTTTATCAACGACTTTGCATAACGATCAATAATTCCCCACTTCATAAAGCCACCCCTTCCAAACGACTATCTATAGTACACTATATCGAAAAAGGCATCCCATTACACTATCCCTGTTTCTAAAGGATGTGTATGGATGCCTTTTCTGGTCCGACAATCAGAATCATGCGAAGCCATTAAGTATCTCCAGCTCACGGTGAATTTCCATAAGCCTATGCTTGCTTTTCATTTTTTGCTTTGCATCATCTTCTTGCACAGCATCGAAAAGTGTTGCAAGTTCATAATCGAGTTCTAGGTTAAGTAGCTTCACATATTCTTTCTCTACATCGGCTTTGCGAATAACATGGACGACTTGTTTCATAGTTGACACCCCTTTTTCAGTATATAGTCCAAATTTTCCGTTAGTTATACTTAAAATATGCTACGACCAGAGTTCGCTCTAGTTATAAGCCTTGTTACTAAAGATTGTTCCCCTTTTTCTGTTATGATAAACGTGTAAATGTAATTGGGGGTAATGAAAATGGTTGGTCTTTTTTGGGAAAAAGATGATTTTGATGTATTTTCAATTGAAGGGCTAGAAAAGCGGATGGAAGCATTGCAAAATCGAATCCAACCCAAGTTTGGAACTCTAGGTATGCATTTTGCGGACCGCCTTTCAGCACATGGGACTGATGAGTTTTTTCCACATGTCGCAAAACACGCAAGACGGACAGTAAATCCACCAAATGACAGTTGGGTCGCCTTCGCACCTGCTAAACGGGGCTACAAAGCATTGCCTCACTTTCAGATTGGCTTATGGGGGTCACATTTATTCATTATTTTAGCGGTAATTTATGAGAATTCAGATAAAAAAGGGATTGCCGAGCGTCTAGATAGCAAATTGGATGTTTTAACTAGCCTCCCTGGTACTTATATCGTTTCTGGTGATCATATGAAACCCGAAGCTACAACTATCGAACAAGCGGGGGACGTTGGACTCGAACAACTTTTAGAGCGGTTACAAACTGTCAAAAAAGCGGAGTTCCTTGTCGGTCGGCATTTACCAAGTGAAGACGCCGTTAAACTTTCCACCGAAGAATTCATGGCATTTGCAGAAGAGACTTTTGACCAACTGCTACCTGTTTATGATGTAGTCATTAATAAACAATAAAAGCGTAAGCGCCTTGGTAGACCCACAAGCGCTGGAAGGCCTTAAGAGAAAGGCGCTCTTTGCCTTTAACTTAAGGCCTGATGCGACAGGGGAAGGCAGCTTAGGATCGCGACATCCTGTCGCAACAAGGAGGGATGCAGTTTCAATCCCTCCCCACTGCATGACCCACGTCGTGTGTGCCCAGGGGCTAGGCGCTGGAGTCTAGATACTGCTCCAGGTGAAAACCTTATACTTCTTAGCTTTAGATAAAAGGAATGCTCCCGCTTAACGCGAGGGCATTCCTTTTATTATTTCTTCACCACTTGTATCTTTCGCCATTTGAACAACACGGTAACAGACGTAACCGCTCGCTTCCTCAAATTCCTTGCACAATGTTTTTTCTTCCGCCATGGAAGGAACCACTTTTTTGAATCCCCGATATGCCTCCATCAGTTTTTCTCCTGCAATTCCTGATTCATATGCTTTTTCAACCGCCTCATAAAATGCCGCTACTGCGATAATTTCTGTGGTCGACCAATCATGCCTAATTGGATAATTATAATCCATGCTAATTCGCTCCCTTTACTCTCTTTAGTTCCATCTTTTACGAATTGTTTCCGCCTCATTCACCATACGCTCAACTAATTCTGCAACGGATGGTACATCGTTAATAAGCCCAGCAACCTGACCCGCCCATCCATAACCATTATTGGCATCTCCATCATGAATAAAACGGCGATTCGCTTCGCCACTGATTAAATCTTTCATCGCTTCATAATCAGCATTTTTAGCTTCCATGTCAATTATTCTCTTCGTCCAACTTCCCGCTAATGCTCGAGCGGGTGCTCCTAGTGTTCTTTTAATAACAGTCGTATCGGTTTCACTACTTGCAAGAAGTAGATTGATATAAGCTTGAGATGCATGGACACACTCTCTCGTCGCAATGAATCTTGTTCCCATCTCAATCCCCTCGGCGCCTAATGCCTGAGCGGCCATCCAACCGCGACCATCCCCGATACCACCGGATGCAATAACTGGGATTGAAACAGCATCGACAACTTGTGGAACAAGTACCATCGTTCCGATATCGTCACGCCCAAGATGTCCCCCACCTTCTTGTCCAACAACCATAACTGCATCAGCTCCGAGTGATTCCGCTTTCTGAGCCTGCCTTTTTGCAGCAACTAGCACAAGCTTTTTAACGTTGGTATTTTGAAGTTGGGCAAAAAATGGCGCGGGATTCCCACCCGTTACCGACATTACTGTAACGCCTTCCTCCAGTGCAGCTTCCACCATATGGGCATATGGACGTCCATGTTGTCCAATCGCAAAGTTCACGCCGAACGGTTTATCAGTCAGCGTTTTTACTTTTTTAATTTCAACGCGCAGTGCATCTGCTGAATCCAAACTCATTGCCGTAATTTGTCCAAGTCCACCTGCTTCCGAGACGGCAGCAGCAAGTTGGGCATAAGCCAAGTAAGCGAGTCCCCCTTGAATGATTGGATAATTGATATCGAGCAGTTCCGTTATTTTTGTTTTCCATTCCATTTGAATGCCTCCCCCGTTACTCCACTGACACTCTTCTTCATCCCCATCTACTAAACCTGCAAACAAAAGGCAGAAAAAGCTAGGTCACACGGATCCACATACCTGTTTCATAGTCCGATTCAAACTAAAAAAACCATCTACGAGGATATCTTGCTACCTCATAGACGGTCTTAATCACTGACTCTAGAAAATTATTTCGTAATCATATGAATTGGTTTACCCAAAGCGACTTCAGCCGCTTCCATTGAAATTTCACTCAATGTTGGGTGAGCATGAATTGTCATTGCAACATCTTCAAGTGTCATTCCTGCTTCGATTGCAAGAGCAAGTTCAGCGATCATATCTGATGCACTTTCACCCACAATTTGCGCTCCAAGTAGAAGCCCGTCTTCTTTACGTGATACAAGTTTGACGAAACCTTCAGAAGCATCAAGTGCAAGTGCACGTCCATTAGCTGCAAACGGGAATTTCCCTACTACTGTTTCATAACCTTCTTCTTTTGCCTGTTGCTCGTTCAAGCCAACAGCTGCAAGTTCAGGATCAGTGAAACAAACGGCAGGAATCGCCAAGTAGTCAACTTCAGACTTCTCGCCTGAAATTGCTTCTGCTGCAATTTTAGCTTCATAAGAAGCTTTGTGTGCAAGCTGAAGTCCTGGAACGATATCACCGATTGCATAGATATTTGGAATGCTTGTACGGCATTGTTTGTCGACTTCGATAAGACCACGCTCAAGGAACTTGATGCCCATCTCTTCTAATCCGATTTCATCCGTATTTGGACGACGACCTACAGTAACAAGTACGTAATCAGCTTCGACTTTCTTCTCTTCTCCGCCTACTTCGTATGTAACTGTAACGCCAGTTGCTGTCTCTTCAACGCCTTTTGCAGACGCTTTAACAACAACTTCGACGCCTTTTTTCTTCAAGCCTTTTTTAACGATTTGTGTCATTTGTTTTTCAAAACCTGCAAGGATGTCATTGCCGCCTTCAATAATCGTTACTTCAGATCCAAGATTTGCATATGAAGATCCTAGCTCAGTACCGATATAACCGCCACCGATAACGACAAGTTTTCCCGGTAATTCTGTAAGACTCAAAGCACCTGTTGAATTGATAACGCGTTTCGTAAATTTGAATGTCGGGATTTCAATCGGACGTGAACCCGTTGCAATGATTGCATTTTTGAATTTATATGTTTGCGCAGAACTTTCGTCCATCACACGTACTGTGTTGCTATCGACGAAATAAGCTTCACCTTGAACATAATCAACCTTGTTGCCTTTAAGAAGTCCTGCAACTCCGCCAGTCAACTTGCTGACTACGCTATCTTTGAACGCTTGCGCTTTAGTGAAATCTAGTTTCACTTCTGTTGCTGTAATTCCCATTGAATCGGAATTTTTTGCATTGGCATAACGATGTCCAACAGCAATTAGCGCTTTAGAAGGAATACATCCTACATTCAAACACACGCCACCAATATCGCCTTTTTCAACAACGATTACTTTTTGGCCCAATTGTGCCGCACGAATTGCTGCGACATATCCTCCCGGTCCAGAACCTACGACAAGTGTATCTACTTCGATTGGAAAGTCTCCTACTACCATTGTTTACGCCTCCATTAATAAAAGTTCCGGATTTGCGAGCAATCTCTTAAGGTGATTCAGCGCGTGTTGTGCAGTAGCGCCGTCGATCATCCGGTGATCGAATACCAATGACAATGCTAACATAGGTGCCGCTACAATTTCACCATTTTTCACAACTGGCTTTTCTGCGATACGACCAATTCCAAGAATTGCAACCTCAGGATGATTAATGATAGGTGTAAACCATTGTCCTCCTGCAGACCCAATATTCGTGATGGAACAAGAAGCACCCTTCATTTCAGCAGGTGATAATTTACCATCGCGTGCTTTTACGGCAAGGCTATTGATTTCATCAGAAATTGCGAAGATTGATTTACGGTCTGCATGCTTGATAACCGGAACAAGAAGTCCGCGGTCAGTGTCCGCAGCGATACCAATATTGTAATAATGCTTCTGAACAATTTCTTGTGTAGCATCATCGAGTGAGCTATTGAACGCTGGGAATTCACGCAATGTCGAAACAAGTGCTTTTACGACATAAGGCAAATACGTCAGTTTGATATCTTTTTCTGCAGCAATGTCTTTGAACTTTTTGCGATGTGCAACGAGTTCGGTAACATCCACTTCGTCAAGCAACGTAACATGCGGAGCAGTGTGTTTTGAATTGACCATCGCTTTTGCAATTGCTTTTCGGATTCCAGACATTTTTTCGCGTGTTTCAGGGAATTCGCCTTCAAGATGAACTGGAGCCGGAGCCGAAGTTTCTTGTGCAACGCTTTCAGCTTGACCATCTTGATCCGCCACTGCTGGAGTTGCCGCTTGTGTTTGTCCACCATTCTTGAATGACTCGATATCTTCTTTCAAGATGCGGCCGTTTTTGCCTGATCCTGCAACTTGCTGAATTTCGACACCTTGCTCACGCGCAAATTTACGCACGGAAGGCATTGCAATAATGCGGCGATTCGGATCGACGTCTGTTTGTGCTTGCACACTTGCAGTCGGGGCAGCTACTGTTGTAGTTGCTTCTTCCTTAGGCGCCTCTTCTTTTTCAATCGGTTGACTCGCTTCAGCTGTTGCTTGAACTTGTGCTTCAGTTTCTGCGTTGTCATCCTCTTCAGATTTCACATTTTCATAACCAGGTGCATCGAAGCGAATCAATACATCCCCTACGACTGAAACTGTTCCTTCGGAAACGAGTATTTCTTCAACAGTACCCGTAACCGGTGATGGAATTTCCACAACTGCTTTATCGTTTTGGATTTCAAGAAGTATGTCATCTTCATTGATTTTATCGCCTTTAGCGACGAACCATTTTACGACTTCACCTTCATGGATTCCTTCTCCGATATCTGGTAAACGGAATTCAAATGCCACGTGATTCACCCTTTCTTAATTGATACCTTTTTAGAACGTCAGCACTTTTTTAGCTGTTTCAATAATATCTTTCACATTCGGAAGCCAAGCATTTTCACCTTGCGCAAATGGATAAATAGTATCCGGTGCAGTTACGCGAAGAACAGGTGCTTCAAGGCTTAGAATTGCGCGTTCTGTAATTTCAGCTACGATATTCGCAGCGATTCCTGCTTGTTTCTGCGCTTCTTGTACAACGATTGCACGGTTTGTTTTTTCAACAGATGCAATGATTGTTTCGATATCCATTGGTTGAATTGTACGCAAGTCGATAACTTCTACAGAGAAGCCTTCTTTTTCAAGCTCTTCAGCCGCTTTCAAGCTTTCGTGAACCATTGCGCCGTACGTGATAATTGAAAGGTCTTTCCCTTCACGTTTCACATCCGCTTTCCCAAGTGGAATCGTGTACTCTTCTTCAGGAACTTCTTGTCTGAATGAACGGTACAGTTTCATATGTTCAAGGAAGATGACCGGATTGTCGTCGCGGATTGCAGAAATCAGTAACCCTTTCGCGTCATATGGAGTTGAAGGGATAACTACTTTCAAACCAGGCTGTGAAGCTACGAGACCTTCAAGACTATCAGCGTGCATCTCAGGTGTTGCTACGCCGCCTCCGAATGGTGAGCGGATTGTAACAGGTGCATTGAAACGACCTGCACTACGGAAACTCATGCGCGCAAGTTGACCACTAACTGAGTCAATTACTTCATAAAGGAAACCAAAGAACTGAATTTCCATAACTGGACGGTAGCCTGTGAATGCCAACCCGATTGCTAATCCACCAATACCAGATTCTGCAAGCGGTGTATCGAATACACGCACTTCGCCAAATTCTTTTTGCAAGCCTTCAGTTGCACGGAAGACTCCTCCGTTATTTCCAACGTCTTCACCGAAGACGAGGACGTTTTCATCATTTTTCAGCTCCGTACGTAGAGCATCAGTTATTGCTTGAATCATCGTCATTTGTGCCATCGGTTACTTCGACTCCTTCTCTGTGTAAATGGCAAGCTGTTCCTGCAAGTTGTATGGCAGGTCGCCTTTGTACATGATGTTGATAAAATCGCTTACTTTTTGTTTAGGAGCTGCATCAGCTATTTTGATTGCTTCTTTAATTTCTTCTTTAGCGCGTTCAATTACTACGTTTTCTTGTTCTTCATTCCAGATACCTTTTGCTTCTAGGTATGTACGGAAACGGATTAACGGATCGCGTTTTTCCCACTCGCTGTCTGTTTCTGAAGTACGGTAACGCGTAGGATCGTCTCCTGCCATAGTATGTGGCCCGTAGCGGTAGCAAAGCGCCTCGATTAGTGTTGGTCCATCGCCATTGATTGCGCGCTCGCGTGCGTCACGTGTAACCGCATACACCGCAAGAGGGTCCATACCGTCAACAAGAACACTTGGTATACCTGCTGCAATACCTTTTTGTGCAAGCGTTTTTGCAGCTGTTTGCATGTCACGTGGAGTCGAAATAGCAAATTGGTTATTCTGAATGATGAAGATTGCTGGAGAACGATATGCTCCTGCAAAGTTAATCCCTTCATAGAAGTCACCCTGCGATGTACCACCGTCACCTGTGTATGTCATAGCAACTGCTTTCGTTCCGCGTTTTTGGAAGCCAAGTGCAATGCCTGCTGCTTGAATATATTGTGCACCGATAATGATTTGTGGCGGGAATACGTTGACGCCTTCTGGAATATTACCACCTTGGAAATGACCGCGTGACCATAAAAATGCCGTTGATAACGGTAATCCGTGGAATAACATTTGTGGAACGTCACGATAACCTGGAAGGATGAAATCCTCTTTCTCAAGTGCAAATTGTGAAGCAAGTTGTGAAGCTTCCTGCCCCGCTGTCGGTGCATAGAATCCTAGACGTCCTTGACGGTTCAACGAAATTGAACGTTGATCCAAAATACGTGTATATACCATACGAGTCATTAACTCAATGAGTTCTTCATCGGATAAATTCGGATCTGCATCCTTATTAACGATTTCGCCTTCTTCGTTCAAGATCTGGAACATTTCAAACTTTTCTTCAATCGCGTGAAGTGTTTCCACCGGATCGAACTGCTTGTCTTTTTTGGCAGCCATTTCGGCAACTCTCCTTTATAACTGTATTATGAACCATTAGTGTATTGATTGGTACAATCTATTCCCTTCACAGTATATCTAATCAGAACTGAATGGTCAAACATAGTAATCGCATGTACCTTTGCAGATAATAGCTATTAGAATTGATTGTCATTACCAAACTGTATTAGCACAATAAGACGTCTGTATTATAATAGAATACCATTTTCCCGCACTTTATATTTATAGAAAAAAGCATAGAATTAACTCTACTGCCTCACTACTGCTTATTCTTCTTTCTGTAAATTAGAGAAAGTGTCGTCCTTTAACACATTCACTTTGACCGTCGCATCATTAAAAGAGATAACTGCAGTATGGACTAACTCATTCTGTTCATTCACTTCGCCGACCTTATCCTTAAGTTCCTTTAGTTCAACTTCCTCAGCAACAAGCATTCCGTATAACTCCTCTTGAAGACTGGTAAGTTTTTTATATTCAACAACAAAGGCTGAATGGAGCTCATATCGGTTAGTTACAGCTTCTTTCAGTTCTTCTATACTTTTTTCAACAGTTCCATCTGTTTGTTCAATGATTGCATCGAGTTCGTCCACGGATTTGCTTGCTTTACTTATGGACTTTTCTTCTCCTTCTATATGAGTAAGTCGTTGTCCCAGCAATTCTTCAAGCTCAGCTACCTTTATTTTCAGCTCACCTAACTGTTGTTGCGTCAACTCCATCGTCTGATTGAATAATTCCTGTTCCGATTTTTCAAGCTCCGTCAATTCAGCTTGCGCATCCTTATATGCTTGTTCGGCATTATTCATCTTTGTTATAGTAGCTGACAGTTGCGTTTTAATCGTCGAGTCAGAACTACAACCTGAGAGCACCAAAGTTACCGCTAATATGTATCCAATGATAGATTTCTTCAAAATTGCCGACCTCCAATTTCCCTCTACACTATAACGTTTTATATTTCACTATTCAACTTCGCGTTCAATTTCTTCCACCCCTATTCACATTCGTTTATACTATTGAATAGAGTAAAACCGAAAGGAAGATTGCACGATGATTTTAATGGAACATATTGTTAGGGAAGGACACCCTGCTCTCCGCAAACGAGCCGAAGAATTAAGTTTCCCATTGTCCGATGTTGACCGGAAACTTTGCGAGGATTTGATGGGGTACGTTATAAATAGTCAAGATTCCGAACTGAGTGAAAAGTTCGACCTCCGCCCTGGAATCGGCCTAGCCGCACCACAATTGGATAAATCGAAAAGAATATTTGCACTCCATATTACAGATGATGTTCAACAAGCAATTAGTTTTATTGCTGTTAATCCAAAAATCGTCAGTCACTCTATCGAAAAAACCTATCTTCCTTCAGGTGAAGGCTGCCTGTCAGTAGATCGCGATGTAGAAGGATATGTACCTCGTTATGCACGGATTACAATTAAAGCCTATGATCCCGATGGCCATGAATTCAAAAAAAGATTGAAAGGACTTGCCGCTATTGCTTTTCAACACGAACTTGATCACTTGAATGGTGTCATGTTCTATGACCATATTGATAAAGAAGTCCCTTTTAAGGATATTCCCGGTGCCACCCCACTTGTTCGCGATTGAAATGTTTTCTGTGTAAACAGAGCGAAGTTGAACGGAATCTTTATATCCTACATGCTCCTAGAGTTTGTTCAGTTTGTAGTATGGTGCCAAGTGTGTGGTACCAGCTACTGTCTCAATTTGAAGGGCAGTAGCTGATACAACCCCCTCCCCCCATGTTACTGGTGATTACTTGGATCTTTCGACTACGCTTTTAAATAACGGATGGATCTTTCGGCTATGCCGAAAATCCTGCTTGACACAATGTTCTGAATATAGTATAATGATTTCGAGGAGTGATGTCGCCATGTACAAACGCCTAAAACGAAAATGGTTGAAACGGCTAAATGGCATACTCGGAAAAAAAACTATCGCTTAATTATGTTAAGTCCGCCATCAAATTGGTGGGCTTTTCTTTATTTTAAAGAGGTGTCATGCTAATATAAAGAGAATCAGTTCAAACGAACGTAAAAAGGAGAGCAAACGATGATTTATAAAATCTATTATCAAGATAACTTGCTTCAAATACCAGTCCGTGAAAATACGAAAAGCATGTACATCGAGGCGGACTCGGAAAGGTCAGTCCGTGCGAAGTTGAAAGATCGTGCTTTTAACATCGAATTTATCCAACTTCTTGAAGGTGTTCATCTTGAATACGAACAGGCTGCACCCTATTTCGAGCTTGAAGAGGTTTAAGTATGAAATCTATCAAAAACAATGAAACTGCCGTTTTCGCTTTAGGCGGACTAGGTGAAATCGGTAAAAACACATATGGTGTACAATTTCAAGACGAAATTATTCTAATTGATGCTGGTATTAAGTTCCCTGATGACGCATTACTCGGTATCGACTATGTCATTCCAGATTACACATACCTTGAACGTAATGTGGACAAGATTAAAGGCCTATTCATTACACATGGCCATGAGGATCATATTGGTGGTATTCCTTATCTTCTTCGTAAAATTAACGTGCCAGTATATGGCGGAAAACTTGCACTTGGACTTTTGCGTAACAAACTAGAAGAGCATGGTCTGTTACGGACTACGAAGTTGATCCCTTTTGGTGAAGATGACGTTTTCAAGTTCCGTAAGACAGCGGTATCATTTTTCCGGACCACACATAGTATTCCAGATGCATTCGGTGTTGTAGTTAAAACACCTTCCGGTAATATTGTTCACACGGGTGACTTCAAATTCGACTTCACACCAGTTGGAGAACCAGCAAACTTGACGAAGATGGCGAAAATCGGTAGCGAAGGCGTACTTTGTCTGTTATCAGATAGTACAAATGCTGAAATCCCTAACTTCACAATGTCTGAACGAAAAGTCGGCGACAGCTTGAATGAGATTTTCAGAAAAGTTGAAGGCCGTATTATATTCGCGACATTCGCATCAAATATTCATAGACTGCAACAAGTAATTGAGTCTGCCCAGGTATTGGGTCGTAAAATTGCGGTATTTGGCCGCAGTATGGACAACGCCATTACAATCGGGCGAGAACTTGGTTACATCGATGCACCGAAAGAATTATTTGTCGATACCCAATCATTGAATAAGCTGCCGGCCAACAAAGTATTAATTCTTTGTACAGGGAGTCAAGGTGAACCGATGGCTGCACTTTCTCGTATTGCCAACGGTACGCATAGACAAGTTCAAATCCATCCTGGCGATACGGTAATTTTCTCGTCTTCACCGATTCCAGGCAATACACTTAGCATCAATAAAGCTATTAATGCACTATTCCGTGCAGGTGCTGATGTGCTCCATGGTTCTTTAAATAATATCCATACTTCCGGTCACGGTTCGCAGGAAGAACAAAAATTGATGATCAGATTGATCAAACCAAAATTCTTCATGCCGATTCACGGTGAGTATAGAATGTTGAAAATCCATACTGATCTTGCTGTCTCTTGTGATGTTCCTCGAGAGAACACATTCATCATGGGGAATGGCGATGTACTCGCTCTTACACAAGATGAAGCGCACCTTGCTGGTCGGATTCCTTCTGGTGATGTCTATATTGACGGAAGCGGAATCGGGGATATCGGCAGCGTCGTTCTGCGTGATCGCAGAATTTTGTCTGAAGATGGTCTTGTAATTGTTGTAGCAACTGTAGATCTAAAACGCAATCGTGTCGTTTCAGGACCAGATATCATTTCTCGTGGATTCGTTTATATGCGTGAATCTGGTGCAATGATTCACGAAGCACAACAGATGTTATCCAAACAGATGCAGCGCAAGCTTGCAACCTCGCCCTCAGATTTCGATGCACTGAAAAGTGAAATCATTGATGTTCTCGGACCGTATTTATACGATAAAACGAAACGTAAACCAATGGTGCTTCCTGTTATCATGGAAGTTTAACAAAGCTAAAAACCGTAAACGCCTATAAGCGTTTACGGTTTTTTTATTCATTAACACATCTGTTGATAAACCTAATAGTAACTAGTGAATAACATGATTACCTACTGGGCGCTACGTGTATAGTTGCATTTTCCGATTGCTTTGGATTGAATGACTTCTAAACAATTAACGGGATGTCTGACTGTGTAGGGATGCGACTTTGTCGTATCCCTACACAGTCTTTTCGGTAATCGTATGGTGGTCCTTCATCCGTCGCGCTCCAAATGGATAAGTACACGTATTGCTGAAGCTTTTTGGGACGAAAGAATAGCTTGTGCTTCTTAGCTGGATAAAAGTCGCCAATGATGCAATTTTGGCGGCTGATACTTTCTATAAAGGTTCACATGATTACATGCATACTCTTTGCTAAAAGTAAGTAAGGAACGCATTGTACAACGTAATAGAGTGCCCGAAATTGCATCTTCGGGCACTGACACTCTCCATAGAATATAATCTATTCTTTTCTTCCAAACGACTGCATTTTTTACTTGAACATTGTAGGTACGCGACAGGCAACTATTCCCAATAGTATTACTTAAAAGAGTGTGGTGAAAATGAAGGTCTTCAAGCCCTACTCACCAGTATTTCATGCAAGTAAATGATTAATCAACAGACGTGATTCATTAATGCAGTGCTTTCTTTTCAAACTTATGGATTTCCTCATCCGATCCAATGACAATCAGGATATCTTCAAGTCGGATTTTTTCAATTGCTTGAGGAGATACAAGTATATGCTTACCTCGTTTGATGGCAACAATATTGACACCATATTTGGCCCTAATGTCCAAATCTATTAATGTTGATCCAACGAGTTTATCATTCGCCTTTATTTCCGCAATGGAATACTCATCTGACAGTTCAAGATAATCGAGTATATTATTCGATACCATATTGTTCGCAATTCTAATCCCCATATCGCGTTCAGGGTGTACTACCTGGTCTGCCCCAATTTTACGCAACACTTTTTCATGGGAATCATTTTGAGCTTTCACTGTTATTTTTTTCACACCAATTTCCTTCAACATAAGTGTTGTCAAAATACTTGCTTGGATATTTTCTCCAATTGCAACGACTACATGTTCGAAGTTGCGGATGCCTATTGACCTGAGAACAGACTCATCAGTCGTATCGGCCGCTACCGCTTGTGTAGCAATGTGAGCATACTCATCCACTCTTTCTGATGAAATATCGATAGCCATAACATCAGCATCGAGCTCAATTAGTTCTCTTACAATACTCCCACCAAAACGACCCAAGCCAATTACCGCAAATTCCTTTTTCATAGAGCACCCTCCCCTATCCACTTACTGGATTCGATTAGTGTATCACACTGAATTAGCACGCTCAAATATCCATCTATCGTCTAAAGGCGCCACGTCCTGTGGCGACGTCCTCACTAGTACATCCTGTCGCAATAAGGAAGAGATGCTATTCAATCCCTCCCCACTGCATGACCAACATCGTGTGGGTCTTGGGCCTAGATGTAAAATCTCTATAATACAACTTATCTACAACAGTACGTGGTTTTACTATTTCCTAAACAATTAAAAATGCCCGATGTCGCGAATGCGCAATCGGGCTGATTCTTTACTCTTTTTTCATTTCATCTAGCACGCGGTTAACGCGCTTTTCAAGCATTTTCATGCCCCCGCCGCCTGCTTGGAAGTGACGTAACTGGCCGTCTTTATCAAACACATAATAAGCCGGAACATATTGGTTATCGAATTTATCCGTTAGTGTCGCTTCACTATCGACAAAAATCGGTTGAGTAATGTCGTGTTCAGCTGCTACTGATTTGATTTCAACTAGATCTAAATCGTCTTCAGAACGTGGCATATGAACTGCGATGACGTTTAAATCTTTTTTGTATTTGTCTCTAAATTCATTGACTTCAGGCATTGCTTCCTTACATAAGTGACAGCTAACAGACCAGAAATGGATTAGAGTTGGTTTTTCACCGACCAATTCCTCTTTTGTTCTTTCTCCATTCAACCATGCTGTTGCACCTGTAAGTTCAGGTAATTGATCACGTAGTTTCATGCTTTTTCCTCCTTCGTTTTTCAAAAAAATCCCCACTGCTAATATATGCACGGGGACTTCATTTGGTAAAAATTCAACTGTTACTTATAGTGTCTTCTGACCAGGTCTCCAGTTAGCCGGGCAAAGTCCGCCAGTTTGAAGAGCTTGAAGCACACGCAATGTTTCGTCAACATCACGGCCAATATTGTTGTGGAATACTGTTTGGTATTGAAGTTCACCTTCAGGGTTGATGATGAACAGGCCGCGTAGTGCGATACCTTCTTCTTCAATCAACACACCATAGTCGCGTGAAACTTGGTGGTTAGTATCTGCTGCTAGTGGATATTTCAACTGCTCTAAGCCATTATCTTTACGGTCTGTGTTGATCCACGCAAGGTGCGTGTGGATTGTATCCGTAGATAGACCGATAATTTCTGTATCCAAATCTTCGAATTCATCATAACGATCAGACATTGCTGTAATTTCCGTTGGACACACGAATGTAAAGTCCATTGGATAAAAGAATAATACTGTCCATTTATCGTTTTTCATATTTTCTTGAAGGCTTACTTTCCCAAAAGACTTATCTGCTAGTACCGCGTCCAATGCGAAATCTGGTGCTTGCTTACCTACCATACGGTTAATCATTAAATAACCCCTCCACTAATTCTTTTGTGCCAGGACAACCGCCTGCACAATCCTTATCAAGACTAACAAAAAAATCGCCCTATTTCAAACGGAGCGCCTTGTCCAAACAGCGCTCTATTCAATATGTGGCAATTCCATGACGTATATACAGTCATTATGTTTACTCTTCTCCCAATTGAGGGAAAAGAGTTGTAAGTGTTATTTACAATTAGACGGTTTCGCAGGCCTTGCTAGGCAATATTCACAAGTTGGATCACTACAAGAGCTCTCACGCCATTCGTCGCACGATGGGCAAAATATGGAATCGTGTTCGTCATTATAATCTAATGGATCAAGGCAGATTTTGCAGTGATTGGGCAGTTCTACTATATTGCGGATCTTTCCATTTTTCATAAGAAAGATGCCTTCGATTTCTTTTTTATCTTCCAACAGATTACCAATCGATTCCCAACTAAGTCCGAGGTCTTCCATTGTCCATTTACGGTCATCCGGGTCCAAATAAATTACTTTCTTTTTTCCCAATCAAAGCCCTCCTTTATTCGCTATATTGTACCATGAAAAGCCAAAATTTCAATTGATGAAGGATGAGTGAAAATGCAGTTAACAATTCCAATTAATAAACTGGATATTCATCATTCGCATATGTCATTTACTCTTCCTATAAGATATGACAGTATGGGAAAGGATGACCTTGCGCTAACACTTAAGGCAAATGACTACGCTTTTTTTCAGATAGACAAGTCTTTAAGTGAAGGTAGCGTTAACGAAGATGAAATCTCTGTTACTGGCAAAGAACTTAAACAGTATTTTCTACCCTATATCGAAGACAAACTCTTTCCCACTTCGTTAGACGAAAATGGATTTCACAGATTTACAAAGTCTATCATGAAACGCTTTGAATACAAACTTAGAACTATAAATATGTCTTTCGTTATCCAAAGCGTCGATATAATACTCGGCCCTTTCGACATTGCTTTTTTAACTGTCAAAGTTCAATTAGATAACCAGGACCATGAACTAGCAGACGTTCTTGATTTCATGCATCATTTCAGAGCAGTCGAACCTCAGTTAGTAGAGGAACAAGGGATGGTAATTATCTGCCCCGAAAATGGAAATCACTTATCTATTCGACATCTACTTTTTGAATATCTATGTCCTTTTTTGGAAAAATTCATATTGCATGATGATAAGTCGAACGGCTATTCCGGCTCTCTGCCTTACTTTGAAGATGAGAGGATGTATACAACCGCTTTCCTTTTCTGCCAGCAAGATTCTCTCATCACAGATGATCAATTGTATCGAATGGGTGCTTTGGACGGTAGATTACCTAATGGCCAGCTATTCATATCCGCTAATAATCCAAACTATATTCAGCGTTCTCTGAATCAGTCACTTCATGATAGATGGGCCCCAAACACGTATACAGTTACAACTGAGCATGCATTTGTAACTGTTACAAACTGCCTTCCTAAGGATATGAGCAGGGAACTTTCACAATACATGGGTACTCATTATTATAACTTTCTTCTCCATTACTTTTATAAGATAATGTTACTTCGAATGTCTTTCGAATATAGTCAAATCGAATGGGAAAAAGATGAGGAGTATGTAAAATCACTGATTAAGTTCATCACGCTATTTTCAGCCGGCTATTATTCTCAGGAAGTAAGTACACGTTCGGAAGGAAAAGAGCTTTCGCAGATGTTCCGACAAGCATTCAATATCGATTGCCTTTACAAAGAAGTGAATACAACTTTGCACGAACTGTATAAAAGCCAAGAAAATCAGGCTTCCGACAAGATGAACATGCTTCTTTTCATTCTCACAATTTTCACCGTCATTTCTGGAATTTATGGTATGAATCTCGTTATCGAAGACTGGAAATCCCCTTCTGGCTGGAGGCAATTTTCCAGCTACACGTTTTTTGAATGGGTCTCACTTGTCACTGCACTGAGTGGAATTGGTCTTTCTGCTTATTTAGTTGTTACTACATTTGGCAAGATGATGATGAGTAAACTGCGCCGAAAGAAATCAAATTCCCGTATGTGATAATGACCGGACCCTCTTTTCTTATAAGGAGGCTAATCCGGTTTTATTTATTATCAATCCAAGATTGTTGATTAACCATTTTCTCACATGAATCATCTTTAAGAAAAGCATAAAAATTCACATTTGCACGTGTACATTTCCGGCTCTCTTCGGAAGAAATGATCACAATACCTTTACCGTGGGTTAAATGTGGCCGAAAATGACTTCGTCATTTTCGGCCACACCCCTTTCGGTCATACTGTTGCGACTATTTGTCCGCCGCGTACCTAAAATATTCAAGTGAAAAATGCAACTACTTTGGAAGATTAAAGAATAACTACCTTCCTATAAAGGTTGCAAGTACCCGAAGATGAAATTTCGGGCACTCCATCGCTTTTAATAAAGTCTCTTTGCTTATTTTAGCAAAGATCATACAAGTAACAGTGTGACGCTATATAGAAAGTGACACTGCCTTACATTCGAAAAGGAAATGCTATAAAGAAGGAGTAAGCAGCCAAAATTGCATCTTTGGCTGCCCTTTGATGGATAAGTAACTGGTTATTTACTCGTTCCCAAAAACTTTAGCGCTTTATGTGAAGCCACTGAAAAAGTTCTTTTTTGATAGTAAGAACTAGTTGATTGTAGTGAAGAGTGGCGACTCCAGCGGGAACAGCGCGAGCTGAAGACCCCGCAGGAACGCAGTGACGAGGAGGCTGAAGCCGTGCCCGCGGAAAGAGTCCGCTCGGAACGGAAATCAACGGGATTGAAGGATATCGTACTTTTTCAGTGCCCTCCATTGTGTTTATTTAAGTTTGTTTGGTTAACCAACACATGTATTATCAATCATGTCATTTATAGAAGCGAGATACTTCTGCTGAGTTATATTAAAGTAACCCTTGATTTTCGCTTGATATTTTGTATAATTAGAAGGGTTTTCAGTAAACTTCAAGTATAGTATTACTAAACTCCATTACGATTAGGGGGATGTCCATGGAGATTGGAAGCAGGATTAAAAGCCTACGCTTAAAAAAGGGGCTCACTCAGGAAGAACTTGGAGAACGGACTGATTTAACGAAAGGGCATATTTCACAGTTGGAACGAAATTTGAATTCCCCTTCGATTGAAACGCTTTTTGCATTATTAGAAGTGTTAGGAACGACACCTAAAGACTTTTTTGACGAACCCAAGAAAAATGTACAAGTTGTCTACTCGACTGATAATCAGACGATCTACAGCGATGATGAGATGAAATATAGTATTCGGTGGTTAGTGCCCAGATCAAATGAGAATGATATGGAACCTGTCCACATCACATTTCACGCACAGGGCGAATTTAAAAAATTCGAGCCATCTCTTGCAGAAACATTTATATATGTTTTGAAAGGAAAAGTCGCCGTGATCATTGGGAATACACAACACATCGCTTCAAAAGGAGATGCAGTCTACTATGATGCATCCGAGCATCACTGTTTATCAAATGCATCTAACGGAACGAGCGAAATACTGCTCGTCGCGACAGAATCTTACTTATAAAGAAAAGGAGTGTCAGCATGACGACTCAGCCAATTATTCGATTCGAAAATGTCACAAAAAAATATAACCATGATACAACTGTATTGAACAGTGTTTCCTTTGAAATGGAACGTGGAAAGTTTTACACATTACTTGGTCCATCAGGTTGCGGCAAAACGACAATTCTTCGTCTCATCGCAGGTTTTATCGAACCAACGGATGGGACAATTTTCTTCAATGGGAAAAAGATCAACAACGTACCTGCCAATGAACGACAAGTAAACACGGTTTTTCAAGATTATGCGTTGTTTCCGCATTTGAATGTTTTTGAAAATGTTGCATTTGGGCTACGTATTAAGAAAGTGAAACAAGTCGAAGTCAAACGTCGCGTTATTGAAGCACTGAAATTCGTCAACTTGGAAGGCTATGAAAATCGGGAAATCGCAGAAATGTCCGGTGGGCAACGTCAACGTGTCGCCATCGCACGTGCAATCATCAATGACCCAGAAGTTATATTACTCGACGAACCGCTATCAGCACTCGATTTGAAACTGCGTTCTGAAATGCAATACGAACTCCGGGAATTACAGCAACGATTAGGTAAAACGTTCGTATTCGTTACACATGACCAAGAAGAGGCACTCGCGATGTCTGATGAAATTTTCGTCTTGGATGCAGGAGAAATTCAACAATCAGGAACTCCACTTGATATTTATGATGAACCTATCAACCGGTTTGTCGCAGATTTCATTGGCGAATCCAATATCGTACCAGGAAAAATGATTGAAGATTTTGTAGTCCAATTTACCGGCAAAACATTTGAATGTGTAGACAAAGGGTTAAATCCAAATGAGAAAGTCGATATCGTCATTCGTCCGGAAGATTTGGAACTCACAACTGTCGATAAAGGGAAATTGAACGTGACAGTAGATACACAATTATTCCGCGGCGTTCACTATGAACTCTCTACTTACGATGCTGATGGCAATGAATGGCTTGTGCATTCAACTAAAAAAGCGGAAGTCGGCGTAACGGTCGGACTCGATTTTGATCCGGAAGACATTCATGTCATGCGCTTAAACGAATCTGAAGAGGAATTCGATGCAAGACTTGAGGCATACGGGGTAGCGGATAATGAACAATAAACCACTACGCCCGTTGTACACGATTCCGTATACAGCTTGGATTCTACTTTTTGTCATAGCGCCGATTGCACTTATCATTTACTATTCATTTTTTGACTTAGCTGGCCATTTCACTTTTGACAACTATATAAACTTTTTCTCTTCTGTCTATTTGAAACTGACTATCAGTTCATTCTGGTATGCGTTTCTCATTACATTGTTCACGTTACTGTTTGCCTATCCAACTGCTTATTTCCTGACGAAAACGAAGCATAAGCAACTTTGGCTTTTGCTCATTATTATTCCATCTTGGATTAATCTTCTTCTAAAAACATATGCTTTCATTGGCCTTTTCGGACTTTATGGTCCAATAAATGCATTGTTAGAAACGGTTGGTATTGGCAGTCAGCAAATTCTATTCACTGATTTTAGTTTCGTTTTCGTATCCGTTTACATTTTCATCCCGTTCATGATCTTACCGATTTTCAATTCACTTGATAAACTAAATCCGGCGCTTATCGACGCGTCACGTGATCTAGGTGCTAATTCATGGACGACATTCAGGCGTGTCATATGGCCTTTAACATTAAACGGTGTTAAATCGGGAATTCAAGTTGTTTTCATCCCTGCCCTATCGCTGTTCATGATTACTCGACTGATTGCAGGTAACAAAGTCATTACACTTGGAACCGCAATTGAACAACAGTTTCTTGTCACGCAAAACTGGGGAATGGGTTCAACCATCGCCGTATTCCTAATTTTATTTATGTTTATCATCATGTTGATTACGAGCAGTAGCGATAGGGGGACGACAATCAATGGAAAAGTTAAGTAAGCTTCCTAAAATCTATTTGGTAGTCGTATTCATTATTTTATATGCTCCGATCTTCTACTTGATTTTTTACTCGTTCAATTCAGGCGGCAACATGTCTAATTTTGAGTCGTTTACGCTTGAACACTACTCTGCAGTTTTTGAAGATACTCGGTTGATTGTCATTTTAATCAATACAATTGTCGTCGCGTTATTGTCTGCACTCGTTTCTACTGCAATCGGTGTGCTCGGTGCATTGTCTATTGTTTTCATGCGCAATAAAGCGATGCGCAATGCCGTGTTGTCACTCAATAACATCTTGATTGTCAGCCCGGACGTTATCATCGGTGCATCTTTCCTTATTTTATTCACAATGATTGGCGTCAAGCTTGGATTTGCTTCCGTACTTATTTCACATATCGCCTTCAGTATTCCGATCGTTGTCATTATGGTACTGCCTAAGCTACAGGAAATGAGTCCAACGCTAATCGATGCCGCACTCGATCTTGGGGCTTCAAAACGCGATGTCTTGACACGCGTTATTATTCCATTTATTAAACCGGGAATACTTGCAGGATTCTTCCTCGCATTGACGTATTCTCTCGATGATTTTGCCGTAACATTCTTCGTCACTGGAAACGGATTCTCCACGCTGTCTGTTGAAATCTATTCAATGGCACGCGCTGGTATTACGTTGACAATCAATGCATTATCGGGACTTATTTTCTTAGTGACGGTTGTACTTGTTTTAGGCTATTACGCTGTTAGCCGCAAAACCAAAACACCGCTTTCGGGGGTGAAAAAATGAAAGATATTTTACGTGGTGCGGTAGTGATTATTATTATTTCCGCTATTTTACTACTCATCAATAGCAAGTTAAATGAAAGCGGAGGAAGTGCCAGCAAGGATTCCATTACTGTGTATAACTGGGGTGAATACATCGACCCCGATTTACTTAAACAGTTCGAGAAAGAAACAGGCATTAAGGTTACGTACGAAACGTTTGATTCAAATGAAGGAATGATGGGGAAAATTGAACAGGGTGGAACATCCTACGACATTACAATGCCTTCTGAATATATGATTGAAATGATGAAGGAAAAAGATTTACTGTTGCCACTCGACTACAGTAAGATTCCAAACATCAAAAATATCGATTCCTATTTTCTCGATTTACCTTTCGATCCTGACAATAAATATTCGCTACCCTACTTTTGGGGGACGGTCGGCATTGCATACAATTCTTCACTTTTAGAGGGACAGACATTTGAAGAATGGGATGATTTATGGAACCCCACTCTTACACAGCAAGTTATTCTTGTCGATAGCGCGCGTGAAACAATCGGAATGGGGCTAAACTCATTAGGCTATTCATTGAACTCTACCGATATGGACGAATTGCGTGAAGCGACAGATAAGTTAAAAACACTTAGCCCTAATATCAAAGCCGTCATCGGGGATGAAGTGACTCAACTGATGATTAATGGAGAAGCTGCTATCTCACTTACTTGGTCCGGCCAAGCCGCCGATATGATGTATGAGAACGAGGATATCGATTATATCGTCCCTGAAGAAGGCTCCAATCTTTGGTTCGATAATATGGTTATTCCCCGAACTTCACGAAATATCGATGGTGCACATGCGTTTATCAACTTCATGCTCGATGCCGAAGTTGCCGCACAAAATGCCGATTACGTCGGCTATTCCACACCAAATTTGGCAGCTCTCGACCTGATGGATGCTGAAGTGACAGAAGATGAACGTTTCTATCCCGATGAAGAAACACGTGATCATCTTGAAGTATATAGAAATCTCGGTCTTGAAATGCTTGGCCATTATAATGAATTGTTCCTGGAATTCAAAATGGATATGAAGTAACGAAATGTCGATGCGGCCGTTTAGATGCGACAGGCATAAGACAGAATGGCGGAGCGGCGTTCTTTTCCGCATAGCCAGGCTGGCTTATGACCCGAGCATCTGGCCGCCTGAGACTAGACAATGTAACGAAATGAGGAAGGCAGTCTAAGTTCGCGACGCCCTGTCGCAACTAGGAGGGATGTAGTTCACAATCCCTCCTAGTTGCATGACCTACACCCTGCAGGCCCAGCGGCGTTCTTTTCCGCATAACTAGGCTAGCTTATGGCGGAAGGCATCCCCTAGCGCCGTAGCTAATTCAATGGGTTTCTTTATTTCAACCTATATAGATATGATAAAGACGCCCTTCATACACACGAAGGGCGTCTTTACTTTCTGTACAGAAGTCTCATTAAAAGCTATTCCCATGCGATTTATGGTATTATACTTTAGTGACACGAAACAGTTTGGAAAGTTGGGATAATTATGGCAGTCAAATCTAATAATTTTGCCTTATACGTTTTAATGTTCAATATGTTCATCGCCATGGCAGGCATCGGTCTTATAATCCCAATTATGCCTGAATACCTGGGCACGTTTGGCGTTGCTGGTCAAGCTCTTGGTTTTCTAGTTGCCATGTTCTCATTTTCACAATTTATCTTTTCTCCGATTGCCGGCGATCTATCTGATAAGCACGGACGGAAAAAGCTGATTATTATAGGATTGATTATTTTTGGTCTATCGCAACTTGCATTCGGAACCTCAACCCAATTATGGATGCTGTATGCCTCACGATTCTTTTCTGGCCTTGGCTCTGCATTCCTCATACCGCCTATGATGGCATTTGTTGCTGATATCACAACATACGAACAGCGAGGCAGAGGAATGGGCCTTCTCGGTGCTTCCATGTCGCTAGGATTCATGATTGGACCTGCAATCGGCGGATTCCTTGCAAAAGTTAGCTTACAATTCCCTTTTTACATCGCGACAGCAGCAGCCTTAACGGCAGCGGTTATTTCCATTTTTGCTTTACCAAATCCGGCGCCTCGTAGTGCAGACAATCCTGGAATTAAAAAAAAGAGGGAAAATCTTGTCATGCAGATGAAGCGCTCAACTACAACCCCTTACTTCGTCATGCTAATTGTCATGTTTGTCTTTTCATTCGGTTTGGCTAATTTCCAATCTACAATTTCACTTTATGTAGACCATAAATACGGCTATACACCTGCCCAAATCGCCGTCATCATTACAGTTGGAGGATTTGTCGGAGTCATCGCTCAGACATTTGTCATCAACAAACTGTTCAATCGATTTGGGGAAATGCGCGTCATTCAAGTCAATCTTATCATCGCGGCTTTTGCAATGATTGGCATTGTATTCGTCAATTCTTTCTTTATGATTCTTTTCGTAGCAACGATTTTCTTCACTGCTACATCTCTCCTTCGACCTGCCGTTAACACACTTATTTCGAAGCTGGCGGGCGAAGAACAAGGTTTTGCAGCTGGTATGATGACTGCATACATGTCTCTAGGTAACATGGTTGGACCTGCACTTGCGGGTATCCTGTTTGATATCAATATTATTTACCCATATATTATCGGTACAGTCATCCTACTGGTCTGTTTTGTCATTGCATCCTATTGGGCAAAACGAAACGGAGATTTACTTACAGGTCTATAAACATATGAAAGAAGCCCCATCACACTTGAAAGATTCCAGTGTGATGGGGCTTCTTCATGTAACAATAACCGTCCTTTACGTTATAACCGCCATGCAGCTTGTTATGCTCGCCATGGATGCAGTTATGACCGCCATGAGACTTGTTATGACCGGCATGACTTAGATTATGACCGCCACCGGTAAAAATCTTTGCAGATAACAGCCTCTACAGGTTTGGAATCTTTCAAATCATCGTTTCTTCTTCGCCTTCAATAATTCAGCAATACTCTCCCCTGCTGTCGATGTCTCCTTGACAACTGGTTCGCGTACTAGACGTTTCTTCGTAAGCCCTTTGAACATACCGAAACGACGCAACGTAATATCGATAAAGAACAAAATCATCGCTACTAAGATTAGCCATTCTGCAATCCGTATCTTTTCACCACTTTTAAAGGGGTGATCACGGAATGCCTCTGTCGGTTCTTCTAACACTTTTCCGCCTGTCCGTTCGGCAATTTTAGTCATCAGTGCTGCGTTCGGTACTGCCGGTTTATATTCATCGCTATACGGTACTGAAAGGCCAGCTTCGAACAATCCGCCTTTATCATCCGATACACCGAAAAATACAAGACCCGGTTTGGCATCTACAGTTACCCGTACTTTACCGGGAGCAAGTGGCTCTGAGGTGAATGGTACTTCTTGTCCTGCTTCATCCACGACGGCTATGTCGAGGAATGCCGCCTTACGAGAACTATCTGTTACCGTATAGGTGCCACCTCGTTCATGGGTGATGATGTAAGGGACTTCTTCATATGACGGCAGCAATCGTGCCACTGCAGTATTCCAAAACTCTGGGTAACCGTCCCATCTTACTAAATCACCCGTCCACTTCCCTGTTGAGTCAGATGTGAATGCAACAGTCCTTCCGAGTCCATACATCCATTCAGCAATGACTGGGTCTTCTTTATGGCTAATCCCTGCAATCGTAGCTGTAGTTTTCGCAGTCGTTGCAATATAGGCATTCATTTGCGGAACCCCTTCTCTAAACAAAGACGACCATTCAGGAACACCGCCTAGCGTCATATAAAATGGATTATCCTCGATATATGTTCGCGTCATCATCGACGTTTCTCGGGCCAGTATTGCCGGTACTGTCGACTCATCGACGACATCGTAAAACCGTCCGCCACCATTCTCCGCAAGATCTTCTAAAAGCGACCAGTCGGCATCTGAACCGATAGCAACCGTCGACATCGTAATGTTATTTTTTCTACCTTCCGCAATCACTTCTTCGTAATCCGAAGGCATCGGTGATTGGCCATCTGTCATCAAAATAATATGTTTTCTTTGTAGCTTCAAATCCGCAAGATCATCATAGGCTTTTTGCATGCCCGGAAAAATATCCGTCCCCCCGCCTGCCGGAACGGAAAGGATTTGTTCGACTGCGTCCTTCTTATCTTCTAGCTTACCGATTGGAATGACTTCCCATACTTGATCATCAAATGCAGTAAAACCAAACGTGTCATCATCACGGAGAAGCTCTACCGATCGGGCAGCTGCTTCTCTTGCCAAGATGATTTTCGAACCGGACATACTTCCCGATCTGTCCATAACAATCATTAGCCCGAGCGAAGGAAGCGATTCTTTTCCTTTCACTTCCATCTCAACTGGAAGAAGCCGTTCAATCGGAGACTTGAAGTATCCGCCAAGCCCGAAACTTTCGTCCCCTCCGACCATCATGAAACCTGTACCAAAGTTTTTCACAGCCTGTTCAATGACCGTCATCTTATCCTCACCAACGACGTGCCCTGGCACATTATCAAAAATGATAGCACCATAGCCTAAATAACCCGACAGCGTTTCTGGTAATTGTTCCGCATCAACAACATCTACGCTCATCACGTTTTTATCCAGCAGTGCTGGGATTGCTGATGGATTACGGCTCGTCTGAACAACGAGCACACTCGGGGAACGTTCCATCATTGTGACGGACAGCATTCGGTTGTTTTCTAAAAAGCTGTCATCCGATACAAGGAGTTTAGCTTCGTATTTCAGCAACCCGCCTCCAGTTGCCGATGTCCGAAATGAAAAAGTGTTCTTACCTGGCTCAAGTGTCACCTGCTCTTTGATGATTTCCTTATCATTTTGATAAATGAGCAGTTCACCAGTAGTTCGAGTAGATGATTCCACTTCAACTTGTAGCAACTGCTTCTCGCCTTCGTAAGCAGTCAGAGGCGTATCAAAAATCGAGATCGAAGCGTCCGCACTTCCTGGTCGTTCAAGTAAAACAGTGTCAATGATCATACGGCCTTCACTATATTTAGGCAATAATTCTTCAACCTTGCCCACTGTTTCCAAACCATCAGACAGTAATACGATCCGTGTCGCACTATCATTTTTAGCCACTGCTGCAGCAAGGTCAATCGCTTTCGCAATATCGGTTGCATCTCTTGATTCCATCTGCCCAATTACCGGAAGCTCTACGTCTGCATCTGTCAACTGTGAATCTGTTCGGAACGTCTCTGCGAATGAATACATACCCACTGACTGATTCACTTGACGGCCTTTCAGACTTTCTGCAATCCATTTATCCGCTGAATTTCCGGCACTTTCAATTGAAACAGAGCGGTCTACAACAAACAATATTTGTTCTTTATCAGCTCGCAGCGTTATAAAAGGAGTTGCCAGTGCAAAGATGAGAGCAGCAATCGCAGTACATCTTAGAACAAAGAGAATGGTTCCTTTTCCAATAAGCCGCATGCCCGATGATTTCCATGTATACCCCATATAAAGCGCAATTGGAATGAACAATAAAAGCCATACAGGCTGATCAATTCGGATATCCACGTCTTCTTTGCACCTCCCATTCAATAAGTAGAAGAAGCAAAAGTGGCACGAGGAATAGCCAGCCAATCCTATTTTTCCCTTCTTCATTCCCTTTCACATTTTCAGAATGCCCGATTTGGTACGATGAACCCTGTACAAGCTCTTTTTCAGATTTCTCAAGCTGAACAGCAAACATCTTTTCTACTCCTCCGTCCAATGCTTTATAAATACCTGGACGTGTTGGCGCGATGAAACTCGAACCATCCGTAATTGTTGTGACATATTCATCATCTATCGTGTAGATTTCCAGTCCATTCTCTGTTCTACCCGAAAGAACCGCTTTGCGCTCATTCGGTACAAATAACCCTAAAGAATCCGTTTCAGAACGCAACAATTCAACTGTACTCCAAACAAATAGTGGGAAGGACGGATGAAGTGGCCAATCAGTCAGCTCAATATCTGCAAGTATGACAATGTCGCCGCGCTTCGATTTTTGGATGAACGGCTTATCGCCCACAGTCGCGATTGTCGTATACGATTTAAACGACGGATACAAGGCACTTACGTAGACGTCACTAATATCTGCAACCGTAAACAATGGATCTGAGGTGTTTTGTACAGCGCCTGCAACTGGTTCAGTGGATTCATCGTTCCTTCCGACAATTATCACCGGCTTCGTTCCTTTTTTCAGGAATGAAACATCATTTGTCACGATAATGGACTCTTCCTGCGCAGCAAGCATTTCAGTCGTGGAACCGGTCGTAACGGTTAATCCGACAGCTTCAAATGCTCTCTTGACCAACTCATGCAAGTGCCCGTCGACAACAGCCTCCCCCGTCTCATTACCTAACAATATGTAGGCCGTATTATCGACTTCATAATCGTCCTCTACAACGATTTCGGCACGTAATAATTTACTTTCGGGTAATTCCTTGAACGATAAAAGTACTTCTTCCTCGCCTTCAATAGAAAAAGTTTCAGCTATCAATAAGTTACCGGTTAGTAGATCTTTAATATGTACGGCTCCGATTTGAGTATCATCTGAATCATTGGTAATTCTTATAATAGCTTCCGTTCCTTCAGGTGTCTTGACCGCTCCGAATTTATCGATGGAGACATTGATTTTAGGATTTTCATCCCCATGAATTGTCCACGCGATGGCACTTTCTCCTTCAGAAAAAGTTGCTTGATCTAGCGAATCCGTATAAATATGAATAGCAGCACCTGTTGTAGAGATTGACTTTGCAAACTCAATGGCCCGTTCCATATATTCATGTTCATATGTAACGGTTAATTTATCGATAGCGGTCATGATTGCTTCGCCGTCTGTTTCCTCCCGTATGACGACAATGGGCTCTTTCCCAGTCGTCATAATTGTGATTGGTTCTCCCGGACGACTCGCGACTAGTTCCTTCATTGCTTCCTGATTTCGCGCAAATAGTGAAGTTCCTTCATTGCTAGCTAGCATAGTCGCAGACGTGTCCACAATAAGAATAGTATGACCACCGACCTCCTCTTCTTTAGTAAGATAAGGCCCTAGTAAAATAAATACTATTAGCAGAAGTGCCGCCATTTGCAGATAAAACAAGGCATTCCGCTGCAAGTTTTTCAAGTAAGGAGACACCCTTGTTTCCCGCATCGATTGTTCCCAGAACAATGTCGATGATATCGTTGTCGTTTCGTAGCGTTTTCGGAAAAAGTAATAGAGAAGGACGGCCAAAGGAAAAACCACCGTCCAACCATTCACTAACTTATCAAATCCCACTTAGCCGCCTCCATCTATCGCACCCATCCTGCATGGCGCATTTTTTTAGTTACGGTTTCCATGACCCCTTCAGCAACTTCTGCACGAATAAGTTGAATACCGTATTTGCGGGCAAGCGCTATCATTTGTGCTTCATGTACCGATTTCTTTTCCAGGTAATCTTGAACCGTACGCCTCGTCATAGTCACTTCGATGCCGTCACCACTCTCGATGTCGACAAATCGAATATCCCCCTCGTAATTTGGAGCTTCTTCCACTTTCGAATGAATCGTTACAACACGTACGTCACCGCAAATTCCTGGCAGACGGCGGAAAAGATGTTCCCACTTTTCGACCTCTTCAAGTCCATCTGTCAGGATGAACAACACCGTTACTGCTTTTGGAATAGACGCAAGTGCTCGGTCCGTGAAATTTTCTGTTGATCCCGGATCCTCAATCGCTGAAATGAATTTCGTCACTGAAGCACGATGCGCAGCGCCTTTCTTTCTAAAAAAGGTATCCTGCTCATCAGTCCACGTGGAAAACGATAGTGTATCTCCACTTTTAAGCGCTAATTGCCCGAGCGCAATTGCCAGCTGACGGGCATAATTCCACTTTCCATCTGCCCCCATTGACTTCGTCGGATCGAGTAAAATATGGATACGCATCTCTTGTTCATCAAGAAACTGCTTAATGTAAGGCTTGTCCGTTCGTGCATAGACATTCCAGTCGATATGGCGCAAATCATCACCGGGATGGTATTCCCTGAAATCAGAGAAATCAAGGGAAGAACCGGTCTTCCTTGAACGATGCGTCCCTTTATGATGTCCTAGACGGCCCGACCGAGAAACAATTGACAATGCACCAAGCCTTTTCGCTAACCCATTAGGAAACAGTTCACCGTTCATTGCACCGATGCTCCTTGACGTACTTCTTCAAGCAATTTAACGATCAGTCCGTCAACGTCAACGCCCTCTGCTTCCCCTTCATAATTGATGAGAATACGATGACGTAACGCAGGTTTAGCAACTGTTTTAATATCCGCAATGGATACATGATAACGACCTGACACAAGCGCACGCGCTTTGGCGAGTCTAATAATTGACTGAAGTCCCCTTGGTCCGCTTCCGTACTGAACATATTTTGCCCAGTCATCGGTTGAACCGTTGTTGTTGTTGTGGGTTGCTGAAACCAAATCGACCGCGTAATTAATCATTTCATCCGCAATAACAACTTCTTTGACCATTTCTTGCGCCATTACGATTTCTTCCGCATCCATTACTTTTTGAATTTCGATAAGTCGCGGTCCCGTTGTACGCAGAATAATTTCCTTCAGTTCTGATTTCGCTGGATACGGTAAAATTATTTTACAAAGAAAACGGTCCATCTGTGCTTCCGGCAATGGATAAGTTCCTTCCATCTCAATCGGATTCTGCGTTGCAAGAACGAAAAACGGACGTGCCATTTGTCTCGTCTCTCCAAGTACCGTCACCGTTTTTTCGCCCATCGCTTCAAGCAAGGCACTTTGTGTTTTCGGAGTAGCTCGGTTAATTTCATCCGCCAATACCATCTGGCTAAAAATCGGACCTTCTTTAAAAGCGAAGCGCTGCATTCCTTCTTCATTTCGTTCCAAAATGCTTGTCCCCGTTATATCGGCCGGCATTAAATCAGGCGTAAATTGAATCCGTGAAAATGACAAATCGAGCACTTCTGAAATCGTTCTAATTAGCATTGTCTTCCCAAGTCCGGGCAACCCTTCCAATAGTGCGTGCCCATCTGCCAAAATCGAATAGATAGAAAACTCGACCGCTTCCTGTTGTCCGACGATGAATTTACCGATTTCCTCTTTAACTAATCCTAGTTTCCCACTCATTTCTTCAAACTGCTCTGGTGTAAATGGCATACGTACACTCCCATTCTGTCTTCATTCGATTGAGGAAAAGTAATCAGAGAGGATGTGCTGCAAATCTGGCGGCAACTTCATCTTATCCGTACTCTTCAGGTAAGAATCTTTATAATCTCCAACAACTTCTTTATAAGGTCGAATTGTTCCTTTTTCAACTGGACCTTCTGTTTCTCGCTCCTCGATGAAACTCCCTTCACCAAGGTCCCCTCCAACAACGGACGAATTCCCTTTTTCCCCTACACGGTCATTCGGGATTGAAAGAAGACTCCTTCCTCCCGAACCTTGGCCAGCACCGGTTCCTCCTTGGCCCTGTCCTTGACCTTGGCCTTGGCCTTGACCTTGACCTTGACCTTGGCCTTGGCCTTGGCCTTGACCTTGACCTTGGCCTTGACCTTGACCTTGACCTTGACCTTGACCTTGACCTTGACCTTGACCTTGACCTTGACCTTGACCTTGACCTTGACCTTGACCTTCCCCTTCGCCTTCGCCTTCACTTTCACTTTCGCCTTGACCTTCCCCTTGGCCTTCACCTTCTGATGTCCCAGTTTTAGTATCACTCCCTGTTGCTGAAGAGCTACTCCCTGAGCTTGCAAGGGCGGGTAATGCAGGTGCTTTACCGATTTCATTCAACGCACTATGTGCTTCACCTGCATTTTGCGCAAGTTTATCCGTAAGTTTCATAAGCTCACTAAGTTCTTTTTCTTCCGCCTCGCTTAACGATTCGGTTGGATCACCAGATGTCTTAGCTAACTCTTTTTTGTCTGCTAGACGCTGTTCTTTTAATCGTAATTCCTTCTGTTTCTTAACAAGTTCTTTCAACGCTTCTTCCGACGTTTCCGCTTCCAAAAGCTTTTCAGCGAGTTCCTGCAATTCCTTTTTCACTTCGGGTAATTCTTCTTTTTTAATCAATTCCTGCACATCTTTTTGCATCTCTTCAATAATCTTTTTTTCCTGTTCAATCGCTCCCGCTTCTAACTGCGCTTCAGAGGGAAACGTGATTAATAGGGCAAGACAAGCAGATATAATAATGAATCCACCTAGCATCTTTGGATTTACATACCGTTTCTCCCTTTTTTTAAATTGCTCAAAAGCAACCGCCACTTTCGACTCGGCTGCAATGATAATAGCAGGAGCAAGATGAGTTTCATTGACCTTGATATCCATCGCTGTTATAAGAAGATTATCTGGCATAAATTCATCAAGCTGCCTTACCGCTTCAGCGTTGTTATATCTTTTGTAGATAATGAAAACGATTGTCGCAATGAGTAGCAATACTGCACCGATAAGCGCGATACGTCCATAATAAGGAAGGACAAATAGTCGAGAAGCGACAACTAAAAGGACCGCGAAAAGGGCGGCAGCAAACATTCCAGTCTGCACCGTATAGATGGCTTTTTCAAAACGTAGCCGGTACAGAGTAGCCAGCACATATTTCTTTAATACTGATTTCTTTTCCATTCGCCCACCTCCCTATTATTTTGAACGTTTCATATTAACACGCAATTTCTTTACTGAAATAAATAGTGAAATAACCGTTAGTGACAAATAGAAAATAAGATAGCCTATCCAAATCGGAAATTTCACTTGCGTCATTTCCGAAATGCTATCCCCCATTCCTGTCGAAAGGAATGATGCGAAGAGGATTGCAGGATTAATTGACGCCAGAATATGCCCAAGCATTGAAGTTGGCGGCGTACCTGTTCCCATGTGATTGAACTCTATCATTTGCATAACAATCAAGAATATGAACCCAGTGACGACCGATAGAAACAGCATTGTTCCATACGTTGCAATCATCGAAACAATCGTCCGGCGAATAAGCGTGGAGAACATAACACCTACACTGCCGATTGCAAGAAGCGTTACAAATAAGAAAAAGAACACTTTAACAAAGTCCAATGGAGAGATACCGCCGAATAGGAATACTAAACTATAGACCGGTAATCCCGCCACAATGAGCAGCAACAGGAATGCGATTGATGACGACAACTTTCCTGAAATAATTTGAAATGAACTTTGTGATGTCGTCAATAAAATTGACAGCGTTTGTTTTTCCCTTTCCGAACTAATTGCTCCAGCCGTCAAACCCGGAGTGATGAATAACACAAGTCCTAGTTGGATAAATGCTAACAACCCAAACAAGATGAAACTTTCACTAGGTCTGAAATAAGACGTCCCTGACATAGTCATTGTCGCAAAGATGAAACCAAAAACAAAAATACACATTGCTATCAAGTAGA
Source organism: Sporosarcina psychrophila (assembly GCF_001590685.1). Taxonomy (GTDB): domain Bacteria; phylum Bacillota; class Bacilli; order Bacillales_A; family Planococcaceae; genus Sporosarcina; species Sporosarcina psychrophila. The sequence goes on from NZ_CP014616.1 coordinate 3,436,472, forward strand.
ATAGGATACCAACGAAACTTTTTGGTGAGCGGAACCTTAGTTTCAATTCTTTAAAGAGAACCGGATTATTGAAATTCATCTTCATATTAATCGGCTCCTTTCGTAATTTCCATGAACACATCCTCCAGATTGGTCACGTGCTCCATGAATGAAAGGATTGGAACATTATTCGTGATCGCTTGCTTCAACAATTGGACCTGGTCTTCTTCCGTCCCTTTATATGAAAATCTGACGCCATCATTCGCATCCAACTGTTCGATATTTGACACGTACGGATCTTCTTCGAAAAATGCGATTGTGCTATCGAGCGATCCAGCCAAACGGACTGTAATAACTCTTTCTCCGCGCAGCTTATCTTGAATTTCGGCAACAGAGCCGTGTGCGATGAGACGACCATTATCAATTACCCCAATTTCATCACACATTTCCGCCAGTTCAGGCAAAATATGTGATGAAATTAAAATCGTCTTGCCCATCTTTTTCAATGTTTTTAGAATGTCTCTCATCTCAACACGTGCACGCGGATCCAGTCCAGATGCAGGTTCGTCAAGAATAAGCACTTTAGGATCATGGATAAGACTGCGCGCCAAGCAAAGCCGCTGCTTCATCCCCCGCGACAAAAGATCTACGTACGCATGACGCTTATGTGACAGGTTGACGAGTTCCAACAATTGCGGAATAAGCTTTTGCCGCTCCGCTTCAGGAATGCCATAGCTCGCACCGTAAAAGTCCAGGTACTCGTCCGCCTTTAGCTGATCGTAGACACCAAAAAAGTCAGGCATATAGCCAATCATTTTACGAACTGCCTCCGGATTCTTCCGGATATTCACTCCGTCGATGAAAACGTCCCCCGCAGTCGGTTGTAATAAGGTCGCAAGAATGAGGAATGTCGTCGATTTCCCAGCGCCGTTCGCACCAACAAACCCAAAAACTGTTCCTTCACTCAACGTCAAATTCAAATTATCAAGCGCTTTGAATTGGCCGTACTTCTTTGTAAGTCCTTTTATCTCTATCATTGCGACACCTCCCCATTCAGCTTCAGCATAGGAGCACGGCCTTGATTACCATTCTTTTCATCATGAAAAATGATTCGGACAACAACTTTTCCATCAGGCGTTATATAGTCGTTAACATTTTCCGTCTTCACCAATTTCCCAGACTCTGACTGCTCGTATTGACCCGTTCGCACATTTAATATGCTGACATCATATAGTTTTTTTTGTATTTTCGATAGTTCCAGCGATGTCCATTTCATGTTCTTTCCGATTAACCCTGCTGGTAATTGCCATGTTTGATTGTACACAGCCTCATTAAAGTAATATTCATCCGTACCATATCCCTGTGAATCAGGCTGAAACTGTCCATCCTCTGACAGCATCGACATCTCCATCATCTCTGGTTCAACTGTAAACACATCAGTCAACGTCACGTCTACCATTGCTGTTTGAACGAGCATCGTCAATGCTGACACTGAAGGTTTTACTTTAAGAAGTTCAATAGGAACAATCTGTGTATCTGTATAACCAATTACGGCTGGACTCGAAGTCTTGTTCATATAATCACCGGCAAATGAGAGAACGCTATCTTTCCTCATCTTCGTTAAATCATCCATATTGACTGGTGCAGGATTCATATACGAATTGAACATCGATTTTCTCGGAAGCAACGTAGAGGTTTTTAGCGTTTCATCCACTTGGGCAGTTTCCCCCGGTCCAAGATCACCGATTGGAATCAGTTTTGTTCCCGACCAAATCGATACATCCTTCAATGCAAACGGAAATCCATTTGTCACTGAACCCGTCAATTTTTTATCCGTTACATTTAATTGGATTTCGTAATTCCCTTGCTTTTCGATCCTGGTTTCTCCGTACACTGTCCCTACATTCCAATAGCCAATATTTCGAAGATGCATTGTCGTACCTGCTGCGTCCTTTTCAACAATTGCTTGTTTATGGATAGTCGCTTGAGAAGACCTGAAAGGATCATTATTTGGCAACGAAGCACCAAGCGTTGTTTCAACAGGTGCAGTAAATGTAAAGTTCCCAGCTTTATTGGTTAGGATTGACTCCACATAATACCCTGTCAAACTACCATCCTGTTCAACATTTAATATTGCGGAATGTTGAATTTGTGCTCTTCCAATTCGATCTTTCGCTCCGTATGCAAATATGGCAATGGACGCCAGTATCGCAATGGATGGAATAATCCACCACGCATATTCTCGTTTGTCTTTCCGTTTAAGGATAAAGTAAAGCACTGGTATAATAAGAATAATATAAAATATAATTATTCCAAAAATTAATGGCGTAGATACTTTGAATGAAGGAAACAATTCATTGGTGCTAGCTACCGTATGGACAATTGCATTATTCGGACTGTCATAAGGATTCTGTCCCCATTGATTTGAATGTCCCGTCGCATCGAATAATGTCCCCCAGAACGCCGGCATTCCAACCATTTTAGCAATTGGGTCATCGCCGACTGAAAAAGCCGTTTGGACGATTTGCCCCTGGCCCAACTTGGAATAGGCAACGAGGACATTTCCTTCATCTTCAAGAAGAGACGATGCACCCGGATTTAATGCTGTTAAATAGGAAGGGATTGTGCCTTCAAATCCTTTTGTTCCCGCCCACTTATTCAAAACTTCAGGATTCGCTTTAGAACTTGCTTTCAACGTCAAAGGCAAATGATCTGAAAAGACACCCGTCTCCGCTTTCACGTTATCAGAACCTCCGATTACTAAGATGCCTCCTGAACGAACCCATCCTATCAACGCATTCTGTTTCTTTTCAGATAAATCGGCAAGCGGATACTCATCGATGATGATAAAATCAGCCGCTCCCCATCCTGCCGCTTCTTCCGGGAAATTTGGTTCACCCATTTTCGACGCACTAATGATTTGGCTAGTAGAAGCATTCAAAATTCGGCTAGTTTTCAAAGCGCCAAGACGATCCGGATTATCCGTAAACGTTACGATGAATTTCGAATCATCGTAAAACATGGTCGTCGTTAATGTTTGTGCTCCTTTATGTACAACTTCTTTCCCTTTTTCCCATCCGCCCTCGTATAGGTAAATTGTTTTCGTGTTCGACATTCCCCCATACATATTGTTCATATCAGTCATACTCGGGATGACAAGCGAAATCGTTTTGGTCTCCCCTGCACCGATATCAACAGGGATAGCTTCCCCACTTCCTGTCGTAAAGTAACTCGGAACGTCGATTACAAGATCCCCGCTAAATGCAGTTCCACTGTTCTCAATCACAATTACTACTGGAGCACCTTTTCCTTCCTTTGCTTTACCGTCGATGCCTGCCGAAACACTCACTTTCAGATTTGGAGCTGCAAGAGCATTGACAGCTGGAATGAAGACAATCATTCCAACAAACAAAACCAACACTACCCCGAACTTTTTCCACATACTAATTTCCTCCTGTCATGCTGAATAGAAATCTATCAGTAGACTAATTGTTCTCATCTATTAGTACGAACGAGACAACCTAAAGTTCCTTTATTTCTCAATAATTGTAATCTTTTTGTAATCTTTCAGCATGACTTTGGACAATTTGTGTAAATGCATCCACTTGTTTTAGTGCAAACGAAGATTCATAGCCGATTAACCATGTATCTCGGGTCAACTCAAATTCTTCTTCATTGTTCAAAAGCGGCATTTTATTGACATCTTCATCACCGGTCAACGTAATTGACGGTAATATCGCATAACCAATCCCATTTAACGCCAGTTGCTTACAAGTCTCAATCTGATCGACTGTAATTTGACGCCCCGGATTTTGGTCGAAATGACGCTGCCACCAACGCTGAATTTCCATATGGTAATTCGAGTCACTCTTGAATTGAATAAATGGACGAGTCGTATCTTTCAATTCTTCGATTGACGTAATTTCACGGTCTACTAAATAGAGATGGTCTCGGAATAAATACGTTTTTTTACTCTTCCAATCTACCTGGCCCCGAACAATTCCAACATGAGCTTCTCCTTCATATAGTGCTTTGACAATTTCTGAACTCCATCCCGTTATCAGCGATATTTTGGCATCTGGATACATTTCAACATACTCTTTCAATACTTGAGGCAACCACGTCTGCCCTACGATGGATGCACATGCAATTTTCAATGTGCCGTGCACTTTGTCCGCCATCGATGCAATCATTTCAAACGTTTCTTCACGTTTTATAATCGCTTCACGTGCATAGCCGATGATCAATTCTCCCGCTGGCGTCGGCTCAAGACCTTTCTGCGAGCGGATGAACAATAACGTTCCCCATTCCTTTTCAATTGATTGTAGCCGCTGAGAAAGTGCCGGTTGCGATAAAAAAAGTCGCTCTGCAGCTTTTCGCATATTCCCTTCTTCTGCTAATGCTTTAATGATTTCAAGTTCTGTCGTTGTCATTCAAATACCCCTTTCCACGTGGAATTTTTAATATAAAGAGCAAGCTGATAACAGCAAAAATGGCTACAGTAATATACACCCATTGCAACGAGCCATCGAGCGCATTTTGTAACAGCTGTACTTTTGTTGCAGGTATCGTTTTTCTCATTTCATCCGTCAGAAGTAAATTGACATCATCTAAACTATAATTCAAATCATCCTTTTTGAACCGGGCCATTAACATGCCATTTAAAATCGCGCCAAATAATGCCGCCCCTACCGTATTCCCGAAATTCCGCATGAACATATTGGCAGCCGTCGCTGATCCTCGCTTCTCTCTTGGAACCGCCCCTTGGATTGTGACGGTGAACGATGTACTTGTCAGTCCCATGCCAACGCCCACAAAAAAGCTTGCAATCGCAGCCCACCAAGGTCCTGACCCAGCGTCCATCATGACAAATAAGGTTGTTCCAAATATGAGTGATAACCCACCTGCAAAAGATACATGAAACGTACCGTAGCGGATTAACAAATGACCTGCAACAGAGGATGCAATCGGCCATCCGATAGACATTGCTGTCAGGGTGAATCCAGCAATTATCGCCGGCTGTTCCATAACACCTGTAACGAATGTCGGCAAATAAGAGGAAACTCCAATCAATATGACCCCTGTCGTTAACGAAACAAGATTCGCATACAATATAACGGGGGTTTTCCACAATGCAAATGGCATTACTGGATCTATTGCTTGTCGTTCGACCCTAACAAATAACGCTAACGACCCGAGTCCTACAATAACGAGGGTGATACTGTAAAACGACAAGCGACCGAATGCCTGACCACCTTCAACAAGCCAGTATAAAATAGTGGATAACGATAACGTAAGTAGGAAGGCACCTTTATAATCAATCGAAACCTTTTTCTCCCGCTTTGGTTCATGTAGAAACAGATAGATACCGACCATTGCAAGTATTCCAAGCGGCACATTCACCCAGAAAACAAACTTCCAATTCATATAGTGAACAATCAGCCCACCAATAACGGGACCTGATACAGCTGAAATTCCCCATACACTAGATAAATACCCTTGGACTTTCGCCCGTTCTTCCGTCGTATATATATCGCCTACAATCGTAGTAGCAATCGGCATTACGGCACCCGCACCGAGGCCTTGAAGTAACCTAAATACAATTAACTGCTCCATCGAAACTGCAAAACCACATAATATAGACCCAATAAGAAATATCGTCAATCCAATAAACAAAATTGGTTTTCGGCCAAATAAGTCCGCCAATTTCCCATAAATGAGTACAGTAACTGTACTCATCAGTAAATAAGAAGAAAAAATCCAACTATATCTTGAAAAACCACCAAGGTCCGAAGCAATTGAGGGCATTGCTGTAGTCACAATCGTCGCTTCCACCGCACCAACAAACATTGCCAACATGACAGAAATGAGCACAAGTGGGCGATTCGTAATTTTATTATTTTTCACAGTCTAGATTCTCCTTTAAACAGAAAAGGGCCCCATTTAGGAGCCCACAATTTAACAAAACAATTATTCAACCGAGTAAATATATCTTTTAAATTGTTTCATTATTACTCTTCGTGATAATATGCCTGCAAATGTGCCGTCTTCTTCCGTCACACAAAGAAATGTATGGTCAATTAATAAATCGAGCCCTTTTTGGAATCGATCCGTCGTTTTTATGGATGGCAAATCAGTTTGCATAATTTCATCAACTTTTAAATCGTCAAGACGTTCATATTCAATACGTTCAAGTCCCAAAATAGAATCAGTAATCATCCCCATACTGAGCAACCCTTTTAAACGATATTTCGCATCAAGGACCGGTATAGCTGAATAACCTGTTTTTGTTAGTACAAGGAGGGCGTGCTCTGCATTATTTCCAACCTGAACATGCGCAACTTTTTCAGACGAAATGATAAAATCCGCTATCGGTGTGAAAAGAAAATCCCTATTGTTTATAGAAATCATGTAAATCTACTCCTTCTGTAGCTATGCTTTTCACCTTAAAACTACATATCTATCATATCATAAGAAGGACTTTCTATCCTTGAAAATGAAAAAGAAAACCCCTTCTGTTAAGAAGAGGCAGCGTAATAAAAAATGACAATTCCAATGAAAAATACAGCTACAAGGACAATCCAAATAATCGGATTCAATGTAAATGGGTGCTCTTCAATCGGACCCGAAATCTGATCATCCTGTCCATCAACAACAACGGTCACCTTGTTCCATTTCTTTACGGCGATAAAGCTGATTATACAAATGACCAAAACAACGATAATAAATGGAACTGTCCATACATCCAAACTTATCTCTCCTTTTGAGAGTAGGATGTGCAAAACGACAACATTTATCCTTAAAACGGGGATTTATTAAGCCATTGTCCGCCGTCGAGCGTCACAATTTCTCCATTCATGTAGGACGCCTTATCTGACATAATGAATGCCGCCAGTTCTGCAATCTCTTCCGGCTTCCCAAGACGACCCAAAGGAATCGATTCAAGTGTGCGCTTAGCTGCTTCATTAGACTCCCATAACTTTTCTGCGCCGCCTGTACGTTCAATCGGACCCGGCGCAATACCATTCACACGGATTCCATATTGACTTCCCCATTCAACTGCTAAAGTTCGAGTTAACGACATAACACCTGCTTTAGCTGCCGCGGAATGAATGACACCCGCGCCTGCATCCCATGCATACGTTGCAAGCATATTCAATATCGATCCTTTTTGACCTTTCTCAATCCAGTACTTTCCAACTGCGCTGGAGCAATAAAATGTGCCATTTAGTACAATATCGATAACAGACTTCCAGCCGTTTGGTGATAAATCTTCTGCTTTAACGATGAAATTTCCAGCCGCATTATTTACTAATCCATCAATTCGGCCAAACTTTTCATCCGTGAAAGCGACTAACGCTGCAACTGATTCAACATTCCTCACATCCATCTGGAATGGATGTGCATGATCCCCAATTTCTTCTTGAGCCACATTTAACCTATCTATATCTCTACCCGTAATTACGACTTGTGCACCTTCATCAGCAAATTTCTTCGCCATGTATTTCCCCATCCCATTCGATCCACCTGTTACAATTATGACTTTTCCCTCAAACACAACAATTCCCCCTCTTATAATGAATGAATATTCACTCATAATTGTAACATGTTATCAAGTTCGTTACGAGAACAAAAGTAACCTCACAACGAAAAACGGACACCGAATTTTTTCAGTTGTCCGTTTATACGATTATTTAATAACACATGTTTTAATTAACCAAAGTAAACCCAAATATGACTACTTACTATTCATTAGTCGTCCTATGTACAGATACCATCGGATCGCTTTGGACTGAACAGCTACTATACAATTTCCCGGGATTTTTTGCTGTGTAAAGTCTTTGCTAAAATAAGTATAGAAGGCTTTATTAAAGGTGATATTCCTTTACTTTTCCAAAGTGTATAGTCGGCACTAAACAAATGGATTGTTCTTCTAACACCGCTTTGTCGCTAGACTTGTCCGTTAAAGGCGAGGCGCACCACCTAGTTAACCCCAAATAAGCAGTGCCGAATATATAGTTGCATTTTCCACTTGAACACTGTAGGTACGCGGCGGATAGATCGTCGTAACAGGATGACCAAGGAGGAATGAATAGCAATTCCTCCTCAAAGAATGTGGTGTGATTATTTCGTCCAAAGCGAGCCGGAAATGTACATGTGTGTAAACTTGTATGCATTTCCTACAGGCGCTTCATATAATAAAATGGTTAATCAAGAGACTTGACTTCATAAATACTTTTCTACAATTTCCTCTACAGGAACTGCCTTACTGTACAAAAAGCCTTGCGCCTTCTGGCATTTAGCTTCAAGTAGAATCATCGCTTGTAAATCCTTCTCTACGCCTTCAGCAATTACTTCCATCCCAAGACTGTGGGCTAGATTAATAATTGTCTTCGCTATTGCTTTGTTTTTCACATCAAATTCAATATCTTTTATAAATGAACGATCGATTTTAATGATATCGATTGGATATTGCTTCAAATAACTAAGTGATGAATAACCCGTTCCAAAATCATCGACGGAGATGAAAATCCCGATTTTCTTTAGTTCATTTAATGTTGCTAAAGTCTCATCTATTATCGTCAATGCTCCCTCCGTAATTTCCACTTCAAGGGATGACGGTAAGATGTCGTAGTAAGAAATCTTCTCTTTCAATTTATCGACAAAGTTTTCCATTCTAAATTGCTTTGGCGATATATTCACAGCTATCCTAACAGCTTTGAACTGCTTATCCTGCCACTCTTTCAACTGTTTACATACTTGGTTTAATACCCAATCACCAATTCCATGTATAAGCCCTGAATCTTCAGCAATGGGGATGAATTGCGCCGGTGATACAAACCCAAATTTGCCATTATTCCATCTAAGAAGCGCTTCGAAACTACTAATATGCCCCGTTTTCAAATCGACTTGTGGTTGATAGTGAATCGTCAATTCATTTAACTCAATCGCCCTGCGTAAATGCGATTCCATCAGTGCTTCATCCGGGAAGGTAGAATTCATCGCTTCTTGATAGAAACGATAATGCGAGCGGCCACGATCTTTCACAAAGGTTAGCGCTTGTTCCGACTTCCTTAGTAGATTCTCAAGTGTTTTTCCATCTTCAGGATAAACAGCAATTCCGATGGATGCAGAAATGAAATACTCCTGATGATTATGATAAAATGGTTTTCCAAAATCATTCAATAACTGTTGTGCAAACTTCTCTGTCTTCAGCACAGAATGATTTTGCAATGAGACGATAAATTCATCGCTGCCATTGCGATACAACCTGGCGGATGCAGGACAGATTATTTTTAATCGTTCCGCAACCATTTTTAATATTTCGTCCGCACCATTATGGCCAAGTGATTCATTTATTAATTTGAATCGATCAAGACCTAAATGGACGAAAGACAGTCTTGTTTCTCTTTGCAAGGCGTTTAGAGAATCCTCCGTAAAGTGTTCTTTCATCGCCTGACGATTCCACAAACCCGTCAAATGATCATGATAAGACAGGAATAGAAGTTTTTCATTATTTTTCTGATGAATAGATGTATCCCGTACAATTAGTTGAACTTCTTCTACCTCTCCATCAATCAAGACGGGAATTGCCTTCAAATACGCGGGTAATAAATATCCTTTTTTATGAAAAATAGTTGAATCTTCCATCTCAATTGATTCCCCCGCAAGTGCGCGGGACAAGAAGAGCTTAAATGCTTTTATGTTATCCTCCCCGGAAAGATTCAAAATTGAACGGCCAGAGAGTTCCTTGAATCGATAGCCGAAACCTAAATGAACGGCTCGATTCGCGTAAATAATTTTAAAGTTTTGATCGATGGTTATGATTGGGTCAAGATTATGTTCAATGACGGAATTATATTTATGTTGTAACTCCGACTGCGACTTCCTTACAGTTACGGTATCTAGCCGTTCACGCAATTCAATGATGATAATTTCTCGTTCAAACTCTTCGGTATGACGTTGAAAATCCAATTCGAATAATACGCCTGCCCCACCTCGTATCGATTGGATTTCAGTTGTAAAATCAGATTGATTTTGTAATTTCCGCATCCTGCGCTTAATGGGAATCCATAAATCACCAAAAAAACAAGCAGCCGATTGTTCGATTTCAGTCGAAAAGTATTTTGTCGCCAATGAGTTAGCGTAAAGCACATCAAATTTTCCTTGCTCATTTTTCTCAACAAATATGGTCATCTTAAAGGAGTGGTTCAAAATATATGATTCTACAATTTTTTCTAAACGGTCTTTAATCTTAACGTTTCTCATGTGTGCCTCCGTTTGTTATGCATTTATCCAAACTTTTATCGATTAATCCAGGTAAATATGAATCAATCGCCCGAGTACTTTATAGTTAATCATAAATAGATTGTACTTATATCGAAAAAGTATGTATCGAATAAATAAATATAATTATTATATCAGCATAATGCATCTTCGGAAGAATCAGTGTTTTCACTACCTTTTAGATCTGAAGTTGTACAATTCTTTCATTCTTGGTATTATATGAAATATATGTAACCATTCAATCTGCCAATGAAGGAGGCCAATTTTGAAAAACAAGCATTCCATCCGTCAATTGGCAATTGCCATCTACACGGTAAATCGACATGCCAAAACAGCTCCTGACAATAGACAACTTTACGCCTTAAAAAAGATGGCGATAGACAAGTTGCTTAGTTCGGGCATTGCCGAAAAAATCGGATTGCATTTTGTCGACAATCCAAAATTCAGCAAGCAACACTCCACGGTCCTCGTCCGATGTGACGAATTCCTCTTTCATACAATCCCAGAAAAAGAAGACTTTAATACTCTTCCACACCTCGGACAACAAGATCCAGCTTCTCGCAACCCCCAAGAACGGATGAGCTTGAAAACAGCGCGCGAGCTTCTCTCTAAATATGTGGGGCCCACCCACCCGATAATACCCGAGAAGAAAAAAACACTACCAAAAAAGTCTATTCATAGCATTCAGGATTCACAAAACTTCCGTTCATCTTATTTGGATGGTAAATAGAAAAGCGCAAGCGCCTTGGTAGACCCAACAAGCGCTGGAGGGGCTAGGCGCTGGAGTCTAGACAATAAGAAAGTCGCTCGAGTACCGCTGCTCTTGGTGAAAAACTTATACTTTCTTATTTTTTAAAAACGGGCTATTCCTGCTGGCTACCAGCGGGAATAGCCCGTTTTTTCTTCTATTACTTAATTTGCTCCGCGATTACTTTTTCAAAATCAACGAGAAGGATCATTCCGTTATCACGCTTGATAACTCCCGAAACAGGTACTTTATTTCCCGTATACATATCGGAAGCAGGTTCAATATCCGTAAAATTGATACGCTGGATTTGGGTAACAGCCGTCACATCTAAGACCACTGTTGTCCCGTCGAATTCAGCGACGATATATTTGGATTCATCACTATTATTATTAGTTGCATTTCCTGTTACTTTCTTCAAATCGATGACAGGAAGCACTTCTCCTCGTAATTGTATGATTCCCTCAATATACGGGTGTGAATGCGGTAATACAGTAACCGGAACGGGTTGAATAATTTCACGTACATGCTGAATGCCAAGTCCAAAATTACTATTTCCTACTTGAAACTCTACAAATTCAAAGACTTCATATGTTACTACATCCGATTTGATTGTATTCACCTACTCAGCTCCTAGATGTTAATAATAGTATATAGATATCCCATTGAATCCACTTAGGCTACCCTTCGTAAGGTGCCTTCGCTCGGTTTACTTAGTATTCACCTGGTCAACATATATAGCACTTAATTAATTTAATTGAACACTTACTTCTATTTTCGGCTTATTTCTATAATTATTTAGCTTTATTAATAACTTTTATATAGGACTTGTGTCCCTTGGTCGCTAAATCCTTTTTCAACAAGTTTCTTATACATTTCACTTGCAAGTTGCAGACCTGGAAGTGATAGATTCATCGCTTCAGCTTCTGCCAGCGCGATGTTTATATCTTTCATGAAATGCTTAACATAAAATCCAGGTTCAAAATCCCCGTCTAACATTCGCGGTGCCAAATTCGACAATGACCATGAGCCTGCCGCACCTGTCGATATAGACTTCAGCACAGTTTCAGGATCCAACCCTGCTTTTTCAGCATAGACCAGCGCTTCGCAAACCCCAATCATATTCGTCGCGATGGCAATTTGATTGCACATTTTTGCATGCTGCCCGGAGCCTGCCTGACCCTGATAAACAATTTGTTTTCCAAAAACCGCTAAAACCGGTGTAATGGCATTGAATACTTCTTCTTCCCCGCCACACATAATTGACAACGTCCCATTCTTCGCGCCAATGTCTCCCCCAGAAACGGGTGCGTCAATTGTCGCCATCTGCAACTTAGCACCAGCATTCGCAATACGTATCGCCAGTGTTGGGCTAGAAGTCGTCATATCAATGAGAATCTGACCTGCCTTACCAGTTGAGAAAATACCACCCTCTCCAAAGTAAACTTCTTCGACATCCCCCGGATAACCTAGCATCGTGAAAACTAATTCCGCATCCTTCACCGCTGCAGCAACTGTATCCATCCAAACAGCACCTGCATCTATTAGAGACCTTGCCTTTTCTTTTGTGCGTGTATATATGGCCACTTCATAATTACTGTCTAAAAGATGGTTAACGACGCTTACACCCATAACACCTGTCCCAAGAAATGCGATCTTTTTGACTTCCATTTCAATTCCCCCTTTATCAATTGCACATCGGCGTACTTAAATTGCCTTCATCCGGCAGGGCTTAGCCCCAGCTGAATGAGGTTGAAAATCGTATTATCTTTTATCCTACCAAAGTATTTGTATTTTTCCATCATTCATTTCTATTTTTGATCAAAAAAAGGAGGACGGAACCCTGTGATAGGGATCCGCCCTCAAAAGGGGGAAATGAGAATGTTGCTGTGTTCTATCTTAATTTCCCCTCTTTTCTTGATTATTAAACATTGTTCGCAAAATATTTTCCTTGTTTTTTTGAGCAATTCTATAAGTGGCTTCCTTCTTCAAAGATAGTAATAGGAGCAATACCCTATTACTTCGTTATCAGCCTTTTTTTAGCCCTGCGTATTGATCCATGAGATTATCAAGCCTTCTGCTGAATTCTATCGTTTCAGCAGCAGTCAGTCCTTTTTCAGTCGCTGCTTTCATCATCTCTTCGCGTAATAATTCAATTTCTTCTTCTAAAGTCCACTCCAAGATAATCCCTCCATGGATTAACACATAGCTAACTTTTATTATACAGGAATACTCTCATAATAAGTGGTTTAACTTACGACATATTCCGACAACTTCAAATGGTCAGCAATAGAAAAGACTTTACGTTATACTAATTTTAAGGCACACTATAAAAGATTCAATAAACTAAGTTCTATATCTGTTGTAATAAAGAATCCCATTGAATTGGCTACGGCAACAGGCTATCGCTTGTAAGGCGCCTTCACTCAGTTTATATAGGTATTCATTTATTCAACTTATATATAATGAAACATTACGGCGTCTCAGACGTCAAATTTAACCAAGGAGGGGTTTACGATGAAAAGCAGATGGAGTCTTTTATACGCAGCAATCGCGACCACTTTATTACTTACCGCTTGTGGTACAAGTACCGACAAGGAACCAGAGAATACAAATGGATCAGCGGATGTGGTTGAAAACGTAGACAAAGAAACAGTCACTGAAGGCAAGGAACCGGATACAGAAGTTGATGAGGTTGATGAGGTTCAAGAGGACATAATGAAAAATGCAGACCTGAAGGAAAGCGATGAACAAAGTTACGCTATTTCTGTACTGCCTGACTTTTCATTATCAAGCGAAGAACCCGGTAAGGACAGCCTAATTTCAGCAGACAATGAAGCAGTGTTTATGCGCATCGAGACGGTAGCTAAGGAAGACGGCACATATGACTACTTAGCCGAAAACATGATTGCTGTACTTGAAGCATCAGGGGATGGTAGCGCGCCAATTGAAGTACTAGATGAGAAGTCAATCCCTACAGCTGAAGGCATTGAAAATGCAAAAGTTCTGGCCATAAAAGCTGAAACTGCATCTATTACGGGAATTATTTTCGAACGTGACAATATGGTGGTTAAACTTACAATCTACGATTCTCCAAAAGAAGAATATTTCGAGCAATTCCTTCGTATGGCTGAAACAATCGTTACTAAATAATGGACGACTATCAAGAGTCAAATGGATAACCATCCATTTGACTCTTTTTAATTGCAACAAAAGCGTTCGAGTCTCAGCGGGGGATATCACCTTTCAAAAGCAATGCATATATATGTTGAACAAATGAATACGTCGTATGCGCTTACAAGGGCTTTTGGGAAGTCACTGAAAAAGTCTCGATACTTGGAATGAAACAGAGCTGCTACCAATACCGCTTCGACGCTTTGTGGATGGTCTATTTGAGAAAGCGCATTTCATTATTAGGGATGAAATCTGCAACCTGGATTGCGGATTTCTTGTCTATAATTATATATGTTGAATCCGGTATATATACTGAGCGAAGGCGCCTTAACAGGGGTAGCCAACCGAACAACGAAGAGTTCGGTTTGTATAATTTCTGCGTTCTTTGCAGAAATTATACAGTTAATGTCAAGAGGTTATTCCAGATAGGTTAAAGAATACCTCATCTGGCTTATGGCGGGAGGCATCCCCTAGTGCCATAGCGGTTCAATGGAATTCTTTATTTCAATTTATATAGGTTCAACTAGTAATCACCTTACAATCTCGCCATATACATCCAAAATCACATTTCTCTCGATAATGAATAACCTAGCGCAGGCGCGGCAAAGGGGTCGCCGAAGCCGTAAGACTGGATGCGAAGCGCTAATCTAGGCTTTATGGCAGGAGGCATCCCCAAAGCGCCAAGCGATCTACAATCCACAACCTGAATAACAGCTCTTGCATTATTGAGCGTCATAGTAAATTCAATGGGATTCTTTAATTCAACATGCATAGGTAAAGAATTATATATATTCCTAAGCACTAAAAAAACGCAGCACCCGTTAGACGAGTTACTGCGTTTCACGATAAGTTCTTTACCGAAAGACCTAATTTCCGCACTAATTCAATTGCCTGGTCTTGTTCTTCAGTGGAAAGGGAGGACATGATAGATTCGATATTATTCGCATGCTCCGGGAAGATAGATGTCATTAAATTGACGCCGTCCTGAGTAATCGACATATATGTCACCCGCTTATCTTCTTCACAAAAGACGCGTTCCAATAACCCTCTTTTTTCAAGCTTATCGACAACGTAAGTCATCGAACCACTTCGAAGTAAGATTTTCTGCCCAATCTTCTGGATGGGCTGTCTCCCCCTGTGGTGAAGCAATTCAAGAACGGCGAATTCAGTTGGATTAAGCCCATGCTTTTCACTCGTTTTATGCGCTTCCTCCAAAATCACCTTACTCGCCCTTGAAAGAACAATAAATAATTTCAGTGCCCGTTCTGTATCTTTTGTCATAATGCAGTGCCCCTTCTATAATTACGCTCAATAGTCGCCCTCATTATAACGGCAAACACGTCTTCATGTCAAAAAACCAAGAAGACGTTTCGTACCTTTACTTACAGAGAGAGCACTCTTTTTTCAGCTGTATCTTTCATCGTGGCATGCCCCAATGCCGATGGAAATGTTACGATGAAGGTTGTTCCAATGCCGACTTCACTCTCAACTATAACCGTTCCACCATGTTCTTCTATGTTTTTCAAAACAAATGGTAATCCGAGTCCCGACCCGTCTGACTTGGTGGTGAAGAATGGCAAAAAGACTTGCTTTAATTGACGTTTATCCATTCCTTTACCGGTATCTGAAACCCCCAAAATAACTTTTCCAGGGCTGTCCAAATTTACAAAAATTGAAAGATTCCCTCCAGGAGTCATTGCTTCCATTGCATTTTTGAACAGATTGAGAAGAACTTGTTTAATTTTATCAGAATCACCGACAATCAATGAATCTTTAAGTATATTTTCTTTTTGTGTAATAGTGATTCCATCCATCAAGGCTTTCGGATAGACAACCTGAATCATATCTGCAACCAGCACCCCCAAGGAGAATGTCGTTTTTTCATTCAATCCAGGCTTTGATAGGATAAGCATTTCGCTTAATATAGCCTCCATCCTATCGATTTCTTCATCAATAACGGAAAGGTATTTCATCGTATCCGCAGTTGCGGAAATCTTAAGTAATTGGACAAACCCTTTCAAAGTAGTCATGGGATTTCTAATTTCATGCGCTATACTTGCTGCCAGTTCACCAATCGTCGATAATGAGTTTGAATGGGCCAAACGCTTTTCCATGGCCATTTCTTCTGTTCGATCATTCATTCTTACCAAGTACGTTTGTGACTCGCTATCGTATAGTGTTGTTATCTGATAGTAATTAACATCATTCACATTTCTTATATACTTGGTTGTTATTTCAGCAAATCCATACAGATTTACGTCTTTAAAATAATTAAATATTAACTCAGAGTTGTCCGGAAACAATTTAACGATTGCTCCCACTGTTTTGCCAATAAAATAGTCTTTCGGCAAGTTAAAAAAGGAAGTATGCAAATCATTGACATCGTAGATTATCCCATCACGATCAATAACAACCATGAAGCTATCTGAATTACGAAAAGCGTGTATATAGGTTTTATCCGACTTGTCCACAATACTTTGTGGAACATCAAATAGTGCAATCACCTGTTGGACATCATCAAAATACTCAAGATGCATCTTAACAATTTCTACTCTGTTTCCAAACAGCCGAATATGCACTTCGAACGTTTTATTCTCAGTTTCCCCAAGATTACTAAAGACATTGTCCCAATGATTAACAGTCGGATTAATGAAAAATTCTTTAATATTTTCTTCTCCATCATTGACAAATTCTTCGCAAAATGAATTATTTACATGTAAAAGACTGCCGTCAAGATCAAAAACGGCACCGGGTCTGATTGTATCATCCAGTAGAAAAGTGATATGCTTCATTACCTTTATATTTTTATATTTCAAGTGTATTCCTCCACATCCCATTTTTAAACAATATGAAAAATAACACTGATTCATGCAGAAAGATTAAATTCATACAATAATAAGCTTATTCAAATTATTCCATATTTACGGTGTGATAGGAATGGTCCTTTTTACCTAAATAAGATGAATGCTTGACTTGATAATAACGTTAGAGAGAAAAGGGGTAGAGCTATGAACATTGTACTATCAACATTAAACGCAAAATATATCCATACAAATTTAGCCATTCGCTGCTTAAAAACTTATGCAATGCCAGAGTACAGTCCGGTCATTGCAGAGTACACAATTAAAGATCCGACCATGAATATTGTATCAGATTTATATCAAAAAATGCCGAATGTTGTCGGTTTTAGTTTATATATTTGGAACATTGAAGAAACAATAAAAGTGATGCGTATGCTAAAAAAAGTAAAACCTGACGTGAAAATTATCGCCGGTGGCCCCGAAGTAACATACGATTACGATTACTGGTTAGAACGTGTACCCGAAATTGATGTCATTGTGATCGGAGAAGGAGAACGAACATTTAAACATCTACTTGACGTCTATGCGGGGAAGGAAGACATAGCGGCTGTCCAAGGGATTGCCTATAGAGAAAGGAAACAACTGAAGATTACGGCGCCTGGGCCAAAACTAGATTTACGGGAACTTCCTTCCCCTTTCCAATTTGCAGAGGACATACCCGAGCTGGGCAAAAGAGTGACCTATATTGAAACAAGCCGCGGCTGTCCTTTTTCCTGTCAATTCTGTCTATCCTCTATCGAAGTAGGCGTCCGCTATTTCAACCGGGATGCCATTAAGGAGGATATCCGGTATTTGATGGCCAACGGTGCAAAAACAATCAAGTTTGTCGATCGCACATTCAATATTAGCAGAAGCTATGCGATGGAAATGTTCCAATTCTTGATTGATGAACATGTATCAGGCACTGTGTTCCAGTTTGAAATAACGGGAGATATTATGCGTCCTGAAGTCATCCAATTTCTAAATGATAATGCGCCAGCAGGACTATTCAGATTTGAAATTGGAGTTCAATCAACAAACGATTTAACAAATGAATTAGTCCAGCGCCGCCAAAATTTCGAAAAACTTTCCCGTACCGTAATGATGGTGAAAGAAGGTGGGAAGATTGACCAACATTTGGACTTGATTGCTGGCCTACCCGAAGAAGATTATAATTCTTTCCGAAAAACATTCAATGAGGTTTTTGCAATGAGGCCAGAAGAGATGCAGCTAGGCTTCCTTAAGTTACTCCGTGGAACTGGCTTACGTATACAAGCCGAACAATATGGCTATCAGTTTATCGACGAAGCACCTTATGAAATATTTTCAAATAACGTATTGACGTTTGATGATATCCTGCGAATCAAACAGACCGAGGATGTTCTAGAAAAGTATTGGAACGACAACCGATTACCGCGAACGGTGGAATATCTTGTATCAGAAGTCTTTGAAACGCCATTCGATTTCTTCCAACAATTCGGCTCCTACTGGGAGAATCAAGGTTGGTCCAGAATCGGACATCAGTTGGAAGACTTATTCATACGCTTGAATGACTTCCTAATGAAAGATGGACGTGCCGATATGGATATCACACGCAGTCTACTAAAAATTGATTACCTTGCACACCATAAGTTCCAACCGCGCAAAGTTTGGTGGATTGAGGATATGCCAGTTGAAGAACGCTCTACTATCGAACAGGCATTGCTCGAAAACCCAACTTTATTAGGAGAACGTTTCAGTTCTTTACGTTTGAATAACCGAAATATCCGTAAGCAAACGTTCATCACACCGATTGCTGTTCAACCTGAAGATGTAGAAATCGGTATTGTACAAAAGGCTGCTGGCTATCTTATCACCGTCTTCAGACATGATGATACCCCGTTCTTTATGTTCCTAGAACAATCAGGAAAAGCGCAAGGCGCCTTCTAGACGCGATAGGCATAAGCGAGCCAGCGACGTGGCGCTCTTTGCCACATAGCTATAGCTGGATTGCTTATGACCCGAGCGGCTGGCGCCTGGAGCTAGACACTATTCTAAGTCAAAAAAATATACTTTCTTATCTTTTGAAAAAGGCTGTCCCAATTTAAACTTGGGACAGCCTTTTTATTAACCAATAATAACCCTTTCTTTCGGGTAATGATATTTCAATTTCTTTGTTTTTCCTCCTAATGTAAAGAGGAACGAAATAAGCCCGACCCGTCCAATGAACATTAGTAACATAATAATCACTTTCCCAGTTACAGAAAGATCCGATGTGATACCAAGTGACATACCACATGTCCCGAAAGCTGATGTTATTTCAAACAGCAGTGCAATGACCGGCACACCAGGTTCTGTAATAAGTAGAATAAGGAGTGCGGTCATAACCATCACCAACGCCAAAATAATGACAGCATAAGAACGGAACACATCTATCAGTTTTATTTGCCTTTTAAAGACATTAATGACTTGATTACCGCGAGCAAAGTTTATAAGAAACAGCACTGCAATCGCGAATGTCGTCGTCCGAATTCCGCCGCCTACCGAACTTGGCGATGCACCTATAAACATCAGCGAACTGATGAAAATGTCCGTCGCTTCGCTAAATTTCGTCACATCATACGTTGTTAGTCCTCCTGATCTGGATGACACTGAATGGAATAACGCCGTAAATAGTTTCTCATGCCATGCCATCCCTTTGAACGAATGCATAGATTCCAAAATGAAAATCATAACTGCCCCGAAAACAAGTAAAAATCCAAATGTCGCTGTCGTTATTTTTGTGAATAAAGAAAAACGAAAATGAGGCACTTTTTTTGAAAAATAACTTTTCACTTCGATAAGAACCGGAAAACCGATGGCACCGAGAATAATTAGAATCATCGTTAATGTCTGAACGAAGTAATCATTGAAATACTGCGCGAGTGAAGTTTCTGCAATAGTAAAGCCCGCGTTCGTTGTCGCAGATACAGACATGAACATCCCGTTAAGAAGTGCTTCGCTAAATGTATCATAAAACCGCATAATATAAGCTGTAAATATAAGCCCACCGATAATTTCAATTAATAATATTATTTTAATGATTTCCTTGATTAGATGAACAAGCCCTGCAAGGTTATATTGATTATGTTCGACCATGATTAGTTGCCTTTCTCGCAAACCAATTCGCTTCTTAACGAGGAGCCAAAAAAATGTCCCTATCGACATAATTCCAATTCCACCAATTTGCAAAACAAGCATAAGCATACAAATACCAAAAACCGAATAAGTACTTCCGATGCTGATGGGCGCCAGTCCAGTAACACTTACGGCACTTACGGCTGTAAACAAGCTGTCAATGAAACTTATCTTTACTCCAGGCAAGTATACTCCAGGCAAATTCATCAGTAGTAATGAAAAGGCGATGGCCAGAAAATAATAAAACACTATAACTTGTGCAGGTGTGAACCTGCGTAAATTCTCACGATTGAATTTCAACCAGTTCACCGTTCCTTTCACCAATAATATGGTGTCGTACCTATTTTAGAGAAGTCGCATGAAAAAGGAAAGGACGAATTTGATAAAAATAGAAAAGCAGCCATGCAATCACATGGCTGCTTTTCATATTATGCTTTCTTTTTGTTATTTCTAACCCCAGCCAAGTAGCCACTTAGCGCTATTCCAACAAGAACAATCCAGAATGTCACTTGCCATAAAGTTGAATGTGGGAAGCTTTCATCGAGGATTCCCAAGCCTGGATGTGACAGTGTAAGCACAGCCAATTTGACACCGACCCATCCAACAATAAGAAATGCTGCTGTTTCCAAGGTAGGAAACTTTTGCAAAAGAACAACGAATTGACGTGCAGCAAATCGCATGATCACTAAGCCAATAATACCACCCAATAACATGACGATGAATTGTCCACCGTTAATGCCACCTATATCGAAGTTACCAAGCTTAGGCAACGTTACAGCAAGTGCAACCGCCGCCAACATCGAATCGAGCGCAAATGCGATATCCGCAAGTTCGACTTTCACAACAGTCATCCAAAAACCAGACTGCTTACGTTTTTTAGCATCAGGATGTGTATCCTCAACTTTTCGCTGATCCATAATATTCTTAATGGAAATGAACAATAAGTAGATTGCTCCGAGTGCTTGAATTTGCCAAATATTCACTAGGAACGTAATCATGAACAAGGCTGCAAAGCGGAAGACAAACGCTCCTAATAAACCGTAAAAAAGTGCTTTCCTTTGCTGTTCACGCGGTAAATGCTTGACCATGACCGCCATAACAACGGCATTATCTGCTGCCAGTAATCCTTCTAGTACGATAAGTACAACGAGTACCCATGCATATTCCAATAATATTGCTTCCAAATCGATTCCCCCTGTTTTTTTGCAAAATAAAAGAGACCCTCACCTAATAAAAGGCAAAGGTCTCGCTAAGTCGGAATTTTAGTTTTGCAAAAATCCAGCTATCATAACCGATGGCAAAAGCCATGTATTGACGACTATGAAATAGGTTTCCCTATAGCTACTCCCCCTTGACATAAAGTCAAAAGTTATTAAGTTCGGGTTCTTTTGTTTGATTATACCATAGTTGGTCAAAAAGTAAATATTATTACCCGATTTTTATATGATAATCGCTATTTTTCTTATTCTTTTCATAAAATGCGGTCATGGATGGAATCGAGGCTAGGAAATCAGCACATTGTATATCGCTTCCTTGCAGTAGCTCCTCTGCAACTGTCGTATCGAAAGTGGCATCCCACATCATATAATCCAGTGTTTCTGCCTCCACGCCAAGTCTACGCTGTAAGCGGATTGAGGCAAGGCCTCTTTCTGCAAGAAGCCGCGGCAATCTTCCCTTAGGCTTTTTGCCTGTCAATTCAACGACCATTGCGCAGTAAATCTCTTCAATCGGGTGCGGTGTAGGATCCGTTAAATGAACCGTTTTACCAGTAGCTCCTATGTGATTGGATAAATACACTGAAGCCTCGATTATATAATCAATCGGCACAACATTTATGCATGTCCGCGTTTTCCCCACGTAAGGAATAATTGGCATCCATCGCAATTTATCGATCATATTCATAAAGAAATATGGCCCGTCAAACTTAATCGTCTCCCCAGTTTTCGAGTGGCCTCGTACAATTCCAGGTCGGATAATAGTCACGGCTGCCTCCTTCTTCAGTTCTTCCACAAGTAGTTCCGCTTCAAATTTGGTTTCTTCATAATGATTTTTAAAAGAAGTCGGACGAATCAGCTCAGTTTCAAGCAACTTACCCTCTCGTTTTCCTGCAACATACGCTGTACTAAAATACACGATCCGCTCAATAGAAGGATGAGTACGGACAAATTCAATAACTTGTCTCGTCCCCCCAACATTTACCTTCCAAGCAATTTCAGCTTTTACCGCGAGATCATATATGGCGGCGAGATGCCACACAGTTAACTTTTCCTCGTGCAAATCTTTAATCGTCTGCTGCGCCATCCCAAGTCCTGGTTGCGTAATATCCCCGACCAGAATTTCAAACGGAAAAGTAACATTCATTTCTCTCATAATAGATGTAGCTTTTTCCTTTGCGAGACCAGCTTGGCTAGATTGAACGACTACGTAAACCTTCCTCACTTCTCCAACACGTACCAATTCTTTTATCAATTGCGTAGCAATAAATCCAGGAAAGCCGGTAAAAAAATGAGTTCTCATATAATACCCCCTTATTTTGTAGTATAACATTTGAATTAGACTGTTAGAAGAATATTCTGTTTACAGCCCGAATGGTTCCCTTAGAATAGTTATGATTGCACGTCTGTTGATTAACCATTTTCTTGCATAAAGAGCAGGTAAGAAATGCTTGAAGAACACCGTTTCACCGGATCATTTCCAGTCTGCTTTTGGCGAACTATTCATGACAACTTTACCGAGGGGCAAGTGTGGGTAGAAATGACTTCATCATTCCTACCCACACTCTTTTCAGTAATCCTGTTACGACTAGTTGCCTGTGGCGTTCCTACAACGTTCAAGTGAAAAATACAGCTGTTTTAGAAAAAAAGAATAGATGACTTTTATAAGGTTATAAGTGCCCGAAGATACAATTTCGGGCACTCTTGCACGTTGTACAATGTGTTCTTGCTTACTTTGAGTAAAGTGTACGCGTCATATCATGCGATGAACTTTAAGAAAGTGACTCTTCCTTAACTAAAAAAGACAAGACTATGGAGAAGACTTCAGCCGCCAAAATTGCATCTTTGGCGGCTATTATCCAGATAAGCAGCCCCGCTATTTTTTCGTCCCGAAAAGCTTTAGCACTTTGTGTACGTATCCATTTGGATAGCGACGGATGAATAAGCACCATACGATTACCGAAAAAATGTGTAGGAATGCGACGAAGTCGCATTCCTACACATAAAGACATCTCGGTAATCGTATAGAGGTCGTTCAATCCAAGCAATCCAAATATACTGTACACGAAGCGCCTGCTGTTTGATTAAGTTATTTACTGGTTGTTTTTGGTTAATCAACACATGTGTTATGATTGTTAACTTTGAGTTTATTACCGTCATGAAAAACTCAACAATTAAAAGAACCTCCCAATAAAGGGAGGCTCTACGGTTATTTACTTTCGACTGCACGTTTTCTCGTTTGTCGATCAAATAAGCTATAAATGATTGGTACAATATACAACGTGAACAAGGTCGAACTAAGTAATCCACCGATAACTGCAATTCCCATCGGCTGATTCATCTCGGTTCCTTCACCAATACCCAGCGCAAGAGGTAATAAGCCAAGAATAGTCGTCAGTGCAGTCATCAGGATCGGACGTAAACGATCCCTGGCCGAGGCAATAATAGCATCATATGAGCTGAGTCCCGCTTCTTTTCGTTGATTAATATAATCAACCAGGACAATCCCGTTGTTGACCACGATACCAACGAGGACGAGAATCCCGATTATTGCTGTGACACTGATTGGCGTACTTGTCAGGAAGAGGCCTAGCCCTACTCCAATGATCATAAGTGGCACAGAGAACATAATGACAAATGGGTATTTAAATGATTCGAACTGTGCCGCCATGACAATGTAGACAAGTACAACGGCTAGTAGTATCGCCATGACCATATCATCAATCGCACTTTCGAATAACTCTCTGTCACCGCCAAATGTTAGGTCAATTTCTTCCGGCAACTTAAGCCTGTCAATTGTATCATTCACTTTAGCCGTCATATCACCAAGTGATTGAGACGATTCATACTTCATAGTAAATGTTACCGAGTGTGCTTGATCGACTCGTTGGATAGAAACGGGTCCTTCCGCAATTTCGATTTTAGCAACTTCCCCAAGTCTCACAAATGTACCTGTTGGAGTACGGAGTTCCAATTTTTTCAACTGGTCCATACTGTTACGGAACTTCTTATCGTATTTCACATAGACACCGAACACTTCGTCGTTTTTTCCGATAATCTGTGTGGCTAATGAACCACGAGTCACACTGTTTACTGTTTGTGCAATTTGATAAGGCGCCAGTCCATTGTTAGATGCTTTTTGGCGGTCCACTTCAATTTGGATTTCTTGAACAGTATTTTGAAGATTATTTGTCACTTCCGTTACGGAATCAAGTTCGACCAGTTCATTGTTCAAGTTTGTAACTGCTTCGTTCAGACGTTCTTCGTCTGTATCCTTCAATGAGAATGTCAACGTATTCGGACTTGAACCCGCTGCTGTCTGCATCACGAAGCCTATTTTGGCAGCGTCACCTACAGTTTTCAATACTTTGGGTTGCACATCATCTACGAATTTAAAGATCGAGCGTTCCCTTTCCGCAAGCGGTACAAGTTTGACGGATATTTCTGCAATATTAGCTTTAGATGTACCTTGCGCGATATCCTGTTGCGTTCCACCAACAAGACTAACGTATACTTCCACATCATGCTCATCTTTCAATTGCGCTTCAATTCGTTTTACTACTTCATCTGTCGCATCTGAAGATGAACCGTTTGGTAACTTCACTGTAATGCTGACAAATCCCTCATCAGTCGCTGGCAAGAATTCGGTTCCGACCTTAGTTAAAGCAAAACTACTTAACACCAGCACAATTAGTGTAGTTAACAGGACAACAGAACGATGTTTCAGTGCCCACTTCACCGATCTTTCAAAGTTATTCAATCCTTTTGAGCGGCGTCTCCTAGCTGCTATATTTTTCGTCGGTTTCTTTAGCATACGGCTCGCCATCATGGGTACAACCGTCAATGCAACAACGAGTGATGCGAATAAACTAAAGGAAATTGTCAAGGCAAATTCCGTGAAAATCTGCCCGATTAATCCGCTGATGAAAATAACTGGGACAAAAACGGCAAGCGTTGTTAACGTTGACGCAATAATGGCACCGCCAATTTCCTTCGAACCTTCAGAGGCTGCAATTTGCGGATCCTTCCCCATAGCAAGATGTCGTTCAATATTTTCAATGACGACAATCGAGTTATCAACTAGCATCCCTATACCAAGCGCAAGCGCACCAAGAGTCATAATATTAAGCGAGAAATCAGCAAAATACATGAGAACAAATGTCACAATGACCGAATATGGAATGGCAATACCAATAATAATTGGACTTTTTATGCCACGCAGGAAGAAGAACAATACAAGCATTGCGAAAATACCGCCTAAAATAAGCGACTGTCCAATATTTCCTATGGCGAGTTTTACATAATCCCCTTGGTCAAATAAAATATCTGACTCGACACCTTTGAATTCTTCTTTTTCCAACAGATTGTCAAGAGCCTCTTTGAAGGCGGTCGACACATCCGCTGTATTTGCACCAGATTCTTGCAACACGGACATCAGAACAGCCTGCTGGTCATTTGCACGCGTTTCTGTGGCAGACTCTGCTTCGACAAGTGCAACATCCGCCACATCTGCAATTGTTACTGTAGCGCCATTTATCGGATTCGCACCAATCGCGATACTCCGAATGTCGGATATGGTCGTTAATGTACTGACAATACGGGTTGTGAGTTGCTTGCCATCCACCGTTTTAATTGGTTCACCAGGCATAGACACATTGTTTGCTTGAATCATCTTGACGATATCGGCTTGTTCAAGGCCATTCGCTACGAGTTTGTTCTGATCCATAATGATTTGTACTTCTTCTATCAATTGACCCGAAACGGAAACACTTGCTACGCCTTTCGTCCGGCGTAATTCAGTTTCTAGCTGATCCGCAATTTTCCGGATATCTGTATCATCCGCAGTTGCACGCAGTGACAATTGAATAACCGGGAACTGGGACGGATCAAATTTCATAAAACGTGGTTTTGTGGCACCTTCTGGGACTGGAATTTGATCTACCCTTTGCATAATATCGAGCTGGACATCATCGATTTTCGTTGACCAGTCAAACATAAGTAAGATGAAATTGGCGCCCTCCTGCGAGGTGGATTGCATTGATTTCAATCCAGGCGCAGTCGAAAGACTCGCTTCGAGTGGTTTTGTTATTTTCTCGCTCACTTCTGCCGGAGATGCACCTGGATAACTTGTCACAACGACAGCAATCGGCGGGTTCAATTCTGGTATTAGCGTCACTGGAATACGAAAGAATGATACCGCCCCTAAAATGATGATAAGAAACATAATGACAATCGTAAATACGGGCCTTTTTATAGAAAAATCACTAATTTTCATGGACACGTTCCTTTCTTTATTGGAAAAGCGGAAGGCGCCGCCTAGCCCCGACAGGCATAAGTGATAAAGGAAGTCAGTCTAAGAACGCGACGTCCTGTCGCAACAAGGAGGTATGTAGTTCAATCCCTCCCCGCTGCGTAACTCACATCCTGTAAGCCTCCGAGTGGTTGGCGCCTGGAGTCTAGACAACGACCAAAGTAGAAAAAATCGGTATTTTCTTATCTTTTAAAAAAGCTTCACTCCATTAATCATAATGAAACATGGTGTCGACTTCAAACGGGAGCGCCTAAAGCTTTGGTAACGGACTTAATTAATATCCTTCAACTGTTCGTAAATGATAAGAAAACCCGACAGGACGGATAGACCGTCTTGCCGGGTTTTTAAATTATAATTGACTATATAATTCGATTTCCGGATACTTATCATGGAACCAACGCATTGCAAAATCGTTTTCAAATAAGAATACACGTTTGTCGTGGCGATCTTTTACAAGCATTGCTCGTTGCCCTGCCATAGATTCTTTGACGTCACCTTCGTTGACAATCCAGCGCGCAACTTTCGAACCGACGTGCTCCATGCGCACTTCGACGTTATACTCATTCTTCATTCGGTGCTCGAACACTTCAAATTGAAGTTGACCAACTGCACCTAAAAGTACTTCCTCAGTATGGAGCGTCCGGTAATATTGAATTGCTCCCTCTTGCACAAGCTGAAGAATTCCTTTATGGAAATGTTTAGACTTCATAACGTTTTTCGCTGTTACCCGAACAAAGAGTTCCGGTGTAAACTGTGGTAACGCATCGAATAGGAAGTTTGATTTACCACCGATTACTGTATCCCCGATTTGGTAGTTACCTGTATCGTGAAGTCCAATAATATCACCAGCTACCGCTTCCTCCACTATTTCACGATCATCCGCAAGGAACTGCGTTGTCTGTGTCAGTTTGAATGTCCTGGAAATACGCGGAACCGTTACAGTCATTCCACGTTCGAATGCACCTGAAACAATACGAACGAATGCGATTCTATCACGGTGCATCGGATTCATATTCGCTTGAATTTTGAAGATAAAACCTGAAAACTCTTCCGAATACGGATCGATTTCTGTTTTATCTTTTGTTATTCGTGGTTGTGGTGGTGGTGAAAACTGTAAAAACGTTTCCAAAAATGTCTGCACACCAAAGTTTGTCAATGCACTGCCGAAAAATACAGGTGTCAGTTCACCTATTGCTATTTTCTCTTCATCAAAATCATTGCCTGCTTCGTTAAGAAGTAGAACGTCTTCAAGTGCTTGCTTATAATATGATGTTTCCATCATTGGATGTGGTTCTGCAAGCCCTCCGTCTTCATTGATCGCAAGAAAACGCTTGTCATCGTCGACCCGTACCTGTTCAACACGGTTGTTAAAACGATCGTAAATACCAAGGAACTCTTTACCCATTCCAATTGGCCAGTTCATCGCGTAAGACTGGATACCAAGCACTTCTTCCAATTCTTCCATCAGTTCAAGCGGTTCTTTCCCTTGACGGTCCATTTTATTAATGAACGTGAAGATTGGAATCCCACGCATACGGCATACTTTGAATAATTTAATCGTCTGTGGCTCGATTCCTTTTGCTGAATCGACCATCATGACAGCCGCATCGACGGCCATAAGTGTACGATATGTGTCTTCACTGAAATCTTCGTGTCCCGGTGTATCCAAGATGTTAACGCGCTTACCATCGTAATCGAATTGCATGACGGATGATGTTACCGAAATTCCACGTTGCTTCTCAATTTCCATCCAGTCAGAAGTTGCGAATTTCCCTGATTTCTTACCTTTTACTGTTCCGGCATCGCGGATTGCACCACCGAAATAGAGTAGTTTTTCTGTGATTGTCGTTTTCCCGGCATCCGGGTGAGAAATAATTGCAAACGTCCGGCGGGATGCAATTTCTTCATGTATTGGTTTGTCCATTGTATATTGTCTCCTTCTGCTCTGCTTTCCTTAGCATAGACACATTGGAGGATGATTTCAACAATTTTTTATCGGAATTAGTGAAGCACAGGTAAAACTGAACGTCAGATTCCCAAAACTCTTCAACAACAGCAAAACCACGATGTCATCCATTCCACAAAAAAAAGAGCTATCCCAAAATCAGGACAACTCTCTCTACTCATTTTCCAACTAATCCTGTACCAAATTTCTTCTCTGCCTCTACCAGCGCAATCTCCGCGTCTGAGTGTGGGTATTTCGTAGAGCCGATAATTTGATAATCCTCATGCCCTTTACCAGCGAAAATGATAATGTCATCACGCTCTGCAACCGCTATCGCATGGCGCACTGCTTCCGGTCGATCACCAATACATGCATACTGATTATGCTTCATACCCGCTTCCAACTCTGCAAGTATCGATTCATACGGCTCGTCCCGCGGATCGTCCGTCGTTAAGATTACATAATCTGCGACGGATGCTTTATCTGCCATAATCGGACGTTTTATCCGATCACGGTTGCCACCCGTACCAATGACGAATATTAGACGACTTCCTTCCTTCTTATAAGGAAGAACTGCATCAATCGCTTTTTCAATAGCATCAGGTGAATGCGCATAATCGACATACATTGTAATCGGCAATTCTGTCGGTACTTGTTCCATACGCCCTTTAACGGCTGAAATCTTCCCTAGATAGTTAATAACATCTTCAGTCATCATTCCTTTGGCATACAAAGTAGCGATGACCGCGAGCGCATTATAGACACTGAATTCACCAATGAGGCTCATGTCAACTCGGAATTCACCATCGGGCGCAGTAAGCCTGAATGTCGTACCATTTGCCCGTAGCTCAATATCCGATCCACGAAAAACGGCTTCATTTTGGATACCGTATGTCAAAACTGGATAAGAAGTCATTTCCAGTAGCTTGTTGCTCCATTCATCGTCTGCATTGACAACGGCAAATTTACGCTTTTCCAAGTCTTGTCCTAGCTGAGAAAACAACAATCCTTTCGCCTGACCATAATTGTCCATTGTCCCATGGTAATCGAGATGATCATGCGTTAGATTTGTAAAAACAGCGATGTCAAATTCCGTACCAGCCAAACGACCTTCCACTAGACCATGTGACGATACTTCCATCGTCATTGTTGTACATCCTTCATCCGCTGCACGGGCAATCATCCCTTGTGTCGTCAATACATCAGCCGTCGTGTTCTCAGTCTCATAAAGGGTTCCATCCAAATCGAAACCGATTGTTCCAGTAACGGCGGATTTCTCACCCGCCCGCTGAAGAATCGCTTGGATGATGCCACTGACACTCGTCTTGCCGTTCGTACCCGTTACCCCAATCATCGTCATCCGCTTCGATGGATAATCATAAAAACGGGACGCCAACAAGCTGATAGCCCGTGACGTATTTTCAACCATTACCACCGCGACTTTTTCCAAATCGACATCGACTTGCTTCGAAGCAACAATCACCCTTGCTCCATTGTCCACGGCTTTCCCAACGTAATTATGGCCATCTACCGTAAATCCTTCGATACAGACGAAAATTCCTCCTGCATTGACCGCGCGCGAATCAATCG
Source organism: Sporosarcina psychrophila (assembly GCF_001590685.1). GTDB lineage: Bacteria > Bacillota > Bacilli > Bacillales_A > Planococcaceae > Sporosarcina > Sporosarcina psychrophila. The sequence goes on from NZ_CP014616.1 coordinate 3,466,713, forward strand.
CGATATCCGTCACAGTCGGCGGAACCGCTCCTGCTACCCGTTTGACAGGTAACATTGAAAGTAACTTTTCCGTTTCCATTAAACCCCTCCGTTCAGTCCATCATTGCTGAAGTTACATATGCACGAAGCAGCTGTGCTGATGCTTTTAGCGAATCGATATGTGTCCGTTCCAATGCATGCGATGATTCGATGCCTGGACCAAACAATGCATGTTTCACGTCAAAGCCCGCTCGAATTGCAGCAGATGCATCTGAACCGTAAAACGGGTAAATATCAAGTTTGAACGGAATGTACCCTTCTTTGCAAAGGCCCGTCAAATGTTGTGTCAACGCATAATGATATGGCCCGCTTGAATCTTTGGCACAAATCGACACTGTATATTCGTCCGAAGTTTGCCCGTCACCAATCGCTCCCATATCGACCGCGATATACTCAACAGTCTCAACTGGAATATTAGAGTTACCACCATAACCGATTTCTTCATTGTTAGAAATATAGAAATGCGTCGTATGCGGAAGTTTGACCCCTTCTTCTTTCAATGAACGAATCAGTTCAAGCAACAGCGCAGTACTCGCTTTATCATCAAGATGACGTGACTTAATGAAACCGCTGTCCGTCGCTTCAAAACGAGGATCGAATGATACAAAATCGCCCACTTCAATACCTAGTGCACGTGTTCCAGCTGCATCAGTTACTTTCTCGTCAATACGCACTTCGATATTTTCCACGCTTCGTTCTGCAGTCCCTGCGTTTTTATAAACATGAACTGTAGTCTGATGCATAAGAATTGTTCCTCGGACTTCTTTCCCTGACGCCGTATGAATGAGGCAGTATTCTCCTTCAACCGCGTTCCAATTGAAACCACCAATCATTGTCAACTTCAGGCGACCATTGCTTTTCACTTCTTTCACCATCGCCCCAAGTGTATCGGTATGCGCTGTAAGCAGACGATGTCGCGTTGAATCCACTCCTTCAATCGTTGCAATGATTGCCCCTTTGTTTGTTTTCTTATGTGTTACCCCAATTTCGTCAAGTTCCTTTGCTATTAACTTCATCACTTTTTCCGTATAACCTGATGGACTTGGTGTCTCCACAAGCCTTTTTAGTAGTTCAACAATACGTTTTTCATCAAATGTTGTAGTCATTTCTATTTCCCCTCTCTCTCGCGTCGAAATATGTAATTCAATCCCAATGTCGAATCATGTATGATAAGTATAAAGTAATGTTGTGAGGTGCCCAATGAAAGATTCGACAATCGTCCATTCACGCAATATGTTTATTATACTTTTTTTTGCCTCTAGCGTCACCGTACATATTTTCACGTCACTTCTTTTAGATTTTCATAGCGCAATGATTTCAGGCCTTATCGGATTGTTCATCGTTACTGTACTGTTTGTCCTTTATAAATCGGGGATGAATTCTCTTACTTTTCGAATCCCCCTAATAATTGGGTACTTTTTATATATACTTATTTCAAACTTAGTAAATCCTGATTTAGTACACTTATTTTATCTTATCTTCCCTATCGCCTTAGTGGCAATCTACAATATCACTTGGTTAAACATACTGATTATGGCCATCACGGGTATAGAAGTGTTTGTTTTATTTTACTTATTCAGTCCAATTTATAAATCAGTGGATGAAACTCAATTACTCCCCAATATAGCTTTCATTTTCAGCTTGGCGGTGTTCCTTTGCGTACTGTACACTTTCAGAATCACACCGGAATGGAACAATATCTTCAAGGAAAACAAGAAGTTGGATGTTTTACTTACATCCAGAGAAAGCTATCTCGATCTCTTTTTTGAACATACGGAAGACGCAATTGTTGTGTTCGACTTAGATCAGAACATTGTCGCAATGAATCCCGCATTTGAAAAAACATACGGCTGGAAGCGCGAGGAATGCATGGGACGTTCGCCACGACTCTTCCCTTTGTCCGAGGATGCAACGATTGCAGAGAGGACAAAAAAATTATTGAACGGGGAAAGTTATCATTTTCTGCTAACCAAAGAGATGAGGAAAGATGGTACCGTGTTTGATGCTGAACTGACATTAGCCCCTATCTACGATTCTGAAAAAAAGTTAGTCGCCACGTCATTCATTGCACGCGACATTACACTTAAGCTACAAGCTGAACAACTAAAAATCGATACAGAAAAACTAAAAGTAATCGGTGAGATTGCAGCAAGCGTCGCCCACGAAGTACGTAATCCTATGACATCCATTTCAGGATTCGTACAGATGATGAACAACGATCCCGCTAATCCATATCGCGCATACACCGAAATTATGTATACAGAAATAAACCGTATTGATTTGATAGTCAGTGAGTTTCTCGTCCTATCAAAACCGAATTTAAAAAAATTCACTGATTTCTACATTGAAAAGTCACTTCTAGATGTAGTATCGATATTCGAAACGGAATTTAGTAATCGGTCAATTTTTTGCGATGTTCAGATTCCTAAAAATAATGCAATCATTAGAGGTAATGAAGATGGTATGAAACAAGTCTTCATTAACTTATTTAAAAATTCGTGTGAAGCGCTTGTAAAAAACGGCATAATCACTATCGTTGTCAAATTCCAAGACGAAAGAGTTACTATCTTCATCCGCGATAACGGTCCCGGGATGAATACCGAAACAATTGATAATCTATTTGAACCATTTTACACGACTAAAGCAGAAGGTACCGGCCTTGGCATGCTAATTACAAAAAAAATCATCGTCGATCAAGGCGGAACGATAACCGTGACCAGCAAAATAAATCATGGAACCGAAACAACGATTATACTTCCACTAGTTTAAACGAAAAGAAAACCGCCACCCATTAACGGATGAGCGGTTTTACTATTTTTAATTTATTGCCGTATGGCGGAAATGCAAGTGTCATTGGAATGGACGTACTTTTTTTCATCATGGATTTTGCATGTGTGAACGTATCGAAACTTGCTTTTCCATGGTATGCACTCATACCTGATGAACCGACTCCGCCAAACGGTAAATTAACGTTACCAACATGAGCAATTGTATCGTTAATACATCCCCCGCCAAACTGCACGTTTTCAATGAAATAATCCGCGGCTTGCCCGTTTTCAGTAAACATATACGCCGCGAGCGGTTTTGGCAATTTACGAATACTTTGAATCGCTTCACCGAGATTCTCATACGTCATAACCGGTAGGATTGGACCGAATATCTCCTCTTCCATTGAAGCACTATTCCATGAAATAGTATCAAGCACTGTCGGTTCAATGAATAAATCTGAGCGGTCAGAACCACCACCACTTATCACATGTGCACAGTCTTTATTGATAATGTCAATTAGACGATTGAAATGTTTGTCACTGATAATTCTACCGTAGTCCGGACTTTTTGAAACATCTTTCCCGTAAAATTTACGGATTGCAGTAAGCATTTCTTTGACAAGTTTCTCTTTGACAGAATCATGAACAAGTATATAATCCGGCGCGACACATGTCTGTCCTGTATTAACAAATTTCCCCCAGACAATGCGTTCAGCTGCTTTTTTAATATTGGCAGACTGGTCTACAAGAGCAGGACTTTTCCCGCCTAGTTCAAGCGTAATTGGTGTCAGCCGTTCAGCTGCCGCCTTCATAATAACTTTCCCAACTGCTACACTGCCTGTGAAAAATATATAATCGAAGGAAGCGTGGATGAGTGCGGAAGTTTCTTCACGCTCCCCTTCTACGACTCGGATATAGTCTGGCGAGAATGTTTCTTTCACTATTTTTTTAATAATATGTGCCGTGTGGGCAGCTACCTCGGACGGTTTGACAATTGCGCAATTTCCACCTGCAATCGCTCCAACAAGCGGTTCCATCACAAGTTGAAACGGATAGTTAAACGGACCAATGATTAATACGGATCCGTATGGTTCACGAACAATGAAACTTTTCGCAGGTTTTAGATGAACAGGTGTCTTCACCGTCTCATCCTCCATCCAGCCTTCAAGATGCTTAATCATGTAAGAAATGCTTGAAAGGACGAAACCGATTTCCGTCACATAAGACTCGAAAGGACTTTTACGCAGATCTTTATGTAACGCTTCCGTAATTTCAGCTTCATTCGCAACAATTGCGTCTTTCAATGTCAAAAGCATTTCTTTACGGAATGCAAAACTTCTTGTTTGGCCTGAAAAATAATATGCGTGTTGGGAAGCAATCATCGATTCCACGTCTTGTGCAGTAAAGTTCAACTTATTCCCTCCATCCCTTTATACCTTCAATCATAGTTAGAATTGTTGCGGGATGCAAAAGTTAGCACTTTATTCCTTTATCAGGTCAAAAGGTGATCAATCAATTTTTGTATTTCAAGTCCTTCATCAAATGACACAAGTAGCGCAGTTTCACCGTTAGCTGCCGCAATGCACTCATCCGTAAGCGTTTTCACTGTATCGAAGGAAGTCAATATCTCAAAAGGACTGTCTTTTTGTGCCATGCTAAGTTCCGACCAATTGCGCAGTTTCAGAACACCTTCATCTCCATATACTGTATAGGACAGTTCTTCTTGTTGACCGATTCCCGAAACACCATTCAAGAAGACCGGAATGTCATCCGCGGTTTTTCCGATTGTAAGGACACTCGTTTCCGCAAGCGTTTCATCTTCAGGATAAACGGTTTGGTGGGAAGTAATCGCAAGTTGACCAAACATCCTGTACATAAGTTGAAGGTAATGCGGGAATACTTCTCGTGTAAAGCCGCCTTGTTTTCGCGAAGCGATCCACGGATTTTGTTGCCATAAACGTGGCCAATGCGGGAAATAAGTTTGTAGTTCAATTCGAATGATTTGACCAATTTCACCTTCATTAACTAGTTTCATCATATGACGAACGGACGAACTATACATGAGCGGAAAATGCATTGCCGTTTGAATTTTACTGTTCTCTGCAGCCGAAGCCATAACTAATCCATCTGTCACATCGTGTGCAAGTGGTTTTTCACAAAGCACATTCAAGCCTTTTGAAATCGCTGCCGTACTCAGTGCAGCATGCGATATGGGTGGAGTTCCAATATAGATCCAGTCAGGTTTCATCGCCAAAACCTCCTCATAAGAGGATGCCGCAAATAATCCGTATGTATCCGCCATTTCAGAAAGTCGTTCATCATTTTCATCAAACAAGGCAATAATTGTTGCAGATTCGTTATTGCGTAATTGATTGATGATTCGCTCGCCAACAATACCTGTACCAACGAGGGCAAATGTAGTTTTCTTCATAGAAATAACCCCTTTTCACGAATAATTGTATGAAAGGAAAAAGGATAGGTCTAACGATTCCTTTTCACCCTTTGACGTTTTGTATTATAGCATTGAAGGGAATAGAATGTTCAAATAACAAAGAATTTAAAGGAGGAAATGGACATGACAACAACTGATACTTGGTGGGAAACGATCTTTGAAGGAAACCTTTCATTGGGGATTAATAAAGAACGTCTTGTAGAACTTGAAGAAGAAAATTTCCTTTATTTTGATGAAGAGAAGCAACTACAGGTGCCTACACACTGATAATTATTGTAACTAACTTGTCAACGATACCAATTTCCAACGGACCATAAAAACAGCTTTTCCATGAAATTAAAATGGGAAAGCTGTTTTTTATGTGTGTGAATGGTGAGTAGATCTTTTGAGTGTATGTTGTTTAGTTTTAGGCTAATGTTGTGCAGTTCTAGGCAAGCGTTGTTTAGTTTCCCATATACGTCACTCAATACTGTGCCACAGATAATGTGCTGCATAACTTAGGTACGGTGACCACTCTGGAAAACGGGCAAGCATTTCATCTTGCGTGGGCTTACGATCCATCTTCCACACCTGCTTCAATGCGTTTTGCAAACCAATATCCGCCAGTGGGAATAAATTTGGACGTCCGAGCCCAGACATTAGGAAACCTTGTGCAGTCCAAGGTCCTACACCACGGTAAGCAACAAGTTTTGAAGTTACTTCATCGTCATCCATTTTCCTGAACTGCTCAAGGTCAAGCGTCCCCTCTGCAATCGATTGCGACAAGCCAATGACATATTCAGCCTTACGCGTGCTAAACTGCAGGTCTCGAAGTACTGAGACGTCAAGCGACGCAATACGCTCAGGGGATGGATAACGCCAGACGTCATCGACCATCTCCCCAAATGATTCTACAAAACGTTGCGTCAACGTATGTGAGAACGACAAATTGAGTTGCTGGTGAATGATGCTTTTCATTAGTGTTCCATATAATGAAAAACTTTTAACAAGCGGGGTTCCTTCACACTCAAGAAATAGCGGCCCAAGATCTGTTCCCGCAAAATGTAACCCGATTGCATCCAACGGTTTATCAAAATGAAAGATTGATTTAACCGTTTCAATTTGACTATCATCAATTGCATTTCCCACTATAAATGCAGGTAGTTGTTTCGTGCCTGTACTTTGCAACGTGATATTATTTCCCTCTTCCATAGGGATGCGCACTATGCGGCTTTGCAAATCCACAGAATTCACCGGGTCCCCTGCCAACCGAATAATTGCCCGATCGAAATCATAGACATAAGGCAATGAAAATTGAACGTCGATAAGAAACACCCCCTTTTTTTACAGCATTCTAGTGTCTATTATACTCTTTTTTAAAAAACTTTTCCTAAAGGTGTTGACTTCTATTACAGACCCGCTATAATAATAAATGTGCAGTAAGCAGAAACACAATTTAATTCCCGGTTCCGTAGCTCAGCTGGGAGAGCACTACCTCGACAAGGTAGGGGTCGCTGGTTCGAGCCCAGTCGGGACCATTGGGTGCCAAACCCGAAGAAAACCTTTAGGAACAAAGGTTTTTCCATAAAAAAGACGTTCAGGCCTTGTGCTTGGAGGTCTTTTTTTCTACGGATTTTTACCTAATGTCCGCCATTTGTCCGCAGCTTTTATTGCAGGTCATCCGTATGTTTTCGAATCGCATTGTGGAAAATATCTGCAACGTCACTATGTGATTTAGGTAATAGATGGGCATAAAATTCTAACGTAATTTTGGGATTTGTATGTCCAAGTCGAGCCGCTATTTTAACAACGTCGACTCCTTCCGCTATCAAGATGGAAGCATGCGTGTGCCGCATATCATGAAAGCGGATCGCTGTCACTTTAGCCTCTTTTACAATGCGCTTCATGGCTCGGATTACATTTCGCGGATCTTGCATGGTTCCCGTATTCGTACAAATCACTAAGTCTTGATTTTGGTATAGGCCACCCACAAGTTCTTGCCATTCATCCTGAATTGGATAAAAAATTGGACATTGGACAACTCATTCGAACGGAATGGCTGAAGCAAAACATGAAGCAAGAGAATCTGGCAAATAATATTTGTTCTATTTCTCACTTGAGTAAAATCGAACATGGAGTGACAATGCCAAGTGATGCGGTTCTGCAACAGTTACTGCAAAGGTTGAATATATCGTTAGAAAGTGTAACTGCACACTCGTCTCCTGAACAATTTATACAGTTTCGCGAACATTTCCAAGATGTGATTAATCGGCGTGATAAGCCAGGAGCAGAGTCGCTTTGTGAGGAGATCCATAGCTATTTGAAGGCACATCCACTCTATGACTATCAATTCGACCTATCACTGATGGAAAACCGATTGCTACTCATGACTTCAGCTGATGTTATCGCTATCCAAAGCAACCTAGATATTTCAGCAACTATAAACTGTGAACCTTCACATAACCACCGCAATTGTGTGTATTATAATTTCGCAGCACACACTTATACCTAATTATTTCTTTTTTCCTTCAAAACTGTTGTATTCAACATCCTCCCATATTTCCTTCACCTCAATTAACTCGTAATTATCCTCAAAACGAATTTCAATGGAGTAATTATACAAATATTCCAGATGATCTATATATAAGATGAGTGTATTTTCATCTTTCCACTGTCTACTTACCGAAATTACCCCAAAGGTAGTTTGGCTAATTAAAGGGGTATCACCTAAAGCAATTGATAAATCCTCCTCAATGCCATCATGTAGCCATACTTTTAACGCAGCTTCATTTTTACCTTTAAATGATAGACGTAGCTCTTTCCACCCTAATTCATTGGAATCGAAGACATAGCTTTGCTCATCAATTTTTTTTATGTCCTTAGGGGGCATAGATTGTTTCTCTCTCTCATCCTTCACTCTATTTTCCAACTTTATCGACTCAAGTGAATTGTATTTTTCATTATTTGATGCAAGAGCCTCTTCTGATACAGCCGCATTCACAATGAACTTTACACTGTCTTTTAATTTATTGTTAGTTTCAGGTGCATCATATCCCGATGTAAATACTGCAACAATCTCTAAATCAGGGATAACATATATATATTGTCCGTATCCCCCCTGAGCAGAGTAAACATAATGACCCTCTATTTCATCAATAACCCACTGATAACCATAATGACTTCCTCTAAAATAAATAAATCGATCTTCTGATGACTTTTTGGTTGATTCTTCAATCCATTGCTCGGATATAAGTGTTTCCCCATCCCATTTACCTTCATTTAAATATAAAAAACCTATTTTCGCCATGTCACGTGGTGTCATTATTAGCCCATTGCCACCTACTGCGATATTATCTCTCTCTACAAATTCTCTATTTTGTATGTTAAGCGGTTCAAAAAGATATGTATCTGCGAACTCTACTGTTTTCATGCCTGACTTTTTCTGAAGGATTGCTGTCAATAAAAAAGAATCTCCAGAACTATAATGGTATTGAGTATCAGGTGAAACTCTCATTGGTTTATTTAAAAGAAATGACACTGGATCTTTCACTTCCCAAATCATTACATCATCGCTACCACTATCATTACTATTATCATACTCAAGTCCAGATCGCATGGACAACAAATCCTTAACAGTAATTTGATTTTTATCACTGTCTAGGTTCTGAATATCTTTCTCCGAGAAGATATCCACGACACGCTCTTCCAATTTGAGGATCCCCTGATCTACTGCAATGCCGATGAGAGCTGAGGTTATACTTTTAGTAGCTGAATAGATTCGCTGCTTTATTTCAGGTGTGTATCCCTCACTATATTTTTCAGCAACAATATAACCATTTCTAGTAAGGATTACACTATTAGTTCCAGTTGCTTTTTCATTGACCTCATTAAAAAAAACCATCAACTTTTCCGTGTCCATTCCTTGAGCTTCAGGAGTGGATTTCCTCCACTCGTTTGTTGGAAAGTATTTTTCTTGCGTAAAGTATACATCTTCCATGTTTTGATTTTCGACAACTACATTTTGTTTACATCCAGTTAAGATGAGGAAAACCACAGCGATTAACATAAACCTTTTCATCATATTGCCCCTCTCTCGTAGCATATCGTATTGTCAATACTTTTATAGCCAAAAGTTCATTATGTTCACTAGGTAGTGAATTTCAAAAAAGTGCCACAGTTCAATAGGAAGCCCCTCAAAAATGATGTTGTCAAAAAACAAAAATACAATCCATATTTCATTCAGCTTTATAGTCATTTGCGGGGAGTCTGACTCACTTTATCGATAATAATAGAAAAAATTGTTTTTTTCTTTCCAATTTTTTTAGAAACCTCTTTAAACGACCACCTGCTAAAGTGATGTGACTCCAAAAAGTTAAACTACGAATTTGGAAATTAAATTTTGGATAACTCAGGTATTAACTGTTGTTGAGCTGCAAGTTCCTTATACAGAGGATGTTTTTCAATTAACTCTACGTGTGTACCTGAGCCAGTAACTTGTCCATTTTCAATAACTATGATTTTATCTGAATTAAGAATTGTTGATAGTCGATGTGCAATTATTAGTGTTGCCCTACTTTCCATCAAATTATTTAATGCGTATTGAACAACAGCTTCTGACTTTGTATCAAGATTCGAAGTAGCTTCATCTAGTAATAAAATTTCTGGATCCCTAAGTAAAACGCGTGCTATACCAATCCTTTGACGTTGTCCACCGGAAAGTTTTATTCCCCTATCCCCTACTTGTGTATTATACTTATCCTTGAAATCCTCTATAAACTCATGGGCATACGCCATTTTGGAAACCACGCATCATAAACACATTTAAGTAAAAGGTAGTCTTGATAATCATTTTCCTCACGTATAGCATGGACCTCAGTTTTTTCGAGCCATGCATAGTAGCCACTTCTATGTACTTTTGCGACTTTACATAGGTGAGCTGTGCACCTCTTTAATTGAAATTTACGAATCACTTCATTAATCACCTGATATTTTTCCGCTGATGTTAGTATTATTTTTTCACCTACCTCTCTAGTTCCTCGAGCTTTTTTAACAATTCGACCTCGGCTTCAAGATATTTAATACGTGCTTCAGCTTTTTCAAGTTTTTTCTCAGGAGATAATCCTTCAGTTGATGGACGACCAGGACTTCCTTTTCCGCTCTGATTCTCTTTGACAGCTAATACTTTAAATTCAGGTTTATATTGGATAGAGCGATCTGAAACTGAGTTCACATTAGGATTCGCTTCTAATAATCTACGCTGGTGTTCATTAAAAAGTATTTTACTCATTGAAAACACTCCTGTCAGGATATTTATCTTCAGTATACCTAAGCTTTTAGACAGAAAAAAACCCAAATGGTGTCACTTTTTTAAAGTGTCTACCATTTGGGGTTCAGTTCAAAATAGGAACCGAGCTATTTTTAATTAAACCCACCAACAACTCTTGTGTTGCCACATACACTCTGCACATAACTCTTCATTCCAAATTCCCATGATTCCGACTGCTTCGCAGTGTGTCATAGGCATAGCATCATCATAAGCTAGAATTTCACAATTTCATCTTCGTTATAAATATAAAAACATGTTGTTAAATCTTCACTTTTCATGCCTATCTCATTGAGTCTCTTTTCATCTGTTGAGAAAAACAGTTCTACCTAATCTATTGTAATTGTTTTGTTCTTAGAATCTACAACATTACCTACTTAATTCTTTGAGACTTTTCTAATAAGCTCAAAATATGTGCCACCACCGGATATAATTAATGTATTTTCATCTTTTATGAAGAATGTAGAAACATGGCCTTTTGAATCTGAAACATTAATTTCTGTAATAGGTGCTTTGAGACCTAAAAGATCAAAAGGGATACGATGTTTTTCTACGAAATCACTTGCTGGAATAATCGTTTCGGTGTAAATTGGATTGGTAGCCACCTTTACTATATCTGAAGGTTTATCTCCAAAACAACTTGCTTTATTAGCTGTAAAAGTTAAACTTTTCCCTAATAAACTTTCTGCATCCTCACTACTATAAGTACCTACTCCATAAGCTTGAACTTGATTAATAATCCACTCACCATAGTACGACTCTGAAGCACGGCGAAAAGCCGGATTCATCGCTCTCGCAAGAAATGCAGATATATGTGCTCTAGATAGACCCTCATTCGGTTTAAATGTACCATCCGGATAGCCCGAGGTTATATTGGCTCCTGCTAACTTCCTGACAGCAACATATGAAGTTGATCCTTTAGGAGCATCTTTAAATTTTATATCTGCTTGATTGGTCAATTTAAAGGCATTTGCTATAAAGGCTGCCATATGACCTCTTGTTACTTGTTGTGTCGGTTTAAATGTACCGTCTGGATATCCATTAATAATTCCAGCCCTGACTGCTGAATTAATATAACCCGAAGAATGCCTACTCTCCGGTACGTCTTTAAACTTCGTTTTGGTTTTCTTTCCATCAAGTCCAATTGCCTTAGCAACCGTTATTGCAACTTCTTCTCGTGTGACTTTTTGATTAACCCCAAACTTTTCAGCAGGCTCAATAACCCCCTTTTCCAGTAGATACATAATTTCTGTGTAATTCGGATGGCTTTTAGGCACGTCTTTAAAACCAACATTGTTAGCCTTCGTCTGCGGAGCTAGTGAAAGCAATAATACGAATGTCAACAAAATAGATAATACTTTTCTCATGATAATCCTCCTAAATATATTTCCATAATTTATCGTAACATTAATAATTGGGTATGAACATAAAGTGTTCTGAATAATCCAACTTAAACTAATGGGTGCTTTAGTTTAACAATCGGGATTTCGATGTGAATTGAAATTCCTTAGGTGCCCTGCTCTTGTAAACCATCCTTTTACTTCATGTTAAACCTCTCTAACAACCGTACCCGAAACCTGGTCATGAGGAAGAATTGCCCCATCTTGTACTTCAAACGCTTGCCGATTTTTTAAGTAATCAAGCGTACTCAAAGTATCTCGATAAGCCAACCGTTTAATGATTTGATTAGATGTTAGTTCTGAGCCATCTTGATTTTCTAGGGTTAGTCCCATTGTTTTATAACCGATTGTCTGACCATATTTACGCAGCTGTGCATATTCCAATGACCACAAGACGACGAGAGTTGGTGTCACTAGAGCATGAAAAGCTTCATTTTTCACCTTTTTCCGCAAGAAATACTCAACACATGCTGTTACAGCCTTTGAAATTGCAAGGTCAATCAGAATCGCTTTTGTACGTTTTTTCGTAATGGACTTCATTAATATTCCCTCTTTTCTATTTTTTCTTAATGAAACATATACGAATGGAAACGAGAAGAGTTTCATAGATAAGTGGGAAATATCGTGTGGTATGTCTACCAAGGTCATGTAGCATACAACCTTGCTGGTTTATTTTTATTCAAGATCCTCAAAGGCTCTTTTTTATTGGTTTTGCTCCGAAGCGGAAAATCTTTCTTTCTCAACTATTCAAAATAAAACTGTAAAAAGTATCTTCATTTTTAATTCACATCATCTATCGTCAGTTCTTTTTTTGGCGTAAAACTCACATAATCATAAATTTCTTCCCCGTCTACAATGCTGTGGTATCCGACTTCAGCCATATAATAATCAATGGATTCGCCGTTCAGCTGCTGTTGGATCGCCTTGCTCTTCTGCAGCATTTGCTCTTTGGTCAAGTCGCCTTTTTCAATTTCCGTCATAATGAGCATGGGCTTTGGTGTTTTCAGCTGGGGCGTCCATTCCGCGACTTCGTTGCTGTATACTTCTACATCTGTGGACACTCCATTGATTTCTGGAACTCTATTCTGTAGAAGCGCTAGAATATATTGCTCCGCCTCTGCATTTAATTCTTTTGAGGCCGCTTTGTCGATTTTGGATACGTGGATTGTATCGCCAAGAATTTCGTACGGTTCGAAAGCGGAGACATCGAACATATAGGTGGTTTCAACTGCTATCGGTTCCTTTTCCACTACTTTAAAACGAAAAGTGCCATCGATCCATCCATACTCTGCCGACCGCTTGATCTCATAGTCCATGTCCGGATAAGTTTGTTCTAAAAACGCTTCCAGGCTCTCTTTTGCCCTGTTTTTCTCAATTGGATTTCCGCTCATTTGTATGTAAGCGAACACGACGGCGGCAATTAATAAAATTGCAATTACACTGTATATTATTTTCTTTTTCATGATTAATTTTCCTCCATTATTTTAAGAATGCAAAAGCCGATGACGATTCCGATAAATGTAAACAACAGGTGGACAATTAAGGAAAACAACGATAATTGAAGAGCTTCAGAAAAACTTTCAGCATAAACTTCGCCGAACCAATCTGTCATATATAGCAGACAATTCCAAATGAAGTTCGGTACACCAGCGAGCAATACAGCAACGAGAACCGAACGATAAAACAGGTAGGTGACGGTCCCTAAAATGGCATAGGTCAGGATAAAGGTCTTGTTGTCATTCATAATGGTGGTGCTCATTGCTAATATAAAGGCAATGGCCACAAAGAAAATCTGTATCGTTGTCAAACGCACGGTTATTTTCCGGATCATTTTTTTAGAAGAACTCCCCGGCTTTACTTGTACAGGCAGCGGAATTTGTGACTGTTCTGCGATATGGCGGCATTTTGGGCAGCTTTGCAGATGCTCTTCAACAAATCGTTTGGTTTCCTCCTGCAATAACTCTTCTTCATATAAAGGCAATAAATCTTGTACAATGGCACATTCTTTATTCATAAAGTCACCTCCATCGCTTTTTGAATTCTTAATTTCAACCGGTGAAAAGTTACGCGTGCGTAGTTTTCCGATTTACCGATCAACACGCCGATTTCTGCAAAACTCAGCTCGCCGTATATGCGCAGTAATACAATTTCCCTCGCAGCATCCTCCATTTTCGAGATATGGTGCAACAGCATTTTTGTATCTTCATTGACTTCCGTTAACTCTTCTATTGACTGTATTTCAGCTTCCGGAATTATTGCGAGCTTTTCCATTAAGCTCTGTTGATATTTATTTTTGCGGTAATACTTTTTTAATAAGTTGTTGGCAATTGAGAACATCCACGTCGACAAGGTGGAATGGCCATTAAAAGATGCAATATTTTTACACGCTTCATAAAAGGTATCGTGACAGAGATCCTGAGAGGTCGCCCGATTTCCTGTCTTGGCATAAAAAAACGCATATATTTTCGGTTGGATCTCTTCATATTCATCTTCAAGCTTATTCATGACGGCCCTCACTCTCACTGTTCTTAGTATTAATACCTTGACCGCAAATTCCGTTACAACTTTTCAAAAAATATATATAAATTTTCCAAGGCAAAATGATTCTTGTTGTTATTTTGCTTACATGATTTTAATATCCACGATTTGCTAAGCTTAACCGACAAAGGCAAGTATCGATAATGAAAATGAGGAGATTCTTTATCATTTATGAAGTACGCTGAAGGCGACCACCGCAAAAGAGACCGATTTTAAGCGGGAAATGACGAGGAAATACAAGGCTTTCGAACAACTCACTCGGAGTGAAATAAACAAGGAAGAATGCTAGGTATGTAATTTTTATAGGGTACTCATTCATTCTCGAATAATTTATTTGAAATTATTATTACTTTTATCTGTTACTATAAGAAAAGAAAAAAACCTTTGGTAAGTTCCTTCTCTACCTATAACTCCTGAAGTATTCTTTCTCTTAAGAGACTATTTTGAACATGGGTAATTGAAGTTAATAATCTTCTAACTCTGTCTTTTTCCGTTTTCAGATATCGTCTTTACGCTACACTCTCATGTATGGTGGATGATGATCGCCAACGAATCCGCACTGCACAACAAGAAGGAATTGCGATCGCTAAGCAACAAGGGATGTATCGGGGGGAAGAAAAAATATCATACAGCTGCTACCGGAAAAGATAAAGTTATTTATGAACGGGTCGTCCAACTACTTTCTGAAAATAAGAACATCGTAGATATACATCGTGAAGTTGGCATTTCGAGGAATACAATTTATACGATAAAAGCAGATTTATAATCTGTGGCATGATTTTAAAAATCAATCCAGGTAATTCAAAAGAGCATCCTTTCTAGGATGCTCGCATTAAACAATATACACTCTTGCCAATTCAACGGCTTCTATATTTATGATCCTAATAAATGACACCCTAGGAACCCATTCTCTTGTACGATCAATTTAGAGTGTCAGAACCTAAAAGTTATGGCACTCCCTTGATTATAAAAAATCCATTCGATGAGGTCGGGACTATTGATAGTACCTAAACCCTTGTCTGTCACTTTAGGAGTTATTTTGCATCTGTTTTAAGCGTTATCTTGCACTATAAGTAAATATAAAAAAAGCTCAATTTCTCAGCATTAAAATGAGAAATTGGGCTTTAATCGTTACTCCGAAAGCGCCCTCTAATGGAATAACTAAAACATGGTCTCAGTCTTTAAAATTAATTAATTCTTCTTTCACTAAAGCACCCGTTTGTTGAATAATAATTTCAGTTGAAAATGTCGAGTATTTCGTAGTTCCACTCCAATCCTATCTAGTTGACTCCTTCTAATCCTTTTAAAAACTCATAACCAATGTCTCTTTTAGAAAGTCCTTTTTTCTCCATTTCAATATACTCCAAAACTAAATCGGGATTACGAACAACACAATATGTTACAAATTCACCTGCACCACTCGCAGGAATATTTGTTATTACAAGTATCAAATTTGTAATTTAAATAAATTACTATAAAAACATGAAGAAGTATGAAAAAATTCGCCAAACGCGCAACTCACGCGCATTTGACGAATCAGGTTGCCATATTGTATGTGTTGGATAATGCAATATCCTCTCTCTCCAAATTCCAACTACGAGTTGCCCTTACTGAGTTAATCCAATATTCACCATACAATTAGTTGTTGTATCCGGTATTTTACAGTGGGATTATCAAGTATAAATGTAGTTGGGGGATTAATTTGGACATTTATCAATACTACATATCAGCCGGCCCTTGTTCTACCGATGTCGTCCCGTAGAACAAGCTGTCGGTCATTTCAAATGCTGTCACGCTGTACTGCACCTCTTCTCCATTCGCAAAGCGTACCGTTGCGATATACTCACCCGGATTTTCAATTATAATATGTGTAAAATTGTATTCTGTTTTTTCTATTTTTACATTATCAGAGATTTTTTCTCCGTCCGCCTTGGCAAGGGCTATATTTTGTACCGTTTTATATTTCGTATTGATCCATACCGCTGTCGGCAGTGATTCATTCGTCTTTTCTAATGTCAAACGCAGTTCGCTGCCCTCTTTTTTTACATGAACATAATATTTTTGATCCTTCCAGTCATGTTCTCTTGCTCTTCCCCCGATGACCATTCCGCCTTTCCCTTCTTTCACCGGGAATAATTGTACTTGGTCTTGCATTCCGTCTTTTTTCCCTTTGACTTTCACTGCTCGGAATATACCTGGATTCACTTCTCCCGCATTAATTGATTCGATTGTATCCCATCCTAATTCGCCCGCTTCTATCGTCACAGCATTTTTCATCATCACCTGCTCCGTCACCGCAAGCATTTTTGCGGCCTGCCCTCTCGTAATCGACTCGTTCGGACTGAATGTGGTAGGAGACGTACCTCCTGTAATGCCGAGCTTGTAAATAATAAGTACGTCATTCGTAATGCCGATTTCTCCTTTGAACGGATTTTTCACATCCGCATCACGAGGTAAATCAAATGCTTTCACAAGAATCGCAGCCATATTTTTACGCTTAATCGGCTCATTCGGTTTGAAACGACCGTCCGGATAACCGCTAATAATTCCTTCTTCCGCCATCTTCACAATTGCTTTATAAAATCCATGAGAGGCCGGTACATCTTTGAATTTCTGTCCTTTTACATCCGACGTATCCAGATCAATCATCTTCGCAATAATTGCCGCAGCCTGTCCCCGCGTAATCGAATTTCCCGGCTTAAACGTGCCGTCCGGATACCCCCCAATGATATTGCGCGCCGCCAATTCATTTACCGCTTCCGCAAAATGCTTTGACGATGGCACATCAGAAAACATTTGCTTACCGGCAGCGGCCTCTGACAACGAAAAACTGCACGCCAGTAAAAACGCAGTGACTGCTGCAAAAAACTTCTTCATTTTATCATCCTCCTAAACCCTATTCTCTCAATACAGCGTATAGACGAAAAATCTCGAATATAGTTTCAAAATATAAAGGATTATTTGGATCTAATCCGAATTTTTATTGACTTTATGTTGAGTATCAGCAAGATATAACGTTGTAAATCCGCATAATCCTGACTGTACCCCTAATTCTTTTTGAATTGTTGAAGGCGTATCTTTTCTTCTATATCCTCTGTAATCCGATTGACCATGAAGCCACACAGGTGATAGTGCTGCAAGAGAAATCCCTATAAAAAGAGATAGATTATAAGGTATTTCTCTAATGAATTCCGTATTTAATAGTACATAAAAAGTCAATGGATAGTGGATAGGTTACACTTAGTTGGACAATTAAGTGTAACCTATCCAAAGTTCCTTACAATGTAGCTATCCATTCTAAACGTAGGTGCTTCCTTTAAGCCTGTGAACTGGATACCGCCATAGTTCGGTATAGTGTATTTCAGAGGGTGCATTTTTACTCTACACCGTTCACCCCATCGCTGGATGGTACACAAGTTTCCTCATGTTCTAACTTTAGACCCTTACCTTCGGAAGTTCGTCAGTTCCTTTAATAGAAGAACTATTCTCACCATATCTAGTTTTTCAGCCGTCCGGCATATCCGTAAGCATACCTATTCCGTAGGAATGGCTTTAGCTGTGTTCTGCCGACTTCACCTGGCTTCATACCTTATAACCTGTCAGTCATAACGCATGCAGGAGTATTAACGGGATGGTTTTAGGAAACTTGGTTCCTTCATTCCCACCCTCCATTGTAAAGTTAAGATTTTAAATCAGAGAATCTCCTGTCTTTCACGCTGTTAACGTTTATAACAGAACTTGTCGCGCGCACCCGTTAGTTGAAGTACATTAATTCACAACGATTTTATTTGTAATTGGAAAGTAGTCTCCCTCTTCAAGAATCTTCTCTCCAATTATTCCAAGCCAACCTAATTATCTTAAAAGTATGTTTTGTTTAATGCTATGAATATTCATTAATTTAATTAATGAAACTTTTGGATAAAGTGGAACGTAAAGGAATAAGTCAATGTAGTAAAGGGAGATGAAATTTATGAATATCGCCAATAAAGCTTTAGTTTCATTTTGTATACTTCTATTAATTTTTATTTTATCAGCCTGTGAGCAAACTGAACAATCCTACGAAAATACAATTCTGGAAAATGAACAACAAAATATATCTTATTCTTTTAAAAACCCCAATACAGGGCAAGAATTTAATATAATTCATGCTTACTTGCTATATGAAAATTATTTTGCAACTGTTAAAGATAATCCAGATGAATCACCCTATAAATTATATCAACAGGAAATTATAAAAACTATATATGAAGCATGTTTTGAAGATGCAGAACTTCCTGTCAATGCACTTGAATGGACTCCAAAAGAAAGTGATTTTGATAGTATTGAGAATCAAATTGGATCAATGAATAAAGATCATTTAAATGAGGTATTTGAGGAATCACTTGTTAAATCCTCAGGCATACTTTCATCAGATAAGAAAACAACAGTATGTATATTTCCTGAAAATGAAAGATTTCCTTCTGACATGATGACAATCGGATCAGGGAAAATTATAGTCTTTTACAGTAAGTTTGATAATTCTTATAAACCAGGTATGTCCCATGAATATCATCATAGTGTTTGGATCAGAAAACATTATACTGAAAATTATTTTCTAACAGGATTAGACCATTTAATAATGGAAGGGAAGGCCATGATGTTTGAAACCTTAGTGTATCCCCAATTGAACAGTACTTATTATATTGACGAAAGATTTAACAAAGAATACTGGAGCAAGATTGAACCATATCTTGAGAGTGTTGCTGCCCGGGAGATTCATGAAATGAAGATGGGTGGCTCTAATGGTCTCCCTAGTGCTTATGGCTATAGTGAAGGATACAAAATGTTTAGATCTTACTTAAATCTGCATCCCAATATGACAGTCGAAGAATGGACTTCCAAAAGTCCGGAGGAAATATTTGAAGAAGGAAACTACAAAGCTAACTACGAGTAATTTTCTTTATTAATGGTCTACAAAACTTTATGTGTCCTTTTCTAACATGTAGAAAAGGATTTTTTTGTTTATATTCATAAAACTCTTCTTTCACTAACCTGCCCCGTTAGCCATACATGTAGCGCAAAATCAGCGCTACACCACAGAGGATGAAAATGTGTGCAGAACAGGTATTGGATAGTACGGCTGGGAGAGGAAGGTCCATCAACTATGGTGCCATAGAGCCCATCCGTTAGTCTGACTCCAACGACCACGGTGCATCACAGAATGTCGCTCCCTTACGGGAAGCACTTATGGGAGATTCCTACTCTGGTTACTGCACCAGCCTGCCTTAATTCTATGAAGAATGGAGTTGGTTCTTGATTAACTTTCAACTTAATATAATCATTTTGAAGGCTCAGCCTTTTTTAAAAAAACCATTTCTGAGTCTTTTTTGTTATGCTCTTTTATAGTTTTTTAGCGTTTTTTAATTTTCATGGGAGTTAAATTTATTACAAATGCATTACAAACTCAAGACCTGTTGGCTTCTCCCTAAAGTGGTCGCTATATTCTCTAATAACTAAGTCCAATCCTGAAAAATCGTCGGGTAACGGTGGAGAAACAATGTAGTTGTACTTGAAATACCCTGTCGAACCTCCTCCACCTTCCTGTCGACAATCGTATTGTTCTCCTAAAAACAATTCAAAATTATTGTGATCATGTAGATGTGGCGAATCATTTGTACCATCCCAATCGACATTAAGATTTACAACGCTAGCATTCTCAAACTGCCGAATAAAGGTGATCGAATATAAACGTTCATCTATTTCAACTGATTTTAAAACAGGTAAGTGCTTTCTAAATCCAGTCGGTTCAACACGGGGTTTAAAGAATTCTTCTATTCTCAGTGACCCGAATAATGAACTTAAATAATCTTCATAAAGATCGTACTTTATAGCCCAGTTAGAGATAGCATCATCAGATGGAATACCTGGATTATTGTTTGAGAGATCCTTACGTTGTTTTAATAAAGCACAAATTTGTTCATCAATAGGGAAAAGATGTTCATCATAATGGTTCGTTGAACGTTCAAAGGACATTCGCTTCATTTTATATCCTCCTCAATTTTATATCTAATTCAAAGTTTTAATTATTACAACTTTAACAGGAGGTGGTAATTTTTTCAAGTACACTTCTTGAATTAACCTGCCCGTTAATTGAACAAGATCACCGTCTTCAACGTAATCAAAATTCAATCTTTTCTGTTATATTATCTTGGTACTGTAACGCCACATATAGCTTACCATCATAACAGCTACACATTAGCCGTCATGATGGTTTATTGCCTATGATGATCATACTTCGCTACAATGTACATAATGCACATCGTAGGGGTAGAGTCATGACGGATACAGTCAATACATTCACCGTAAAACACATCGAAAAGACACTCGGATCAAGATCAAGTGAAAAAACCATGGGTTTTTCCCAAACCCACGAGGGAAAAACTTCCCCCCAACCCCCTCGCTTTTGAGGGGGCTCCCTCGCCGGTCGGCAGGACAAAACAAAGTTTTGTCAATGCCAAGAGGGTGAAAAATCAGTGGCTCGTATCAACTCCTTAAATTCCTTTCGCTTCGCTCCAGTCAGACACTTCCCGTTTATTTTTCCCACTGGCCAAATAAAAAAGACCGTCAATAGACGATCTCCTCCCGTTGAACTAATGCACCCTTTAGTTCAAATTCTCCCCAAACTTTTAATTTCACTTGAGGCTTTCTTCGTCTAAGAACCCATATAATCAATCTAAATTTATTGAATATTCTCGATATCAAGGTATAATCAGGTGAAATACTGTTAGGAAAGGTGATATAAATGAAAAAGAAATTAAGTATATTATTGATTTTAGTAGGTTTAGTTTTTGCAGGTTTTTTATTTTCAACAAATTCTACCACTGACGGATTGCCTTGGACCGCAATATCTAAAACTATTACTAAAGACTATGCTTCAGAAGCTGATGTCCTAGCAGAAGTATATTACTCAGAGTATATTGATGGTAAATGGTATAGTGGCACACCAAAATTTACTGGGGAAGTTCAAGAGCTTTCACATGCTTGGCGAGCAATTTATACAGGTAAAATTAATTATTAACTGCAAAATAAAGGATTCAATCGCTAAACAGGTTTACTTACAACACTCTTCAACTAACCTGCCCCTTTAATCAAGAAAAGACAAAAAAGGAGTAGCCGCAGCCACTTCTTTTTTAATGAATTATGTGAATCCGACCATCTTCAAAAATTTCCACTGCTGATAACTATTCATGAAATTTAATGCGTCAACCATGAAACCATCTTTCGCCATTTGCTTTTGTCCATCTTCAAAAACTTTTCTGTCCAAGATCAAACTATAAAAATAAACTTTTTCGTCACCAATCATTTCAGAATTCATCATCACAAAATGATTTCCATACCTGTTTTTAAAATATTCCCGAGCCAATTCATAGCTTGAAAATTCGGGAATTTCGGATTCTGCTTGTCTACTAATTTTCATGGGAGTTCAACAAAGTTACTTACTATTATTATGTAGTTCAAATGACTCTTTAAAGCCATCCCATATTACAGTTACTTTTATAACTGTGTCTTCCCTTACCATTGCCCCGTTCGAACGACTTGAAGACAAAAATGTTACAGTTGATGGGGGTTCCGTGAACTCTTGATTGCTATCCTCTCTACGACTATTAGCTTCATAAGAGTAGTGGAGTTTTTGTAATGAAGACAACTCTTCTAAAGAACCCTTATATTTTAGTCTAAACTCGGAGATATCTTCGTTCGAATAAGTTTCTTTTCCCTTTTTTCCTCCCCATTTTTCTGTTCCTTTATAGGCGTATTCAGCTTCCCAATGTTCACTTTCTCCACTAAATTTATAATCATTGTGCTTAGTATCTGAACAAGCTGTTAAAAGCATTATTGTAAATAATAAAGTCATTGTTTTCTTCAAATTAACTCTCCCCCCAAGAAAATGTTGAATTGAATTATCACCATATATTAACTATATTCAACACGCTTCTAATAACCCTCTTCTTCCACTAAACTGCCCCGTTAGCCACACATGTAGCGCAAAATCAGCGCTACACCACAGAGGATGAAAATATATGCAGAACGGGTATTGGATACTACGGCTGGCGAAGAAGGTCGATGAACTATGGTGCCATTGAGCCCATCCGTTAGTCTGACTCCAACGACCACGGTGCTTCACAGACTGTCGCACTCTATACGAGTTGCACTCATGGGAGATTAATCCTACTCTGGTTATTGCACCAGCCTGCCTTTATTCTATGAAGAATGGAGTTGGTTCTTGATTTACCTATCCATTCAATATTATCCTTCTCAAGGCTCAGTCTTTTTTTAAAAAAACTATTTCTGAGCTTTTTTTGTTATGCAGTTTTATAGATTTTGAGCGTTTTTTAATTTTCATGGGAGTACAATTCTTTACAATCTTCAATACCACCATTCTTAATTTTCCGATTTTTCAGAAGGTTTATAAAATTTCTTGATGCAGTATCCAAATCCATTGTTTCGTTTGGGTGTCAAAGTCATTTGAATTCCCGAACTGTTTCACTTCCCCACAATTTTGGCAAATCGCAATATAATGTGGGTAAAACACTTGAATACCAGGCTGTTCCACGTCGATATATACCTCATGTGGAATAAACACATCACGCTCACAAAGGACGCACGTTACCTTATAATCCAGTAGCTTGAGTCGACTTTTTTTCGGGCTTAAATAATCTACTGGGTACATGACTGCACTTCCTCATATGAGATATGTGAATCAGATTGCTCCTGAAACATGCGAATATCTCCGCAATTTGTACAGTATAGCTTTTGAAGCGTAACCTGTTCTACCGCTCCATCTGTTAATATTTTACCACCATCACTTAGCGTCAAATACACTTCCCGATGTGAAAATGAATCATGTCCGCACAGTATACATATTAATTTCTTTTGATGGATATGTACTTTATAAATTCCCCTTCTTCTAACCATGTCAAAACCTCCATTTTTGGTTCAATAAGTAAAGCATTACTTTTGCTCCACTAAAACACCCCGTTAGCCATACATGTAGCGCAAAATCAGCGCTACACCACAGAGGATGAAAATGTGTACAGAACGGGTATTGGATACTACGGCTGGCGAAGAAGATCGATGAACTATGGTGCCATAGAGCCCATCCGTTAGTCTGACTCCAACGACCACGGTGCATCACAGACTGTCGCACTCTATACGAGTTGCACTTATGGGAGATTAATCCTACTCTGGTTACTGCACCAGCCTCGCCTATATTCTCTGAAGAATGGAGCTGATTTTTGACTTACTTTCAATTCAACATTATCCTTCTCAAGGCTCAGTCTTTTTTTAAAAACCTTTTTCTGAGCTTTTTTTGTTATGCTGTTTTATAGATTTTGAGCGTTTTTTAATTTTCATTGGAGTTGAAGAAGAAAAGTGAAGCTTATTCAACAATCCTGCGCGTTAACGGAATAACTGGTTTACTTTATCTTCATCATCCAAATGTTTTTGTATGAATGTTTTTAGTTCATCTTCACTTTGCAACCCGCTAAAATCTTCTCCATACCAATTTTGCAGATTTTCTTTTGTTATTTTGTATTCTTGGTTACCAAAATTAAATGTTATCCAGTCTACATTCTGAACTAATGCAAATAAAAAAGTAGCGTTATAAATAGCTGTTTTTTTATAGTTTTGTTCCGACTCCGACCAATCATAATTCAATATAATGCCATACGGCTTCTCGTTTGTTTTAAGTTCAAATCCTTTAAAATGCTCTGTACCCTGTAATTGATTCACAATATTTCCTATTGCACTGTTATCTCCAACATACGAATCCTTAAATTTGAATATATCTTCTTCCCCGTTTTTCGTATTACACCCACTCACGATTAAAATTGCCAACAGTAAAAAAGACGAAAGTTTAAGTATTTGCTTCACTGATATTCCTCCCAATAATAAATTATCTACTCAAAAAACTACCACAACAATTCAACAAAATGGTCCATTTGCCACTAGGAATTTCCCTATTCCGGTAGTCGAGTAGAAGGGAACCTCTCTATCTTACGGTAGATTGTGTTCCTCCCCCCTCACAGAACCGTGCTTGCGCTATTTACGCACACGGATCCTCCTAGTCACCATTCACAAAATATAGCTGATCTCTTTCGCTCAGATTTTGCTAATTCTGCTATCCTTAGTAGTTTTGTTTCCATTTATTATCCCTACCTCTGTGTGTAGTGGATAGGTTACACTTAGTTGGACAATCTAATTAAGGGCTAGTAGAATAATACACAAGAAGTGAGGAGATCTACTATGTCCGTAAAAAGAAGAACGTTTTCTACAGATTTCAAAAAACAAGTGGTAGCCCTATATGAAAACGGGAAAAGCCGACAAGATATTGTCAAAGAATATGAATTAACCGCATCTGCTCTTGATAGGTGGATTACACAATTCAGGCAGTCTGGTTCATTCAAAGAGAAAGATAATCAATCTCCAGAAGAGCAGGAGTTGATTGCCTTACGCAAGAGAAATAAGCAACTGGAAATGGAAGTAGATATTTTAAAGCAAGCAGCGCTGATCATGGGACGAAAATAGATGTGATTCAACAAAACCGTCACACCTATTCGGTATCAGCAATGTGTAAAGTCCTGAAAATTGCGCGTAGCACCTTCTATTATGACAATGAAGTATCCGCTCAAAAAGAACAAGTAAAGCAGGAAGAAGAACGCGTATTAAAAGAAAAGATCGCTAAGGTTTTCAATGAAAACCGACACGTTTATGGTACTCGGAAACTAAAAATAGAACTAGATAAAGAGACAGAAGGCCTTACGATCTCGAGACGCCGAATTGGAAGATTGATGAGCGAACTTGGACTTCAATCAAAATACGCCAAACCTTCCTATAAACCAATGGCAACCAGACCAAATGAAGAATCCGTTCTAAACGTATTAAATCGAGAATTTGAAGTGGACAAAGAGATGTCTGTGTTAGTAAGCGACTTAACATACGTAAAAGTAGGATACCGTTGGAGTTACGTTTGCTTCTTAATCGATTTATACAATCGTGAAATAGTCGGGTGGAGCGTCGGAGCACAAAAAGACGCTGCTTTAGTTCAGCGTGCCTTCGATTCTGTTAAATACCCATTGGGAAACGTGAACTTATTTCATACAGATCGCGGTTCTGAATTTAAAAACGTTGGGATCGATGAATTATTAAGTGGATACAACATTAAAAGATCACTTAGCCATAAAGGGAATCCTTATGATAATGCGGTGGCAGAGGCAACATTTAAGATTTTAAAAACAGAATTGATCAACGGAACCCACTATCAAACCCTTAACCAGCTGTCCCTTGAACTTTTCGATTATGTCAATTGGTACAATAATATCCGTACGCACAGTACATTAGGCTACCTAAGTCCGGTTGCTTATAAAAAATCAGCCCTTAATAATATCGTATGATTTAGTGTTGACATACCAGTAGTAAATGTGTCCCTAATAAGGGTGATAACTTGGTAGCAGCCTTTCCTCCATCGGCATTACCCAACTTCATTGGTACTACGCTACTATCCGACTCCCTACAACGGCATTTGGTTTCCTTGCTTATTATCGCTTGTACACCATACTCTTCTATATGAAGAAAAGACCGGTAGGGTCTCCCGAGTTGCCGTATCATATCAATGTGTGACGTGCCAAGGTCTCTGAATCCAGAGAGGTTTTATCCTTCTTGCCTTTAACGATGGATAAAATGTAGCTTTCTGCTGTGCTTAAGGCATCAGCCCTCTCGATTTACTAACATTATGGAGCTCAATCCCTTCAACCATTTGGCTTTCGGCCCGCCACCTAACTGTCTACGCTTAAAGGCTACTGTTACCAGTAGCCCTCCAAGACTCGCTACGAGTGAATGGCTAGTTCTTTCTCGACGGGAATCCCACCCGCTATATGATACGACCTAGGCTCGGCCGCACAAGCACCTCGTTAGTTGAAGAACAGGTATTATTTTATTCTGCCTCAGCACCATTTGAATAAAGTTCTTTATCTACTTGTATCCATACATTCAAATCCCTTCTTTTTGGGTATGTTTCGATATATTGATTGTTATCTTCTAATAATTTTATACCCTTTTTAGTTAAACGAGCAGGACATAAAGAAAAACTATCATCCACTCTCAGTACTCTTTCTACAAATCCTTTGTGTTCGAGGAAAAGGACAAAATTCTCAAACTCTCTTTGAGTTAACCCATAATCAGATGCACATGGCGTAAATATTTTCTCGTTGATTTCTTTTAAAATACTGTAACCTACTCTCAACTATTTGAACCCCCTTTATCATTCAATTCACATTACCAATTATCTCTTTTATATAGTCTATTTCATCAACTCTTTATGAATATAGTTATTGAACTAAACTGTTCCCCGCTTATTCATTTTGAATGATAATTTTTCTTATCCAAAATTCCATGTACTACAACTAACACAAGACTTGTTATAATTAAAATTTTGTATATCAAACTTTGATCTAAATAAAAATAAGCTATTAAAGACAAGATGCCTAAACAAATTGCCAAAATCTCTACCTTTCTTGGCTTACTCAGCAGACTCCCTAACAGAGCAAGAGTTGAACCACTTATCATAAGTATAGGAAGGTGATTTGCATACGTATCTTCTAAGGCAAAAAACGGTCCTAAAGCAATAAGAATAAAACCAAACCATTGAAGCACTTTTCCTAATTTGTTCACCCTTGAGAACCCCCAGCCATTTGGTACTTTTTTAAACTAACTTGCCCCGTTAGCCATACATGTAGCGCAGAGGATAAAAATATATGCAGAACGGGTATTGGATACTACGGCTGGCGAAGAAGGTCGATGAACTATGGTGCCATTGAGCCCATCCGTTAGTCTGACTCCAACGACCACGTTGCATCACAGACTGTCGCACTCTATACGAGTTGCACTCATGGGAGATTAATCCTACTCTGGTTATTGCACCAGCCTGCCTTTATTCTATGAAGAATGGAGTTGGTTCTTGATTTACCTATCCATTCAATATTATCCTTCTCAAGGCTCAGTCTTTTTTTAAAAAAACTATTTCTGAGCTTTTTTTGTTATACAGTTTTATAGATTTTGAGCGTTTTTTAATTTTCATAGGAGTTGAATAAGAAAAACTATTCTTTCACAACCTTTTTTATAAAAGCATCTAATACTTTTGTATATATTTCTGGCTGTTCAGAATGCACTAGGTGCGAGGCAAAGGGAATGATAGACACGTGAACGTCCTCCTTTAATAACGGGTACAAGATAGCCCCCTTGGTTTCAACTTTATTTCCTTCACCAACCATATATAAAACCGGTGAATTAATACCATCCAAGTCTTTTGTCTCGTGAAATGGATACCAATGTTCATCTTGTCCCATATATAAGAATTGTTTCCAATCAGACCTATGTAAATTATCAAAGTAATTAACTACATCTTCATTTTTTAATAATTGAGCTTGAGATTCTACATCTTTTTTGTGCATTTCGATCCAGTTTTCTGGTTTTTCAGATAATACTCCAGAAATAGTTAAACTCTTAACTTTATGAGGGAATTTTTTAGCGAAGCATAATCCAACTAAAGCACCTAATGAACACCCAACTAGATGAGTAGATTTCACATCTAATTTATTTAGTGTTTCTTCTATATCTATTGCAGAATCCTCAAAGAAATTCGATAAATCATTTTCAATTGACTTACCGTGTCCTCTTAAATCGGGAAGAATAACTTTAAAGTTGTGTTTAAAATATTCTCTCTGATATTCAAAATCAGTTAAACTAGTTTGTAAACCAGTATGAAGAAATACAATTGGTTCCCCTACTCCAAAAACTTCAGTATGTAATAGCAAAATCATGCCTACTTTCCAAGTTTATATCGTTTTATTATGTCTACTTGACGGTTACACTACTTCGCCAGTCTTTTAATAACACCTGCTTGTTTAACTAACTTGCCAGTTAGTTAAACAAGCAATTCGATCACTGAACGAGCTTGTATAGTCCATACACACCAGGTTAACATAACGCCAGTTCACGGAATATTTAACCCCATTACTCAATAAATAAAGCTGCATTGTAAAGGCAGCCGATTCGCACCCGTTATCTGACTAAAGAAACATCACTTTTTTCTCCAAATTGTTATAATCCACCTAATAATTCCAATAACCAGAATGAGTATTCCATTAGCTAATGTTATTAGTCCTAAAAATGCTCCACCATAACCAGCCCCCTCTCCAGTTCCCCCTGAATTCCAATCATAAAAGTGAAGAAATAATGCACCACTTGAAAAACCAAGAACTGGAGCAAGTATCATCATAATGATGCCTGATATAATAAGATTTAATCTTCCTTTTTTAAACAATCTAAAGGCAACAATATTAAGCGATATTATGACTAAGATAAACAAAAATAAAAGCAAATCTTCCATAAATATCTCCCCCTTGTAAAAGTTTACCACAAAAAGCCAATATACTTATCGCAATATTCCTACCCATTAGTTGGTGAAGGAAAAGAATTAGCCATATGAGAACAATCCGTAAAAACATCAATTCAATCGTTGTAGAGCCTCTATCTTCCATACACACCAGGTTAACATAACGCCACAGTTAGGAAGTATTCAACTCCATTACTCAATAAAAAAACTCCTCTGTAAAGGCAGCCGATTGTTCAACTACAGCAGCCCGTTAGTTTAATAACTCATTAATTGTTTTTGCTGAACTTTTGGATAAACTATATATTTTATGAGTGTTTTTCACATTCATTATTGTTCCATGCTTCTCACTTATCCAAAGGAAATATGTTTCACTTCCAATTTCCACTTTATACTTGGGTTCAGCCATATCAACTATACCTGGTTCTTTTTTAGCGTTGTTGAACGCCTTTACAAAATCACTAACAACGTTTGAGTCTGTAAACGAGGTCAATGAATCTTTTTTGATATCCGAAAAGCTTTCCATTTCGTAAACATCTACTTTTTGAAGATTTTTAGAGGAACATCCACCAACGAAAAACAAAGTGAATACCACAGCCATCAATAATAGAGACAATCGTTTCAACGAAGTACCCCCCCATCTGAATAATTAGACAAGGTCATGCAAATAAAGTTTCATATTTATCTTCGCTTGTTCAACTAACCTGCCTCTTTAGTTGAACAAGAAGTGGGTGCTTAACCCCTAATTGAAGCACCTGTCATCTTAGTAACCATTAATTGTAAATTGATACACACTAAAGACAAACCACAAAGAAAGAAGGAAATGTGCTACTAAGTTCAGTATGATTGAAGATTTTTTGTATAGCTTTTTTTTAAGATAAAACAAAACAAAAAGTAAAAAAAGAAATTGTATCAATAACATTGGGATACTGATAATAAGAAAAAGCATAAATTCTTCAGCTTCGGTTAACATATACCCTTTACTCTCATCAAGCCTACTTAGCTGAACAACAATTTCAGCGATTATAGTAGAAACCCATATAAGACAGAAGTTTACTATAAGAAATAAAATCCCTATTATTTTGCGGAATCTATTCAAAGCATTGCCTCCTTAGCAACATAAAGTATACCATTCTGGAATGCTTTTTCCATTTGCTTCTTGTTGCACTAACCTGCCGCGTTAGTTCAACAAGAAGCAGCGATTCGATCGCTGAACAGGCTTGTATAGTCCATACACAGCAGGTTTACATAAAATCCGTTCACGGAAGTATTTAATAAGAAAAAGCTGCCCTGTAAAGTCAGCTGATTGTTCAACTAAAGCACCCGTTAGTGGAATAACTAGGTTCCCAACACACCAATAGAAAGTGTATCAAAAAAGCAAAACGAGAAATCGTTCTGCTTTTTTGATGTTAGACCGTCTTGAATTTTGTAAGCATTGAAATAGCTGTGCCAATAAGCGAACCTATTGTAATGCTAATAAACATAAAGAAAAAACTCATTGATGCCCAGCCGTCGTCCATTGTGAAAAAGCTTACGACAGCGATTACAAACGATATTCCTAATAATAGAACACTAGGTATCCAATACTTGGGATAACTCTTTTTTCGAAGAATAGATGATGAAATGCTAACTATGATGATTGTAGCTAAAGTTATATAAAGAAAAATTTGCAATAAGTTTCTCTCCCTTCGGTATTATTTAAACATAAAATCCCTTATTATCCCTTTAATATATATGAAAATCGTAATGAATAAAATAGATATCAGTTAAATCACAATTAATAGTAAATAATACAATGAAAAATGACCCGTTAGTATAATTATGTCATCAATTTAATTTCGTTAAATTCTACCGACGATTGCATAGAGAAATGCAATAAATAAAACACCTAATGAAATGGAAAGTAACGAGATATACTTCATAAACCCTTTTTCTTTCTTAAAGAAAGCACAGATACCAAGTACTAAGCCTGTAAGATAGATACCAAAGCCAATGAATATTCCCCACCAACCCAAAATAGTAATATTAATCGGTGGGAATGCCATATATGCAACAAAAATACCAACAACAATCAATATAATGGAAAACTCACTAAACTTTCTTCCCATGTTTTCATCCCCTTTTATTCTATCTATTTCTCCAAGCGATTTAGATTCCTCTTGTTCAACTAAACTGCCCCTTTAGTTCAATAAGGAAAAAGGCTTTACTCCTTCTGGAAGTAAAGCACCCCGTTAGTTGAAGAACAATCGGTTTTACCCTACATACAAGGCACTAATTGTTTTGTACACCTTTCATATCTCCATAATAAGATACAAATTCCTTTAATTCTTCTAGTGTTGAAGGGATAAAGCTTTGGTCGCTATCCATTTCAAATTGTAACTCATTATCTTTACCTGATTGTTCTTTAAAATACCCTTGTATTATAATTTGCCCTAGATTGTTAAATTTAATATCTATCTTGAGGTTCGCCTCGGAACTCCAAAAGGTGGCTTCTCCTTTTAGTTCGCTATTACACCTTTTTAATTGGTCATAAAACTCAAATACTTCTCCTGTGGTAAACCACAGTTCACCTTGTACATAATATTTTCCACTCTTAATTTCCACTATTGCTTTAGCATCATAACCACCATTATGACTTGTGTCTTTAGGAAATCCAAAAACTTCTATCAACTCAAAACGTATAAAACCTTGGTTGCCTCTAACGATAAACTCATTCATATTATCACCTCTCTAGACAGGAACCTGATAGTTAAATCATATCAGATTAAAAGGAAATTCAGCATAAGTTTATTGAACTAACCTGCTTCGTTAGTTGAACAAGAAAAAAGAGCCGTCTAAGCAGCTCAACAATCTTCAAGTAAACCAGCTAATAGGATGTCAATATTTTTCTCTAAAATAATTATTAACCCTATGTTATACTATTTTGAGCATGCCAAACAGCCCTCCAAAAACCTTTTGGAAGATTTTCTCTCTCATTATTAAAACTGTTAATTAAGCTATATCAAGGAAAGATTCTTTTCTGTTTAATAATGCATAAATCCAATGAAGTAATTTATTAATACAGGCTACAATCGCTTCTTTGGCAGGCTTTCCTTCTGACTTTTTCTTATCATAGAATTCTTTAAGCTTTTTGTTCCTTGAACTTCTTATTCCACATAATACTGCTAGATACAAGGCGTGACGCAGTCTGCTTGAACCTCTTTTAGTAATACGGTTGGTTGTTGCTGTGAACTTTCCTGATGAGTAAACTCTGGGATCTACTCCTGCAAAGGCAACCAGTTTTTTCGGATGACTAAACCGATCGATTTCACCAATTTCGGAGATAATCGTTGCAGCGATTTTTTCTCCTATTCCAGGAATCGATTGGACAATCTTGTAGTCTTCTAGCTCATTTGCCAAGGTCACAATACGATTCTCTAAAATTGAAAGGTGTCCTTGGTACTGAAAAAGCATCTCAATATACATTTGAAGATTGATTAAGTGACTTTGATACACGACTTTTTGAAATGGATTTCGCATTGCGGCATCCATTATTTTTTTTGCCTTTTCTCTTGCCCATTGGACAGAACGACTAGGGCAGTACTCTGCAACACGCACGGCTATTTTACTTTCCCCAGCTGATAAGACGGCTTCTGAAGTCGGAAATTCCTCTAACATCAATAAAGAAACCTTTGAATATAGATCACCAAAAACCTTCCGATATTCAGGAAATACTTGATCTAAAATAGTATGAAACTGAAGTTTTGCTTCTACATACATATTCGTAACGATCTCCTGTTGTCTTGAAAGATTTCGAAGGTCTAAAAGCTGAAGCCCTCTGTTTTTATGAGGTTCAAAATCTTCTTTGTAATAAAGCACACACAACTGATACGCATCGATTGCGTCCGTTTTCACCTTTCTTAAACTGGACTTCTTAGCCTGATAAGAAATTATAGGGTTAAGCAAGATATATATAACATCATGTTCCTCCATGAATTGAACAACGGGGGTATGATAATGACCAGTGGATTCTAGAATGACCATAGGCATTTGTCCTGTCATCTTTTCTATCTCTTTTAAAAATCCAATAAAGCGATGTAATTCCTCTCTGGTATGCTTCACAGAAAAGCTCTTTCCAAACGGTTTTGATTTATCTAAGAATGCCTGAACTTGGCTTTCTCCTTTTGCCACATCCAGGCCAACTACTGGATTCATTTTTATTCCTCCTCTAATTTCTACTTGCCAGTACCCCTAATCCTTCTTGTAGTGTCATAGCTTCGCTTGTTATACGAGATCTACGTCCCAACCAGCCTCAAACATGTTTCTACAAGTAGGGGGTGGACAGTTTACTTGACGGGATCAATGCCCCACGCACCCTTACGTCCTACCCTGGCTACTGATATATTAAATCCAATTAAAAAAAGGTCAACCAGTAAAAACTGGTTAACCTTATAATACGAAGCACCCGTTAGTTGAAGAAGAAAAAACTATTTAGTGGGATTTGCTATAACTCCAAGTACAGAAGCTCGAATCATATCTACATCTTTCAATGCTTTTAAGTCTGAGGCTGTTCCTGTAACCACTGCACCTATTATGTTTAGGTTGTCTGCAGTTAGAGTTGAAGAATCACCTTTCATATTGAGATAAATCCGTTCAAATTCCCCAAAGTATTTTCCATCTTTCTCGCTTAACCCTCCTTCAATGTATTGGATAAACAGTCGCTCAAATTCGGAAGACTCCTCAAACCCATATACTTCAGTAGCCATTTCAGGTAAAGCTTCCACTTTGATCGTCGTATCTCCATTTTCCACTTTGATATTTTCAACATTCAACCTCTCTATGTCCGTCTCTGAATAAGTATCAGTCCAGTGCCACTTAAGCGTAATACCTTTTGGAATTCCTTCTCTTACTTCCTCAGGTGAATATTTTTGGTCAAATGATAACGCCATTTCCACGAGAGTGTCGTCCGAGAATTCACTTAGAACAGCTAAGTCATCACTAACTTCACTGTACCTCACTTCAGGATGATAAAATTTCATCATTCTTTGCTTTGTCCCAGGATCATAAAGTTGCATTTGACCATTATTTTTATTTTGAATTTGTATTGGAGAATGGTCACCAGTGAAACGGCTGACTCCACCAAAGAGGCTATAAGTAACAACATAATCACTCCAATTTACTGGGATTCCTTCAATCTCTTTGTATCGGTTAAAGGTTAAAATACCCTCAAATAAGCCATTCCCCTCTATTAGCACACCCGCTTCCTCTACGTTTGGATTGGTTATCATGCTAAATTGTCGAATATCCCGAATTGCCTTTTGTTCACTCCATCTCATGATTGAAAGCCACGTAAAACCTAAAGTGATGCTTAGAAAAACGATTACCAATGTGGAAATTGCAATGGTTCGAAGAATCGTCCCTCTTTTTGCCTTCCTTACTACCTTTGAAATGTTACTGGTCGAATTTCCTTCAAAAAGTTCATTTAGCTCTAATTCCTCTTTACTTTCTTTGTAGTCTGTCATGTTTTGTTTGCTCCTTCCTATATATTTCTTTAAAGGATTTCCTTGCACGAAATAGATATGTTTTTAAGGTTCCTGGATTTAAATCCAGCATCTCCGCAATTTCTTTGTAACTTAATCCAAGCATGTATTTCAACAGGAGTATTTGTTTATGTAAGGGGGAAAGCCGATTTAGTATGTTATGAATTTCTTTTTTCATTTCCGTCTGTTGAACATAGTCTTCTGGTAAAAGTGAATCGTCTACAAACTCAAAGCCTTCAAAAGGTACATTCACTTCTTTTTTCTGCTTACGACATAAATCATAGTACTGGTTAATTGCTACTCGAAATAGCCAACTATAAGCTTTGTTTGGGTCAATTGAATCAATATATAAAATAAATTTATATAAGGCTTCTTGGATAATATCTTCAGCATCCCTGGGATTTGCACCATTTTTAATTAAATATTTAAAAATGATTGCTGTTTTTTCTTGTAAAACTAAGTACAGTTCCTCCTGCTTACTCAATTACACACCTCCTATTCGGTTATAAGACTCATAAGAAACAAAAAAGTGAACACTTTTTAATGAAAATTACAAAATAAAAAGTACGATTCTTTAATCGAATCATACTGAAGTATAATCAATTATTTTTGATAAGTATTAAGCACTTATATATTGCTCTAATGTTCCTCTTAATTATTTTCTTATTGAACTAACCTGCCCCGTTAGTTGAACAAGGTTGTATGCTGCATGCACCCCTAGTAGACATAACACCCGTTCACGGAAGTCGTCATCCCCCCAGTTATCCCTTTAATTAAATAAAAAAACTGCCCTGTAAAGGCAGCCGATTCTCCAACTAAGCACCCATTAGTTAAAAAAAACGAAAAACATATCCTTAAAGAATATCAGTAAAAGTAGAACCCAAATAACCGCTAAACTTTGAAAAAAGTATTTTTTATATTTTGGGCTATCCTTTTCAAAAGCTCTAAACCATTCTCCAAATAACGTAATAATAAAAATAAGAAATACATATATCATTAATTTAATCATTTTTACATTTTGTTCTGGTGTATTAAATGTGTAAAACTTATTGGAAAAATAATAAACGCATAATATGGTAAATAACAAAAAATATATACCCCATGTAATTAGACGACCTTTTCGAGTTTTCAATATAGCCCCTCCCCCCCGTTGATTAAGAACAATTTACCTTGTTCGTTCGTAATCTCAAAATTATATTAAACTACTTCGATAACCTTCCAAGAATATCAAATAAGGGAAATAATGGATTTCCAAATAAAGGGGTAATAACAAACATAGTTATCAACATTGCAATAACGAATATTCCGAGCCGTTTTTTTTTGCTCATATGTTATTTCACTTCCTTTTCAATCTAATATTACAGTAATTATCCAGTTTTTCGAGATTAATCAGCATAACATCGAATCAATCGCTGAACGGGCTTGTATAGTCCATACACACCAGGTTAACATAACGCCAGTTCTCGGCAGTTGATCATGCGCCATGCCTCCTTATAACCCCTCATTTCATCTCCTACGACACTTTGCTTTCTGTATGCATCAAATATACATTATTGAGTTAACGGGCTTTCTGGTGAACGTCAGGCCTGACTAACTGAATAGTTATGCAGATTGACCTCAACGGTGAGTAGATGAAAAACCCTCTCGAAAAGTCATGGGGGTCATTCGAATTTATCCATAATTAGCATGTGAATCCGTTTTTCTAAGTTACGACATTCCCGTAATGTCTAAACATATTTGGTAATGTGAAATATCATTCCCTACTCGGATTACGAGTAACATTTTCTAATAATAAAACTGTTGTAGTATAAAGATTTATTCAAAAAAGTAATACAGACCACCTGCTTACTTTCTTGTCCGCAATTTGTCCGCATAATTAATTTCCTGTACCAAACTTATTTTACTGAATTAATTTACCTGTTCACTAAAACCTTATTAAATCAAACTTATTTAACCTCAACTAATTCAGCTTAACCAGTTTAACTAAGGGATACAAAATCGACTAGGTAGGGGTCGCTGGTTCGAGCCCAGTCGGGACCATTGGGTGCCAAACCCGAAGAAAACCTTTAGGAACAAAGGTTTTTCCATAAAAAAGACGTTCAGGCCTTGTGCTTGGAGGTCTTTTTTTTATTGTTTTTTTAAATTGGGGGGAGTTGAATAAGGAAACAGCTTTACTCCTTCTTGAAGTAAAGCTACTGTTAGTTGAAGATTCATTAAAATTACCAAGTTAATTCATTTAAAAATGTAAGTATATCTTTGTTCACGTCATTTATATCCGTGCCTAATGTCATTAAATGTTTAGAGTTCGGGTACCCCTTCATTGTTTTTTGATTCGTCGCAACGCTTTGAAAAATTACCTCTGCACTTTCTTTATACAATGGCTCATCTAACTCACCATATAATATGCGAATTGGTGATGTTAAAAGTGCTAATTTATCCATCGTTATATCAATTAGCTGTTGGAACTCAACTAATGAATCGATAGAAATATTTTGAAGACGTTTCATTTCTCCATTTTTATTTGTTCTTCATTTTTTCCTTCCAGTTGTTTGTATCCTTTTGCATAATGAAAGACACGTTTTTGTAGAAAATTAGCTTCCCTATGTATTGGAACTGACATTGTCACAACACCATTTATCTCCAACTCTTGACCAACTTTTAATGCAAACACACCACCAAGAGAAAGACCAATCACAGCTATTTTTTCAAAACCTTTGTCCTTCAACAACTTGTAACCGTTTAGTACATCTTGCCACCAATCTGACGGTCTATGTGTGAGAAGTTCTTCTGCTGTTAAACCATGTCCACTGTATAATGGTGCGTAGCAAGAATAATTGTTCTTTTGCAAATACCTCCCTAACTTTTTCATATCAATCGTATTGCTTGTAAAAGGATGTAATAGTAAAACGGCTTTCTCTCCACCTTTATAGAAAAAAGGCTTAGGGGGTACTATTTTCATCATTATTTTGAATACCTCACTAACATATTCTCAGAATTTAATTAAATAACAGAACATCGAATTTTTATAATTCCTTTAAAGTATAACATCCATTCATTATTGAACTAAACTGACCGTTGGTACAATACTATTTTTCAGACTACATCTTGTATTACTCACTACTCATTTTAGCAACTTGTGTAACTACTGCTGTAGAAGGTTTTACACTAAAATTCTCTGACAAATTTAGGCCGAATAAAACCGGTATTGTTCCAATTATAGAGATTTTTATATAGGTTCTCCTAGCAATATCGCTCCTAGAATATAGCCACCAACAGGATTTAAAAGCAACCAATTATTTGCTATAATAGCGTCTTTTTTAAGCACGTAAAACAGTAAATAATAGACCTAACCTCAAACCCTTAAAACTTAATCCCCTTTGACTTAAGATACATTGCAATAATAGTTCTATTTCATTAGTGAATACAGTCTCTTCATTTTTTTCGGAACCCAATTAACTAATTGAATATCATTTTCATCCCGAGTAAATGATTTTCCTGATTCTTTTCTGGCAAGTGATTGAATACGCCGCATCCCTGAACTTTTTCTTTCATTCTCAGCAGGGATTTGTTCTGCGTCTTTATCTTATTTTGCCGTTCTCCAATTAATTCCTAACGTTTTTTGATTTTATTGGTAGTTAATGATTTTTGATTCCTCATTAATTTGATACAATTGACTTCAGACATCTTCAGCATTCCTTTCGACCTCCACTGCATTTGATTCTACACACTAAAGCAGAGAAATTTCGGGAGACAGGCAAGTCTTTTTTGTTGAAATTTAAGTTTAACGTTATGTACTTTTTTGTTTCATAACACTTTACTTTTATTTCTCACTATACAATTGTCCGCATACTTTTGTTATATGCGATAGACACTAACTATTAGTCGGAGGTTTTTCTTTGAATGTTGTCATAAACAAATTAAAAAAATTGCTACTCAAAAATATTGTTTTGTACAGCATTATAGCAGTTTGTTTTGTTGGTTCTATACTGTTTGTTCAATACAATTATTCTTTTTACGATCGACCAATTGCTAAAATTATCGAGACCAATCTCGAAGATTCAGTTCAAGTTGTTGATATGCATAACAATCGCGACCAGTTGTTCACACAGCAAATCATCGCCGAGGTTAAAAATGGACAAGAAAAAGGACAACAAATCCATATAACGAACGAGTATTCAACTTCTGGTGCTTATGACCATGCATATCGTGTAGGAAACGATTTGTTTGTTTCAATTGATGAGCAAACAAAGGCATCAGGCGATTTAACCGGAAGTATAAAAGATATTAAACGTGATAAATACATTGTTATGATCATGTGGGTATTTATATTTGTTTTACTTCTAATTGGGAAAAAACAAGGATTTTTTTCGATCGTCAGTTTAGCAGTCAATGCCCTCTTATTATCTTTTGCACTAGATGTTTATGTAAACAATTCATCTATCAGTTTACTTTGGATATGCGGGATAACCGTTATTTTATTTACCGTCACCTCTTTGTTACTCGTGAACGGTTTTAACGAAAAAGCATATGCTGCGATTGTCGCAACACTTTTAGGAACATTTATCTCCTTACTGATTGCTTATCTGGTCATATGGATCACTGCAGGAAGCGGGTTACGATATGAGGAGATGAGCTTTCTGACACGCCCTTATGAAATGGTATTCATGGCTGGTCTCTTCGTCGGTTCTTTAGGTGCAGTGATGGATGTCGCCATTACAATGTCTTCCTCTATATTCGGGCTTTACGAGAAAGACAATCATATATCGACAAAAGCATTGAAGAAATCCGGTTTAGAAATTGGAAAAGACATTATGGGTACCATGACTAACATTTTGTTCTTTGCGTACATTAGCGGATCCATACCAGTCCTTATTTTATATATAAAAAACCACACTTCACTGTCATTTGCCCTTTCTATGAACCTTTCTTTGGAATTGGCACGAGCGTTGGCTGGTGGTATTGGAATTGTATTAGCAATTCCAATCGGTTTATACACTTCTATCTTCTTTGTAAATCGAAAGAGGCATAAATTATGAATGTATTGGTGTGGCTAGCAGCCATTTTGTTTATATTGATGATCGTCATTGGCGGAAAAAAAGGAGCACGGTCCTTCATTTCCTTATTCTTAAACTTTGGTGTCATCCTTCTTATCACATTGATCATGGCAGATCCGAATGCAAACCCAATTATCCTGACGATTATTGGGTGCACGATCATTAGTTGTATTAACCTTTTTTTCATCAATAAAGTGAACAGTAAAACAAAAACTGCATTCCTTTCTACTGCCATCACAATTGTTATTTTATTGATTTTTATCAATCAAGTCACGAAATTAACGATGATTCAAGGGTTTGGCGAAGAAGAAATCGATGAATTGACCATATTTTCTCTTTATATTGGTGTAGATTTTGTTAAAATTGCAGCTTCAGTCATTATTATGAGTACAATCGGAGCTATTACGGACGTAGCCATTTCGATTACTTCCCCTATGCTTGAGATATTTAACCAACATCCAACCATTAGTAGAAGAGACTTATTCAAATCTGGGATAAACATTGGAAAGGATATTCTAGGGTCAAATACAAATACGTTGTTTTTTGCCTT
Source organism: Sporosarcina psychrophila (assembly GCF_001590685.1). GTDB lineage: Bacteria > Bacillota > Bacilli > Bacillales_A > Planococcaceae > Sporosarcina > Sporosarcina psychrophila. Next base: position 3,506,760 of record NZ_CP014616.1, read on the forward strand.
TTTTGGGGGTTATATGGCATTGCTTTTGTGGTTTAAAGACTTATCTTATTCTATAGGGGAAATCGTAAATTCAAAGATTTTCGGTAGTGAAATGATTACAATATTTAGTGCAGGTATTGGTATCGCACTGATTGTACCAATTGCTTCCTGGATTAATGCATATTATTTAGTGAGGACAAGGGAAAAAAAGAAAGTTAAATAGGAACCTGACTAGCAAAGTCCAGATGCAACCCTTTACGAGGAAGGATTTCGATCTGGCAATCATCAGTATTTGAAATGCGATTGCCTATTGGCTAACTAAAATCGACCAACTAAATGTCCACAGTATGATAAAGTACGTTCTACCCCTTGATAATCTAGGGGATACAAAATCGACATGGAGAGGACTGGATTGATTCCAGTCGGGACTATATCGTTAACCCCTTGTGCATAAGGGGTTACAGAGTAACACAACCCTTTATTGGGTTGTGTTTTTTATTATTAGTAATCATTGAATGACAAGTTTTTATTGGTTATTTTTTTAAATAAAAAAAGATGACCCGTCTAATGATTAACGATAGGTCGCCTTTAATTTTACAAGCCTTCAGTTCAAAAACAACCGTCAATAAATGATTTCCTGCTGTTAAACTAATACGAACGCGCCTGTTTGTTAAATAATAAATATCATTTTACTACATTGGATGGCTGGTATTCTTCCGAGACGATAAAATCATCTTCCAGTAGAACATAAGGATGTGTTTCCATCAAACTCGTCTTGAGGTAGTCGGGCATTTTATTTCCTTCGTATGCACAAATCAATGGAAACGACAGCAGATTTACAGCTTCGTCTACTATTACCTCTAAATCTTTTATAAGATGCAGTGGCTCTTCCATAGTAGCCCACTCGACATGTGCCCATGCTCGGAAAGAGATTTTATTTTCAACATAGGGCTGAATTGTCTTACTGAAGTAATCAGCGATTGAAGGTGGATGATAACTGCCACTTGACCAATAGAATTCGAGGCTATTTACATAGTGTATGAATTCCATTTGATCTTTCGTTAAACGTGTACTTAGTTCTTTGCGAATAATAGGATAAAGACGAGAATTCTCAATGAGAATCACGTAATCTCCTGCTGCAATACCATCTTGTACATAACTCAAAACCTGTATAATGTAATTTTCAATCCCATTATACTTATATAGTACATGAAGGTGACCATTCTTTTCGTCCTCAAACAACTGATTCATTTTGCTTTTCATTTCTCTTTTTGCAATACCATTTGAAATTTCAACCACAGTAACTACCTCCTTTATTATTAATTCGACATAGAATCCGATAATTCCTTCTTTATACAGACAGGTAAGCTTTTGAGGTTATCCTCCAAATTCCCCCCATTCACTCCGTACGTGCGGCTGTCACCGCATACAGCGTACCAAGTAGTTCGATTCAATTTAAATCATCAACCCTTATTATTATGATTAAAAAAGAACAGTGGCTCGTTATCCTATTATAACTTTTATCCATTACACTATTCTTCCATTTCACCTCTATCGAAATCATCACATGCTGCACTAGGTGGCATCCTGGACCATGGTTCAAATCGCAGTCAAACAAAGACGCTTTGTCCTCAATCGCATGGATGTTGTCCAAAAACGAATTGAGTTATTACATTTCGAGTAAAGATTGGTGAAGTGATTTTAAAACGGTTCAGATTCTATATGCTCGGTATAACACTGTTATGATCGGGCGCAAACCTTGTATGCTCGGTCTGACACAGATATGATCGGGTGCAAACCTTGTATGCTCGGTCTGACACAGATATGATCGGGTGCAATCCTTGTATGCTCGGTCTGACACAGATATGATCGGGTGCAAACCTTGTATGCTCGGTCTGACACAGATATGATCGGGTGCAAACCTTATATGATCGGGCGCAAACCTTATATGCACGGTTTGACACGGATATGATCGATCGCAAACCTTATATGCTCGCTCTGACATGGATATATTATCAGTCGCTAATTCCTCAAACAAAAAATCCCTTCGCGTATAACAGCGAAGGGATTTTTATTTATAAAGAAATCATTTAAGTAGTTTTCAATTCTAGTCTTCGTGCAATTAAAGATAAAGCGTAATTGACAACGAAGTACATAAGTGCGATTAAAATGAAGATTGGAATCACATAGCTTTGCTGTTGTGCTTGAATAATTTTTGCGTGATGGAGCAGTTCCGGAAGTGCAATGACTACTGCCAGCGATGTATCTTTTAGAAGTGAAATAAATTGACTGACAAGGTTTGGTACCATTCTTCTGAGAGCTTGTGGCAAAATCACCGTTCTCAATGCTTGAACGTATGTAAGTCCTGAAGAACGTGCAGCTTCCATTTGTCCTTTTTCAATAGAATTCAATCCACCCCGAACAATTTCAGCGAGCATGGCTGATTCAAAAACAGTCAATGCCACAATAGCAGAAACAGTAATACTTAAATTAATACCCATCTCTGGAAGTGCAAAATAAGTAAACAATATAATAAGTAGTAGCGGTAAGTTTCGGATTGTTTCTACAACTGCCGCTAATATTTTTGAAAGGATAGGTATTTTAGCAAACCGTAATGTTCCGATTGCCCCGCCAATAATAAAGCTAAAAATAATTGAAATCAAGGCAACTTTTAACGTAACATAAAAGCCTTCCATTAAAAACTTAAGATTATCTGGACTAAATGCACCTGAAAAATCCATTATGACACCTCCTTAATGGCTATTAGCAAGACGTTTTTCAAGGTATGATACGCCGAAGCTTAATGGAATGGTAATGATTAAATAAAATAGAGCGACAAATATGTACACATCAAAGACTACATAAGTCTTGGCTGATATGAGATCTGCCTGATACATTAGTTCGGTACCGGCAATAAGCGCCAATATAGATGAGTTTTTCACTAAATTAATAAATTGGTTACCAATAGGAGGTACTACAATTTTTATTGCTTGAGGTAAAATAACCATTCTCATTGTTTGGCCATATTTTAAACCTGATGACCTTGCAGCTTCCATCTGCCCTGTGGGAACTGACAATATTCCAGAACGAATTGCTTCCGCAATAAAAGCAGACGTATAAATGGTTAATCCAATCGTTCCGGCAGTAAAACCTGAGAGTTGCAGCCCTAAGCTTGGTGTTGCAATATAAAAGAAAAAAACAATTACAAGCAGTGGAATATTTCGGAAAAACTCAACATATGCGATGGCTATCCATCGAAGAGGTGCAATCGGTACAATTCTCATAACTGCTACGATAGCACCGATAAAAAAGCTCCCTATTAACGCAATAAAACTAATCAATAACGTGACTTTAAATCCATTCCAATACATATCGAAATAGTTTATTAGAATTGAGAAATCCAGCATCTTTCCACCTCACTTAATTCAATTAGGATGGGCATTAATTGCCCATCCTGACTGATCAAACTATTTAATGTAACCATACATCTTCAATATAGAAACACTATTTTATTTCAACAAACCTTCAAACCAACTGTCATAAATAGTATCAAAGTCCCCACTCGATTTTAGTGATTCTAGCGAAGTGTTAAGTGAATCTACAAATTCTTTTTCCCCTTTTTTTACAGCAATTCCATAAGGCTCTTCTGTAAATTGTTCCCCGACTATTTCAAAAGAATCATCTTCAGAAGCCATTCCTGCAAGGATTGAATCATCAGTTGTTAAAACTTCACCTTTTCCAGCTTTAAGTGCTGTAAAAGCTTCTGCGTAGTTTTCAAACTCTAAGACGGGTGCATCTGGAGCTGCTTCCCGTATATTATCAGTAGACGTAGACCCTTTTACAGCAATTACAGTTGTATCCTTTGTAAGATCGTCAATACTTTGAATAGGACTTCCCTTTTTCACGAGTAGGGATTGGCCTGCATTGAAGTAAATTTCTGAGAAATCAACTTCTTTTTTACGTTCCTCTGAAACTGTCATTGTCGCGATAATTGCATCGATATCGCCTTTATTTAATAATGGGATTCTTGTTTTTGACGTTACTTCTACAAATTCAATTTTAGTTTCATCGCCAAGAATATCTTTTGCTAATTGTTTTGCAATATCGATATCAAAACCTTCAACGTCGCCTGTAGAAGGATTTTTTAAACCAAATAATTTCGTATCATATTTTACTCCGAAAATGATTTTATCACGTTTTTTAATTGTTTCGAGCACGTTTTCCTCTTTACTACCTGCTTTGTCGTCCCCTGAATTACAAGCTGCCAAAAGCATAACCGACATAAGCGCAGTTATCGTTAATAAAAGAAACTTTTTTGTCTTAAACATAAACACATCTCCCCTTTTGTTTTTAATGATTTAATATACGGCTAAGAAAGACTTTCGCCCGTTCTTCTTTCGGGTTTTCGAAAAACTCAACCGGAACTGCCTCTTCTAAAATTTTGCCTTGATCTATGAAAACAATTCGGTCTCCAACTTCTTTAGCAAATCCCATTTCGTGTGTAACGACAACCATCGTCATACCTTCTTTTGCAAGCGTTTTCATTACATCCAACACTTCACCGACCATTTCCGGATCGAGCGCAGATGTAGGCTCATCAAAAAGCATGATATCGGGTTTCATAGCAAGTTCTCTCGCAATGGCAACACGTTGCTGTTGTCCCCCCGATAATTGAGATGGATAGGATGAAGCTTTGTCAGGAATCCCTACCTTTTCTAGGTAATACATCGCAGTCTTTTTTGCCTCTTCTGCTGACTGCTTCAAGACATTGATCGGTGCCAATGTAATATTTTGCAGAACTGTTTTATGAGGATATAGATTAAAGTGTTGGAATACCATTCCAATATTTCGTCTCAATTTGTTAATATCTGTTTTCTTGTCATTGACTGCGATATCATTAACGGTAAGAATGCCGTTTGTAATTGTCTCAAGTCTGTTTATACATCTAAGCAATGTACTCTTACCAGAACCTGATGGACCAATAATAACTACAACCTCTCCATCATTCATCGTGAGGTTAATATCATTCAATACATGAAAATCCCCATAATATTTGTTAACTTGTTCAAATGAAATCATGTCATTCTCCTTTCTAACAACCTCGAACACTATAACAACCAAGTTCGTTGAATGTTTTTCTTTTTCTAAATAATCATGCTTGTATGCCATTCTATCTACTGACATTTTAATTGTCAACTTAATTTATAAAAAGTATATATATTTAATAGAGATATAGTATGTAATTATGTATTTTAAAGCATTCATATTCTTCCAAATATAAATAGTTTACTTCAACTTAAAGCAAAAAAAAATGCCCGAATGGATGGTTAATATCCTTTCGGGCAATCATATAGAAGAAACTAAATTTGTGCACCTTTCACTTTCGTTTCAGGCATCGTTTCCTCAGGTGTAATATCTTCAAACGTTTCGCCCGCTTCTTGAAGATCGCGAGTTCTATGTGCGATTCTTGAAGCTGCACAAGCAGCAACACTGGCAACGAGATCGTCTAAAAATGTATGAATAGCTTGACCTTTTTTCGTGTCTAGTTCGTTAATGATGCCCATTTTATTTTTATCGAGATGACCAAATGTTGTTACTGCAATGGAACCATATGTAAACACGGCACCCAGTGCTATTGTTTCATCAACCCCGAATAGACCTTCGTCAGACTCAACGATTTGTTGTAATGGGGCGGACAGTTTTCCCTGTTCTGCCAGTTCATCTAATTCAATTCCCACAAGGATCGCATGCTGAAGTTCCCGTTTTCGAAGGACACCTTCGATAGATTCAATGCAGTGGGCCATTGTAAGACCATTATTATACGGATATTGTAGTTCATAGACGATTTCAGCGATTGCTTCCAACGTCACACCGCGCCGTTTCAAAGCCGCTTTCGTTGCTTCAGTCACAACTTTTGAATGTACAATTTTTGTATCATCATGCATTCCTGCCAACCCCTTTTATAGTTAGTATATAAACAGAACACAACTATTATACCTGACCTTAACGATATGATACAATTTCAATATACACGCAATTTGAGGAGGCAACCAGAGTGAAATACGGAAAAATAGAAGATATATCAATTTACAGTAAAGCACTTGATGAGGAAATGCAGTTGCTCATTCATTTGCCCCACAACTTTTCACCTCTCTATAAATATTCAGTGCTGATTGCATCTGATGGGAAAGATTATTTTCAGTTCGGCCGTATAGGACGGGTCGTTGACGAATTAATTGACGCCGAAGAAATTGAAAACGTCATTGTAGTTGGTGTTCCTTATAAGAGTGTCAAAGAACGCAGGCGCATGTATCATCCCGATGGGGACCGACGTGAAGCCTACACCCGCTTCCTTGCTCATGAACTTGTTCCGTATATCGACGACAATTATCCAACATATCAGATTGGGGCAGGCAGGGCTCTTATCGGCGATTCCTTAGCGGCGACGATTTCTCTTCTAACTGCATCGAAGTATCCCAATATATTCGGGAAAGTGATTCTGCATTCCCCTTATGTCAATGATTTTGTGCTTGAAAAAGTGGAAGCTTCACAAGATCCTTCCCGTTTCTCGATTTATCATGTAATTGGAAAGGAAGAAACCCAAGTAAATACGCAAGTTGATGGTGTTCAAGACTTCCTTACGCCAAACAGAACATTAAACGAATTACTTGAAAGAAAAGGCTTCCCTTATTTCTATGATGAATTCAATGGAGACCATACCTGGAAGCATTGGCAACCCGATGTCCGCCGCGCCATTCAAATGGTTTTTGGTCACTAATTCAGACAAAACGGACATATTTTCAAGTATTCTGCTATAATCAAATTTATAAAGCTAAAACAATTATTCTAGGAGGTTTTTATTATGAAATACGGTGTCGTTGCTTTCCCATCAAAGAAACTTCAGGACTTGGCAAACGCTTACAGAAAGAGATATGATCCGCATTATGCACAAATCACGCCGCATTTGACGGTTAAAGGTGTATTCGAAGCGAACGATCAAGAAATTGAAGAAGTTGCAAAGGCAATTAAAGAAGTAACTAAAAAACACACTCCATTTGAATTAAACGTGTCAAAAGTGGGCACATTCGCTCCTATCACAAATACAATTTATTTTAAGGCTACCCTTAACGATGAATTAGCTGCTTTGCATAAAGACCTGAACAACGATTTCTTTGGTGAAAAACCTGAGTTTGCATTCGTTCCCCACGTGACGATTGCTCAAAAACTTTCTTCTGGCGAACACGATGATATCATTGGTCAACTGAAAATGATTGGTGTCGATCATACTGAAACAATTGATCGTTTGCACCTTACTTATCAACTTGAAGACGGCTCATGGACGGTATATGAAACATTCCGCCTTGACGAGGATAACTGAAAATTGTTTGAAGTAAGATTCGCAACTTCTGACCTTGAACAAGAAGATGCATTTTCTGTCAGAAGAAAAGTGTTCGTGGAAGAACAAGGTGTGCCACTTGACCTTGAACTAGATCATTTCGATAAAACTGCAGCACATTTCGTCGTCTATTCATCAGAATCTCCAATCGGCGCAGGCCGTATCAGGGAAATCAACGACGGAATCGGAAAAGTTGAACGTGTCTGCATTTTAGGGGAATTTCGCGGGAAACATCTCGGAAACCTTATCATGCATGCACTTGAAGAACATGCTAAAACAACGGGTATGAACAAGATTATTTTAAATGCACAATCATATGCTGTCCCTTTCTATGAAAAATTAGGCTATGTCATTACTTCACCCGAATTTATGGATGCGGATATCCCGCATCGCGCAATGGAAAAAAGGATGATATGAAAAGCCTAAGTACGCCGTGTCCTACGGCAATGGCTACGTGACCCCACATCCAGTGGGCCTCCTAGCAGTTGGCACCTGGAGCTAGACACCTACCTAAGTAGAAAAACTTATTCTTTCTTTTTTAAAATAAAAAAGGTTCGCATTGCTTTATAACAGCAATGCGAACCTTTTTCTTATTATCAGTTAGACATAAGCATTTATCGCGATACCTTTCCCTACTACTCTGGCGATCACCGGTGATAGATTAACTGGATTGGGACGGACAAATCCTTGATATGCCAAAGGTGCTGCTACAATGGGTTTTTCCTCTTCTTCCTCCCTTTCCCGTTCTTGATGCGAGGACTCTTTAAATTCATCCGAAAAGTCTGAATTTAACTTAACTTTGTTCACCCGATCAATATAAGCAAAATTATAAGCTTCCATACTCAATCGATTTGCATATATTTGAGATTGGATTGGTTGAATTGGTAAAATATAACCCATCGTTAACACCTCCATTTTTGCTAGTACTATTACTATATCCAGAAGTTAGTATTATTAAACCTATTATTCTGCTTTTTTATTAATTTATTTTATTGTCGGCCAAGCATATCTTGAATATCACTAATATTAACCGCTTTGCCATTCTTGACGATAGAATTAACAAGCTCATCTTCCGTCTGTTGAGGTACTTCTTTTTTGGCGAGCCTTCCGACTTTCCGTATAATTTTCCTCACTTGCCGTTCATCACTGAAATCTGCATATTGAATTGCATTTGCAAGTGCAAAAACTTCTTCCATCGGGACGCCTGTTTTTGATTCGATTTTCCGGAAAAATGAATCATTCATCTGTTATCTCCCCCTTTTTATACGCAAAAAGTGCGGCCTACAATGATAAGCAAGATGAATAGAACCACAATCAGGCAAAATGTTGAACCGCCGCCTTTTTCATTTTCATAACCGCCACAACCTCCGCCGCCGTATCCGCCGCCACCGAAAGAATTACATCCTCCAAACATAATAATACCCCCTTCCTTTCTTCGTATCCTATGCAGACACGAGAAGAAGGAAGAGGGCGCATGACTATTAAACCTTTCCTTTCGATTTAAAAATAACAGATGCAATGAATCCAAATAGGATCGCTGAACTAATTCCTGAACTAGTCACTTCAAACATGCCTGTCATAACACCAATCAGTCCATGTTTTTCAGCTTCTGCCATTGCACCATGGGTTAGGGCATTACCGAAAGAAGTAATTGGTATCGTTGCTCCTGCTCCAGCAAAATCGATAAACGGCTCATACAGACCCACCCCGTCCAACACTGAACCTGCAACAACCAAAATGCACAATGTATGTGCCGGTGTCAGTTTTGCTACGTCAAACAACAGCTGCCCCACAACGCAAATGAGACCACCTACAATAAATGCTGTAATGAAAATCGAAACCATAATCCACACTCATTTCATTGTTAATTCGATTGCATGCGCAATGCACGGAATCGTATCACCTTGTTGAAATGATAACGGAGATAATAGCGCGCCCGTCGCAATTAGAAGGACCCGTTTATATTCACCCGTACTCATTTTATCAATTATTTCCGCGAAGAAAACGGAGGCAGAACAACCTGCACCACTTGCCCCGGATAAAAATGATGCGTCAGCACCGTAAAATTCTTTACCTGCATCCCGGAAATTTTTAGTCACGTCAATTCCTTGATTGCTCGCAAGTTTTTTGTATAACTCAAAACCAGTTTTCCCAAGATCTCCTGTCATGATTACATCATAGTCTTTCACGTCTTTATTGTGACCTTTTAAATGGCGGGTAAGCGTATCTGCCGCTGCCGGTGCCATCGCCGCCCCCATATTCAGTGGATCTGTCATTCCGAGATCTATTGCGCATCCGATTGTTCCGCACTCTATAGAAGGAAACCCTTTTTTATAAGGTGCGACAGCTGCTACCCCCGCCGCTGTGACAGTCCATTGAGATGTCTCAGGCTTTTGTGAACCGTACTCATTCGGATAGCGGAATTGTCTTTCAACTGCATTATGCTGACTAGATGCTCCAGCAATAGCGCAAGTGGACATGCCCGTTTCTGTCAGCAATGCAGCCATTAAAAGCGAAGATACTGACGTTGCACAAGCTGAAAATAGGCCCATATAGGGAATTCCAACCGTTGTAGCCGCAAAATTTGAGGGTGTCATCTGGTTAATAAGATCGCCAATTAACAGGAAATCGGCGTCGCTTGGTACAGAATCCACTTTACTTAAGGCAATCATGCACGCATCTTCCATCATTTTTGCATGACCATGCTCATTTGTTTTCATTTCACAGCGCTCATCCTCGTAAACTTTATCAAATTTATCGACGAATAGACTTTTCTTTTCCAAAGGTCCAACTGTAACACCTGTTGCCACAATGGATGGGGTCGTTTTGAATGTCAGCAGGCCGCGCGCTACCATGATACGACACCAAATTTCACAAGTATCGTCTTAATGAGTGCAACAACAAATGCCGAAAAAACGCCGAAGAGAATGACTGAACCCGCTAGTTTGAACATGTTGCCGCCAACTCCAAGAACATACCCTTCCGTCTTGTGTTCAATTGCAGCAGAAATGACAGCATTGCCGAAACCTGTAATTGGAACCGCACTCCCCGCTCCTCCAAATTGGGCAATTTTCTTATACAATCCAAAACCCGTTAACAGCATCGCAAAAAATATCATCGTTGCAACAGTCGGGTTACTAGCCGTCCGTTCCGTGAAATCAAAATAAGTCATATAAAATAGCGACACAAATTGGCCTACCAAACAAATAGTGCCTCCCGTCAGAAATGCAAAAATGATATTCCGCATCAATGGTGTTTTAGGGGAAATTTCTTTCTCTAACTTCGCATATTTTTTTTCGTCCATCATGTCTCTTCCTTTATAAGCGATTTCAATTTTTCAATCTTTTTTCCCTGATCCTTTTTGTCATCCAAATCAATGAGCTTGTTCGTTTCCATCCATATTTTACTGTCTGCTGAAACGGTAACGTCCAACTCTGGGTAGCTATTTTCTAATTTTTTCTTGAGCTCCTTTTCAATCTTTTCTTTTTTGAAGCGCGAAAAAGTTGTAAGCGTAACGCCAGTTAGCAAGTCATTTTCATGAAAAACAGTGACCGCTGATGTGAGACGTTTGTCATTTATCAATACTTCTTCGGCTTTCGCATGATCCTCACTGGAATTGTTGTCAATCCGGAATCCGCTACCTGAACAGCCGGATAGTAAGACAACTGCGAAAAACACAAGGCTAAATTTACGGATACGCGTCCCCTCCATTTTTATACAGTATGCCTTTTCATACTAAACTTTATTCATTATTCACCTAAGCGCCCTAACACTATGAACTTTGCCGCATAAAGTATAAAGAATTGAGAAATGGAGGTGGAATTAATGGGATGTGGAAGAAATGAAGAAGATAATGAAAGAAAGCACCAAGATGACTGTGTATGTGAGGTTGTCAGGTTCATCAAACGTTTACAGGATGCTGGAACAGACGATGACTGTGTAGAATGTGAAACAGATTGTTTCATGGCTCCGCTTGGTAGCATATCCAGCCCTGCACGTAACCGTGTTAATACACGCGTTTTCATGCTATTGACGAAGAATGGTGATCCGTTCAAAGCAATGTTCCGTCCGGAAAGCCGAAGACATTACCTACACAATTGCTTCTCTACTTTTTTCAGAGTCCAAAACGTCTTTGACGGCTGCTGCGCAACATTGCAAGTACTAGCACCGTTAGACAGTAACAATAATCCGGTGGACATTATTAAAAACGGCAAGCTAGATCTTGAAGAACTTTGTAAAGTTACAAGGTTTGGTGCGACAGATTCATGCATCACAGTAGACTTGACTTGTTTCTGTGGAATCCAATGTATCAAAGATACGTATATCGACTTTTGCGACGTAGATTAATTAATACCCTGCAATGCCCAAACACCCCAACAGTTTCAATCTGTTGGGGTGTTTTAATTTTTCTTCATCATTGTAAAAAGGCAGAACGGAGAGATTCCCCATCCTGCCTTTTTACAATAATAAGAAAGTATAGTTTTTTCACATGGAGCAGTGTCTAGACTCCATCTCCTAGCCCTTGAGTCCTTAAATTAAAGGCACCTCCGTTTTCTTATTTAATTTCATCAAACGGCTTACCACGCCATAATACTTCTTCAATCTTCCCCATTTCCACGGCTATTATTTCATGATTGACACCTTCCAGATCAATCCATACTGTTTCTTCTTCAATCTTCTCAATCGTTCCAGATAGTGTTTCTTCCTCTAGAACAAATTGAAGTGGCTGATAAGCTTGGCGACGGAACGAATTACTTAAGTAAATAATTTTACGTTGAATGCCCGGATTCACTGGCACGACTTCGGTAACACTTATCTGTTCCTCATTTTCCACCACCAATTCCTCTTCATTGTTCAGTAAAAATACTGACGTGCTCTCCTCCACTATAATCGCAACTTTAATAAAGACTGGTGGCCCGTCAACAAACAATAACGGTTTATTTTGATAAATGTTAAGCACATCCTTTTTAACACAGTATATGCGCCCATTTTACGGATGTTCATAAAAAAAGCGCACGACGCTGATTAGCCCCGACAGGCGTAGATGAAAAGGAAGGTAGTCTAAATTCGCGACGTCCTGTCGCAGCGACTACTTACCTGTATCCTTGCAGGCACGAGGATGCGTAACTACAGAGCCCCTACAGCAAACCGTCTTATGACCCATGGGGCTGGCGTCTGGAGTCTAGACATCCACCCAAATAAAAAAGGTTTTCACCAGTGATTTAAAGATCACTGATGAAAACCGTTGCAAGACCAAGATAAATAATAACGCTAATAACATCATTTAATGTTGTGATGAAAGGACCGGACGCAACTGCAGGGTCGATTTTCAACTTATGCATAAGCAATGGGATGAATGATCCTGAAATCGTTGCGACAAAAATTGAGACAAAAATGGCAGCACCTACTAATAGACCAATTACGAATTCATTCTTCCAAACGTAAATTAGACCAACTACAAATAGTGCACAGATAAAACCAGTCATTAATCCTGTTCCGGCTTCACGGATAAGTAGCTTGAATTTACTTTCGTCCTCAACATCTCCTGTCGCAATACCGCGCACTGCGACAGCAAGTGCTTGCGTTCCACTATTCCCTGCAGTACCCGCAATAAGAGGAATGAATGCAGCTAGAAGTGCCACTTTCGAAATTGTTTCTGTAAATAAGTCTATTAAATTAGCAGTAAGCATTCCGAGTACTAATAAAATAAGCAACCATGGAAGTCTTTTTTTCATAGCTGAGAATGAGTTTTTATCGAATGTATCCATATTGGAAACCCCAGCAAGTTTGGAGTAGTCATCTGATGCTTCTTCATCGAGTACATCGATAATATCATCGACTGTAATAATCCCAAGTATATGCTGTTGGAAGTCGACAACCGGGACGGCAAGGAAATTATAGTCCTTGATCATCTTGGCAACATCTTCCTGATCTTCTGAAACGAGAACACTTACGACTCGTTCACTCATTATAGAACTAATCAGTGTATCTTCATGTGCAATGATCAAATCGCGTAGCGATATAACACCTGTCAGGCGATTATTATCGTCAACGACAAATATATAATAAATTGTTTCTGCCTTCGGTGCTTCATTGCGCAAAATTGTCATCGCAGAACGGACTGTCGAATTCTGTGGGATTGTAACAAATTCCGTTGTCATGATCGACCCGGCCGTATATTCTTCATAATGAAGTAATGCTTTGATCTCAGCAGCGGCTTCTTTATTCATTAGCGTCAAATAGCTGACAACTTGTGATTTGTCGAGTTCATTCAGGACATCTACCGCGTTATCGACAAACATGAACGAAATCATGTCTGCTGCATACGTCGTGTCCATCTCCTGAAGGAACTGTTTGTATTCATCGTCGCTAATTTCACTCGTCTCAAATATTTCCGCAAGTTCTTTTGGTGATAAGTATTGATAGATGATTTCCCGGAGTTCCGGTTCGATTTTCTCGTAAAATATCGCTCTGTCATACGGATGAAGGCGTAGGTACTCATTTCGGAAAGATTTAATGTTGTGCTGGATAAGTGTCTCTTTCAACTTCTCTTCATCGAAAATAATTTCTTCTTTATGCTCTTCTTTTATGTTCACAGCTACACCTTCCTTTCTACTTCTATCGTGGATTAATAAAGTGAATAAGGGTATTATATACGAATACATATTGTGAAAAAGGGTGATGAAAATATGAAGTACGATATTGTCGGTGATATTCACGGTTGTTATGATGAATTCATGCATTTGATTGACAAATTAGGATACGAGATGATTACAGGTATCCCCCTACATCCCGATGGCAGAAGTCTGGTATTTGTCGGAGATACGATGGATAGAGGGCCTCAGTCGATTAAAATGTTGAATCTTCTTTTCAAAATCCAAGATGAGCATACACTTTATTATTCCCCGGGAAATCATTGCAATAAGTTGTATCGCTTCTCCAAGGGTAACCAGGTTCAACCCACACATGGTCTTGAAACAACAGTAGCTGAACTCGATGCATTATCAAGTGATGCGCGTAAACACTTCTTGACTAGATACCGTCAATTTTACGAAGCTCTACCGTTATACCATACCCTTAATGAAGGTAATCTTATCATTGCACACGCAGGCATCCGTGAAGAAATGATTGGTGCACCCTATTCGGAAAAAATACGGGTATTCGTTCTCTATGGAGATATCACAGGCCAAAAGTTACCCGATGGTAGACCTCTAAGACGTGATTGGGCTAAGCACTACAAAGGTACTCCCTTCATAGTCTATGGTCATACGCCTGTAAAGGAAGTACGCTTTGTAAATAACTCTGCGAATGTTGATACAGGTTGCGTATTCGGCGGTAAACTTACAGCCCTTCGCTATCCCGAAATGGAAATTGTATCAGTTCCTTCTTTACAACCATTTGTGCCAGAGAAATTTACTGCGTTTGATTGATCTCAGTGTTGGTTAGTCGCTTTATATCTAACGGAATATCGCATCTAAACTCAACTTTTTCACTTGTAAGTGGATGCAAAAACCCAATCATCGCACAGTGTAAAGCCTGCCGACCAATCAACCCATGGGAGCCGCCATATAAATCATCACCATGTAGCGGATGGCCTGCCCACCTCATATGGACACGTATTTGATGCGTCCTGCCCGTATAAAGCGTTAGTGCAATTTTTGTTAACTGATGACCTTTAATGTCCGAACGACACAGTACTTCTACATCTGTCCGAGCGAATTGGCCATCTTCACGTACAATTCGTTCGATAATGCTACCATCTTTTCTACCAATTGGTTGTACAATGCTGAATTGGTCCCTTTCAACATGTCCTTCAACCAGGGCGATATACTGTCGATGAAAACCGGAATTTGTCATCTGTTCACTAAGCAGATGATGAATATGCCGGTTTTTTGCAATACAAATTAGACCCGATGTATCCTTGTCAAGACGCGTGACGACATGTACTGTGGCTGGAAGTCTTTCCTTAGCAAACTTTCCGGCAACGGCATTCGCCATCGTTCCATTGGGGTGATCTCGCGACGGGATAGTACTTTGCCCTGCTGGCTTATCGACAATAATTAGCGCTTCATCTTCATAGACAATTGTTAAATCACCTGTCTCTGGAAGTAAACCTGGGCTTGGCTCTTCTGATGGAAAAATAATAAGTACTTCATCACCTGACTGCAACGGATGTCGCACATTGCGTTCAAAGCCATTCACGCGGATATCTCCGCCATCATATTTAGTCGCAGTTAACGTTCTTTTAGATATCCCTTTTGCGTGCAAGAATTCGCGTAGCAGTATACCGCCTTCATCCACCTGAAATACGAGGCGAAACCTGCGATCCAGCTCATCCCCCTTAGACATCGCTGTCAATGAATGAATCATGCACACGTCTCCAAAATGGAAACGGCCTGAACCTTCCGAAACGTACTTTTTCCTTTGAAACTTGATATTCAATCGACTTCACATCTTTATGTAGAAGTTGCAAATGGTCGACTGTTACCATGAAATCTGGTCCTTTTACAGGTGTTAGTGCACATTTATGATGCGCGGGTAGCACTAGTGGTGCGCCAACTGTACGGAACACCCGATTGTTAATAGATGCCATTTCTGTCAATTGCATGGACGGTAGAGAAGGATGAATAATTGCTCCGCCCAATGCCTTATTGTATGCAGTAGACCCAGAAGGCGTTGACATACATAACCCGTCGCCACGAAAACGTTCAAAATGGTTGCCATTCAGTTCAACATCCATGACGAGCGTCACATCAGGAGATTTCACCGTCGACTCATTCAGTGCAAGGTACAATGCGCTATCCTTATCGTTTCGGTAGTTAATCTTCACATCAAGAAGTGGGTATTCGAAAACTTCGAATTCTTTACGAGCAATAGAAATGACAAGCTTTTCAATTTCAGCCGGCTTCCAGTCTGCGTAAAACCCTAGATGGCCTGTATGAATTCCGACAAACGCTGTATCTTTCAATCGGTACTTATACTTATGAAAAGCGTGGAGTAAAGTACCATCTCCTCCAATTGACAAAACGATGTCCGGTTCTTCTTCATCGAAAAAAAGCCCAAAATCTGTCAAATATTCCTTTGCTTCATCCATAAGTTTGTTCGACAATGCATCGTTTCGTGTCTGTATTGCAAATTTCATAATTTCCCTCCTCCTTTCCCGTTCGCCTCTCCATAGCGTCTTGTCGCCGTTTCTTTGAATGCACTGAAATATTGTTGCGCATCCTGAATTTCATTACGAATCTGCGACATTTCTTCATCTAGCTGGAAGGCTGCTTCCGCTGCTCGTTCTAGACGATGCCTGATTTCATCCGGCATTTCGCCTTCGTATTTATAATTCAATGAGTGTTCAATCGACGCCCAGAAATTCATTGCTAACGTACGGATTTGAATCTCGGCAAAAATCGTCTGCTCCCCATGAATCGTCTGAACAGGGTATTTGATAATTAAGTGATAAGACCTGTATCCACTTGGTTTATTATGTGCGATATAGTCGCGCTCTTCAATCACTTCGAGGTCATTCCGCTGTCGTAACGTTTCTACAACAGTACTAATATCATCGACAAACTGGCACATCAGACGAAGGCCCGCAATATCAGGCAGTTCAGCGGCAAGTTCTGCCGATGGTTCGAATGGAATCCCTTTTTCAAGTGTTTTGTCATAGATACTCGCGAGCGGCTTCACCCTGCCCGTCACGAATTCAACGGGCGTATGTACGTCTTCCAATTCATACTGAGCTCGCAAGCCCTTCAATTTCACTTTCAGTTCATCTACTGCTTGTTTATAAGGTTCAAGAAATTGATTCCACTGCCTCATCCGGACCCCTCCCAGCTGTTATTCCATATGTTGAAGTATCGAGCTGAATGCTTGCTCGACTGCCGAGGAGAATGCTTCCCCGTAATTATCATTACCCTCAATATTAAAAATAAGCATTGTCAGTTCATCTTTGAATCCAGGAAGCGGAATTATTTCATCCTTCCACGAAAGCACCGGATCTAAATTCGTCGTCAATACATCGACCATAAGTGGCCATACAGCCTGTGTTAAATGAAGATGCTCGTACCCTGCTTCTACTTCTAAAAGATAAACAAACGACAAGTTGTCTGAATCTGTTATCATCTTTCCAGCTGGTATACCTTGAGGCTTTCCTGCTTGTTCTGCTACTAAAAAGAGGATTTGTTCATCATTTCGAAGTCCACTATCAATTCGATTTTTAATGTTCACAATTTCTTCTTCCCTTCATGCGTCATTACGTTTATTCTATCATATGCTGCGCGGCCTTGCAGTCTAGAAAATGCGTTTCCCCACATAAATTGGTATACTAATGTTAAGTTATTATTTCGCGAGCGAACAGCTTAACGTCAGAAGGGACAGATCATGATGGATACGCACACAATTCGTACATTAATGGAAATAAATACACTCCAGTCTCTCGGAGCTGTTCAGACACAAACTGAACAAAATAACACATCCCCATCCCTCTTTAACACACTATTAGAGGAGATGTTAGGCGGCACATCCATAACGGATTCCTTATCTTCCGTTTCATCTACACTACTCGGAAGCCTCAATAATATAGAAAGCTTGCGCTATGACGGAAAAAATGGTGTGTTTGAACCTTCTTCTCTCAGCGCTATCCTTTCCACGGCGCAACAAAGTTCAACTGTTCCCATGAAAAATACATCCATTGGGGATGACAGCTATCGCGATATTATTAGCCAAGCTGCAAACAAATATAACTTGCCCGATAAACTGATTTCTGCCGTTATCAAACAAGAATCGAACTTCAACAACGGTGTTGTCAGCCACGCGGGTGCACAAGGCCTTATGCAGCTAATGCCCGGAACGGCAAAGTTCCTAGGCGTAAAAGATAGTTTCGACCCTGTCCAGAACGTGATGGGCGGAGCCAAATACTTAAGACAAATGCTTAATCAGTTTGGCGGTAATATCGAGCTTGCCCTTGCTGCTTATAATGCAGGTCCCGGAAACGTAAAAAAACATGATGGGATTCCCCCATTCAAAGAGACACAGCAATACGTAAAAAAAGTGCTCGGCTATTTCAATGCATAAGATTGATAATCTAACCTACTGTTTCATAAACGGAGCGCTTTATTTGTGAAAAGAGTGCAGGATTGATAGAATATCAATACAGTCAGAGCAAAGGAGATTGACATAATGATGCGAAAACCTTTGATCCCTTATGAGGAGATCGGTGCTACAAAGTTGTCGGAACTCATCGACCTGTTTTACGCTAAAGTGGCCGTACACCCGGACCTATATCCGATTTTCCCAGATGACCTGACAGAAACAGTACGCAAACAAAAACAATTTCAAACACAATATTTAGGTGGTCCCAATTTATATACTGAAGAACATGGTCATCCGATGATGAAAGCTCGTCATATGCCATTCCCAATTACACCAGTTCAAGCGGAAGCATGGCTAGCGTGCATGGCAGAAGCAATGGACGAAGTCGAACTTGAAGGAAATATACGTGATATCTATTATAAGCGCCTCGTCTTGACCGCCAATCATATGGTGAACAGGGCTGGGGAGGAGAAAACGTGAATCGACAAACATTACTGGAGAACCCAATCAGTACTTCCGCATGCATAAGGCCAATCGAGCTATATGTTTTCATCGATCCTTTATGCGGAGATTGTTCGTCGCTCCCGCCTTTACTCCGAAAATTACAAGTTGAATATGATCGCTATTTCACACTGCGCATTGCATTACGCACATCATTGCCTAAAATGAATCTTCAATGTCTGCATAAAGATGAGGATGAGCTGGCTTGTGAAAGAACACATCCAGCTTTCCCAAGTATTGCTGTTAAAACTGCAGAGTTTCAAGGCAAACGTGCCGGTTTTCGATATTTATCAAAAATGCTTGAATATTCATTTTTGAAGTCAAGGAATGTATCGTCTTTTTCCGTACTCGTCGAAATCGCAAAAAAGTTAAATCTTGATGTAGACGAATTTATCCGAGACTTTTCTTCAAAAAACGTCTTGCGCTCTTTACAAGTCGATTTGTACATGGCCAAAGAAATGGAAGTCGACAAAGCACCTACTTTCGTCTTTTTCAATGAAAACATTGAAGATGAAGGATTAAAAGTGAGCGGCTTATACGACTACGATGTCTACGAACAAATTTTAGAAGAGTTAGTCGGCGGACCGATTCTGCCGGACATCCCCCCTCCACTTGAGGATTTGTTCCAACGTTTCGATACACTCTCCACAACAGAGATTGCTAGTATCTACAACATCACGGAAAAATCTGCAGAACGCGAACTCAAGAAACGCCTTCTCCAACAGCATGTCGAACGGATTCATTTCCAGGACATGACATTATGGCGTAAAAAAATGATATGAATTAAGTGAGCTACTTCATTGCCTGGAGATTCCGGGGAGTGAGGTGGCTTTTTTTGTTGAGTGGGGTTTGGGTTGTATATGTAGCCATGATAGTTCAGTAGTTTGCACTTACAGTTTTGTGCGTTTTGCCATCACAGTTCACACACTTCCCCTTACAGTTTTGTAACTTGCCATCACAGTTGTCCGGTGCACTCACAGTTTCATGCGTTGCCATCACAGTTCTCTCGCTTCCCCTTACAGTTTTGCAACTTGCCATGACAGTTTCCTAAAACTCCAATTAAAAGAGCCTTTCATATATGAAAGGCTCTACCCAACACGGAATTATCTCTGTTTTCTATTGCTCGAAATATAAAAAGTCGCCTTGGACCTTCCTTTTTTCACAAGACCCGATTTTGATAAAATGTAACGAGCTGCATTTGATCCTTTTAATTTTAAAAAACTCCGGCATTCCTCGTTTGTAATTGAATTTTTAACAAGCATGAACCAATCTTTGATGCCATCGCTGTAAGGGTCAACAGTATTCTTCCCACAAAGCTCACAAGACCACTTCTCACGATTTTCTCGCTGGAGTTGCCTATTGCAATATCGGCACAACAAACCTGTCTTTAACTCCCTGTGATCGATACTATAGTATGAACATAACGGAAATGGATTGAAGTGTTGCTTTTCAGCATGAATTTCTCTTGCTAAGTCATGTATTTTTGCAGTTGAAAGAATTGTCTCAGCTGGCTGTAGTTTTTGTAGAAAGTAAGGGATTTGCTTCTTATAAATAATAGGAAAGTCGGAAGGTGCATCTTTCACCTTTGTCTTCTGGTTAGCCAGAACAAGTAATCCAGATGTCTTCAAATGTATTCCACGCTGACGGAACCATTCATCAAGATTCGATTTATTTGATTCAATTTGATGAATCGGGCAGTCGAGGATTGCTTCTGTACCTGTTTCAAAGATTTGCTCAAGATGTGGGGGATTTTGCACAAAACGGACTGTATCTTTGAGATTTTTCACTTCAACAATTAAGACATAGCGCTCCGTAATAATCAAAGTATCAATCTGAAATGTGAATGTCGGGGAAATTCGCAAATGTACATCGGTAAATATCTTTGTCAAATGGGTTATTTGAGTGCGCTCGATATACGTATCCACATTACACTCACCTGAATATCCAGCACTTATTCGGTAAAAAGAGTCCTTTAAGAACTGTAATTTCCGATGGTCAGGGTGTAACCGGGCTATCAGACGAGGTATTCCCTCTAGCAAATCAGGTTGACTCCTATTAATAATAATGCGTATTTGATTCCACTTCCCTTCAAGTAATCTGATAATTCTATTTAATTATACAGAATAGTTGAAGATATGACAATAGCTTTATTATTAACCTTTCCTTTATCTCATTGGATATGGTAGTTACGAATTGCACTCACAGTTTCACGCATTGCCATCACAGTTCACTCGCTTCCCCTCACAGTTCCGCAACTTGCCATGACAGTTTCCCGATGCACTCACAGTTCCCCGCGGTGCCATCACAGTTCCACACTTCCCCTCACAGTTCCACAACTTGCCATGACAGTTTCCGGTGCACTCACAATTTCATGTGTTGTCATCACAGTTCGCACATTTTCCCTTACAGTTTCGCAACTTGCCATTATAGTTTCCGATGCACTCACAGTTTCACGCGTTGTCATCACAGTTCGCACATTTCCCCTTACAGTTTCACAACTTGCCATCACAGTTCCGCACTTTTCCATGACAATCGTCACACAGCTTTCCCCCGTTAAACCAAAAGAAAAGAGCATTCGCTCCTGGGGGGGAGGGAATGCTCTTATTCAAAGGGAATGGGAGAAATGTTCACGTTCAAACAAAAGGGGTGTATGTTTGGTATGTGATTTATTTCACATCCTTACCTTATCATAAAATAATAGTAGCATCAAGAATTCACAATGATTTTCACATGACTGTCACAATGATGATTTCACCAATACGCCTTACTTTATATTTATATAGTAATATGTATAGAAGAAAAAGCCCTATCTCGACCAGAAATATGGCGGATAAGGCTTTTTGCTAGGTCAATTTAATTTATTTTTTCAAAAGAAGTGATTCAAGTTCGTTCAACTTTTCTTCGAAGACGCGGCATGCTTCTTCGATTGGAGCAGCACTTGTCATGTCGACGCCTGCTTTTTTCAGTACTTCGATTGGGTAATCGGAAGAACCGGCTTTCAAGAAGTTATTCACATAGCGTTCAACTGCCGGCTCTCCTTCTGTCAAGATTTGATTGCTTAGTGCGACTGCTGCACTATAACCTGTTGCATACTGATAAACATAATAGTTATAGTAGAAATGTGGAATTCTTGCCCACTCTAAGCCAATTTCCTCGTCGACGACTAGATCTTCACCGAAATATTTCTTATTGAGTGCATAGTACTCTTCTGTCAATTTTTCAGCAGTCAGCGCGACACCTTGCTGATCAAGCTGATGAATAAGGTGTTCGAACTCAGCAAACATGGTTTGACGGAAAACAGTACCACGGAAGCCGTCAAGCCAATAATTCAGCAAATAAATTCGTTTCTGTTCATCATCAATCGTTTTCAAAAGATGATCATTCAAAATAGCCTCATTCACAGTTGACGCGACTTCAGCTACGAAAATGGAATAACCGCTATAGACGAATGGCTGGCTTTTCCGTGAATAATAACTATGAACACTATGGCCGAATTCATGCGCGAGTGTGAACAAGTTACTGACGTTATCTTGCCAGTTCATTAAGACATATGGATTTGTTCCATAGGCGCCTGAAGAATAAGCTCCTGAACGCTTCCCTTTGTTTTCACGGACGTCTACCCAACGATTCTCAAGACCCTCTTTTACGATCGATACATACTCTTCACCTAGTGGGTGGAAACTATCAAGCATCGTTTGTTTAGCTTCGTCATATGGAACTTCCATGCCTGCATCTTTCACAAGCGGTGCATACATATCCCACATATGAAGTTCTTCCAATCCGAACACTTTTTTACGGAGCGCGACATAGCGCTGTAGCAAGTGGACGTTTTTATTGATTGTTGAAACAAGATTTTCATAAACCTGTTCAGGGATATGATTATTTGACATTGCAGCCTCGCGCGCAGATGAATAATTGCGGATACGTGCATTAACGTTATCGCCTTTTACATTACCTGAAAGCGTGGATGCGAAAGTATTTTGGAATTCGCTGTATTTCGAATACATTGCTTTGAACGCATCCTCGCGAACACGCGGATCATCACTTTCCAAAAAACCTACATAACGGCCATGTGATAATTCTACTTCTTCACCTTTTTCATCTTTCACCATTGGGAAAGTTAAATCAGCATTGTTCAACATACTGAATGTTTCTGAAGAATTGCCCGTGACTTCTGATAGTTGTGCAAGCAAAGCTTCTTGTTCAGCAGGCAGCACATGTGGCCGCTGCGTGTTAACTTCTTCGAATTCTTGTTTATAAAGAGCTAGTCCCTCATGCTCAGTAACCAGCTTGTTCAATTCTGTTTCATCAATAGCCAGAAGCTCTGGCAAGAAGAATGATAATGCAGTTGCTACTTTCACGTAAAGTGATTTCACACGGCTATCCATCGCCTGATAGAAGCTGTTTGTCGTATCCTGGTCAGTCTTCAAATGCGCATACGTGTAAATCCTGCGCAGTCTTTCAGAGAGGGTGTCACGGTATGTCAATGCAGTGTAAAGCGCATCTCCACCACCCGAAAGTGTCCCTTTGTAAGAATCTGCTTTACCGGAGAATTCCTCAACTTCAGCGAATTCTTTTTCCCATGCTTCATCAGTTGCAAATATGTCTTCGAGACGCCAAGTCTCCTCTACCTTTACTTCACCACGAGTTAATACTTTGTTCTTAGTTTCAGCCATCGTCACTTATCCCCCTTCTCCCATTACTTCGGGAAACGAATCAATCCTATTTTCTCAATTTTCATAACGCTTTGCAAGCAATCTTTCTGAAATTAGTTGAATTATTTTTTCTTCGTCAATAACTGTTCTGTTTTGACAAGAATCTACAGTCGCGGAAATAAGGAAATCGCGGTATGCTATGCACGCTTTTCCCTTTGCTTCCGATGGCTCTTCTAACAGAGAGACATATTTTCTAACCTGACTGCGGGATATAGTTCTAACACTAATCCCCTTTCTTCTCAAATAATAAAGGAATGCTAATTGCCATTCACAGTCATGCTCGCGGAATGACTCACTGAAAAGGACGGGTAATCCAATCCATTTTGGAAGATTCGTTGGTATCACTCGCAGTTCATAGCACATTCTTAGAAAAGGATTGTTCACCCCCCTTTTATTCAATAAAATACGGGATTGAATAAATTGATTGCGTATGGATAAATAAAGGGTTACATAACGGTAAATTTCTTGCTCTGTCGGGGTTTTTGGCCGAGCAAATGGAAATATCTGCATCGATAATGGCAAAGTACGATGGATACCAATATAGCGCTTACCTGCGACATGAATAAGACTCGTAAAATAATGGAATCGTTCCGTTTGGGGGTTATATGTGAGTAAGAAATAGCCTTCAGGGGATGTATGTGTCAAGTAGCTTTCGTGGAATCTTGAAAAATCGAATGTACCGACACCTACAGGTAATGAACTAAATTTTGCTGGGGTATGCAAAATCCAGATGGATTTCATATCTATACTACGATAACCTGCGGATCTAGCCTCTACGTCAGTAATGGGAATCGTACTGCACTGGAATTCAACGGCTATCGATTCAGATTGTGTCGTTATCAGGATATCAGGTCTTTGAGATAACATTCTTAAAAATGGTTCAAGTTCGACAAGCTCGGCATGTTTTTGAAAAAAAGCATACAATTGTTGCTTACCTTGAAGATGGCTGTAAGATTCACCTTCTGAGAATAAAGTAAGACAGGTAGAATCCTTCAAATGTGCGAAATGTGGGATGATAATATCTCCAACTTTCAACTGAACCGGAAAATTACATTGTGGGCAAAAGAATGATCGCAACTTTCGCCATTTGCGCAACCGTTCTCTTTCTAATTCCGGTGTAAGAACAACAAGTTTTCCTTCCTCTGTTTTTGCTGTAAGAATAATATTCAGCTCCTCCCTGCATTAATAATACAAATATTCAGATACTAAAGCAAGTAAAAAAAACAGCTACCATTTAAGATAGCTGTTTCTACTGTCCTTTATTTTGCCCCAAAGTATCGCTCTATTGTCACGAAAACATCTGAGTCCATGATAAGTTTGCCGTACTCTTCAATTCGATGAATCGTCATGTTTGACGGTTGACCGAATTCTGAAAGTACGCTAAACAGATCTGTCTTGCGAGAATCATCCATAATTTCATCGTCATATAACAAGTGTAAATAAAAGTTATTTTCAAACGAATATAGAGATGTCTTCACTTCATAATCTTTCATCTTCCCTGCTAGAGGAATAAGATCATCAAATTCGCTAAAGACAAACATATTGTCAAGCCATTCAAATGCTGCATCCCCTATACCTGGCATAGTATCATCATCATCATCATCGTCGTCATACATTTTGCCATGCTGGAACAGTTTTCTTGGATCATCGTTAGTGAATGGTGATTCAAGTGGTTCACCATCCTCAGACATTTGCGCACGTGTGACCGTCACTTCAATGCCGCCGCTCATCGCATGTACTTGAATCCATAATGGCCCCTCGACTTCAAACTCAGACTCGTCACTGACTTCGTCCATCATCTCCCAGAAGAGTTCCTCGCTCTTGTCGCGATTATACCAAACTTCCTCACGAGTAAAGCCACGCTCTTCGATATCAATATATGAAAGAAAAAACTTAACTGTATTTTCATTAATACGCTCTATTTCCATCCCTTTTCTCTCCCTTCCTATGGAACAGGATTTGTCCGGTTCCCTTCGATGTGTGAAAAAATCCTGCAATGCTTATACTTACTATATGACCGTCCTCTACGTTTTGAAAGGGTTCCGCCTTAGGACGTATAATTTTGATAGTAATAGCATTGTAGAGAACATCCACCCGGAAAGCAAGAGAAACACAAAAAGCCGATAGGTGTACGGCATTTTGCAATGTCAACCCCTATCAGCTTCACACTATTTTACGGATTAGTTTACCATGCGCCGCGCTTCAAGCAGCTGATAGGCTCTTACTTTTCTAGGTAGGAATCGACGAATTTCATCTTCATTGTATCCCACTTGAAGTCTTTTCTCATCAAGAATAATTGGTCTTCTTAAAAGACCCGGATGTTCTTGGATTAATTCATATAGGCGTTGTAATGGAAGGCTTTCCACATCAACGTTTAATTTTTGGAATATTTTCGAACGAGTTGAAATAATTTCATCTGTTCCATCTTCAGTCATACGAAGTATTTCTTTTATTTCATCAATATTCAATGGTTCCGAAAAAATGTTACGTTCAGTATACGGAATCTCGTGTTCCTCTAACCATGCTTTCGCTTTTCTGCATGATGTACAGCTAGGTGAAGTAAATAATGTGACCATCATATGCTGACACTCCCTTTCAGTCGGCTCGAATGTTTTGATTTATATTTTTACGTTTAGATTAGAATTATTTTAAACTGTCTGCTTCTAATCCCTATTATACACATTTTCATTACCGATGAATACACTTTTTAAAAATTATTCGCTATCCCATACACTATTGTCACAGTTCCGCAACATAAGCGACTTTCATCAGTATGTGCATGTTCTCTCTACTGTTATACCCGATGCAAGAATTAATTAAACATCTGCTTTGTCAAATAAAAAACTTTCTCATTTGGGTAGCTGCTAATTGAAAATAATTTAGTGTCTACATTATATAGTACGTCTAAATACGGGCAAAGGTTTCATATTAATTTAAAAAAATTCAGAAACATAAGGCTCACCACTGAAATTCTTTATCTATTTTGGTTTGTAATTAACATTTAGGGAATTCCTATTACCTGAATCCATGAATTTCACCGCATACTTACCATTATCTATATTCAAACACGCAAAAGGACTGGTTCTCTTATCGAAAACCAGCCCAGTTGCTTCTATTTAAACTTACTTTGCAAAAGAATCGAATTCGCGCTGTGAGCAAAGGACAAAATGCCCTGGTGTCACTTCACGCATGATTACTTCTTCATCCTGAAGATACTTATGTGATGTTGAATCGTAGCTTTTTCGTACACGGCTACGCTCATAAGCTGGATCTGGCAACGGAATCGCAGATAATAGCGATTGCGTATAAGGATGTAAAGGCGCCGTATAGATCGTTTCGGCTGGTCCAATTTCGACAAGTTTACCGAAATGCATAACACCAATTCGATCTGAGATATATTTCACCATCGACAAGTCATGTGCGATGAATAGATATGTCAGTCCTCTTTCTTCTTGAAGCTCTTTCAACAAGTTGACGACTTGCGCTTGAATAGATACGTCCAAAGCTGAAATCGGTTCATCTGCGATAATGAATTCTGGTTCTACAGCAAGCGCACGTGCAATTCCAAGACGCTGACGTTGACCACCAGAGAATTCATGCGGATAACGATTGGCATGCTCACGGTTCAATCCTACCGTCTCAAGGAGCTCATGAACACGTGCAGTACGTTCTTTCGTATTCTTCACAAGACCATGAATATCGAGGCCTTCAGCGATGATATCAAGCACTTTCATACGCGGATTTAATGATGCATATGGATCTTGGAAAATCATCTGCATTTTCCGGTTGAACGCTTTTAGTTCTTTTTTCGATTTTTTCGCATGGACATCGACGCCATCATAAATGACTTCCCCGCCTGTCGCATCGTAAAGACGGATGATTGTACGACCGGTTGTTGATTTACCGCAACCAGATTCACCAACAATACCAAGCGTTTCGCCTTTATAGATGTCGAATGTTATATCGTCAACAGCACGCACTTCATTCTTTGTTCCCACATTGAAATACTGTTTCAAGTTTTTGATTTCAAGTAATTTTTCAGCCATTATCGAACACCTCCTGCATTGCCTTCATAATACCGGCTGCCAGGGAATCTCTTCATTCGCTCTATGACCGCTACCGGCGGATCCACTTGAGGTGCATCCGGATGGAGTAGCCACGTCGCCGCATAATGGGTTTCACTTACTTTAAAGAGTGGCGGAACTTGTTCCAAATCAATCTTCATCGCATATTCACTACGCAGTGCAAATGCATCTCCTTTCGGAGGATCCAACAAATCGGGTGGCGTGCCTGGAATCGCATATAGTTTCTCTTCAGATGTATCCAGTGACGGCATTGAACTTAGAAGCCCCCACGTATACGGATGCTGCGGATTATAAAAGACTTCATCAACCGTTCCCACCTCGACGATTCGGCCGCCGTACATGACCGCAACACGGTCTGCAACGTTTGCTACGACTCCAAGATCATGTGTGATGAAAATGATTGCCGTATCAATTTTCTTTTGCAAGTCTTTCATCAATTCTAAGATTTGCGCTTGAATTGTAACATCCAATGCTGTCGTCGGCTCATCCGCAATGAGAAGCTTTGGATTACATGCCAAGGCAACAGCAATGACGATACGTTGACGCTGTCCACCAGAAAATTGGTGAGGGTATTGTTTCAATCGCATTTCTGGCTTAGGCATCCCAACCAGAGTCAACAATTCAATAGACTTTTTCCGAGCTTCGGTTTTACTAAGTTTTTGGTGTTTTAGCAGTGGCTCCATAATCTGGTTACCAATCGTCATTGTCGGATTAAGTGAAGTCATCGGATCTTGGAATATCATCGAAATGTCTTTTCCTCTTACTTTTTGCATTTCTTTTTCAGAAATCTTCAGAAGGTCTCTTCCTCCGAATAAAATCTCACCATTTTTGTACTCGGTACTAGACTTCGGAAGGAGCCGCATAATCGATTTCGTCGTTACCGATTTACCTGAACCTGACTCACCAACTATAGCGAGCGTCTCCCCTTTAAACACTTCAAAATTAACCCCTTGAATCGCTTTCACTTCTCCTGCAAATGTATGGAAGGAAAGCTCCAGGTTTTTCACTTCAACAATTTTCTCCATTTCGCTTTCCTCCTTTAATCTTTCATTTTCGGATCAAGTGCATCACGTAGTCCATCCCCAATTAAGTTGAACGCAATCATAAGTAAACTTATGACAACCGCCGGGAAGAACAAAATATGTGGCTGATACTCAATGAATTTATAACCATCATTAATAAGTGTTCCAAGAGAAGCATTCGGCGCTTGAAGGCCAAGTCCTATAAAGCTTAAAAATGCCTCAAAGAAAATTGCTGTAGGAATTGTGAACATCATATTTATGACAATAATCGCCATGATATTCGGCAGTAAGTGCTTGCTGATAATTCGTGTATCGCTTGCACCTAAGGTTTTAGCTGCCAAGACGAATTCCTGTGTTTTGTATTTAAGAACTTGTCCGCGTACAATACGGGACATTCCAATCCATCCTGTTATCGATATGGCTATGATAATGGACAATATGCCCGGATCCATGATCATAATCATAAGAATAACGATGACCAGTGTCGGAACTCCAATTAGCACTTCGACAATTCGTTGCATGACATCGTCGGTTCGGCCTCCGTAATAACCGGAAATTCCGCCGTAGATGACGCCTATCACAACATCAATGATAGCGGCTACGAATGCGATTAACAGTGAGATTTGCGTTCCTTTCCAGAGACGTGAAAACAAATCGCGCCCTAGGCTATCCGTGCCGAACCAGTAGTTAACTTCTACTTTCTTTAACTCATACAGATTAACTGTTTTAGAACCCAGTTTACCTTCGCCATCAAAAATACCTAATTTTTCAAGCCCTGGAATTTTAGGCGGTAAGCTTGCATGCGCAACTTTTACATCCTCTGGATCATGTTCAACCATGAAAGGACCTGCAAATGCCATAAATACAATAAACACAAGAATGAACATACTGACGATAGCCGCTTTGTTTTTTCGGATCCGAAGCCAAGCATCCTGCCAGAAACTCAAACTCGGTTTCGAAATTTTTTCGGCATGCGAGCTATCGATTGTAATCCGCTCAAACGAATCTTTTGGTAGTTTCTTCATGTTAGTAGTCATTACTTGGAACCTCCAGACAAACGGATACGCGGATCAATGACCCCATAAAGAATATCCACTATTAATATAATCACAATTAGGAATACCGAGAAGAACATTGTTGTACCCATGATGACAGCGAAGTCGTTCGAGTTAATTGATTTAACGAACTGTTCACCTATACCTGGGATTGCGAAAATCTGCTCAACTACAAGTGATCCTGTTAATAGTCCTGCTGCAACTGGTCCAAGGACTGTGATTAGCGGAATAAGCGCATTACGGAATGCGTGTTTGAAAGCGATTTCAAACCAATTTGCGCCTTTCGCTTTTGCTAGCAAAATATAGTCTGAGCTTAATACTTCTATCATTTCTGTTCGGATGAATCTTGCCGCGATAGCAATAGGTCCCATCGCAAGTGCGATTGAAGGTAGTATACTGGACTTCCAACCTTCCCACAGGCCAACTGGTAGCACTCCAAGCCATACTGCAAAGACATATTGCAGCAATACTGCAAAAACAAAGGACGGTATGGAGATACCGAGAATTGCGATAATGGTACTACCATAATCCCAAACTGTATTTTGTTTCAACGCGGCAATCATTCCGAGAATAATTCCGATTAAGGTCCCGAAAATAAGTGCCTGAGATCCTAAAATCGCCGAGTATTTCAGTTTTTTCACAATAAGTGTTGTGACATCTGCATTTTTATATTGAAACGATACACCAAAGTCACCTTTTGCAAGGTTCCCCATATAGCGGGCGTACTGTACGGGAATCGGATCGTTCAATCCATACTTCTCATAAACGACTTCCCTTTGCTCAACGGATAATTTTGCTGCGGAAGCTAACGGGGACCCTGGAAGCAGTTTCATTAGAACAAATGTAAACGATGCTATCAAGAATAGTGATAGGAACATATAAATCACACGTTTAGTGATATACTTTGCCATTTTCGCACCTCCTATATTTCATAGATGAATTTAATTAAAAAACTATTAATTCTAGCAAATAATACAACGAATTTTTAGTTAGTTTAACCTCAGTGAAAAAGAGAGTACATGGTCATAAATGCCCATATACTCTCTTTTCTATAAGATTTTAAGCTAACAAGTTATACTTCTTACTTTTCTGCAGCTTCCATATACGTCCATTTGTAGCTATAGTCGCCACCGAATGGATGTGTAGCAAGACCTTTTACAGCAGGGTTCATAAGAACCATTCTTCCGCGTTGATACTGAGGTACAAGACCTGCATCATCTTCAAGAAGAATTTTTTCAGCTTTTGCAAATGCTTCAAAACGAGCTACTGGATCAGTTGCAATTGTAGTTTTTGTAGATTCAATAAGCTTGTCATACTCTGGGTTAGAGTAATTCATTTTGTTTTGTGGACTTCCCGTTACGAACAATTCCATGAACGAGATTGGATCCTGGAAGTCAGGGCCCCATCCTGCTGATTGAACATCATAATCACTTGTATCATCAAGTTCAAGACGAACAGCAAAAGGAACTTCTTTCAGTTTGATTGTCAAACCTGGAAGGTTTCTTTCAAATTCCGATTTGAACCATTCTTGTTGTTTTTTTGCGTTTTCAGTGTCGCCACCGAGAATTTCAATTTCCACTTTGTCTGTTCCAAGTGCTGCCAGACCTTTTTTCCAATATTCTTGTGCTTCTTCAACGTTATATGCAGAGAATTCACCGCTGTAATCACGGAAATCTTTTCCATCCGCATCAAAAGTAAAGTCATCTGCAACTAGGAAGTTAGCAGCAATAGAACCATTAGCAAGTATTGCATCTGCTAACTCTTCTTTGTTGAAGGCTCTTGCGAATGCTTTACGAATGTCAGCATTTGCAAGTGGTGTAGCTTTACCGTTACGTTCTTGATTCAGTTTAAAGTAGAATACAGATGTTTCAAGCTCATTGATGATATTTGGATCATCAGCAAATTGCATTGCATATTCAGCAGAAAGTAGTACACGGTCTTTCTTGCCTTGTTCATATAATTTTACACCTGTTGCAGTTTCTTTAACGACGTCAACAATGATTTCTTCAAGTTTTACAGTATCAGCATCCCAATACTTGTCATTTTTAACATATTTCCAGTTACCAGTACCATCCCAATCAGCTAATGAGAATGGACCGTTATAGATCATTGCTTCAGAGTTAGTTGCATATTTATCACCCTGAGCAGTTACGAATTCTTCGTTAAGTGGGTAGAATGTACCGAAAGACATAAGTGATAGGAAGTAAGCAACTGGACGTTCAAGTTCAACGATAAGTGTTTTATCGTCTTCTGCTTTAATTCCAAGATCTGCAATTTCTGCAGTTCCTTCACCGATTTCAGTTGCGTTTTTAATCATGCCTGCCATCAAATATGGTCCGTAAGGTGAACCAGTATCCGGATCGACTGCGCGCTGCCAAGCATATACAAAGTCATGCGCAGTTACAGGTGTTCCATCAGACCATTGTGCATCACGGATTTTGAATGTGTATGTCAATCCATCTTCACTGATTTCAGGTTCTCCATCTGCCATAGCAGGTACTGGAAGACTGTCTTGGTCAAGACGGTAAAGTCCTTCCATAATGTTGTTCAGTACGTTGAAACCTACAGCATCTTCTGAAATTGATGAGTCAATAGAAGGAATCTCTGCTGTTTCAATCAGATTCAGAACTTGCGCCACTTCTTCATTAGCTGGTTCTTCTGTAGTTCCTTTGTCCTCTTCTTTGTCTTTTACCGGTTCAGTAGTGCCTGCTTCTTCTTTGTCGCCGCACGCTGCTAAGAACACGCTAAGTACAAGCATGATACTAATTAGCCACATAAATTTGTGGTTTTTCAAATCGATGACCTCCTCAAAATTGTCTGAAAACTAGGTACATTTATATTATACAATGATTCTCACAGTTGTACATACCTTTTTGAAATTTTCTAGTGTAATAGAACAGCGTTATATAGACAAAGCCTGCATTGACAACGCTTACAACGATAAATTAATTCATATTTTTTATTGATATACTTCTGTTATATTGATTTTTCCTTACCAATACTTTACTATTACTTTGGAACGGGGTGGAAATATGAAGAAAATAGTTAGGAATATTCTGATTGCACATGTAATAATTATTCTGCTTATTCTACTCTATTTTAAAGAGCTCACTTTACTCTCTTATATAAACGCATCTTTCATCGTTGGAGGCGTACTAACATTTCTTGGTCTGGTCTCTTTCGTTTTTTCAACCGGATTTTTCGATGTATTTACCGTTAGCATGAGAAAAGTAGTTACACCTAAACGTCGGATGGATGATGTTATGGCGATGCGGAAGCCTTCAGAAGTTTTTTCAGGAAACGTAAGTCCAATGCTCGGAAGCGGTACACTCATTCTTATTATGATGGGAATCGCGCTCCTTATTTTTTATATTTAAGGAGCAAGCCTATTGCATTTTCCCAGTGTAAGATTTATAATTATTAGAAACATTTAGAGCGAATGGCAATGACGGAAAAAAGTATTTCAGTATCAGTCTTTCAGAGAGCCTGTGGGTGGTGCAAACAGGTAGACTGAACCGAAAGAATGGGATCCCGAGCTTGATAAGCGAACCTTTTGAGCTAATTCAAAGTATATGGACTTTTTGAATTAGCCCTAAAGAAGCTCGTCACGTCCCCCGCGTTATGGGAATCAGAGTGGCCTTCGGGCAATTCGGGTGGTACCACGGTTGATCAAACATCAGTCGTCCCTTTTTTTACGGGGACGGCTGATGTTTTTTTTGCGCCTACAGCATGTAGGTGTGCAACCATTGCCGGGGTCAGCAGGATGCTGATCATGTAGTCGTTGCGACAGGACGTTGCGTTCTTAGACTACCTTCCGTTATCGGCGTACTTTGGTTGCCTTCCATAGTGGCGAACTTAAGCCGCCTTCCATCGGAGCTTTTTCATCATATTAGGTAGCCTTAACAATTTATTTTATCCATCAAACAGGAGGAGTTTTTCAAAATGAAAACCATTTTTTCAGGCGTACAGCCGACAGGAACAGTAACACTTGGCAACTACATCGGTGCCTTCCGTCAATTTACAGAGTTACAAAATGACTATCAATGCCTATTTTGTATTGTCGATCAGCATGCTATCACAGTTCAGCAGGATCCAGTGGAATTGGCAAAAACAATCCGTTCTCTTGCTGCAATCTATATTGCAAGTGGAATCGATCCAGAGAAAGCGGTATTGTTTATCCAATCAGAAGTCCCTGCACACGCGCAAGCAGGCTGGATGATGCAATGTATTGCTTATATCGGTGAACTTGAGCGTATGACGCAGTTCAAAGATAAATCAGATGGGAAAGAGGGCGTTTCTTCGGCGCTTCTGACATATCCACCACTTATGGCTGCTGACATCCTTCTATATAACACTAATATCGTCCCGGTTGGCGATGACCAAAAGCAGCATCTTGAATTGACGCGTGATCTAGCAGAGCGGTTCAATAAAAGGTTCGGCGGTATCTTGACGATTCCAGAAGTCAGAATTCCAAAGAATGGTGCACGCATTAAGTCACTCCAAGATCCGTTAAAGAAAATGAGTAAATCTGATCCTAATAAAAAAGGGACTATCTCGCTACTTGATACACCCAAAGAAATCGAGAAAAAGATTAAAAGCGCAGTAACAGATTCTGAAGGCATCGTGAAATACGACGTTGAAAATAAACCAGGTGTATCGAATCTATTGACAATTGAATCAGCGTTAAGTGATGTTTCAATTGAAGATCTTGTTGTGAAATATGATGGACTTGGATATGGCGCATTTAAAGCTGGCGTAGCCGAAGCCGTCATCAACCATCTATCACCTATCCAAGAGAGATACTACGTACTTTTGGATTCGCCTGTCCTAGATGAAATTTTGGATGAAGGCGCAGTGAAAGCAAATGCGATTGCAGCTGTCACTCTCGGGAAGATGGAAGTCGCGATGGGACTCGGACGTAGACGGTAAGAATAATCATGATTGTTGCTACGACGAATAACGCAAAATCTGCCGTATGTATTATAAAATAAATGATTTGATACCAGTCGTAACCGAATGATCTGTAATTAAAATAAAATATTATTTGTGAAACAGTAACAACAATTAGCCCATAACTAATTAGAAATAAAAATATGCGTGTCATTAGCATCGTCCTTTTGATTTTCTTTGATTATATGACAGCATGGCCCCCTTTTAGACGAAGGGGGCCATTTAATTTGAAAAGATAGTACTTTGAATGTGGCGGGGTGGGTTGGCGCATTGCGGAACTCTGAGGACAAACTTCGGTACTGTGAGGGCTAATTACCAAACTGTCAGGGCAATCCACGAAACTGGGAGCGCATCGCAAAACTCTGAGGGCAAACTTCCGCACTGTGAGGGCAAATCATCAAACTGTCAGGGCAATCCACGAAACTGTGATGGCATCGCGAAAATCTGAGGGCAAACTTCCATACTGTAAGGACAAATCGCCAAACTGTCAGGGCAAGCCAAGAAACTGGGAGCGCATCACTAAACTCTGAGGGCAAACTTCCATACTGTAAGGGCTAATCGCCAAACTATCAGGGCAAGCCGCGAATCTTTCTGAACAAGCCCAAAACTACATAAACAAAAAGACGCCCCAGTAAACTGGAACGTCCTGCCAAATTAAACTTATACTTTTTTGAATACGAGTGATGCGTTATGTCCGCCGAAACCGAGTGAGTTGCTCATAGCGTACGTAATGTCCGCTTTGCGCGCACCTTCAGTTACATAGTCGAGATCACACTCAGGATCTGGATTCACAAAATTCATTGTCGGTGGCAGGATTCCTTCTTGCAATGCCTTCACCGTGAAGATTGCTTCCAATCCGCCTGCTGCGCCGAGCAAATGGCCTGTCATTGATTTTGTTGAGCTCATCGTGAGTTTATAAGCGTGTTCGCCGAAAACTGTTTTCGCTGCCATTGTTTCGAATTGGTCGTTATATGGCGTGCTCGTTCCGTGAGCATTAATATAATCGATTTCATCTGGACTGATACCACTTTGCTCAATCGCCTGTTGCATCGCGCGTGCGCCACCTTCGCCCCCAGGAGCTGGAGCCGTAATATGGTGCGCATCACCTGTTGCACCATAGCCGGTTAGTTCAGCGTAAATTTTCGCACCGCGTGCAATTGCATGCTCGTACTCTTCAAGGATTAAGATACCAGCTCCTTCTCCAATTACAAAACCGTCACGTTCTTTATCAAATGGACGTGATGCGGTTGCAGGGTCGGGGTTTAACGACAATGCTGTATTCGCACAAAAACCAGCAACTGCCATTGTTGTGATTGGCGCTTCTGCTCCGCCAGTAATCATAACGTCAGCATCACCGCGGCGAATAACTTCAAATGCATCTCCTATCGAGTTCGTGCCTGATGCACAAGCTGTTACGGTACAAGAGTTAATGCCTTTTGCTCCGTGATAAATCGATACTTGGCCCGCTGCCATATCGGGAATCATCATTGGTACGAAAAACGGGCTAACACGTCGATAGCCTTTCTCTTGGAACGTTAGAAACTGTTGCTCATGCGTTTCCATACCACCGATGCCTGAACCAATCCAGACACCCGTGCGAAGAGCTAAATCTCCTTCAAGTTCAAGATTTGCATCTTTCATTGCCATAATCGATGCCGCAAGTGCGTAATGCGTGAATCGATCCATTTTACGCGCGTCTTTCCGAGAGATATATTGTTCTATATCAAAATCTTTCACTTCTGCTGCCACTTTTACAGGAAACTTATCACTGTCAAGTCTTGTTAGTGGTCCGATTCCAGATTTCCCTTCCAAGACCGCTTTCCAAGACTCCTCCGCTGAATTCCCGACTGGAGAAATTGCCCCTATACCTGTTACTACTACACGTTTTATTCCCATATGTGAAAACTTCCCTTCTATTCTATAAAGACTGACGCTTCTTGTCACTTTTCATACACTACAAAACATGTGTACTTTTTTATTTTCCCCACTTAATGCATATTGCGCCCCAAGTGAGACCTCCGCCGAATCCAACCATGACAATAACGTCATCATCTTTCACTCTGCCTTCAGCTAGATCATCGACAAGTGAAATTGGAATGGACGCGGCAGATGTATTGCCATATTTATGGATTGTCTTGGACATTTTTTCTACTGGTAAACCTAGTCGTTCACGAGAAGATTCCATAATTCGTATATTCGCTTGGTGCGGAATAAGGAAATCGACGTCTTCCTTCATTAGACCCGCTTTTCTAATAACGCTTTCTGCGGATTCGCCCATCTGACGGACTGCGAATTTGAATACTTCACGGCCATTCATAACAAGTTTTTCATCCTGATAAAGGTGTTTGCCACCGCTACCGTCTGCACCGAGTTCGAATGACAGGATTCCCCGTCCTTCACTTACTTTTCCTATAATAGCTGCACCCGCTCCATCTCCGAAAAGAATGGCGGTATTGCGGTCTTCCCAATTGGTAATTTTAGATAATTTTTCAACTCCGACAACTAGGACATAATCATATGTGCCAGATTCGACGAACTGTTTCGCCGTTACGACGCCATACATGAACCCTGCACAAGCCGCTGAAATGTCCATAGCCGCCGCATTGGTTGCGCCGAGCTGTTGTTGAAGCATTGTCGACACTGAAGGAAAAGGTCGATCAGGTGTGACTGTAGCTACAAGAATAAGTCCGATTTCTTCTGGTTTGATCCCTGCGTTGTTAATCGCTTCCACTGCAGCGTTGTATGCCATATGAGACGTATCCGTTGAATCGTCTGCGATGCGTCTTTCTTCGATGCCTGTCATTGTACGAATCCATTCATCCGATGTATCCAAACGCTTTTCTAGGTCCGCGTTCGTCAAAACGTGTGATGGTACGTATTTACCCATGCCGATAAATCCAGCAGTCATTCCGCATCCCCCGTTCTTTATCATCTATTATTAGTACCTGCTCTTAATCATAAAAGAAACGGGCTCACTTTTCAACCTGTTGACACTTTTTCGCCAAATAAAGTTCCGTTTGCATGGAAATTAGTTTCTCCAATGTAACCACTGTGATATGATTAAATATGAAATAGTAATGTAGAGGTGAATTCAATGAAATACGTAATGACATTTTTCTGGTCTTTCTGTTTAATCACTATGTTGAACTATGTTTCTGGAGCAATTGCTAACTTGCCATTTGACTTCATGCCAGGCGTATATGTTTCGCTTGTCGTTTCTGTAATCGTTATCTTACTGGCTGAATCTTTCCCAGAAGGCGAAATTGCAGATCATTAATCAACAAAAAACCATCTCCCTCGCTGGGGATGGTTTTTATATTGGATACTACTTGTGTTGATTAACCAAAAACAACCAGTAATTAACTGAATCAAACACTAAGCGCTTCGTGTACAGGTTGTTTGGATTGCTTTGAATTGAATGCCCTCTATACGATTACCGAGATGTCTTGATGTGTAGGGATGCGACTTTGTCGCATCCCTACACATTTTTTCGGTAATCGTATGGTGCTTATTCATCCGTCGCGCTCCAAATTCCTAAGTACACAAAGTACTAAAATTTTTCGGGACGAAAGAATAACGGGGCTTCTTATCTAGATAATAGCCGCCAAAGATACAATTTTGTCGGCTGAAACCTTCTCCATAGTCTTGTCTTTTTTAGTTAAGAAAGAGTCACTTTCTTATAGTCCATCGCATGATAAGATGCATACCCTTTACTAAAGGTAAACAAGGAACACCTTGTACAAAGTACTAAAGTGCCCGAAATTGTATCTTCGGGCACTTACAACATGTATAAAAAGTCATCTATTCTTTTATTCTAAAGCAGCTGTATTTTTCACTTGACCGTTATAGGAACGCGATAGGAAACAATTCGCAACAGGGTTACTGAAAAGGGTGTGGTTAGGAATGACGAAGTCGTTTCTAGCCACACTTGCCCCTCGGTAAGGTTGTCGTGAATAATTCTCTGAAAGCGGATCGGGAATGATCCAGTGAAAATGGCGTTTTTTAAGCCTTTCTTACCTGCTCTTTATGTAAGAAAATGGTTAATCAATAGACGTGATTGGATACTATAGAAAAAGCCGCAGGAAGTTCAAACTTCCTACGGCTCCTTCTAATTAATCTGTTTGAATAACTAATTTCCCGTCTTCCATAGCTAGAACGAGTTTATCATTTAGTTTAAGATCGCCTTTAATAATTTCTTTTGCAACCATCGTTTCAACATGTCGTTGGATAAAGCGTTTCAATGGACGAGCTCCGAAATCGGCATCTGTTCCTTCATTGACAATCCAATCGAGCACATCTTCACTATATTCCATAATGATTTCTTGTCCACGTAATCGTTTAACTAGGTCTTCAATCATTTTCCGTGCAATCTTGCGGAATGAATCGCCTGTCAGTGAATGGAAAATAATGATGTCATCCATTCGATTTAATAGCTCCGGTTTGAAATGATTTTTTAATTCGGCCATGACTAGATCTTCTGCTGCATGGTTTTCTGTATCGTCTAGCCCATGAAGCAAGTAGGCAGAGCCGATATTCGAGGTCATAATGACGACAGTATTGGTAAAGTTGACGAGTCTGCCTTGGCTATCGGTAATTCGGCCGTCATCTAATACTTGCAATAAGATGTTTGCGACATCCGGATGCGCTTTCTCGATTTCATCTAACAGCACCACTGAATACGGATTGCGTCGTACTGCTTCCGTCAATTGACCACCTTCTTCGTAACCGATGTAGCCTGGAGGTGCGCCAACAAGCCGTGATATACTATGCTTCTCCATATATTCCGACATGTCGATGCGGATGAAATGATCTTCCGAATCAAACAATGTCGCAGCGAGCGTTTTCGCCAGCTCTGTCTTACCGACCCCAGTTGGTCCCAAAAATAGGAATGAACCAATTGGTTTATCTGGATCTTTAATGCCCGCACGTGCGCGCCACACGGCTTCCGTCACAAGTTGTACAGCATCATCCTGCCCAATTACACGCTCTTCAAGTGTTTCACGCAGACGAAGTAGTTTTCCACGTTCACCTTCAACAAGTTTCGTTACCGGAATACCCGTCCAACGCGCGACAATTGTTGCAATTTCTTCTTCCGTCACTTCTTCACGGAGCAGTCGATTTTCCTGTCCCTCTACAAGCGCGGCCTCAAGTTCATGCAACTCCTCCTCTAGATTCGGGATTTTTCCATAAGTAAGTTCTGCAGCTTTATTCAAGTCAAACCGATTTTCAGCTTCTTCCAGTTCACGTCGGAAACGGTCTAGCTTTTCTCGCTTATCCTGGATTCCACGCAATGTTTCTTTTTCAGAATCCCATTGCTCCCGCATGCCTGCAGACGATTCTTTCAGCTCTGTCAGTTCATCACGAAGTACTTCAAGACGATTTTTACTGACCGCGTCTTTTTCTTTACGTAACGCTTGCTCTTCAATTTCAAGCTGCATAATCCGGCGTGTCACCGCATCCAATTCGGATGGCATTGAATCGATTTCAGTCCGTATCATCGCGCTCGCTTCATCTATTAAGTCAATTGCTTTATCCGGCAAGAAACGCTCTGTTAAATAACGGTCTGATAATGCTGCCGCTGCAACAATTGCACGGTCATGGATGCGCACACCATGATGAAGTTCATAGCGTTCTTTCAATCCCCGTAATATCGACACTGTATCCTCGACGGACGGTTCACGCACGAGTACTTGCTGGAAACGGCGTTCAAGCGCAGGATCTTTTTCGATATATAACCGGTACTCGTCAAGTGTCGTTGCTCCGATACAGTATAATTCACCGCGTGCTAGCATTGGTTTCAGCATGTTGCCAGCGTCCATTGCTCCTTCTGTTTTCCCCGCGCCGACAATTGTATGGATTTCATCAATGAATAGAATGATCTCCCCTGCACTATCTTTCACCTGTTTCAGTACGCCTTTTAAACGCTCTTCAAATTCACCACGGTATTTTGCACCCGCGATAAGTGAACTCATATCAAGTTCAAAAATTTGGCGATCTTTCAATCCTTCTGGCACATCGCCCTTCACAATCCGTTGCGCAAGTCCTTCAACGATTGCCGTCTTGCCGACACCCGGTTCCCCGATTAAAACTGGATTATTTTTAGTCTTTCTTGATAAAATCCGAATGACGTTACGTATTTCCTCATCACGACCAATAACGGGATCCATTTTCCCTTTTTTAACTTCTTCAACGAGATTCCGTCCAAATTGTTCTAGAGGTGTACGCTGGTCTTCTTGCTGTCCGTCCATTCGCATATACATCCGCCTTTCTATAAGTCAACGTCTGACTTTGACTATCTTTGATTAATTAAATTATAAGATGAATTTGATGGAAAGTAAAGCGATTTGCACGGCGATTAAAGATAACAAAAGACCTCTACAAAGGAGCATCTTAGGGTTTGTCATTAGCTGTACAGATTACGAGTGGCTACCACTACGC
Source organism: Sporosarcina psychrophila (assembly GCF_001590685.1). Classification (GTDB taxonomy): domain Bacteria; phylum Bacillota; class Bacilli; order Bacillales_A; family Planococcaceae; genus Sporosarcina; species Sporosarcina psychrophila. The sequence goes on from NZ_CP014616.1 coordinate 3,547,989, forward strand.
CGTCTTCGTCCGCATAGACAAAGTGATTGGGATTCCACTCTACATCTCCGAAAAGCAGTTTACTATCCTGTTCCCCTTTTCCCTCTTTTGTACTCTTCAACGGATGACTGCCTAGTGCCAGCACACCAATATTTTGTTCGATTAATTCTGCTGTATCGCGAACACATCCGTAGATAATAACCCCTGCGAGTTTACGGGTTTCGGCGATAACACCTAAATTGCCGCCCATTAACGCACATCTTTTTGAACCTCCGCCATCGACAACAAGAACACTACCTTCCGGAATAGTTTGCAGTGCTTCTTTCACTAGAACGTTATCCTCAAATACTTTCACAGTAGCAATTGGGCCAGAAAATCTTTTGCTTTTGCCATACGATTTAAATACCGTTGAACACACTTGCAATTCGTTTGAAAAATCATCACATACATCCGCAGTTTTTATCGACATTTGAACACTCTCCCTTATTGGAATTCTTTCTCATATCTATACCATTCGACATTATTTCGATATTCCTTTTAAGTGAGAAATATAATGTCTGTTGATGAACCCCTTTTTCACATGAAGCACTTGTAAGAAAAGCATACAAGTCTGTATTTGCACGTGTACATTTCCGGCTTGCTTTGGACGAAATACTCACAATACTATTACCACGGGTTCAATGTGATTGGAAATGACTTCGTCACTTCCAGCCACATTTTTTTCGGTCATCCTGTTGCGACTATCTGTCCGTCGCATACCTACATTGTTCAAGTGACAAATGCAACTACTTTGGAAGATGAAAGAATAACTAGCTTTCTAGAGAGGTTGCAAGAGCCCGAAGATGAAATTTCGGGCACTTCACTACTTTTAATAAAGCCCTCTTTGCTTATTTTAGCAAGGATCAGACAAGTAACAGTGTGCCGCTAGATAGAAAATAACCCTGCCTTAAATTTGAAAAGGAAATACTATAAAGAAGGAGTAAGCAGCCAAAATTGCATCTTTGGCTGCTCCTTTATTGGATAGCAAAGTGGCTATTCATTCATTCCCGAAAGCTTTGGCACTTGGTGTACCGGTATTTTTGGAGAGCTACGGACGAACGGACACCATACGATTAACGAAAAAAAGAGTAGGGATGCGACATTGTCGCATCCCTACTCAGCAAGATATTCCGATAATTGTATAGTAATCGTTCAGTACACAGCGATCCGAAAGTACCTGTACGTAAGGATAATCTGTTGTGAAGATTTACCCGTGAAACCAACAAAAAAACCGCGCGACTTATCTCTAAGTCCCACGGCTTTACTAATTTCTATTATCTTACGCCTAGCGCTATTTTAGCATAACGAGACATATTATCTCTTGACCATGGTGGACTCCAAATGATATTAACATCTACGTTTTTCACTTCCGGAAGTTCCATCAGTTCTTGTGTAACGTTAGCAACGATTTGCGGCCCCATTGGACAACCCATCGATGTTAGTGTCATTGTCACTTTTGACGTGCCTTCTTCGTCCAGCTCTACATCATAAACTAGACCTAAGTTGACGATATCGACTCCAAGTTCCGGGTCAATAACGTTTTCAAGTGCCCCCATCATGCTATCTTTCATATCCTGGCTCATCTTCATCCCTCATTCCTTGTTTTTACTAGCTTCATCATAGCAGAGTTCGGCTGTTCATTTCAAATGGCAGGCAAGCCAATCAGCCGCCTGAAGCATTCCGGCTCTAGAAACGGCATGCCCCGAGGTAGCGCTTGAAACAAATTCAATTCGCTCCGGTTCAGTAGCATACTCCTTCTTGATGGCCTGATAGAAGTTGTGTGTCGGTTCGTATGGCACAACCGCATCCTGCTTACCATGCCAAAAGTAGACAGGTCTATTGTTCAATGCCGATGGATGTTTCGTTAAATCAAACGTAGATAATGTGGCGAGTAATTTCTTCTTTTCATCTTCAGTAACAGGCAATGTAAAACCGCGTCGTTCGAACTCAGACATTTGTGCTTTCGCTAACTGGACAAAGCCTGGAGCTCCCATCATAACAGCGGCAGCATCGACCCAATCATAGACAGCAAGACAGCCGAGCGTCGTAATGCCGCCCATCGATGTGCCTCCTAAACCAATTTTACCTGTATTAAGAAGTCCGCGTTGCACTAGCTCTTCACGAATGACACTCACTTCTTCAATTGACGTCAAAACGATTTCCCAAAAACGTAGACTCAGTTGGACTTCATCAAGATTATCTTCCCGAGCGCCGTGTAGATGCGCGTCAGGTAAGAGAACTCGGATGCCTTTCTTCGCCATATTATAGGCATAATGCAAATTATGTTCTTTAGCACTCATGAATCCATGAATAAAAATAACAACTGGAACTTGTTTGTCTTTAAACTCATCCTCAACTATATGTAATAAGGGGATATCGCCCCATAACTCTTCAGTAACATTCATTGAAATCACACCTTTTCCTTTTCACTTGAGCGTACCAAAGTTTTTCTAAAAAAACAAAAGGCACGATTTCATGACTGGATTTTTTGACTTGATTCATATGTTAACGATAGACTATTTATAGAAGGAGGCGTTTTTTTGAAGCCACATTTAATCGTCCTCGATCTTGATGGGACATTACTTACAGACGAAAAAGTAATTTCAGATAAAACCAAGCTTACATTGAAAAAGGCAGAAGAAAAAGGTCATCACATTATGATTGCGACCGGAAGACCATACCGAGCAAGTGAAGTGTATTACCGTCAACTCGGGCTTAAAACACCGATTGTCAACTTCAACGGTGCGTTCGTTCACCATCCTGATAATCGTTCTTGGAAAACAATCCATGAAACGATCTCTCTTCCCGTGGTGAAAGATGTCATTGATGCTATGCAGCAATTTACATTCCATAATATTGTTGCAGAAGTGATGGATGATGTATACATGCACCATCACGATGAAAAACTGCTCGACATTTTTGGATTTGGTGAGCCTAAAATAACGCAGGGAGACATTCGTGAATTTTTGCAAGTCGATCCTACAAGTTTACTGATCCATGCACCTGACGATAAAGTTGATGCAATCAGACGCCATCTTGGTGATGTACACGCGGAAGTCATTGATCATCGTCAATGGGGAGCACCGTGGAAAGTCATTGAAATCGTTCGGCATGGCTTGAATAAGGCTGTCGGACTTTCACACGTCTCGAAGTGGATGGATATTCCAAAAGATCGAATTATTGCTTTTGGTGACGAAGACAACGACCTTGAAATGATAGACTATGCCGGCATCGGAGTGGCAATGGGAAATGGAATTGACAGGTTGAAATCAATTGCGAATGAAGTGACAGACACGAATAATGAGGATGGCATTGCACGAGTGCTCCGCGAAAGGTTACACTTGGAATAACTACAATTATCCAACGGAGGGGTCTATATGAAAATATTTGCGGACAGTGCCAGTGATTTACCAAAGTCATTTTTCGAAGACAACGATGTAACGCTCTTCCCATTACGCGTCCTCATCGATGACAAAGAGTACGACGATATAATGACGATCGATTCAAAAGAAGTCTACCAAGCAATTCGCAACGGCAAGCAACCTAAAACATCACAAGTATCACCTGAACTGTTCCTTCGAAAGTGGAAGGAACTCGCATCATCAGGTGAAAGTGGGATTTACATCGCTTTTTCTTCAGAGTTATCCGGGACATTCGACACCGCAATCATGACGGGAGACCAAGCAAAAGAAACGAATCCAAAAATGAACCTTATTATTATCGATTCAAGATGCGCTTCGCTTGGTTACGGACTTCTTGTAAAAGAAGCAGTTCGACTACGCGATGCGGGAGAAGACGATGTTCGAACGATTGAGCGTAAAATCCGATACATGGCGGCACATATGGAGCACCTCTTCACCGTGCAAGACCTTGATTATATGGCACGCGGCGGTCGCGTATCTAAAACGAGTGCATTCATCGGCGGGCTGCTCAACATTAAGCCGTTACTCCATGTCGAAAACGGCAAACTCGTTCCTATCGAAAAGCACCGTGGCCGCAAAAAAGTATTGCGCCGTATGGCTGATCTTATGGCGGAGCGCGGCGATAATTTAGCTGAACAGACAATTGCAATTTGCCATAGCGACGACGAAGGAATAGCACTCGAATTAAAAGCCATAATAGAAGAGTTATTTCATCCAAAAAATATCGAAATCCATATGATTGGATCTGTTATCGGTGCACATGTTGGTCCTGGTACAGTAGGCGTCTTTTTCCTGAATAAATTTAATCAGTAACTTCATTCAACAGAAGTCTTCCCCTTCTGTTGAATGAAGGAAGGCAACCTAAGTCCGCCGCGTCCTGCGGCAACGGTTGCATGACCTACCTCCTGTAGGCCCGCGGATGTCACAGATTTTGAAGGAAGTTAATTGAGCAAGCTCGGGCCTGCGTGATGCAGGTCAATTGGCCATTGTCGCAAGGATGCGACGTTCTTTGGCTAACTTCATTACTTAAATCTGGACGCAAATACGCCAAGGCGAATTTGATTTAAAGGAGGATTTGTTGATGAAAATACTCATTGTCGGTGCAATCGCGGGTGGTTCCACTGTCGCCGCACAAATTAGACGCGCAGTTCCAGATTCTGAAATCATATTATTTGGACGTGATCCGGTACTTGGCTATGGGACATGCGGTATGCCATATGTCATCGGAGGATTAATTGAAGATAAATGGCAGCTAGTCGGCTCGTCTCCCGAAAAGTTCAGCGAGCAACGAGATATAACCGTCAAGTTAGGGCATGATGTACTGGCCATTAATCGGGAACAGAAAACGGTTGAAGTACGTAATATGGAAACAGATCATGTCTTTACAGAATCCTACGACAAACTTATTTTATCGCCCGGCGGAATCGCCCGTATACCTGACTTAAAAGGTCTCGGTGATTTGCCATTATTTACGCTGAAGAGCTTTGGGGATATGGAAGAAATCATCGACTATATAGAGCGTGAAAAACCGAAGTCGTGCGCTGTTATTGGAGGCGGATTCATCGGGATTGAACTTATTGAGAACTTCATCCATAGAGGATTACAAACGGCGCTTATTGATCGCAATGAACGCGTCATGACATTAATGGATCCTGAAATTTCACAAGTGCTTGGCAAGGAAATGAAAGATAATAAGGTCGACTTTTACTTTGAAGATGCCATCGAACGCATTGAAGGCAAGCGCTTGATTATGAAAAATGGGATGAACTTTGACGTTGACTTTATCGCGTCCAGTATAGGAATCGATCTTGATACGCAACTCGCGATTGAAGCTGATTTACATATCGGGCCGACGAAAGGGATCGTCGTCAACAGCTATATGCAGACGAATGATCCTGACATTTATGCAATTGGTGACGCGGCAGAATGCAAAGACTGGTTCACCGGTAAACCGAAAAACGTGAAACTCGCTTGGCCAGCGCATAGGCAATCATTCATCGTCGCACGCCATCTTGCCGGCAATCCAATCGAAATGAATGGGCTCCTCGGCACGACGATTACAAAATTGTTTGCTTTGACTGCAGCTATGACTGGCCATTCGGCGAAAAGTTTATCAGATGAAGGGATCGAGTTTGGCACGGCAGTCTATGAAGGCCGAACAAATGCAGGCTATTATCCTGACCATGGGCGGATTTTACTGCGTGTTCATTATGATGAACAATCCCGCCTCATCCTGGGTGCACAAGCGGTCGGTGACAAAGGAGTCGACAAACGAATTGACGTCATTGCAACTGCAATCATGGGCAAAATGACTGTCGATGACCTTGCAGCCCTTGAACTCGGCTACTCCCCACCCTATTCATCGCCGAAAGATCCCGTAAATATGATTGGTTATAAAGCGCGATAACAAGAAAAGCGTAAGGTCCCCTTTAACCCCGAAAAGCGCTGGAAGGCTTGACGACAAAGGCGCTCTTTGCCTTTTCGGCAAGACTGAAGCTAGACATCAAAAAACACCAGCATCGGCAACTTTGCCGATGCTGGTGTTTTCTGTCTTACTTCGCCTTCGTTTCAGCTTTTCTATCTTTTCTGCCTTGACGTCCTTTTCTCCAAGCCATGAATAGGAATCCAAAGAACAGGACATAGATTAAAATTGATGCGATTAGATAAGGCGTATTGAATCCTTTGTCTTCATCAGCGATATAAATCTCTGCAACTTCACGTTCTAGTACGACGCGGTAAATTCCATCCTTACCTTCCCTTACCGAATCACCATCAAGTAGACCACGTAATTTTTTATTGTCCCCGATTACTTCTTTCGGAATTTCTACATTGGCTGTCTCAGTCGTATTATTAAGTGCAACAATCCATGTCTCTTTATCATTTGAAAGCTTATACACTGTAAATCCATTCTCATTGTGTAACATCTCAAAGTCACCGTTACGGAAAGCTTCTGATTGGTTGCGCAACTGGTTAAGGTCACCGATATGGTCAATTAACTCCTCATCGATCTTGAAATTCATGATCTGATGACTTTCAGGAGCAGATTCTCCATTTACCGCAATTTCGGTACCATAAGGCATAATCGGTACGCCTGGCATTGAAAATAGTGCCGTAATGGCTAGCTTCCACCGTGTCGGCGGGAACATTCTTGCTTCCACGATATCGTATGTAAAACGTGGTCCTGTTAATTCATCGAACTGGATTAATTCTTTTTCGGTTGCATTTGACACTATCGATAGCGGTGAAGAATCTACGTCATATTTAACGAATGAATTTCTCATTGCGTTCATTTTTTCGTTATTCGGAGCAGAATCGAAGTCAGCGTCACTTTCTTCATTCGTCAGTACATATGCTTTTGGTTTAACCGTTTTTACAGCTTGAATGATTTCATTCAAAAACGCCGTATCGATTTTATCAATCTTCGTTAAACGGATTCCATCCAACTTATACGTTTCCATGAAATCAACGATGGCTTCCTTCAATGCTTTTTGTGTTGCCGCATCCGAAGTATCCCAATCGATTGTTCCGTCAGCAATAGGAAGTGCTTTGACAGTTCCCTCTTTTGCCCAAACATGATTCGAACTCACTCCCGCAAGTGGGAAGTCAGCAATCACGGACATATCCTGCTTATGAATTGCTTTAATCATCTTGCTAAATTCTTCTGAAGTCCCAAAATGCGGGTCAAGTTTCGCATAATCAAGCACTTTACTCCCATCATACGTTTCCGTTTCAAAGACGGGTCCAAGTGAAATAAGCGTGAAGCCCATTCGGACAATATGCTCAAGTCTCGTAGCGACACCTGTGAAGTCTCCTCCACTGAATGCCGTCAAATCTTTCGTATTTACGTCAAAGTCGTTCTTGCCATCGGCGTTATTAAACCGGTCCACAAGCAAATCATATATACTTTCATCCTCTATTGTTCTTTCCGTTTCTGCAAACACCCCTGCTGGAGATAGGGTAGATACCAGTAATAGAAAAGTTGCAATAAGTCCAAACCATTTATTCGCTTTCACAAAATTGCCTCCTCAATACGAGCTGTCACTCGTCATTTTACCAAACGCCGCCACATGTCGCCATTGTTTACGCCAAAAACCTCATCCTTCCCAATGAAATAGGTCGATATTGTGAATAAGGAAAAGCGCAAGGTGCCGTTTAGCCCCGAAAAGCGCTGGCCGACTAAATTCGCCACGTCCTGTGGCAACGTCGGCACTAGTACGTCCTGTACGTCGAAAGGCTTGATGATAAAGGCGCCCTTTGCCTTTTCAACAAGACTGAATTTAAAGGAAGGCAGTCTAAAGTCGCGACGTCCTGTCGCACCGACTGCATGCCCCACTTCGTGTGGGACCAGGGGCTGGCACCTGAAGTCTAGACAGCAACCTAAATTGAATCAGCTTATACATTATTAACTTTTCGCGTCTGTTTTATTAACCATTTACTTGCGTATAAAGCAGGTAAATGGTTAATATCCATTTTTACTGGGTCATTTGCGGTTCGCTTTCGGCGAAATAATCACGACACATTTTCCGAGAGGCATGTGTGGCTAGAAGTGACGGAGTCACTTCTAGCCACACTTTTTTCGGTCATTCTGTTGTGAATAGTTGCCTATCGCGTACCTTCAATGTTCAAGTGAAAAATGCAGTTATGTTTGAATGAAAAAAATAGATGACTTTTTATAGAGATTGTAAGTGCCCGTAGATGCAATTTCGGGCACTCTTGCACTTTGTACAATGCGTTCCTTGCTTACTTCTAGAAAATATTATGTATGTAATCATGTGATAGTTTGTAGAAAGTAACACTTCTTTACTAGTAAAAAAAGAGAAAACCCTAAAGAAAGTTTCAACTAGGTAGATGCCCCTCTATTCTTTCGTACAAAAAAGCTTTTGCACTTTGTGTGAGGCCACTGAAAAAGTTCTTTTTATAGTAAGAAATAGTTGATTGTAGTGGAGAGCGGCGACTCCAGCGGGAACAGCGCGAGCTGAAGACCCCGCAGGAACGCAGTGACGAGGAGGCTGAAGCCGTGCCCGCGGAAAGCGTCCGCTCGGAACGGAAATCAACGGGATTGAAGGAAATTGGACTTTTTCAGTGGCCTCCTTTGTGTACTAATGCATTTGGAGCGCGACGGATGAATAAGCACCATACGATTACCGAAAAAATGTGTAGGGATGCGACGAAGTCGCATCCCTACACATCAAGACATCTCGGTAATCGTATAGAGGTCGTTCAATCCAAAGTAATCCAAATATACTGTACACGAAGCGCCTAGTGTTTGATTAAGTTATTTACTAGTTGTTTGGTTAATCAACAGACCTGTTATCAAAACGATAAAAAACACCCGCCAGCACAATCGCCAGCAGGTGCCTCATTCATCAAACAGTTCATCGTCATCAGTAGATGACCGCTTTTTGCGGGAAAACAGGATGACGGAAACAGCAAAGAACGCCATTAACATCAAAACAACGACAAGTAATATCGGTCCGATACTAGATCCCATCTCCATCCCCCGTTTGCGTAAACAACGCATTTTCAGTAATCATTCCCGTAAAGATTAAGCGAACCAAGTAATGCCAAATGGCAATTTAAATCCTAGGAACATCGTCGCCAATACGAAGACGAAAAATAGGATCCATACTACTTTGACACTCTTATTCTTCGCAGAACGGACGAGCACCATTTCCATCATACCAATTGTCAGAAGACCCAATAAGAATTTGACGCCATACAACGCGCCATCAAGCGATGAATATTCAAAGAATAGCGCCGCGCCTGTAATTACAATCAGCACGTAGAATAGACGTGCAATCATATGAAGAATTTTTCTGCCTTTTGACTCTGTGTCCATACTTGCAGCAACGAGGAATAAGATAATTCCAACAACCCATGTGAAAATATGAAGATGTGTAGCGTTTGTTAATACGTCCAAATTAGTCACCTCATTTAATTAGTAATACTAAATAATCGTATCACAATTGACTAATTCGCAAAAGGGAAACTGCTCAAACAAACTTATTTACGAGAGTTCCGATGCTTTCAATGGACACTTTTACAGTATCGCCTTGTTTTAAAAATGTCGGAGGTGTCATGCCTTTGCCGACGCCAGCAGGTGTACCCGTCAAAATGACATCGCCTGGTTCAAGTGTCACATAACGTGATATTTCAGCAATCAGTTCGTCGATTTTGAAAATCATCGACGCTGTATTGCCATTTTGTCTCACTTCATCGTTCACTTTTGTCACAACTGATAAATTATGTGGATTCGGTATTTCATTTTTCGTCACAATATAAGGTCCCATTGGACACGATCCATCGAGACTTTTTCCTAAGAAGAACTGGCCATGTGCCGCTTGCACGTCACGCGCCGTCACATCGTTTGCAATGGTGTAACCGAAAATATAATCATAGGCCAATTGTTTCGGGATATTACGTCCTCCCTTGCTAATGACAACCGCAAGTTCCCCTTCATAATCAAGGCTATCCGTCACATCAGCATGGACTGAAACGTCTTGTTCATCCGCTGCAATAGCGGTTGGTGATTTCGTGAAAATCATCAACTTTTCAGGTGGTGCATCTGCGCCCATTTCCGCCGCATGGTCAGCGTAGTTTTTGCCTACACATAGGATATTTTTAGGCGTTCTCGGAATTGGCGAAAGCCATTCTATAGCAGTGAATGCATATTTGAATCGGTCCGAATTCTCATCCGACCGCGCCTGTTCAGCAAGTTTCCGTACTTTTTCAACGAAATCCAGACCAGATGCAATACCTTCCGTGATTGTTTGTGGAAAATCAGTATCCTCAAATGCTTCTGCAATCGCTAACATATCCCATACTGCATCTTCCTTCTTCACTTTAGGTCCAAATAACGTCCTGCCTTCGTAACGGAACGATAATAATTTCATCTGTCAGCCCATCCCTTCATTAGTAAAACCCTTATTCTGATTACTACGACAAAGGCCGATCCTTTTCCTCTTTATTCGGCAAATTCTTTCCGTATGTTCCTTTGCGCCACAACCACTCTAATGGACCCATGCGGAATTTCGACAGCCAAAGTTCAGCAATTAGAACTTGAATGATGAACACACCAACTGCAATACCCACTCCCGTTGCCAAGTCTACTTTGCCATACATGCCAAAACCGTAGGCGTAAAAAATAATTGTCGCCACAATCGATTGCGTAATATACGTCGTCAACGACATCCTACCTACTTTTGAAATAGGACGGAATATCGCGCGGAAAAATGGTAGTTGATAGAGTAAGAGCAACAAACCTATATAACCAATTGCTAAAACAGGACCGCCGAATTGCTCTTGCAATACAAGTGCATCCATTGAAGGACCACTAGTATGTGGTATAGCTTTCATCCATATGCCCGCAGCAAGTGAAACAACAGTCACGACTGCGATGCCCACTTTCAATTCCGCGGCGCGCTCAATTACTTTCCATTTAGACAAGCCTGCCCCAATCATAATGAGTGGCAATACGACGAAGATACCTAGTAACGAACTCGTCAATCCCAAAGTTAGCCATTCAGTAAAACGGAAGCTAAAGATTTCGCCATAACTACCGTAGGCATACGCTTCAAGCGAGCGTTCAATTTGATGAATATCTGCGTAGCCTTCCATTATTGCATTCGAATCCAATTTATTGAGAAAATAAGTGATTCCATAAATGATTCCCGAAGGCACAATATAGACGAAAGCAGCAATCGGTAACATCCACTTCTTCGGAATCCTAACACACGCAATCATCATAAAGCCCATTAACGCGTACGTAAACAAAATGTCACCCATCCAGATGAACAATACATGAAGTAAACCGAAGACGAGCAAAACGCCCATACGACGTGCCATGACTGGCGCAAATGACATCTTATTTGCCATTGATTTTTCATATTGCATATTTAAACCATAACCGAACAGCATGGCGAAAATCGGGTAAAAACTCGCTTCCACGAAGATATCAACCCATTTAAAGACCGCCATATCACTCGATGCACTAAACCATGAATACGGATCCATATACAAATACGGTGAATGGAATACGAGCATATTCGCGATGAATATCCCGAGTAATGCAAACCCGCGCAGCATATCGAGCGCCTCAATACGATTTCCAAGCGTTGTTGGTGTTAATTTCAATTTTATTCCCCCTGAATATTTATAGTCCTATGTCCGTCAAATAAATAAAGGACCATCTCTTTAATGTCGATTTTCACAATTTCTTCAATCGCTTTCTTGTACAGGTTCAACTGGATGCCATACCGGACCTGCATTTCTGCGTCGACTTCTTCATCAGAACCAAAGCGTCCGCTGACTCGGTCAGTTTTATAATCTAGCAGGACCCAACCATCTTGCTCTTCGAATAAACAATCCGCGATCCCTTGCAATATTTGGTAATCCCCGTCGTTATCATCAAAAGCGTACGTAAACGGCAATTCGCGCTCTACTTTCTCAGCTTTCATAAGCCGTTTTGCAATCGACGTTTTGAAAAAATGTGCAACCGTATTGGCATCGACTGCAATCGCTTCTTCTGTAGTCAGTAACTGGCGGACCGTCAAATCTGTTAGGAGCTTCTCAACATCAGTGACACTACTTTCTTTCTGGATATCGATATGCTGCATAATCGTATGCATCGCCGTCCCGACTTCCGCTGCAGATAGTGCCCGTGATTGCATGAAGGCTGGTCGATTATGGAGATATGCCGTACTGACATCCGCATTCGTAGACACAAACAAATCATCGTCCGCCTGTTGTTCTAGAATCGACAGCCGTTTCAACTCACTGACCGTCTGTTTAGACCGTTTCGTTACCGATGGAAGATGTGGATATGTCGCGTCAAACCTGCGTTTCACTTCCAGCAACATCCCCTCGTCGACTTCTTCAATTGGAACGACATCCAATGATTTCACTGGTTCCTCATCGCTATCTCCAAGCTTACTAAATAATGCCGAAACAGGCAGCGCATCTATCTGCCAAACTGAGGCATCGATTACAGACTGACCTCCCGGGATACTTCCGAATTTCGCAAATGCCGGATGTCTCGCGACTGCTGGACCAATCCAGTCTAAATAACCGTTTGCACGTGACCTCGTATACTCAGGCAACATCAGTTCAGGGTCGACTAGCTGGGCATCTTGCCATTTTACAATCGACTTTTCGATATCTTTTACGGAAGCAATAATTTCAAGATGTTCTTTCGCCCGTGTCATAGCAACGTATAACACACGCATTTCTTCCGCACGCATTTCAAGTTCTTTCTTTTCCTTCATTGCAAGAAACGGCAAGGATGTATAGGTAATCCGGTTGTCCGGATCAATCGCTTTCACTGCCAGACCAAAATGCTGGTCGAACAAATACGGTTCATTGAAATCCATCTTATTGAATTTCCGACCCGCCCCTGCGATGAAAACGAAAGGAAACTCCAATCCTTTCGATGAATGGACGGTCATGATACGGACAACGTTTTCCTTTTCTGTTAGCGAACGTGCGGCACCGAGATCATCGCCCCGTTTTCGCATACGGTCAACGAAACGTAGAAAACGGAACAGCCCACGGAACGACGTTTTTTCATAATCGATTGCACGGTCATGCAGCGCTCGTAGATTGGCCTGGCGCTGTTTACCATTTGCCATTGCACCGACCATTTCGTAGTAATGCGTATCGGAATAGACTTGCCAAATTAGTTCGGACAACGAACCGCGTCGTGCCAAGTTACGCCAATCCTCGAACTGATTGAAAAACCGTAGCAGTTTTTCCTGTGTCGCTGTTGCAACACCTGCTCCGCCTGTTGTAACGAAACGCTTCAACGCTTCAAAGAACGGTTCGCTTTTTCCGGCAAGACGAATTTGTGCCAATTCATTTTCCGTCATGCCGATAAACGGAGCACGGAGGACGGATGCAAGTGGAATATCCTGATAGGGATTATCGATGACACGCAATGTATTCAACATAATCATCACTTCTAACGCATCGAAATAACCGCGTTTTAGTTCAGCATAGATTGGAATTTCCGCTAGTTTAAATTCCTCTGCGATTTCACCTGACCATGTCATTGAACGCATCAAAATAACAATATCTCTATATTCAAGTGGACGCTTTTTATCGCTGAATGCATCAGTTACTTCAGCGCCTGATGCAATCATATCCTGGATTTTTTTTATCATAAATCGTGCTTCCGCCTGCGAACTCTTCAAGCTTTGGCCTGCTAATTCCGTTGCATCGTCTAGCTCCTGCTCATCTTCCTCTTCTTCATAGAGCAACGTCAAACCAGCTGTTACGGCTTTTTCAGGATAGTTAGCGCCATATTTCAACGCCGCCGCATCATCGTATTCAATTTCTCCGACACGCGCGCCCATCACTTGTGAAAAGACGAAATTTGTCGCATCGAGCACTTCTTTACGACTTCTGAAGTTGGCATTCAAATCGATTTTCAAGCCTTGATGGCCATCCGTTGCCGTAAATCGATTGTATTTACCAAGAAACAGCATCGGTTCAGCAAGACGGAAGCGGTAAATTGACTGTTTTACATCGCCAACCATGAACAGATTGCCATCCTCTTCCCCGCCGCGCTTAACGAGCTGGATAATCGTCTCCTGCAACATATTGACATCCTGGTATTCATCGACAAGAACTTCTGAAAAGCGATTTTTGTAGTCAACTGCGATATCAGAAGGCACCAGTTCTCCATCTTGAACATTCGATAAAATCCGTAGCGCATAATGCTCTAAATCTGAGAAATCGACAATCCCTCGGTCAATTTTCACTTGTTCAAAACGCCTGCCGAAGTCGATCACTAAGTCAATGAGCGTATGCATGGTCGTCGCCATCAAGCGAATTTCATCCAATAAACGGGCTGGTGTTCTCGTGAAATAAGATTCTTTCAACGTATTAATAATTTTCTTCACCGCATCACGCAGCGCTTTCGCTCGTTTTGCAAGTTCTTCATCACACGAATCTTTGCGGATTGTCCCCGCCTTTGCCCATTTGAGAGAGCCAAAAAATGCGTACATTTCTTCCCATGTACCATCCGTGATGCGTCGAATTGCTTCATTAATCCACATCAAATCTGCTTCAGCCGTAGCAGCAAGTGGTTCCGGCCCGTCCACCATCAGCGCAATGTTTCGCATATCGCCAGTTAACGCCGCCGCTTCTTCAAGCGTATGGAGAATAGCCGTTTTCAGCGGTTCGATAAATTCAAGATCATCGATAGAAGCTTGGTCACCTATTTCATATTGCATGGGAATTTCGCGCAACCATTGTTCCGGTACCGGATGAACGCGGGAATAATCATACAAGCGGTCAATCAGTGTTTCGATGGACTGATCGTTGCGGTCAGACGTAAAACTATCTGCTAGCCGGTACATTGCTTCCGGATTTTCCGCACTATAAGCATCTTCAAGGACAGCCCCAATTGTATCGTCACTTAACAGCGCCGCTTCCGTACTATCCGCAATCCGGAATCCCGGGTCGATATCGATTAAATAAGCATATTGTCCAACGACGTTCATACAAAATGAGTGCAGTGTGGAAATCTGTGCTTTGTTCAATAAATTCAACTGCCTGCGCAAGTGGACGGATTCCGGCCTTGCAGCAATCGCTTCTTCCAACGCTTCCGCCATCCTGTGTCGCATCTCTGCAGCAGAGGCATTGGTAAATGTCACAACGAGCAGTTCATCGACATCGATTGGATTATTTTCATCCAGTACTTTTTCAATCATTCGTGTGATTAACACTTTCGTTTTCCCCGAACCAGCGGCAGCGGAAACGAGAATATCTTTCCCTGTCGCCCAAATTGCTTTCCACTGGGCGTCAGTAAATGTTAGTCCCTCAGGTTTCACGGGTATGTGCATCATCCCCCACCTCCTTACGCATTTTATCGAGAGTTAATTCTGGGTCCATTTCGGCATAAGACCGATGCTCTGCTGACGGATCTGTTTGATCGAACTGACAAACGGATCGATACGAACAAAACTCGCATGGCATTTTATTTTTTAATTTATAGGGATAGACGCGGGTATCGCCCGCAAGCATGGCATCTCCGGCTTTTTGATGGCGCGTTCTGACAAACGACCGCATCATCTGCAAATCATCGGATGACAATACTTTTGACGTTTTCGCAAAAGTTCCATCCGTTTTAATCGAGGCTGGCACGATTGAAGAGGATCTGCCAATATCAGCATCCATGCCGATGACAACTTCCTGATTATCGAGCAAATAGCCTCTCATCTTATAGGATTTCGCGATTTCCGCTTCAAGGAGTGCAGGTGTTAATTCGGAACCGGAGCGGATCATCGGGTTATGAATATGCATATACAAAATGCCCGCTGGATCCGCATGTATTCCGAGCCATTCGTCTGCATTTTCTAGCGCTACGTCAAGATAGGTCATCATTTGCAAGGACAAGCCGTAATAGACTTCTGTTAAATCAAGGCTTTTGGCAGATGATTTGTAATCGACAACACGGACATAGTTTTTACCGCCAATTTCGGTCGCATCGACACGGTCAATTCGGCCACGCAGTTTCATCGAATCACCACGGCGCAATGGAATTTCAAGCGCTGGCAGTTCTTCGCCGGGTCCAAATCCTGCCTCAATGGCAACCGGTTTGAATACCGTCGATTTGGCCTGCGTACTAAGGGAATAAATTGTTCGCTGAATAATATGCATGAGCTTACGTTTAATATAAACATAACGATTCGTTGATAATAGTATTCGATTAAAGAAGTAAGGAGAAATATCTTCCACCGCTGCTCTCGCAAGCTTCCAACATTCTTCGCGCGTCAGCTCTGCCCACGACTTATCGAGGCGCATTGTTTCATCGGACACCCATTTTAAAGCCGCGTGAAATAAATCCCCGATAGCCGGTGCTTCCAGCGTAAATTCTGTCCGTTCGCGCAAACCAAGTCCAAACGAGGCGTAATGCTGGAACGGACAGCTGTAATAGGATTCAATGCGTGACACACTGGAAACAAATGACTCCCCGTACAACCCTTCCGTTATCTCTGGACGCAGTCGTTCCGCCCCATTCTTCGCGTTCATCGGGCGAATGATATGACTGATGACAGACGACCAATACGGATCCTCGTCGTAATACGCCATCACTGCACGCCATTCACGTTCCAACACACCCGACTGTTCCGCCTCTTTCAACTTCATTGATACATAAGGAAGTGCCGAACGCGGGTGGCTAATGTAATCGAATTGATTGGCTTCTAGCGACAATTCGGATGGATCCGTTACCGCTATTTTAGTTTCAGTTCCTGGCAGCATTTGCGCAATTCTCGTAATATACAACGACGGAATAAGTGCTTTCCCTTCCTCGTCTGCAATTGGATACGACACATATAATTTTTCGCGCGGTGCCGTAAATGCACGATAGGCCATATACGTTTCATCCATCAATTTCATCTTCGACGTTGGAGCTAGTTCAAAGCCGATTTCCGAGAACCATTCACGGTCGGCATCTGACAGAAGCCCTTCATTGTCAACCCGCTTCGGCATGACGCCATCGTTCACCCCAAGGACAAATACAGCGTCAATTTCCATTAAGCTTGAAACTTCGACAGTCGACACCGTCACTTGGTCGAGCGACGGCGGAATGCGAGCAAATTCGAGTGAATCAAATCCTTCATCCAAAATCCGAGCTGCTTCTACAGCATCCATTTTTTTATCGCCGAACATAAGGACGAACTGATCTAGTACATTAATCCAGCCGTTCCAAGCTTGTTCATGTTCCGTTGCGCCAAGTAATCGTCCTGCACGCTCTTCTTCCGCACGCAGATCGATGATTTTATCATAGACATTTAAGTTTTCCATGAATAAAAACAGCGCTTCCGCGACATCACGTCCCGTTTTGGACCGTTTCAAACGTTTTTCAAAATCAGTAAGCGGATCCCGAATTTCATCACGAATCACATGCAGTTCTTGCTCCATCGCGATTTCTTCGTCGGTTTGCACATTTGAATGCAATTCAAGACCGCGGTATTTTTTCACGCGCCAACGGCTGTCATCGAACCAACGCTGTCCGTAAATCCCATGTGCAAGAACATAGTTTTCGAGTCTATCTGCTCGATCACGCCATAATAACTTGGTTTCTCGGTGTGGGAAAAAGAGATCTGTTTTTACTGCGCGGAACACCGATTCATATGACCAACCCGTTGTCACCGCTTCTAACACCGAACGTGAAAACTCGATAAGCGGATGATGCAACATCGGTTTCTTCTGGCTGATGAACACCGGAATATCATAATGTGGAAAAATGGTCTCAATCAATTCATCATATTTTTCAGGCTGCCTGTACAAAATTGAAACGTCTTTGTAACGCTTGCCTGCAATCATTAACTCACGGATTGTACGCGCCACTGAGTGGATTTCCGCACGACGGTCCGCTGCTTCAATCAAGACCACATTGCCAGCTGACGGTTGTTGCTTCGCAGGATAGTGGTCGAATTCCGCTTCAAAATGTTTTAAGTCTTCATTTTGATAACGTGGCGAATTCGCCAAATGGACATCTTCCTCTACTTCCACCGATTCAGCACGTGCCAGTTCACGCAATTTGAGGGAGGTCCTTACGGGATTGAAAAATAATTCATGGTCCGCAAACCCTGTGAGAGCGCCTTCCATCGGCAACACAACTGTCAGTCGATTGGCGTGTTTCATCAGTTCCGTGACTATTTCATATTCCCGCGTCGTGAAATTTTCAAAACCGTCGATATAAATATCTGCCCCTTTTAACAGGTCTGAATGGGCAATTTGTGAAGCAAGTAGAGCCAAGTGTCCTTCACTATCGACATAAGTTGTACCCAGCTTTTCTTCAATTTTTGTCAGCAATAATGACAAGTCTTCCGCTTTGTCGAGCAATGTGCGTGGTGCACCTGTTGAAGCTAGTGCATCATGGAGATTGCTCATCGTTTGATGGTCGAGGCAATAGCGACTAAACTCCTTCAGCAAGTCCCCAATTTGTTCCGTGAATCCACGTTTATTAGCCGCTTGTCGGAACAATTTGAACTGGTCCCGATTGTCTTCTAAAACGCTTCGTACAAGCATCCTGTACCCGAAACCATCTATTTCCTTGCGCGTAATGCCACCTGTTTCCTGCAGCACACGCCATGCCAACCGCTTGAACGTCAATACTTGTGCACGGATAATCCCTTTTAATCCGAAATTAACGGACAAGCTATGCTCCATCGAAAACGACATCTGGTCAGGCACAATGACAATAACAGGCGCTCCCATTGGATCTCGTTCCAATTCAGCAGCCATCTCCCGCTCAATGAACGTCGTCTTTCCAGCGCCCGATCTACCGGTTATGAAACGTAGTGACATTTTGCGTCCTCCTTTTAATGAATGTAGGTTATTTATTTCTATCCTAGTTGAACATTTAGTCTAGAAACGCCTTCGCTGGGTGGTCTATCTTAGAAAGCGCATTTCATTGTCGGAGATAAGACCTGTAGTATGTAGTGCGTCTTTCTTCAATGAAATTAGTATCAAATAGTAATCACATTATTATTTCAGTCTATACATCTCAGAATAATAACTCTACCGATAATGTACACGCTAGCGCAGGCGCGGCAAAGGCATCCCCAAAGCGCTAAGCGATCTACAAACCACACTCCGGGTCACAACTCTCTCATTATTGCGCGCCGCAGCAGATTCAACAGGATTCTTTAATTAAAATGTAACTAGCTAAAATCCCCTGTAACCCTTTCTTTCTATTGTACAGAAATAGTAGGACTTAGCATAACGATGTCTACGGCTTCTATTTATCAAAAAAACCCAACCTATTGAGCGGTTGGGCTGCTTCTTTTTCGATTGGCTGTCCATGTTACAACTGAAGTGCATGTGTGACCTGATTGCGACCGCTTTCTTTGGATGAATAAAGTGCTTGATCCGCTTTGGATTGGAGAGTGGTTTCAGTGTCTCCTTTTTTCATAGTTGCTATGCCGATACTAATTGTAATTGGGATTTCTCCCAAAGAAGTACTTTCGATATATGATCGAATCCCTTCTGCAAAAGTTAGCGCACCATGTTCGTCCATGCGCGGAAGAATCAATGCAAATTCTTCCCCTCCATAACGGGCAGCGATATTGCCTTCTTCGCATGCAGTCTTCAAACGTTGTGCCAACTTCTGCAGGACCCTGTCACCCATCAAATGTCCGTACGTATCATTAACCTTCTTAAAATGATCAATATCAAGTAGCACTAGTGACAGTGGTTGTGCTGTTATTGCACTTGCGGCGATGTTCGTAGCCAAATCTTCTTGATAACTACGCCGATTTTTAAGACCGGTTAATTCATCTGTCTCGGCTAAAATCTGCAGCTGGGCGTTCAGTTCTTGAAGTTCTGTTTGCTTACTTTTCAAATCCTTTTGTAGCTGATTAAGCTCAGCAATGGTCTCACTTTTTATCCTAACGGCCTCTTCAGAAGCTTTTTTAGCTTCAAGTAGTTGGAGCTCATACTCGGTGCGACGATGCATTTGAGTAATAATAATTTCATTTACCTGCATCCCGCTTCGATTCTTGCGCAAAGCATTGATGAGCACAGGAATCTCTTGATCGCTTTTCGACTTGAGGGTGAGATACATTTCATCCACCTTTTTATGTAATCTGATCATCGGAAAAAAATAAAGTTGGTAAAAGAGCCGGCTAGGGACTGTCAAGATTAAGTTGACATGCCTTCCCTGTACGTCGACAAGGTCACCCCCTAGTAATTGAAGTAAGGTTTCATTGATCGTCAATATTGTTCCGTCATCGGCAAGTGAGAGATAGCCGCACGGTGCATAGTTCAATTGTTCATCCATACGAAAATCTACTCCTTAACTCATCTGCTAGCTGATAAATACTCGCAAATCAGGCGAATCGTTTCTTCCGGATGGCTCATGTGAGGACAATGCCCCGTTGCCTGCATTAGTCTCAATGTACTTCCTGACAGATGGCGGTGAATATAGTCACCGACTTCAATTGGAGCAATTGTATCTTCTGAACACATCATAATTAAGGATGGAACCACCACTTTCTTCAAATCTTCCCGGTTATCAGAGAAGAAGGTGGTCTTTGCAAACTGGCTAGCGATAATTGGGTCCGTTGAACAAAAGCTTTCTTCCAATTCTTTAAACAGCTCCGGACGTTCAGGGTTTCCCATAATAACTTGCGAAAAATTGTTTGCCCATCCAATATAATTCATATCCATCATGTCAAGTAATCCCTCAAGATCCACCTTCTCGAATCCCCCCATGTAATCAGGAGGATCATTCAAATAACAAGGCGAGGGGCCAATCATGATTAGACGCTCAAAATACTCGGGTTTTTGAATAGATGCCAACATGCCAATCATACGGCCAACTGAATGTCCTACTAAAACTACATTTTCAAAATTTAATGTTGCACAAATGTCAAGAACATCTCGTGAATAACCATGAAGATCGCTATATTTACTAGTACTGTAAGCATTCGTATCTGACTTCCCCGATCCTACGTGATCAAAAAGGACAACCCGATATTCCTTTTCAAAGAAAGGTGCCACAAACCTCCAAATATTTTGGTCACATCCGAATCCTGGAACAAAAATGATTGTCTTTGTACCTCCACCAGTAACATTCACATTGTTACGCTTGAGAATATTTTCTTCCATAAGATAACCCCTTTTATCCGAAAATCAATATAAGCAAATAGCATAGATATTGTTTTTCTATCGACCGACAAATTCATTACATGTAAATAGTATTATATAACCACAATAAAGTCATTCCCTTTATAAAACAAGTTATAAACACCTACAATCAATTCCCTTTAGCAAAACAAAAAATAGGGGACGTCCATTTGTAATCAGTTAATTTGTGTCAACTTCAATTCTTGAACGGCCTCGATGGTAGGTCGGAAACTAAATTATTGTCGTCTAACTCATATTGATGAACACGTTTTATCTCCCCGAACAATGTATTGGCTAATACTGTTTGGATGAAAGTCTGTGATTCATACCACTAAAAAAAACCTATCATCCCTACTTTACTTGATGTCTAAGATAGGGATGACAGGAACCATTTCACATAATAGGGAGTGATTACTTGTCATTACGCGAAGCGGCAGATGCACGGAAATCGGCCTCCACTTTTGAATTCAGCCTGCGCTCAAAATATTTGCCCACGAGCCATAGTAAAAAGATGACGACTACGACAATCGCAGTTCGAATTGGATTCGTGAATAACGCTTTTATGTCATAGCCGATATAACTAATCATGAAAATCATGACAAACTTTCCAGCCATAAGCGTGATTAAATAATTCTTTTTCTTCATATCAGATAGGCCTGCAACAAGATTGACGAGTGCGGACGGTGTAAACGGGAAACACAGGAATAAAAATAAGGGTCCGAAACCGTTTCTCTCCACCCACTTGATTAATTTTTGAATACGTGCGCTTTTAGTCAAGAAATTAAGTAACCGATTGCGTCCATATTTTCGGATGATCAAAAATACAGCATAAGAACCCACAACAGTTCCCGCCCATGACAGAAGGAATCCATACCAAAGACCGTAAGCGCCTGCATTCGCCAGAACAAATGCAAAGAGCGGAAGAAACGGTAGAAATGACTCGATAAATGGCAGTAATAGCCCAAGAAACGGCCCAAGTGATTTATAGTGTTGTGCTAATTCGATTATTTTATCAGGATTCATCCACTCATTCATTAGTAACAACCTCAATTCAAAAACTTTTTTCGTCAGGCTTTCTACTTTTTGATTACATAAAAATACCCCGTATTTAGAGTTTTCCTTTAAATATGAACATTTAAACCCTGAAGTATAGTATAATCGCTTAAATATACTTTGGGAAGATGTGAATACAATGAAGAATAACCAATTCTCAGCTGGTCTAAAAGCAGGGACGAGCATTGCAATCGGATATTTCCCCGTGGCGCTCACATTTGGACTGCTCGCAAAAACTGCCGGCTTGTCTATTATAGAAGCTACGGCGATGAGTATATTCGTTTACGCCGGTGCCGCACAATACATGTCGCTCAGCCTAATTACATTAGGTATCGACCCGCTGTTGATTGTCATGAATACATTCGTCGTCAATATTCGACACTTTCTTATGACGGCTTCGCTCAATGAAAAGATGCAGCCCGCTCGAAAATGGGTCAAAGCGATCTATGCGTTCGGCATTACAGACGAATCATTTACAGTACTCGCAACAGGGAAGAAAGGAAAGATTCCGACCGCATTCGCATTTGGCGTATCGTTAATTGCGTATGGCAGTTGGGTCATCTTCACCGTTATCGGTCACATTATCGGCGCAAATCTTCCACAGTTTTTACAAGCCGCAATGTCGATTGCCCTCTATGCAATGTTCATCGGATTACTTGTTCCTTCGATGAAGGGCAACCGCAAAGTCGTCATGCTCGCTGCACTTGCTGCCGCCATCCATTGTGTCCTGTACGTAACAGAGGCCTTGTCGACAGGCTGGTCCATTCTTGTTGCAACACTTGCATCTTCTATTCTAGTAGAGATTGTTTATTCACGGCGTGGGAAAACGACTGAAACGATGTTCAAACGAGAGGAGGAAGTTTAATGGGGCCTAGTTATTGGTGGATGCTTCTTGGTATGGCACTTGTGACGTACATTCCGCGTATGATTCCGCTGACTGTTTTAGACGGTAAAGAGCTGCCGCCGGTTGTGTCAGGTGTCTTGCGCAACATTCCCTATGCCGTCCTAGGTGCGCTCATCTTTCCAGCAATTTTATTTGTACAGGAAGGGAATATATTGTTTGGGGTGCTTGGAGCCGGTGCCGCGTTTTTAATCGCCATTTTTGGCGGCGGGGTGATGTCTGTTGTTCTTGGCACGATTGCTGTGCTGGCTGTTTATAGTTTGTTTATGTGAGGATGGGGGGCCGCTTGGGTGCGGTCTTTTTTTGTTTTAGGATGATTGGTTGGTTGACGGCGGAGGATATGCTCGGTTAGTCGCGTGTTTTGATCGGGCGGCGGTGGATATGATCGGTTAGTCGCGGGTTATGATCGGCTCGCGGCGGATATGTTCGGTTGGCAACGTCTTATGATCGGGCGGCGGCAGATATGCTCGGTTGGCAACGTCTTATGATCGGGCGGCGGCAGATATGCTCGGTTGGCAACGTCTTATGATCGGGCGGCGATGGATATGCTCGGTTGGCACGGGATATGCTCGATTGGGCATGGGCATATGCTCGGTTGGCACGCGATATGATCGGTTGACTCGCGGTATGCTCGGTTGAACACGCGATATGATTGGTTGGCATCAGTTATGCTCGCTCAAAAGGAAAATCCCCATTTCATCCCACAACAAAACCGCTCCTTTAACAGCGAGCGGCTCCATTCGTCAATCCTCTTGTTCATGCTGCCTTGCAATCTTCATCATACGTGTCGCATACCAAAATCCGACCGTGAGCGATAGCGCATCCGCCCCGTAAAGAAGCCAGTTATGCGTATAACCCGCGTATACCGAAGCTGCAATCAATGCAACCGTTAAAATAAGGCCGACGACGTGGTGAAATGTCACACGGGTGAATAAAATAACAAGTAATCCCGGCAAAAGCAAGGCAAGTAACAGTTTAGTATCGAATGAATCCATTTTCAACATTCCTTCCAGAGTAATCGTTCACTCGATGTTTACCGAACGACGAGAAGTCCTAGGCGATGGTGGTCATGTCGATAAATAACCTGTTGCATAAGCCGAACTTCCCCGTTACGATCAATCACTTGCAAGCGACAATGTGCAGCATTAAGCTGAATCGCATCATATAGTTCTTTCTCGTTACTTACCTGAAGACCATTTACAGCACGAATGTATTCACCCGGCAGAAGCCCCATTTTTTCTCCTGGAGATCCTGGTACGACGCCCGCGATGACAACCCCCGCTGGACGCGGCGCAACAGCGAACCCCCCTTGCCTGTCACGTACCGAAGCCGTAATGGAAATGGCTACCCGACACACTACTCCTAGCAGTAAAGCTACCCATCCTAAAATCGGAAGCCATAATGCAGCAAGCCCTACGATAACGACAATACCGCCTGTCCAAACGATAGCGCGGCCAATTTTTGGGAATAAAACATCTGGATACAGCGAGCGAGCCACTTGTGAAAATCCGATTATAACAGGAACCGGAACAAAACTGAATGCACTCTCTCCAAATGTGAATTGCGGCCAATATGGTACGAAAGCCGAAATCATATCCCCTGGCACCAGAAATACAACCGGCAACAGCCATAGCCGCTTCGTCTTGAAGGCTGCAGCACGCAGTCCACGGTTTGTATGCATCAAGGACGGCGACGCATACCGGATCGTATGACGTCTAATAAGAAGTCCTTCTACAATTAAGAATAACCCAGCGATGACTGGAATCGTTACAGCAAGATCGCCAAGTAAATCCGCCTGCTCTGGCGTCCAGCCACGAAACGAGAAATTCCCCATATACTTTTCTATGAAATAAAGAGCGAAAAAAGCCGCAGACGCAAAATAAATCGGTGAAGTCACTTTATAATAGAATGTCAGCAGTGCAATAAGTGCTGACGCAGAAAATAGCACAAGCCAACCCGGATCTGCTAGCAAACCTGCCCCGGAAATCAAAACGGACAGTACGAGCGCATAGGGCCATGACTCCGCCAATAGCCGCTTTAATTCTGTTAACCCCGGCAACAATCGGACTTTGAAACTCCGACGCTCTTTTTTCACACGGAAATACCCAACTCCAACTGCTGTAAAAAGAACCGCTATGAATAATGGATTCAGGAAAAACAGCGCAACCGCTTCTACTATGTCAAACATCGTTTTCTCGGACACGAACCGTCACCATCCAATCTTCGTTTACACTATCATGTTTCTACATTGTAACAAAAGAATCCTGCTCTATGTGAAACGTTATTGAATTATTCATTAAATGGGAAAAACCGCTTATAGTTTTGGGGTGGTGTAGGCGATAGTCATGGCTCTTCCCCTTGAAGTCACGGCTATCCCCCGCGAAGTCATGGCCGACAAAGTTAGTAAGGGCAAATACCGACTTTGTCATGGCTAGTCTCCCCGAAGTCATGGCCACCTGCCATCTACCTCATCCAATAAAACAAAAAAACTCCCGACATCGTAACGTCGGGAGTCATCGTTTACTTTCCATCTACTATATGATGGATATAGCCAATTGCCATTTGCAACTGATCGTCATTTTTACGGTCGTTTCGGAATTCTTCCACTTTAATTTTTACCGTTGAGAAGAATAATCGATCCATGGTCGGTCCCGCTTCTACTTCAGCATCTTCACGAAAAGCACTAACTGCACGAGAAGTTGATTCATCAAAAAATCCGTCGTTTCGGGCGACACTATATCCTAGGCCCGTCAGCAACTTCTGGCCATAAGCGATATCGTCGTGATAATCGCCTTCCGTATAGACTTCTGTGACGAGTCGGATATGCTCGCCAAACAATTCACTTTGAACAACTTCAAGGTCTTCTTTCACACCTTTTCCGTGAATCCACTTTTCTTTTGGTGTGAGCCATTTATGCGTCGACAACTTCATTTCTCCGCCGTTTGACAAGTCCAATGTTTCTTGAACCGTTCCTTTTCCGAAACTCGTTGCACCAATGATGTAGCCTCTTTTTAAATCTTTCAATGCAGCGCTCATCACTTCACTTGCGGAGGCACTGCCTTTATCCTGCAGTAAAACAATCGGCATTTTTTGCAGTTTTTCATCATATGGAAACTTGTCGGTCTTTTCCGTAACGAGCGGTTCCAGCGTTCCAGCCGCATCTTGCATATAGGCAAAAGTCGTATCTTTCTTCACTAAACTGCCCACGATACCGCCAACAGTATGCAGGTAACCGCCGGGGTTGCCGCGCACATCGATTATCAGTGACTGTGCCCCGTCCTTAATGAGCTTGTTTGTTCCATCCAGCCACTCTTGGCGGCTCTCATTGCCGAACATCGTAATCGATATGTAACCGATCTTCTGTCCACGCTCTTCAATCATTTCAGTGGATACAGTTTTTACAGGAATACTGTCCCTCACGACCGACACTTCGATATGCTTATCCAAATCAGGCCTGAAAATCGTCATGGAAACCGTTGTCCCTTTCTTACCGCGGATTCGCTGTACAACGTCTTGCAGTGATTCCCCTTCAATTCGCTCGTCGTCAATACGAACGATTTCGTCATACGGCTGCAAACCCGCTTTTTCAGCTGGAGACCCTTTCACCGGAGCAACAATGATGTATTTCCCATTCGAGCGCGTAATTTCAGCGCCGATCCCGATTCGCTCTCCTGCCAGCGATTCCTTATGGGCGGCCGCCTCTTCCTGCGACAGATACGTCGAATACGGATCGCCGATGACATCCGCCATTCCGCGCAGCGCCCCTTCAATCAACCTGTCCTTATCCACTGGGTATACGCCTTGTTTCTTGATGACGTTGAACGCTTCACCGATTACCGGAAACGACGCACTTAGCGTCCCCTCTTCCTTCTTAGCACTTCCTTCTCCTGCACAACCATCCAACAGAAGAAAGACGACCGTCGCCAAAGCGGCCAGTATGACGAATAACATAAACCGGCTTCTCTGCATAATGCAATGTCCCCTCCTCCGTCCACTATATGAACGATAAAGGAACATTACGACAGCAGAAAACCGGCTTTCTTCAATCTAAATTCTTAACAAGGCTCCTCAATGCTTTTTCATCCATCGGCCCAACAATTTTCTGACTGATCTTACCGTCCGTGCCAATCATAAACGTTGTCGGAATTGGGATAATCCGGTAATCATCGATAACGGTACCTTCTTTATCCAGCGGAATCGGGAACGTTAATCCATAGAGTTTGATGAATTCCTCAACGCCCTTAAGGCCCCGCCTTTCCTCCGTCGTCAAGTTGACCGCAATAATTTCCACATTATCGGTATCCTTATATTTCTTATAGTATTTCTGCATATGCGGCATTTCCGCCTTACATGGACCACACCACGAAGCCCAGAAATTTAATATTACTTTTTTGCCCTTCAAATCCGATAACTTCACCACATCACCAGACATCGTAGACAGTTCAAAGTCAGGCGGAACCGAACCTTTTTCCAAACCAGGCTCATCGTCTAATGCACTAAAGTCGGCACCAATCAGAAATTCATCAATTGGTTTTGGTTTATCCAAATTCGATTTCACCATAATGACCACCATCGATCCGATAAGCAGTACAGCTATGATGAATCCGAGTGTTTTCTTATTCATAGATATCCCTCCAATCTAACTTTCGCATAAACACAATCACAAAAAACAATCCCATGACTACAGTCGTAATAAGCGGTGTCTGAATAAATTCATCTGGTTGGACGGCAGCCACAAAAACATGAACCGCCATAAACACAAGTGCAAGTTGAACCGGCCAATTATCCGCTTTCCCACTATTCATCCAGAAAAATACCGCGAATAACCCAAATACAACTACCGTTACTACTTGCGCAATCATTTCGCCTTCATTCAATAAAACCATTATCACCTGATACACAACTTGAACTAAAACTGCACCCGTAAAAAGTGCCCGAAATCCATTAGCATCAAGCCGCCCCTTCTTCATGTCCCATAAGGTCTTCCCGGCAATAAATAGCAGCCCCAAGTAAAAACCGACTGCCCCACCGTGGAAATAAACAATCGCAAGTGGTGACCGAAGAACCGAATTGAAATCAGTGAGTACTATACTCAATTTCCAAACAATCACCAAGTAAAAGAACGCATCTCCTATGATTTCCGCCTGCTTCTTCCCAAATCTGAACCGAACTGCACTATATGCAACAACAAATGCTACCATGAGGGCAATCCAAGATGAGGGAACACTAAGGCTTCCTATCGTGAAAAATGAAGTGACTGGCATTCGCATTTGCCCCCTTCAACACCTAATACCATAATCGTATCCAAAAATAGCATCGAAAGCCATCATTCTAGTTGAAAGAAACAAAAAAAATCCGCCTCAGTCTTGAGGCGGACACAATTAGTTAGAATGATACATAACGTAATGGATTCACGGCACTTGGTCCAGATGCAGACCAGTTTCCGATATGCATTTCAAAATGGAGGTGAGGCCCGGTCGATGCGCCTGTGGTTCCAATCTTCCCGATGAACTGGCCTTTCGCAACTTGCTGACCAGCGCTTGTATTAATGCTGGACAAATGTGCATAAACTGTTGTGAAAATCTGCCCATCAATTGAATGTGTCACCATGATTACATTGCCGTAAGTTCCCATTGGTCCGGCGTGGGAAACAACACCGTCACCCGCCGATACAACAGATGTTCCAGTGCTATTCGCAATATCGGCTCCACGGTGCTGCCTTTGAGTGCCGTAAATTGGATGCGTTCTCCAACCGAATGACGACGTGTAAGTTCCGGAAGCAGGTTTCGTCCATGTCCCATTTGAGACGGGTGGAAGATAAGAAGATGAACCCCCACTACCACTACTATTTTGTCTGTCTTTCGCGGCTTGAGCTGCCGCTGCTTTACGTGCAATTTCAGCTTGACGCGCAATTTCAGCAATACGTTTTTGTTCTGTTATAATTTTCTTTTCAACATCCTTACTAACTTCATAAGTTTCATGCAAATCAACTTCTAGCTTTTCTTTTTCGTTGGCTAATTTCTGTTGTTCTGCTTCTAGTTTATCGATTAACTTATTCTTATCACTTTTCTGTGCTAAAAGAGATGCTCTCAAGTTTTGAAGTTCTTTTTTAGCGGCTTCCTGCTTGGCAAGTTTTGACTCGACAAGTGCTTTTTCTTCTTCAAGCTGCGCAATATCACTCGCTTGTTGCTCCATAATACTTCGATCTGCATCCATTAAAGAATTGACAGCTGAAAAACGGTCTATGAAATCTGCAAAACTATTGGCTCCGAGAAGAACGTCAAGATAGCTAACTTGTCCGCCTTTTACTTGCATAGCACGAACACGTTCACGCAATACCACGTCACGCTCTTCAATTTTCTTTTCAAGATCAGCAATTGAAATGCGTAACGCATCAATTTCTTCGGTTGTTTTATTTATTTGTCCGATAACACGGTTAATCTGTTCGTTGGATTCGTTTATTTTAGCGTTAAGTGCTAAAATTTGATCCGTAATTTTTTCGATAGTCGTTTTTTTGCTTTTAATTTCAGTATTCTTTTTACTAATTCCCGTATTCAATTCGCTTTTCTTCTTATCAAGTAATTTCTGTTCTTTTTTCAGGTCATCCAAAGGACTCGCTAAAACTCCCGCTCCACTAATAATAGTGGACAGGAAAACGATTGCAATTGTACCTGACAACAGCTTTTTATATCTATTCAACTTCCCAGTTCCCCTCTCACACTCTATCTATCACTTACACTTTAAGAAATTTACGCACAGACATAAAGCTGCCCCAAATACCAATAAAGATCCCCATAAACAGAATCAGTCCATTCAGTTGGATTATAAATGGTGTCGTGTTTAGTAATTGGAACAATTCTCCTTGTAGCTTCGGTTCCAAAAGCTCGAATAGTTTGTAATAGGATATAGAAATGATGAGCATTGGAGCTAATGCCCCCAAAATGCCAAGCCACATTCCTTCCAACAAAAACGGAATACGCACGAAGTTATTCGTCGCTCCGACTAATTTCATAATTTCAATTTCAGTTCTTCTAGCAACGATAGTTATTCGGATCGTGTTCGAAATAAGGAACATCGCCGTGAATAACAGTGCCAATATCAAAACAATACCGATATTCCGGCTCAGGTTAAGTACATTGAAGAGTTTCTCCACTTTTTCTTCGCCATACACGACCTCATATGTATAGTCGTATGTATCAATTTTCTTAGCAATAGTAGCAGTCTGTTGTGGATCCTTCGCTTTTACATAGAGTGCATCGCCAAGCGGATTACTCTGTTTATATAAACTAAGTTCGTCACCAAATGATTTAATCATCTTGTCTAGCTCAGCATCTCTCGACGAATAGACCACTTCGAGAACGCCATCTGTCGAACGAACTTTTTCTACCAGCTCTTTAATTATCAACTTATCTGCAGCTGGATCCGCAACCACTTTAATTTCCACGTCATTCTCGATACTTTGCGCGAGATGATTAAAATTCATCATAATCACGATGAATACACCGACAAGCAGGAGGGTGACAGTAACAGCACTGACTGACGCAAATGTCATCCAGCTATTACGGCGAATACTTTTGAAGCTTTCGCGTACATGCCGACCGAGTGTTCTAGCCTTCATAGTACTCACCTCCGTATTCGTCACGGGTAATGAGTCCGCCTTCTATTGCGATAACACGGTGTTTTATAGCATTAACAATCTCCCTATTATGGGTGGCCATGACAATCGTCGTTCCACGAGCATTAATCTGTTCGAAGATCCTCATGATCTCCCATGATGTTTCAGGGTCAAGATTTCCTGTCGGTTCATCTGCAATGACAACTTTCGGTACGTTGACGATTGACCTCGCGATGGAAACACGTTGCTCTTCTCCACCTGATAATTCGTTCGGGAACATCCGCGCTTTTTGCGTAAGTCCGACAAGCGCAAGAACATCGTTCACTTTTTTTCGTATTTCTGCTGGCGGTGCTTCAATGACTTCGAGCGCAAACGCCACATTCTCGTAAACATTCAATTTAGGTAATAATTTAAAGTCCTGAAAAACGACACCAATCTGCCTGCGCAATTGGGGTACACGTTTGTTACGCAATGTTGCAAGATTTATACCATTAATAAGAATTTCCCCACTTGTTGGTCTTTCTTCACGATACATCATTTTAATAAATGTCGATTTACCTGCACCACTCGGACCGACCACGTAAACAAATTCTCCCCGGTCGATTTCGATGTTAATGCCATTTGCTGCTACGACACCGTTTGGATACTTTTTGTAGACATTTTTCATCACAATCATTCTAAAACCACCTGAATATTTTTGTCTCTCTTTTTTTCCAACAGCCCCATTATAACATGATTCACCTTTCTAAGTATTACAGTTGTGTTTCAATTAAAACTTGAATATAACGTCGATAAACATAGAACGTAGTACTATTATACAATAAAACTAGTAGACCAAAAGTCTAACTCACTTGTTTGTATTCGACCTTTAGGAGGTAACTCCTCTTTTTTTTGACAATAATATTTGAACTAGCGGATGGTTTTATCAAATGATGAAGAGTTCCGTTGAACTGTGAGGGAAATGCGGGAGCTATGTCTAACTGTCAGGGTATTTCTGCTAACTGTGAGGGCTTACTGTCGAACTGTCACGGCATTTCGACATACTCTAAGGGCAACGCCAAACTGTCATGGCTTTTCTGCTAACTGTGAGGGCTTACTGTCGAACTGTCACGGCAAGCCGACATACTCTAAGGGCAACACAAAACTGTCATGGCTAATCTGCTAACTGTTAGGACTTACCGCAGAACTGTCATGGCAAGCCGACATACTCTAAGGGCAGCGCCACACTGTCATGGCATTCCTGCTAACTGTGAGGGCTAACTGTCGAACTGTCACGGCAAGTCGACATACTCTAAGGGCAACGCCAAACTGTCAGGGTATTTCTGCAAACTCTGAGGACTTACCGCAGAACTGTCACGGCAAGCCGACATACTCTACTACCAAACCCCACC
Source organism: Sporosarcina psychrophila (assembly GCF_001590685.1). Classification (GTDB taxonomy): domain Bacteria; phylum Bacillota; class Bacilli; order Bacillales_A; family Planococcaceae; genus Sporosarcina; species Sporosarcina psychrophila. The sequence goes on from NZ_CP014616.1 coordinate 3,580,029, forward strand.
CATCCCTCCAATAAACAAAAAAACCGCACCAGGCATATCGCCCAGTTGCGGTTTCATTGTAAAAGTTATTTTTTCTCAGCAAGCCATTTTGCAACTGCGTCTGCTTCTTCACCTTTGATAAGACCAGGTGGCATACTGCCGCGGCCGTTGATGATTACGTCATGGATTTCTGTTTCAGACATATGGTCACCAACTTTTGATAGATCGGGACCCACGCCGCCTTTAAGTTCAAGGTTACCGCCGTGACAAGCGATACAGCTCGTGCTAACCACTTTTTCAACGTCTACTGATGCTGTTTCATTACCAGTACCTGTTGTACCCTTATCTTCTTCTTTTGCTTTGTCGCCGCCACATGCCCCAAGGACAAGAACAGCTCCCAACATAATTGCTAAAAACTTAGTTTTCATTTTCTTACCTCCATTTATGAATTATTGTACTGCCTACCTAAGTATACCAAAACAACGTGCATTAAAATCACCTAGGGATTACCCTAAATTCATCAAACCGTCGACAAATAGCGTCTTCTCAACCTCCACTACAGTTTGTCTCAACTTTGTGAACTCCATTATTAGACGTGCCAAACGACTAATAACATTAAAATTACGTCTGTATTAGTTAATATACACATAATCCATGCTTCCAAAACCTCTTTATAGGACTATCCATTTTTTTCATTAAAGATGTGGGCAAATGAAAAAGCGCACCGAAGTGCACTCCTTTTCATTTCATTTTATTAAGATATACGTGAACGTAAGTAAGCATTGATGAACAGGTCGATATCGCCATCCATTACCGCACTGACGTTTCCTGTTTCTGCACTCGTCCGATGATCTTTTACCATGGAATACGGGTGGAAAACATATGAACGGATCTGGCTTCCCCAACCGATTTCTTTTTGATCTCCTCGAATTTCAAGAAGACGTGCTTCTTCTTCTTCGACTCTGATCTGGTAAATTTTCGCTTTCAATAAATTGATTGCGCGATCACGGTTTTTAATTTGTGAACGTTCTGTCTGACATGTAACAATTGCGCCAGTTGGAAGATGCGTCATACGGACTGCTGAATCTGTCGTATTGACGTGCTGTCCACCCGCACCGCTTGAACGGTACGTATCGATTTTAACATCTTCCATTTTAAGGTCAATGTCAACTTCGCCTTCAAACTCCGGCATTACTTCTATTGAAGAGAATGACGTATGGCGTCGGCCTGATGAGTCAAACGGAGAAATCCGAACGAGGCGATGAACGCCTTTTTCTGCTTTTAAATAACCATATGCGTTATGGCCTTTAATTGCCAATGTTACGGATTTCACGCCAGCTTCGTCCCCGGCTTGGTAGTCGAGTGTTTCGACTTTGAAGCCGCGATGTTCAGCCCAACGTGTGTACATGCGAAGCAACATAGAAGCCCAGTCCTGGGATTCCGTACCACCTGCACCCGAATGAAGTTCAAGAACCGCACTATTCGCATCAAATTCATCACTGAGTAGCATTTGCAGTTCGAATTCATCGAGCTTCTTCTTGAATCCCTTCAACTCTACGCCAAGATCTTCTTGCATCTCTGCATCGTTTTCCTCGCGTAATAGTTCAAGCGTCATTTCAAGGTTTTCTTGTTCATCAGTCAACTCCGTGTACTCGCCGACAACGTCTTTCAACGCATTCGACTCGGAGATTACTTTTTGTGCACCTTCCTGGCTATCCCAGAAACCTGGCTCTAGCATTGCTTCATCTAACTCTTGAATTCGTGCCTCTTTGTTTTCTAAGTCAAAGAGACCCCCTAAAGTCCGCTAATTTCTTAGCTGATTTGTCGAGCTCGTTGCGTACATCGGATAATTCCATCATAATAGTTTCCTCCTGAATTTGGGTTGCCCGGTAACTTATGCATTACCGTGGCAGTTTTTATATTTCTTCCCGCTGCCGCATGGGCATGGATCGTTACGACCGATGTTTACTGCGCGACGCACTGGTTTCTTACGCACTTGCTCGCCATCCTCTTTCGGATTAACGGCCTGTGCTTTAACAACTTCTTCACGTTCAAGGTTGTTGCGAATTTCTGCTTTCATCACATATTTCGCTGAATCGGCTTCAATCGATGCGACCATTTCCTCAAACATTGCAAATCCTTCCGCCTGATACTCACGAAGCGGATCAGTTTGACCATATGCACGTAAATGGATACCGTGACGCAATTGATCCATCGCGTCAATATGATCTGTCCATTTCGAGTCAATGGCACGAAGCAAGACGACTTTTTCGAATTCGCGCATGCGCTCTTCCGACATTTCCTCTTCCTTCTCATCGTACCGTTCAGTAACAGCTTCTTGGATCAACGATGTCAATTCCTCAACCGATTTCTCTTCCATAGCCACAGTTGTTATACGACCGTCCGGGAGTATATTTGCGCCCAAGAAATCTTCGAGTCCTTTTAGATTCCAATCGCTTTCTTTTTCTTCCGTCGTATGAATTGCCACAGCATTTGCAATTACATTCGACAGCATTTTCTCTAGTACGCCACGAATGTTTTCTGACTCTAGAATTTCATTCCGTTCTTTGTAGATGATTTCACGCTGCAGGCGTAATACATCATCATACTGCAGCAAACGTTTCCGTGCATCAAAGTTATTTCCCTCTACCCGTTTCTGAGCAGATTCAACCGAACGCGATACCATTTTCGACTGAATTGGCGTCGTGTCGTCCATACCAAGTTTCGTCATCATCGACTTCATTTGGTCCGAACCGAAACGGCGCATTAATTCATCTTCAAGCGATAAATAGAACTGCGTCACACCCGGATCCCCTTGACGACCAGAACGTCCACGTAGCTGGTTGTCAATTCGACGCGACTCATGTCGTTCTGTACCAAGAACCGCGAGACCGCCAAGCTCCTGCACGCCTTCTTCAAGTTTAATATCCGTACCACGGCCCGCCATATTCGTCGCAATTGTCACAGCGCCTTTATGACCGGCTTCCAAAATGATTTCCGCTTCACGACTGTGGTTTTTCGCATTTAAAACATTATGCTTCACACCGTATTTTGTCAAATGCTTAGAAATAATCTCAGACGTTTCAATCGCAACTGTACCAACAAGAACTGGTTGCCCTTTGTCATTCCGTTCTTTGATGTCCTCCGCAACTGCCTGGTATTTACCTTCCATTGAAGAGTAAATAAGATCTGCACGGTCATCACGGATTAGCGGACGATTCGTCGGTATAGCAATGACGTTCATGTTGTAAATATTACGGAATTCTTCTTCTTCCGTTTTCGCTGTCCCAGTCATACCGGACAGTTTGTCATACATACGGAAGTAGTTTTGGAACGTAATTGTTGCAAGAGTCATCGTTTCATTCTGAACTTCTAGGCCTTCTTTTGCTTCAATCGCTTGGTGAAGTCCATCACTGTAGCGACGACCTTTCATAAGACGTCCTGTAAATGAATCGACAATGACGACTTCGCCTTCTTGAACAACATAATCGACATCAATATGCATACTCGCATGTGCTTTCAACGATTGGTTAATCGCATGGTTAAGTGTCGTATGTTCCAAATCGAATAAGTTATCAATACTGAATGCAGCTTCCGATTTCTCGATACCACTTTCTGTCAAGACGACACCTTTCGTCGACTCATCATATGAATAATCTTCTTCTTTTTTGAGTGATTGTGTAAATTTATTTGCCAAGCGATACAATTCTGCCGCTTTCGCAGCTTGCCCTGAAATGATTAGTGGTGTACGCGCTTCGTCAATTAAGATCGAGTCAACCTCATCTATAACTGCGTAGAACAGCGGTCGCTGCACTTTATGTTCATTATAAAGCACCATGTTATCACGTAAGTAATCGAAACCGAGTTCGTTGTTCGTGCTATACGTGATATCCGCACTGTACGCTTCCCGTTTCTCTTCTTTCGATAAACTATTTAAGTTCAGACCAACTGAGAATCCGAGAAACTCATAAAGTAGCGCCATTTCCGTCGCATCACGACTTGCAAGGTATTCGTTCACGGTTACAACGTGTACGCCTTGACCCGCAAGTGCGTTCAAATAAACCGAAAGCGTTGACGTCAACGTCTTCCCTTCACCGGTTTTCATCTCCGCGATATTGCCCTCGTGTAAAGCAGCAGCCCCAATAATTTGCACACGGAATGGATACATGCCAAGAACACGTTTCGACGCTTCGCGAACGACTGCAAAAGCCTCAGCCTGAAGATCATCAAGCGTTTCTCCTTTTAAGAAACGTTCTTTGAATTCAGTTGTTTTTGCTGTCAGTTGTTCATCCGTAAGCTGTTCCATTTGTGTTGCAAGCGCTTCGACCTTGTCCGCAATCTTGTCAAGACGCTTCAAATCTCGTTTATTCATATCAAACATTTTATTCAATACGCTAAGCATTTAGGTCACATCCTCATTAGGTTCACCCTTCATTTTAACACTGTGAATTGCACGGTGCAAATGGTCTAGCCAAAACACATTAAGGAAATTTTGTATTGCGTGATGGGAGGACCATAATACGCGGGTATAATAGGTTTTTCCGCTCGTCCCCCACTATTGGAAATCAAAATAAGACCCCTAAGCAGTATTCCCGCTTAGGGGTCTTCCAAACTCAATTATCTATTTAGCTTGTTTCAATTAAGCCATATTTACCATCGCTACGTTTATAAACGATGTTTGTTCCATCAGAATCGGAATCTGTGAAGACGAAGAAATCGTGGCCAAGCATGTTCATTTGAAGAATTGCTTCTTCTTGGTCCATCGGTTTTAAATCAAAATTCTTAGTTCGGACGATCGCAAATGCCTGATCTTCTTCCCCATTTGCATCACTGTTTTTCTCTTCGCTTTTATTGACTGATGCGAAGAATGCTGCAACGCCTTCACGTTCACGGAACTTACGGTTTACTTTTGTTTTATATTTTCGAATTTGACGCTCTAACTTGTCAACAATCAAGTCGATAGCTGCATATAAATCGTTATGACGTTCCTCTGCACGAAGCGTTAAGTTTTTCATAGGAATTGTTACTTCCACTTTAGTTTGCTTATCATTGTAAACTTTCAAATTCACATGTGCAGTTGCGTTCGCATTTTCATCGAAGTATCTTTCGATTTTTTGCAATTTCTTCTCGACATGTTCACGAATTGCCGGAGTTACCTCGATATTTTCACCGCGAATATTAAAATCTAACATATGAACTCCTCCTTTAAGTTAACCTATACAGTACACTTCTACACATTCCCCATAAAGTCCTTCTAAAAACATTTAGAAAATTAAATATATTGTCGATTTGTGACGAATACGTTCAAAAATTACTTTTTTTCGTCCTTTATAGCGCTACCCAATGCACTTTCAGAGCGTCTGCGAAGTTTAAGCTCTTCGACGATTAAATGTTCAATTTCTACGTTTTCATCAAAATCATAACCGTACATGTATCCCCCACTATATGGCTTCTTCCACACAATTACGCCTTGCAGGTCGATTAATTTTTCATAAAGTGTGAATTTGATATGCAAGCGGACAGATTCACGTTCAAGAGGAATATCGAACTTCGCAAAAAGCTTTGCACCACCAGGACTGATGTCCAAGAAATGACATTCGCCCGGGCTCGATTCTATATCCGTTCCATTTTCAACGACAATCCGGAATTCAGCTACAAGCGGTTCCCCAAATGTATACCTAAAATATTCAGTCCGTTTATAAAGCATCTTCTCCACTCCGTTCTAACGCACCAAGATTTGTTTCTCTCATTATAGCAGACTACTTAACTTTCAACGAACTTCAGCCAAGCTTGCCGTTCTTCGCATTGTCCCGTCCAGCGTCGTCACAATCTGCTCATTGTCTACAACCGTTCCATGAATCGTAGCGTTCACTTCTTCCAGTGATGCACTCGATTCTGTCAGTAAGTCAGCAAATGAGCTTGTCATACGCCCGATGTCCATCGTTTCCTTTGTAATTGAAGCCATCTTGTCGTCAATCATGCCAAACTTCCGGTGAAGGTCACTCAATGTGTTGTGCATGAGTCCGATTTTCATTTCAGCGTCCACCGACAATGCTGCCTGTGTAACAAGTTTTCCTGTACTGTTCGTCAAATTGGCACGCGAGCGATCATTCATCGTGTTGACATTTTCCAAATTGCCATTTATTTCAACCAATGTCACCGCCGTTAATCCAGCAAGTTTCCTGATTTCATCCGCGACAACCGCGAACCCTTTGCCGTGCTCCCCTGCGCGAGCCGCTTCAATCGACGCGTTCAATGCAAGAAGATTCGTTTGTCCCGTAATCGTCTCAATCGACTTGGCAAGCGCATTCGTCTTCTCGATATTCTCAGTAAGCGCATCAAATGATCCGTTCAAATCAGTGAGATAAGCTTCCACTTCTTGCATACCTGTACGCAAGTTTTGCATGACTTCCACCATGTCTGCAGATTCAGCGCGAAGACTAGCTGTGTTTTCATTCATAAGGTGCGTTTCCTTATGCATATCAGCTACATCATCTTGCGTGCGTTGTGCATTTTTTGCGATGTTCGCAATTTGAAATGCTTCCTGTTCAACACTTGCTGAAACACCATCCATAATTGTCAGCAGTTCCTTCTGTGCTTCCAAATGTCGTCCAGCCGTCTCACCAATCGCCGTCAAATCAGCTGCAACCTGTTCAATCCCTTCATTCAACGAACGATGCTTACTCTCTTCTAAAAGCGTGTGTGCTGCCTGCTCAGTCGTAAATAAATCGACTTGCATTTCCAACTTTTTCGTCTGCTTTATTTGGATGAACAGCCCCACTGACATCAAGATCAGCACAAGCGCCAAACTTCCTTTGCTCGCTGCAATTTGCTCTTGATACGGATAGTTCATTAAAAATACGACCAGAACAGCAAGGGACAGCGCAAAACCATAGGTCATAATCCGCATGGATAAATGAACACTTGCAATACCTGCTATGAAAAACGCGATTCCAGCTGTCGCAACAGACGGTTCCCCTATAACCCCATTCAATATCGCGGCAAATCCCGTCACGCCTAGGACAATCCATGGAAACATGCGTTCAAAAATAGCGACCTTTTTCGCCAATGCATAAAACAATAACGTAACAACAACCGGTATCGCCATACTCACTGTCTTCAGCATACCTTGCCCCGTAACAAAATAAAAAATCAAGCCGATGAAACTAGAACCACCAAGTGTCACAAATAGAATGAAGTTCTTATTCGAAAATTCCTTCTGCCGCATGGTATCCACAGTGTGCATTCATAATCCCCCTTAGAAGTCCCTATCTATATACCTATCTCACTTGCCGTTGATTGAATTATCCAACATATTACTGTGAACCGATCATAAACAATGCATGACCGAGCATATACAACGCACAACCGATCATATATCATCCCAACCAAGCATATACAACGCACAACCGATCATATAACATCCTAACCAAGCATAAACAACGCACAATCGATCATATATCATCCCAACCAAGCATAAACCCCGCACGACCGAGCATATATCACGCCAACCAATCATAAGCAACGCACGACCGAGCATATATCTTCCTAACCAATCATAAGCAACGCACAACCGAGCATATATCACCCTAATCAATCATAACCAACGCACGTCCGAGCATATATCTTCCTAACCAAGCATATACAACGCACAACCGATCATATAACATCCTAACCAAGCATAAACAACGCACAATCGATCATATTACACGCCAACCAATCATAAACAGCACACAACCGAGCATATATCACCCTTACCAATCATATACAATACACGACCGGCAAATAATTCCCCCAAAAACGGGACAACATTGCATTAGTTTCTTATCCGAACAGCTTCCTCATGTGTTTCATTGATATACGTGGCGATTTGTTGTTGTTCTTCAGTCAGTTCGGTCAACGTAGCATTCAGTTCTTCCACAGCCGCGGTACTTTGCTCGACAATCGCCGCAAAATCCATCGTCCGTTCTTGAATTAATGCACTGTCTTCCGTAATTTTGCCGAAGTCTTGGATGAAAATCGATAATACCTTCTGCAATTTCGTCATCGTTTCAAACAAATCTATAAAGGTCGCACTAGACTCGTCTGCTACTGCAGTCTGCATCGTCACTTGCTCCAGTCCATCTCCAAGTTTTTTAACGGCTATTTCGTTGTAATTGTTCACTTCTATCAAGTTTGCATCAATTTTAGTTAAGGTCTCTCTTGTAAGTCCGGCCAATTTCCGAATTTCTTCCGCAACTACCGCAAACCCTTTTCCTTGTTCTCCTGCACGCGCAGCTTCAATCGAGGCGTTCAGCGCAAGTAAATTTGTCTGTTCCGTGATGGCTTTAATCGCACTTGCGAAAACGTTCGTTTCGTCAATTTTACTTGATAATATACCAAACGTTTCATTTAGATCAGTAAAAAAAGTAGTGAAAGAATCAATGCTTTCTTTTAACTGTGCAATTTTCATAGTGCCATCTTCGGCTTTTCGGCCTGCTTCATTCGCCTGAATCACGACCTCACCTAAGCCTTCAGCAATAACTTGAACCGATTCGTAAGTGTGTTCTGCATTTTCAGCGATGTCCGAAATATGATCTGCCTGATGTTGACTTCCGATACTTACTTCATTAACAGCCGCAAGCATTTCACGCTGAGATGTGGCAGATGTCTCCGAATTTGAACGAAGATACGCAAGGTTCGATGTAATCTTTCCAACCGCCTCGTCAAGCTTTGCAGCAAGTGCCCCTTCTTCGCGCACCTTAAGTTCTGTTAGTTCGACAAGCTCCTCCACATGCATGAACATCCGCCCATTTTGACGGACAAGCAAGAATAAGACAAGCCCTGCTAGGAAATGAAGTAGTAATAGATTTGTCCCGCTTCCTCCGACGAGTTCAGGAGCAATAAAAAATTGATTATTTATTATCATGGCAATGAAACTCAGTACAAAACCAAACGCCATAATGGCCATCTTGCCATGAATTGAACCTATCACCAAAATAAGGATGATGATCCCTATTGTCCCTAGATTCGCTTCTGAAAAAAAGATGACCCCCATCGCTATTGCAAAATTCATGACGAGTAATAGATATGGCAGAAGAAGTGACAATACCTCAACTTTTTTACTAAGAAAATAGAATAGAATCGCGAGTGCAAAAGGTATGGCAACAGACAATTGAATAGCAATCGGCGAGCGTTGTATGAGTTGGGCTAGTAAACCCAGCCCTGCAGCAAGTGCAAATCCAATCATCATAATCGAGTTTTTCCGAAGCCAATCTGCCCGCTTTAATTGAGTAATATTCATCATCTATTTCCCCTTTGACATCAATTTTCCCTACACTAAATTTCCCATTAATCGTTCTATGTAAAATGTACCATTAATGAACCATCATTCATACGGGCATAATTAACTAATTATTCAATAAAAAAACCAGTCAGAGAATTAATCTCCAACCGGGTAGTAGTTATTGCTTCGTATCGTAAAATGTACCATCTCGCGCTACATTGCTGTAAGGATTGACGTAGTTTTTCATATTGTCTTTCTTCGCTTGTGATTCCACGATGTCTGTACGAATCAGTTGTGTAAATTGAGCAAGTTTCTTTTGGACATCCGCTTCTGTTTCGACAAGACTTCTGCCAAACACTTCTTCTTCGGGCGTGAACGGGGCGGCAATATGCGGTTGCAACTTATCACGATCATCGAGAAGTGCTTCGATGCCCGCAATCGTCTCATCCCGCTTATCTACCGCTGTTTCTTGCGACAACCTCACTAATTTTCCCGTCACATCACGCCACGCTATCAGCGCAGGCCGAATCATATTTCATCTACGTTCGCGTACTGTTTCTGCCGGTTAATCTGAATAACCTGCTTCCAGGTATCGCGGAACTCCGTAATAATTGCTGACGCTTCATCGAACAGGGCACTGTCGTTTTTAATATTGCCGTCAATCAGTCTGCTGTTTGCAAACTCATAGAGGACAAGCATATTTTGTGAAACTGGGTACGACTTATCGAGCGTCAACATGAGCTCAGAAATGATTGCTTGTGCTTTTTGGACAGCCTTGTTCTTTTCTTCAATATTATTGTCATTCATCGCTCTTTTTGCTTGTAGAATGAATTTCAAACAGCCATTGTAGAGCATAAGTGTCAGCTCGCCTGGCGTTGATGTATTTACAGAGTTGTTTTGATAGGTTGCATAAGGGTTGTTGATAGCCATATTTTATCTGTCTCCTTTAGTTCACTACTGCTGTTGTTAATTGTTACTAAATGCATTCATAAGACTAGCCGACTGTGAGTTTGCACGATTGATTGCCGTCTCCATTGCGGAGAACTGTTTCCAGTAGCGGGTTTCCATCATTTTCAATCGGTCTTCGAACCGTTCAATCTGGTTATTCATTTCTTTCAGTGAGCGGCCGAGTGAAAACGTATCGTTTACATCGCCCACTTTTCCCGCACGCTGAGCGATTGACGTTTGAGTTTTATCAACTATAGTTCGGAGTTTACGTGCAAATCCTTGTTCAGCCACAGTAGCTCCATCTTTCGAGAACATTTCATGAACTTTATTCGGATCATCACTAATCGCTTTTTTCAATTCTTCTTCATTTATGACGAGCTTACCATTAGCTAAGTAGTCCTTAGACGTTGTAATACCTAGACTTTTTAATGTATCGCTGCCTACAGTCCCCATAAGGGCTGTCCTCATTTGCGTCAGCATACTGGAAATAGTGGAATCGTTACGAAGCGTACCACTTTTCGCTTTTTCTTCCCACATTTCGATATCTTTATCCGTCATATCTTTCTTCTGCGCAGCTGAAAGCGGCTGGAAATCACGATATTTAGGTTCACGGATTTGTTTGTTCAAGTCTTCGATAAGCTTGTTGTATTCGTCGACGAATTTAGTGACGGAGTCGAAGATTTTATTGGTGTCTGGTGCGGAACTGAATGTTACAGGTGGTGCTCCCTCAGCGGTTACTTGCTTTAATGTAACTTCAAAATTGTTGATTTGGAATGTGTTGGAGGAACGCTCTGTTTCAAGGCCATTGAATACGAATTTTGCGTTTTGACCGGCAGTGCCATTAACAAATGAATTTCCATCTATTTTAAGGACGTTTTCTGCAAGTTTTCCACTAATTATTATTTCATGTCCATCCTTCACTTCACCACTATTTTTTGCAGTCATAGCAATCTGTCCAGTAAACTCATCGTAGAAAGCATTAACATCAGTTTCGTTATTAATTCTTTTTATTACAGTATCAAGTGTGTCTGTAGCATTGAATTTTAGTTCTTTAACTTCACCCATCTTACCTTCTTTATCAATTGATTGTATCTTCATTATCTTCTCACCAGCAAAACCCTCTAAATCCTCAATTTTAGTCGAGGTAGTTACTTTGGATCCACCATTTTCAACGTGCAAACTCTTGCCAATCAAAGTCGCATTTTTCGCCAATTGATCAACCTTAATCGATCCCGAAAAATCACTAGTAGACCCCATATTCCTAATCGCTACATCATTTGGTGAAGATATATTCACCGTCTTCGCTGAAAATGAAGTCGAAAGAATCATTGTGTCAAACGTCTTTTTACTAAAATCAAACAGTTGGCGGTTCGTCGTGCGGTAATCGTCCAACTGCCATTCTAAGTATTGTTTTTTCTGGGTAATTTTATCGAGAGGTATACGGTGTGCGTTCATTAAATCCGTTACCATTTTCTCCGTATCCAAACCTGAAGCTAGTCCACTAATTCGCATATTATCTCACGCCTTCCTTAAATTTTCCGATCGACAAGCAAGCCGACAAATTCGCGCATTGCCGCATGGATGTCCAAAAGTTTTTTGGACGGGATTTCCCGTATGACTTCGTCCGTGGTTGAATCAACGATTGTTACATAGTATTCGTTGAGCTTCTCATGGAACTTGAATCGCAATTGTGTATTCGCACTTTCTAAAAACGTGTTCATGCTGTCAGTCATTTGCTTTGCCTTGTCAGCCGGCAACTGTGGTTCATTGCCGGCTTTCTGCTGCACTTTCTCCTGAATCGCTTGCACTTGCACCACCGAGACTTCCCTGTCCGGTGCCATTTTTTCTGCTAATACATTCACTTGATTCACTACGGCTCCGCCATCCATACGACTTACCATTCGCCAAACCTCCCTGTACTTAACAACATTCAATATGATTTATATCGGCAAACCCATAAGGAAGTTAAGCAAATTGGCAATAAAAAGTATTGGGTTTCCGCCAAAGTCATGTTTGCTCGTTTGAATCAAAATAGTTCAACACTACTATTCTCTCTTATTTATTTCATCTACTATCTAAATAAACAAGAATAATTGCCGAAGCATATAAAGTAGTTCATTTAATGTAAGAGAAAGCGAAGGTGCAAGATAAATGTTCAAATCCATCCGAACAAAAATAATTATGACGGTAATGGTGCTATTCCTCATCGGCGTATCAACTATGACTTTCATTAGCAATACGATAGTGAAAAATAATACCGAAGAAAGTATTATCGAATCGAGTGGTGCACTCACCAATGAAATGGGTTATGCAATCGAAAATTTTCTTGGTCAGTACGAGAAAGGCATAGCACAATTATCCACCTCTCCTACAGTGACGGGATTTACACTTCCTGAAGAAGATGCTACAGCAACCAATTCGATTTCTGTACTGGAAGCTGAACTAGAGAGCTTCCTCGGCTTTTACGAAGATACAACTTCCGTCTATTTAACCCTTCCGACTAAAGAAATAATTATCATGCCGAATGCAGATCTCGGAGCAGATTTTGACCCGACCACTCGGGATTGGTATAAAAATGCGGTTGAACATCCAGACGTTGTCCAATGGTCTAGTCCTTTCATCGACTCCGCTACTGGAGAATTGGTCATCGCTGCCTCAAAAGCAGTACTATCAAATGGCAAATTAATTGGTGTTATGGGCCTTGATATTCAACTCGGTGCATTGACTGATAAAATAGCTTCCAGTGATGTCGGCTATAAAGGCTACCCAATGTTACTCGATACAGAAGGCATCGTGCTCGCACACCCGGAAAGCCAAGGGGCTGACTATATGGACCAGCCTTTCATCGCGGACATGTACAAAGGTGGAAATGAAAAGGGTGCCATCCACTACGATTATGAAAGTAACTCCTATATAAACGTTTATTCCACAATACCGAAGTTCGGTTGGAAAATTGCCGCCGTCTATGATGAAAAAAATATCAATGCCGCGGCAAATAACTTACGTACATCAATGATTGTCGTCGCACTTGTCACCTTGCTTGTCATCTTCGCAGCACTCTATTTCATCATCAGTCATACCATCAAACCACTTGGACAGCTAAAGTCACTCATGGATTCCGTATCCCAAGGTGATTTGACAGTTCGTTCTGAGGTTAAAACGAATGATGAGATTGGCGAACTTGGAGATAATTTCAATACAATGATCGACAACATGAACGCTATTATTACTGTCGTCAACGGCTCTGCAATGAACGTCCGGACAAGCTCTGAAAGTTTAAGCGCTGTTGCGGAAGAAACGAATGCATCAGGGGAAGAAGTTGCACATGCAGTGACTGAAATTGCACATGGCGCTTCGAAATCTGCTGAAGATGCTGAAATCGTTACAGAAAAAGCCTATCTTCTTGGCCAACAAATTAATGAAATCACAACGAAAGCCGTCGTCATGTCTGACATTGCAACGAAAGCCGGCGATATGAATACAAGTGGTCAAGGGCAAATGCAAGAGCTGAAACTGTCTTTCAATGACTGGGAAACCAATTTACAGTCCATGGCCGAAGTGATCGGTACACTTGAAGGTAAAGTAAATGCGATCGGCGGAGTCATGGAAACAATCACCCAGATTTCATCGCAAACGAATCTGCTTGCATTAAATGCAAGCATCGAGGCAGCCCGTGCAGGTGAACACGGCAAAGGATTCGCAGTTGTTGCGGATGAAGTAAGGAAACTCGCAGAACAATCTGCCCGTTCAACGGAAGAAGTAAAAGTGACAGTACAGGAACTCCAAATGGAATCAAGACTCGTCTCACAACAAATGAACGAAACACGCGAAAACTTCCAACGTCAAGGTACCGTCGTACATGACACTGAAATCACTTTCGGAGAAATCTCAACATTGATGTCCGACATGCAAGACTCCATCGACGCAGTGTACGAGGAAATTCAGAAAGTCGCGACACACAAAGACGACGTTGCTGAAACAATCCAGACAATGGCAGCAACTTCACAAGAAACTGCCGCGGCATGCGAAGAAGTAAGTGCTTCAACAGACGAACAACTTCGCGCGATTCAATCTGTAACTGATGCAGCGGAGACGTTGACGGAGTTAAGTGAGGAATTGAGTTTGGCGGTTAACCGATTTAAGGTGTGAATTTAAAAAATTGCTTACGACATTTTGTCGTAAGCAATTTTTATTTATGTTATAGCGTCGCTCGCAAAAAAAATCACAAAAATGTATCCTAAACCCTATTCCCCTTCTATATAAAGAATAAAAGGGGTTACTTTTAACGACAACTTACCTATCCGAATATGCACACTTCACAAACAAACACGATTTAGACGAGGCAACAAGACAACATGAAAATCATTAGAACCCTGCTAAGTACTGTGTCGGCACTGCAGTTTCTTTTCTCAATTGCTTAGCAGCTTCCAATGTCCAATAAGGATTTCTCAGCATACCTCTTCCAACAGCAATAAGGTCTGCTTCTTCATTTCCTATGATTGCATTGGCTAGATTTGGATCATCCAATCTACCCACAGCCATGACTGGTATCTGAAGCGCTTCTTTGATTTGTCTAGCTAACGGTACTTGGTAAGCTACATGTGTGCCTGGTCTCCCCCAAGCTGCGATTTGACCCTCTCCACCAGAAGAGACGTCAAACATATCCACTCCAGCTTCCTGATAAACGCGAGCGAACGCAATACTTTCGTTTATTCCATAACCACCTTCTACATATTCCTTTGCAGAGATACGCATCAATAGTGGCATATCGGCAGGCATTTCCGCTTTAGCTGCTAGAATGACTTCGCGGCCAAACTTGGTTAGATCCTGTCCGTATTCATCTTCCCTTTTGTTGGTAAGTGGAGAATGGAATTGATGGATTAAGTAACCATGAGCGCCGTGGATTTCGATTGAATCAAATCCAGCCTCAACCGCGCGTCTTACTGCTTTACGGAACTTCTCCACCATCTCTTTTACTTCATCTGTTGAAAGCGCTCTTGGTGTTTTAGACTTCTCGTCGAATGCGATTGCAGAAGGCGCAACAGGCACAGCTGCATCTTCTGCTTTACGACCAGCATGTGCAATCTGAATCCCAACCTTAGCTCCATAGCGATGACAAGCTTCCACTATCTTCGCCAACGCAGGGATTTGATCGTCAGACCATAAACCCAAATCATAATCCGAAATTCTTCCATCAGGCTCTACATCCGTCATTTCAATCACGATAAAACCCGCTCCACCGATTGCTCTGTTGACATAGTGCAGATAATGCCAGTCATTGGCAATGCCATCTTTCTGGTCAACGGAATATTGACACATCGGTGGCATGACAACCCGGTTTTTTAACTCCAAATTCTTTATTTTGTATGGACTAAACAAATCTTTCATTGCAAAAACTCCCTCGTCAATATATATATGCATTACACATGCATATATATTAGTGCTATCTATTCTCCTTGTCAAATCAAAGTGCTTCTATTGAGCACTTCGATAGAACATGGCAGTTTATAGCTTTTCTACTAATTGTTTTATCAATCCTTCAACATCAATAGCAGAGAGGTGCAATCTAAGTATTTCACGGAAAGAGACTAGACTTTTTTGTAGCTTCTGCTCACCTAGGTTTGTAAGATGCGTATAGGTACCTCTACGGTCATCTGTACAATCATGCTTTTCTAACGCACCGCAGTTCTTCGCTTCCATCTTCCCCACTAATCTGGAAAGTGCACTCTGACTCAATCCAATCATCTCTTGCAATTGCTGTAATCTCAATTTCTTGTCAGGCGCCATGGAAAGATAATAAAGCACGTAGAATTCTTTTAGCGATAGACTGTACTCAGCCTGCAGAACGTTTTCCAATTCTTTCTTCACTTTATTTTGTATTGAGTCTATGGATAACCAGTTATTCATAAAATCATGATTAGTTGTCATATACTATTCCACCTATTCTAAGTCAAATAATTCTGTACTTCAAACTTAATTATAGAGTAACTAAGCGTTATACTCAATCCAAACAATGGCGACAACGACACCAGAAACAGCAGCCTGTGATAAAGTAAGTGCTTCAACAGACGAACAACTTCGCGCGATTCAGTCTGTAACAGATGCGACAGAAATGCTGACAAAGTTAAGTAAGGAATTGAGTCAGGTAGTTAATCAGATTAAGGTTAAGAATTGAAGCACCACTTTAGACAACGTTTCCATATTAATAGTTGATAAAACTTCAAGAGCGCCTAGGATCTATTAATGATCCTAAGCGCTCTTTATATTGATTTTAAAACGATAAATATAGAATGATTATTATCACTTATTGTTTAATTTATCTATCTCTAAACAAATAAGTAATTAGACCGAAGATTACTTTGTGAGTCAATTCAACTAGACAGATAGAGAAAGCGAAGGTGCGCTATGTTCAAATCAATAAAAACAAAAATTATAGTAACAGTGATGGTTCTTTTCCTCATTGGCGTGACGGCAATGACCGCAATTTCCAGTTTGCAAGTACAATATAAAACAGAGAAAAACCTCATCGATCAGAGTGTTGTACTCGTCGACGAGATGGGTGCTTCGATTACGAACTTTTTAGAGCAATATAAAAAAGGCTTAATCCAAATGTCATATTCCAAAGCCTTAACGGATTATACCAATGTCGGCGATGACATTGAAAAAAGCAGTGCTACATTACAGACAGAATTTAAGGAGTTTCAAAATTTATACGATGAAGCTTCGCAAATCTACTTAGCACTTCCATCAAAACACATGACCCTCGTTCCGCATGCTGACCTTGGAAACGATTATGACCCAACCAGCTTTGAGTGGTATCAAGAAGCGGCAAAAAATCCTGATACCGTCTACTGGACGGAACCGCATATCGATCGTGCGACAGGCGAGTATGTCATCAGTGCCATGAAGGCTGTTCTGAAAAACGGAAAACTTATCGGTGTTCTTGGACTGGATATTCAATTGGCTTCGTTGGCCGAATCTATTTCCGAAAGTGATATTGGCTACAATGGCTATCCGGTTCTATTTGATGCCACTGGAACTGCAATGGTTCATCCATCGTTAAGCGGTGAAAATCTGATGAACCTCCCTTATATAGAAGAAATGTTCATAGGAGGTTTAGATGAAGGGGCCATCCATTACACACTCGAAGGCAGCGATAGAGTGAATGTATTCTCATCCATTCCCGATTTCGATTGGAAAATCTCAGCGATTTATCTCAAAAAAGATATTAACGAAATCGCAATCAATCTCAGAAACTCGATGATGGTTGTAGCAATTGCGACACTGCTATTATTCTTCATCGTACTCTACTTCATGATCAGCCGTACAATCAAGCCCCTTGGAATTTTGAAATCTTTGATGGATTCCGTTTCAAAAGGTGACTTGACCGTCCGTTCTGACATTAAGACAAAAGACGAAATCGGCGAACTAGGTGCTAACTTCAATACTATGATTGAAAACATGAATGCTATTATTACTGTCGTTAACGGCTCCGCATCGAATGTCAAAGCAAGCTCCGATAGTTTGAGTGCAGTTGCAGAGGAGACGAATGCATCGGGCGAAGAAGTTGCAAACGCTGTAACTGAGATTGCATATGGCGCTTCAAAATCTGCGGAAGATGCAGAAATCGTGACGGAAAAAGCGTATCTACTTGGCCAACAAATTAACGAAATCACAACGAAAGCCGGCGTCATGTCTGACATTGCAACAAAAGCCGGTGAAATGAATACAAGTGGTCAAGGTCAAATGCAAGAACTGAAACTGTCCTTCAACGACTGGGAAACCAATTTGCAGGCGATGTCCGAAGTTATCGGTACACTTGAAGGTAAAGTGAATGCAATCGGCGGGGTCATGGAAACAATCACCCAAATTTCAGCACAAACGAATCTACTTGCATTAAATGCAAGCATCGAGGCAGCACGGGCAGGCGAACATGGGAAAGGATTCGCAGTTGTCGCGGATGAAGTACGAAAACTTGCAGAGCAATCTGCCCGCTCCACAGAAGAAGTAAAAGTGACAGTCCAGGAACTTCAAACAGAATCCAGACTCGTCTCGAAGCAAATGAACGAAACACGCGAGAACTTCCATCGCCAAGGCACAGTTGTAAACGACACGGAAATCACTTTCGGAGAAATTTCAACATTGATGTCTGATATGCAAGACTCAATCGATGCAGTGTATGAAGAAATTCAGAAAGTCGCAATACACAAAGACGACGTTGCTAAAACAATCCAAACAATGGCAGCAACGTCACAAGAAACAGCTGCCGCCTGTGAAGAAGTAAGTGCTTCGACGGACGAACAACTCAGCGCGAATCAATCCGTAACTGATGCAGCAGAAACGCTGACGGAGTTGAGTGAGGAATTGAGTTTGGCGGTTAATCGGTTTAAGGTGTAAGTATTGGAAAACCACTTAGGATATTTTTTCCTAAGTGGTTTTCATTTTCACTAATTTCCCAGCGGACTTTTATAAATAAGCTCAGAGTTTTATATCCCCGGGTGCATCAATGACATATCCTATTGTCGATTCTAATTGATTGAGCGGATCAAAATTACGTAATTCTTCATAATCAAGACCCGTAATCACTTCAATTTTTGAAATGGGTACTTGATATGTTTTATATTCACCATAAACAAATTCCAAATCCTCAATCAGATTCTTTTGAGTTTGCAAATAAGCGGTTGCAGATAGATTTCCATCTTTCTTCACAATGACAGCTATTTTCCAAAACTCTGCTGGTATCTGAACTCCCCTGTAAATAATGTCATCCATCCGAAAAACGGGTCCAGTAAACACTGTTACTTTAAGATTTAAGTTTTCGGCATTGTGCAAAATATAATTCTCCAGATCCAGCCAGCTTTTTTGATTCAGCTTACTTTCCTGAGGAGCACAATTTGTAAAATGGAACGTATCCTCATTTGCCTTTTTTGCGGAGTCTCCCCAAACAGGATCTAGCCGGCGGACAAGATGCCCCCGATCAAGCGAATTATTTTTATATAATTCAGCGCCGCACTGGTATTCCATTTCGATGCGCGAATCTAGATACCATTTGTCCTTACGACCAATCTTCATTAATTGATTGCCGTCAATATTCACCACCGTATAATAGGCTAAACGGCGAGACTTGCTCATGACAATTGAAAAATGCGTATAATGGAGCACATTGCTTCCGTCTTTTAACTGGGCAATGTCCTGTTCAAGATCAGACGGGAATATCGGATGTGGGACTTCATAATCAACACCAAGAAATTGAGTGTCATACCCTCTCGAAGATTCATACCATGAATCGCTTAACTTCTCGACTTCCATCTCTTCAGGGGTATAATCGGGAACATCCCACCCCTTCACGATGTCATACAATAACAACTTTTGATCATTACTCAAGCTGCTGCCTTGCTCCGCGACAAACTGGACAATACTGCTTATACGAATCCCTTCATTGGCGATAAATTCGGTTCGGTTCTTTGGATCTGGAACGCCTGCATGGTGGAGAGAGATTACGATCCATTCGTCATTATAGACTGGTGAACCGGATGATCCGGGCATGGTATCAGTTGAGTAGTGAATATAATCCTCAAATACATCCATAATCTGATTTTCTCTGATTGCTACAGCTTTGGGGGCGCCCGAAGGATGTTGAATAATTGATACACATTCGCCAACCAACCCTTTTCCCGTTTGCGAGATGAGTGGCAAGAACCCAAAATCACTTACTTTTGTACCATCAGCTGACACTTCCTCTATCGCCACTAATGTAAAATCAAGCTTCTTATCCGTTATAAAGAAACGTTCAGGTGTAAAACGGAAGCTTTTCATCGGCCTTTCATTTAAGTCAAGATCAACTTC
This sequence comes from Sporosarcina psychrophila, assembly GCF_001590685.1. Classification (GTDB taxonomy): domain Bacteria; phylum Bacillota; class Bacilli; order Bacillales_A; family Planococcaceae; genus Sporosarcina; species Sporosarcina psychrophila. The sequence goes on from NZ_CP014616.1 coordinate 3,600,067, forward strand.
ATAGTTAAATTGTGCGACACTGAACTGAGCCGTATTGTAATTCTCCAAAACATGATTATTTGTAAGCAATAAGGAAGGTGAGACAAGAAATCCTGTAGCATGTCCGAGAACTCTGCCTAAACGATCACGAATCTCGATTCTACAAACAGGAGTGGCTGCTTGTTGTCCTGCTTCAAGATAAGAAACAGGAAATAAATCATCTCGCCCAATAATACGTTCTATAGCAAGTCCATCACGTGGATCAATAATCGCTTTACGAGTTGCGACTCGCTCAGGCGTATCTACTTCAAAAGGATTTTTAGTTTGCAGTTCACTAGCAATTCGTTCACGTTCACTAGAACGAGCGATGTAACGCTTTAATGCTTGTTGTTGGTGCAAATCTACAAGATCCACATGGAGACTTTGAAACTTATCCAGTCGTTTAATAGACATGTTTACCCTCCCTAAATTAGTAAATCAAGCTATACAAATTGAAGTGAAGATTTATTTTGAATCTGATTCGACTCTCCCTGGTAAGGCGCCTACGCTAAATTTATACATGTATTCACAAGTTCAAATGAACACATTCTAATAGTTGTGATTATTCTAACACTAAGTGCATTTTTTTAAAAGTTACTTTATCAGTGGTTTTCAAGAAATTTTTAAACCAATAATAATCCACTATATTACTTTAGCCATTCGGAACCTGTTTTCATTGCTTTTATCCGGTTCTTAAGAGTGATAAAGGGGATTAATCGATTTAAGGTTTAAGTAATTCAAAAAAACGTATTGGACATTTTTCTGTCCAATACGTTTTTCATTTTTCTATCCTATATGAGCTGGATCTTCATTTCATAATTTGTGTTCTTAACAAGAAAGAAGTAACTGCCCCCCCATCGGCAGACGTGTGGACAATTACTCTTTCTTCTCGGTCAAATGGCATTTTCTATCCAACTATTTACACAGTCGAACGATATGCAATATCGACCATTAGTACATCTCCTATTCTACCATTATAGGACTGAATGTTCAAACACTTCTTTCTTTGTATATCTGGTAAATATATAATAGATTACCAGATGGAGCGCAATAACTCACTCCTACATGCATTTATTGACCTAAATACCTTCATATGTAGACATTGATTAGTGATTAAATATAACTCAATTATTTTTCAGTAGCATGCGTATTTAGGACTTGCTACAACTCAATAGCTAAGAAACATTCACTCATGATATGTAACATGTACTACTAACGGAAAAATCCCTCTTATTATCTCAGCCGCACTAGTGATTATGCGCTAAAGAGAATTCCTCTTTTATAAGGCTTCCGAATCGATTATTTAATCTATTCATTATTGATTAGACTGAATAATCAGTCCGTGATATAATGCACAAGAGGGTAACCTAAAATTATCCTTGGTTTTTAATGGATATTTAATACTCATTTACGGAAGCAAGTTTACTTAGTGTAAAGGTATTACATATAAAGCGGTGATTTTCTTTATGTCGCTCAAATGATATAACTGAAATTTTGGTAGCTATCAAAAAACGCGGTAAATCTTCCCTTCACAAAGTATGAAGGCTAGTCCCCAGAAACTTTCCGTCATTTCTTGTAAAAATTAAGCATATACATACTGACTGTACATATACATAATAGTAGGGCTAATCATATAACTTTTTATCCCTACAGAAATTGCATCTAGATTTCAGTTCATTTACGGAAAATGCATAACCGATTGTTGAGCACTTCCAATTGAAAGGAGGTGAAAACCAATGACAACATACGAAATACTAAGTTTACTCATGACACTATCTGGTGGATGGATTGCTTTTATGTCGGTGTCGTTGTCAGTTATCTTTTTCTTATCAAGAAAGGAGTAATCGCCCCCCATCGGCGGACGTGTGGACAATTACTTCTTTCTTCTCGGCCAAATACTTTTTCTGCCCAACCAGTTACACCATCGTACGATGCGCAACGTCGATCATGATTTTGTCTTACAGTTTACTAGTGTAGGACTGAGTGCTAAAACGCCCAGTCCTTTTTTATTCTATGTCTCATTTTCTATATTATGATGAATTGCCATCGGAAGTGCAATACTTTTCTGCTAGACTCATAGCCTAATCTAGATTTCTTCGTACTTAGTTATTAATCCCAGATTACGGTTACGCATATAGGATCTACTACAACTCACTAAGTACGTTCCGTTTCATTATAGTATGTAGCAAGCACTACTAATAGAAACAAATAGTTTACTATCTTTACTGCCACTGTGACTAAATACTGGTGAAATCTCTTTTTAACTAGATTTCTAATCATACGAGGAGGTATATAGTGGATAATTTTGCACATGTAATCCCATATGAAGTGGTTTTCCAAGTGAATGAGGCCAATGAAATTCCACCGGGTGTGGCATTAATTCAAGCACCCGCAATTTGGAAGGAAACAAAAGGAAAAGGAATCACGGTAGCGATCCTGGATACAGGATGCGATCGTACACACCCCGATTTACAAGAACAGATTATAGGCGGTCGGAACTTTACGGACGATGATGGAAGCAATCCTGATATTTACCTCGATTACAATGGTCATGGTACTCACGTTGCCGGAACGATTGCTGCACAACAGAACGATATAGGCGTAGTTGGAGTAGCTCCTGAAGCGAGTTTGCTGATCGTAAAGGTATTGAATAGAAAAGGCTCAGGGCAATATGGTTGGATTATCAACGGTATTCATTATGCTATTGAACAGAAAGTGGATATTATTTCTATGTCACTAGGCGGACCAACTGATTTGCCTGAACTTCATGAAGCGATTCAAAAAGCCGTAACTAATAATATACTCGTAGTTTGTGCGGCTGGGAACGAAGGTGACGGCGACGATTCAACAGACGAATTCGCCTTCCCAGGCTATTATAACGAAGTCATTAGTGTAGGGGCCATAAATCTTGAACGTCGCCCTTCTGATTTTACCAACTCTCATAATGAAATCGATTTAGTTGCTCCAGGTGAAAAGATCCTCTCTACTTATTTAAACGGGAAATTTGCAACATTAAGTGGAACGTCAATGGCTGCCCCCCATGTTTCCGGAGCGCTTGCCCTCATCAAAGGATTCGTCAACAACAGTTTCGGCCGAGAACTTTCAGAACCAGAGCTCTACGCCCAGCTAATTAAAAGGACCGTTCCACTAGGGTTGTCGCCAAAGCTTGAAGGAAACGGACTCGTTTATTTAACGGTCCTTGAACATTTGACAGGTATATTTGAGAAAGAAAGTAAAGCGTTGGTTTTGAGTGCACAGTGAATTAATAAGTGATGCACTGCATTTTTTCAGGCATCTTTAATCAAAACACGGTCTGGCATTTCCGGGCCGTGTTTTGCTATCCTGATTAGCGTAGAAGATGAAGTATGCCTCGTGATTGTTGGTTGGTTTTGCCGCTATATCTTTCATTTAAAGAATAAACTACATCTTCACCTGAGCATGATCTGTTTGAGGATTGGCACGTCTGACGGATTTTATCATCACATATTAGTTATCCGAATTACGTTTGAACTTGGAAACTCGCACTTGTGCGGTGCACAGCGTACTCATTTTTATACTTCCACAGAAATGAGTTGATCTCCTAGTGAAGTATAGGGTATAGCTGTTTTTCCAGAGAACTGAATTCATTTTTCAATGTATCCAGTTCACCATTCAACCTCTCAATTTCAATTACTGAAAGTGTATGTTCTACAGCGTACTCTGCTATCCTTTTCATTTCATGAAGCTTTACATTCATCTCATCCAAAATACAAACCCGTTCCTTGGTCCATTGAAGCTGTTGTTCAAGGTGTTGCTTCTGTTCTTGTTGGTCTTGATCCATGTTGTTTCCTCCTAGTTAACGACTTCTTAGTATCCTTATAGGGCTAGATGTATGTTGACAGTGGGTGGTTTTACAAATTTCATTTGCACAGCTGATTTATCAGTATCGCGTTCGAGGCTACTACAAAAAAACAAGTTGTGCTTTCACTTCAATAGTTATTACCCGCTTCTTTCGGAAATTTAATTGGCGAATTATTTGTTTCCTTGATTCTCTAGATAACCTTATTCTTTTTTTACTACTTGCGATAAAACACTGGTTTATATCAATATCTTCTCCTCTTCCAGTTGCACCAGCAGCTGATATACTCATTCAGGCGAAAATCGTATAGAGACAGAAACAAGTAAGTTTTGAAATTACACACCGCTTCAAATAACCGTAAAAAGGTGAATTAGATTTAATGGGGTTAATCCTTCTTTAATAAATGAAATGATAGACTTTTGTAGATGTTTCACGTATGAATATGATATAATCGCCCTATAATAAGAAAAGCTGAATGTCTGAGAAACGTCCAGTTAATCACAGTCACACACCGCTTGAGAGCGGTTGACCAAAGGTAACAAATAAGAGTGTGTAAAAAAGAAGTAACCCCCACGATTATCCTCTGGAAAGGTAATGGGCGGTTACTTTTTTTGATTTGTGATAACTATAGCCACTACTATCGCTACACCGGCTGTTAATGCTGCAGCTATGAATATACCGAATTGAAACAGCATATTCATAGCTTCAAAAGTTACCATCATCTATAACACCCCCTTTCTCAAGGGAGTGTCAACCACCCATCTGCTTTATGCAACTGCTGTTCTTAGTTTAACATGGCCGTGGTATGAATACGATGTCTATTCAAGTTACCCGTACCTCTGCGAGTTAAAATGACGAATGATTCCACCAATTGCGTAAAAGTGCAAAGAAGATTGGATTTTGTCCCCACCTCCTCAACTTTTTAGCGGACGACTTTTTGATAAAGACCATTATTTTTAATGTATTCATAGCAGGAGCCTGGCAACAAATACTGCGGTTCTCCCCCCATTGCAAATTCTTGTCGAATATATGTCGAACTTATTTCCATCGCTAATCCTTTATCTAACAATTGGAATCTACCATCATCATGATTACGAAGAATAGGTGATTTCGAAATCGTGCTCAGAATGTCAATCCCGTTTCTAGCCATCACGATAAATTTATTTCGACTAATTAACTCTTCAGCCAAGCGCCATTCTCCTTTACCGATATCCACCAGCAAATCAGCACCCATGATGAAATAAAAATCTGCATCAGGGAACGTTTCTTTGAAATACTCCATTGTGTAATACGTATAGTGATCGCCTGGTAATACTTCTAGTTCGTAATCATCCAAGATGAATTTAGGATTATTGTCAATTGCTAACTTTAGCATTTCCACTCGATGCTTGTTTTGCGTTTGCACTTGTTTATCTAACCGTTTGTTTGATGAAGGTAGAAATATAACATAGTCCAATTTTTTACGATGTGCCACTGTTGAGGCTGTCCACAAATGAACGTTGGTCACCGGGTCGAAAGAAGAACCGTAAACACCTATTTTCATACCTTTTTCAAACATTTTCTCGATGTCTTTCCCAGGATTTAGCTCTTGAAGATGTGCTTTTAGTTTTTCTGTCTTTTGCATCAAAAGTCATTCCTCCAATTTGTAAGTTTTGTATTTCTTCATCAGCTATTTAGCTCCTGTACTTTTTCTTGTTCCTCACGAATATTTCTCATTTTATTATCCCAACATTTCTGACTTAAATCCACAGGATACTGTTCTGGATTCAAGGTACGCTTATATTCATCCCACAGGAGGTTTAAATTGTTTTTAGCATACGCTTGAATTTCCTGTATAGTTGGAGACACATATACAAGCTCTCCCTCTACAAAAATGTCCTGGTGTAATTCGATGGCTTCAAAGTTCGTCACAAATTTCGAGATAAACGTATGAGTTGGGTGAAACATTTTTAATTTTTCTTCCGCTTGCGGATTCTCATCCATCATAGCAATATAATCACCTTCAGCACGATTATTCACCTTATTCACAATACGATATACTCTTTTCAATCCAGGTGTTGTTACTTTCTCTGGATTTCCAGATATTTTAATTGTGTCAACCATCTTCCCGTTATCATCCTCAATCGCCACCAATTTATAAACAGCACCAAGAGCTGGTTGGTCAAATGCGGTAATCACTTTTGTTCCGACACCCCACGCATCAATTTTCGCTCCTTGTGCCTTCAGGTTCATTATGGTTTTTTCATCTAAGTCGTTTGAAGCAACAATTTTCGTTTTTCTAAATCCTGCTTTATCCAACATTTTTCGAGCTTCTTTTGATAAGTAAGCCAAGTCGCCACTGTCTAAACGAATCGCGTTAAAATTAATGCTATCTCCCAGTTCCTTCGCTACTTTAATAGCGATCGGCACACCAGAACGCAACGTATCATAGGTATCCACTAAAAACGTACATTCTTTATGACGGCGAGCATACTTATGAAATGCTTTGTATTCATCTTTATACGCTTGAACCATAGAATGTGCGTGTGTTCCAGACACAGGGATGCCAAACATCTTACCGGCTCTCACATTACTCGTTGCGGAAAACCCTGCGATATATGCCGCTCTTGTTCCCCACACCGCCGCGTCAAACTCATGTGCACGTCTCGTTCCAAACTCCATTACCGTTTGTTCGCCTACCACTTGTTTGATACGTGCTGCTTTCGTCGCAATGAGTGTTTGGTAATTTACAATATTCAAGAGAGCTGTCTCTATCAACTGAGCCTCTGCCAAACTTGCTTCGACTTGGAGAATTGGTTCATTCGCGAAAACCAATTCTCCCTCTTTCATTGCCCGAATCGTTCCATTAAAGCGCACCGTTTGCAAATAGGCTAGGAAGTCTTCTTCATAACCCAATTCTTCACGTAAATAAGAAATGTCACTATCCGTAAAACGGTACTCTTGAATAAATTCAATGATTCGTTCCAATCCTGCAAAAATACCGTAACCCGTTTCAAAAGGCAACTTGCGGAAATAGAGTTCAAACACTGCTCGTTTGTTGTGCATATTATCTTCCCAATACGTTTCTGCCATGTTAATTTGATACAAATCCGTGTGTAGTGCTAGCCCATCATCTTGATATTTTTTAGTCATTTACTTTTCCTCCTCTTTAATAGTCCCGCTTCTTTTATTGTACTAACAGCCGTTTTTTGTTCATTTTCACAACATGAATTCGGTTGATGTCACAATATGAATGCCATAAATCCGTTGAAGTTCTTTACATGCATGTTCTGTTGATTCTTCAAATCCAGGGATGGGACTCATGCAGTCATCCAACAAATAAATCTTTGATGGCAATTCATGCTTGTCACCGTAGTACTCGACGATCTGCCGAACGGATTCCAATACACAGTGAGATTTTGCTTCCCCAGCGATAACAATTTTATCGTAAGCGAGTAAGGAATGAAGAAACGCATAATTTGTTCCGTCTGTTTTAGCATACTCCGGTTTAATGATTCCGTACATTTCGCTTAATGGATCTTGCCCTTTCACAATCTTTTGTACGGTAGACTGCCGTATCATGGAATGAAAGTGAACCATATTCGAAAACTGTTCTTCTAAGGCTGCGCCATGTGTCCCTTGAATGCAATGATAAGGCCATATCAACAATTGTTTTTTCCCTAAACGCTCCAAGTGAATAATGTATGCCAAGCTTTCTTGTTGTTGTTCTACAGCCATCCATTTTCCTTGTTCAACATCTTCTCTTGTGATGACTGTAAATGGAACAGGATGATCTCCCTCTGCATCTACCCACCAACTCGGATGGAATAGCTGATGCAATTCATGTGTATCTAACGACAAGGCAATCGTCGTCACCTTATCTAGGTTTTGATAAAGGAACTTAGTTACCCGTTCAACATCCTTATGGGAATTTGGGACACCTAGTTCTCCGTTTTCCATAAAGTCATTTTGAAAATCAATCCCCATGAACAACACCTTTTCAACATCTTCTCTTGAAAGTGTCATTTTCTCAGCATTCGCAAGGACCATTAATTCATTTAATCCCTTCGTATTCTCACTACCTACTCTTGAAACATCAACGATTTCCTCAAATTTAGTTTTCATCATTTTCAACACACTCCTTTAGTTTAAATTATATTAACAATTTAACATTTGTTAATTGTTATACCAAAAAATAATAGTCACTACCGTTTCTTTGATTTACGATAGATTATGGACACCTGACTGCCTGTAACAGGAGGCATCCATATTTCATTGAATCATAAATTTAGCGCCAAATCGAAGGGGTAATGTCTACATCTACAAATCGGTATAATTTTGATGGTCGTTTCGTAGTGCTTGTCGGTTCTGCTGTTTTAGGAACTTGATTGTTGTCTAACGCTTCTACGATAAAAGGCAGATTTGGTGCTTTCCTAAAGAACGCAGGCTTACTATTCACAACAGGATCATTAATAATCGCAAGCAACACCTGGCGTAAATCTTCCAACTTGAATTCTTCTGTTAAAAAGTTTTTAACCACCGTTGTTTGAAACACATCTTTTCGAACGGCTTCCAAAGCATCTTTAATCACTTGGTAATGGTCAAAAGCCAAATCTAACGTAAAGACTTCATCGATCGTAAATAATTGAACATCGTCTGCGTCATCAGCCGCTTCCCTACTATTAATGTTTTCTTCAGGAACAATTGCGTAATGAGCATTAGATAGTATCCATCCGCGTTTATCTCTACCTAATTTGTCATACACACCATAGTGTTTGATGTGAATGCCGTCTACACCTGTTTCTTCTTTTAGTTCACGCTTAGCCGCTTCGTAAGCTGTTTCTTCTGGATGGATAAACCCTCCTGGTAAAGCCCATTTTCCGCCTTCGATGTTAGGTTCACCTTCTGCATCGAACGCTGCCCGCTTAATCAACATCAAAGCTAATGAGTGATGAGAGGTTGATTCACTTCCAACAGTCAATTCCTCATTTGGGATTAACGTAAATATCGCAATATCACTTGTATAGCCATCTGGCGTTCTGTACTGACTTGAATCATAATTTTGTAGTGCATCTTCTTCAGTTTTAAATTTGGACATCTGATTTCATCTCCTTCGCTTTAACCAACTATCGACGAGCCTTCATTTTTTCCTTAGCGACGCCCATAGTTGTTTATCAGGTAACGATCTATATAGTATGGCTTAAAAACCAAAAATCTTCTTTTCAATTAACAATTACAAAACCGTTAATTTAATTATATATCAGGTAAATAATAAATGCAAGAAAAGTTTTCTTGTATATTAAAAATCAGTATCTGTGCAACAACACTAGCGTTGTGTCATACACAATGACGAATATTTGACGCTTACCATACAAAAATCCCGAATCGGGAAATTTTTTTCAAAGTGTCCGTGATTCAGGGTACAGTTCACTAGTTTCAAAAGATTACCTTCTTTTCTAAGCAATTTCCGTTTCCCAAAATTGTCGAACGAAAATCTTTTTTCACATTGTTGTCCCCTAAACCTCAATTCCCTTCTATATAAAGAATAAAGGGGATATTCTTTATGACAACTTACCTAACGGAATACGCACACTTCACAAACAAACACGATTTAGACGAAGCAACAAGGCAACACGTACTCACGAACTGGAACGACATGAATCAAACCGAGCGGGCTGTTCTTGATATGATCCGCCGCTACTCCGTTAAATACGGCGCTGCACACTTGAAACACGAAACAATCGAAAAGGCCATTAAGAAATCCAATGCAACTGTACGCCGCGCCATTCGCAAATTAGAAAAGCTTGAAATTATCGAACGTATTCACTATATCCGCCCAGTCATGAGCGGTCTAGGCGCTAATATTTACGTCATTAAACCTACTAATGACCAGTCGAAATTGAACACCCCAGAGAGTACTGAAAAGCCTCTTGGCAGTAAGGTGGAACTCGCTAAACCGCAAACCAAAGCTTTTTTTTCTAAAGCGATAAAACCTAAAGACCTTAAAAGAACGTCTCCTCCGGAAATTGTGCCTACTACACTTTTTGGTAAGATGAAATCTCTTCTTTCTTCAACAATCGGAGAAAATAATTTAGCACGCAACTTTTACGGCGTCTACCGGAAACAGTCCCTGCAAATGCTGAAATTTAGTATTCACGAAGACAAAGGAGAACTGTTCGAGCAATTAGCCATGCAAGCCCTTCGTATTGCGGTTCAAACAACGAAACAGAAAAAAGTCCGGAATCTGCCCGGCTATTATTCAGGTGTTTTGCGGGAACTCATCGGTAAGGCATTATTCAGCGAGGCTTTCATGGATTATGATATAGCCGTTGAAGGGTTTTACTATCGTTGAAATTATTGTGTGGGTGCCTGAACTCCAGAAAACAACTAATAGTTCATACAAAGCTGAAATATCAGGCGGTGCAACATGTGCCATCGACGGCGGCAAAATCATCCAAAGAGGAAGTGCAAATTGACCCCCTCTAGAGAAGGCAAAATGCCCTTATTAATAACCAAAGAATATAAGAATATTAAAAAAGAACTTGTTGAGAACGATCTTGACGTTGTGTCTGTCATTGATTATTTAAACAACAAAGCGTGCAAGTAATTTAAAGCGTCTTCGAAGGCGACTGCAAGATTGGTGAAAGGGCGTTTCAGTGAAGGGTACACATTAACGGTTTGCAAAAAGTCATTGACAGGAAGGCTAAGAATTAGCTGAATGATCCACATTGGTAGAAGTATTTAACGCCCTTCCACGAAAACTATTGGGAAGAATCGAGGGTCAGTAACTTGCGAGAAAGCAGTCCGCCAAAGCCGTTCGAATTAGACTTTAGCAATGGGGAGGCGTAACGGATGACGTGTTATGCGCAGATTGAAAAAAGTGTGTAGTGAACCGTACCAGTGAATGTCACAATGAAATTTCGTTTAACTGTGCAAGGAGCTATTCAGCAAACTCGAATCAATAGCATAATAAAAGTAGAATCAGATATTCGAGTGAGAATCTAACCAATCACTTCCCTTTGCTGTCTCTTCCTGTCACAATGCCAAATTCATTAAAATCCAAAACAGAAAGTGGATTGAATTCCTTTGCAGATGAGTGTGTGATGCACAGGCAACCATAACCAAAGGGATCTGTATATTGCTGTTCGAGTCATTTCACTATTATGCAGTACCCTTACATTAATTAAAATGAGGGATTGATTTGAGTAAAGTATTCATAATCAGGGCTAATGGTAAAATCGGTAAAAAATTAGTCGATATCTCAGAATTATTGGTTTGATTCATATTGGTCAATGCCATCGGCGGTGATTTTATAACAATCCTGTTCAGTACCGTATTTTACTAGACTTTTTTCTACTAGATAATCTAATGCTATTCGTAATTCAATGCTCATATATTCGGAGTTATTAAAATGATCTTCATAATAGCTTGAACTACCATGATGTAAAAGGTATAACTGTTCAATTATTAGCTTTCTGAAAGTTTGTCTACCCTCAATGCTTAAATTATTATCTTGCTCATATGTTTCTAGAAGGTGCATCTTCCCTATTGCCATACTATCTTCATAGTAATGATATTCATCAGGGACATTAACAATATTATCAATAACTTTAGAATCTAAAGATGGAACTTTTAAATGGGCTAATAACTCCTTAAATTTATGCCTTTGTTCTATGTTTTTGATTTTCTTGAAGCCTTTATAGGTTTTGTTAGTTATATTTTTCTCGTAAAATTCGTGATAATACATTAAAACATCTCTGCATATCGAATAGTTTATATTATTAATCATTAGGGTGATTCTCCAAATGTGAATTAAACAAAGAAACTTATATGATTCTTTATTAGGTTTGTATAATTTATGATAATCATCCATAATCTCAGAAAAAAGTTTAACTTCTAAAATATCTTGCTTATATCCAAGGTTATCTTCAAATAAAAGAACTTCTTTAAGTTCTTGATATGTTTTAAAAGTTTTTTCTTCTAAGCTTTTTTTATTATCTTCAATAAAATCCATTAACTTATCTTTGTACTCATATGGATTTATTAATAGCACATCCGTTCGAAAAGCGTTCATAGTTTTAAATAAATTGTAAATTTCATGAGTGGCTTCATGATAAAAGGATTCAAACTTTTTCCGCTTTGATTCTTTTTTTGTTTTTCTATTGTTAACTATAATATTAATTGCTTGAGTCACAATTACAGATAAGAGAGCAATATAAACTTTTTGAGCAGATTCGCTAAACAATACTTCGTAGTTCATAAGTTTACTCCTCTTCAATGATATTATAAATTTATTTCATGCACCCTTTAGTAGCATTTCAAAACTTGTCCATGTTTTCGTTATCGGTTTGACATGAAACTTTTTGGGTAGTGCTGCAAGTTCGGGCTTGGCACGCTTTAGGAACTTCCCTGCGGAAATGAGTACGTCATTCATGAATTCCTCTTCTGTCTTTGCGACGACCTCCAATAGCGTAATCCTGTCTACGTTCTAGTTCAGATAGACTTCATGTTCTTCATAAACTTCTGTTCCTTTTGCGATGAAGTGGCTGAAATGATAATTTGCTGCAAGTAATTCATTGATTTTCCCGATAACATCGTCTGAAGATGGTATATTTTTAAAGTCGATTTGCTGTTCCCAAAAACAGGTTTCATAAGGTGTTCCTCCAATATATTTTTTTATAACGTGTCACATTTCCATACCTATTATATCGGATAAATTAGGCAGATTTGAAATGTTTTTAATATAATAAGAATGAATGTTCTAAATTTCGAAAGGAGGTCACTATGATGATGGAGACAAGCGGATTTCATAATTACATCTGTGGTAAGTTGTTGGGGGACGGCTGCATTACGAAGCAGGACGGAAGAAAACCTCGCCTGCAGTTTATGCATCGAACAGAGGACGTTGGATGGGCAGAATACTGCTATGATCACTTGAAAAACTTCATACCTCTATCTCCCCCGACCTATCGGAAAGTGATGGATTTGCGAATCAAAAAGGGCTATTCTGAAAGCTATATCGTGCAATCCCGGACGGATGAAGTGATTACGAATTTGTATAAAAAATGGTATCCTAACGGGAGAAAGGTCCTTCCTTTTGACTTTATTGAAAAGCATTTGGATGAACGAGCATTGGCACGGTGGTACCAGGATCACGGCCATTTAAAGATAGTCAATGGAACTGTTAATAAAATCATCTTATCGACTGATAGTTTTTCTAACGAGGAAAATAAAAAAGGTACCTGTGCGTCAAACTTCAATACAAAATTCACCCAATTGTATACTTATAGAAGTAGTATTGGGTAAGCTAATAAATAACTATTAAAATTTGCATTCTTATATAATCGAATTGAATAGTTAGATTAGTTTTTCGCACAGGTACCTGAAATTTATTTCATTACCTCTATATGTAAAAGAGACCCTAGTAAAACTAGAGTCTCTTTCATGTAGTCTAATATTAACGAAGAAGTTGTAGAACTCCTTGTGGTTGTTGGTTTGCTTGAGCCAACATTGCTTGAGCTGCTTGTAAAAGGATTGAGTTCTTAGTTTGTTCCATCATTTCTTTCGCCATATCAACGTCACGGATACGAGATTCCGCTGCTGTTAGGTTTTCAGAAGATGTGTTCAAGTTGTTGATTGTGTGGTCTAAACGGTTTTGGAATGCACCAAGATTTGACCGTTGAGCAGAAACCTTCTCAATTGCAGCATTTACCTTAGTAATAGCTTCTTGCGCACCTTCTTTAGTTGACAAATTAACATCTTTTATTCCCAAAGCATCTGTACGCATATCTTCTATAGTAACTTTCATTGCTTGAGTTTGGTTAGCACCAATTTGGAAATCCACTCCGCCACCTTGAGTAGCACTGCTTTGTTTAGCTAGACCAAGTAATTGAGATGCTTCACTATTATCGAATTTAATACTGCTTGTCGCTTTATCTGAACCACTTTCAACTACCATTGCTCCATCTTTTACTGATACAGTCACAGATTTAAGTGCTTTATCAGATGCAACTGTTGCATTGTAAGCGGTGATTTTATCGTTAATGTCTTTTGCTAAGTCAGTAGCTAACTGGTCCATACCCTTACCAGTTGTAGTAGCATCATAGTCGTTTTTAGTTCCAACTGTAGTCAATTTAACTTCAATTTCAGTACCATCAACATTTAGCTTAATTGTATCAGCTGCGTCAATTGCATTCACCGATGCCGCACCTGCCGCACTGAATACTCCTTCACTACCTGTTGCACTAACTCCAGTACCAGTAGATAGTGAAACTGCAGTTAAATGCATTAGATTAGTAATAGCGGCCGGCTTATCAACATTAATTGTTGATGTATTCCCAGTTGAACCGGATTGAATTTCAACTTTCCCGCCAGTAAAACCAACAGTTACATCTTTTATGCTAGTTTCATTTGTTTTATTATAATCAGCAATAGCTTTATTAATGTCTTCTTCCATTAATTTGGCTACATCTGTACCACTGGCTGATGCCGCTTTATACTCAGCTACTCGGGCTGCATCAAGTGTAAATTCAATGTTAGCACCGTCAACACTTAGCTTTTCAGTACCTGCTACAAGCGTGTTAAGTACAGTAGCAGTTGGAGTAAAGGTTCCTCCTGCAGCATTTGCTGCCGTTTCTTTACCTAGTTCAGAACTGATAACTGCTGCATTGTCAGCACCCGCTAATTTCTTTTGACCAACAGAACCATCAATTAATTTCTTTGTATTGAATTCTGTAGTATTACCAATACGGTCGATTTCTTCTTTCAACTGACCAATTTCTGTTTGGATAGATTCACGGTCAGCGTCAGTATTAGTGTCATTAGACGACTGAACAGATAGTTCACGCATACGTTGTAGAATGTCATGTGTTTCATTCAAAGCACCTTCAGCAGTTGCAATCATAGAAATACCATCTTGAGCATTCTTGGAAGCTTGGTCTAACCCGCGAATTTGCCCACGCATTTTCTCTGAAATTGCAAGACCAGCTGCATCGTCCCCAGCTTTATTAATACGAAGACCTGAAGCCAATTTTTCCATAGATTTTGATTGGTTAGTTGTAGCTGTGTTCAACTGACGGTGTGTGTTAAGTGCTGCGATGTTGTGATTAATTCTCATTATAATTTCCTCCTTGAATGTATGTTGCTCACGTCCTTGTGAGCACATTTTTTATACCGAGGAGACCGAGCCGGCCGGACCCCGTTTTCCTCGCTACAATACTATTATCGGATTGTCTTTTAGAATGTTTAATAGAAATGTTTATTTTTTCAAAAATGGGTGCCAGTTGCCGCCACAATTCGACGTTCGTGAATTGTGGCGGCAACTGGCACCCTGGCTTCTATTTTTTTTCGTTTTTGAGATAATCCATAAAACCGTCTATTTTGACTGCTTCTGTATTTGACTCTGATACTTCTTGTCTTAATTCACCGCGCAAAATAGTGACGTTTTTGGGTGCGTTAATGGCAATCCGGACTTGGTCGCCTTTTATTTCACTGATGGTAATTTCTATTTGATCGCCAAGCCAGATGGATTCGCCTTTTTTTCGAGATAATACGAGCATTCCGTCACCCCTTGTCTTTCTGCATCTGTGCGTCGATGGCATATCTAATTGGATAGTCCGTTTTTTCCAGAATACATTGTTTTGCTATTCTGGATTTTGTGTTAATGATGACGGGTGCTTTTAAGTTTACAGTGGAGGCATTGAAAGGTTCTTTGACTGTAACGATTGTTAAGATAATTATATCTTCTTCGGATTCTATGTTGAGGGCTTCTACGGTTGATTCGTCTAAGTCGAAAGTATAGTCACTGATGAATAAGTAGGGATTTGCTGTTACAAAACCTACTTCTTTTGAATTTATTGACTGGAGAATCTGATAGACTTCGTTGCCTTCTATAGAGAGTAATATAAAGTTCTTTTCATTTTCGAAGCCTGGTAATCCGTTGTCAAATGTAAGGATTTCGGATTCTAGTGCTTCTACTTCTCCAAGGATTGTGGATTGGATTTTCATAGTTTTCTTCTCCTTTATAGGGTGCCTGGCGCTGCCACAATTCGCTAAAGAACACGAATGGATGTCAGTGTCTGGCACCTGGATATGCTTGGCACCGAGTATGTTAGTTAGACTTTCCAATCAATCTGGATTGATGGTTCTCGAAGCAATTCTGCCGTTACTTTTCCTGGTGTGTATGTATGCATTGGCTTGTTCGCATTACTGTTATTAATCACTTTTTGAGGTTCTACTCGAATATCCACGCTACCGGGTTCAAATGAAACTTTGACACTGCCATAGGATGGGATGAACTTTACATTTAAACTGCTATACGGTTTTCTAAGCGCTCTTTCAGCGAATGACTGAATTGGATTCCCCCCCTTTTCAATCATCATAAGTTCAATTCCGTCTTGTGCACGGCGAGCAATTCCATTAGACGCTTCTGAACGGGCATACTGGGCAACTTCTGCTGTACGGCGGGCAGCACTTATTAAGTCTATGTCTGCTCGTGCTTCCGTCGTATCTATTGATAGCCTCGACTTTGTTGTATTGATTGTCATTTGTGCTTGTGGTTGTTGAATATCTAATGTTGCGCCTGGTTGTTCAATTTCTTGGACTGGTCTTCGGGTAGTCAGACCTAGTTGTGCTTTTGTTGTTGTCACTTGAAGTTGTGGGATATTCACATTGTCACCTTCTAAAGAAAGCGTTTGGAGGTTGTCCAAACGCTTTCTGAGATTTTATATGGATTGTATTGGGTGCTGTTTATCGTAAGAAATCTACAAGTGATGGTTGGATAATACGTGAGCCTACAGAAAGTGCTGCACGATGGATTGATTCTTGTGTTAACATTTCAGTGATCACTTTTTCGTAATCGATGTCTTCGTTTTCGCTCATTTGTTTTTTTGCAGAGGCTTCTTGAGAATCCAAGCGATTCCCCATCATTTCAACTCGGTTTTGGCGAGCACCGATGTCTGCTCGTGTTGTTAGGACCTTGTCCATATTGGCGTCGACTTTTGCAATTGCAGTGCTGAAGTCTGTATCGGGATTAGCGAATTCGCCAAACATGTCATCGATTTCTTTAAATAGATTTAACACATTTGCATTTACATTCAATGTAACGCCGTCAAAAACTTCAATATCGACACTTTTTTCAAATGCGGATGGATTATTTGGGTCTACAGCCGGATATCCACCTGCTTGTTTATCATAAAGAGGAGAAGCGGTTTTCGTACCACTGAAAATATATTTATCTCCGACTTTTGTATTCGCCATGTCTCGAATCTGCTCACGCAACTGATTGAGCTCACTTTGCACCTTTTCTTTATCTAATGGTGTCATTGTTCCAGTGGCGGCACTTGTAACAAGTTCTTTCGCGCGGTGCATAGCTTGTCCGACTTTATCAAGTGCATCGTCTGAGCTATCAAGGTAATTATTGACTTCACCTAGGTTACGTTGGTATTGGGCAACTTTGTCCACTTGTGTCCTATAGGCCATACCTTTCATGGCAACGACTGGATCATCTGATGGACGGTTCACTTTTTTACCTGTATTGAGCTGGTCTTGCAGTTTGCCCATTTTATTGTAGCTCGTGGAAAGATTCCGGAGCATGTTATTGGATAGCATCGATTGTGTTACGCGCATTTAGATGATTGCTCCTTTCTTACATTCCTACTCGGCCCATGCCGTTGATGATTT
The DNA here is from genome assembly GCF_001590685.1 of Sporosarcina psychrophila. GTDB lineage: Bacteria > Bacillota > Bacilli > Bacillales_A > Planococcaceae > Sporosarcina > Sporosarcina psychrophila. The sequence goes on from NZ_CP014616.1 coordinate 3,617,582, forward strand.
TGTCGAGGGTTTCGTCGACGACGGTGATCATACGTGCGGATGCGTTGTATGCCTGTTGGAATCTGATCATATCTGTCATTTCTTCATCTAATGAAACGGAACTAATTGAAGCACGTCTGTGTTCGACTGCACCAAGTAGTGTTGCCGAATTGAATGTCATTCGTTCGGCTTGTTGGCCGTCGACACCAAGTTGACCTATTACACCTTGGAAGTAGGTTTGGAGGGTCGATCCTCCCAGTGTTGCGGAGGTGGAAAACTGAACATTCGCAAGATTTTTTGCATTCTTACCATTCCCCTCTTCAGCCCCTGTAGAGTCCGATGCCGCGAGTAAATTAGAATCTTTCATGAGGGCTTCAGATACAAAAATATTACCGGCTGTAAATGGACCAGGACCTTTTGTATCAAAGAAATTACCGCCTTTGACTCCATTGATATCTGTTCCGCTTGTATGAACGATATTCATCTGATCTCCGAAAGCTGCAGCCATTTTATTTAACTCGGCGATCATTTTAGGGTAAAGGCCTTTAGTTGTTTCTGGGATTGGAACTCCATTTGTATCTGTATCTACAGTTCCGTATGAGTTCATCAGTGACTTCACTTTTCCAATATCAAGGAGATTTGAATGTTCCGCATCTACTATCGTTCCATTGGGTTGAGTTATTTTCAAACCTGTAATTGCGTTGTTTTCATTCGTTGAAACGTCGTGAAGAGAAGATGGATTCGTATCCAACTTTGCATGTTCACTACGATTGACAAGTTCCACTTTCGTTCCGTCTTTCAATTTCAATGTCACTGTCACCGAACCTTCAGCAATTGCCGATGCCCGTCCACCCGATTTTTCATAGCTCGTTTCAATCGGGAAGTAGCCGGATAGTTCATCCACAAGTGCATCCCGAGCATCGTACAAGTCATTCGGTAAATAGCCGTTTGGTTCGACTTTTTGTATTTGGTCGTTCAGCTCTGAAATCTGTTTAAGGATGGAGTTGACTTGACCTGCAGATATATCAATTTCTTTTCCTAGGTTTGTCTGGATTTCCGTCAATGATTTGTGCATGTGGTTGAATGAATCGGCAACTGTTTGACCACGCTGTACGACAACCGCACGTGCACCCCCGTTTTCAGGGTTGACGGCAAGGTCCTGCAGCGATTGCCAAAATTCACTGAGTGATTTCTGAAGCCCGTATGCAGAAGGTTCATTCAAGACATCTTCCATTTGAGAAATCGCTTTTGTTTGGGAATCCCAGTAGCCTAGTTTATTGGATTCTTGTCTGTATTGCTGGTCGACAAAACCATCACGAATACGCTGGATAGAGCCCGCTTGGACACCTGTCCCGAGGAATCCGGGCATTGTGCCGGCACTTAGACCCGTGCCCGGGAATCCTGCTGTTGCTTCCATATTGACACGCTGGCGTGAGTAGCCGAGTGTGTTGGCGTTACTGATGTTGTGTCCTGTTGTATAAAGTGCGGATTGCTGCGTGAACAAGCCGCGTTTGCTTGTTTCAAGTCCCATAAATGTAGACATTATTTTCCCCCTCAGGCATTTGAATCAAAAGATGGTTGTTCTTTTGATATTTTTTGTCCGCTGATTTCGGTTTTTGAGTAGTTAACTGATTCCGAACGTGGTCGGACGATGTCCAGCGACAGATTCACGAACTGAAGGGACTGGTAGGTCAGCTTCTGGTTCAGATCATTTTGCCATTTCAAGTCGTGAATCGCATGCAGGAGACGGTCCCTCGCCTCCTCAAGGCTTTTGTTGTCCGCTTCCGGTACGACGTCGAGCAGGTCGGTGACGGTAGGATTGAGTGATGCTGATCGTCCTTGATCAGCCAAATACTGCGCCACATCCCGTTGTCTGAGGCCATCCATTTGGATGATAGCTGCCAAATGGGATTGCTCGTCTTTCAACAATTGATCGAGTCCTTCCATGTCCCCGTTTTTGATAACTGCCGTCTTGTCGTACGCGATCCGGAGCAAGCTTTTATGAAGTTTTTCCAGGTTTTTAAGTGACGTCAGGATGGTTGTGATAGACATGTTTTCCTCCTACTTTCATTCAATCAGTATTTACGGTTTGAAGTACTTAACCAAGTTGGAGGCGAGCTTTTCAGGATTGACTTCGTATGTTCCGGCTTGGACTTGTTCTTTTAATTCTTGCACACGCTCATTGCGCCCCACTGTAAATGTGGACGTTTCCGAAAGTTTTTTTGCTTCGGATGAAATTTCGAGTTTATCGGTTTTCATTTTCGCTTTCTGTTCTGTCTGTTCCGCTTTTAACTGGTTTGTTTTGTACGGGTTGACGGCAGGTACATTAAACTTTTGGATTTTCATTTGTTCTCGCTCCTTTCGTTAGTAGCTTATGCACTACGTTATGCTCTATTCTTTATTTCGGCATAAATTCGTGAACGTTTAGGGCCTTTCGAACGAAAAAACCGGTTAGTCCGAAAACTACCGGTTGTTTCTTATTTTCTTTTACGATCTGCATGGTAGGTTGCTTTGTCATTTGCATCGACGACTTCTCTGAATTCCTGCGCCGCCTCAAACGTTCTAAGTTCATTTTTAATGTCCGCTGTACAACTAACGCACAGTTTCCCTGTGTTCGTCAGCTTGCCGCAATTGTCACACGGGTAACCAAGGTTCGGAAATAATGCAGGCTGAAGTCGGCCTTTACGCACCCATTGGTGAAGAAGGGTTTCCGTTACGCCCGTTGCTTCAACAATCCGTTCAATTGTTGCCGCCCTGTTTTCACGTCGTCTTAAGAAACGATAGACTTCTTCATACATTTTTTCTTCGCTCACAGCGCACTTCGCGCAAACGTCACGTAGACCCGTATAGTTAAAAAAATCGCCACATTTTGGGCAGTCTCGTAGTTCAGCCATATTGTTCATCTCCTATTAATTCATTGCTCAGCTCGAATTAGTGTAACCGCATCGACACGTGTGGCACCTGCCTCTTTTAAGACAGTAGCCGCATGACGGAGCGTAGTACCGGTTGTATAGATATCATCTACTAGTATGTACGTGCCTGGTTGAATTGCCGTTCCCTGTTTCAACTTGAATAAAGGCTCCATCGCAAGACGTTGTGCCTTCGATTTCTCGCCCATTGCTTCAGTTCCTGTTTTTTCAAGTAGATGTGAAAAAGGAATACGTGCACTTTTCAATAGTTCATCGACATGGGCGAATGTCCGCTGCATTCTTTTTTCTGGATGCATCGGTATTGGAACGATTGTTGCTTTTCCTTTTAAGAGGGTACGCAGTTCATTCGCGAAGACGCTTGCTAATGCAACGTCTTGAAGGAATTTGTATTGGTGCAGGTATTCTCGCATTGCTTCGTTATATGTGTAAAGTGAAGTGATTTGATCCAAAAATGGTTCTTCTTCTTTTATGTCGGCACGTTGAAACTTTTTTGAACAGTCTTGGCAAATTTCTGTTAGTTTTTCGAGTGCGAGTAGCGCTTTCCAGGACGGTTTTTCTGCAATCGGCGTTTCACACAGCAGGCAACTGTTCATGTGCGGACACTTCCTTTATTCAACTGAATGATTTCGTTTTTCGCTTCGTCCATTGCATAGGTGATGCCGTGATGAAAGAGGACGAAATCACCTGATGGATGTTGCGCGGAACGCCCGACACGGCCACCGATTTGGATCAACGCCCCTTTGTTGAATATGAGCTGTTCTGCTCCGACAACGGCGACTTGGACATTCGGGATTGTTATTCCGCGTTCTAGGATTGTTGTTGTGAGAAGGCCAGGCACTTCTTTATCGCGCAGTGCTTGGACGTGCTCTTTTCGGTCTGGGTGCGAGGCATGGACCGCGTGAATACGTGCATCTAGCTGTTGGAATAATGGTTCTGCTTGTTCCATGAGTCCTATGTGATGGAAAAAGATGAGGAACGGTTCTTGCCGCTTTAGTCGCTCTGCTGTCCAGTTGGCGAGCTTTTTGGGTAGTTTGCCTTTTTGGATCTGTTTCGTGTAATTCCATAATGTCTCACTCCGCGGAACGGGTAATGGGTGTCCGTGGTAGCGACGGTCGATCGTTGACACTTGTCCTGTTCGTTTGATGTCTGCTAGGAGTTTGTCTGATGGTGTGGCCGTGACGAAATGGACGGGTGCTCCAGGTTTCGCTGCTTTTTGAACCGCTCGTCTCAATGTTTCCTCAGCTGTGTAGGGGAAGGCATCTGCTTCATCGACAAAAATGGCATCGAAAGCGTGACGGAATCGGTATAACTGATGGGTAGTTGCGAGAATGAGTTGGGGTGCGGATTCTGTTGTTGACTTTGAGCCGCCGTATAACGCTTCGATTGCAGTTTGCGGAAATGCTGCACGTAGGCGTGGTTCGAGTTCGAGAATGACGTCGACGCGTGGTGCTGCGATGCAAACGCGGTTACCTGCTAGTAGCAGTTTGTGGATTGGTTCAAATAGGATTTCTGTTTTTCCAGAACCACAGACGGCGTGAATGAGGTGCGGGATGCGTTTTGTGTTACTGAGTGTTAGTTCGTCAGATGCTTGTTGCTGGCGTGGTGTCAGTGTACCTTGCCATGCGATGATGTGGTCTGTCGGATAGGTCGGTGGTTCTGCGTTCCAGACGATGAGTTCAGTACAGGTTGACACACGCCCCATTTTTAGGCAATGCCTACAATAGGTGCAAGGTCCTTCGCATTTTGCGCAGTCGAATGTTGTGAAGCGAGCTTGCCTGTCGTTTTCACATCGGTTGCAGAAGTGCTGTGTTTGATTGGCAAATGCTTTGGTTGATTGGATGCCTTGAATTGTTTTGATATGCTCTGAAGCGATGTGTGCGTCGATTGTTTCAGTTGGAAAAGGGGTGTGCGAGCGAAGCCAAATACGGCCAGCCAGGAAGTCCCTGACTGACGGATCGAATGTAATGGTCATTTGCAACACCTCCAATGCGTTCCTGTTATGGCGTTTTTTGTTTGTATGGTTTAAGCGGACGCTTAGACTCTTCGTTTCACCCATCCAAGTCCCATAGACGCTTCCCCGAGATGTGTGCCGATGACGGGGCCAAAGTGGCTGATGGTGAATTTGACGTCTGGTAACTGTGCTGAAAGTGCCGCGTGCCATACTTCGGCATCTTCTGGTCGGTTGGCATGAATGATTGCCGCCTCGAGTGGCATTTTCGCTGCATCCTCCACCAACATGTCCACAATCCGTTTCATCGCTTTTTTACGTGTGCGTATTTTTTCATATGGGACGATTACTTTGTCCTGAAAGTGGAGGATTGGCTTCACTTGAAGAAGTCCACCAATCAGTGCTTGTGCAGCTGAAAGTCTGCCGCCCCGTTGCAGATGTGTGAGGTCGTCCACCATGAAATAAGCGCGCATGGTCTTTTTCATGTCATCTAGCTCGGCCATGATTACGTCTGGTGTAGCTCCTTCTTTGGCAAGTTCTGCCGCGCGGAGTACGTAAAATCCTTGTAAATAACAGGAGATTTCGGAGTCAAATGTGTATACTTCGATGCCCTCCACCATCTTACCGGCTTGTTGAGCACCTGCATATGTGCCGCTAATACCACTCGATAGATGGATGGAAATGACTGCGTCATATGTGTCTTTTAACGACTCGAACAGTTCAATAAATTTGCCAATTGGCGGCTGTGAGGTCTTTGGTAGCGGTCCATCCCCGCGTACTTTATCGTAAAAATCGGTTGAACGAATATCAATTTCTTCATCATAAATAATGCCGTTAAGTGTAACTGCTAGTGGAATCATATGAACATCCAATTCTTCCATTAGAGCTTGAGGTAAATAAGCCGTGCTATCTGTAACAATTGCTGTTTTCAATGTTAAATCAGCTCCTACCTCTATTCTACCTAAATTGAGGTGAAATGGGAATGTGAAAGTGTGAGGGGCTGAAAATGGTTCAGCGGAACGTGCCTATATATGTAATCCCATTGAATCCGCTTTGGCGCGCGGGGATGCCTCCCGCCCTAAGCCAAGCAGCTTCGCCGCCAGTCTTAAGGCTTCGGCTACCCCTTTTAAGGCGCCGTCGCTTAGTTTATATAAGTATCATTCTCTAAGGTTACATAATTCAGAGGCTAAGGCAAAAGCAAGAATGCCATCGCAATCGCGATCAAAAAAAAAAGTAACCGCCTTCTCCCTGTCAGGATTGTAGGTGGTTACTCTTCTAGATAAACATCTTTTACAGTGTGTGCTGCAGCATAGTCTTACAATTCATCGTACTAAGTGCCCGCAACGTTAACTTTTTAAAATTACGTTGTGACAGCAGTAAAGTAAATCCCACACCTTTCGTACACTTAAATCAGGGAGTTGTATTCGAATACTGCAAACTCTGTGTCCAACGATGTGCTTCTAACGTACATCTGCTCAAGTCCGCTTGTGTGATTCCCATTTCAGTGATTAGTTGCTCGACACGTTGCCAGTCAAAGCGCTCAACGGCTTCAGCAAGTTGAAGATACGGCGTGATTTCTGTCCGCTCCCCTTTTACTGTAAGCGCTACTTCGTCAGACAATGGAATGAGTTGTAAGATTGCATCCCAGTCGCGCTTCATGATGACGTCAATTAGTGAAAACATGCCCGCAAAGAAATATTCTTCGGGATTTTTCTTGCCATCATGTTTCGCGAGTAGTTCGCATATTTTTGCCCGTGTCAGCGAGTAATCAGCAAGCGCTTGTGTGCGACCATTCCCTGAACCTTCCCCGATTTCGCGCAAAGCAAGGACTTGTACCCACCTTTTCGTTTCACGCAATCCGATAAGAACGATGGCTTGTTTAATGGAACTAATCCGTTTCGGCACTCCGAATGCAAGGGTGTTAATCAGCCTTAGCAATTTATAGGACAGTGAAATATCGTGCATGATAAGCTCCGTGATTTCATCGATATTTGGTGGCTCTGTATGAAGACGCTCAATTATTTGAAAATGAAGACTGACATTCGATGGGATTTCGATTCCCGTGACAATTTCCGGTTTGGAGAAGAAATACCCTTGAAACAATTTGTAACCTGATGCTTTCGCCACCTTGAATTGTTCTTCTGTTTCGATTTTTTCAGCAAGCAGTACGATAGCGGGATACTGTTTAATGAATTTCTCGATTTCTAATCGCTCGAATGGTGTCGTATTTAAGTAATCTACTTTTATGAAATCGACAATTTCGAACAATTCACTATGTATACTATATTGTTCCTGCAGGATAAAATCATCTAATGCTATTTTAAAGCCTGTCTCTTTCAACAACCGCATTTTAGTTAGGAGCGAGGGGGTAATCTCAACGTTTTCCAAAACTTCAATGACGACTTGTTCAGGGTCAAGGCTTGAAAAAATATCTTGAGCAAGTAATTCTCCTGTAAAATTGATGAATGACAATCTGTTCCCTGCCACTTTCTCGATTCCTATTGTCAGGAATGTATTAACGAGTAAGCCAATTGTCGCTTGTTCAGGGTTCACATTTGGAAAAAAGTTCTTATAACTATTTCTATAGAGCAATTCGTAGCCATAGATGTCGCCATGTTGGTCCAATATTGGCTGTCTGCCAACGAATGTATTTATATCGTTCATACTACGCACCCCATTTCTTGTAGTATAGCAAAAAACCGCTATTTTACCACTATAACGATAAAAAAACACTATATATGATGAAATAAAGAATGTCATTAAATTCGCTACGGAGATAGGGGGCCCTCGCTCATTTTATATAGATATTCATTTGTTCATCTTATATATCAATAAAAATAGCAACAGACCATGAATAATGGTATCTTCTAGTTATCAATAGGTTTTATTCAAGGAGGGGTTTTATATGGAAGCAATCCATTATGAACAAAAGGGGAATCTCGCTTTCGTGACGCTCAATCGTCCGGGAGCAATGAATGCACTTAACTACGATATGTTGGTTGAACTGGGGCAGATTACAGAGTCGATTCGCATCAATCCTGATATCCGGGTTATTATTTTCACGGGGGCCGGAGATCGTGCATTCAGCGTTGGAGCTGATCTAAAGGAACGAAAAACACTTACGGACCTGCAAGTGAAGCGGAATCTTTACAAAATTGGCGAGGTGTTCTCAGCGATTGAGAACTTGCCACAACCAACGATTGCAATGATGAACGGCTTTGCATTCGGGGGTGGCATGGAACTTGCGCTGGCTTGTGATTTCCGGATTGCAGCCGACACTGCACTTATGGGATTAACGGAAACGGGGCTTGCTATTATTCCAGGAGCGGGTGGAACGCAGCGTCTTCCGCGGTTAATTGGCGAAGCGAAAGCGCTTGAACTTATTTTGACGGCACGCAGAATGTTGGCGGCTGAAGCGTATAGCTATGGTGTCCTGACGAAAGTTGCAACGCCGGAAAACCTTGTCCAAGAGACAGCCGACTTTGCAGATTCAATCCTTGCAAATGGCCCAATTGCCTTACAGCAGGCGAAATTCGCGATTAAACACGGTATGAATGTGGACTTGCAGACCGGACTTGCGATTGAACGAAAGGCGTATGAACTTACGATTCCTACTGAAGACCGCATTGAAGCATTGAATGCGTTTTCGGAGAAGCGCAAGCCTGTTTTTAAGGGGAAATAAAGCAGCCATTCAAATTAGGCGTCAACACAAATACCCAGGTGACTTTTACAGTCACCTGGGTATTTACTGTTTGAATAGTGAAGATTCTACTAATAAGTCTACTCTTCCTTAATGGAAGTTAAGTGTTTGAATGTATTCTCTGTTACAAAGCGGCAATTTGGAGGGACAGGATTTTTCCGAATTTGGATTGCAAAGTTATTTAATAGTTTCGTTAGTGACTGCTGTTCGTTGTCGTTTATTTTGAATTGCAAACCATACTGGAAAAACTCCCCTATTGTTTCTCTCCATACTACATTCCCCGTTACCTCTAACGATTCACCCAAAATTTCCGTGCCGAATTTCAATAATATATTCGGATTGACTGGAAGATCAACATGTGACCTAAACCGCAAGCCTTTAATTCCTATATTTTCGACCAACACTTCTGTTTTTCCTAATTTAACTGTTTTGCCTTTAAATTGAACAATCGTCATCTCGGAACTTAAAGGATATGCAAGATCTATTCGGAAACCTTTTCGCCTATTTTCCATAGGCATCTGGGATTCATTCCCTTCGGAACGAATTACAGGGTTATTCAGAAATTCGATAAATTGTTCAGGTGGAATAGGTTTACTGAATAAGTATCCTTGAATTTGATCGCAATTCTGTTGGCTTAAGAAAACACGCTGTTCCTCGGTTTCTACTCCCTCGGCTACTACTGTCATATTCAGCTCATGTGCCAATCGGATAATGGCTTTCGTAATAGGCGCATTATTATTGACCAAATAGTGGTTTATGAAATGGCGGTCAATCTTAATTGTATCGATTTCAAACTTTTGTAAATACAGAAGAGATGAATAACCTGTACCGAAATCGTCTATCGAAAGTTTGATGCCGTAAGATTTAATCTTATTTATCGCAGTTTTAAAGGTTTCTTCATTTTCAATAAGAGTACTCTCAGTGATTTCCAACTCCAAAAGTTTTGGATCAGTATTTGTTTCTTCAATTATCTTTATCAATTGTTCTTCCCATTCATGCTTGAGAAATATTTTAGGTGAGATGTTGACCGATACTGGAACTGGCACTACGCCTAGCTCTTTCCACTTGTTAATTTGCTCGCAAACCGTGCGGAACACCCAATTCGTAATTGCATAGATCAATCCATTCTCTTCTGCCAATGAAATAAATTCACCCGCTGACACGAGTTTCCATTCTGGATGATTCCAACGGATTAATGCTTCTGCTCCAACCATCAGACCCGTTTTCGCTTCTACTTTTGGTTGATAATACACCACCAGTTCATTGCGTTCAATCGCTTTCCTCAGATCCTGATCGAGTGAATATAACTTGTATGTTTCTACGTTCATTGAAGGCATATAAAGCTGGTAATTATTTTTCCCCATTTCTTTTGCTCGGTATAATGCTTTATCGGCACTTCCCAATAAAGTTGTTGCATTGTCCCCATCCTCTGGATATAAGGAGATTCCGATGCTCGCAGTCACATATAATTCATGATTATCAATCACATATGGCTCTTCCAATGTATCGATCATTTTTTTTGCGATGTCTATTACTTGTGCTCCACCTTCAGCATTACGAATCAATATGGCGAATTCATCTCCGCCTATCCTTGCTACAAAATCGTGCCTTGTAATACACGCTTTCACTCTTAAAGAAAATTCTTTAAGAAGATTGTCCCCTGCCAAGTGACCTAATGAGTCATTGATAAGTTTAAATCCATCCAGGCCCAAGTGCATAATCGAAAAATGTGTATCGGATAAATTCACATTTTCAAACATAGTATTTAATTCTTTATCAAACATCCTGCGATTGGGAAGTTTTGTTAAATAATCATGATACGCTAAATATTCTAGCCGTTCTTGGACCTCTCTTTGCTCCGTGATATCTGTTATAATTCCTTCCAACCAGACTAATTCGCCATCTTCTGTGTATGTAGGTACCACTTCATCCCGAATCCATCTAATAGAGCCACTCTTGTGGACAATTCGGTAATTCATTTTGGGTATTTTCCCTAACTTCATTTTTTCATTTCTTTCATCGTATGCCGCTAAATCTTCTGGATATATGATGCTGCGCCAAACCGTCATATCTGTTTCAAAATCAATTGATTTATATCCACTTATAACTCCGATTCTAGGAGAGCAGAAAACCACTCTTTGCTGTCGGACATCTATGGACCAAATGCCAGCATCCAGAAACTCCGTAATCTCTTCCGCTTTTTTGACATATTGTTTGAAGTTTTGTTGAGTTCTTTTTATTTCTGACACATCGACAGTTGTTCCGATAAATTGGAGTAGATTTTCATTTTCGTCTAAAACCGCTTCGCAGTATTGTTCTAGAAATCTCACTTCACCTTTTTTATCAATAATCCGGAAAGAAATCCGAGAACCTATTTTTTCTTTCATAGCGTCTCCAAATAGAGTCTTGAATCTTTCCAGATCTTCTGGATGAATGACGTCAAATAAATCCGGAATTGTCGGTGCCTTCCCCTTCTGCATATCGAAGATTTCAAAAACTTTATCGGACCAATAGCTTTTATCTCCACCGACATCATATTTCCACAAACCGAAATCAATGAGTTTCTCAGCACTTCTCATTTTAATTGCCAACTCATTCAACATTTCATCTTGTTGGGTAAATTCTTCATTGTTATTTGATAAGGGCGGAGGTTTGGTAAAGATCTTGGATATTTTTCTCATTTTTCAACATTCCCTTCTGGTTTTTCTGCGACTATAGTTCCAACAATTCGATTTATTGGATTATAGCATAAAGAACTATTTCCGAGAAGGGAACAATAGTTAAATAAGTAAATCCTTTTCGATCGGCATTACGTCATTCCTCTGGCGCCAATCCTTTCATCAAAAACTGAATAGTGAAGTCGACCTCCGCTTCGTCATCCCAATCGGCATTAGGTAATAGAGCATATCGAGTCACAAAGTAGCCGATGATTGTCGAACCTGTTAAGCGAAGGACGGTATCGATGGGCAGTTTGATAATTTGCCCTTTATCCTGGTAATGTTCAATAATTTGCCTAAGCCGCGTAAAGACTTTGCTGCCGACATGCTCTATGAATTGTTCTTTTAATTCTGGATGAAAGGGGATTTCCTGAATGAAGATTTTGATGATTTTAAGATTACTTTTCAAGAACTTTCTACGATTATCAATCATCGCTCTTACAAAGTCTTCAAATGTTTCATGGTCATGATTCAGTACTTTATTGATATCCTTTATAATAATCGGCGCCATCAATTTGATCATCATCGGTGTGACAATGGACATGAGTAACTCTTTTTTTGTTTTATAATGTCTGAAAATCGTTCCCTCAGCTACTCCCGCTTTTTGAGCGATTTCCTTTGTTGACGTGGCAGAATAGCCTTTTTCAGCGAATGATTCAATCGCTGCGGCTACTATTTTCTTTTGTCGCTCTGTTAAATCACCTTTTTGATTGAACATTCCCTCGATCATTTGATCCTCTTTTGTCATGCTGAGCTCCCTTTTCGTCAATCATTTCTGTTAGATTTTACGGTATTTTCGCAGGGCCAGGATGTTTACTATGATAAACAGTAAAGAGAATCCTGCTAACGCTAAAATATCCATGTAAATAGCGCCCCATCCATATCCTCTCACCATTATATCGCGTAATGCATCCGCCGCGTAATACAAAGGCGTGAATGGGCCAACCCAGCTCAGCCACTTCGAGATGGTATCCAAATTGAATAATCCAGAGAAGAAGATTTGTGGGATAACGATGATTGGGATGAACTGTATCATTTGGAGTTCATTTTTGGCGAATGAAGATAGTAAAATACCGAGCGTGAGCGCTGTTAAAGCGAGCAGCAAAGTAATCAGTAATACATAGCCGAATGCGCCTTCCATCATCATTCCGAGCACATAAATCGCGTAAGCAGCAATAATGGTCGATTGAATCATCGTGAAAATACCGAAGCCAAATACATAACCCATTACGATTTCCCATTTTCGTAATGGACTTGCAAGTAACCGTTCGAGCGTCCCCGTTGTCCGTTCTCGTAAAAACGATACACCTGCAATCAAAAAGACAAAGAAGAAGACGAAAAATCCGAGAAGAACGGGCCCAAAATAATCAAACGTCCCCATGTCTCTAGAACCGTGTAAGTAGTCAATTTCCAACTGGGGATTATTAGCGTTTTCCTGTCCAGTCGGCATTGCTTGTTGAAGCCATTTCATCGTGGCACCAGCAACACTCGGGTCGCTTCCCTCAAGAACGACGGTCGGCTCGTTGTTTTTAAGTGTTAAGTAGCCATCAATCGTTTGCTCGGCTAAATCAGCTTTTGCGCTTTTTTCATCGCTGTATGTGGTGACATCTGCTCCGTCTAAATCCATCTGTTCCATAACTGTTTTAGGGACATCAAGGAAGCCTATTTTTGGTGTGTAATCTCCTCCGTTGAACACGAGATGCAGCATCGTTAGTACAAGGATAGGCGCAACAATGAGCAATCCCATTGTTCGTTTGTCACGTACAATTTGCCGTAAAATTCGTTGTGTCAATGCGAAAACTCTCATTTTTTTGCACCTCCGTAAAAAAGGAAAGCTTCCTCAATCGTTGTTGAATTCGTCATTTCTTTCAATTCATCAGGCGTTCCAACTGCAATTAGACTGCCACCACGAATCAAGCCAAGTCGATCGCATTTGTCAGCCTCATCCATTACGTGCGTCGTCACAATGATTGTCGTTCCATTTTGTTTTAATTTGTAAAAGGCTTCCCAAATGCTTTTTCGTAGAACGGGATCAATGCCAACAGTCGGCTCATCGAGGATTAAGGTTTTTGGTTCATGAAGTAATGCGATTGCTAATGAAAGCCGACGTTTCATGCCACCAGAGAAGTTGGATACTAGTTTTTTCAGATCGCCTGAAAGCTGAACAAGCTCCATTACTTCTGTTATTCTACGCGTTTGTTTTTCACCTTTCAGGCCATATAAGGACGAGAAAAATTGCAAGTTTTCTTTTGCTGAAAGATCTTCATACAGCGCATCCGATTGCGCCATATAACCGATGCTGGTAATTAATTTTAATGAAGGCATTTTCGTTTGAAATAAATAACTTTCCCCTGAAGTTGGCGTATCCAAGCCTGTTAATTGTTTAACTAAAGTTGTTTTCCCTGCGCCAGATGGACCGAGCAGACCAAAAATTTCTCCTTCGAGAATATCTAAGTTAATATCCTCTAACACATGGTGTTTCTTATAGCTTTTTGATACGTGACGAATCGATACACACGTCTTTGGTTGTTCCATCCTTAACACCCCTTCCGTGATAGTGAGTGAGTACTCACTTTTATTGTATGCGAGGGATTTGCGTTTGTAAAGTGAGTAAGCACTCATTATTGTGTTGAATGATTGTATGACTTGGGGACCGATCATATAACTCGGTTAACGATCATATCCTTCCTCGACCAATCATATAACTCGATAAACGATCATCCCCTTCCCCGACCAATCATATAACTCGGTAACCGATCATATCTCCTCCCCAACCAATCATATAACTCGGTAACCGATCATAATTCCCTCTCGCTCCCCGACCAAACATATAACCCAGTAAACGATCATAACCTCTCCCCAACCAATCATATAACCCAGTAAACGATCATATCCTTTCCCCAACCAATCATATAACCCAGTAAACGATCATAAGTCCCTCACATTACACCCAAATCCCTAGCTAAATCCTGACATACAAACAGCCATTCCGAGTTTCCGGAATGGCTACCTGTATAAATTGAAGTATTGAATCCGGTGTATAGATTAAGCGAAGGCGTCTTAACAAGCGTAGCCTCAGCGGTTCAATGGATTTCTTTATTTCAACTTATCTAGTTATTCTTTTGAATCTGCTTCTATACGAATTTCGTAAAATGCCTTGACCAATCCGCTTTCCTTTTCAGAGTCGATTTCTGCGAGCCTTCTCTTTCCAAACCGCCTATCGAATAAGCTAATCGCTCTGACAAACGGATGCTCATGAACAATCGCTTCTTCAAATGGCATATGAACGTAATCGAATAATAGTTCTTTCACATCCCATGCCGGGAAAACTTCGTCAGCAATCATTTCCGTTTCAGTATCCTCATACGCACGATGATAGGCTTTGTAGTCTTCAGACAGTTCCAATTCCCGCCAATGGAGGTGCCAAGGAAACGGATTCAATTGCCGTTGCTCTCGCAATTCGTCACTGCGTCGATTCAACTCCATTGCGTATGGAATATCCGATGCCCAGCCAATCTCTTTTCCATCTAATGTCACACGAAAACTGCTTGTCTGGTCATGACTTTTTCGATGAATGATTGCCTGATAATGTACCCGCCCTTTCAGTGACTCACACAGCAAACCCTCCGCCATCTGTTTCAACTTCGACCACCTCATGAAAGTCGGGATTCCCATTCTTCGCGGAGAATACCCATCCGAATCGAATCATAGTAAGTCCCGTTCCAATAACGCACTTTCCGCAACCGCGCTTCCATCGTCATGCCCAGTTTTTCGCCGACTTTAATCATACGCTCATTACCTGACCACGTCGTATAGCCGACACGAACCAGTGGCATTTCATTGAATAAATGATCAATCCACATCGTGAACGCTTTCGTTCCATAGCCGCCGCTCCAATACTGTGGTTCATAAATGACAATCCCCATCTCCAGCCAAAGGGACGGCTTATGTTCCCAGTAATAACTAACCATGCCGATCAATTCGCCATCCACTTCGATGCCCCAATAATCGTCCTGTGCAACGATTTTATCGCGCCTTTCCAGAAAAGCTTCGTACGTCATTGGCTGATATTCATAATAGGGTGCATCCCATTGTTTCCATTCAGGGTTTTCATCTTTGAAACTGAGTTCCCACATGCGATGTAAATCTTGTTCTTGGATTGGACGTATTCTTACGCCCTCATTTGTATAACTCAATCATATTCCTCCGAATCAATTATAAATATTTCTCGAACCAGCCTGTTATCTCGTCCAACCTTGCAATGCGCAGGTTCGGTGTACCCGTGCGCGATAAGTTATGATTTGCATCTGGGAAGCGGACAAATTCCGTTTCTTTCCCCATGCTTTTTAAGGTGATGTATAGCTGCTCTGCTTGTTCAATCGGGCAACGGAAATCTTTTTCCGAGTGTAAAATTAACAGCGGAGTCTCAACGCGTTTCGCATATTTCAGCGGGGAATGTTCCCACAGCTTGTCAACGTCGGTCATGTCAGCGCCGATTTGCCAATCGCTGAAGTAGTAACCAATATCGGATACGCCAAAGAAACTGATCCAGTTAGAAATCGAACGTTGCGTGACAGCTGCTTTGAAACGATCAGAATGGCCAACGATCCAGTTCGTCATGAAACCGCCATAGCTCCCACCTGTTACACCAAGTCGGTTCGTGTCGATCCAGCTATTTTCTTTACAAACATAGTCAAGGCCAGCCATAATATCTTCATAATCTCCGCCACCGTAATCTCCTCGTACTGCATCTACGAATTCCTGGCTATAGCCATGGCTTCCGCGTGGATTAACGTAGAGGACCCCGTATCCTTGCGCCGCCAATAGCTGTAACTCATGGAAAAACGTATTCGCATACATTGCGTGCGGACCGCCGTGAATTTCGACGATTAGCGGATAATTAGTCCCTTCAACGTAGCCCGCCGGTTTCATTAACCAACCATGCACGTCCCAATTTGTCGCCCCTTTATAGACAATTGCTTCTGGTTCAACAAGTTCAACTTCCTCTAAATACGTTGCGTTGAATGAAGTGATGGCTTGTCGTTCGCCGGTTGCGATTGTCTGTTTATATAGCTCTCCCGGATTAATGGCATTGCTGACTGCAACGAGCGCAAACTCGCCGTCGACTGAAATATCATAGCCATATACATGCTCATTTTCAGGTGTTGCGGGATATAACTCGCCTTCGAGTGACGCAAAGTACAGACGGATATCGCCCATTGTCGACAGTTGGAAATAGAGATAGTTATCCTTTGTCCAAACTGCTGACGGTGCCCCCGCCCCTTGCTGATGATCCGCAACTGCTGCATCCCCAACCGGTGCGTCGATGCTTTCCGTCAAATTCATGCGCATACCGTCTTCCGTGTGATAGACGTACAAAGTGCTGTGCGTCGCATTTTCGAATGTCCGGTCTGAACCAACGTATGCGATGTAACGGTCATCAAATGAAAATTGGGCGCCACCGAAATAGCCCTCTTCATCGACAAGAACCGTTTCTTCTTTCGTTTCAACGTCGACAATAACTAGCGGTTGACGGAATTCGAAATCCATATTATCCTTTCGATTGACGCCGATAATTAATTTCTTGCCGTCATGAGATATGGCTTGCAATCCATGCTGGAAATTTCCCTCAGTGAACTGCGTTACCTCTCCCGTTTCGATGTCGACAAGGCCGATTTGTTTGTACGTGTCTTGTGGCAACAAGCCTGCACCGTCCATTTGGTATTTCATTTTCGTGGCACGGTACGGCTGCGGCTTTTTCTTTTCGTCCTTTTCTTCTTTATCTGTAAACGTCTTGCCTTCTTTCACGACTGCGTCCACCCAAATTTTCTTGCCGCATGGCGACCAAAGGAAACCCGAAACGCCCTTTTCAAATGCGGTTACTTTCTGTGCTTCCCCACCTCTTGCCTGTAGGATGAACAACTGGTTCTTCTCTTCCCGGTCCGATAAAAAGGCGATTTGTTTCCCATCTGAAGACCATTCAGGTGATGAAATTGCCCCTTTGCCATGCGTCCACTGCGTCACTTCGTTCGATTCCAGATCTACGTGAAATAAATTCGCTATATATTTATTGTCTTCCTCATCAATATGCGTTTTCACAAATACTGCTTCCTTGCCATTCGGCGCTAATTGCGGATCCGTCACAGACTGTAATTTAAATAGGTCAGCTACTTCCAGTTTACGTTTTTCCATTGCTAATTCCCCCTTATTTCTTCTCTATCTACTTATTTCGACATTCGTAACAGTTTCCCTTTTTTCATGGGCATAAAAAAATGATCTCCTCGTGTGGCGAAGGAGATCTGGTGTGGAGCTATGGGGGCTAGTCGTGAAACTGTCACGGCTAACTTCGAAACTGTGAGGGCAACACGGAACTGTCATGGCAAGTCGACTAACTGTAAGGACAAATCGTCTAACTGTCACGGCTAACTTCAAAACTGTGAGATCAACACGGAACTGTCATGACAAGTCGACTAACTGTAAGGGCAAGTCATCAAACTGTCACGGCTAACTTCAAAACTGTGAGGGCATCCGGAACTGTCATGGCAAGTCGACTAACTGTAAGGGCAAGTCCGCAAACTGTCATGGCTAACTTCAGAACTGTAAGGGCATCGCGGAACTGTCATGGCAAACCGACTAACTGTAAGGGCAAGTCCGCAAACTGTTATGACTAACTGCAAAACTGTGAGGACAACGCGGAACTGTCATGGCAAGTCGACTAACTGTGAGGTCAAGTCGTCAAACTGTCACGGCTAACTTCAAAACTGTGAGGGCAACACCAAAATGTCACGACACAATTATCTCTCCACATGAAACCTCTCATCCAAAACTACCATTTCGCCTACAAACACCGATTGTGGTCGGAAGATGGTGTTGTCACTTAACTGTTCAATCGCATGCGCTGTCCAGCCGACGATTCTTGCTGCACTAAACGTTGGTGTGAACAGACCCGGCGGCATTTCGATTGAACGCATGATAGCTGCGGCATAATATTCGACGTTCGTATATAATTTCCGGCCAGGCTTATACTCTTCCAGCAATGAAATGATTTCTTTTTCAGCTGCTGTCGCCAAGTCCAACCAGTCATCTTCCCCCGACATACTGATGCATTTATCTCTCAAAAGAACTGACCGAGGATCTTCCGTTTTATAAATTCGGTGGCCGAACCCCATGATGCGTTCCCCGCGTTTCATTTTAGCCTCAATGACTGGACGGATATTTCCTAACGTTTCCATCTCCTCCAACAAATCGATGACACCCGATGGCGCGCCTCCATGTAACGGACCTTTCATCGTTCCGATTGCCGACGTGATTGCAGATGCTAAATCCGATTCAGTAGAAATGGTGACTCGTGCTGCAAAAGTCGACGCGTTCAATCCGTGTTCCATCGTTAATTTCAAATACGTTTCGAGCGCCTCGACTTGTACGTCATTTGGGATAACGCCTGTTAGCATCCACAAATAATTCGCTGTGTGCGATAAAGTCGGATTCGCTTCAACGATTGATTGTCCATGTTGATTTCGATAATGGCGCGCAATAATCACTGGAAGTGCCGCTGTCAAAACAAGCGCCTGATCCTCGATTATTTCATCCTTAAACGCAGAGTGTCCATAAGCGGAAATCGCCGTTCGCATCGCATCCATCAGTGGCATATCAGCAGGAAGTGCATCAATAATCTTCACAACATGTAGAGGGAGTTCTCTTCCTGCAATCAGTTTTTCATTCAATATACAAAGTTCACTTTCTCCCGGCAATACGCCAGTCCACATAAAATAAGCCACTTCTTCAAATGAATGCGTCGCTATGAGGTCGCCTATAGAAACACCCCTATATCGCAATTCCCCTTTTTCTCCATCGACCGACGCGATTTTCGTGTGTACCGCAATAACATCTTTCAACCCTTTTTGAAACATGATTATTCCTCCTTCTTTTCTTTAGTATAAGGCGAAGGTATAATTACGGAAATTGAATGTTTTTTATCAAATCAATTAGTATTATTAATCAAAAGGAGGTTCACTTAATGGATTTTCAATGGCTCAAAACATTTATTGTCGCCGCTGAGACCTTAAATTTTCGGAAAGCTTCCGAGAAATTGATGCTATCCCAACCAAGCGTAACCGTGCATATTCGTCTTTTAGAGGAACAACTTGGTAGCAAACTTTTTGATAGACTAAACAACCGCGTCACTTTGTCCGATGCCGGGAAGTTTTTTTATATTGAAGCTGTTCGACTTACTAAAGACGCGGACGCGAGTGTGAGTCGGATGCATGCGTTTTCGCAAGGCTATCGCCGCAATTGGACCATCGCAATTTCACCGTTAATGGCCGAAACGATCTTACCTTATTTATTACGGACATTCATGGAGCATCATCCCGAAGTCGAACTATCTATTCGCATCGAAGAATCGGAAATGATTGAGCAACTTGTCGACAATGGTGATGTGCATCTTGGTATTTCAGCACTCGATGCTACGTTCAAAACATTGAATCAATCCTGATTTACAAAGATCCTATTTTATTCATCATACCAACGGATCCATACGATGAGGAAAGCGGCCCACCTATTGACGTTTCTGAGGAACTACAGAAAAACTACTTATTTACGCATCATCACCCCGTCTATTGGGATGACTTACTTTTCACTCTCAATAAACGCATTCCTGGCATACGGACGATGAAAGTCACACAGGCGCACATTGCAAAACGGTTCATCCAGGAAGGATTAGGCGTCTCGTTCCTCCCTCATTCCATCGTCCGGCGTGAACTGATTGAAGGTAGACTTATGCAGCCACATTTTGACCTATTCGAATTACCTACCGTTTCAACATATATACTGGTGAAAAAGAAAGGAGAGCTTGAAGAGGAATTTATCAATCAGATTTCTAATTATTATTTTAGATAATGAATAATTAACCCCTCTCCGCGTTGGAAAGGGGTTAATTATATAGCCGGTCATTTGGCGTTATATCCTCGGTGAAGATTTAATATAGGTTTTTTAATCTTCCTAAAAACTTTCACGTGTACAAGCAAAAAATGATGAGGAACAATTCACCCCATTTCCTCCACGCAGTATGCCAATTCATAACCAACTTTATTGTATCGTATATCTAACGAATCGTTATCACCGCCTTGGGTTCATTTATCACCGCCATCGGGTCTGTTATCACCGCCATGGCTTCGATTATCACCGGCATCAACCCCGTTATCACCGCTACCCATTATTTACACACAAAAATAGCGGCAGCTTTTCATATGAAAAGACACCGCTGTTTTTATGTTGCTATCAAATTTACTCCACTGATTCTAATTCCTCTCTGATTCCCAGCACACCATACTAATTACCTCTTCATCGCCGCAACGGACTTTCTTCACCATCACAGTTGAATCGACGAATTTTGATGCCTCTTCCCCCAAAACGTTTCACGACTTGTTCAGCATTGCCATCTAAGAGCTTCCCATTATTTAATGGGTTTTTCGTATTGCCGCCTAATCCAATGTGTCCAATTGGCTCCTTATATAGTTTCCCCTAGCCTCAATATAGGCCAATATGAAATCCGGTTCTTGATCAAATTCGGCCATATTGTCTTTTTCATAAGGATCCTTTAGAACATAGGGTCTTATTAAATTATGCATTGCTTGTATTTTAGGTTTCATATACTCCACATTAAACTTACTGTTTAATATCTCTTCTAATAGGTTCTTGTATTGCATCCGAAAAGTTTTCACATCAAGAATCCTTGCGGTTAATGTATTAAATCCTTCGATTCTCAAATAGTCTTCTCGCATGCTTTCACCATTGACATCTCTTCCCCATGTCGCATCGTAATCCCATGGGATAACTTCAAACAAACCCGTCTCCCCATTACGATAAAGTGCATAGTTATGAACAAATCCATCGAAGTTTTGGGTAAAAATAACCCCCGCGAGCCAGCGTAGATACTTATCTACGTTCACATACTTTACGATTTCATGCTCAAATTCTTCTCTTGGAACGGTGTTGATGTTAACTATCATTTCTTGTAACTGATTATCACCTTGCTCAGTGACACACTTTTTTTCATAGCCTAACGTGAGTGATTTCTTTACTTCTTTATCAAGATTACTCATTAATGAAAAGTTTGCATCCCCATCGACCGCATAATAGATCGGTCCTTCTGGTAGCTGCCGATTCGCCAGAAAAAATTCATCCACTGATTCTATTTCTAAATATATCCCCTCGTTTTTCCCGTTCAGTTTCACAAAAACGAAACGAGAGTTAGGTGATAAGCAGCCGATCTCATTAAAAAAATCAAAAGACAATTTATTTCTCAACAATGATGGATCTTTAAATTCCGCATTCAAATGAAATTCTTTTGCCTTTCTATATATGCTCGGTTTGTAAAATGAGAGCTGATATGATTTCTTTCGTAACTCCCGAATATGGGAACCACGATAGACAATATCAATCTCATATTTCTTTTTATTAATCGTCAACTTTGCGGAAACTGGATCATCCATCCAAACATCTTTCCGAAGCTCGCTTACATAACTAGGGTGAATAAAAAGCTGATACTCAGGTACTTCCATGCCAATATCCACGTGAATTCTATCCCTTCACTTTTATACTATACGTATGTATTCAAATGCTCGATGTTACTCTAACCATATATGTTGAATTAAAAAAATCCCATTGAATCTGCTGTGATTCTCGATAATGAAAGAGTTGTAATTCGGGATGTGGATTGTAGAACACTTGGCGCTTTGGGGATGCCACTCACCGCAAGCCTGGATTAGCGCTTCGCATCCAGTCTTACGGCTTCGGCTACCCCTTTGCCGCGCCTGCGCTAGGGTGTTCATTATCGAGAGAACTGTGATTTTGAGATGTATATGGCGAGATAATAATGTGATTACTTTTTGATGCTAATTATAGTCAAGAAAGACACACTCCAGGTTGCAGATCTCATCCCCGATAACGAAATGCGCTTTCTCAAATAGACCATCTAGCGAAGGCGCGACTTCGTGGTAGCCGGAGCGATAAGACTGAAAGCGGTCTTCTTTCTGGCTTATCGCGGGAGGCGTCCACAAAGCGTCGAAGCGATATTCGTAGGAGTTCTAATTTATTCCTCATGCATCGGGACATTCGTTGATCACATTCGATCGATTTATAGCACTCCAGGTTGCAGATTTCATCCCCGATAACGAAATGCACTTTCTCAAATAGACCATCCAGCGAAGGCGCGACTTCGTGTTAGCCGAAGCGATAAGACTAAGGAGGGATGCAGTTCAATCCCTCCCAAGGGGTCTTCTTTCCGGCTTATCGCGGGAGGCATCCACAAAGCGCCGAAGCGATATTCGTAGGATTTCTATTTCATTCCAAGTATTGGGACTTTTTCAGTGGCTTCCCAAAAGCCCTTGTAAAGCGCATAAGCCGTATTCATTTGTTCAACATAATAGTAATTATTTTTCAAGTGCAAGCATTTGTCTCTAACCCTCTTGGTACAACCGCGTACTTTAAGGAGAGAGGAAGGATTGCGTGGTACTTTCTCCCAATAAGCGAAAAAGGAGGGCGGACATGTCGCTATTTTTTGATAATGAAATACAAAAAGTAAAGAAAAGAACTGATCGCTTAGGGTTAGATAACTTAATGTCTCAGGATCCTCGTGATAAACAGAACAATGCTAACAGATATAGAAACACTTCTCAAAATCAAACAATTTCTAACAAGGATCAACATGATTCCGGCAAGCGACCAAATAGAAGGAGAAATAACAAGTACTAAATATAGTGCAGGGCATGGTTCCAGTGAAACTATGAATTTTTCCACTTATCTGGTTTGACTTATGAAGCTCATCTAAGTTTAAAAGGTTTTCTTTCTTATCTTTTAAGAATTGACTCACTTCCCGCCCACTTCTAATTATTTCTCGAAGTGTGTGCGTTTGTCTCGGACACTTAGTGTACGTAAACGTACATTAAGTGGAGAGTAAGGATTTGAGGCAATCCGTAAATGGAATATGAGCAAGTCTTCATTCTTTATCTACAAAAAAAAAGGAGGTTTAACGTGTCTCAATTTTTAAGTAACGATGACATTCAAAAAGCGATTAATAAGGTGGTAAGCTTGGGGTTAGACAACTTTATGTTCCAAGAGCCGTCAAGTAACAAACATTGCACAAGCAGTAAACGTTGTTCAAGCAGCAGACATTGCACAAGCAGTAAACGCCGCACTAGCAGCAGACATTGCACAAGCAGTAAGCGCCGCACTAGCAGCAGACATTGCACAAGCAGTAAGCGCCGCACTAGCAGCAGACATTGCACAAGCAGTAAGCGCCGTTCTTGTTGGAAAAAACATAATACTTGCGACAAGAAACGTACAGTCTTTGGTCCAATACTTCCAAGCAACAAGCGACGCTCTTGCGACAAGAAACGTTCTAGCTCGAAGAAACACAATACTTGCGACAAGAAACGTACTTGCGTAAAACGACGCACTTGCTGTAAAAAACAGCAGACTTGCGAAAAACGACGCACTTGCTGTAAAAAACGGCAAACTTGCGAAAAGCAACGTCCTTGCTGCAAAAAACAGCAGACTTGCGAAAAGCGACGTCCTTGTTGTAAAAAACAGCAGACTTGCCAAAAGCGGCGTCCTTGCTGTGGCGGCTACTAATTAATCACCTTAGCACTTGCATTCATAGCAATTCTTGCAACTAAATGAAGTGTAACGAAAACCCCTTTCTATTGAGAGGGATTTTCGTTATCGTCTACATTCCAACGTTATTTATTTTTACACTATAAACGTTTGTCCCTGTCATTTGTGGGACAGCCACATAATTTAAGGTGAGGGAAAGATTAGTTACTGTATATGTGAATATCTATATAAACTGAGCGAAGTTGCCTTACAAGGGGGAGGGGGAGGGGTAGCCGTAGCGAATTCAATGTAGTTCTTTATTTTTCGTATATATAACAGTGATATGATTCTTATATAAAGAATAGTTATCCACTTTCTTTCTCTTAATAAAGATGAAAGGAGGTAAGGGTATGTCTTCTTTTCCAATGAATAATAACCAAAATGTCGGTAAACATGGTAACGATTGCAGATGTGGGTGTCGTTCGCACAAACCACAGCACAGTCATTCGCAATGCTGTTCAGAAAACAGACCGCAAAATACGTGTACAATCACATTCAGACATACCGGAGTAAGTCGTGTTTGGAGACCTGATACTGGTTGTGACCAGTGTAGGAATTCTAATCATCAACATTGCCACCGCAAGCACCGTTCTTGCGGGTGTAACTTCGGATTTTAAATGGATTATGGGCTACCCCGTAAGTCGCAATTGAGCGGCTTGCTGGGACTAGCCCTTTTTTATTTTAAACCTTACTCTCCACTAAAAGACCTCCCCGTCAACAACCCGGAGAGGTCTATCTAGTTAGATTTTCACTTGGTCTTTCAATGACCGTCTCAATATTTTACCAGTCGTGTTTTTCGGCAGTTCATCTAAAAACTCGATTTGTTTTGGTACCTTATATTTCGCCAAACGAGCCGCACAGTATGCGATCAATGCTTCTTTGTCCTCTTTGACACCCTCTTTTAAGACAACAAATGCATGGACCTCTTCACCGAAATCGGGATCAGGTAAGCCAATGACCGCCGCTTCAATGATGTCACGGTGAGCGAATAATACTTCTTCAACTTCACGTGGATAAACGTTATAGCCTCCGACGATAACAAGATCCTTTTTACGATCGACAATGTAGAAATAGCCATTTTCGTCGCGTTTCGCCATATCCCCCGTGTACAACCAGCCATTGCGGATAGCGGACTCCGTTTCTTCAGGCATTTTGTAATAGCCTTTCATGACGTTCGGTCCGCGTACGATTAATTCGCCGACTTCCCCATCTGGTACTTCATTGCCCAATTCATCAACGACTTTGTTTTCGACATTGATGATATTCGTCCCGATTGAACCTGGAATACGCTCGCGGTCAGTCGGATTAAAGCATGTAACGGGTGATGCTTCAGACAAGCCGTATCCTTCAGAAACCCTTACATTGAATTTCTCTTCGAAATTATGCAGCAATGCGACCGGTAATGATGATCCCCCAGAAATTGTAGTTCGAACAGATTTGAAATCGCTCGGATCAGCGTCTGGGAACTGGTATAAGAAATTGTACATTGTTGGCACAGCCGCGAAAATAGTCGCCTGCTGTTCTTTCACGACTTTAAATACTTCTGCTGGACTAAAGCGCGGTAGCAATAAAATCGTTGCACCTTTTACTAGTGGTGCATTGACAACGACTGTAAGCGCGAAGACATGGAATACCGGCAGCGTCGCTACAACACGGTCATCTTCCGTGAAATCCAAGTAATCCGCCACATCACGCGCGTTTGAATACAGGTTACCATGTGTCAGCATCGCGCCTTTTGGCTGTCCCGTCGTACCTGATGTATACAGAATGATAGCGGTTTCATTTTCATCAACAACAACGGGTTCCTGATTAGGTCTTCCTGTAGTAATGAGTTGTGTGAATGAACGGACTTTCGACTTCACTGCAGCCGGAAGTGCGGCGATTTTCTCTGGTGTTTCCGGAACCGTTTCGCAAATTACATAATGCTCAACAGTTGGGAATGCGCCCGCAGCCTGTTCAACAAGTGGCAGCAGAAGGTCAAGCGCGATAACTGCTTTCGCATCACTGTTATGTATGATATACGAAATTTCGTCTGGCGTGTAAATTGGATTGACCGGAATTGCTGTTGCACCAATTCGCATTGTCGCGTAAAGCGATATAAGGAAATGAGGTGTATTACCTAGCAGAAATGCGACGTGATCCCCTTTGCCAACGCCAAGGTCTTGCAGTGCAGATGCGAACATGGATACCGATTGATCGAATTCTGCATATGATGTATCTTTCCCCATAAAGTGATAAGCCGCTTTTTCAGGCTGTGTCATTGCAGTTTCGTGTACTCGCGTAACTAGATTCATAAGTTCATCCCCTTTTGATTAAATGAATGATCATTCATTCCCACTATAATCATTATATAAGAAAAGTTCTGATAAATCAAGACGAGAAAAGCGGAAGGTGCCGCTCAGATGCGACAGGCATAAGGCGGACCGGCTATGCGGCGTTTTTTGCCGAATAGCTGGGCTGACTTATGACCCGAGCATTTGGCGCCTGGAGCTAGACACGAAAAGCGCAAGTGGCCGTTTAAATGCGACAGGCACAAGACAGTTTGCGAGGAGGCGTACCTCAGCCCCTACAGCAAAATGACTTGTGACCCGAGCATCTGGCCGCTGGAGCTAGACAGTCGAAAAGCGGAAGGCGGCCGAATAAGGGAGTGCAGCCTAAGTTCGCCACTTCCTGTGGCAATAAAGAGGGATGCAGTTCAATCCCTCTCCGCTGCATGACCTGCATGATGCAGGCCCGCGACAGGCATAAGACAGTCTGCGTGGAGGCGTACCTCAGCCCCCACAGCAAAATGACTTGTGACCCGAGCATCTGGCCGCTGGAGCTAGACACGAAAAGCGGAATGCGCTGCTCAGATGCGACAGGCATAAGGCGGACCGGCTATACGGCGTTTTTTGCCGAATAGCTGGGCTGACTCTTAGGGATCGCAACCTAAGTTCGCCGCGTCCTGCGGCAATGGTTGCGTAACTCACATCCTGTGAGCCTCCGGACCCTTAGGCGCTGGAGCCAGACAATCGAAAAGCGGATACGCCAATAAAGAGGGATGTAGTTCAGCCCTCTCCGTTGTATGATTTGCATCATGCAGACTTGTCACGCCGATGCTTTAATATGCGCAAGATAGCGCCAGCGGATTAAATAGAAATAAAAGATTTGCATTAGCGTAAATCCGACAAGTACGAGAACTAGTTCTTTTACAATTGAAATTTCCGCCAGTGCATCCCAAATTACTTGTAAAGACAGAAATGCAAATGAACTATGAACAAATGCAACTCCCCATGGGAAGAAAAACTGCGGGATTAATTGCCGATTGACAATTTTCTTGAACTCGCGATCCGTGATTCCCATACGTCGTAAAACATCGAACTGTTTACGATCACTTTCGAGCGATGTATACAGTCTGAAGTAGATGAAACTTCCTGCCGCTAGGAAAAATACGGCCGCCAAAAGTAAGCCGATGAACAATAACAGTGAAAATGTCGTGCGAATGACCGAATAATTCAAGCCCGGATTTTCAAATGAATATAGTAAATCATCGGATCCCCCCGCAAGAAATGATTCCGAAACCTTGGCATCGATGGACAAGCCAATTTCCTGTGTTTTTTGCCAATCAGGAACATGGAATGCATAGTAGGAAAATGACTTATCCCCCTGTGTTAATCCCTTTTCGAGTACCAATTCATAATCCGCATCATTCAATACGATCGCATTCATTGCAATCGAGTACGAAGAAAATAAATGATAAGGATACGCCCCATCTATCTTAACGTGGACATCACTTTCTTTGAGTAGCGTTGTCACAGTTCGATCCTTCAGCTGGTCATACGATGAAGCGGAAGGAGGTAGGAAAACGGCTTCGCCTTTTTCCATGTCAATAATTTGATAACCAAACGACTGAGCAAGTATATTCACATTGGATAGCTTCAGTATCGCAACGGGGTTCTTGGTGAACGTCGAAGTCTGTTCCAACACCTGGAACCGAACAAGTGAATAATCGATCTGCTCTGCTTTCAGTTCGTCGACGAGCTGTGTAATATGCTTCCTTTCAAGTTCATTGTTAGATTCACTTTTGTAAACAAGACCTAACGGATGCATTTCATGGTACTGGGAAGCAAAAGAAGTAAGCGATGCAAGTATGCCAACTGACATGAACGCTACAGTCGATACGATTGTCACGATGAAAAACATGCGCGCATTTTCACGCAGCCGCACGACACCTTCAGATATTGACAGCAACCAAAAATGATGCCAATACAATCTTTTTCGATTGCGAAGCTTATGAAGGAGCAAAGGTAAGGAATCCGTGAAAAAGTAAAAGGTCCCTATTGTTGCAAGCGGTGGCAAGAAAAAGATCAGGCCGGTTACGACGGAATTCGTTGTCGATGCAGCCAGGATATAGGACAATGCAAGAATCAGTAATCCCAGATAGCCACGTGCTTTTGAATAGCCGTACGCCCCTCGACTTCCTGCATCTCCTTGTATGAGATCGGCCACCTCACCGGTCCGAATGAACACCGGAGCCACATACGAAATGATTATAAACAGACTCATGAAAGCACCAATTGTCAGTGCAAATGGTTCCCATGATAAATAGAGGGGCAAAGTTGGCAACAGAACGATTTCCCGTATAATCATAAAAAAGAATTTTGAAAACATAAATCCAAGAATAGTCCCTGCAACAATAGATGCCGTTCCTATAATCATTGTCTCAATGAATATAAGGCGGTTCAATTGTCGCTTCGCCATCCCTAAATGCAGCAAAATGCCGAATTCCTTCGACCTCGCCTGAAGAAATGCCCGCATCGAATAAAACAGGAAAAAAACAGTGAAAATATACAATATAATTTCTGCGATTCCCATACCCATTATGGCAATTTCTTGAACAAACCGATTTTCTATGGATGGATGAAACAACAACATGGAATAAAGGAAAAACACCATAACGGAGAAAACGCTTGCCATGAAAAATGCAGTGTAAACACGTCTATTTCGAATAACATTACGGTAAGCGAATTGACGAAAGGTCATGGACATCCCCCCCGAGAAGAGACAAGACGTTCAAAATACGTTGGAAAAATGTTTGACGTCTTTCATCTTTATAGATTTCATTGAAAAATTCGCCGTCCTTGATGAATAGCACACGGTCACAATAACTGGCGGCAATCGGATCATGCGTCACCATAACGACAGTTGTTTTTTCACTTTTATTAATATGGCTTAGCAATTCGAGCACATCTTTCGCGGACTTCGAATCGAGATTACCAGTTGGTTCATCAGCAAGAATGATTTTGGGTTTATGAATAAGTGCCCGCCCAATCGCCGTTCGTTGCGCTTGTCCCCCCGATAATTCGTCGGGCCTACGTTTTAGAATATCTATCAAATCAAGACGTGCTGCAGTTTCTGCAATACGTCTTTCCATTTCAGGAACTGATAAGCCATCAAGGGTCAGCGGTAAAACGAGATTCTCTTCTACTGTCAGCATTTGAAGCAGATTAATATCTTGAAAAACGAAGCCGAGATTGCGCCGTCTGAATAATGCTAGGTCGTTTTGTTTGAGCGCTTCTGGCTCGATTCCATTTATCATCAGGCGTCCATATGTCGGTAAAGTAATCGTCGAAATCAAGTTCAGCAAAGTTGTTTTTCCGCTTCCGGAAGGGCCCATGACCGCGACGAACTCGCCTTCCTCCACTTCAAAATCAAGACGGTTCAACGCTCGGTGCATCACTTTTCCTTCATAAATTTTCGTCACTTCCGTCAGTTCCACGATTGTGTTCCGATTCACCCGTCTCACCTGCCTCTCCATTTTCAAATAGTACTGTCACCGTTGTCCCGATTCCTTTTTCAGATTCAATTGACAGTGGATGACCTAACCGATTGCATACTTCTGATGCAATATAAAGTCCCATTCCTGTTGATTCGCCAGTTAGTCGACCATTTTCACCAGTGAAGAAAGCCTTGGTAACTCGCTTCAAATCCGAAGATGGGATACCAATCCCTTCATCTCGAATTTGCAATTTCAGTCCATTCCCTGTACAAGACGCTATTAAATGGACTTTCTTTCCCTCGTCGAACGTATATTTCACCGCATTCGTAATGAACTGCCCGATGACGATTTTCATCCACTTCACATCCGTGGCAACAACGAAGTTGTCATCGATTGAAATAACTGGGAATACGCCATTGGTGATGAACAGCCGCTTATGTTCCGTCACGATTTCTTGTACTAGTTTTTTCAAATCAATGCGCTCGATCTGCATATCTTGTTCAAACGTTTCGAGCCGTGCATTGACAAGTACCGAATCGAGCCCACGCCGTATTTTGTCAACCTCTTCAGTGATACTGTCACGGTCGAGATCATCTTTTTCCTGCAGTAAAAGTCCCATAACAGAAATCGGTGTTTTCATCTGATGGACCCACTGATTCATGAAGTGGAGTTGGCGATGTTGAGCTGCATACAAGCGTTGCACTTCGTTTTGATACAGTCGGTACAATTCACGTGTAAATTCAGTCGTTTGCCGATGCTCTGGCGCTTGTGCAAATCGGATCAGTGCATCTTCCATCTTTTCTGGCTTGCGCGTAATCGCGTCGTAAAATGAACGCCTCATAATAAACTTCCCTAATAAATAGCCGCTGGTCAACAACATACTCATACTGATTGAATAGATAGCCGTGTTGAAATTGCGGAAACCATCCAACCAATACAGCAACATAATGAACAATATAAGAATTAGTTGAAAAGCGAGGAAAGATAGATGTTCTCTTAGAAAAAGGCTTAGTTTTTTCATGATTCTTCCGGCGCTAATAAGAAGCGATATCCCGCGCCACGCACGGTTTCGATTGAAGATTTAATAGCATAATCAGCCAGTTTCTTACGTACTCTGGTCATATTAACGTTTAATGTATTTTCATCAACAAATGACTGATCATCCCAGAGTTCTTCAAGCAGTTTTTCCCGCGACACAACTTTCGGCGCTGCATCCATCAGCAACTCAAGGATGACGCATTCTTTTTTCTGAAGGGGTACACTATTTTCACGAATATGCAGTTCCATCCGTTCGATATATAAATGAAGTGCACCAATTTTCACGGTCCGTTCTGATTGGTTAGGTGCGTATTCGCCAAATGTTCTACGTAAATGGCTTCTTATCTTAGCAAGGACGATTTCATAATGGAATGGTTTCGTGATGAAATCATCTCCACCATTTTCTAGCGCAAATACTTGGTCCATGTCACCTGAACGTGCAGAAATAAATAAGATAGGACACGTCGTATGTTGACGAAGCTGACGGCACCAATAATAGCCGTCATAAGAAGGCAGATTGATATCAAGCAAAATGAGATGTGGATCAAACGCGAGGCTTTCCTTAGTAACTTGGTCAAAATCTTCGACGATTGCAACGTCGTATTGGTATTTCCGGAGCGTGTCTGCTAACAGTTGTGCGATTTTCTTATCATCTTCAACTATGAATATACGATGGTTTTCCATAGGTCAGTCCCCTTTCACACTTCCCTTTATTATAGCGTAAAAACAGGCCCGGCGGTTGGAAGGTTTTTGGGAATGTTGTTGTTTTTTGTGGGGGTTATGATTGGTTGGGTGGGTTATATGATTGGTTGGGTAGGCTTTTGATTGGTTAGACAGGCTTTTGACCGGTTGGCGGCTGATTTGATCGGTTCGACACAAGCTATATGATCGGTTGCCTGCTTATATGATTGAGCGGACAAGCTATATGATTGCTTGCCTGCTTATATGATCGGGCGGACAAGCTATATGATCGCTTGGCGGCTGATTTGATCGGGTGGACAAGCTATATGATCGCTAGGCGGCTGATTTGATCGGGTGGACAAGCTATATGATCGCTTGGCTACTTATATGATCGCTTTGCCTAGCTATATGATCAATCCTTCCACTTTGAAGACTTAATCCAAAAAGAAAAAGCCCGACATATCGTCAGGCTTCTAGTTTCATCAATAAATCAATTGAAGGAACTCTTCTTTCGTAATGCCGCCTAGATATGTCGGAATGTCAATTGGTGCGAGCGCTTCGCTAATTGCCTGTCTCTCATACTGGATACCTTTCAAGCTTTCCTCGATAACTGTCACTTCTCCGACACCGAAAAAGTCGCCGAAAATGTTGACGTCTTCCATGATTCCTTTTTTCACTTGGATACGGACGTCGATGCCGCCTACTGGGAATCTGTGTGAATGCTGCATATTGAACTTCGGTGATTTGCCGTAATTCCAATCCCAGTTTGCATAACGCTCCGCAGAAAGTTTATGGATATTCGTCCAATCTTCATCCGTCAACTCTAGATACTGAATTTTTTCTTCTCCACCAAAAATCGATTTCAGTATTTCCATACGGAACTGTTCAATTGTCATTGAGTCATTCAGGAATTCGGAAATATTCGCGACACGACTACGGATTGATTTAATCCCTTTTGATTCAATTTTATCTTTACGTACTTTTAATGCTGAAACAACACGTTCTATTTCGGTATCGAACATCAGTGTTCCGTGGCTAAACATACGACCATTCGTTGAAAACTGTGCGTTCCCTGAAACTTTACGACCCTCAACAAGAATGTCATTGCGGCCGAGTAACTCTGCTTTGACACCCATTTCTGCCAACGCCTGAACGACAGGCTCTGTCACCTTTTTGAAGTTGCGGAACGATTCGCCATCGTCTTTTGTTAGGAAACTGTAATTCAAGTTGCCTAAATCGTGGTAGACTGCTCCCCCGCCGGACAATCGTCTAACAACATGAATACCATTTGCTTCCACATATTCTGTATCAATCTCTTCAATCGTGTTCTGATTTTTACCGATGATGATAGAAGGTTCGTTAATATAGAACAGCAAAAACGAATCTTTGTCGATATCCATATTCTTGAGGACGTATTCCTCTATCGCCAAGTTGATATGCGGATCTGTAATTCCTTTATTATCAATGAAATACATAGTTTATCGCTCCTCATTAATAGCTTCTCACCCATTTTATCATCTTTAAGAAGAGAAGACCCCCTTCTACAATTTTCAGAATAAATCGTGAAATGTGTTGACATCTAGTACACTGTTATAATACACTACTAATAACAGATTTAGTTGTAGTACAAATTAGGAAAGGGAGAATGAAAATATGATTGAGAATGTCATCGAGTTTTTCAAAAAACTACCTGCTAAAACTTGTACATCATGCGGGAGTGAAATCGACGAGCAACATGAATGCTACAGTAACAAATGTGATAACTGCAACATCTTGTAATTTTTTTGCAGAGTCTGTACTATTACACATTAAAAAATAAACCAAACACTAATACAGTAAAAAGGGGATGTTAGCGATGATTGAAAACGTACTTGAGTTTTTTAAAAACCTACCTGCTAAAGTTTGTACGTCATGCGGCAATGAAATCGAAGAACAACATGAGTGTTACGGCAATAAATGCGATGCCTGCAATACAGTATAACCTTTTGCATATACTGTACTATCACAACGTTAATATTAAGCCTAGTACTAATACAAATAAGGAAGGGGAGAATAAAATATGCTTGAAAATGTAATTGAGTTTTTCAAAAACCTACCCGCTAAAGT
Source organism: Sporosarcina psychrophila (assembly GCF_001590685.1). GTDB lineage: Bacteria > Bacillota > Bacilli > Bacillales_A > Planococcaceae > Sporosarcina > Sporosarcina psychrophila. The sequence continues at coordinate 3,651,093 of NZ_CP014616.1, forward strand.
TTGCACGGTTTGCGGAAAAGAAATCGAAGAGCAGCATGAATGCTACGGCAACAAATGTGACGACTGCAATATCCTGTGAATTAGAAAAGCGCTGCTCCAGGTGAATAACGTTTACTTATCTTTTTTAAACAGCCGTAGAGACTCCTTCGGCTGTTTTTGGTTGTAGAAAGACATACCTTTTTATTTGTCTAGTATGTCGGGACGATCTGTGTGTATGCCATTTGCACCGATGGCCATCATTTTTAATGCAGTTTCAGCATCAATAATAGTATACGCATAAACGGATAGTCCTTTTTCATGCATTTTCTTTATAAATGGGACCGTTAGTGCTTCATAACTAACTCCCAGTCCAGATGCATATGTCAAAAGCTCATCTAATTCTTTTTTCGACAGTTTCGCCTCTTCATCATCATCAAATGAAATGAGTTTTAGAAGCGGGATATCTTGATTTAATTCGTAAACGCGTTTTAATCCTTTTTTACTGAATGATTGGATTGCTACTTTAGGATGTCTATCTTTATCAAACCCAATCATGTCGTATTGCTTCAATGTATCAACCAGTTTTTCTTCGATCCCAGGATAGTCTTCTGGATCTTTCAACTCAATGATGAAATTCATATTGTCCCCAAATTGACCGAATACTTCACCCAGTGTAGGAACTGCATATTCTTCTGATGGGCCATTTACAGCTTTCTTGTCTTCATCCTTGTGCCGAAAGTTAACGGATAACTCCTTCAGCTCACTAAGTGTCAATCCACTGATTTTGCCATTAGCTTCGGTTGTACCAGATACATCCGCGTCATGCATAACCGCAAGTTGGCCGTCTTTGGTCAGATGAATATCAAGTTCAATATAGTCGGCAGCAAGTTCTTCTGCCAAATCAAAAGAAGCAAGTGTGTTTTCCGGCACGTAAGCTGACGCGCCGCGATGTGCGATAATGAGGAAATCTTCGCTTGGCATTGGTCCGTTTTCCGCCTCGCCTTTGCTACAGCCCGTCAATAACAGCACCGCACACAATATTCCCCATGTATACTTTTTCATTTTGCTTCCTCTTTTCGTTAACTTTCTATGTTTCTTCTATACCCTTTTTCCAACAAAAAAAATCCACCCGAGGGCGAATCTTTTCAGTCAAATAAATCTTCCAATACTTCTTTCACTGCCGCTCTTCCCTGATCAATACAATCGGGTAATCCGACTCCATTATAAGAGGCACCGGCGAGTTTTACTTGTGGGAACTTCGATTCCAGTTCTGCGCGGGCTGCTGCAATCCGCTGTTTGTGACCAACCCGGTATTGCGGGCGGTCTTTTTTCCAACGGGTAATAACCGTGAAATCCGGTTTTCCTGTTATATTCATAACCCTGCCAAGATCAGCAAGAACGATTTTCTCAATTTCAGCATCTGGTAAATCAACAATCGCTTCATCACCTACGCGACCTACGAAGGCACGGATAAGTACTTTTCCAGCAGGTGTTGTCGTCGGCCATTTCCGGTGTGTCCACGTGCACGCCGTGATTGAATAATCGCTGCTTCTTGAGACAAGAAAACCGGTTCCTTCTTTGTCCTGTACGACATGTTCCTCCGGAAAAGCAAGTGCCACTGTCGCAACAGACGTTGTTGGTATTTCTCTTAAATCTTGCAATAATCCGTGCGGAGCAAATAAGCGACCCGCCATCTCATGCCCAGTTGTAAGTATAACTGCATCTGCTTCTATTTTACGGCCGTCATTCATTTCAAGTATAGTCTTTTCTCCGACCATTCCTGGCGCCTCAATTGCATCGATCCGAACACCTTTCATGACGGAACCTGGTTCAAGTTGTTGTTCAATTGCTTCAACAATTGTTTCAAGTCCGTTACGGAACGTGTGGAAAACGCCTTCTTTCTTAGCGCCATGTCCGTCTTTCTGCGGTAGTTGTTTCGGTGTCGTTTTTTTCATCCCGAGAATCAGACTTCGATGTTTCTTTTCCACTGCGTAGAACTGTGGGAATGTAGATTCCAAACTCATGTGGTCAATATCGCCTGCGTATACGCCAGATAACAACGGTTCAATCAAGTTCTCAACAATTTCTCCGCCAAAACGTCTGCGGAAAAATCCACCGAGTGACTGATCCCCTTTGATGTTTGAGCGTGGGAGGACGAAATCGCCCGCTGCACGCAATTTGCCTGACAACGAAAACAGTCCCGTTTTCAAGAATGGACCAATTTCTGTCGGGATACCCATAACAGAACCGCCTGGAATTGGATGCAACTCGCCACCGACAAGCACGTATGCTTGCCCTGTCGCGTTTTTCACAAGCTCCCCTTCGATTCCAAGGTCTTGTGCAAGGACTCCCATGCTTTTTTTCCGTATAAGAAATGAATCCGGACCACGCTCGATGATAAAACCGTTACGCCGGACTGTCTGGATTTTGCCACCAAGTCGATTTGACGCCTCGACAAGTATGACATCTAGAGGTAAGCCTTTTTCACGCGCTTCTTTCTGCATATAAAATGCCGCGGAGAGGCCCGTAATCCCTCCGCCGACAATAACGACTTTCTTGTTTTGTCCGCTCATGTCCATCATCACTTTCTTTCAACCATATTAAGCTTCTTTCATCTTTTCAAATACTGCATCCACCATCGCATCGATGAAGAGTGGGTCGATGTTCGGCATTGCCGGACGGTAGTAGGATGCACCGATTTCATCACACACAACTTTACACTCATAATCATTGTCAAATAGTACTTCGAGATGGTCGGAAACAAATCCAACTGGCGTATAAACAAATGTTGTATATCCTTTTTCATTATGCAAATCGCGTGTTAAATCTTGAACGTCGGGACCAAGCCATGGTTCAGGCGTTTGCCCTGCACTTTGCCAACCTAGTTCATAGTTTTTCACACCAGCAGCTTTTGCAATCAATTCAGCTGTTTCTTTCAACTGATCTGGATATGGATCACCATTCGCGATTATTTTTTCCGGCAACGAATGCGCTGAAACAATCAGACATGCTTTCGCTCTCTCTTCTTCGCTCATGCTGTCGAATGTACCGCGCACTTGATCAGTCCAGAATTCAATAAACTTCGGCTGTTTGTACCAACTTTCGACAGAAGTAATTGTGATACCATGCTTGTCAGCCTCTTCTTTCGTGCGGCCATTGTATGACTTGACAGAAAACGTCGAGAAATGCGGCGCCAGTACGATTGAGACCGCTTCTGTAATCCCGTCTTCATGCATTTTTTCTACCGCATCCTCAATAAATGGTGCAATATGTTTCAATCCAATATAGACCTTGAATTCAATGTTATCCTGCACTTCATTCAGACGGTTGCAAAGCGCGTTTGCTTGGTCTTCAGTAATTCGCGCAAGCGGAGAAATCCCGCCAATTGCCTCATAGCGATTGCGAAGGTCCTCCAATTGTTCGGGTGCAGGCGGGCGACCGTGGCGGATATGCGTATAATACGATTCAATATCCTCTTCCTTATTCGGAGTCCCATAAGCCATCACTAAAAGTCCCATTTGTTTCTTTGTCATAACATTCACCTCTTCGTTTGGATCAGCACGTTATTTACGCAGCTGTGCACTATATTCATGAACAAATTCAGTTAATCGTTTCAATGTTGCTGGTTTCACATCAGGGAACACGCCATGACCAAGGTTGAAAATGTGGTTACCATGCTCTACGCCTTGTTCGATGATTACTTTCGCACGTTCTTCGATAATGCTCCAATCTGCAAGTAGCAGTGATGGGTCAAGATTCCCTTGCAGCGGCTTCGTTAGACCGCGCTCTCCTGCTTCTTTTACAGATAAGCGCCAGTCGAGACCAACAACGTCTACAGGCAAGTCATGCCATTCGTTTGCCAAGTGGCTTGCGCCGACACCGAATGTGATTAGTGGAACGTTCAATTTACGCAGCTCTGTGAAAATACGCGTCATAACTGGTTTGATGAAGATTCGGTAATCAGATACATTTAATGCCCCTACCCACGAATCAAAGATTTGAATTGCTTTTGCACCCGCATTAACTTGTGCAGTAATATACGTAATCGTCATATCTGCTAGTTTGTCCATCAATGCGAACCATGCTTCCGGCTCAGATACCATGAATGATTTCGTCAAGTTGTAGCTTTTCGATGGACCGCCTTCAATCATATAACTCGCAAGCGTAAATGGTGCCCCCGCAAAGCCGATAAGCGGAACATTCAATTGTTCCTTCGTCAATATTTTAATCGTTTCAAGAACGAAAGGAATATCATCTTGTGGTGATAGATCGCCAAGATTATGGACATCTTGAACTGTACGGATTGGATTTGAGATAACTGGACCAATGCCCGCTTTTATTTTCACATCAATACCAATTCCCGGAAGTGGTGTAACGATGTCTTTGTAAAGAATTGCCGCGTCGACATTATACTGATCAACTGGAAGCTTTGTTACATATGCGCAAAGTTCAGGTTGGTGCGTAATCTCTTCAAGAGAATATTTCTCCTTGATTTTTAGGTATTCCGGTTGTGAACGCCCTGCCTGCCTCATGTACCAAGCCGGTGTATGATCAATTTTCTCGCCTCTTGCAGCGCGTAAAAGTGTATCATTGAATTTTGTCATTTGGTTTATTCCCACTTTCTTAATTAACTATTTCCGTGTTACATATCCGTACTCAATATAGACGTTTCCCTTTGCAAAGTATAGCTTTTAGCCCCGTTATTCATACAATTGTGCTAACTTCTTACTTTTTTCGCCATCATTTTGTCAAAGTTTGTTTTAAGTTCTCAAATAGGGGAAAATAGATAAATAAGAACTACAAGGAGGTTTTTTTGAAAATGAATATTTATATGACATCGGGTACACCTGAATTTATGGAAAGTTTAAAAGAAAAATATGCGGCAGAAAGCTTGATTGCCATGCATGGTCATGGTAATTCTCTTTTACTGCATGAAACGGTAGGTAAAACTGTGTTCCAAACACCACGCCGTTACGAAGTCATTAGCTCCTCGGGAACACTGCAAGATAACGGTTATTTCGTTTTCAACAATATTCCCGTCACGGATGAAGGACGTCCAGTTTTTGAGCATCGCTTTACAGAACTTACGGGTGCTATTGAATCTGAACTCGGATTCATCGCATTTCGTTTGCTCCGCCCACTCGATTCAGACACGTATATCGTTCTGACAGAATGGTCTGATAGCACCCATTATACAAGATGGGAAAACTCATCTGCTTTCGACAAGGCTCACTCCTCAAATCATGCAGAAGCAGGCGTCGATACTTCGCTTCATATTTTCTCGAGCGCTCCTTATGTAACAACTTATACCACGAAAGATAAGATATAAAACGCGCGACCCGAACTACGGGTTGCGTTTTAGTGTTCCCTCTCAAATGTTTGCTATAATAGAAGTAGCAACATTCAAATTAGATAATTTTTAGGGGGAACAGTCCATTGAAAGAACAATTGTATGAAAAGCTCGATAGCGCTTATGAGGATATGGTCGTTATTCGCCGCCACCTTCACATGAATCCTGAATTATCTTTTAAGGAAGAAAAAACTGCGCAGTACATACATGATTTTTACGCTGACCTTGGTATTGAAGTACGTAAGGGGGTTGGCGGCAATGGTGTCGTTGCAAGGGTTTCGGGTGGTAGACCTGGTAAGACGGTTGCACTACGTGCAGATTTCGACGCGCTACCCATTCAAGATGAAAAGGATGTAGCGTATAAATCAACTGTTCCAGGCGTCATGCATGCTTGTGGTCACGATGGGCACACTGCTACACTCCTACAGCTTGCAAAAGCCATTCATGAACTGCATGAAGACCTTGCTGGCGACTATGTTTTCATCCACCAACACGCAGAAGAATTTGCTCCAGGCGGTGCAATTTCCATGATTGAAGACGGTTGCCTTGATGGGGTTGATGTCATTTTTGGAACGCATCTATGGTCTTTGACACCTTTAGGTACAATCGAATATTTGACCGGTCCTGTAATGGCAGCGGCTGACCGTTTCGACATTAAAATCCAAGGCGCAGGCGGTCACGGTGCGGCTCCGCATCAAACGAAAGACGCTATCGTTATTGGCGCACAGCTAGTGATGAATTTACAGCAACTTGTTTCCCGTCGCGTCGATCCAATCGACTCGGCAGTGTTATCTATCGGTTCATTCGTTGCACAAAACGCATTTAATGTCATAGCCGATTCAGCAAAACTAGGCGGTACGGTACGGACATTCAACCCTGACATTCGCCATTTGATGGAACGCGAAATGAAACGCGTTGTTGACGGGACTGCGCTTGCAAATGACTGTACAATCGATTTCGAATATGTCCGTGGCTATCCAGCCGTTGTCAATCACAAAGCCGAAACAGAATTTTTGAAGACTGTCGCGGAAGGTATTCTTGGCGTGGAATCAGTCGTGGAATCGACACCACAAATGGGCGGCGAAGATTTTGCATACTATTTGGAAAAAGTACCTGGCACATTCTTCTTCACTGGCGCAAAACCTGACAACCCATATCCACATCATCACCCCAAATTCGACATCGATGAAAATGCGATGCTTCTCGCAGCGAAAACACTCGGCGCTGCAGCTATCGATTTCCAAAATTTATAAAACCAAGGTCTTCCCTCTTAAATTTAGGAGTAGAAGGCCTTTTTTTTACATGAAATACTGGTGACTAGAGCTTGGAAAAATCCACTTTCACTGGACCATTTCCTTTTGCTTTCGACGAACTAATCACGACAGATTTATCGTGAGGCATATGTGGCTAGTTGCCTGTTGCGCACCTACAATGTTCAAGTGAAAAATACGGTTATGTTTGAAAGAAACGAATAGATGACTTTCTATAGAGTTTGTAAGTTCCCAAAGATACAATTTCGGGAACTTTTGCACGTTATACAATGCGTTCCTTGCTTACTATTAGCAAAGAGTATGCACGTAATCATGTGAGAGCCTATAGAAAGTGACACTTCTTTACTAGTCAAAAAGAGATAACACTAAAGAATGTTTAAGCCGCCAAAATTGCATCTTTGGCGGCTTTTATCCACGTAGATGCCCCTCTATTCTTTCGTCCCAAAAGGCTTTAGCACTTCGTGTACTGATGCATTTGGAACGCGACAGATAATCGCAAAAGGATGTTGTGATTATTTCGGCCAAAGCGAACCGGAAATGTACACATGCATTACTCAAAGGTTCTCATGTAAGTAAACGGTTAATCAACAGAAGTGATACAAAACTCTGCCCATTCAAAAAAATGACTAATTTCATTCGGTCAAATCGTATAATACGAGTGATAATAGCACTAAGAAACAAAATAGTTCAAATAGTTTAATTAAATGGTTGCATTTTAAATTTTCTAATTTATACTAGGACTTATGCAACAACAATAAACTATAAGGGGTGCATTTTATTGGTTAAAAAGAAATGGTTAGGGAAATACATTGTTTCTTTCAATACATTTTTGTTACTACCTGTGGTCCAAGGAAATAAACTATCAACGCTTGTAATCGAACGAAACGGTGAATTGAACGTTTCACGAAAACCCGTTCACATTGTTAAAAGTTCTTGTCATTATTATGGCGGTTCTTTACAAAATTCAACAAATACAGCAAAACTAGCAATTGGAAAACGCCATAAAATGCCTATAATTATAGCTCATGATTTCGGAGTACCTTATATCTTTCTACCAACAATGTCTCCGAATTCAGAAGAGAATGTCTGGGTTTCCTATAGTGCGATTGATAATATAGAACCGGATGGTATGGGCTGTATTCTCTACTTGGAAAATGGTCTTTCCTTCAAGCTCGATATTTCAGCTACAACAATGTATCGCCAATATGCAGTCGCTGCACTTCTCGAAAAAAACTTTTTGAAAAAACAAAGACAATTGAACAGGCCATCTAAGTTCGATAAATTTGACTTCCCGGATGAGGATTAACTTAACTTTCGAACATGGCGAAGTAAATGTTTAACAGTTCCTTCGTCCAATTACGTAGGCGGATGTTGAAATAACGTCTGTGGTCCTTATTGTCCCCGTATACGAAAATATACTCAGTGAAAGTAGCGTATGACTTTCATATTCTGGCGACGTAAGTAGATGGTGGTTTCCCTAAGTTCAGCACGTGCAGCTCTTGTTGCTTCATCAACAAGTTTGACATAAGGTCCTTTCAGTTTGAATGGACCTTTTTCAAACGAATCTCGATCCTTTTCCAATATAATAAGAAGCATCGGCAAATAAATCATATTCTCAAAATGCGGCAATGCCTCTGCAGATATTAAATGCATTTTAACTGCTCCTACCCCACACAGAACATTCGTTCTTATTATTGTATACCCATATCGCTGATAAAACAACCTACATTTTTTTTGTAGGTTATATGGTTTTGTAGGGGACTGTACGACAGCCACGAAACAAAAAAAGACTTTCGGCTATTACAGCTGAAAGTCTTACATATTAACCACATTTACTCTTTCCCGTCATCACCGATGTAATGCACCGATGCAGCTTTCCAATCGTCACCATTTTTCGTAAATACGGTCACTTGTCTTCCATCTTGTTTTGTCACAAGACCAGTAGATACTTGTTTATATGATGTATTCAAATTCGAGAAGACTTGGGCTTCCTTATCAGAATACTTTACAATCGTTACGTTCGATATTTCGCGATTTAGCTCATATTCACTAAATTGCTCTTCCATGAACGCACGTTCTTCCTCAAAATCATAGTCTTCCGGAGACAGTGTATTCAAATAGCCATCGATATCTTGTTCATTCAGCGTATCGATATACACCTTATATACAGCTAAAATTTGTTCTTTCTCCTCAGCCGGAACACCAGAAGCTTCTTCTATAACCCCTCCCTCTAAGCTAAAACCTACTTTTTTGTCTTCCACACCATGATCAATTGCACCGTTTTCATTCTCCGCCTCGCCATCATTGACCGAGCCGCTTCCAGTCGACTTCTCCCCATCGCTACTGCACGCGCCAAGTAATAAAAGAACCGACATACTTATAGGAACAAATATTTTTTTCATTTTCTTTCCTCCTGAACAGGTAAAAAGGCCGCTCCAACTGGATGGCCTTTCTCCTTTTATTGAACAAAGTCCGAATTACTTCACTTCAACCCAACCATTTTTAATAGCAGTTACAACTGCTTGTGTCCGGTCATTTACAGCCATTTTTTGCAAAATACTTGAAACGTGGTTTTTAACCGTCTTTTCAGAAATGAATAACGTTTCTCCGATTGTCCGGTTACTTTGCCCATCCGTCAACAGTTGCAATACTTCACACTCACGTTTTGTAAGTAAGTGGAATGGTCGGCGGATATCATTTTGCTGGAATGAACCTTTATGCTCCCGTTCACTCAATCTGCGGAATTCCGTAACAAGGTTATGTGTCACTTTCGGGTGAAGATACGAACCGCCCATCTCAACGACCTTAATCGCTTGAACGATTGCATCTGCATCCATCTCTTTCAGCATATAGCCAAGCGCACCCGTTTTCAGTGCATGCGATACATATGACTCGTCATCATGAATCGACAACATAATTACCTTCGCATTAGGAAACTCTTTAACAAGATTCTCGGTCGCATCGACACCATTCATACGTGGCATGTTAATGTCCATAAGAACAACATCCGGTTCGCACTGTCTATAAAGTTCATTTACTTCGCTACCGTCATCACCTTCTGCAACAACTTCAAAAGAATCTTCAAAGTCCAGAATTCTCTTTACCCCTTCACGGAATAATTGATGATCATCTACAATTAATATTTTCGTAACAGTCATAGTCATTTCCTCCCCATATATCTAGCCGTCAATTATTTCATTCCGAAGCGGGATCCGGAAATGGATCATCGTACCATTGCCAGGCGTTGAAGTGATTGTCATATCGCCTTTTAATAAATCAATTCGTTCCCGCATCCCAATTAAACCGAACGACTTATCTTTCACTTCATTCTGGTTGAATCCTTGTCCATTATCCTTAATGATAATATTCATTATATCGCGAAGCCATTCAGTTTTCACCCAAATGTCCTTCGATTTTCCATGTTTCAATGCATTTGATACAGATTCTTGTACAAGTCGGAAGACCGACACTTCAAAATTCGTTTGAAAACGCTGCTCTTGTCCACTATTTTGAAAGTGAATTTCAACATTTTTTTCATATTCTTCGATTGTCGACAAATACTTTCTCAATGTCGGAATCAGGCCAAGATCGTCAAGTGCCATAGGTCGAAGATCATAAATGATACGCCGGACTTCATAAAGTGCATTCCTCACCATCACTTTGAGATCTGCTAATTCACCAAATGCAGGTTGAGGACCTTTTTCTACAAAGATTTTTTCAATCAACCCAGTACGGATCATCACATTCGCCAACATTTGCGCTGGCCCGTCATGAATGTCACGAGAAAGCCTTTTGCGCTCCTCTTCCTGTGCCTGAATAATTCTGATGCTGAAATCCTGCTTGTGTCTTGCATTTTCAAGTGCTTCACCAACATTTTTTAAATCAGATGTCAAATAGTTAATAACGGTCGCCACTTGATTAACAAGCTGATCCGCCCGTTCGATTGTATCGAGTAGCGCTACGAGGCGTCTGTCTAAATCGTCCCGACGTGCACGTAGCTGCTTCTCCTCCATCCGGTTAATGGATAATCGGACATGTAAGTCATTCGCAACTTCGTAAGCCTCTCTCACTTGTTCCTCTGAGTAATTCATGAAGTTCTTCGAGACGTCGGCGAGACGTTTGCGTGAATGCCCAGTCATGTTCTCCAAATAGTCGCCTTCGGTTATTGCCTGGGAAATATCACTTTTGACCGTTGCAAGCTCTTTTTTCATATCGACAAAGCTTTGACGGCTTTGTTCGCTTATAATAAAGATATCGTTCTTTGAGTTATCCATAGCACGGACCATACTACTAAAGATTGTTTCAAGCGTTTGGATATCAACTATATTTTCCCTCAATATTAAGTTCCCTCCCGCCTACAGCCTGAAAAATTACATATATACTATTAAGTAAGAAGTGGTACAGGAATACTGATTTCCTTATGCACTTCATTATAGTATAGCATCATAGTACCAAATGGATATTAAGATTGTATTACAAGTGATGGGGGTGCCGCAAATGCGAGCAGATTATTATACAGTTAAAGATTACGGTGAAAGTGAATTGATCATCCAAAAATCTAGATTTCTCACCTATGTGTCACGTGCAGAGACGGAAGATGAAGCCCTAGAGTTCATTCAAGAAATCAAGAAAAAGCATCATAATGCCAACCACAACTGTTCGGCATATATGATTGGCGAGCACGATACTATCCAAAAAGCGAATGATGATGGTGAACCAACAGGTACGGCTGGCGTGCCAATGCTCGAAGTCTTAAAAAAACAAGGGTTAAAAGATACTGTCGTCGTTGTGACGCGCTATTTTGGGGGTATCAAGCTTGGAGGCGGTGGGTTAATCCGTGCGTATGGCCGCGCGACGTCTGAGGGCATTACAGCCACGGGTACTGTCGTAAGAAAACTTCATCATCTAATGAGAGTAACAATTGATTATACATGGCTCGGAAAAGTCGAAAATGAGATAAGGCAGTCCGCTTATCCACTAAAAGAAATTTCCTATGCGGACGGCGTCAACTTATTCGTATACGTTCCAGTGACAGAAGAGAATGTTTTCACTGCTTGGATGGCCGAATTAACAAATGGTCAGGCGGAAATTGTGTCGACTTCTAGCGAATTTCTCGAGTTCGACAACTAACTAAAAAAATAGTATAATAGAAAAGGTCATGAGTATTTATGTCACAAAACCTTGTGATCCGTTATGCTATCTCTACCTTTTGACGATATTTGTCAATTATATGATCAACTATGAAAAACTTACATAGTCGATTCTGGAGGAACTAAAAAATGAAAAGAAAAGACTATAAAAAAAGAAACAAATCGTCCGGGAAACGCTTAGCCGTAAAAGTTGTGCTTCTTCTCACCTTGTCCCTATTTATTGTTGTTGCTGCATATGCTGCTTCACTTCAGAAAAAAGCAGAAAACATGGCAGTTAGTGCGTATGAAGCCGTCCCTGACCGACCAAAATCCGAAATTCGCGAAGTAAAAGTCGAGCCAGCAAACGACAATGTTTCAATTCTATTCATCGGTGTCGATGACAGTGAAGCGCGCAGCCAAGGAGATAACAACAGCCGTTCGGATGCACTTCTACTTGCTACATTGAATCCGGCGAGTAAATCTGTAAAATTGGTCAGTATTCCGCGTGATTCATACGCCTATATCCCTGAAGTCGGATATCGTGATAAAATCACCCATGCCCATGCATTTGGCGGAACACGTGCAACAATCGAAACAGTTGAAGAATTGTTTGAGATTCCTGTCGACTACTATGTGAGGATGAATTTCAATGCATTCATTGATGTTGTTGATGCAATTGACGGAATCGACGTTGAGGTTCCATACAACCGAACTGAAAAAGACGAAAATGATAAATATACGATTCATCTGAAAAAAGGTCTGCAACATCTTGACGGCAAACACGCCCTTGCGCTTGCACGGACACGTAAACTCGATACCGACGTCGAACGCGGAAAACGTCAACAAATGATCTTACAGGCAATCATGAAAGAAGCCGCTTCAGTAAAATCAATAACGAAGTACGGTGATGTTATTGAGGCAGTTGGCGAGAACATGAAAACCGACATGACGTTTGACGAAATGAAATCGTTCTTGGAATATGTAAAAGGCGGTATGCCACAAGTCGATACACTAAGTTTGAAGGGTTACGACGACATGTCTACGGGAATTTATTACTGGAAACTTGATGAAACCTATTTAGCTGAAGTGAAGAACATATTGCAAGCACATCTCGGTCTCATCCCCGACTCATCTAGTCTGACTGACAGTGGTTCGACCATAACTGGTTCAACCGAAGAAGCTTTGGAAGATAGTTTAAATGAATGATACCAAAAGAACCAGGCTGAAAGTTAGCTGGTTCTTTTTTCTTTCCACACATAATTCTATAAAAAATGGCCATGCTACCTTAATGAAAAGGTGCATGGCCATTTTTTCTTATTGTCTAGTGTACAAACAGCTGTGTTACTTACCAATCATCCGTACAAGATTTAACAACGGTCGATAGTTTGTACCGGCAAGACCGATTACTTCAACGAACAGTTCAATCGCGATAAGCATGACTACAATAAGCAGAATTGCTCCCCATACTGTCGCTTGCGAGAACAATACAGCTGCAACCCCAAACAGTATTGCAAGCGCATAAATGACCAAGACTGTCTGCCTATGTGAAAAACCGCTACGAAGTAAGCAATGGTGTAAATGTGATTTATCCGGTGCCATAATAGGCTGTTTCGTGCGTATACGACGAACAATTGCGAAGAATGTGTCAGAAATTGGAATACCCAATATAATAACTGGGATAATCAGTGAAACGACAGCAACGTTCTTGAATCCTAATAATGCAAGAACCGAAATCATAAAGCCCAGGAACAAGGATCCGGTGTCTCCCATAAAGATTTTTGCCGGATGGAAATTGTAAAACAAGAAGCCAAGCGAGCTTGCCGCAAGAATCGAAGCTGTTGCAACTACGAATACATTCCCCATTATCATCGCCATAACAGCAATTGTAATGAGTGCAATCGTTGAAACACCTGCTGCAAGTCCATCCAATCCATCTATAAGATTTATAGCATTTGTAATGCCGATGATCCAAATAATTGTAATTGGAATACTTAAGTAACCAAAATCAAATTCCCCAATAAACGGTAAATTAATAACTTCAATTTGTAAACCGCCCCATACGACAACGACAATAGCCGCAGCCAATTGACCAGCAAGTTTTGCTTTCGCGGTAATTTCAAGCATATCATCGAGAAAGCCCATAACAATGATGATAACAGCACCGATAAGTATTCCAACAGCGTGTTCATCTTTCGGTAGTAATACCGCATAGCCAATTAGAAAAGCACCAAATATCGCAAGACCGCCGATTCGCGGCATAACAGACGCATGGACTTTCCGGTAATTCGGCCGATCGACCGCTCCTATCCGGAATGCCAATTTAATGACGAGTGGAGTAAGTAAGATGGAAGCTAGTAGTGCGGCAGCCATTGCAAGGAATAACATGTCCTTCCTCCCTATAGTAAATCGCTAATTTATCATACCAACAGTATCATAGCATATTTAAACAAGTAAAGCACTTTACTAGAAAACTCTTTTCTAATTATCATTGTTTCCTTGTGTTTAGGTCAGTTTAGAATAATATACTTTGGATAACCTTCGCAAGGCGAATGTTCCACATCAAGATTCCCGCGTCTAGTGCTCGGATAGTCACAGATAGCGGCGTACTCAAACTGCATTCATTTGTAGCGGGTGCTTACAATTTTGTTTATCTTATCTTTCCCTTTCATTCCCCTAGCTATCCCCCCACCTTTTCTTTCCTTACATTATGTAGATTTCAGCTCAAGGTAGTCATTTTCCATTCTTTTTGGTAAAATGGGGACGGGTCCTTTAAAGGGATCGGAAAAAAGGAGCGTTCATCCAATGCTATCAATATTCAAACGTTCAAATCAGACGAACGAAAGACAACTTCGAAAGTATCGGAAGATTGTCCAACAAATAAATAAATTAGAAGCTACATACGAACCAATGTCAGACGAACAACTAACAAGTATGACTACTATATTCAAGGAGAGAATACAATCTGGAGAAAAGATCCAATCTATTATTCCAGATGCTTTTGCTGTTGTTCGTGAAGCATCCAAGCGAATCCTTGGCATGCGTCATTTCGATGTCCAACTTATCGGCGGACTCGTTCTAACAGAAGGTAATATCGCTGAAATGCCTACAGGCGAAGGTAAAACGCTAGTCGCTTCCCTTCCATCATATGTGCGTGCACTTGAAGGAAAAGGAGTTCACGTTATTACCGTGAATGACTATCTTGCGAAGCGTGACTATGAACAAATTGGTCAAATCCATCGTTTTCTTGGCCTTACAGTTGGGTTGAATGTCCCAATGATGCAAGGTCCCGCAAAACAAGTTGCTTACAATGCGGATATTACGTACGGAGTGGGAACGGAATTCGGTTTCGACTATTTGCGTGATAATATGGCGCACCAAGTATCACAAAAAGTTCAACGTCCCTACCATTTCGCAATTATCGATGAAGTTGATAGTATTCTTGTTGATGAAGCAAAAACACCATTAATCGTTGCCGGTAAAATGCAAGCGGATGCGGATCTTCATCACATTGCGGCACGTCTCGCAAAACGCTTCAAAAAAGGGATCGATTTCGACTTTGATGATGAAACAAAAGCGACTTCCCTTACTGATATTGGAATCGAGAAAGTAGAAAAAGCATTTGGTATCGACAATTTATATGAATTGGAGCACCAAACACTTTATCATTATATGATTCAATCATTACGTGCACATGTCATCTTCGAACGTGATGTTGACTATATCGTAAAAGAAGAAAAAATTGAACTTGTCGATATGTTTACGGGTCGAATCATGGAAGGACGCACACTTTCCGATGGCTTACACCAGGCAATTGAAGCAAAAGAAGGACTACCAATCACTGAGGAAAATAAAGCACAAGCACAAATTACAATCCAAAACTACTTCCGTATGTATAAAGAACTGTGCGGAATGACTGGTACGGCTAAAACACAGGAGAAAGAATTCCGTGAAGTGTATGGTATGGAAGTTGTTCAAATTCCAACAAATCGTCCGCGCGCACGTATCGATTCACCTGACCAAGTATATAAAACAATTGACCAGAAATATAAGGCGATGGCGAAAGAAGTCGCTAAGCGTCATGAAAAAGGACAACCCGTCCTTGTCGGCACAACATCCATTTTACAATCTGAAAAAGTAGTAGCGTATTTAGATGAATACAAACTTACTTATAACTTATTGAACGCTAAAAGTGTAGAACAGGAAGTAGACCTTATTTCCCTAGCAGGACAACTCGGTCAAATCACAGTTGCGACAAACATGGCTGGACGTGGAACTGATATCGTGCTCGGTGAAAAGGTTGAAGAAATTGGTGGTCTTTTCGTACTTGGAACAGAAAAGCACGAAAGCCGTCGTATTGACAACCAGCTACGGGGACGTTCCGGAAGACAAGGTGACCATGGTGAGAGTCACTTCTTCCTTTCTCTCGAAGATGATATGTTCAAGCGTTTTGCTAAAGAAGAGCTTGAGAAGTTCCTCAAAAAAGTAACAACAAATGAAGACGGTCTAGTGCAGAATCCCGAAGTAGATGAACTGACAGAACGGACACAGCGTATCGTAGAAGGCGCCCACTATTCAATGCGCGAATACAACTTAAAACTCGACGACGTCATTAACGATCAGCGTGAAGTCATCTATGGGCTTCGTAATAACGTCCTAGACCGCGAAGGTATCCTTGAACAATTAAAATCGATGCTTTCCGAGACAGTAGAATTTGTTGTTTTCGATAGTTGCCCAGATGAAGAGACTTCAAGCAATTGGGATTTCGAACGAATTGAACATACAATGAACAGCCTGTTGTTAGAACCTGTCGTAATTCCGCGGACGCTTGATAAGACGTCTGACATTCTAAAACTATATGATGCTCCACTTACTGAGTTGCTCGACTTCATCGAATCATTCTCAGACGATGAACAGATCAATCAGATGATTCCACAAGTAATGCTGTCTCATATTGATACGATGTGGGTCAAGCACTTAGAAGTTATGACACGCTTAAAAGAAGGTATCGGACTCCGTTCATATGGACAAGAGGACCCAATGCGGATTTATCAGCGTGAAGGACTCGAATTATTCGGGCGTCATTATCAAAAATTACGCCGCAACATCGCATCTGAAGTTATTAGCTTTATGAAAGTTATTACACAACAACAGGAGGTACAACAATGAAGCTTTTCTCATTTTTCAAGAAAACCGAAAAGACAGGATCAGATAGCACAATCGGTTCCGAAGAAATTATTGACGGCCTAAACGCGTCGACAAATACAGATGAGGTCGAGACTACGCTATCCCTACACCCAGAATGGAATGTACCACAGGAGCAAGAGTACGTTTTCCGCTTCCATTCGAATGAGTTAGAACCACTTAAACCGAACCAAATCTCCCTTTCAGGCATTGACATCGACGTTGAACCTGCTAATGGTAGCTGGCTCGTTAAAGCGTTTTTCCGTTCTTCACTAGACCAACAGATTTCAGTTGGATCAGTCGAACTGATGCTACTTGATGAGGAAGGTAAAACACTCGCTTCCGATGAATTCGATTTGAAAGAGCTCGGCGATATTCCGGCACGAAGCGCAAGACCTTGGGTATTCGTCTTCACAAAAGACAATATCTTTGCAGAACAGCCACCAACAGAAAACTGGAAACTTGCATTTAACGTCCAATCGATGGTGCCTCACAAACTAGAGTTGGAGCAAACATGGGAAGACGGTTTAACGGCAGAACAAAAGGATGGACTTACAAAAGTTGTCGAAGGTCTTCCGAAATTGAAACCGCGTGAAGTAAATATTAGCGGATTCCAAGTAAAACAACAGGATGACGGCGGTATCGCAGCATCTGTATTTATCCGTAATGGTCACTCGAAACAAATCAATATCGAAAAGCTTCCACTAGAACTGATTGATGCATCTGGTGATTTAGTAGCTAGCGGTTCATTCGCCCTTGATCCACTTTCAGTAAAAGCAAACACTTCAAAACCATGGACGTTCATCTATCCAAAAGAAATGATTCAAAAAGATGAGCCAGACTTATCTCGCTGGACTGTTCGCGTACCACAACAAAACGCGTAAACAAAAGCGCAAGCGCCTGTTTAGCCCCGAAAAGCGCTGGAGGGCTTGAAGATAAAGGCGGCACATTCAAATCAGTTACATTCTGATTCGGATGTGCCGCCCTTTTTATTGCTATTTATGTTGAACAATTGAAGGCCTATATTTTGAACCACAGGTGTTGATTAACCAAAAGTAGCCAGAAAATAACTAAATCAAACACTAGGTGCTTCGCGTACAGTTGCCTTATATCGCTTTAGATTGAACGACTCCTATACCATTACCTAGATATCTTAATCTATAGGGATACGACTTCGTCGCATCCCTATAGATTTTTTTCGGTAATCGTATGATGGTCGTTCATCCGTCGCTCTCCAAAGGCTAAGGTACACGAAGTACTAAAGCTTTTTGGGACGAAAGAATAGTTGGCTTCTTATCTGGATAAAGGCCGCCAAAGATACAATTTTGGCGGCTTACTCCTTCTTTCTGGTTTTTTTTATTTTAAGGAATTGTTAATTTCTACAAGATATCACATGATGACAAGCGTGATTTCACTAAAAGTAAATAAGGAACGCATTGTAGAAAATGCAAGCGTGCCCGAAATTGTATCTTCGGGCAATTATAGTTTCTGTGAAGGGTCATCTATTCTTATCTTCCAAGCAACTGCAATTTCCCCTTGAACGTTGCAGGTATGCGACAGGCAACTAATCGCAACAGAATTGTCGAAAAGGGGTGGCTAGTTTAGCCGAAAGCAAGCGGGATACGTACTAGCCCAAATGAAGAATTCTGTGCCTACCTTACCAATATTTTACGCAAGAATATGGTTAATCAACAGACGTGATGTTGAACATATATAGTGAAAAACAGCACCAAGTTCCCTATTAAGGGTACTCAGTGCTGACTGTTTTGTTTTAATTGGCTGAAGCAACTGCATTCACACCCGAGATGCGTTTTGCACCTACGTAGCGTTCACCCCAATAATAAGGGTCATTCAACTTATCAACGCGTACACCTTTTGATGTCGATGCGTGCGCAAATTTACCATCACCTATGTATATGCCAACGTGTGAAACTCGTTTGCCTGCTGTATTGAAGAATACGAGGTCTCCCGTTTCTAAATTCGCTTTACTAACAGAAGTTCCTGATGCATGCATACTAGCAGCAGTACGCGACACTTGGACATTATGTTGCTTGAATACATATGATACGTACCCCGAACAATCAAACCCACTCGTCGTGTTACCACCGTAACTGTACTTGACGCCAATTAGGCTTGTTGCCGTTTTTGAAATTGCAGCAGGTTTTGACGAAGCTTCGGCTTGTCCAACGAAAGGTGCGACGAGTAGTAGAAATGACATAGCTATAATTGTAATGGACTTTTTGAATGTGAATGTAAGTTTCATCTGTTCCCCCAAAGGATTAATTTATCTGAAATAATGATCTGTTACAACCTTAACACGCTTCAAACACCTCCTACATTACAATTGTGTAACAAGTCTATTACACTACTTGTATTAAAGGAGACTTTCGAAACATTATTGTCTTTTTATGGGGTTTATAGTTTTTTAAAACGGGAATTTAGTAAAGTATCATCTAATTTAATGGGAGGCGTTTGAAGTGAAACACGAAGATGACATTTCAGATAATACGCAAGAGTCTTTTCTTGAAGCACAAGAAAAAGCCCATGGTTGGTTAGGTAACGAAAAAAACGATAAGAAATATTCCGCAAAAAATTATATTCATAATCCATATCTCGATCACGCAGCAGGTGATTATGAACCCCTGAAAGAAGATAGCCGTTTTCATAATTCAGAAGACCCACACCGAACGACTGGGAAATTCAACAAAGAGCGTGGTTTCTCTCAAAAAAAACGTGATGCACTAATTGCCAAAAATGGGCAGCTTGGTGATATGCAAACTATATTCAGTACATTGAATCATGATCGACACTAATCCCCTTCTTTCTATAATAACAAAAAGGTGAGTGCTACTAATCGTAGTCACTCACCTTTTTGTTTAGCTTATTAAATTTCTAAATCCGTAATGACGATGACATCTTTGTGATCAACTAATTTTGTAATCGGCCACTCAGTCGTTACATTACCTTCAAGCAACTTCTCGATAGCTGCTCGTTTCTTTTCACCAAATGCTAGTAAAACAATTTTTTTCGCACCTAATATCGAACTAATTCCCATCGATAAAGCTGTTTCAGGGATTTTTTCATCATTTGCGAAGTACTGGCTATTCACACCCAATGTCGATTCCGTCAATTGCGCTACATGTGTAACAGAATCGAAAGGAAGTCCAGGTTCGTTGAATGCGATATGGCCATTCTCTCCTACTCCAAGTAGCTGGATGTCGAGTGGGTACTCTTCTAAAAGATCTTCATAAGCGGCACATTCTTCAACCAAATCTTCAGCCATCCCATCCGGAATATTTGTTTTTCTAAATTCTTTCTTATCAAACAGATGCTCACTCATAAAATAAGCGTAGCTGTTCGGGCTTGATTCAGGTATTCCGATATACTCATCCAAATTAAAAGTGACAATATTGGAGAAATCAAGATTTGACGAAACCCATTTATCGTAAACAGGAATCATTGTACTTCCTGTTGCCAGCCCAAGTACGTTTAGACGTCCACTTTCAATTTCGTTTTTAATGATTTCGTAAACTTGTTCTGCGCCTTGTTCAGGGCTTTCAACTTTTATAAGTTTTAGATTTTTCATATAGATCAACCAACTTCCATTAAGATTTTGCTCTCGCTTTATTGTAATTTCCCTAAACAGTCTGGTCAACTTTAATCGAACTTAACATACCATCTTCTTTTCTCACATGCATCTCTAGACCTTTATTATAGGTAATTGACGGAAATATGAAGAATGCGTGAACAACTTGTGAAACCCTCCCTTATATCCTTAGGCATAGGGTTTTCCCTAATTCCCATATTAAACCTTAAGACTATGATAAAGGTATGACAGCGAATCCACTTCGCCGGAAATAGGAGGTGTAATAATGGGGAAAAGAAATTCAATGAAACATCAACCCAATACGCATGAATCTACACATAGTTTGAAAGGTACTTTCATAGCCGTCATGCTGTTGGGTGCCGTCATTCTAGTATCTTGGTTCGGGTTTTATGCACTATTTTTATCTAGATAATAATTATATCAGGAGGGTTACTTATGCATTTGCACAAATATGAAAAGATATGGCTTGTTTTCGGAATGGCTTCACTCGTCCTATTCCTACTAATTATCGGCTTCGCTGCTTTCTGGAAAGGGACGCATCCGCAGAGCCATATTGAAACAATCGATCCACAAAATGTTGAAGCACATGACGCATTCAAGCCTGAAAATCTTGGCATTCGTGAAGTAGCTGACGGCAAATATATCGTCAACATCGTTGCTTCTGCGTTCAACTATGATTTCGGTAAAGACACGGAAGGTACTGCTATTAAAACGATTCGCGTGCCAAAAGGTTCCACCGTTCTTTATCAAATCACAACAAAAGATGTTGTCCATGGCTTCCAAGTAGCTGGAACAAACGTCAACATGATGGTTGAACCTGGCCACATTAGCCGTTACGAGACTGTCATGAAAAATGCAGGCGAATTCACGATTGTCTGCAACGAATACTGCGGCATCGGTCACCACCAGATGTACGGAACAGTGGAGGTGTATGAATAATGACTAAGGTTCAATTACCGCTTTCTAAAAAAGAATCCAGATTATATATGGCATTCATGTGGGTTACTTATATCTCGCTTTTTGTCGGAGGTCTGATGGGTTTATTGCAGACTTTTGTCCGCTCTGGGAAATTCAAATTACCGTTTAATATTGATTATTATACAATCCTGACTGTTCACGGTGTTATTCTTGGACTCGTCTTAACAACCTTTTTCATTATCGGTTTCCAGTTTTCACTTATGGGGAAAACTGTTGGGATTTCGGATAAACAGTTGAAAGTCGCATGGCTGTCCTTCTGGGTAATGCTGATCGGAACCATCATGGCTGCAATTACGATTCTTGTAGGCGAAGCTTCAGTATTATACACATTCTATGCACCACTACGAGCTCACCCGGCATTTTATTTCGGTTTAGCACTCGTTATTATCGGTAGCTGGATTGCTGCCTTCGTTAACTTCCGTCAGCTTTACGTATGGAAGAAAGCACATAAAGGTGAAAAATCACCATTACCTGCATTTATGGTTATTATCAATATGCTTATGTGGTTCATCGCTACAATCGGCGTAGCAACATCTGTCCTAGTGCTGTTCATCCCTTGGTCACTTGGATATGCTGAAACCATCAACGTTTTACTAAGCCGTACGTTATTTTGGTATTTCGGTCATCCACTCGTTTATTTCTGGTTACTTCCAGCTTATATGGCGTGGTATGTTGTTATTCCAAAGATCATCGGCGGAAAATTATTCAGTGATGCACTTGCTAGAATGGCTTTCATTCTATTACTAATGTTCTCGATTCCGGTCGGGTTCCATCACCAGTTGACAGAACCGGGTATTGACCCTACTTGGAAATTCATTCAAGTTGTGCTGACATTCATGGTTGTTATTCCGTCATTAATGACAGCATTCTCAATTTTCGCTTCATTTGAAACAACGGGCCGACGAAAAGGCTATAAGAGCTTATTTGGTTGGTTCAAAAAGCTTCCATGGAAAGATGTACGTTTCCTAGCACCATTCATTGGTATGGCTGCATTCATTCCAGGTGGCGTGGGCGGAATCGTTAACGCATCTCACCAAATGAATGCCCTCGTCCATAATACAATTTGGATTACAGGTCACTTCCATTTAACTGCTGCAACAACAGTCGTTCTAACATTTTTCGGGAT
Organism: Sporosarcina psychrophila; assembly: GCF_001590685.1. Classification (GTDB taxonomy): domain Bacteria; phylum Bacillota; class Bacilli; order Bacillales_A; family Planococcaceae; genus Sporosarcina; species Sporosarcina psychrophila. Next base: position 3,673,714 of record NZ_CP014616.1, read on the forward strand.
TACGTATTGGCTTGTACCGCATTTAACTGGCCGCCGACTGACTCCGAGGTTGAATAGACTCGGGATTATTCAAACATTTATTTGGACAATTGGTATGACAATTATGTCAGGTGCTATGCATATTCAAGGATTACTTGGCGGACCGCGTCGTTCAAGCTTCTCCGAATATGCAGGCGGCGAACAAGTCGCTACGTGGATCAATTACCAGATTGCACAAGCTGTTGGAGGAACGATTTTGTTCGTCGGTATTCTCTTGATGGTGTACATTTTCATCCAACTGACATTCTTTGCACCACGCGGCGTTCAAGAATATCCGATTGCCGTAGAGGAAGACGATGCAGAGCCTACACCTAAAATTCTTGAAAACTGGTATCTATGGGTTGGGATTACAATTGCACTGATTCTGTTCGCTTACACAATTCCAGTCATTGATATACTGAAACACTCACCTCCAGGTTCGCCGCCATTTGATTGGCTGATTGGTAGATAATTGCATTATGAAGCAGCTCTGATTTCCGGGTATTGTCCGTGAAATCTGGGCTGTTTTCATTTTGTTGGAATTGATTGGTTGGAGGGGGTTGGTTGGACAACGCCATTTTTGTTGGACACTTTAGTGTATTGGTTGCACACTTCGACAGGTTGGTTGGAAACTCCCCTTTTGGTTGGACACTTTAGCGCATTGGTTGAACACTTCCAGTAATACCATCAAGGCAATCCATAATCTACTCTGCTCCATAAAAAAAACCTCTTACCTGGTTTATTTCCCCAGGTAAGAGGCCTTTATCAATTATAAGTTATTCGCAACTCGTTCAACCGCAGCTGCTACATTGAGATGGACGTTTGGATCAAGTGGATGTGGGACAAGATCGCCCGGTTTCGTGCTGTCGACAATTGCAAGTGCAGCTGCGATTAGCATCGGATAAGTAATTTCCTTCGCATGTGCATTTAGGGCACCGCGGAAAATACCTGGGAAGCCTAAGATATTATTAACGAGACGGCCATCCGCCGCAAATGCCGCGCCCGCTGCAAGTGCGTCTTCCGGTGTAATTTCAGCGTTTGGATTGGACAAAGCCAAGATAATTTGCCCTTTTCGTACCATTTCTGGTTTGATAAGTCCTGCAACGCCCGTTGTGGCTACGATAATGTCACACGTTGCCATCAATTCTTCAAGTGAATCAATGACTGTGCCGCCATGATCAGCAAGCCTCTGACGTGCGACTTCATTACGGTCAATTCCACGCATTTCCTTCACACCATACTTCATAAGCATACGGCTAATTGCTAGACCAGCTGCCCCAAGACCAATTTGGCCCACAACCGCTTCCGTTAGCAAAACATCTGTCTGTTGACAAGCTGAAATTACAGATGCCAACGTGACAACTGCTGTACCATGCTGATCATCGTGCATAACTGGAATCGACAGCTCCGCTTTCAATCGCTCTTCAATTTCGAAACAGTGTGGAGATCCGATATCCTCCAACAATATTCCACCAAACCCTTGCTGAATATGTTTAATTGTTTCTACAACTTCATCTGGATCACTCGTGTTAAGCAAGATAGGAATACCACTTATCCCAGCGAATTGATCAAATAACACAGCTTTTCCTTCCATTACAGGCATTCCCGCGACAGGTCCGATATTTCCAAGACCCAGAATCGCTGTGCCATCTGTCACAATTGCGACCGTGTTTGAGATTCCAGTAAAGTATTTCGCCTGTTCCGGATCATTCTTGATAAGTTCACAGACGTTCGCAACGCCTGGTGTATAGACACGTCGCAAATCACCTAAAGAACGAATTTCCATACGGCCTTTCATATGAATCTTGCCGCCTTCATGTGCTTGCAATACATCATCCGTTATAGCGTGGACACTAATTCCGTCGCCGATTTGATTAACCGCTTCAACAATTTGCAACAAGTGCTCTTCACTTGTACATTGAATTGAAATATCACGAATCGTTGATAATGTACCTACTTTTATAGTTTGGATATCACCAATATCTCCATTTAATTGTCCGATAGCTAACGCAACTTTCGCGAAGTTGCCCGGCACTGATGGTGTTTCGATAATTAGATTACGCATAAATTGCACTTGTTCCATTGTATTACCCCCTGATTATACTTGCCAATCCTCATTTTACACGTATAGGACCAGGTCGTAAACATTTTATGACTTCGGTTATAATTAATCGCGAATTCACATATTTCACGCATAATTAAAGGAGGGTTTTCCCATAACAAAACTGTTCCAAGCCGAATTAGAAACTATTTTTTCATTATGAGTCTTTACGTTCTTCGATTGCAAATCGGCTCACAGACGTTTCCAACGCTTCAGAAAGTGTGCATAGCACATTTGCCGTTCCTCTCATCGCTTCAACTTCGAACGATATCCGGTCGTTATCGCCTTCATTTCTGAATCCCCTATTTCTATATTATTATTAATTTCACTTAAAAATTGTAAATAGTGCATAGTTTGTCGAAAAAGAAGCGATTATCATAATTATAGCGCGCTTTATGTAGAATCATAGTTAAATAGAACTATTTTTTCCGAATTACTATTTGAATCATTCTCTAACCATCAAACTATTGAATTTGTTAGACAATTGCTCCTCTTTTCGGTTATAATGAAAGGTGGTGAGTTTTTTACATAATTCTTTCAAGGAGTTGCAGTTTACTTGTCTATACAGAAAAATTTCGTGATTGGGCTTATGCTCTTTGCTTTGTTCCTCGGTGCTGGTAATATTATTTTCCCACCGCTTCTTGGGCAAATGGCAGGGGATGAACTTTTCATTGCGATGATTGGATTCCTAATCACAGGAGTCGGGTTGCCTCTCATTGCAGTTCTAGCAATTGCCAATGCAGGCGGCGGATTAGAAACCATTGCAAGTCGCGTCAATCCTTATTTTGGAGTTATTTTCACGATGATTGTCTATATGGCAATTGGTCCATTTTTCGGCATTCCACGAACAGCTACTGTCTCATATGAAATTGGGGTCGTCCCATTTTTGCCTGATAGCATTTCTGGCTCAAACTGGCCACTTGCGTTGTTTACGATCGTCTTCTTTACTATTACGGTCGCTCTCGCCCTAAATCCTGCGAAACTTGTCGATCGCATAGGGAAAGTGTTAACTCCTGTCCTATTTTTAGTTATTGGGGCACTTGCTGTGAAGAGTATTGTGTCACCAATGGGAGATATCGGACAAGCCCAAGGTGATTTTGCAACCAATGCGTTTTTCCGTAGCTTTGTTGAAGGGTATTTAACGATGGATGTCATTGCGGCACTTGTATTCGGCATCGTCGTTATTAATGCGCTTAAAGCAGAAGGCGTGACAGAAAGCCGTGCTGTCATGAAAGCAATGGTTTTCGCTGGTGTTGTCGCAGCTACTGGATTAGCGCTCGTTTACATTTCACTCGGGTATATTGGAGCGACAAGCGTCGATGTTATCGGGATACAAGACAACGGAGGTGCGGTTCTCGCACTCGCATCTACCGTCTTATACGGACCATACGGAACGATGATTCTGGCAATGACAATTATTTTTGCTTGTCTGACAACATCGATTGGTCTCGTTTCAGCATGTGCACAGTATTTCGAACATGTATTTCCACGGAATTCATACAAGACATATGTCTTCATTTTCGCGGGATTCAGTGCAATTATTGCAAACGTTGGATTGACACAGCTTATTTCTATTTCAATACCGGTTTTGCTCACAATCTACCCACTCGCAATTGTTCTGATGCTTATGTCATTCATCGACAAATCGTTTGGTAGAAAGCCAATTGTCTATATCCTGGCGCTACTGGCAACTGCTTTTGTTAGTATCTTTGACGGCTTAAAAGGAGCCGGAATCGACATTAAGCCTGTCAATGATGTACTTGCCCATCTCCCACTCTATGAACAGCAGATTGGTTGGCTTGTACCAGCGATTGTCGGAGCACTTATTGGTGTGGTTCTAAGCCCCTTGTTTAAGAAACGGATTTAGTTCTCAGAAAGTTCATGCTTTTACCTCCAATTTCAGCTATACTGAATGAACATTCAGTATTATGGAGGGTTTTCCAATGACGATGAATTTTGATGACATGACAATGACAACTATTTGGCTTAAAATTGACGAGAAATTGAACGGGGAACCAGGTCCAATTAAAGGAATGACTGTGACCTATTCATTCGATTTATCTGGTGATGATGGCGGTCTATATGGCTTAACGTTAGCAGATGGCAAAGCCGTAACAATTACCGGAGATCCCGGTGAAGTTGATTGTGCGTTAACTATGAGTGTGAAAGATTTCAAGAAACTACTTGCTGACAACTTGAATTCAACCGCTGCCTTTATGATGGGTAAACTCAAAGTTAAAGGAAATATTGGTCTTGCGTTAAAATTAGAAGGTTTATTAAAACAGTATTCGTTTTAATAGAAGAAAGCGGCTCTCATTAAATGTGGGAGTCGTTTTTTGATTCCCCATAATTAATTGAAATGAGCACGTTTGAAGCCAACTATGAGTAATACTTCCCACTTCAGATAAAGGGAGCCCATTGTCGAATTAGGTATATTGATGTAAAATGAAAGAAAATTCGAAAGAAGGTGCACCTTATAATATGAAAAAATCGAAAAGCATTGCGTGGAAACTTTCAGCACTTATTATTACGCTCTTCTTAGTATTATTTATCTCCTATACAGTCGTTACAAGTACCATTTTGCATAATCAAAGTACCAACGATGCGGAGAGTTCTGCAATTGATAACACTGAACTATATGCTGCTAAAATGAGCGACCGATTTAAGAAAACGAATGACATGCTCCACACAACGAAACACATATTTGAAACACTGCAGGCACAAGGTAATTTAACTGCGGACGAAGCCATAACTGTCATAGAGAATAATTTAAAGAACAACACTGATGCTTCTGGAATGGCTGCTATATTTGAAAGCGGATCTATTCCTATTGAAGAGTCTGTTAGTAATGATTTAATAGATCCAGAGAAGCGTTTTATTCCTTATTTGTATAAGGATGGAGACAAGATTACTATGGAGGCTCTTAGCGAATATGAAACAGAGGGCGAAGGAGATTGGTACTTAATACCGAAAAAAGAAAAGCGAGCTGTCTTGACAGAACCGTACGAGTACAGTGCAGGTGGTGAAATCGTCTTAATGACCACCATTTCCGTACCGCTAATTACAAGTTCAGGTTCCTTTTTCGGTGTTCTTACAACAGATATTTCCATCGATTTTTTAAATGAACTCGTGAATACAATCAAGCCGGATGGTGGATATGCTAGCATTATTACCGATGGCGGTTACTTAACTGCCAACAGTATTAGCGAAGAGTTGAACGGGGTAAATGTGCAAGACTCTTATGATTGGAGCACAATTAAGAACACGCTTGGAAAAGGAGAAGTATCGACTTTATATGCTGATTCAAAGCAACTAAATGAAGAGGCCTTTAACTCGTTCGCCCCGATGCTGTTAGACAATATTAAAGATACATGGTCTGTACAGACGGTTGTTCCAAAGTCAAAAATACTAGAAACATATAACACAATCTTACTTCTAACAATCATTTCCGCAATTGTCATGGTTGTTTTAATGTCTGCAGCTACCTTGTGGTTCATTTTCAAACAATTAAAACCACTTGCTTATTTACGAGAGTCAATCGAAACAGCAGCAGCTGGTGACTTGACGAGAAGTATAGACGAAAAACATATCCAACCCGATGAAATTGGTGCTGTAGCTATGGCATATAACAATATGCTCCGTAAAACAAATGACGCCATTCATACAGTTTGGGATTCTTCCACTCAATTAAACAAGTCTTCCAATCACGTCCACCATGTTTTCGAGGAGATTGTTGCATCTAGTCAAGAAGTATCTCTAGCAACCGATGAAATTGCACATGGGGCCTCTAAGCAGTCGGAAGATACGGAAGAAACGAGTCACCGAATTTTAGATTTGTCAGATCAAATGGACTCACTCGCTATTCTATCAAACAACATGAACGTATTATCAAAACAAACAGGTCTATCTACTATACAAGGAATGACAGAAGTTAAGAAACTGCGTGAACATAATGAAGCTACGAATGACATGAATGAAAAGGTACAGCAACAAATTGAAACACTGACCACTAAAATAGCGGAAATTAATCAAGTTATTGCATCGATTCACGGCATCACTGCACAAACGAATTTGCTTGCGCTCAATGCTAGTATTGAAGCTGCACGTGCTGGTGAGCATGGAAAAGGCTTCGCAGTCGTAGCGGAGGAAGTACGAAAACTTGCCGAACAATCTCGCTTAGAAACAGATGTAATTCAACAAACGGTTCAAGAAATATTACTAGAGTCACAGCAGACTGTTTCTATTATTACAGCGAATATTCAATTGATGGAAGGCCAAAACGAATCTGTATCAAGTACAGAATCTTCCTTTACCCGCAATGCGGAACTTGCTGAACAGATGGGTGGTTCAATAGACGAGTTAGCCACTAAACTCGCCGATATGATGGAACATAAAGACCAAGCGATGTTGGCAATTCAGAGTGTCTCCGCGATTTCGGAAGAAACTGCTGCTTCAGCTGAACAAGTCAGCGCCTCAGCCGCCGCGCAACAGGGTGAGCTTGAACGCGTCGCAGAATCGACCAATCATATGAATAAAATCGCTCAAGAACTGCAAGAAGTCGTCGATCGATTTAAATTATCATAATCAAGGACCTAAATAAGATTTGCCTGCCCAGTCAAGATTGTTTGCTGGGCAGGCTTTTTAGATGGGTGTCATTAACGTGATTCCCAGCTATATAGTCGGCACTTAACAAATAGATTTTTTCCAACACCGCTTTGTCGCTAGATTTGTTCGTTATACTGGCGAGTTATACCACCTAGTTAACCCCAAATAAGTAGTGTCAAATATATACTGTGTATGTTGAAATAATGAATACCCACTGAATTCGCTACGGCGCTCGGGGATGCCTCCGGTTAACCCTGTAAGGCGCCTTCGCTCAGTTTATATATAGCGTTAAATCTTTCTATCGATTTATCGTTGTAGGCATACTACTTACCTTCGAATCTTTTTCCATCATCCATTTCAACGTTGCCTTTATTCCCTCTTGATATGGCGTTGTAGGCACCGGACCAATTTCAGTTTCATATTTCTTACCACTTAATATAACGGGTGTTTCTGTTAAATACATCATTTCCACCATTTCTTTCATGAACGGCTGAAACATTCCTAGGAAACGAATCATCGTTTTTGATACTGTCCTAATCGATTTTTGGTATCCCGTTTCTTCACGTATCATCTTAATCACTTCTCCGCCCGTTATCGGATATACTGCCGGGATATTCCAATTTTGATTGTAAGCATCATCTCGCAGTGCGAGCTCCACCATTGCCTTCGCGCCATCGAACGTGTATAGATATTCCCTCGCTACCTGAACGCCGCCAACGAAATTCGCCGACTTATTTCGAACAACATTCTTAAGTGTTTCGTAAAGCATCGTATTTTCTGCATAAGGTCCATAAAAATCTGGAAAATGAACAATTAAAGAAGGGACATTACTGTCTTTCAATTTATCTTCCATCGCTAGACGAATCTCCCCCTTTTTCGTATGTGGCTCTTTCTGTGCATCTTCCGAAATTTTTTCTTTATGTTGCGCCCCGTATGCATAAATATTATCCACTAGCGCAATTTTTGCTTGCTGCGCTTGCGCTATACGAATCAAAATATCCATACATATAAGATGTGTGACATTCCAAACCGGGTAAGGAAAATTTATGGCGTGAAAAATGACATCCACTCCTTGAGCCGCCTGAGATACTTCACCTTCTGTTAATACATCCCCAGCATAGATCGTTACCTTTGACTCCTTCTCAAAAAGTGCTTTCAACTTTTCTTTTCCTCTAGCAAAAGCGACAACATCGACTCCTCGAGAAACCAATTCCCTCACCAATGCGTACCCCATTCCCCCTGATGCCCCTAACACTAATGCCTTCTTCATACACATTCCCTCCCCCTCTATTAACCACTGGTCAATAATTATTAAAAAAAGTGTCATGCTCTATATCAATTTACGATGTAGAGCATTCACTTAGTTAAATAAGCCTTTTAAAATAAATTCCACATGTGATTCAGCCGATACTTTTGCTTCATCAAAATTGATAACGAATCCACGATGATGGACAACAAAACCATGAAGCGCAAGAAATGCAGACCATACGTCTTTCATAGCAAGCCTTTTCTTCGATAAATTTTGTACAGACTCAGCAAACTTTTGATAGCTAACATACGCGGCCTCCTGAGACAGACTATCCACTTCAGCATATCTTGCTACGAACATGAATTCATACTGACTTTGATTGTTCAAACCAAATTCAATAAAGCGAAGAAATACATTGTTCAGCTTTACCAAGTCTTCTTCAGCACCTTGAGCAGTATCTTCCAAAAGATCATTCAGCCTAGAAAAATCGACTTTTACAATTGCATCAAACAATTCTACTTTATTTTTAAAATGGTAATAAAGTGCACCATGCGTGCAACCGACTTGCTTAGCGATGCTTCGCATAGAGACATCTTGAAAACCTTTTTCAATGAACAAGGCACGAGCTTGTTGTACAATCATTTCTTTTGTTAACTCTTGAGATGCGGATTTATGAGAAGACATCGTCTCGCCCCCCTTTTGACCACTGGTTAGTTGAAGTGTAACTCTGTATAGCAATATTCACAAGTACTAACTAAACCAGATAATAAGAAATTTCCTGTTTCGACACCTATGGAGATATCCCTTTCATTACTGTATATGTTAGACAAATGAATATCTCTATGAACTAAGCGAAGGCGCCTTACAAGGGGCAGCCGAAGCCCTAAGACTGGCGGCAATGCTGCTTGGCTTAGGGGGGGAGGCATCCCCTAGCGCCGAAGCGAATTCAATGGAATTCTTTATTTCAACATATATAATATTGTAATTCCAATCCTCCCGCAACACTCTTGTAATCTACCTGTAACACAAATGTAATTTAACAGTCTATTGTTCTAGTTCTATTAATCAGATAGAATACATATATAGAACTGTTTGTCGTGGAGAGGGGAAAATAGATGCAAAAGAGAGCTTTTTCGGTGCTGGCAGCGTTTGCCCTAGTGGCGTTTATCTCAGTCGGGAGCGCGGATGCAGCAACTGAATCATACACCGTCAAGCCCGGTGACACGCTATGGCAAATTGCTACAAAGCATAAATTAACTGTGGACGAACTTAAAAGTCTAAACAGTCTTGCTTCCGATTCGATTAAAACCAATCAAAAATTGGCCGTTTCTGCAAAAAATGCGGTTAGTCAAAAATCAGGAGTAGCCAGTTCACCCCCAGTAAAAACAGCAAATACGAAAGTTACCACTGTACTAAAGGAGACTTCTTCCACTAACTCATGGAAGAATGCCGTTGCAACAACTGTGAAGCCAAAAGAGTTGAATCTTCCCTCTAAAAAGGTATTACTTAATGCCGTCGAAGTTTCACTTCCACTTTTGGATACACCGTATGTTTGGGCTGGCGCAACTAAAGAAGGCTTCGATTGCAGCGGGTTCATTTATTATGTATTTAACGAGGCAGGACTTACTATACCAAGACTAGATACAATTGGTATGCATACCAATTCTTTTAATGTGGACAAGCCTATACCGGGCGATTTGGTGTTTTTCGCAAATACATACCGTAGTGGCATTTCGCACGCTGGAATTTATTTAGGTGAAGGTAAATTCATCCATGCCGCTACGCAAAAAGTTGAAGTTTCTTCAATTGATTCAGTTTACTGGAAAGACAAATTCACAGGCTTCAAACGTTTTAATCAGCTTAATTGATAGTTAACAGCTTTCCTATTAGTGGGGAAGCTGTTTTTTTACATTGCGTTAGTGTCGTAAAGTCCCACATTTCTGCCGTACAGTTCATCCTTCTTCTTGCACAATCTTCGACTTTTTTCATCCCATCGAAAATTCTATCTATTCCCTAAGCCAAATGTAAGTTATAATCGAATTGACACCTGTCAAGACACACCATTATACATTGTGTCGTTCTGGGCATATGACTCATACGATAAAAAAAGGGGGAACTAATTCATGAAGAAAAACAGCATGTGGTCGCTTAACTTCACGACTGCCGCACTCGTCCTTATTCCAGCAGCTATCGGCATCAACTACCTTGGAAAGTTGTTTGCTGGTCTGCTTAAATTGCCGCTATGGCTCGATTCAATTGGCACAGTGCTTGCTAGTATGCTAGCAGGTCCGATTATCGGTGCCATTGCAGGGATTGTGAACAATATTATTTACGGCTTCACTGCCGATCCGATTTCATTCGTCTATGCAATTACATCGGCAGTCATCGGTCTTGTCGTGGGAATCATGGCGTATAAAGGATGGATAGCAAACGTAGGAAAAGCACTTGTCCTCGGACTTGTCGTCGGCTTAATCGCCGCCACAGTCTCAACTCCGCTTAATATCATGTTTTGGGGTGGGCAAACCGGGAATGTATGGGGTGATGCACTTTTTGCAACAATGATGGCACAAGACATGCCGCTTTGGTTTGCATCATTCGCAGACAGCATTGTCGTTGACGTGCCTGATAAAATGGCAACGGTTCTAATCAGTTTCCTTCTCTTCAAAGGATTGCCTAAAAATTTGACGCATATGTACGACAACCGTTCGGAAATAGAACGTCTTTAAGGACTACGTAAGCGGCCTGCTTCACTGGGCCGCTTACACTAGATTATACTGTTAGGAGGATTCCCGTGAAAAACATGACACTGTATGTAGATAAGGATTCGTTCATCCACAACATCGATCCGCTTACTAAGCTCTTATTCGTCTTCATATCAATCGCATTGACATATATCCTCCCGACTCATTTATTCGTCATCTGTGTCTTGGCATTTACGCTTCTTCTTCTACTTACCGGCAAAGTGTTCACGTACATTTTGCCGGTTATTGGTGTCAGCCTACTGTTGATTATTTCTATCATCATTGTTCAAGGTTTCTTCCATCCCGACCGTGCTACACTTCTTTTTGAAATTGGATCTCTTCCTATTTATAAGGAAGGATTCGCATTCGCACTGCTACTTACCCTCCGTATCATTAATATGGTGTGTGCGTTCGGTATTCTCATTTTGACGACGAAACCAGATGACCTGGTCGAATCACTTATCAATAAGGGAATGTCTCCTAAAATCGGCTACGTTTTTCTATCAGTTTTACAGATTATCCCGCAAATGATTGCAATGACTAGTAAAATTACCGATGCTCAGCGGGCACGTGGAATGGAAACAGAAGGGAATTTACTTACGCGTATCAAGTCATTTATCCCACTTCTCGGTCCAGTTGTTCTCAATTCATTAAACGATACGCGTGAAAGGTCTATTGCGCTTGAAATACGCGGCTTCAATGCCAAAGGAACAAAAACATTTTTGAATGAATCCTTTCATTATAAATACGGTCTCATCTTGAAAATTATACTTGTCATCCTATTGATCGCCGCTATCGTCTGGAGGGTTGCCTTATGAACAGTATCCGCGTCGAAAATCTAAAATATAAATACCCGAACACCGATACTTTCGCGCTTGACGATATTTCATTCACAGTTAAAAAGGGAGAATTCATTGGTATAGCCGGCATGAATACCGCTGGAAAAACGACGCTATGTTATGCACTCAGTGGCCTGGTTCCCCATTTCTTCAAAGGTGCGTATGGTGGGGATGTTTTCATTGGCGACATGGACTTGCTTGCACATGAAATCAGCGACATTACAGCGAAAGTTGGACTCGTTTTTGAAAATCCTTTTTCACAAATGACAGGTGCAAAATTCACGGTTTACGATGAAATCGCCTTCGGACTCGAAAACTTGGGCATCCCTCGTGACGAAATGCATAGGCGTATTAAAGAAAGTATGCAGTTCCTCGATATCGAAGCATTACGGGATAAAAATCCGTTCTCCTTATCTGGCGGGCAAATGCAACGTGTCGCAATCGCCAGTGTTATCGCCATGAAACCGGATATTTTAATACTTGACGAACCGACATCACAGCTCGATCCTCAAGGTTCTGAGGAAGTTTTCCGCATCGTTGAAAAACTGTCGAGAGAAGGTATGACGATACTAATGGTTGAGCAGAAAATGGAGAAACTTGCCGCCTATTCCGATCGTATTTTTCTCATGCACGAAGGTAAATTGATAGATTCTGGACCGCCTGCTGAAATCTTTTCACGTGATGATTTACAGACTTTCGGAGTCGAACCACCTGTTTATACTTCAGTCGCAAAAGCGCTTCATTTAAAAAACGAGTTGACTGGCCTCTATCCGATTTCACTCGAAGAAATGCCTGTAAGTGGAATTACTATTGGGGATATACGGGCAGTCACCGAATCCTCAACTTCAACAAAAATGGCTAGTCCTGAAATCTCCGTAAAAGATCTCCAGTTCAGCTATAACAAGGATACCCCCATTTTGCGCGGAATTAGCGTGACGTTAAGTGGTGAACCTACAGCCATTATTGGACAAAACGGTGCAGGAAAAACCACTTTCGTCAAATTATTGAAAGCTTTATTAAAGCCAAATGCTGGCGAAATCATCATAAATGGCACGAATACGAAAGACACGACCGCGGCAAAACTTGCGGGCACTATCGGACTCATTTTCCAAAATCCAAATGACCAGATTTTCAAAAATAATGTCTTGGATGAAGTAATGTTCGGTCCGCTCAATGTTGGACAAACGCCTGAAGTTGCACGCTTGAATGCCGAGAAAATGCTTAACCGCGTTGGACTATTAACTAAAGCAGAAGAAAATCCATATGATTTAAGTCTAGCCGAGCGAAAAATGATTGCTGTTGCATCCATTCTTGCAATGGATACAGACATCGTTATTTTCGATGAACCGACAATGGGGCAAGATGCAAGCGGTAAGGCGATGCTAAAAGAAATTATCCATGAGTTGCATGCGCAAGGTAAACTTGTGCTCTGTATTTTGCATGATATGGATTTTGTCGCTGAAACATTTGGTCGAACGATTATAGTGAGTAATGGACAGTTGTTATTTGACGGCCCGACTCGTATTGCTTTTTCAGAAGTGGCTATTCTCCACACTGCTCGTCTTGAACAGCCCCATATTACCCAACTTGCTCATAAGATGGGCTATGATGAGATTTTATTAAAAGAAAATGAATTGATCAACGAATAAGTAAAAGACCGCGTCGCCAACTACTAGGCACGCGGTCTTTCACTTTATAATCGGAATCTTGATATCGTTGCGTTCAAATCATCGGTTAGTTCGCGAAGGGCTGTCACCTTGTCCACTACTTTCCCTATAGACTCTAGTTGCTCTTCTGCTGAAGCGGAAATCTCCTCACTACCTGCCGCCGTTTGTTCCACAACCGCACTAATGTTTTCGGTATTCTCAAGCACCGTAACATTGAACTGCTTCGAATTATTCACGCCTGTAACGAGCTCTGTCAACGCTTCCGTAATATTTCCCATTTTATCTTCGATGTTTGCAAATGTATTGAGTGTTCGGGTTACATTGCCATCTTGCGCTTCGGCAATTTCAACACCTTTTCCAACTGATTCAGAAATTGAGCCAAGTCCGCCTTTGATTAGATTAACCATATCGAATATCTGTGAAGTTGCAGTTGTTGATTCATCAGCTAGTTTCCTTACTTCCGAGGCAACTACTGCAAATCCTTTCCCCGCTTCCCCCGCACGCGCAGCTTCTATTGCAGCATTCAGCGCAAGTAAGTTTGTCTGCGAAGCAATGTTAGAAACCGCCTTAGCCATATCTTCGATTCTTATTGCATAGTGCGTAAATTGCTCAGTCGCATCTTTAATCGATTCCGATGCTACATTATTGCTATCGATAAGTTCCCGCTGTTCATTGATGGCGCGACGCCCTTCCACAATTGCCTCGTTAGCCATAGCTGCAGAATCAGCCGAATTTCTTGCCCGGTCGACATTAAATTCGAACTCCTCATTCATCTGCTCTATGAGCTCAACGGAATGTTGCAAGTCCTCGGAGATGCTTTGGGTTCCCTTTGCAAGCTCTTCCGTCGATAATGTCACCTGGTTGCTCGCTTCGGTAAGATAACGATTTTCCACCTCAAGCTCTTTTGTGTAGTCATCCACTTTTCGGCTTGCCCCGTCAATGGATTGCAATAATGTCCGTAGATGATTGGTCATGGATGTAAATGAGTGATTCAATTGCCCGAGTTCATCTTTTTTATCATACTTAATCGGCTCGACGACCAAATTGCCCGCTGCAATTTCCTCGGCGTTCATCGCCAGCTTCTTAAGTGGATTTGTAATTGCGTTTGCCAGTCGGATAATGATTACCATTGTCCCCATTATGACAAATACGCTACCTATTATTGCGAATGTAATGATGCCTTTAATTTTAGCAGCGAGTGCTTCTTGTAAATAGTCATAATGGGCAGATGTATAGAGATCTACCATATAAATATCATTGACAATCCCCACGTTGCGAAGCGATTGTCGATTGATTTCCGCTGAGTTATTTTCCTCAACAGCTGCAAGTGCTTGCTCTTTCAATAAATGAAATTTCTCTTGTGCCTTCAAAAGTATTGCCCGCGGCTCTATCTCCTTAACAAGGCTTTTCGCAACGGAGAACTTTTCAGCAGTCGACTCCAGTTGTTGACGAACATTGTCTTTATTAGCGTCCGTCATGTTATAAGCAAGTGTATTCAAACTTTGCATCGACGCTTTGGTTTCTGCATTCACTTCATGAACAGCTAACAGCACATTCAGGTAATCGTTACTCGTATTTTGAATCGCCAGCATTCTGACAATAATAACTGCGATCATCAGAATTGATAGGCCAAGCATGAAAAGTGAATTGATCACTATTTTTTTCTTTATTGTCATTTCAACTTTCCCTCCTATCATTTCAGTCCTGATGCGGCTTGTTCAATGAGCGCATCTAACTTACCTTGTTCAACGTCCGTCAGTTCTAGCACTCGAAATGGAGCAAGACCTACTCCGTTTTCCGCCAGCCCCAGTTCGACATGACCGGATTGGATTTCTCCCGACTCCTTATAGGAAAGGATGATATCAAACAACGCACTATCAATATTTTTCATCATGGATGTAATGACGGCCTGTTCTGCATAAAAGTATTGATCACTATCTACACCGATTGCGTAGATACCCCTTTTTTCAGCTTCCTCCAGCATGCCCACTCCTGTGAAACCAGCAGCAGCGTAAAGAACATCCGCCTTGTCGTCAATCATCTTCGAAGCAATCTCTGCTCCTAAGCCATCGTCATCAAAGTTATTGGCATATTCATTGAGAATAACAATATCAGGGTTAACCGACTTCGCTCCTTGGATGAACCCTTGCTCAAACCGTTGAATAACTGGGACCTCCATACCACCGATAAAACCGATTACCTGTGAATTTGAAACAGTTGCCGCTACAATTCCAGCAAGCATACTTCCTTCGTCTTCCTTAAATGTAATCGATGTGATATTCGCAGCTTCCGAAACCGCATCAAAGAGAACGAATTTTTGATTCGGAAAGTCCAGAGCTACCTTTTCCAACTCCTGCTGACCGGTGAAACCTAGCGCAAATACTAAATCATTACCACTTTCCACAAGTTCTCTAAATCCTTTTTCATAAGTCCCTGTTTCCGCAAGTTCCAAGTATTCGACAACAATATCCTCTTCATCCCGCGCCTTCGTCAAACCCTTGAATGCCAAATCTGAAAATGACTGATCTCCAAGACCATTTTCCGAAAGCATAACACCCACTTTCACTTTTCCATCAAGCGGATTTTTTTCCTCAAGGCCACAGCCTGTAAGTATGAGTAAAGCTGTCGTAAGAACAATCAGTAGTTTTAATTTCATCCCTATCACTCGCTTTCATTTACCTTTTCCCTTATATTACATCGGATATAATTTTGATTTGTTGATAAAAAACAGCTAATGTCGTCTGATGTCTTACAACTGCATATTTTCAGACTATACCAGCGAACAATAGCGTGGTGCGACCTACTGTATGTAAACGCCGAACGAGCATATATCTCGCTAAACAAGCAGAAGCGCTGCACGAACGATCATATATCTCGCAAACCAAGCAGAAGCGCAGCGCAAACAATCATATATCTCTCAAACCAAGCATAAGCACAGCGCAAACGATCATATATCTCTCAAAACAAGCATAAGCACTGCACGAACGATCATATATCTCGCTAAACAAGCAGAAGCACAGCGCAAACAATCATATATCTCGCTAAACAAGCAGAAGCACAGCACGAACGATCATATATCTCGCAAAACAAGCATAAGCGCCGCGCGCACGATCATATATCCACCCCAAAATCGCGGAATTTCAGCATCCGATGTTTCTCCATTGTCCAAGCACTTTATAATTTCCTACTACAACGAAAAACAGACCGTCACGGATTAAATCCATGACGGTCTGTTTTATTTCCTATATACATACGCTTCATTAGGGAAGTTATCTAGCAGAGTATCCGCCATCAATAACAAGTTCTGCACCTGTAATGTATGCAGCTTCGTCTGATGCCAAGAAAAGTACCGCATTTGCAACGTCTTCAGGTTTTCCAAGACGGGCAAGTGGTGTCATTCTCACAAGTGCTGTTACTACATCTTTTGACGATTCAAGACCTTTCGTCATCGGTGTTTCAATGATTCCTGGGAAGATGGTGTTAACACGTACACCAAATTGTCCGAAGTCCGCTGCAGCTGCTCGTGAAATTGCGCGAACTGCTCCTTTTGATGCAGAATAAGGGTTCAATCCCATTCCGATAAGTGCTGTATAGGAAGAGATATTGACGATTGAACCTTTAGTTGCTTCTTTCATATAAGGAAGTACATGTTTCATACCAAGGAATGGACCGAAACTATTGATATCCGACAGCCTGCGCCAGTCTTCAATTGTAATTTCATTCATTCCTTTTTCCGTAGAAATACCAGCATTGTTAATTAAAATATCGATTTTCTCAAGTTTAGCAACCACTTTTTCAACGGCCGCTTTCCACTCTTCATCGGAAGTGACATTCAATTTAACAGTCATAACTTTTTCATTGTTGCCCCACTTTTCTTCCAGTGCTGCTTCATTAATGTCTGCTGCAATTACAGTAGCACCTTCAGCAGTAAACATTTTGACCATCATTTCGCCCATACCTGACGCGCCACCTGTTACGAATGCAACTTTATCTTGTAATCTACCCATTATGACCACTCCATTTCAATATAGTTTAACGTCTAAACAATAATCCCTTTTAGATCCACTTGCAATCTATTTGCTTTAGTAAGTATGTTGAATTCTGCACATCATTCTTTTCATTGAATACATCTGTACGAATCTCAAACCCTTGTTACTACAGCATTTTAGGAATACACTAGAAAGAGGAAGTTTTTGTATTAAGATCCTGAAAGAAGTGAATCGAATGTTCAAGGATAACCGATATCTTGATTACAATGGAGCCGGATTCCGCAAAGATCTGATTGCAGGAATCACTGTTGGTATTGTAGCCATTCCGCTCGGGATGGCTTTTGCAATTGCTTCAGGTGTCAAACCAGAATATGGACTTTATACAACAATTATCGCTGGGCTTATCGTTGCATTATTAGGCGGATCTCGTTTTCAAATCGCGGGACCCACTGGAGCATTCATCCCGATATTGCTCGCAATTGTTCTACAATATGGCTATGAAGATCTGCTTATTGCTGGATTTCTAGCAGGTATTTTCCTCGTTATTATGAGTTTTCTCGGTGGAAGTAGTCTAATTCATTTCGTCCCAAGATCTGTAACCATAGGCTTTACTACGGGGATTGCGGTCATTATCTTTACAGGCCAACTAGGTAATTTCTTTGGAATTACCGGCTTAGAAAAAAAAGAGTTTTTCCACGAAAACATGATTGATCTTGTCAATCAGTTTCACACGGTGAACGTCTTCAGCATAGTCACCGCCTTAATCGGGCTCATCGTACTATTCATATTGCCTAAAATAGCGCCGCGTGTCCCATTACTGCTTATTGCACTACTTATTCCGACCCTCATTTCGATTTTTCTATTTCCGAGTAAAGTTGAAACGATCGGGACAGCCTTCGGTGGTATTCCCAACTCACTCCCGAATTTTCATTTTCCACAAATCACATTGGAGAAGTTGGTCAATTTGTGGCAACCCGCCCTTATTATTGCCGCACTCGGTGCAATTGAATCATTGTTATCTGCTGTTGTTGCAGATAGTATGAAAAGCGGTGAAAAGCATGATTCGAAACGTGAGTTGTTCGGTCAAGGGATCGCCAATATGATAACGCCATTATTCGGCGGTATCCCTGCTACAGGAGCCATTGCCCGTACAGCTACCAATATTCGATCTGGAGCAGTCAGCCCAATATCAGGAGTCGTACAAAGTGTTTTCGTTCTTGCCTTTTTGCTCCTTTTCGCACCGTATGCCTCTTACATTCCATTAGCTGCAATGGCGCCGATTCTTATGTACGTCGCCTGGAATATGAGTGCACGCAAATCATTCACGCATATTTTAATGATCCGGTCGGGGGATTCTCTGGTTTTATTAACGACGTTCCTTTTGACGATTTTCATCGACTTAACGATTGCCGTTCAGGTGGGGATTTTGCTTGCTGCCCTGTCGTTCTTACGTAAAATGAGTGGTAAACTAGATATTAAAGAAGCGACCCTTTCCGATGTTGAAATTATTAAGTTCAGTGATAGCGATACATCTTCATTAGCAAAATATACCGTGGACGGCCCTATTTTCTTCGGTACCGCAAAAGTATTCGAAGACAAATATCCTGCAATTTTCCTAACAGGCGCGAGGAAAATCATTCTCGATTTGGAACACCTATCCGTTATCGATGCGACAGGTGAAGCAGCGCTCTATGCACTACTTGACGATGCCGATAAAGCGGGTATCCAAATTATTATCAAACGCTTGCCCAAAGAAAAGTTGCCCCTGTTCAAAAAGAGCGGATTGTATAACCGAATTGGCGAGGCTAATTTTTTCATGTAACTATCCACAAATCAAAAACATCGCATTGGGCGATGTTTTTTTGTTTAATCATTTAACATAATTAAACCAATTTTCCCAATTAACGAAACTTTATCAATGCGAAGTCGTAGAAGTAGTAGTAGTAGTAGTAGTAGTAGTTTCATATTTAACTTTTGGCTAAACGTCGAAGAACAAGTTAAAAAGGGGAGGTATCATTATGAATCTTAGATTTATTAATAACTATTCTTCATTCCTTGTTAAAAAGAGCGTCCGACGGAAAATTGAAGTCATTCTCTTTGTTATTCTTCTTAGTTCGTTGGTTACGGGCTGTTCTCAAACTGAATCCGTGGATAAAAATGTTGTTGCGATTCAAACTGTTCTTGAACATGAATTTAATGCACCCGATAAAGAGTATATTCGAATGAAGAACGACCCAAGTAACATGACAATTGTAGACCAAAACGGCCTAGTGTCAGCTCCAGAAGAAGATAATGAACTCGAGATTTACCTGGAGGATAATTTCAGGCCTTATTTCACTGATTTTGGATATAGTGGCAAGGTTCTCTTCCTAACTTTACATTCACCGGCTGACGACAACGGCTATCAAATCACCGTCGACAAGATTAATGTGGAACCAGTCGATGGTAGACCGCGGGATTATGACTTTACCGTTCATGTCACGTATCAAAAAGACGGTGGCGATAAAATGAAAGCAGAGATAACGGGTCTCGCAACTTGTCCGGAAGAAGGGAAAATAGGGAAAATCCGCTACAATAAAGATCATTTTCTATTTGGAGAAATTTTAAGAGGCCAATAAAAATAGAAATGGATAATGTGAAAAAAGAGCTAAAACCATTATGGTTTATAGCTCTTTTTTTATTGATTCTAAACGGCGAGCATTTTGGGATTATCTCTTCAGGTCTTTTCTTCTGAACAATTACGGGCGATACTCCCCGATTCAAATTTATTGTTTAAAAACTATTTTAAACACTTAGTTTGACGCCCGTCCCTAAATTCATAGCTCGAATAGAATGTTAGTGAAAGGCAGTGAAAATATGAAATTTTACAACGACATTAATCATGAATGTTATAAATGCAAAAGCGATTGTTGCTCTTGTCAAAAAAAATGTAGAAAATGTTGCAAAGGTGACATCGGGCCGACTGGGGCTACTGGAGACATCGGACCGACCGGTGCTACCGGCGCTACTGGAGACATCGGACCTGCTGGGGCTACCGGCGCTACGGGTGCTACCGGGGACATCGGGCCGACTGGGGCTATCGGGGCTACCGGAGCTAACGGGGCCATCGGGCCGACTGGGGCTATCGGTGCTACCGGAGACATCGGACCTGCTGGGGCTACCGGCGCTACTGGAGACATTGGACCGACCGGCGCTACCGGTGCTACCGGGGACATCGGGCCTACTGGGGCTACTGGGGCTACCGGTGCTACCGGAGACATCGGACCTGCTGGGGCTACCGGCGCTACTGGAGACATTGGACCGACTGGGGCTAACGGTGCTACTGGAGCCACCGGAGACACCGGGCCGACTGGGGCTACCGGAGACATCGGACCGACTGGGGCTACCGGCGCTACCGGAGCTACCGGAGACATCGGACCGACTGGGGCTACCGGCGCTACTGGAGCTACCGGAGACATCGGACCGACTGGCGCTACCGGTGCTACCGGAGACATCGGACCGACTGGCGCTACCGGTGCTACCGGGAACATCGGACCGACTGGCGCTACCGGAGCTACCGGAGACATCGGACCGACTGGCGCTACCGGTGCTACCGGAGACATCGGACCGACTGGCGCTACCGGTGCTACCGGAGACATCGGACCGACTGGCGCTACCGGTGCTACCGGAGACATCGGACCGACTGGCGCTATCGGTGCTACCGGGAACATCGGACCGACTGGCGCTACTGGAGCTACCGGAGACATCGGACCGACTGGCGCTACCGGTGCTACCGGAGACATCGGACCGACTGGCGCTAACGGTGCTACCGGAGACATCGGACCGACCGGCGCTACCGGTGCTACCGGAGCTACCGGGGACATCGGACCGACTGGCGCTACCGGCGCTACCGGAGACATCGGACCTGCCGGGGCTACCGGCGCTACCGGAGACATCGGACCGACCGGCGCTACCGGAGACATCGGACCGACTGGCGCTACCGGCGCTACCGGCGACATCGGACCTGCTGGCGCTACCGGCGCTACCGGCGACATCGGACCTGCTGGGGCTACCGGCGCCCCCGGAGACATCGGACCGACTGGCGCTACCGGCGCTACCGGAGACATCGGACCGACTGGCGCTACCGGCGCTACCGGAGACATCGGACCGACCGGCGCTACTGGGGCTACCGGCGCTACCGGAGACATCGGACCTGCTGGCGCTACCGGCGCTACCGGAGACATCGGACCTGCTGGGGCTACCGGCGCTACCGGAGACATCGGACCGACTGGCGCTACTGGCGCTACTGGCGCAGCCGGTGGATTATCCGTATACGGGTATATTTACAATCTAGGTGCTCAGACGGTAGCTATAGAAGCTGATGTTCTTTTTGATACAAATGGAATAATCACGGCTGGAATTACGCATGCCCCCGGAACCTCACAAGTTTTATTTACTACACCGGGAGACTACCTGGTTACTTTCTCCGTGTCGGGTGTAGAACCCAACCAATTCGCACTATTTTTAAATGGTGCGCCGGTTGCGGGTACAGTCTACGGTTCAGGTGCAGGCACCCAGCAAAACGACGGTCAGGCTATAATTGCCGTAGCAGCAGGTGATGTTCTTACACTTCGAAATCATTCTTCTGCCGCAGCAGTTACCCTTCAGACTTTGGCAGGAGGCACACAAACAAACGTAAACGCGTCTCTTGTCATTGCAAAATTAAACTAGTTTTGAAAAGATAGGGGACTATCGCAAACTCAATATAAAATTGTCATGCGGTTTTCAAGCTGTCAAGATAGAAAGCCTGACAAAACTTAATAATAACTACCTTGGTATCACAGGGCTCTAACTAAGAATTAAACAATTTCAGACCCAAACAACTAAGGAGCTCTATGACAAAGGTGCTATTAAAAATTTATAACTCTTAATGACTATTAAAGATTAATTTCAGAGTATTCATGTAGTAAGGTGAAAGATTCCTTGTATAAAGTGTATAAAATGTGTTAACAAGTTTTATTGGAGCGATGATTTTGCGTTGCCTCGTAATTTCCTGTTCACCGAAGCTATCACGAATTGTATGACACAATTGGAAAAACATTCTCCATGTGAACTAAAGCATATTTATCTACACCTAAAGAGAAGGCTCCCCGCTATGGGTAGCCTTCTTTTTGAGATTCACACTACTAAGCGAGCACTTTTGTACTCCCCTCTTCCTCAGGTCTTTTCCTCTGAATAAACCAGATGATGCTAATCAACACGAGTCCAATTCCGCTAGATAAAAATTCAGGAATTATTAACATTAACCCAGCACCGAGTAATACAAGCCGCTCCCAAATTCTGGAGTTACGGATGAAAAAACCAATGACAGCACTACTTACGCCAATCATTCCTAAAACGGCGGCTAGAACTCCAATAATCAATTTCCATACGACCACATCTACAAGAACCAGCATCGGATTGTAAATGAATATATACGGAATGATGAATGCCGCAATCGCCAGTTTCACCGCAGTAACCCCTGTTTTAAACGGATTGGCTTTTGCTATTCCCGCCCCTGCATAGGCGGCTAGGCAAACAGGCGGCGTGATATCGGCAACAATACCAAAGTAGAACACAAACATATGTGCAGCAAGTGGAGCCACCATGAAATCATTAATCAATGCAGGTGCAGCAATTGTTGCTGTTACAACATAGTTCGCAGTTGTTGGAAGCCCCATCCCAAGAATAATGCAGGCAATCATCGTGAAAAAGAGCGCAAGGATTAAGTGGCCGCTTGATAATGCGATAATGCCAGAAGCAAATTTCGCTCCAAGTCCCGTAATACTGACGACTCCTGCTATTATTCCCGCAGTCGCCACCGCGGCGATAACCGGCAAAGCAACCCTTGCCCCCTGTTCAAGGACATTGACGATTTGGCGTACATTCATCCTAGAATCCTTCCGAACTAGCGAAACAAGGTAGGCAGATAAAATGCCAAAGAGTGCTGCCCGTTGTGGCGTGAATCCTGACATGATGGTCCCGATAATAACGAAAAGAGGAATCAGCATATAACCGTCTCTAATAAGTAAATCCTTGAATCGAGGCAATTCGGATTTCGGCAATCCAATAATTTTTAATTTCTTCGCTTCAAAATGTGTTCCTATGAATATACCCGTGAAATAAAGAATTGCTGGAACAACTGCTGCTAACATGATAGTGGCGTATGAAACACCTAAGTATTCCATCATTATAAATGCTGCCGCCCCCATCATAGGCGGCATAATCTGTCCACCAGTGGAAGCCGCGGCTTCCGTAGCACCCGCAAATTCCGGTGTGAAACCGGCTTTTTTCATCATCGGAATCGTGAATGATCCCGAGGCGACTGTATTTCCAACTGAACTGCCCGAAACTGTCCCTTGCAACGCACTTGCCACAACCGCAGCCTTGGCAGTCCCGCCCGTAAATCGTCCAGTTAAAGCGAAGGCGATGTCATTAAAAAACTTACCAATTGGTGTATGAACAAGAATAACACCGAAAAATAGAAAGAGATAAATGAACTTTGCCGAAATCTGTATGGGCGTCCCGAAGATGCCACTCTCTCTGTACCATAGATTTGTCGTTATCCGATCCATTGAAAATCCAGGATGAGAAAGAATCTGCGTCGGGATATACTTCCCTACAAGCGTATAGATAATAGCCACACCTGCTACAATGACAATCGGCAAACCAACTGTCCTCCTTGTCGCCTCGAGAACCAAAGCGATCCCTAGAATGGAAATGATGATGTCAATTGTACTATAGCCAGAAACTCGACTTTGCAATATCGAATCGAAGAAAATGATTTTATGGTAGGTCACATACATCGCAGTAAAAGCTAGCGTAACATCATACCATGGAACTTTTTTATGCGTATTTCTCCATTCCTTTTTTGCAGGATAGAGAAGATAAATAATCCCTAAAGCAGTACCAAGATGTACCGCCCCTTGTTTTTGGGAAGGGAGCGTACCAAAATAGCCCGTATATAGATGAAAAATAGTGAGTGCAACGCCAAGAAATGTTACGGCCCATGCCCATTTCCCAATTTGAGTGCGAAACTGATTTTCTTTATCATACTTCTCTAGGATTTCTTGTGCATCATTCTGCTGGGTGGCTTTCAATTGGCGTACTCCCTTCCTATTTAATTACGCGTCTCTATAATTCATTTCAAATCGCCAAGACTTTTGATTTTAGTCTTTTCTCTTGTGACAATCTGAATAACTTCAGGGTAGATATGGCCAATGAAAGCCGCATTCTTAACTTCGTGCCCTTCAAACTCAGCTTCCCCATTCAATGCTTGCAGTGCCGGAACATGTACAGACATACCAAGATCCATATGTCCATCACGGATCGTGGATAAATTCTCCACCGAAGCACCCGTTTCCGTATTCGTTACATGCATGCCATCGATATATTTGTTCCAGAGGTTGGCCATCTCGCCACCAAGAGGATAATATGTTCCGCCCTGACTACCCGTTCCAAGAATAAATTCTTTCTTTCGCTTCGTTGCATCAGCAGTAAGTTCCGCAACTTCATTTTCAACTGTTAGTCCTTGTTCTTCGTAATATCTTTTCGCTCCTGGATGGATTAAAAGCCCTTCCGCCCCGCGCAGTGCATTTTCCAATGTCATTTGTTGCGCTTGAGCATGTGTATTTTCGCTAGCATTCTCAATCATACTCTTCGCAATCTCATACCCTAGTTCTTCATCAATCGTATCCGTGCTCCCCATCAGAATCGCGTATGCAGTCACAGTTTCAATATCATCCGTAAGAAAATCATACGTTTCTTTAGGAATTGTAAGTCGTCGATAACCTGAATTCTTTTCAATATGTTCAATCGCTTTATCTGACAGTCCAAGCATTTTCACATCGCCTGCAGATGCTTGGAGGCTTTCAATACTTGCAGCCGGTAGCCCGAGAATACCAATTGACACATCGATATTTCCATCTTGAACACCGTCCGCTGCATCTCCAAAGCCTTCTTGGTATGCCTTATAGTCTCCATCTTCAAGCCCATATGCCTGCAGAATCAGCTTCGCCACATTATTCGTTTCACTCGCCGCTGGTCCTATGGCAATATTTTTACTTCCCCCGCCGCATGCAGATAAGACTAGTACCATTCCTATCGCCAAGAAAAATAATACATATGCTTTTTTCTTCCTCACTTTATAACCTCCCTGTTTAATTTCTATTTAACTTGTGAACTTTTTCAAATTAGATGTTAGACCCGTAGATTGCTAAGTTCATTTTACGTAGCAGGTGCTACAAATATTCCACTTGTCCTAAACTAACCAAATGCGCAAGCGCCTGTAACAGATGTACGCAGCCAAAGTACGTCACGTCCTGCTATAATGTCTGCGTACCCCCACATCCCGGGGGCCTCAGAGCCTCTAAGCACTGGAATCTGGACGTGAAATCTCTATGTTGCAACTATTCATAGTTCCTGATTTTATAGTTTCCTAAGCTATAAAAAAAAGCCTTTTGATATCACGACAATTCGCGATACCAAAAGGCTTTGTTCAATTAATCTGCCAAATACGATGCTTTTTTCAACGTTTCCGCCAATACACGCGCTCCAATATCAAGCGCTTCTTTGTTGAACGTCATATCTGGATGATGAAGCCCCGGACTAAGATCTGCTCCGATGCCAATCATTGCGGCTTTTAAGTTCGGATTATGAATCGTATAGAAATGGAAATCATCACTGCCCGATGTAATAATGTCAGATGCATATCCCTCTTCCCCAACTGTTGCCAAGATAGCTTCACGTGCAACAGTTGTAGCTTCTTCAGACACTTCTGCAGCCGGTGTATAGTCACTCCATGCCAATTCAATTTCCACGCCGTGCATCTGTCCAATTGCTTGGATTCCCCGGGAAATACGTTCCTTCAGCTCTCCCAACACCACATTCGATTGTGCTCTAGCATCGATTGCAAACGTTGCAGTTCCCGGAATGATATTGAGACTATCTCCGCCCGCCTGCACTTTTGTCAGTTTTGCTGAGTACGCTTCGTAAGGTGAAAAATGGATTGTTTTCACAAACTGGGCAATTGCAAATAACGGATCGAGTGCATTGTTTCCTTGCTGAGGACGTGCACCATGCGCATCGTCGCCAATGATTTTGCCCTCAAGGAATACCGCCGCCCCGTGATGAATTGCTGGTGTCACTTTTCCGAACGGAATTTCTTCCTGTGGACGCAAATGCACACCAAACAAATATGAAACGTCGTCGACCGCTCCTCGCTCAATCATCGAGTTTGCACCATTGCCCTTTTCTTCTGCTGGTTGGAAAATAAATCGGATTCGGCTGCCCAGTTCCTCCTGTTGCAAATAACTAAGCGCACCTAACACCATGGATATATTCGCATCATGCCCACAAGAATGATTCGCCTTATAGACACCCCCGACTTCCTGCCACAATGCATCAATGTCGGCGCGTACCGCGATAACCCTATCGCCTTCACCGATTTCCGCGACAACACCCGTTACATCGTAAAATGTATGATGTTTTACATTCATTTCAGTTAATATTTCTGCTAGTTTTGCAGTTGTCTCTACTTCTTTCCAACTCACTTCTGGATAGGCATGAAAATGTTCAAACCATTTTCCAATTTGCTCTTTGATTACCAATTAAAACACTCCAATCATTCTATGTCTCACCGTTATATTATTAAATACTTCACATCTTTCAGAATAACCTATTTTCTAGAAAATATAAAGGGGGTGCTGGAGATAGTTATGATCGGTTAACAGACCGGTATGATTGGTTCAACGCTATATATGCTCGGTAAGCACTCCGTTATGATCGGGGCAGCAACATATATGCTCGGTTAGCACGCCGTTATGATCGGGTCAACGCATATATGCTCGATTGCTCTCTCTCAAAACCAATAAAAAAGTTGCCCCAAATATCCCAGGGCAACTCCGTCACTCTATTAAATTATAATTTCCATTTCACTCTCGCATAAATAGCGAGCATCACGAAGTTCACCGCGGCACTAATGACCGTACCGTATGCAATTGCTGAAGCACCGTGCGAGTCAATCATCAAATAAATAACTCCGAGATTAATCGCAAAGACACTTATCAAACTGAATATGACAGGCACCATCGAATTGGCTTTTGCGTAATAGAATCGAGTAATATACGTGTTTGCAGCAAGGAAAAACATCGACAGTGTAAATACACGGAAAAGCGATACCGTTAGCAGTATATCCTTCTCCGTCATTTCTCCATATCCGAAGACAAGACGGACAAGTGGATCTGCAAAAAAGTAAGCTATCATAGTTGCCGGCACAAGCAAAGCAACTAAATAAAGCATCCCTTTTTTATAGAGGGCACGGATTGTATCCATATCCCCTTCACCCTCTTTTTTACTGAGGAGAGGATAGATTACGGTTGTTACGGCAGTCATCATTATCGCTTGCGGAAAGCCAGTTAATTTCGAGGCATAGTTGACCGCCGCAATTGTCCCGTCACCAAACTCGCCAGCTACAATTCTGTGAATAACAGCATAAAATTGTAGTGATGCACCACCGAACAAAATTGGCAATGCAATCACCCATAAACGTTTCGTATCAACAGACATGGCAAATGAAGGCTTCAAAGAATAGAGTTTTGATTTTCGAAGTCCTACATATAAGAACACACCCATTAATAACGCACCAACCAGTGCACCAATCCCATACGATTCAGGACCAAAATAACTTGTTAGAACAACAGCGATTCCGACAAAAGACGCATTATATAGAAGGACTGCTAAACTGGACAAGTTAAATTTACCGTTGACGTTCATTACTCCACTCATCCATGTCGATAACACCAGAATAATAGAAGACGGCATCATCCAAAGGTAAAGAGTTCGCGTCAGCGCAAATTTTTCAGCAGTCATATCTTTGAAAAACAAATGCAAGATAGAATCTGTAAAGATCATCAATATGGCCGTAATCGCAACTGCTGCTACAAGAACCGTCGTAAATGATTTTCGCACGAACAATGCTTTATCCGTCCTTGTAGAATGGTAGACAGATATGAACGCTGTCGTCAACGCACCTCCAACCACTAGGTAAATGAAATTCGGGATAGTATAGGCTGTAATAATCGCATCCGCAGTTGCCGAAGCACCGTATTGATTACTAATCGCCATTTCCCTTGCAAACCCAAACAGCCTAGCAACAATATTAATAATTGCAACAGCGCCGATAATTTTCATCATTTTACTCACTATGATCAACCTGACCTTTCTCGGCTGAACGATAAATCGACAATAAGTCCTCTAAAATCGTCTCATATGAATGTTGTGCGATTTTTGCCTGCACTACTGTTTCATCAATGACATTAGAATTCTCATCGAGCGCACTCCATAAACCTTTCGCCAATGAATCCGGATTTTTCGGTTCAACCAAAATACCTGCCTGGTCTTTCAACAAATAAGAAAGCCCTCCAACGTCCGTTGCGACAACTTTCGTTCCAGCCGACATTGCTTCGAGTGCAACCAATCCAAACCCTTCATGATATGAAGGGAGTACAAGTGCATCAGCTGCCGACATCCATAGTGCCAAATCCGCTTGACCAAGAGGTTCTTTGAAATGAATATCTTCAACATCCTTTTCACGAATGAACGACCGTAACTCCTCGACAAATTGACCGTCTTTCTGCGAACCAATTACGTACAACGAACTATCAGGAAACGACATTTTCAGTGAATCAAACGCTTCGACAAGTTCAAGAAGGCCTTTTGCTTGAATCACATTTCCGACAAAGATCAATATTTTCTCTTCTATAGGAAGAGTAAGTTTTTCCCTCGCCTCTACTTTAGCTACATAGTTAAAAATGGATGTATCGACACCCATACTCATGACATGAACATTCGCTTCCGGAACATCGAAGTTATTTATCACATCTTCCCGAAGTTTGTCGCCAACAACGATGACCGATTCCGCTTGTCGTAAAATGTTTTTTGTCATATCGGCAATGCGCTGACTCCTCGCAGCCATTTTATCGATATCTCCACCATGAACAGTCACAACGTAAGGAATACCAAACATCTTTTTCCCAATCAATGAAATAATTCCTGTTGGAAATGCATAATGCGCATGTGTTAAGGATAATTTCTTACGATTTTTCATCATGTATAAAACAGAACGGAAAAACCATGTCATGTATTTTTTCAATGCCTGTATTTTCCCTTTTCCAGGATTCTGAATAGCAACCACATCGACATCAAGACCAGCAGACTGAAGAAGGCCAACCTGATTTTTCACAAAAATACCGTATGTTGGATGTTGCATTGACGGATACATATTGCTGAATACGACTATTTTTCTCATTTCATTTCTCAACCCCATCTTTCAATAACCTAACGAGCTAGACCTTTATTTAGATTCAATAATTATAGCATATCATCTTACATTCGACCTCTTGACAGCCAATACCGCAATCCAACACTATTTACTAACCACAACAAAAACACCATTTGATAGAATAGAATCCCGTCAAATGGTGTTTTAAGACTACTTATGAGTATAATACTAGCCTTGTAATGCTATTGTAATGTAACTGTAACCGAATTAAAGGTTTAGCTATGCTAAGATGTTGAAAGATAAAGCACACGCTATTATATGTGCGAAAGGGGAAATTGAGAAAAGAATGAAACGTTTTTTATTATTAATTTTTGCAAGCATACTATTTTCAACGTCCATCCCGTCCATGGCTTCAGCAGATTCTGCAACTAATCTCGTAAACACAGCTCGATCATATATAGGTACACCTTATTCATATGGAGGGACAACCACTTCCGGTTTCGACTGCTCAGGATATACGCAATATGTATTTAAACAACAAGGAATTTCCATTCCTAGAACGGCTAGCCAACAGTATGCTATGGGAACATCTGTTGCAAAAAGCGAGTTAAAAACAGGCGACATTGTATTCTTCAATACAAGCGGCAGTGGAGTTTCACATAATGGAATTTACATTGGGTCCGGTCAATTCATCCATTCGTCTACAAGCAAGGGTGTCATGATTTCTTCCATAAACGACCCTGCCTACTGGGGTAGCCGTTATATCGGCGCTAAACGAGTGAATGATTTCACACCAGGTTCTCTCGTCGCATCGGCTGACGTACCAACAGCAGTTAAAAAAGCAGTTACATACGCTTCTCGTGCTGAAATTGCACAAACACTTGTCGATGAACTCGGCTTGAAAAAAACGAGCACTAAATCTTCTTTTTCTGACGTAGCTACAAATCACCCACAACTTGATGCTATCATTGCAGTATCAGATGCAGGTATCTTCTCAGGAAATGACGGCAAATTTGATCCTAGTGGTGAAATGACACGTGCACAACTTGCTAAAGTACTTGTAGAAGCATTTGATCTTAAAGGATCTACAGTTACTTCCTTCAAAGATGTTCCAAAAGATCATTGGGCAAGTGAATATATTAACATTCTTTATCACAATGAAATTACGACCGGTTATGGTGATGGTAATTACGGTCTAAGCGATAAAGTTACTGCAAGTCAGTTCAAGAAGTTCACTGATCGTCTCACTAATTAATTTCTCATTCACCGGATGTTCCACTTAAAGGAACATTCGGTTTTTTTATATAAAAATTCAATTATAGTTATTTATTAGTATAGCAATAATTGGACATCACTGTTAAAATGAATCTACAACTCTAGTAATACAAGGGAGGACACAATGAAAACAATTAAGTGGGCAGCAGTGGTAATGATGATTTTCACACTCGTTTCCATGGTCCCGGGACAATCTTTCGCTAAAACTCAATTCACGGACGTAACAACTGATAAGGAATACTATGAACAGGTCAATTACATAGCTGATCTTGATATTATTAAAGGATACTTAGAAAATGGGGTTTCAAAATTTAAACCGGGTAATAACTTAACACGTGCCCAGGCCGCTAAAATGCTGGTCATTGCTGCAAAAAAGCAGAACATCCCTGCCCCGTCTTTACAGTTCAAAGACGTTAAGCCTGGTACCGAGCAATATGAGTATATAAGCCGCGCCGTTTCACTTGGCTATTTTAAAGCGGAATCTAACGGAAGCTTCAAACCAAACGAAAACTTAAAGCGTGGCGAGATGGGTAATGCACTCGCGGTTGCTTTCAATCTTTCAGAAAAGATTTCAACTGAAAAACCAATGATGCTTACAGATATGAAGAGTCATCAATACGCTGAACGTATCAATGGACTTTATTATGCTGGAGTAACAAAAGGTGATGCTGGAAAGTTCCTGCCTAACGATTTCTTAACTCGTTCACAGTTCTCTCTATTCCTAGCTCGCGCAATGAATGATAAGTATGCTTTACCCGTTAAACTACCAGATCAAACTTCAAGTACGTATTTTGCAAGAGTGGCAACAAGTGGAGAAACGCTGAACGTACGCTCACTTCCATCAGTGAATGGGAATATCGTTGCACAGCTAAATAATAAAGATATCGTTGAAGTTGTCGGTAAAACAGGAGACTGGTTACTAATCCTTCTGGATGACGGTGAAGGCTATATCAACGGTAAATATACTGTAGAAGCTGGAACGGAAACACCCGATGACAATGTTGTTACACCTGAAAAACCGACAATTCCTGAAGAACCCAGCGTGACTGGCGACCTAATCGGAAAAGTAACGGTGAAAAGCCTAAACATGCGACAAGCTGCTGGCACTAGCTCCCCTGTTATCGCTGCGTTAACACTAGGGCAAAAAGTTGAAGTGCTATCACTCGATGGTAACTGGGCAAAAATTCGTGTGAATTCTAAAACAGGGTTCGTTAGTAAAACATATTTAAAACTACTCAACCAAAAAGGCAATCCACTTGCTAATCGCATCATCATCTTAGACCCGGGTCACGGAGCACATGATCCCGGTGCTTCAAAAAATAAGGTATCAGAAAAAACCATCACGTTAAAAGTTGGTAAACTTGTAGAAGCAAAATTGAAAAAAGCAGGCGCAAAAGTAATTATGACACGTTCAAATGACACGTTCCTTTCACTTGAACAACGCACTGAATTTGCCAAGAAAAATTTTGCCGAAACATTTGTATCGATTCACGTAAATTCAGCCGCCGCGACATCAGCAAAAGGAACTGAAACGTACTTCGACTCATCTTCGAATGCTAACTCAGTAGAAAGTAAATCTTTAGCAACTTACATTCAAAATAATATTGTTAAAAGAGCAAATATGGTTAACCGCGGTGTGAAAGACAATCGTTTTTATGTCATTAAGAACAACAATATCGCAGCTGTCCTCGTCGAACTTGCTTTCATCTCAAATGCAGATGACTTTAAAAAGCTGACGAGTGATGCCTATCTGGAAATATATGCTGAATCAATCTATCAAGGTCTAGTACAATACTATTCAGCTCAATAATAATATATACCGAAGAGAGTGAAACTACTCTCTTCGGTATTTTTTTGTGAATTCACAAAAAATTGTTTTGTCCATTACTGAGCCTAATGGTACAATTGGATTACAGACTATTTCGTCATTAGTTCATATATTTATATGATGATAAAATAGTATAAAAAAAGGAAAAGAGGGTTGTACTTTGTCTATTAAATACTCTAAAAGTGCTACAGCAGCTATGCTTCTATTAAGCTCAATTGCTATTACGCCTGTCATGGCTGCCGAAACACCCGTTGCTGCAACTGGGGACTTCTCGATGACGGTTCTCCACACGAATGACACGCACGCAAACCTTGCTACGACTGCGGAACGTGCAGCACTCGTCAAAAAAATTCGTGAAGAAAAGCCTTACAATGTCCTGCTTGATGCAGGCGATGTTTTTTCTGGAACACTTTACTTCAACGAATTTGAAGGACAAGCTGACCTCGCTGTTATGAATTATCTTGGGTACGATGCCATGACATTCGGCAACCACGAGTTCGACCTTGGCTCCTCTGCAGAAGGGCACAAAGCGCTAGTAGATTTCATCAAAGGTGCGAAATTCCCATTCATTAGTGCGAATACTGATTTCTCGGCAGACCCGCTTTTCGATGGTCTTCAATCTAAAACAGTCGAAGCAAAAGCCGAAGACGGTAAAATCTATAACGGAATTATTAAAGAAGTGAATGGTGAGAAAGTCGGTATTTTCGGACTAACGACTGAAGAAACAAAAGACATTTCGAGCCCTGAAAAAGTGATATTTACGAACTATATTGTGGAAGCGAAAGAAGCGGTTGCTGCATTTGAAAAAGCCGGTGTGAACAAAATTATCGCACTTACTCATATAGGATATAATGACTCTGACAATGTCGACAACGATCTTCTTCTTGCTAAAAACGTGCCAGGTATCGACATTATCGTCGGGGGGCACACGCATGTTAAACTTGACGAACCTTTCGTAGTTAATAAGGATACTGAACCTGTGCTTATCGTTCAAGCGAATGAGTACAATAAATTCTTAGGTCAACTTGACATCACATTCGATGATAAAGGTGTCATTAAAGATTATAGCGGTGTCCTTCATGCTGTCGGCGGTGAAAATGCCGCAGTTGACGCAGGCGCAGCAGAACTTATTAAACCTTTTTCTGATAAAGTAAAAGAGACTATGGAAAAACCAACTGGCGCCACGGCTGGCGTATTCCTTAGCGGTCTCCGTGATCTTGGCGGTGTTCGTGCAGGTGAAACCAATCTAGGGAATATCATCACGGACGGTATGCTCGCTAAGGCGAAAGAAATCGCTCCTTCGACTGTTATCGCATTCCAAAATGGCGGCGGTATCCGGACTTCAATTCCACAAGGTCCGATTACATACGGTCAGGCAATTTCTGTACTGCCATTTGGTAATACACTTGCATTGATGGAACTAAGCGGTGCAGAATTGAAATCTGTTTTTGAAAGATCTGTCGAGAAGTACCCAGAGGAGGATGGTGGCTTCCTTCACGTTTCTGGAATGAAACTGATTTTCAATCCCGCAGCTGAAATCGGCAATCGAGTCATCTCAATGGCAATCGATGGCAAGGAAATAGAAGCTGACAAAACATATAAAATCACAACTAACGTCTTCACTGCTCAAGGTGGCGACAACTATGAAGTTCTAAAAAAAGCATATGCAGATGGACGTGCCAGTGAGCCAGGCTTCTCCGACTGGGAAAATTTCGCAGATCATATGAAATCTATCGGCACAATCAACTCAGGAATAGAAGGCCGTATCCTAGCAAAAGTCCCTTATAGTGACGTTGCCTACGATAGCTGGGCTTATCCTTACGTATCAGATCTTTATTACCGCGGAATTTTGAAAGGTACAGATGCGACATATGGTCCAGAAAAAGAAATGACACGTGCACAAGCTGCTTCTTGGATTGTCCGCGCACTTGACCTGAAAGCTGATGGTTCGGCACCATTTAACGACATCGAAAACTATGCTGCTGATACAAAAGCGGAAATTGTTGCAGCATACGAAAATGGATTGATTAAAGGCGTTAACGGCAAGTTCATGCCTAGTGAAAAAGTGACGCGTGCACAATTCGCGTTGATGCTAGAACGCGCGTATGAAAATTACACAGGTAAAAAATACACAGCAGCTGCAAAAGCACCATATGCAGATTTCGGTAACTATGGCTCGGAAGCAGTGAACGCTATCTCTATGCTTCACGAACTCGGAATCACTACTGGGTCTGACGGTAAATTTATGCCTGGTCAATCTACATCACGGGAACATGCAGCGAAAATTGTCTCGAACTTCATTTACAATGTAAAACAAGCGAAGAAGGCTGAATAAAAAAAGCGACATTCAGCCACTATAGCAAAACGATTTTCAAGGATCACAGCCTATGAGCCTCCGAGGGGTTGGCGCTTGGAGTCTAGACATTGCTCTAGGTTGAAAAAATATATACTGTCTTTTAATTACGGGTCTAAAAGCGTTCTTGCACTCTTCTCATAGTGTGCAAGAACGCTTTTTCTTTTCATTAAAATGATGGAAGACCTACTTGTGATTCGACCCATCCCTCGTTATACATTCCATCCAATTCCGCATCTTTTAATGGAACAACAATGTACTTTCTGTTGCTATCTCTTATCACGGCAGTAGGGAAAAATTCAGCCTCCCCTATTCCTATGTATTGCTTCCCTGCGAACTTCGTATGATCCACAGAAACTCTTGCGATACCACCTACATTCGTCGAGTCAAACTGCTGCGCTGAATAAAAATTACCAAGTGAATAAAACACTTTCGTTTTCTCTACCTCATCGTATTTTTGCAACACATGTGGATGATGGCCGAAAATTATATCCGCACCAGCATCAGCAATGAGCCCCGCAAACTCCTCTTGCGCTTCCGATATTGTTAATTGATATTCTGTCCCCCAATGCATGGAAACAACCAACACGTCCACCAGGCTTCTAAGTTGGACAATTTCCTCGCGCATCTGTTGCTGCTCAGTGACGGAGACTAAATATTCTTTCCCTTGCGGAATTGGGTTGCCATTCGTGTTGTGCGTATAGCTTAGAACGCCAATCCGAACGCCATCAACTTCCACAATTCGATCTTTCTCCTTGTCTTCACTAGATGTATATGCGCCAACATAGGGCATGCCATACTCTTTAATATTGCTGATTGCTTTCCGCAGACCTGCTTCTTTCAAGTCAATTGTATGATTATTCGCGATCGATACCATGTCAACGCCGGTCTTTTTCAAATCTCGGATAATATGTTTTGGACTGTTAAAGCTCGGATAACCAGATAGTCCTAGCTCCACACCACCCGGCATTGACTCCTGGTTAGCCAGCAAGAAATCAATACCTGTCAGTCGGTCTTTCACGGCCGCAAATGCAAAATCATAATTATTGTAAGTATAGAGCGGATTATGAAGAAGAATATCGCCAATCATACCAATGGTTACCGTCTTCATATCAATCTTTATATCTAGCGTGACCGGTATACTACGTTCTGCAAAATCGGCAGGTACGGTAATCTCAGTGGACTTCTCCCCCATATAATCACGTAGGCTAAACCCGCTTAGAATAAACATTATAATCATTAGCACAAATACTTTCCTTTTCACTAAACTATCCCCTGTCTTGCTAATTTTAGATTTTCACTACTATCTATGTTGAACAAATGAATACGGCGTATACGCTTTACAAGGGATTTTGGGAGGCCACTGAAAAAGCCCTTGTAATTGGAATCAATTAGGATTCCCCCTAATACCGCTTCGGCGCTTTGTGGATGCCTCCCGCGATAAGCCAGAAAGGAAACCACTTTCAGTCTTATCGCTCCGGCTACCACGAAGACGCGCCTGCGCTAGATAGTCTATGTGAGAAAGAGCTTTTCATTATCTGCGATGAAAACTGCAACCCGGAATGTGTCTTTCTTGAATAGAATTAGTAGCAAAAAATAAGCACATTATAATCTCGGCGTATACATCTCAAAATCACATTTCTCTCGATAATGAACAACCTAGCGCAGGCGCGGCAAAGGCATCCCCAAAGCGCCAAGCGTTCTTCAATCCACACTCCGAATTACACCTCTCTCATTATGGTGCACCACAGCAAATTCAATGGGATTCTTTAATTCAACATATATATCTAACTCATTATAGACCGGAAGTTAGCGCTGAATAGCGTTTCGTAGAAACTAAAAGACTATGGTAGAGAAAAATGAGACACTTTGGGGCAGTGTCTCATTAATTATATTACTTATCTTTCTTGCCATTTTCTGCAGTATCCTTAAATTGTTCAACTTGCTTTTCTTCACTCATTTTTGGCTCGAAGTCTGGAAACGGCTTCTCTTCTGGCATTCCCGTAAATCCATTGTTATTTTCTTTTTTCGAATCTTGCTTCTTTTTTTCAGACATTAAAAGCACTCCTTTTTATCGATAGTATTATTAATACCCTAAAAGCTCCTTTTTCAAGCTAAAAAGACTTAGTTTAAGAATACTCAAAACTAATATACAGAAAAAGCGAACAACGAGTCCGGAGACTTGGTGTTCGCTTTGACTAGCTCTTTTTACTATTTATACCCTAAAATGCTTCATTTCCATTTGGAGATCTTCGGCAAGTTTTGCCAGTGCTTGCGCGCTAGATGAAATCTCTTCATTGACCGCCAACTGTTCTTCTGTTGCTGCGCTTGTATCCCCCGCAGACGCAGCTGCCTCGCCACTCAGCTGGGCGATTTCACTAGCACCATAGCTCACTTCTTCTGCCATCGCCTGGATTTCTTCAATTGCAGCAGATACTGTCTCGACTTTTGTTGCAACATCGCCGACTGCGTTTTGAATTTCTTCAAAGACCAGACGCGACTGTTCCGTTGCAGCGATACCGATATCTACGCGCTCACTGCCAGCGTTAATGGAAGTGACTGCCCGTTTGGACGCGTTTTGGATCATGCTTACCATTGTGCCGATTTCTGTAGCAGAGGTCTTCGATTGTTCTGCCAGTTTTCGGACTTCCTCTGCTACAACTGCAAAGCCTTTGCCGTATTCTCCTGCACGCGCGGCTTCGATTGCCGCATTAAGTGCAAGCAAGTTCGTCTGCTCGGCAATAGAAGTGATGAGAGTCGTAATTTTCTGTATTTCATTTGAATGCTGCGCCATTTCCTCCATGATTACGGAAGATTCCTGGATTGTCGTATGAATTGTTGTCATTTGAACTGATACTTCCCCGACTACACTTGAACCCGTAGTAACAAGTTTTGATACAGTTTCCGTTGATTGCAACATCTCTTCATTATTGCTCGCAATTTCTGCAACCCCTAATGATAGTTCTTCCATGGAAGAACTGGATTGTTCAATAATTCTCTGTTGCTTTTCACTGCCCATTAACTGATTCTCAGCAGTTTTAGCAACCATTTCAGAAGATGCTAAACTTTCTTCTGAGCTTGCGGACAATTCTTCTGACTGAACCGCTAACTGTGTAGCAGAAAGATTGATTTTACGTACCATATTTGCTACATCTGTCCCCATTTTGTTGAATGCAGCCGCCATATCCCCAATTTCATCTTTGTTTTTAACTTTTAGTAAATCAATTGTTAAGTTTCCTGATGCAATTTCATTCAACCCATCCGTTACTACACGAACAGGACGCGCGATACCCCGGCTGATGAATGTTGAAATGACAATACCTAGAAGCGTTGCAAAAATAATAATTCCAATTACAAAGATAATTGTAGCCATCATGAAGCTTTCCAACTCAGCACGAGTTTTCTTTTGCTCCTCAAATTGATCCGCTTTGATGATTTCTGCATTTTCCAGAACAAGAGCGCCCACATTTGCCGAAGCTCGTCCAAGTTCCGTCGCTTTACGATCTTTTCCTTCTTGGACATTCAGTACAATCTCATCTTGCAGGTTTAAATATTTCGTACGTGCTACCTCAAGATCTTCCAGTAAGGCTTTATGTTTTCCTGTCTTTAGTAAGACGGTTAATTCTTGATACAATTCGTTGAAACGGTTAACATTTTCCGTCCGCGATTCCAAATGCTTATCGTCTTTGAAAAGCATAAAGCCTCGCACATCATCTTGGATTTGATTGTGTTTCAAGATGAATTCATCTACCAATTCTACTTTCTTTACACGATCATCCAATAAAAAAGTATAATCTGAGCCAATCCGAATTGTTGACCATAAACTCAGGCCCCCCACAATGACAAGTAATGTCAATATCGTTGCAAAACCCATCCATAATTTTTTCGCTACAGTAAATTTCATCATTTCCCCCCACGATCTTTTAGCCTATTCAAATTATATAACTATTGACGGATAATAGCATTACTTATATACTAATTCGGAATAATTAGAATAATAGACCTACTATCTTTTCGGATTAATTTAACTCCACTACTTGTTCCAGTGAATTATACATATATACTAGCTCCTGAACGTAGTTTACTTTGCGAAATATGTTGTCTTCATTCGCAATTATATTGTTTTCCCCGCATCCGTCTCAGCCAACCATTCGCTAATTAACAAAAGCGCGAGCGGCTTTCTAGACCCGAAAAGTTCTGGGGGCCTTAAGGTAAAGGAAGACGTTCTAAATTCATGAATTCGCGTGGATACAGGGGTTGCGGGTTGGGGGACCAGATGTAAATCTCGACGTTACAACTTATCACCAGTACGAAATTTGATAATTTCCTAGGCAATAAAAAACGTACAAAGGAATTCCCCCCCTTTGTACGTTTTCATTCAGTACATTATTTCTGTTTCAATGAATACTTCGCGAAACCTTCTTCAGTTGGAGACAGATATTCAATACCGCTTCCTTGTGGGATGATTTCTTTCGCTTTTCCAGACGTTTCAAATGTAACATTGATACTTTCATTCAATGGTGCGAATGCCCAGTTGCTGTCTGCAGATGGGTCAATTGTACCTACATCAATCATGTAGTCCATGATTGCCTGGCGATTTTCATAAGCGTAATCGATTGAATCTGTAGCATTGCGTACACCTGGGAAATCTCCGCTTGCACGATAGTTATTCGTCACTACGAGGAATTTTTGTTTTGAATCAATCGGTTTTCCATCATACTGCAAATTGACAACTCGATTAGCTGAGTCATTAATCGTTTTTCCATCGTAATCATATTTAGCAGGTTGGGTGACGTCAAAATCATATGTGACTCCATCGATAACATCGAAGTTATACGTACGGAACTCTTCGTTAATTAAGTTTTGTTGTTCTTTAGATGATGGGTCGATTTGGTTAAATTGGCCTGCCGACATTTCAAGCCATTCTTTAACATCTGCGCCTGTCATAACAAGCGCGAACACTGTATTGTCGAATACATAAAGGTCTGCCACGTTTTTAATGGCAATTTCACCTGTTGGAATTTCAGTGTAATAGTTTGCTCCATTACGACCACCTGCTTTAAATGGGGCGCCCGATGATAGGACAGGCAGTTTCTCGTATTCAGTGCCCTTAATCTTATCTTCAACGAACCATTTTTGTGCATTTGTCACAATTTGAATTGAAGGATCGTCTTTCACGAGAGCAAAGTAACTATTAATTGGTGCCGTAGTTTTACCTACTGGACTGCGCACATACTCGATTGTTCCTTCATGTGCTTCTTTTACTGCATCGATTACTTTTTGAACAACTTTATCTGATTTTTTATCAATTTCCCGCACTGCACCTTTACCTTTGATAACAGCCCATTGATCGCCTGATTTTTTTAGTTCAAGATCAATGACGCCCAAGTGACTACCAAATTTACCCGGCATCACGACAGGTGTTCCATTCACTGTTCCCTGTTCCATATCAATATTTTTAAGATCCCCAAAATCTCCAGGGAATACTGCATGGTTATGACCTGTCAAAATTGCA
The DNA here is from genome assembly GCF_001590685.1 of Sporosarcina psychrophila. Classification (GTDB taxonomy): domain Bacteria; phylum Bacillota; class Bacilli; order Bacillales_A; family Planococcaceae; genus Sporosarcina; species Sporosarcina psychrophila. The sequence goes on from NZ_CP014616.1 coordinate 3,714,192, forward strand.
TCTACCCCATCGAGTTGTGAAATTTGATACGTTACATCATCTTCATCAACAGTATGGATTTCATCTCCCATTCCTGAGTGTGACAAGACCACGATAATATCAGCGCCTTGCCCCTTCATTTCGGGGATGAATTTCTCAACTGTATTTGCTGCATCTTCTACAGTCACTTTACCGTCAAGTAGTGCACGGTCCCAACGAACGATTCCCGGTGCAACAACACCGATAACGCCAACTTTCAACGTATGCGTTTCGCCTATCCCATCGACAACTTCTTTATCGAAAATAGCATAAGGTGTGTAGCGATTGTTCTTCGTTTTTGCATCATAGACATTGGCATTCAATACCGGGAATGGCGCTTCCTCCAATACCGAATCCAAATAATCCAAACCATAGTTGAACTCATGATTGCCTAATGTACTTGCATCATAATCAAGTGACTCAAGGGCAGCCAGTGCCGGATGAAGTTCACCTTTTTCAAGCTTGTCTACGGTTACTTTATAACCACCAAGGGGCGTTCCTTGGATTAAATCTCCGTTATCGAACAGGAGATTGTTTGGCTTTTCTGCACGCGCATCTTCAATTAAGACCGCTGTTTTCGCAAGTCCGACTTCATTCGATACTTTGTCCTGATAATAATCATAGTTAACAAAGTTCGTATGCAAATCAGATGTTCCTAAAATGCGCAGTGAAACTGAATTCGTTGGCGGTTCCACATTATATGCACGTAACAACCGATCAATAATTTTAGTAACTTGTACTTTTGTTACGAGCTTCTGAGGTTTTGCCGTGCCGTCTTCAAATCCTTGTAACAACCCGAGTCCGACACTTCTTGAAAGCTCCACAAATTCGTTTGTCTTAAATGAACTTTTGTCTTTGAATTTATCAAGCAAATCAGTAGAAAAAACTTCTTCTGACTTGATGGCCCGGGACGCAATCAGAAATGCGTGCTCACGTGTCAGCTTTTGACCCGGCTTGAAAGTTGTTGAAGTAGCTCCTTTGATGATGCCCATTTTCTGTGCGGCTTCCACGTAAGGCGCCAATTGTGCATCTACATCTGTAAATTCGAGCGTCTCGCCGTCACTTAATTCAAATTCAAGTGCTTTAACGATTGCTGTGATATATTCACCCCGGGTCACATCTTGCGTTTTCGTAGCTGCATTCGCTTGAGGTGTAGACAATAACCCACTGAATGTGAGTGCCAAAATAACAATCCACAACCCCGTCTTTTTTAATAAAGACATTCGTCCATCTCCCTTATTTTGTATTCATTTCCGTGCGAATACACGGAATGACAAAGTTGTTCTAGTAAGCTAGCCAACTCACTTTCTAGCATATCACGGAATCCGAAATATCCCGCACTGATTACACTCACTTTTTCGAATAATACGAAATAAGCCCCTATTTTTTTTTGTTCAAATAGGGGCTTATTATCTATAGTTCTATTTCTTCGTTTTATTGGCAATCTCCATTGCTCGGTTTGTTCCTTCAGCTGCTTTATCAAGTACTTCTTGTGGGTCCTTTCCTTGATAAAGATCTTCCAATGCAGTGACAATCTGCTGGCGTGATTCCGGGAAGACTGAAATGAGCGCTCCTTGTGTCGCGAGGCCCGGCACTGTGTCTTGCAACTGATCTACCGTTACTTTGTACTGCGGGAATTCCGCCCACTTCTCTTTTACGTTCTCTTCATCATAAGCTTTTGGATTAATGGCGAAATAGCCTGTATCCAAATGCCATTGTGCCTGCACTTCTGCCGTTGTTAAGTATTTCATGAACTCCCATGCCGCTTCCTGGTCTTTTTCAGCGATGCCTTTGGACATCCAAAGTGAAGCACCGCCAATAACAACACCATTCCGCTCCACTTCATCCGCATGCGGAATATAGGCAACACCTACGTCAAATGGCGCATTGGTGATGGCTCCTGCTACTCCTGCTGATGAATCCATATACATAGCAACTTTTCCGGATGCGAATGCTGCGCGAATGTCATCCCAGTTTGTTCCGAAGTTACCGAATGTACCAGCTTTGTTCATAGTATCCAAGAAGCTAAAGACATTAAGTCCTTCTGGCCCGTTAAAGAGCGCTTCCGTTGCATCACCTGAACGACCATTGTCTTCATCGACATATAATCCGCCTTGCGTTGCAACAAGCTGTTCAAAGAACCAACCATACGTCAACATGGAGAATCCATACATCTCACCCTTTTTCAGTTTTGCTGCCGCATCGATTACTTCTGAAAACGTTTCGGGTGCTTTTTCAGGGTCAAGTCCAGCTTCCTTGAACGCATCTTTATTGTAGACCATTACCGGAGTCGATGAGTTGAATGGCATCGAATAAAGCTCACCGTCAACTTTATAGTAATTTAAAATATTCTCTTCAAGCTGAGATAAATCATAATTATCTTTGTCGATGAACTTCTGCATTGGCTCAATATATCCGCTGTCGATCATGTATTTTGTACCGACTTCGAATACTTGCGTAATAGCCGGAGCGTCTTTTGTCCCACCGACACCACGTAACTTTGTCAGCGATTCTTCATAGGTACCTTGGAATTCGGCTACCACTTCATACTTATCCTGTGAATCATTGAAGCCTTTGACGATTGAATCGAGTGACTCCTGTCCTGTACCGGACATAGCATGCCAAAATTCAATGGACACTTTTTCATCGCTTTCTTCCGATTCTGTTCCTTCGCTAGTAGCAGGTTTGGACGTTTCGGTCTCATCATCTTTTGTACTACTATCACTGTTCGTACACGCTGCGAGAACGGCCAAACTCAAAATAAGAAGCCAAACAAACGACAATTTCAACATTTTCATCCTACTGAGCACCCCTTTGTCATAATAGTAATCATTATTTTAAAGCACCTTGAGATAAACCTTTCTGCAATTGCTTCTGCCCGATAAATAACAATAATAATGTCGGAATAATTACTACGATAACACCTGCCATAACCACCCCCCATTCAGTTCCCGTTTCTTGGGATTGTAATTGCTTTAAACCGATTTGAACGGTTCGCACAGATGTATTTGTCGTAATAAGTAACGGCCATAAATACATATTCCAAGTCGTTAAAAAGCCATATGCACCAAGCGTGACAAGACTCGTTTTTGAAACAGGCAAAATCACACGTCGGAAAAAGGCGAATTTACTTAAACCAGCAATTTGAGAGGCTTCGTGCAACTCTTTCGGAATCGTTTTGAAATGTTGTCGTAGCAGGAATGTCCCAAACGCCAGTGCAAAAAAGGGTAACGTCAGCCCTTGATACGTATTGAGCCAATCGAGTTTTTGGATTGTGAATTTATTTGGAATCATGGTTGCTTCCCATGGGATCATCATTGTCGATATGAACAGGAAAAAGATGAAATCGCGCCCTTTGAACTGGATGAAAACGAAGGCATAAGCAGCAAGACTACACACCGCCAGTTGCCCAAGCATCACGCTTACGGAAACGATGAAACTGTTCAATAAGTAATTCAACAATGGCAACCTATCAAACACTTTAATATAGTTATCCAAACTAAATGACTGTGGTAGAAACTTCCCCTGCAATAGTTCGGGTCCTGTCATAAATGAAATCAAAAACGCATACATAACTGGAAAGAATACAAGAAAAGACGTAGTAATTAGCAGGAAATAGATCCAAATCTTTTTAGGAAGGCTTGTTGTCATTGGTAATGGACCCTCCTTTCCCCCAGTTTGAATTGAAGAATAGTCACAATCAGAATAATAATAAACAATGTGACTGCCTGTGCACTCGCCGTTCCAAACTGGTAATTGATAAAGGCTTCGCGGTAAATGGAGTAAACAATAAGATTCGTCGATGCCGACGGACCGCCTTGTGTCAAAATATCAATCTGGCCAAACGATTGGAACGCATTAATGAGTGAAATAGTAATGATGAAAAACAAAGTTGGTGACAACATCGGAAGCGTAATTCGACGCAATCTGTAAAAATATCCTGCTCCATCGATCCTGGAACTCTCATAGAGATGTTCATCAATATTTTGTAACCCTCCGAGTAAAATGAGAAACGAAAAGCCGATGTTCATCCAAATCGTCGAAATGGAGACGGATAGAAGTGCCCACTCCGGATCAAGCAACCACTGTATTTGTGGCAAATTCAACATGCTCAGCATCCGATTGAACATCCCCATACTTGGGTTAAACATGAATAACCAAATCACGGATGACGCTGCAACAGAAATTCCCATTGTTGACGAATACACTGTTCGAAAGAATCCAATCCCTTTCAGTTTTTCATTCGCTAACAATGCGAAAAATAGCGCTAAGATGATGCCAATAGGTACTGTGTATAAGACAAATAACCCGGTTGCTTTCATACTATTGAGAAATGCAGTGGACTCTAGTAAATACGTATAGTTTTCAAAACCTACCCATATCGCGGCGTTTCCATTTTGGTCTGTTAAGAAAAAACTTAAGTAAATTGTTCTAAACATCGGATAAAAGACAAACACTGAAAAAAGGACTATCGATGGCAATAAATAAAGAAGCGCGGTTCTGCCATTCGTCGTCTTTTTCCAGATTCCTGGCTTTTCAAGCGAAGTCATACAAGCACCTCTTTGCCGAATACGAAGTTTCCAAGGTCCGTCGGCTTTTTGATTAAATCACCAGTTCTAGCTTCAAAGAGACAGAATGCGCCGTAGTCAATAAGGATTGGAATTGAATCTCCAATGTCGATATGCCATTGTCCACTCCATTTGGCCATCCATTCATTGGTACCCAATTTAAATGAAAACACGGTTTCATTGCCCAAAATCTCAACGTTCGTTACGACGACATACAGCTTATCCTTTTCTGGCGTATCTTTAAAGGCTGGTCGTAAATGTTCCGGTCGGATGCCCGCAACAAGTTGATACTCAGGGATACCAATAACTTCCTCAGACGGTACCGGCAAACGCAGTATATCTCCAATGACGATTGCTGATGCTTTTTTATCGACATCGGAATATGCTAAATTCATTGGTGGTGAACCGATGAACGTGGCGACAAATGGATTGGCCGGATTGTTGTAAATATCAATCGGTTTTCCGACTTGTTGGATCTTTCCTTCATGAAGGATCATAATACGGTCGCCCATCGTCATTGCCTCAACTTGGTCATGCGTCACATAAATCATTGTAATACCTAGCTTCCGCTGGATCCGTCTGATTTCCGTACGCATATGAGCCCGCAACTTCGCATCCAAATTAGATAACGGTTCATCCATAAGGCAAATTGGCGATTCACTCACAATTGCCCGGGCAAGCGCAACTCGCTGCCGCTGACCACCTGATAGTTCACGTGGCTTCCTTTTTAAGTAATCGGTGAGCCCCAACATCTTCGCCACTTCAGCTGCCCGTTCTCGCTGTACAGCTTTCTTCACTTTTTTCACATCGAGCCCAAACGTAATATTTTGTTGAACTGTCAAATGTGGATAAAGCGCATAGTTTTGGAATACCATTGAAAGGTCACGCTTATCGGGTGATAAGTGATTGGCAACCTGATCACCGATTTTAAGTGTGCCACTCGTAATATTCTCAAGACCCGCAATCATCCGGAGCATCGTGCTTTTCCCACAACCGGAAGGACCGACAAGGACAAAAAACTCGCCAGGCTCAATGGTTACGTTTATATTGGAGATAACATCCACTTGTTTATCGTATGATTTTGATAAATTAATAAGCTCCACTTTTTTCATAAATTCAATCCCTTTCCATTAGAAAACCCAATTAAGAAAAGCGCAAGGCGCCGTCCAGCCCCGACAGGCATAAGTGAAAAGGAAGGCAGTCGAAGATCGCGACGTCCTGTCGCAACAAGGAGGGATGTAGTTCAATCCCTCCCCACTGCATACCTGCCTCCTTGCAGGTACGAGGAGGCGTACTTCAGAGCCCCCACAGCAAAACGGCTTTCAAGGATCAGAGCCTGTGAGCCTCCGAGGGGTTGGCGCCTGGAGCTAGACACTGTTCTAAATCAAAAAACTGATACTTTCTTATCTTTTTAAAAGGCGATAAGTTCAACTCTCTGGTATACCTTTCTATAAAAAGAATCTATTCCCTGCATTTTTATCGGAATCTTTACAAACATTTACATTCGTATATAGTAATAATTTAACAAATAGAATGTTCTTTCAACACCGCTTTGTCGCTTGGTGATGGCCTCACGCAATAAGCCCGCCAGAAGATCACTGTCGGTCTTATTGCTTCGGCTCACACTTGTCGCTCCTTCGCTAGATTTGTTCGGTATTCTGGTGAGGTATACCACCTAGGTAATTCTAAATAAATGGTCCCGAATATATAGTTAAAATAAGGAGTGATTGCGATGAAAAGAGTAATGGTGGTGCTTCTATTGCTTTTACTGTCATCTGGTTCTACGAAGCCCACTGTTGAACGTGCGACTTTACCTGATGATGAATTCCTTGTCATCGCCCATCGCGGTGCATCCGCATATGCACCACCTCACACGTTAGCCGCCTATGAGTTAGCTGTGCAGATGGGTTCAGACTATATCGAACTTGATTTACACATGACAAAGGACGGAAAACTGGTTGCCTTACATGACTCCTATTTAATGTTTCAGGATACTGAACAAGCTGTTGCTGATGTGACATTTAATGAACTTCAACTCTATTTGCCGGGTGAGGAATTTAATGAAACGAACCCTCGGTATGCTTCACCTATTTATAAGCAATTGCGCATTGTTGAATTAGAGGATATCTTTCTCCATTTCGGTGACTCGGTCAATTACTATATTGAAATGAAATCGCCCAATAAGTATCCAGGTATCGAAAAAGAACTCCTAAGGCAACTTCGAGCTAATAATCTTCTCTCCAGTGATAATGGTATACCAAAAGTAATCATTCAATCATTCAGTGAAAATAGTTTGAAGAACATATTCGACATGGAACCATCTATTCCGCTTATCAAATTATATTCATTCGACAAGGAAGCACATCTTTCAAAAAAGAAAGTACGGAAGCTACTAAAGTATGCATCAGGTGTAGGTTTGAACGTGGATTCAGTGACAAAGAAATTTATAGACGCGATGCATAAAGAAGGATTGGACGTCCATCCTTTCACCGTCAACGACGAAAAGACAATCCGTAAACTTATAGAACTTGGAGCAGATGGTGTATTCACAGATAAACCTGATATCGCCGTTCGTGTAAAAAGTGAAGAAAGCAGTTTGGATGCCGACTAGGGTCCAAACTGCTTTTCATATTATATGTTGACTGGGTCTCTAAGTATTGTTTTCAACACTTTTCCGCTGGCATTCCGCGGTAGTGTGTCGAGAAATTCGATAGCAGCTGGTATTTTAAAGGAGGCCAGCTGGCTTTTACAAAAATCGATGACTGCTTGTTCAGTAAGCGTATTCCCTTCTTTTAAAACGATGTACGCTTTTGCTACTTCTCCGTATATTTCATGAGGAATACCAACGACTGCTGCCTCGAGTACCTCTGGAATGGCATATAACACTTCTTCCACTTCTACCGGATATACGTTTTCTCCCCCGCGGATGATCATATCCTTTTTACGGTCCACAATATAAAGCAGTCCGTCTTCATCAAAACGACCGAGATCACCACTGTACATCCAGCCACCCTTTATCGTTCGTGCAGTTTCTTCTTCATTTTTCAAATACCCTTTCATCACTTGAGGGCCTTTCACAGCGATTTCACCCACCTGACCTGTCGGAAGCGGTTCACCAAACTCATCCATTACCTGTACTTCGGTTTGTGGCAAAGGTTCGCCTACAGAACCGATTTTTGACAATGCATGTTGATCTTTCAGCGTAGTCGCACCCGGTGAATTTTCCGTCTGCCCATACAAGTTTTGTACGTTGACGTCTGGGAATAACGCTTTCACTTTTTTCACAAGTTCATAAGGCATCGGCGCTGCTCCATAGCAGAACAGTCGTAAATTGGATAAATCCGCTTTTTCCAGCGACGGCGTATTCAGAAGAATACTGTACATGGCCGGCACACCGAAAAATATCGTCGCGCGTTGTTGCTCCATCGTACGAATTGTTGCTTCTGGAGAAAACGTTTCTTCAATGATGACCATTCCGCCTTGGTAAATGACGGGTATGCTAAATACATGACTTGCAGCACAGTGGAAAAGCGGAGCCACAATATGCATGCGATCATCCTGATCCATTTCCATCGATTCACTCCATATTTCAGCGATTGCAGCAACATTTCTGTTGGTTAGCATAACGCCTTTCGGCCGACCGGTTGTTCCAGATGTGTAAAAGACAACCGCTGTATCAGCATCGAATGCTTCCCGTCGTTCGACAAGACGGTGTTCACCGTCTATAATAGCTTCGAATTCACGATCGATCACCATTTTATATTGTAACGCGGGTAATTTACCTTCGAGTAAATCAAACACAGTTGCCAGTCGCTCATCATAAATGAGCCCTTTCGCTTCTGAATGCGCTAAAATGTAGTTCATTTCCGGTGCAGTTAACTTTGTATTGATGGGTAGCGCTGTAAATCCGCCTATTTGACATGCATAGTAGCCTATTAAAAAGGAATCCGAATTCATCAGACAAAATGCTAAAATGTCATCTTTCACATAACCTAAATCTTGAAAATGCCCTGCTAGATTCTCAGCTTTACGATAGAATTCCCCGTATGAAAGTTCTTTTCCATTAAACGATGTAATAACTCTTTCTGGATATGCCTCGGAAATAATCTTCAGTTTCTCTGCAATAAACATCGCCAAGCCCCCTTTAATGTCCCTCGTTAATTATTAGATAATTATAAATAGTAAAACACCTTAATGCAAGATAATTGATAGTAAGTACAAATCCTTTAGTATGTTGAAAATGTATTATAGGATAGTAATAGCTTGATTTCATTATGAATACGACTACATGAGCTAAGATAAAGATTCCCTTCAAGTCCGCTTCGGCGCTTGGGGATGTCTTCGCTTTGTTTTCACCTGTAATATCTATGCTCAATATATATAGAAACAGAAAGGGGCGATAAGAGTGGCATCTGCGCTAAATAAAATATTTTGGGGGACACTCCTCGTTTTTCTAGATTTTAATATTAATCATTTCGATATCTTTCCTGATTTCCTCGGTTATCTATTCATCTACCTAGGTTTAGCAGGATTAGTCTCCTATTCGAACCACTTTTCGAAAGCTAAACTTTATGTATTACTACTCGCAGTAGTGTCTGTTCCGTTAATCTACCAATTCGAAGAAACTTTTGTGGGCCAGCCGCAACTGACAACAACTACTTTTTTGCTAATGGGCATGTTTACAGTCATCACGCTTATCCACTTGGGATTCGTCTATCACCTTATGCGCGGGCTACTAGAAATCACACAAGAAGTCTCATTCCAACCACTTGAGAAGAAAACGGACCATTTGTTGCGTTTCTATATCATTCTGACAGTCAGCTCGCAAATTATTCCACTTTTTATATTTATCTTACCCGAAGTGGCTCTGTTGCCAATCATACTCGTACTAGCGATTGTGTCCTTTATTGTCGAAATCATGTTACTTGTGTTGATTCGTCAATTTCGGTCAAAAAGCTTAGAACAAGACATGAATTGAAAAAATCCTGTAAGAAGTTATTTCACTTCTTACAGGATTTTTTGTAGGGTTATTTAGTTGGATAATCTTTGTTCAATTTTGTTGGTTTGTCTTTTTAGACCTTCAACTTCTCTAAATAAAAGATCAACGTCAGCCTGGGTGCTGTGATTTTTATCGCGTATATCTTTGCGGATTTCAGTAAAATTCTCTGTTGTTAAAGTAATACTGTGTCGAATTGTGGCTTTAATTTCTTCTTGCCCTTTTTCCACACTGTCGAATCGTTTATTAATACTGTCCAATTGTTTATCGACACCAGTAAATTTTTCATCCACATCACTTCTGAATTCCTTGAGTTCGACCATCAATTGTTTCAAAAGTTCTTCCATATATACAACACCTCATTTCGCTAGATAATAGTTCTTTTATTATACCATGTTTGAGGTAGGCCTTCCATTCCTTAAGACCTCCTACAACTAATCTAAAGGCTTTCAAAGTTGTCTACATTCGATATACAAACTGGACAGTACCACCGTTTTTCAATTGGGCCACTTTCGGCAGATCAGCCTTTGAAACCGTACCGATTGTCGCATATCCTCCCGTCGTTTGTGCATCTGCCATTAGAATAATTGGCTGACCATTCGTCGGGACCTGTACAGTTCCAAACTGAGTCGCTTCGCTGACAATGTCTCCACTATCAATAAACCCAAGTGGAGGCCCATTGAAAAAGTAACCCATTCGATCTCCCCCGCGGTACGAATAGGTGGCGTTTAGAAATGTATCCACACTCGATTTTTCGAACAGGTCCATATGCGGACTTTTGAACAATTCAATCGTAATGTCTTCAGTATAATTCGGGATTTTATCAACAAGTAAACCACGGTTCAAACGCTTTTGTTTTAATGAATTCGCATAAAGGAGAGTCTCTTTTTTGACGGTCTCACCAATTAACCCCCTCGGATAACTGGAACTGCTACCCAAAATCTCCTTAACTGCATACCCGCCTTCTGGAATAATGTACGCAATCGCACCGCTAATCGGTTTAGAAAATGAAATCGTTTGCCCTTTCCATATCTGAAACGTTTTCCAGAGTGGTGCTGGCGTTTCCCCGTCAATCATTGCCCCTAAATCTGCTCCTGCAAGGACAATTCTATGATCGGTTAATACCTCTATCAGTAAGCCACCTAAGAAAATTTCTAGTGCATTTGCGCCTTCATCATTCCCAATAATGTCTTGACCTAGCTGAAATGCCTCTCTATCCATAGGTCCCGCAACTGGCATACCGAAACGCCGGAAACCGAATCTACCCTGGTCCTGTATCGTGGCATAGACGCCAGATTTGACGACCCGAAATAACGGAATCATATCGCGTCACCTAGTGCGCTAACACGAACATTAACAGATGCCAATGCTTCACGAATTTGACGGGCATGGGACGCCACACCCTGTCCATCGCCATGGAAACAAATTGTATCTGCTTGTAATGAAATCATTTCTCCAGTTATTGTTTGCACCTGCTTGTTTAACACAATATCCATCACTTGTTTTTCAATTTCTTCATATGTATGGAGGACAGCTTCCGGCAATAACCTGGAGCACAATGTACCTTCTGCCGTATACCTGCGATCTGCAAATGCTTCACCCGCCGTTTTTAGGCCGAATTTATTCCCAGCCTGCACTAATTCACTATTACAAAGCCCATATAAATACGCATTCGGTGCAGCATCATAAACTGCTTCTGCAATTGCATCAGCAACAGTCCGGTTAATCGAAGCAGTATTATAAAGGGCACCATGCGGCTTCACATGATTCAACGTAACACCTTGTATGTCGCAAAACTGTTTGAGTGCACCGATTTGATAGACGACTGCATTGTAAATTTCACGGGGGGACATCATCAGCTCTCTTCTTCCAAACCCCTGTAAATCGGGATAACCGGGATGTGCGCCGATTGAAATCTTTTGTCTAGCCGCTTGTTCTACCGTTTTCTGCATAACATTAAAGTCACCGGCATGAAATCCGCACGCAACATTGGCAGATGTTATCGAGCTAAATAGTGCTTCATCTTCCCCAATCTTAAATTGTCCAAAACTTTCACCGACATCTGCATTTAGATCAATTCGCATTACAATCCCTCCTTTACAAACTGCATAATCATTTCAGGTTCACGCGCTAACTCTTCTTTCATCTCATTAAAGGTTTCAAGAGATATGGAACGAAATTTCAATTGATCACCTGCACGTATTAAAAACGGTTCAACGCGTTTCAAACAGTATAGATCGACTGGTGTCCGCCCGATTATATTCCAACCTCCAGGAGATTCTATCGGGTAAATACCTGTCTGCGTGCCTCCAATTCCAACCGTTCCTTTAGGTACGCTTAATCGTGGTTTTTCCAAACGTGGGACATGGAGTATCTCCGGCAATTCCCCGAGGTACGGAAATCCTGGTAAAAAACCAATCATATACACCTTATAGCTTGTGCCTGTATGTATAGCGATTACCTCTTCACGTGTCAGCCCTGTATGGTCGCAAATCCGCGGTATATCTTCACTAAACAAGGTGTCATAACAGACTGGTATTTCAATGGTACGCGTGTTTACACTCAATATACTGTCAGTTCTGTTCACCCACTTTTTCAGTAATTCTTCAATGATTACACTAGGGTTCACAAGTTCTTTGCGATAAAAAACAGTTACCGTTTTATTACTCGGTACGACCTCTTCAAGTAAATGATTCCTGTCACTTTCAACAACCTGACAAAATTGCTGGATTGTGTGATAGATTTCTCGGCTCGTCTCCGGGCCAAAGTCGAAACGTATTGTTTGTTCGTTCATCACCATTGCACGGGGGATAATTTGCTTGTTAGGATTCATCAGCAGATAGCACTTCGATGCATACGGCGACGCCTTTTTTCAAATCTTCATGTGACCAGCTTGGAATTTTGCCATGTTCAATCGCCAATTCATGTGAAGCAGGTATATGAAGGAAACCCGATTTCATCGTTGGGCGTTGTGTTGCTGCATAATGCAGTCCTTCATACATAACGTTGTTGCACAAATAGGTACCAGCAGTATTTGAAACTTCAGCCGGCAGCCCTTCTTCTAGTAATCGATTCACCATTGCGCGAACTGGCAGTGTTGACATATATCCCGCTTCACCTTGCGCTTGAATTTGTTCATCAACAGGCGTATTACCATTATTATCAGGCTCGCCGTCTTTCACATTAATTGCAATCCGTTCAGGCGTCATTTTAAAACGGCCTCCCGCAAGCCCCAGTGAAATCACTGCATCTGGTTTTAGCGCTTCAATATGAGTAAGAAGTTGCTCGCCGGATGATTGGAAGTCTACCGTCAATACTTCACTGTGAATTTTGTAATTGCCGATCACTTTGCCATGCAGTTCTTCTACGATTTTCATCGTCGGATTAACAGTGAATTTTAAAAAGGGCTCAAACCCTGTAAGTAAAAGTGTTTTCATCATGATGACCTGCTTTCTTATTATCATTGTTGTTACTATAACGGTAGTTTTATATTTTTTCAATACTCCGGTGATTACAAATTCAGTGTTCTTTTGGATTGCTATTCTGTGAGCATGCTTAATTGATTGATTGTCAGCGGTATTTGATCGGGTGACGGGCTGATATGATTGGTGGCTGGTATATATGATCGGCTGTCAGTGGTATTTGATCGGTAGCCAGGATATATGCTCGGATCTCAAGGTGATATGATTGGTGGCCTGGATATATGCTCGGCTGTCAGGGGTATATGATCGGTAGCCGGGATATATGCTCGGATCTCAAGGTGATATGATTGGTGGCCTGGATATATGATCGGCTATCAGGGGTATATGATCGGTAGCCGGGATATATGATCGGCTGTCAGTGGTATACGATCGATGGCCGGCGTATATGCTTCGGGTGTCACGGTGATATGATCGGTGGCCGGGATATATGATCGGGTGTCAGGGGTATATGATCGGGTCACGGGATATATGCTCGGTTGTCACGGTTATATGATCGGTTCACGAGGGATATGCTCGGGTGTCACGGTTATATGATCGGTTCACGAGGGATATGCTCGGGTGTCACGGTTATATGATCGGTTCACGAGGGATATGCTCGGGTGTCACGGTTATATGATCGGTTCACGAGGGATATGACGGTTATATGATCGGTTCACGAGGGATATGCTCGGGTGTCACGGTTATATGATCGGTTCACGAGGGATATGATCGCTCCCCTTCGTTTTCCAACACAAAAAGGACTCCCCGTTAAAGGATAGCCCCCATTATTTCCTTGATCAAACAACTGTCTTTGCTACATGCCATTCCATTTGATTCAAACCTGTTTTTTCAACTTCCAGATCTCTGTCGCATAATCTTGGATTGTTCGGTCGCTGGAGAACTTTCCTGAGTGAGCGACATTCGTTACACTCTTATGAAGCCAGGATAATTTATCACGGTACGTCTGCTCCACTAGTTCGTGAGTTTCAAGATAAGGCTCAAAATCTTTTAAGACAAAATAAGGATCATTTTGGGATAGAATATTGTAATAAATATCTTTGAACTCAATTTCATGCGATCCAAATTCACCCTGATTTAATTGGTCTAAAATCCGGCTAATCCTGTCATCCGTATTGTAAATATCCGTAGCATTATAACCGCCATGTTGATGGTAATTCAATACTTCATCCGCTTTTAAACCGAAAATGAAAATATTTTCATTGCCAACGGCCTCTTTAATTTCAACATTTGCACCATCTAGCGTACCAATTGTTAAAGCGCCATTCATCATCATTTTCATGTTGCCCGTACCTGATGCTTCCTTACTCGCAGTTGATATCTGTTCACTAACATCGGCTGCTGGTATAATTTTTTCAGCAAGGCTAACATTATAGTTTTCTAAAAATACAACTTTTAGTTTACCCTGAATAGCCGCATCGTGGTTCACAATCGAGGCGACCTTATTAATAAGCTTGATTACTTCTTTCGCTAAATGGTAACTCGGTGCGGCCTTTGCTCCGAAAATAAATGTGCGAGGAATCATATCTAGATTTGGATTTTCTTTTAATTCATTGTATAAATAAATAATGTGGAAAATATTAAGTAACTGACGTTTGTATTCATGAAGCCGTTTAATTTGTACATCAAAAATTGATTGATCATCTACTAAAATACCCGTGCGCTCATGAATGAGGTTCGCTAATATTTGCTTATTTTCATGCTTCACTTGATGAAATTTCTCTAAAAATGAAGCATCCTTCGAATATTTTAATAAGCTGATAAGCTGTTTGGGGCGTTGTATCCACTGTGGACCAATTGATTCTGTTATAAGTCCCGATAATTTAGGATTTGCTTGCAACAGCCAACGGCGATGGGTGATTCCGTTCGTCTTATTGTTAAAACGATCCGGGAAAAGTTCATAAAAATTCTTCATTTCCTTTTCCTTTAAAATATCCGTATGAATTTGCGCGACACCATTCACACTGAAGCTCCCAACAATTGCGAGCCGTGCCATGTGGATTTGTTCATCAGCGATAATGGCTAGCTCCGGAATTTTCTCTCTAAGCTCCTGATGATCAAACCAGAGTCCTTTGCAAAAACGCTCATTGATTTCATCAATAATCATATAAATACGCGGAAGTAGATGCTCCATCATGCCTTTAGGCCAGGTTTCAAGCGCTTCACTCAATGTTGTATGATTCGTGTAGGCAATTACTTTCGTCGTTACTTCCCAAGCACTGTCCCAACTGAAGTGCTCTTCATCCATAAGTATTCTCATTAGTTCAGGGATTGCTAAAGTTGGGTGCGTATCGTTCACTTGAATAACCACTTTTTCAGGTAAATACTTCAACGATTTTTGATGGTTCTTTTTAAAGTCCTTAATGATATTTTGTATACTGGAAGAAACAAGGAAATACTGTTGCTTTAAGCGCAACTCTTTTCCTTCATACTTCGAATCGTCAGGGTATAAATATCCTGAAATTTGTTCAATCGAATGCTTATGATCAAGATCATGGTAATAATGCATTCCTTCTTCTGATGAGCCGTCCCGATCTCTACCAACTGATTCTGCACTCCAAAGACGAAGTGTATTGATCACTTCATTTTTATAGCCAACAATAGGAATATCATAAGGTATCGCCATTACCTTATCTGTATTTTCATGTTTAAATTCAATATTTCCATCATTCCGCTGAAACATATGTACGTTTCCGTGATAATGAATGCAAATAACTTCGTCTTCTTTTCGTGTTTCCCAAGCGTACTGATCCTTTAACCAATAATCCGGAAGCTCAACCTGGTTACCATGGATAATTCGCTGTTCGAATAACCCGTAACGATAACGTATTCCAAAACCATGTCCAGGATATTTAAGTGAGGCTAATGAATCGAGAAAGCAAGCCGCTAATCGGCCTAACCCGCCATTCCCTAAACCAGCATCATGCTCTTGGGCATAGATGTTATCAGGGTCGAATCCTAACTGCTTCAGCGCCTCATTCGATTGTTCAAGCATTCCACAATTAAGCAGGTTACTTTCAATTAAACTGCCCACTAAAAACTCCATCGATAAATAATAAACTTGTTTACAGCTTTTCTCGTTATATCTTTTTTTAGTCGATTGCCAATGCGGTAGGATCTCCTCATTGACAATTGAAGCAATCACATAATAAATTTCTTTATTGGTCGCACCTGCTACTTCTTTACTTTTGTTTGTTTGTAATTTGCTTATGATCCGCTCTTTAAACTCATCCACAGTTAGTTCAAGCAAGATTCTGCCCCCTATACACTTATTGTCGTTAACTGGTCATAAATGGTTGCATAATCTCGAGCTGAACTCTTCCAACTGAACTGACTTTTATTCACATTTTTCACCACTACCGGCCACTGAATAGGATCATGATAAATTCTTAAAGAATAGCGTAAGGTAGCCAATAAATCATCAGCATTGTAATTTGTAAAACTAAATCCATTTCCTTCACCAGTTAGTTCGTTAAACGGTAGAACTGTATCCCTCAATCCCCCTGTCTCCCGCACAATTGGTACCGTTTTGTATTGTAAGGCAATGAGTTGGGCTAATCCACAAGGTTCAAACTTTGAAGGCATGACAAAGAAATCGGCACTTGCATATAATTGTCGCGCTACTCCTTCATCAAAAGCCAACAAGGTCACAAGTTTATTGGGATGACTCTCAGCGGCTTCCGCAAAATACGTTTCAAATTCTTCATCCCCGGTTCCTAAGACTATGAATTGAACATCTTCGTGGAGAAAATCATCTAAAATATGTTGAACAAGATGCAAGCCTTTTTGTTCAACAAGCCGAGTAATAATAATGTAGAGCGGCTTTTCAGCTATGATTGGCAATCCTAGTTTTTCTTGAAGTATAAGTTTATTCTCCTTCTTTTTAGCTCTTGAAGAACGGTAGTTAACTGCAATTGCCGGATCCGTTTGAGGATTATAATCTTTAGTATCAATACCATTAAGCACACCGATTAAATCAGCGGACCGTTCCAAAAGAAATGGGTGAAGTTCTTCACCATAGTAAGGATCTTTTATTTCTTCTCCATAACTCGGACTAACCGTTGTGATTTTATCTGCATGAAACAAGCCGCTTTTCAAACAATTCAGCATTCCATTCCATTCAAAACCACCGATATGCTCCCGTGACATATCAAAGAAATCCTCAAATATATCGATTGGCATCAGCCCTTGGTACTTAATATTATGAATTGTCATGACCGTTTTCATATCGAATATTGGCTGAATAATTTTAGCAAGAGCAACAGCCATACCCGCTTGCCAATCATGTGCGTGAAGTACGTCCGGTTTAAAATCTAGATGGGTTAATGCTTCAATAACAGCACGACTAAAAAACAAAAATCGTTCACCGTCATCGTAATACCCGTATACCCCTTTACGGGTGAAATAATACTCATTTGAAACGAAGTAATAAATGATATTGTTATATTCTAATGAATACATACTTGCTTCCGAATTACGCCAGCCAAGCGGTACATTAAAGCTCATGACATACTCCATTTTATCTCGCCATTCTAGCGGTATTTCATCATAAAGTGGAAGAATCACTCGCACCTCGACTCCTTCATTCTCTTTCAATGCTTGTGGAAGTGACCCGATCACATCTGCTAATCCACCGGTTTTAATAAAAGGTGTGCATTCCGAAGCTACAAATAATACATTTCTCATATGAAATCTTCCCTTTCCAACCAACGATTTCTTTTTTTACATGACTTGTCTTTTTGCAACGACATAGGGTTTATCCTTTGATCCGATTAATTGTTGATTTGCGGTCACATGAACGTCTTTATCTAATATCACATTCTCCAAATGGACACCTGCTTCAATTTTACAACGCTGCATGATAATCGAGTTTTTTACCGTTGCACCTTCTTCTATGGTTACACCTCGAAACAATACACTGCCCTCTACCTCGCCAGCAATAATGCAACCATTTGCCAGAATTGATTTTTTGACACTCGCTTCATTACGATATTTCGTAGGTGGCTGATTCCCAACCTTCGTCCGAATAAATGGTAGTTTATAAAATAATGCTTTATAATTCTCCTCTGATAATAGATTCATATTATGTCGATAATAACTCTCGATGGAATTGATAAACACACCGTAACCATTGTTTTTATACGTTTGAACCTTTAACGTAGCAAGATTCTCTTTAATGCCATGGACAAAAAAATGATCTTGGTGGTGTGCGATACATTGATCAACTAACGTCATTAATAAGTCTTTATTGATTATATAAACACCCGTGAAAAGGTCATTTTCTTGCTTATCATTCGTGATAGTAGTGACCCAGCCATCTTCGTCTGCTTCAATTCGAAATGCAGAATCATGTTCAGTATTTAACGTCTCGATATGAGTAGTAATCAGCGTTACATCTGCTTTATTAGCAAGATGACTTTTAAATGCATCTTGATAATCTGTATTTGTTATAAATTGACTTCCGCTAATCAGTACATAGGAAGATTTTCCACGAGCAAAATAATCACGGTTATTATGAAAAAAACTCAAATCGCCTTTTGAAATATCAGATGGATCGTTCCAATCCGGTGGAAGAATAAACAAGCCACCATTGCGCTCATCCATCTCCCAGCTACCACCTGTTTGAAGATGATCCATTAAGGATCTATATTTATTGCGGGTAAAAATCGCTACTGACTCTACATTAGAATTCCCCATATTCGAAAGCGGAAAATCAATCAAACGATAACGACCCGCAAAAGGAATTGTGGCACCACTACGAAAATAAGTTAATTCATGAAAGTAATGATGCTCGTGTTCCAGATTAATAAGGCCCATCATTGTGTTCATCTATTTTCCCCCTTAAATTGTATAGATAAGTTGAACTAAAGATTCCATTCAAATCCGCTGCGGCGTTCGGGGATGCCTCCCGCCCTAAGCCACGCAGCTTCACTCAGTTTATATAGGTATTCATTTGTTCAACATCACATGTGTTGATTAACCAAAGTTGACCAGTAATTGACTGCTTACTTTTGTGATAAAACACTAGGCCCCCTATGTACAGGTGCTTTCGGATTGCTTTGGACTGAACGACTACTATACTATTATCGGGATTTCTTGCTGCGTAGGGATGCGACTTTGTCGCATTCCTACGCAGCTTTTTCGTTAATCGTATGGTAGGCGTTCGTCCGTCGCTCACCAAAGATACAGGTACACGAAGTGCTAAAGCTTTTGGGAACGAGTGAATAACTACTTTGCTATCCATAGGGGAGCAGCCAAAGATGCAATTTTGGCTACTTACTCCTTCTTTAGAGCATTTCCTTTTCGAATTTAAGGCGGTATCACTTTCTACAAAGCGTCACACTGTTACTTGTATGATATTTGCTAAAATAAGCGAATAAGCTTTATTAAAAGTGGTGAGTGCCCGAAATTTCATCTTCGGGCACTTGCAACCTTTCTAGAAAGGTTGTAATTCTTTCATTTACCAAAGTAGTTGCATTTTGTACTTGAACATTGTAGGTACGCGGCGGACGGATAGTTGCAACAGGATGACTGAAAAGGGGGTGTCTGGAAATGACGGAGTCATTTCCAGACACCTTTAACCCGCAGTAAAGGTGTTGCGAGCATTTCGTCCAAAGCGAGCCGTAAATGTACAAGTGCAAATGTAGCCTTTTATGCTTTTCTTACAGGCGCTTTATGCAAGAAAATAGTTATCTAGCAAATGTGGTGTAACATATATAGTTCCGATGTCACAACACCATTTCACAGATCAGTCCACAAATCATTATACTTTTATTACATGTCCTAATAACTTAATGCTAAAATACCCTTCAGAGTATCTTGATTGATCACGAGCGGCTCTTCAGTAAGTCCAATGCTAATATGTGTGCCTTCAGGAATCTTTGTATTTTCCATTACAATCACTCGTTCTAGAATCGAGTTCTTCCCTACTTCTACGCCTGGATACAAGATGGATTGTTTAACCATGCTATCAGGGTGAATCACTACATTCTCAAACAATACAGAACTATCAACTGTTCCACACACCCAACATCCAGAATTGATCAATGACTGCTTCACAACTGCAGTTTCCCCGATATACTCTGGGGGAATGTTCGTTTCGTTGGTGTATATTCTCCAGTTTTCATTATTTAACAAGAGACTCCAATCTTTATCCAGCAGGTCCATATTGGCTTCCCAATAGCTTTCGATTGTACCGACGTCCTTCCAATAACCTTCGAAACGATACGCATACAAGCGAAGATTATTATTAACCATCGATGGAATAATATCCTTTCCGAAATCATGACTGGATTGATTATTTTCAGCGTCCTCCAACAAATAGGATCTTAATGTTGCCCATGAAAATATATAAACGCCCATAGACGCTAAATTACTTTTTGGATTTTGCGGTTTTTCATCAAATTCGTAGATGCGCATGTCATCAGTTGTATTCAAAATTCCAAACCGCGATGCTTCTTCCCAAGCCACTGGAATTGCGGAAATGGTGACATCAGCACCCGTTTGTTTATGTTCTTCCAACATTGCTGCGTAATCCATTTGATAAATATGATCACCCGAAATGACAAGGACATATTCTGGGTCATGCCGGTCGATAAAATGAATGTTTTGATAGATTGCATCAGCCGTACCAGAATACCAGTCTCCTCCGTCTTTTGCGGTATAAGGGGAAAGTATCGTCACACCAGTGTTTTGCCGATTCAAGTTCCACGGTTTTCCATTTCCAATATGTTTATTTAATTCAAGTGGTGAATATTGAGTCATCACGCCCAATGTCTGAAGTCCTGAGTTGGCACAATTACTTAACGTGAAGTCAATAATTCGATACTTACCTCCGAAGTGCACTGCTGGTTTCGCTAAGTTGTTCGTTAATTTGCCTAAACGTTTCCCTTCTCCACCAGCCAACAACATGCCTACACAATTTTTCATTAATTAGCCTCCTCAATAAATTCAGGTACTTTTTTGCATTTAAAAATTGTGATAGCTAATGGTGGTACCTTTATTTTTATATGCTGTAATAATCTGTGCCATTCTTGCGGAATGCTAAAATGGTCAGCATCGTTTACCTGTCCAGATCCCCCGAATTGACTAGCATCTGAATTAAAAATTTCTTGATAAGTCCCAGGAGTGGGCACACCAATTTTATAGTCAAAAAGGACTTCCGGTGTGAAATTGCAGACAACGATTAGTTCTTCCCCTGGGCTTGTACTACGTCTACGAAAAGCAATCACACTTTGATCGATATTATGAGGATCAATCCACTCAAACCCTTCAGTATTATGGTCTAATTCATAAAGTTCAGGATATTCCAGATAGAAATGATTGAGCGCTTTAACATAGTTAAAAATTGCTTTATGAAGCGGATAATCTAAAAGTTGCCAATCCAATTGTTCTTGATCCTTCCATTCAGCATACTGTGCTAGCTCACCTCCCATAAATAATAACTTTTTACCAGGGTGCGCCATCATATAGCCATAAAGTAATCTCAGGTTTGCAAACTGCCGCCACTGATCACCAGGCATTTTATCGAGCAATGATTTTTTACCATGAACGACTTCATCGTGTGACAGCGGTAGTAGAAAGTTTTCTGTATGTGTATACATAAATGGGAAAGTTAGTAGATTGTGATGCCATTTTCGGTAAACTGGATCTGCTTCCATATAGGTAAGCGTGTCGTTCATCCAGCCCATATTCCATTTGAAATTAAAACCAAGCCCTCCTACATGTGTAGGTGCCGTAACAAGTGGTAAATCTGAACTGTCTTCAGCCATCATCATTGCCCCAGGCTCATATGAAAAAATAACTTCATTTAATTTGCGGATAAAGGCATATGCTTCAAGATTTTCATCTCCACCGTATGAATTGTAGATTTTATCCTTGTCTTCCGATTTATCAAAGTTAAGATAGAGCATACTAGCTACTGCATCTACACGAATTCCATCGATATGATATTCTTCCAACCAAAAAAGTGCATTAGAGATTAAAAAGCTTTGTACTTCAGGTCGTCCAAAGTCGAAGGTTAATGTTCCCCACAACTTTTTTTCAGCTTTACGAGGATCGGCATATTCATATAATGCCTCCCCATCAAATTGACGAAGTGCAAAATCATCCTTACAAAAGTGACCAGGAACCCAGTCCATAATTACACCGATGTTCTGTTGATGGCACTGATCAACAAAGTATTTAAATTCATCACGTGGACCATAACGAGACGTGACAGAAAAATAACCAGTTATTTGATAACCCCACGACAGATCAAATGGATGCTCCGCAAGTGGGAGTAATTCAATATGTGTATAACCTAGCGATTTTACATAAGGAACCAATTGATCAGCAAGTTCGCGATATGAATAAAATTCACCGTCTACGTTTGTTTTCCAAGAGCCTAGATGAACTTCATAAATCGATACGGGTGATGAATAAACATCAAACGTTTTCTTTTCTTCTTGCCAATCATCATCACTCCACTCATATCCGGATAGAATCGGGGTTAAAGATGCCGTTTTAGGTCGAAGCTCAGATTGAAGAGCATATGGATCTGCTTTCAGTAGCACTTGACCATTCTCCGATTCAATTTCATATTTATAAGGGATGTTTTCGGGAATGTCCGTATAAAAACCAATCCATAACCCTTCGTTCGTGATTCTCTTTAATGGGTGTAAATTGCCTTTCCATTGATTAAAGTCACCGACTACATGAATTTCTTTAGCGTTAGGTGCCCACACTACAAACCGATAGCCTTGAGTACCTTCCCATTCAATCGTATGGCAACCTAATAATTGGTGACTATGATAATTAGTACCTTGGTGAAATAAAAATAGGTCCTGTTCTGAAATATTGTAATACATCGTGCTGACTCCTTTCTTGAGCCAATTAAGATTATATTCAGGATGGTATATGAATATGACTAGTTCTTCTTTGTCATGGATCTTTTATCATTCACTTCTTTGTAATAGCTCGATAAAAAAAGAAACAACTTTCACGATCTAATGCAGCTACAGTCGTAATGTAGAACCCTTATTAGTAAGGGTTGCACCAATTTTAATATTAGCAGATAATTATGTAAATGAATGTTAAATCGTTCTACAAATTTCTTTTATTGGTAAATTTAATGTAAATTAATGTCGAATGAATGACTTAACTCTGACTCCACATCCATATAGAAATCAATTGCGTTACTTAGTTTTAGAATAATGTGACAACTATTTTTTAGGGAAATATATTAATTCCTGGTTAAAATTCAAGTAAGTTTCTTAAAATAGGGGTAGAACATATACTAGGAATAAGCAAGTATGAATGGCAAAAGCGGAGGTAGGTTTTAGGTATTGGCAATAGAGAACTCGGCGTCCATACGTCTTGTATGTTAGATTCAAACAAGAAAAGGGGTTGCTTTTGTGGAAACTCATGTAGCTTGGATCGATGATGTTCACGTGTTAACCGTTATCGTGAACGATATATCTATATTGCTGCACACGGAAGAACCTCCCGTCATTTATTGGGCAGCAAAAGAGAAGTATTTTTCGACAAAGGTTGAAAAAGTAAACGCCGATTCCACCGTAAGGATTATTCTTTTAGAAGAACTGCCAATCGGAGAAAGTCTTGTGCTCTTATGGGGCACAGCGAAGGTCCCTGTTTACCCTAGAGCAATCGTCCGAACGGATTGGTTTGATCAGCACTATGCTGATTTGACTACTAAATTAGGGACTGACTATGAACACTCCGCAACCACATTCTCTATTTGGGCCCCGACGGCTACTTCTGTAAAGTTAAATTTAGATAATCGTGATTTTTTATTAAATCGACAAAAAAGTGGTCTATGGCAACTAAAAATTGATGGTGATTGGCATGGTTTTTCTTATGATTATAAGGTTATTGTCAATGGACAAACGACACGTTTGAATGACCCCTATGCAAAAGCTATGCTTGCTAACAGTGAAAAAAGCGTGATTATAGACCCTGCTAGAACTGACCCACCTAACTTTAACAAACGAAACAGGCCAAAACTTCAGAATTTACAAGATGCAATTATCTATGAATTACATGTAAGAGACGCGACCAATCAAGAAGAAAGCGGTGTCGTTAATCGAGGTAAATATTTAGGTTTGACAGAAACAGCTACAACGACAAAAAATGGTTTTTCAACAGCGCTCACTTATATGAAAGAATTAGGTTGCACGCATGTTCAACTTTTACCAATTAATGATTTTGCACGCATAGATGAGACTAGTCCGAACGATGACTATAATTGGGGGTACGATCCATTATACTTTCAAGTACCAGAAGGCAGTTATTCCCTAACACCTAATGACCCCGTAGCAAGAATCATTGAATGTAAAAAGATGATTCAAGCGTTTCATCAGGCAGAAATCGCGGTCATCCTTGATGTCGTTTATAATCATGTTTTTATCATGGAAGAATCACCATTTGAAAAACTTGTTCCAGGCTATTACTTCCGTTATCACAGTGATGGAAGCCTTAGCAACGGAACTGGGGTAGGTAATGATTTTGCAACAGAGCGAGCAATGGCCCGGAAATTCATTTTAGATACGATTGAATTTTGGCTGAATGACTATCATGTAGATGGATTCCGGTTCGATTTAATGGGGGCCATCGATATCGAGACAATGAACCAAATTCATGAGCGCTGTAAAGAAGAATCAGTGCCAATAATGCTTTTAGGAGAAGGTTGGGATCTTCCAACAGCATTAGCTTCCGAAAAGAAAGCTACTTCCATGCACTCCAATCAATTAACAGGTCTTAAATTTTTCAATGACTACTTCCGCGATTCACTCAAAGGTCAGTTATTTAACAAACACGATACTGGTTATGTAAATGGTCAAGGTCGTTTCATCGAAAGGCTGCCCCACCTCGTATCTGGAACCACTTTAGAAGAATTTGGTGCACCATTTGTGTCCGAGGTGAACCAAACAATTAACTACGTCGAATGTCACGATAACCACACACTATGGGATCGGCTTCTACTTAGCAATGATCAAGACAGCGATTTGACGCGTAAGAAAATGCACCAACTTGCTTCCGGTATCACGTTATTAAGCCAAGGGATTCCGTTTATCCATGCTGGTCAAGAATGGTTTAGAACTAAACAGGGCGATGAGAATAGCTATATTTCCAGTGATTGGATCAATCAATTAGATTGGCGGAAAAGAGAAGTAGAAAATGACTATGTTGAATTTATTAAAACGCTGATTGCGCTTCGAAAAAAATATGATGTATTTCGCCTTACTTCTAACCAAGATATTAGGAGAAGATTATATATATTAGACACGCCCGCTCCTGTTTTTGGCTTCACATTACTTGGAGATAACGAAGATTTTGCAATCTATATTAATCCAACAAAAAAATCCTATGAGTTGCGCTTACCTTCATCGGCAATATGGAGAGTGATGGCGAATAATAATTTTAATAAGAACACAGCGCAACAGGAAGTAAAAGGTGAATTTACTTCTGTTGATGCATACGAGTTAGTTGTCTTGAAGAAATCACGGGAGATCGAATAAGCAAAAAGGGATAGGTAAACTCCGTTTTCACTTGATCATTTCCATCCCGCTTTCGGCGAACTATTCATGACAGATTTTCTGAGGGGACCCCGTATGGCTAGAAGATACTTTGTCACTTCTAGCCATACTCTTTTCAGTAATACTGTTACGAATAGTTGCCTGTCGCGTAGCTGCACTGTTTGAGGAAAAATGCGGTTGCTTTGGAAGTAATGAATAGATGACATTCTATACAGATAGTAAGTGCCCGAAGATGCAATTTCGGGCACTCTTGCACGTTTTACAATGCGTTCCTTTCTTACTTTTAGCAAAGAGTATGCATCTAATCATGTGATGCCTTATAGAAAGTGACACTTCTTTAAATTAAAAAAGAAAACACCTTACAGAAATTTACAGCCGCCAAAATTGCATCTTTGGCGACTTTTATCCAGGTAAGAAGCTAGCTATTCTTTAGTTCCCAAAACCCTTAGCACTTCGTGTACCTATGCCTTTGGAGAGCGACGGATGAAGGACCACCATAAGATTACCGAAACAAATATGTAGCGACAAGTAGGTGATCATGTTATTTACGGGTTGTTTTTGGTTAATCAACACGTGTTACAGTACATCACTAAAATATTTCACACTCCTCTTCACTTCCCCAATCGTTCGTTCTGGCCAATTCGTTTCGATGAAAATCTCCATCAGCTTTTCATGTCGACCTCCATGTTGTTCCGACCATTCAAGCGCAACGACCCCTTCATAGAGTAAAGCCATAGTACGCATTAATCCCTTTGCTTCGATTGTTTGATTGTCAGGGTTCAAACTTGCAAATATCGTGAGGTCTTTTGCTAGTGTCTCCACTGCATTGGATATCCGTAGTTTCCATAAGCTTTCGGGAACAGCGTCTAGTCTTTCTGTCATTTCGTCAATGAATAACAAGTGTGCACTGAATTTATTGACGAGCCTGAGGAGCTCCAATCCTAAAATATTCGCGGTCCCCTCCCAAACCGTTAATACTTGTGCATCGCGAAGTAACCGCGGTGTGACGAAGTCTTCTATATAGCCATTTCCACCATGCATTTCAATTGCTTCATGAGCGAAATGGATTGCCTGTTCTGCGGTTTCTTTTTTAACGAGCGCAATCTTCAGGCGGTTTAATGCAGTTTCTTCGTCAGATGCATTCCCAGAAGTTACTTTATCAAAGAGCTTAATGAGATCGAATGTTGTTGCCAGTTCGACTTCAAGCTTCGATTTCATGGTCGCTAAACTTTCCTGGATCATCGGAAAGTCAGTCAACTTTTTACCAAATGCATTGCGTCTTTCTGCATACATCAAGGCCTCGTTGAACGCACGGCGCATGATGCCAAGTGACGCGACGGCATTACAAATTCGTGATAAATTCAACGCTTCCATCATATAGTAGAAGCCCTTTTTGGGATCACCCACGACATAAGCTAGAGCACCATCAAACTCCACTTCACCCGATGGTACTGCCCGCACGCCAAGCTTATCTTTCAATCTCCGAATCTTAATACCATTTAGTGAACCGTCGTCTTTTCTCCAAGGCACCGCAAATAAACTTAGTCCGCGCGAGCCTTCTGCTGAACCTTCCATTCTAGCAAGAACCATAGCGACGCCTGCCATTCCAGCATTGGATGCAAAATACTTCTCTCCGGATAAACGATAGTTTTCACCGTCTCCCACCGCCTTCACGACGTTAGCACCTACGTCTGAACCTCCTTGTCTCTCCGTTAAAAATGTCGCACCTTCAAATAACTCCGTATCACCCGTTGCACAAACATGAGGCAGGAACTTCTCTTTTACTGCTTCATTAGCATAATGATCGAGCAAATAAGCTGTGGCTTGCGTCAACGTCACAGGACAATGGAATCCCGGTTCTGCTTGTGATAATAAGTAGCCTTGCGCAAAACTGTAGAGGTAGTTTCCTTTATGGCCGAGTTCCGGGATATCTTTATGAACATAGCCCACAATCCCTGTCCGATACGTTTCTTCCACTGTCTTTTTATAGCCTTCATTGACCCAGACATGTGAACGATCATCTCCGTACTTGTCATAGATTTCAAGACGGGGTTGCCCTTCACGGTCAGTATGTTTGGCACGTTCATCGATTTCATTGGCAACTAGTGAACCAAATTTCGTTAATTCTGAATGGGCATAATCGTAAAATTTAGGAGACAAGGATTCTTTTAATAGTGTTTGTAATGTCTCATCGTGCTCAAAGAAATTCAATGGTGTTTCAATTTCCGACCTTTGCTGTAAGACCAATTACTTCGCCTTCTCTCAATGGTTGTTTTAATATCTTGCCGGATGCATTACGCGGTAGAGCCTCAACTTGTTCATACAAACGCGGTACTTTATACTGCGCAAGCTGTTCTTGCGCAAATTGTTTAACCTCTTCTAGATTAAGCACCTCACTGGCCGCAAAATAAGCCTTAACCGTTTCGCCCCATTCCGGATGCGGCACGCCAACTACTGCCACTTCATTAATTGCCGAATGTGTAATTAGTACTTCTTCAACTTCTTTCGGGTAAATATTGACTCCACCGGAAATGATCAGATCTTTTTTCCGGTCGACAACCCAAATGTAACCGTCTTCATCTATTTTCGCCAAGTCACCTGTTTTCAACCAGTCCCCTATGAATGTTTCAGCCGTTGCTTCTATATTGTTATAGTAGCCAAGCATATTGCCTTCCCCACGTAAAAGAATTTCCCCTACTTCGCCTTGTTGCACGTCTTCCCCGTTCGGATTAACAATCCTAAACTCTGCGTGAAGCGCCGCCCGTTTTCCAATACTGCCTGCTTTCGTTTTATGTTCACTTGCGCTCAATAACGTGCCGTTTGGACCCGCTTCTGTCAGTCCATAGACACAGATGAAGTTATCCGATTTGAACTTTTTCTGCACAAATTCAACTTCCGGTTGCGATAAAGGCGCGCTGCCGTAAATCCACCATTTCATTGAAGACAAATCAGCTGTTTCCATCTTCGGATTCTTCGCTGTCAATAAATAAACGACGGGTGCCCCGAAGAAGTGTGTTGTTTTTTCTTGTTCAACAGTATCAATTAAAAGATCAGGTGTGAATGTTGGTGTTAAGACGCTAGTCGCACCAACTATCAGCCCCGCCATGAAAAATAGATGGAGCGGTGCAGAATGACTAAGCGGCATCATGATGAGCAAGTGACTCTCCGGTTTAATTTCCATCTCCACACAAATCATTTGCGCAACCGTTAGGATGTTTTTATAACTGAATAACACGCCTTTCGGTTTACCTGTTGTACCGGAAGTATATAAAATGGTCGATTCACTGGAATCGGGTAAATTGCATTCAATTGAGGAATCATTATCATTGAGTACTGTTTCAAAACTGATCCACTTATCGTCTAGGGTGGCTCCTGTTTTGATTAACACTAAATTGCTATCCAGGTTTTTTACTGATTCAAACAGCAAGTCATGTGCGATGAAGGCTTTTGCATCAGAATTCTCAAGTACATATTCGACTT
Organism: Sporosarcina psychrophila; assembly: GCF_001590685.1. Lineage (GTDB taxonomy): Bacteria > Bacillota > Bacilli > Bacillales_A > Planococcaceae > Sporosarcina > Sporosarcina psychrophila. The sequence goes on from NZ_CP014616.1 coordinate 3,743,269, forward strand.
CTGACAGCGTCATCTTGGCATTTATCGGGACAATGATTGCCCCAAGTCGCTGAACCGCGAAATAGACGATAACAAATTCCGGAACGTTTGGCATATATAGAACAGCTTTGTCTCCTCGCCCAATTCCAAGAAGCTTGAGGCCGTGCGCAACACGATTCACAAGCTGATCAAGTTCTTTATACGTATAGCGTTTCCCCATTCCAATAACCGCTTCAGTCTTAGGATATTTTCTTGCATTACGCTCCAACAATTGTGAACTGTTCATTTCCTTAATCCCCCTTTAAATTGGTTAGTTTTTCGGTGAATTGCACAAGAAGCTGTTCCATCTCCATCTTCATTTCCGTGAGCTCCTGAATTTTGTCTTCCACTTGTCCAATTTTTTCATTGCCAAAATCGATTGTCCGCTCCAATTGTTTTATCCCAGTCCGATCTTTGTCAAAAAGTAAAATCATCTCCTTTATTTCATCCAGCGTGAATCCGTACCTTTTTCCGCGCAAAATCAGTCTCAGCTTTACGACCTCTGCTTTCGGATAAATCCTTCTATTTCCCGCAGTCCTGTCGGGTTTCAACAAACCAAGTTCCTCATAGTACCGGATTGTACGGGTCGACACATCATATGCCTGGGCAACTTCAGTAATATCCTTCACTTTAGCTCCCCCTTTGAAGTGTTGGAATTTTCAACTATATGTGTAGTTTAACATTGACGTTAACGTTAATGGCAAGGGGGGTAAGGAAATTTATTAATAGAGTTAGCTGGTGGATATGATCGGGTGGTGAGGGGATATGATCGAATGCCTGGTTATATGATCGGGTGGCATGCGGATATGATCGATTACCCGGTTATATGATCGGGTCGCACTCGGATATGATTGGTTGTCGGGTTATATGATCGGGACGCACTCGGATATGATCGATTACCTGGTTATAGGATCGGGACGCACTCGGATTTGATTGGGTGTCTGATGATAGGATCGGGTGCCGGGTTATATGATCGCGTCGCTCGCGGATATGATCGGTTACCAGGTTATATGATCGCGTCGCACTCCGATATGATTGGTTGCCGGGTTATATGATCGGGTCGCTCGCGGATATGATCGGTTGCCTGGTTATATGATCGCGTCGCTCGCGGATATGATCGGATACCAGGTTATATGATCGGGTCGCACTCGGATATGATCGGGTGTCTGATGATATGATCGCGTCGCACGCGGATATGATTGCTTACCGGGTTATATAATCGCTCACCCCTTTTTCCAATAAAAAAAGGCTACCCGTTAAAGGATAGCCCCATCTCAAACACCCACACGTACTTCTTGCTTAAACCGCTGAACTGCCTTCGCCGAATCAACTGAATGACCCATTTCATTCAACGTGTCACCAATTAATTCAATCGCTTGTTCCAACATTTCCTCTGTTGTGTTCCCCATATGCCCAATTCGGAACGCTTTTCCTGCTAAATGAGCAAGTGATCCTGCTACAATCACACCTTTTTTACCAAGCGTTGCGCGGAATTCCGAGTCGCCGACACCCTCAGGATAGAGGATACAGCTCAATGTTGATGCTGCTACATTTTCATCAGCAATTGCTTTCATGCCATATTCAGAAAGCGCGGCTCGCACTGCTTTGCCGAATGCCGTATGGCGAATAATTCTTGTCGACAAGCCTTCTGCGTGAACGAGTCTCATTCCTTCATTATAGGCATAAATCAAGTTCACTGGCGGTGTTGCAAAATATTTTGAAGGGTCGTTCATGACAGGAATCCAATTGTAGATATCGCAATAATAAGCCGGAACGCGTTCAATCTTCTCCCTAGCAGCCAAAGCGGTTTTGTTAAAGGCGACAATCGCTAATCCCGGTGGAACGCCAATTGCTTTTTGAGAGCCAGTCAAAATAACATCAATTTTATAATCTGGATGGCCGTATGTTTTACTCATATCTTCTTCCATCGCAGCCGTTGCACAAACACCATCTAAAATGACAAGTGCACCATGTTTTTTCACGATTGGTACAAGTGCTTCGAGATCTGCTGCAACACCAGTCGATGTGTCTGCATGCGTAATTGTTACTGCTTTATAATGCCCTTCAACAAGTTTCGCCTCCACTTCTTCAGGTGTAAATTGCTTGCCCCATTCCGATTGAAGCACATCCACCTCAATGCCAAAAGCTTGCCCTAATTTAATGAACCGGTCACCGAAATAACCTTGGCTGACAACTAATATCTTTTCCCCAGCCGCGACTGTGTTAACAAGCGCCATTTCCATTGCAATCGTTCCTGACCCGGCAACGACAAAAACATCCCCGTCTGTTTGCAACATTTCACGTGTCTGTTCAATCGCATTTTTGTAAATTGCAACAAATCTCGGATCAGTATGCCCTCTTGTTTCACTCGCCATCGCATCATAAATGGAATCGACAACAGGCGTCGGTCCAGGTATCAGTAACATTTCTTCGTTTCTCATTCTATTTCCCCCCACTTATTTTCAAAATACAATTACTAGCTCTAGTACTACTTCCATACTTGTTGAGTAAACCCTCTTATATTGGATCAAGGCAAGTAAAAACGGCTTTATTCCACTTGTAGGAATAGAGCCGTTGCTATGTCACTCTTCATTCGAACCAATACACCGCTCGCACTCAAACAATGGGGATTCAATCTGCTCTACAATTTCACATCCACATTCACGACAAATTTTTCTCGGCAATTCTTTCCTATTGTTGTTTGTTTGCATATAAATCTCCTCCACTCTCATATTTTTTACCTCCATTTGTAAATCAATTTAATTTTTCATACCCCGGCAGTGTCAAAAATTCAACGAAGTCATCTTGCACGATTAATGCTGAAAACAGTTCTGCAGCTGCTTCATATTTATCAGTAGTGAACGCAGTGTCACCAACAGTCTGTTTGATTAATTCCAGTTCCTCTTGCAATACTTTTGCAACCAATTTCTCTGTAATATCCGGCCCATCGCTAAGTTTCCCTTGCGGATGACGAATCCATTGCCATACTTGTGATCTGGAAATTTCAGCTGTCGCCGCATCTTCCATCAAATTATTAATAGGAGCTGCCCCGTTCCCTCTGAGCCAAGAAGCAATATATTGAATGCCTACACTGCAATTCATTCGCAAACCTTGTTCCGTAATCGTTCCTTTTGGGACTTCCAACAGGTCATCAGCAGTTACTTTGACATCTTCTCGTTTACGACCAATCTGATTCGGTGTCGGCATATGCTCGTTGAACTGCTCCATCGCAACCGCGACAAGTCCTGGGTGCGCTACCCACGTTCCGTCATGTCCATCCGTCGCTTCACGGCGTTTATCGTCACCTACTTTGCCAAATGCTGCTGCGTTTGCTTCTGGGTCATTTTTAATTGGAATTTGTGCAGCCATCCCACCGACTGCCGGTGCATTGCGCTTATGACAGGTTTGAATACAAAGCAATGTATAAGCCCGCATGAATGGCGATGTCATCGTTACTTGCCCACGATCAGGCAAGATAACGTCCGGTTGATTGCGCAGCCGTTTAATATAGCTGAAAATATAATCCCAGCGTCCACAATTGAGACCTGCTGAATGGTCCCGAAGTTCATATAGAATTTCGTCCATTTCAAATGCCGCCGCAATCGTTTCGATTAACACCGTTGCCCGAATTGTACCGGTTGGAATTCCAAGTTGCTGCTGCGCAAAGACAAACACATCGTTCCACAATCTTGCTTCCAAATGACTTTCAAGCTTAGGTAGGTAGAAATATGGCCCAGATCCGCGAGCGATTAATTCCTTGGCATTATGGAAAAAGTACAATCCGAAGTCAAAGAAACTTCCTGCAATCGACTCTCCATCAATTACGACATTCTTTTCCAGCAGATGCAATCCGCGCGGCCGTATCATGAGCACCGCGGGTTCATCGTTCAACTTGTATGTCTTTCCAGTGGAATGCTGTTCAAACTCAATCGTCCGCCGAACGGCATCTTTCATATTGAGCTGTCCTTCCAACATGTTTGCCCATGTGGGAGATGTTGCATCTTCAAAACAAGCCATGAATGTTTTTGCACCTGAATTCAATGCATTGATGACCATCTTCCGACCGACAGGACCTGTAATTTCCACTCGTCTGTCCTGCAGATCATGCGGGAGGGATGCAATTGTCCAATCCCCATCCCGTATAGATTGTGTTTCGGGTAAGAAATCCAGTTTTATTCCACTGTCGATGCTACTTTGACGCTGTTGCCGGTTAGCCAAAAGCTCTCTCCGTCTTTCGTCAAAGTTATCATGAAGAGATTGTAGGAATGCAAGTGCTTCCGGCGTTAAAATCTCTTCACTTTCAGCAGTCAGTTCGCCTAAAACTTTTATAGTATGAGATGTCACTTGATTCGTAGACAGATTGATCACCCTCCCCGATTGTTGTTGGTGCCCAATTACCGATACCATTCATGCCCTTCGAATTGTGGCAGCAACTTGCACCGAAAGATCAAACAAATTGCGCAGTTTCCGTCGAGCCTTTCATAGCGGTTGTAGAAGATGTTCCGCCAGAAATGATTTGTGACACTTCGTCGAAGTAACCTGTTCCAACTTCACGTTGGTGTCTAGTCGCTGTGTACCCTTTGTCTTCATTAGCAAATTCAGCCTGTTGCAGTTTTGAATAGGCCGCCATTCCATTGTCTTTATAGTCATGTGCAAGGTTAAACATGCTGTGGTTCAATGAATGGAAGCCCGCAAGTGTAACGAACTGGAATTTGTAGCCCATTTTACCGAGTTCCACTTGGTATTTCGCGATTGTCGCTTCATCCAAATTTGCTTCCCAGTTGAATGAAGGCGAGCAGTTGTAAGCAAGCATTTTCCCAGGGAATTTCGCATGGATTGCATCTGCAAACTGTTGTGCCTCTTCCAGAGATGGATGCGATGTTTCACACCAGACAAGGTCTGCATAAGGTGCATAAGCCAATCCACGTGCAATCGCTTGATCGATACCAGGTTTCGTCCGGTAGAATCCTTCAGGCGTACGTTCTCCAGTAAGAAATTCAGCATCTACTGGATCAATATCGCTTGTGACCATATCTGCTGCATCTGCATCTGTCCGTGAAATAAGAACAGTTGGTACGCCGAGAACGTCAGCCGCAAGTCTTGCAGCAACTAAGTTACGGATTGCATTTTGTGTCGGCAGCAATACTTTACCGCCCAAGTGTCCACATTTCTTTTCAGATGCAAGTTGGTCTTCAAGGTGAACGCCTGCTGCTCCAGCTTCTATCATGCCTTTCATTAATTCGAATACGTTAAGTGGTCCACCAAAACCTGCTTCAGCATCTGCAATAATTGGTGCGAACCAGTCAAAACCGTCTACGCGTCCTTCTGAGTGGTCGATTTGGTCAGCCCGTTGAAGTGCTTGGTTGATACGTTTGACGACAGAAGGAACACTATTTGCCGGATATAAACTTTGGTCCGGATACATTTGACCCGAAAGGTTTGCATCTGCCGCCACTTGCCACCCACTTAGATAGATTGCTTGAAGTCCAGCTTTTACTTGTTGAACAGCTTGATTTCCTGTTAGAGCACCAAGAGCATTGATGAAATCTTCTTCATGCAATGAACTCCATAAGCGAGTTGCACCTTTTGTTGCCAGTGTTTGTTCGATTAAAACAGATCCACGCAGTTTCACAACATCTTCGGCAGTGTAAGGACGTTCAATTCCTTTCCATCTGTTATCCTCCGTCCAGCTTTTCTCCAATTGTTCAATCTGCTCTTGTCTAGTCATATCTACAGTCACACCTTCCAGTTTTTTTATGTTCAACCAGTTATGAAATTAATTCTTTTGTACTGTTTCATAACAGCTGAAGTTGTTATACAGTAATATATAACAGAAGATACAAAGTTGTCTGTACTTTCCGACGAAAGGGCATTATTTTAGGATGAACTCGATTTTACGATGACGAAGTAGTTTGTTATTTTAGAGTTTCATAGAAAACAAGGGGGAAACAAATATGGTAATTACAAGAGAAACGTTAGAACAATATGTTTCTATACTAGGTGATTGGATACCGAAAGACGCCGCAATCGCGATTGCCATGGGCGACCGCTACATTTATTATGTGGAAGGCATTCAGGATATCCAACTAATAGAAGGGCAACCTGTTGTACCCGGCAGCATTGCGGATAAAGTAATTAATAAACGACTCAAAGTTGATAAAGTTATGGATAACACATTGTTCGGGTCCCCGTATTATGGAATCGGTTATCCGATTGACCTCCAAGGCGAGCCCGCTGCACTACTCGTCATTTTGCCTTCAAACTATCATATACTGAAACAAGAACCCTTTCGTTTCCTCACGGGCAAACAGGAAGAAGAATGGTGTCCAATTCCAATTGAAGAGATCGCATATATAGAAAGCTTGCAAAAGAAAACTTGGTTTTATGTTGCAAGTGAACAATTCTGTATCAGCTACACGCTGAAAGATTTACAATTACGACTGCCAAAGACGTTTCTACGTATCCATCGGTCTTACATTGTTAACATCCCATCTATCCAGCGCATTTCCAGGGACATTACTTCTAATCTAGTACTTACATTGAGAGATGGGACAGAGTTGCCTGTTGGTCAGACGTATATGGCTGATGTTAGGAAAGCGCTTGGATTTTAGGGTGATTAGGGGCGAGGTTGAGTGTTGGTCGTTTGGATATAATCGGTTGGTGAGGTTATATGATTGGTTGAATAGTGGATGTGCTCGGTGTCATTGGTATATGATCGCTTTGACTGTGGATATGCTCGGTGTCATTGGGATATGATCGGTTGGCGGGGGTATATGATCGCTTAGACTGTGGGGATGCTCGGTTTCATTGGGATATGATTGCTTGGCAGTGGATATGCTCGGTTGGACTGCAGGTATGCTCGGTTAGCGGGGTTATATGATCGCTTTGACTGTGGATATGCTCGGTGTCATTGGGATATGTTCGCTTTGACTGTGGATATGCTCGGTGTCATTGGGATATGTTCGCTTTGACTGTGGATATGCTCGGTGTCATTGGGATATGTTCGCTTTGACTGTGGATATGCTCGGTGTCATTGGGATATGTTCGCTTTGACAGTGGGTATGCTCGGTGTCATTGGGATATGATCGCTTTGACTGTGGATATGCTCGGTGTCATTGGGATATGATCGCTTTGACTGTGGATATGCTCGGTGTCATTGGGATATGTTCGCTTTGACAGTGGATATGCTCGGTTGGCGGAGTTATATGATTGGTCTACACACTAATTTAGACACTCAAAGGAATAAAAAAGCCGCCCGGAATTTAATCTAGGGCGGCTTTCGCAATTCATTAGCATATTATTTCTTGATTAATTCCAATTCAACTGGAATTGACGCTTCCACTGTTTCACCTTTAAGTGATAGAACAGCTGCTTCTACTGCTTTTTTACCGATAAGATCCGGTTTTTGAGCGACAGTTCCAGCCAATTTGCCCGCTTCGACTGATTTTACTGCATCATCTGTTGCATCGAATCCAACAACTTTAACTTCTTTCCCTGCAGCCTCAATTGCTTCAAGAGCACCAAGTGCCATCTCGTCATTATGCGCGAACACGCCTTTAATGTCAGGGTTTGCTTGCATGATATTCTCCATAACTGTCAATCCTTCTGCACGGTTGAAATTCGCTGTTTGTTTAGCAACGATATCCAATTTACCTTTTACTATTTCATTGAAGCCCATTCCACGGTCACGTGCAGCCGAAGAACCAGCGATTCCTTCCAATTCTACAACTTTTGCTCCATCGCCAACTAACTCAGCTAAGAACTGACCAGCTAATTCTCCGCCGGCTTTATTATCTGAAGCAATATGAGAAACAACGTCTCCGCCTTCAGAGCTTCGGTCGACTGTGATAACAGGAATTCCTGCATTGTTTGCAGATTCAACCGCGGCTACAACTGCGCTAGAATCCGTCGGGTTAATCAAAATCAAGTCCACGCCTTGTTGAATTAAATCCTCTACATCACTCGCTTGTTTTGCTGCATCATCCTGTGCATCGATAACTGTTAACGTTGCATCCATTTCTTTCGCTTGCTCTTTTGCTCCTTCGCTCAATGTTACGAAGAACGGGTTATTCAACGTTGAAATGGAAAAACCAATTTTATAACTTCCTTCTCCACCTTTAGTTTCTTCATCTTTCTTGGCTCCTGGTGCCTCTGTTGAACATGCTGCAAGTACGAGCATAATTGCCATGATTAATACTAATTTCACTTTTTTCATTTCTTAACATCCCCTTAAGCTGTTTTTTTACGATCCAATAGAACCGCGACCAATATAACTGCACCCTTCACCACTTGTTGGAAGAAGGAGGATACACCGATAAGATTAAGACCATTATTCAAAACACCAATAATAAGTGCACCAATCAACGTCCCCACAATCCAACCCCGTCCACCCGTCAAACTTGTCCCCCCAAGGACAACTGCCGCAATGGCGTCAAGTTCAAACATGTTACCTGCAGTTGGTTGAGCGGAATTTAGCCTTGATGTTAAAATCAATGCAGCAAGTGCCGCTAGCATTCCCGTCAGTGCATAAACGTAAATTTTAATACGATCTACGCTGATTCCAGAAAGTCGTGAAGCTTCTTCATTGCCACCTACTGCGTATACGCGGCGACCAAATGTAGTCTTTTTCAAAATGAAATACAAAATCCCAAAAGTAATGGCCATCGTTATAACAGGGACAGGAATTCCGAAGAAGTACCCTTTCCCTAGCAACTGGAACGCTTGTGAATCACCAAGTCCTGAAATTGGTTTTCCTTCTGTGTATACAAGAGTCAATCCACGGTAAATCGTCATCGTCGCAAGTGTTGCGATGAAAGGAGCAACTTTTCCTTTGGCAATAATAACGCCGTTAATTGCACCAAGAACAGCTCCTAGAAGTAATCCGAGGAACATTGCGAGAAGCGGGTCCATACCACCAGCCATTAATCCGGCAGTCACCGCTCCCGTTAAAGCTAATATCGACCCAACAGATAAATCGATGCCGCCTGTCAAAATGACGAAGGTCATCCCAAATGCTATGAGCGCATTTATCGACACTTGTCTTAAAACATTGAGTAAGTTGTTAAGCGTAAGAAAATTCGGACTCATGATTGAAATGATAATGACAATTAATAAGAGCCCAATAAGGGGTCCGATTTTTTGCAGTACCGACTGTGTATTAGATTTGAGCAACTTTGTCACCTCCCGTAGCATAATGCATAATTCGTTCTTGCGTCATTTCAGCTTTTTGCAGTTCGGCTGTAAGAGTACCTTCATGCATGACAAGTACCCGATCTGCCATGCCAATAATTTCGGGAAGTTCCGACGAAATCATCAAAATCGCGACACCTTTTTCGGCAAGTTCATTAATGATCGAGTAAATTTCTTTTTTTGCTCCGACGTCCACACCTCGGGTCGGCTCATCTAAAATCAGCACATTCGGTTCGATACCCAGCCATTTCGCAATAACGACTTTCTGCTGGTTTCCTCCGCTAAGCGATTTGGCAGCTTGGTTGGGACCCGACGTTCGGACACCCAACCGTTTTACCATTGTTTCGTACAACACTTTCTCTTCATTCGATTTGATGATGCCATTGCTTGAAACTTTATTGAAATTCGTTAAGCTTAAATTGTCTTTTACCGAGAAATCTACGATAAGGCCTTCCGACTTCCGGTCTTCCGTAACATAGCCGAAACCTAGTTTTTTCGCTTGTAGTGGACTGCTGATTTTCACAGGTTTTCCATTAAGAGAAATCGTTCCCTTTTGCAGTTTTTTATAACCGAATAAGGATTGAGCAACTTCGGTTCTTCCCGCTCCCATCAAACCTGCAATACCGAGAACTTCACCTTTACGCAACTCAAACGATATATCTTCGAAATGCCCGTTGCGTGTTAAACCACTTACGGTCAATTTCACATCCCCAATTATAGCGTTACGCTCTGGGAATCGTTCACCCAGTTCGCGTCCGACCATCATCTGAACAATTTCATCAAATGACGTTTCTTTAATCTCTTTGACGCCAACATAATTGCCATCACGTAAAATGGTAATTCGGTCACATAATGCAAAAATCTCTTCCATCCGGTGTGATATGTAAACAAACGATACACCGTTCGTTTGAAGGGCTCTGATTGTTTCAAACAACGATACGATTTCTCGCTCAGTTAGTGCAGCTGTCGGCTCGTCCATAACGATCACTTCTGCATTCGATGACATCGCTTTGGCAATCTCAATGATTTGCTGTTTACCTACCGAAAGTTCCCGGGCAACTGTTTTTACGTCGACATCCAGTCCGAGTTCTCCCAAAATCACCTTTGCTTTCTTATTCATTTCTTTGGTTTTTAAAATACCACTTTTACCAAACGTCTTTTCATTCCCCAAAAACAAATTTTCAGCGACCGTCAAATCTGGCAATATATTTAGTTCCTGATGTATAACTGCAATTCCAGCATGTTCTGCTTCTTTCGGGTTTTTGAAATCGACTAGCTTGCCCCTCACTTTGACTTCACCTGTATCACGTGCATAAATACCGGTTAGTATTTTCATTAGCGTTGATTTCCCCGCACCATTCTCACCCATTAAGGCATGAATCTCTCCCTTTTTCACGGAGAATTCCACATTAGTAAGAACGGAGTTCCCATCAAAAGACTTTGAAATCCCAGTCATTTCAATCATACTTCTTCACCCACTTTCATTTAGCAGTCTTTGACGGTGACAGTCACCCAGATCTCCGAGCTCTCTTAAAATATGACGCCCGACTGCAGAACAATATTTGCAAAAGGCGTTGCTTCACCGGTGCGAATGATTACTTTTGACTTGTGCGTCAATTGCTTCAAATCTTCATGTGCCAGCTTTGTTATACTTGGTAATTTAGTGCAAAGGATTTCATACACTTCAGTATTACGACTCTCTATTTCACTCGCAATAAATGCATGTTCTACTTCCAAATCTTCCAAAACCACGCCTACTATTTCAATAAAAGAAGGTTTTCCAATCGTATATGAAAGATCGATACAATGGACACCATCTGGTATAGGCAATCCGCAATCCGCTATTGTCACTTGATCGGTATGACCAAGCTTTGCAAAAACGGCTGCCAGTTCACGATTCAATATGCCATGTTTTTTCATCGCCAATCACTCCCGAGTCGCAGTTCTACGTCAGCGCGCGCCGGCATACCACCTTGTGCACCAAATTTCTCGACGGATAAAGATGCGGCAGCGTTTGCAAACGTAACCGCTTCAGTCAATTCAAATCCTTCGACAATCGCATACGCAAATGCACCGTTGAACGTGTCACCTGCTCCTGTCGTATCGACAACGTCTGTCTTAAAACCTTCAATGATGACATGCTTTTCACCATCATAATAACGAGCTCCTGCACTGCCGAGTGTAACAATTAATTGATTTGGATAACTTTCCAACGCAGCCTCCATATCCGGCCCAAAAATTTGTTCACATTCTGTCTCATTCGGTGTTAGGTACGTAAGATATGACATAAATTCATTTTGGAAACCTCCAGCAGGTGCCGGATTCAATAACACAGGAACATTCAGATCAGCGCAGTTTTTCAACGTATGTATAATTGTCGGTATCGGTATTTCAAGTTGCAGTAAAACAAGTTTACTTGCTCGAATCGTTTCTTTCATTTCATCAATGCATGCAGGCGTCAGTTCATAATTCGCACCTGGTACGACGATGATTCGGTTATCTCCATCCGACAACAATATATTGGCAATGCCAGTAGCTACCCCCGTACTCTCCGTTACTCCGGAAACGTCTACTGAGTTGCCCTTCAAGTTTTCCAGTAATTCCTCACCAAAACCATCATTACCAACATTTGCCACCATATGGACATTCCCGCCAAGACGGGCTGCAGCCACTGCTTGATTGGCTCCTTTGCCTCCTGGCACCGTGGTGAATAATTGACCTAAAACTGTTTCGCCTTGTTTTGGGAAAACATCCGTTTGCACAACTAAATCCATATTGACGCTACCGACAACCGTAATCATCATTGTTCACTCCTCGTTGTCCCTCGAATAATCAGTTTAACCGGAACTTGAATTTCTTTTTCTTCGAGCTCTATTTCTTCAATTAACTTAATTAGCATTCGTGTAACGAGTGCCCCTAGCTTATATATATCTTGCGCTACTGTTGTTAGCCCAGGTGATAACATACCGCCAAGTGCTATACCGTCAAACCCGACAATTTGCAACTCATCAGGTACGATAATTCCTAGTGAATGTGCTGCTTTCAACACACCTGCCGCCGAGACATCGCTACTTGCAAAAACCCCATCAATTCCTTTGTGCTCTGACAGAAATTTTCTAGCTATCTCTTCTGATTGCTCAAAATGAAATGGACACTCGATAATATGCGTCACTATTTCCTTACCTTCTACAGCCTCTAAAAAACCGTCTAATCGGTCATCCGCCGGTCCAAGTCCTGTCGGTCCACGCATGCAGACGATATGTTGACAACCTTGTTCAATTAAATGGGCAGTTCCTAACCGTGCACCTTCTTTGTTGTTCGATGAAACTGTCGGTATCGAAGCATCTATCGTACGATCCAGTGCAACCACTGGTATATCCAAATTTTGATAATGACTCGCTTGCAACTGATTCGTTGTGACGATGAAACCCGCTACATATTTTTGCCTTAATGTCTCAATATAGTGGATTTCTTTTTCTGCTTTTTCATCCGAATTGCACAACACGACCGTATAGTCATAAGTTAGTGCAACATCTTCCACTGCACGAGCAAGCTCTGGGAAAAACGGATTCATAATATCCGGTACAATTAAGCCAATAAGTTTCGTTTGCTTCGTACTTAATGATCGCGCAACAAGGTTCGGTTTATAATCCAATTCTTTGATTGCCCGTCCAATAACCTCTTTTGCTTCTTTACTAACATATCCTTTTTGGTTTATAAAGCGTGAAACAGTCGCTACTGAAACACCGGACTCTTTCGCTACATCCCGAATATTGGCCAACTATTTCACCCTTTTCTATTATGTGTGTAACCGGTTACACACATAATACCAATCTATTGATTTGTTTGTCAACAACAGTTTCATTCCATTCATTCACAATACGAAAACAGCCACAAAAGTAAGTTTCACTTTTGTGGCTGTTTTTATGTCATTTACTTTTTCTTTATTGCCTTTATAAACTGCTCTGTTCCTTTCATCGATTCATCATACAAATCTTGAGAGAGTTTCTTCGTACTTTCAACCGTTGCAGGCCAGTTTTCTTTCATGTCGTTGAATGCATCCAGGAATAATGTTTGTTGTTTGTTGATGTCTCCGATTGGAAATGCATACTTTTCCAGGTCAGCAAGTTTCATGAAATCATTCACTTTATGATGATAAGAAATTGCCATGACAGGTGTTTCAGTACATGTTGCCAAAATCAAGGAATGGAGTCTCGTCCCAATAATAATGTCTTGCTGTGCTGTCACATCAAGGATCATAGTTGGTAGTAGATTATCATCGATGATTGTCGTCTTATCTTTATGTGTCATTTTCTTCTGAATATCTTTTGTAACATCTGCATCTTGTGGGAATTTTGTCGCGAAAAATGTCAGCTCAACATTGTCTAGTTCAGCTAGATTGTCCAGATTCTTTGCCATGCCTTCTATATAATCGTTATAGATGGCAGGATTACCTTCAGGCCAATAGCCTGCATTGTAATAAGGAACAGCTGTGATACCGATTTTCGTCGGAACTGTCGATTTCTCAACACCCGTTTGACGCAAGGAAAACGCTGGATCGCCGATAGTCAGAACGTGTTCTTTCACGCCGATTGACTTCAACAGTTCAACAGATTCGGGATCGCGTACCGAGATACTTTCTGCATGTTTAGCCATATAGCGAATGAACCATTTTCCTATACCGCTGCTTAGCGGACCCGCGCCGCATCCGTAAACAACATAAGGCGTCTTCGAATTTTTAGCCATCATTGCATATGACCCAAATAATGGCGCTTCCCTTTTATATAAATCCATTAAGATTCCGCCGCCACCAATAATCAGCAAATCAAACGTCTTTACGATTCTCTTATTATTTTGGTACGTTTTAAAAAATGTCTTTACTGCGTTGCCATTTTTATAATACAGTGGAAAACTAGTCACTCCATACCGTTCTGCTGTTTGTTTAGGATTATTACTAAATACCGTTAAATCATTACTGTCTATCTTGAACGTTGACGTCACTTGTTTAATAATGCTGAATAAGATCGCTTCGTCCCCGTTATTATCGTTGCCATAATTGCCTACAATACCTATTTTCATTAGCCGACTTCCTCTACTACATGATGAATTTAGTATAACATAGCTGTGCTACTCGATGAAAATGGAACCCTTTAGCCTGAAGTTGCACTTGTACATTTCCGGCTCGCTTTGGACGATGAAAGAATAGCAACCTTTCTATAGAGGTTACACGTGCCCGAAGATGAAATTTCGGGCACGTCACCGCTTTTAATAAAGCAAAGATCATACAAGTAACAGTGTGACGCTAGATAGAAAGTGACACTGCCTTTCATTCGAAAAGGAAACGCTATTAAAAAGGAGTAAGCAGCCAAAATTGCATCTTTGGCTGCTCCTTTATAAATAGGTGAGTGGTTATTCACTCGTTCCCAAAGTTTTTAGCACTTCGTGTACCTGTAACTTTGGAGAGCAACGGACGAACGGTCACCATACGATTAACGAAAAAGCTGCGTAGGATGCGACTTTGTCGCACCCTACGCAGCAAGAAATTCCGATAATTCTATAGTAGTCGTTCAGTCCAAAGTGATCCAAAAGCACCTGTTCATAGGGTGTCTAGTGTCTTGCGCTTTTCGGGGCTAAAACGGCGCCTTCCGCTTTTCTTATTTATTAATACTGCGGTATAGGAATGCGCTGAATTGCGCACGGTTCACAGGTTTATTCGGCTCGAAATTGCCTTTTTCATTCCCTGTTGTAATCCCACTGTTTGCTAGAATATGAACTTGTTTATACGCCCAGTGACTTGTAGGGACGTCTTTGAATTTCTTAGACGATTCGCCTGACAGTTTGTACGCTTTCACAAGGATTGCTGCCATTTGAGCACGTGTCAACTGGCCAGCCGGGTCGAATGTTCCGTCCCCTTTACCGCCTACTAGATTCGCACTTGCAATAGCATTAATTTCATTGTAATAACGGTGTTTTTTAGGTACGTCTTTAAACTGTTGTGTACTTGCAACAGATGCATCTAAGTTGAACACACGACTTAAAATGACTGCCGCATGTTCTCGCGACAATGTATTTCCTGGGTTAAACTTACCATCCAAATCTCCTTGTATATAACCAAGGTCTTTTAGAAAACTTATTTCTGTATAGTATGCGTAAGTGGAAGGTATATCAGAAAACGCTGGTGTGTCATCAGACAAAACGATAGGAATGCTTGTCGTTTTCGATCCGAGTGTCACATTTACTGACCCCTTGCCTGCTTTATTAACAGCTTTAAAGGCCCCAGCCGGTGTAATCGTTCCGATATCACCTGTAACGCTCCACTTCACTTGTTCTGGAGAAAAAATGATTGGCTTTCCTAGTGCATCCGTTGCATTTGCTTTATAGGTCACGCTTGCACCTGGTTTCACTTTCGTTGTAGAAGGTACAATTGTTAACTTAGCCGGTGCATCGACAACTGATACAGGGAATGACTGCTTCGCATTTCCATATTGCACGGAAACTCGATCTTCCCCAGCTTTTACGGCACTGTACGTTAGTCCCGAACCAGCAACGCTACCTTTTTCTGCTGTCACTTGAATCTGACTGTTGTCCACTTTTAATGGATTGTAATAAGCATCCAGTAAGTAATTCACTGTCAAGGATGTTTTTGAACCGACAAGCATCGTACCAACTTGATTGCGCGAAACGCTAAGTTGTGCAGGTTCGCTTACAGGTGCTGTACTGATTGCTTCCATGATTGCGGACACCTGGCGTTCCGAAGAATCTGACGTCCGGTTTGCCAGCACGACCGTATTACTGCCATGATTCCGTACACCCATCGCTGTAGAACCGCCACCATCGAAATTGAGTGCCCGATCATAGCCTTGTGCTGCTAAATAATTTGCGAATTGTGTAAGCGACATCCCGTTGCTATAGCCTCTTACGTTGTCTACTGTTACAAGATGCACTTGTTTCTTATCTTTACTAATTGCAATTGCTGTACGCGCGGTAAGTGCAGTAGCTCGTGAATTAGATGTATTCATCGTAATATTCACCTTGCCATCTTTCAATAGCATCGGACCGCTCGCCAACATGAACTCAGAATCCATCCATTTATCATCGATAGTCAATGCAAGGGATACATCTTCACCCACTTGCATATTTTTGAATTTCTCAAGACCTTTTGCGCCATGGACAGAAAGAACGAATCCTGTTTTAGGTATTTCTACTTTCTCTTTCGATCCATAACCGCGTACTTTCACAACTTTGCCCGTCAGTTTCTGGCCGTATTGTGTATTTGTAATTGGCTGTCCTGTGTCGATAACTATTTCAATTCCGTACTGATTGGAATTCGTATGTGTCTCAATATTCTGTGGTGTGAAAATGATTGTTTCATCATCTTGACGCTGACGATTTATCCCCGTCAATAGATGGTTTGTTCCTTTGTAATCCATACGAACACTAAAATTAAATTGATCGATTTCAGAAAGTCCATCTTTCGTCACACCAAATGCAATCGGTTGACTTACATAATTACTTGTCGAATCGGAGATCACGCCGCCATTAACAATCTCGTTCCCTTGTGAAATCAAATACATCGGCAAGCCGTTTTTCATGTCGAAAAATGAAGCATTAATCGCCCCAACGACACGGTTCCCATCTTTTGAATCGCGATTTGCGAGCACTGTTGTTGCTTGTCTCTTCGCAATCGGTGAAGGAAGTCCAACTTGTAATTTTGTATATGGATCTCCTAAATTGACAGATAGATGATTTATGTATTTTGAAGCTGATTGCGTATATTGAGAATAAGTTACACCCGATGATACCGGATAACTCTTCACCGCATTCTGATTGGCCGAGGCACTTGCTGGTACAGTCCAAAGAAGCGTGGCTGCTACCGCTGTCATTGCGACTTGTTTACTGAAACGTTTCATTGAAGCTACTTTACTAGTGATAAAACGACACTCTCCCTTCCTATGAATATACAGCTTACCAAAGGATTCGATATATTACCATAATCCATAAGAAGGAAATTAAGAGAAATGCAGTCTAAGTTCGCTACATCGTGTCGCAATGACTGCATGACCTACATCCTGTAGACCCAAGCGGAAGGCGCCATCTATATTTTCGGCACTACTTATATAGAATTAACTAGGTGGTATCCCTCACCCGTATAACGAACAACTCTAGCGAAGGAGCGACACTAATGAAAGGCAGCCAAATATCGCCGTGTCCTGCGGCAATGGCTGCACACCCGCATCCTGCAGGCGCCGGAGCAATAAGACCAAGGAGGGATGCAGTTCAATCCCTCCCTAGGGATCTTCTGACGGGCTTATTGCGTAAGGCCATCACCTAGCGACAAAGCGGTGTTGGAAGAACAGTCTATTTGTTAAGTGCCGACTACGTAGACACAAAAAAAGCCGTCCGAGGCAGATTACTCTTCCCCGAACCGCTCTATTATAAGTCTTTAATTTTAAACTTCACATATTGACTTGTATAAGATGCGAACACTCCAAAGATGATGAAATAGAACATCGTATAGAATTTCAATTCCCAAATATTATAGTAGAATCCTGAGAATCCGGTCGCAAACCAGAAGGCAATCATGAACTTGCCGAATACTGTTTTACGTTCTTTCCAGAACAGCGCAAACATTCCTAGAAGAAACGCTGAGAATAGGGCAACACCTGCAACACCAGTTTCAGCAATTACTTGAATGTACTGATTATCCGAGTAGAAATACTTTCCGCCGTAGATGTCTGAACGAATTCCATAAAACTTATAGATTGGCGATCCGTATGACAATGTCGCAGACCCGCCGAATGAACCGAATCCTGCTCCTGCAACCGGATAGTCTTTAAATACTTCAAACCCTTTATTAATATAGAAGAAACGACCACTTTCCGTCATGAGCGCCAAGTTTTTTTGATCGAACGTCTCTCCAAATCGTTCTGCGATGCTTCCTGGACTGGTGTCTGGTGCAGCAACAAGACCAAGCTCTTTGAAGTACTGTACACCGAGATTGACTGGTATATAAACAAGGATGATGGAGGCCACTCCCGCAATCACAAGTCGTTTCATAAGATGCCAGTTTTTCGACATGATAATGAAAATCACACCGAGGATAAATGCTGAAATCCAAGTTCCCCTTGAATAGGTGAGGATGAATACACCAAGGAACAAGACAAGATTAATCGTTAAGAACCATTTATATTTCTCGGTTTTGTAGATTGATTGAAGGAACAGCACAGCAATAATTCCGAATAGCAGCAATAACGCCAGTGAATTCGGATTTCCTGGTAATCCATAGATTCTTACCAAGTTTGTCGCCGATAACGTTTTATATTTCCATACATCTGGCAATAGGAACTGCCTCATAGATAGCTTTTCGATTATGCCATGAACTGACACGATAAGGCTTGTCCATACGGTTACCCATGCAAGCCGTTGGAACCATCCTTCCGGTAACAGCATCCGTGAAACAGTATAGTAAAGCAAATACATAATAATAAATGTCCGTAGTTGAAAAATGACCGCAGAAGGTAAAACGCCTTGGACCAGTCCACTGATAGCCCCGAACAATAGGAAAGCAAAAAATGCCCATTCAAACCATTTGAACGAAAACAGAGACTTCCAATTCTTTCTACCCGCAATGAGTACTTTTGCAAATGCGATGAACGTAATGAGATCCCCGATTAGTTTGAGGCCCGGATTCACTTCGACAAGAAATGGACGGATACTCACATAGACTACGAGGAAAAGCAGGCTTTGTTGTGGTCTGAAAAATGCGAATAACGCAAAGAACAGGGAAGATAGAACAAGTGCAATCGACGATGGGAGCATCAATGCTACGCCGATGACCGCCAATGCTGCAATGAAATACATTGTTTCTTTATCTTTTAAATTTTCTTTTATAGTTGTCATGAAATATTTTCCCTTTCTACGACTAAATCGTCTCATAATAATGAACAAAGTCCTCCGTAATTATAGCATCTTATAGGACGTTGTGGCTTATTCTTTAGTTTCATATTTATTACAAATTCTACTTGTGCAAATTGAACCTTATTATTCTAGCAAACTTCTGATACTATTAAGTAAGATTATAGAAGGAGGTTTACGAGTGAAAAAATTAATTACTTTCACTTTACTCACACTACTCATGTTCTCCCCTGTCTTTCAGATACAAGCACAGGCGAGTGACATTAAAGGTCATCAGATGGAAAGCGACTTGAATTATTGGATTGGAAAAAACGTCATTCGTGCAGACGCAAAAGGAAATTACAATCCCAATAGAGCCGTTACTAGAGGCGAATTTGCTTCGTACATTGCACGTGCTCTTAAATTACCTGTTTCCACAAAGTACACATTCAAAGACTTAAAGGCAAACATGGGTCTAACAATTGAGATTCAAAATGCAGCCGGCGCAGGAATCCTTTCGGGTTATCCCGATGGTACATTCAAAGCCAGCGAAAAAATTACCCGTCAACAAATGGCAGGTATGATGTATAAAGCGATGCGTTATATGGACCTTCCTGCACAAAAGACAGCTTTGAAATTTAAAGATTCAAAAAAGATTTCAGCTAACTTTGTTGACGCCGTCTCAACTGCCGTAAACTTGAACATTATTCGAGGGGATCACCGGAAAGATGGTGTTTATTTCAACCCTAAAGATAACGCAACGATTGCACACGCTTCAGCATTCCTATTCAGATTATTCGCTGCCGCGGAAGTGTTAAAACCGACAGAACCTAGTGAGCCGAGTCCAAGCGAACCGGGTAAACCCGAAGTTCCTTCTGTACCCGACGTTGATCCTGAAGTATACAAAGTAAGTACAATTTCAGGCGGAAAACTCCTTCCCACAACGGCACTCTATAAAACTTATGAAGATGCATTGGCTGCTTACAATGCATCTTCATCTGTTAAGGCCATTGGAAAAAACAATAGGATTATTAAAATAAAGTCTGGACGAGCTTTTGGTTCAGAAAACCCTAAACAATATACCTCTCTCTACAGCGATTCCACTTTACGGACTGAAGTAACATATATTCAAAAAGGTTATGAAATGAACTATATCGGAAGTAGTGAGAATCATGTTATTTTGGAAGTTGGTGGGTTAACTTTCTACGCGAAACCTAACGAAGTCGATCTTGTTCCAACAGAACTTGTCACGGGCAACAGCTTTTATGAAGTAGGCACAGATGGTGTCTTATATCATGATACGTATAACAACTTGACTAAAACACGTGGGGTTTATTCTATCGGTCCTGCAGCTTCATCCATGAAAAACGGGAAAAGGTATACAAGTCTTGATGGCGTTCATTTTGATGAAGTA
Organism: Sporosarcina psychrophila; assembly: GCF_001590685.1. GTDB lineage: Bacteria > Bacillota > Bacilli > Bacillales_A > Planococcaceae > Sporosarcina > Sporosarcina psychrophila. The sequence goes on from NZ_CP014616.1 coordinate 3,763,784, forward strand.
GGTACGAAAAACACAATTACACATTACCCATACTTCCAATTCCAATCAGTCCGTCAAACCTCTTCATACAGCGGTGCAGAACTTGATTACTTCATCACTGAGATTTTGAAAGACCGTCAGAAAACCGGTCTCGCTCGTTACAAAGATGCTCCGACAAAATCAAAGTTAATTGGTCTTGGTAATTATTTAAAAACAATTGAAGAAACACATCGTGTCAACGCATTGTTCATTCTTGCAACAGCCATCCACGAAAGTGATTACGGAATAAGCGGAAATTCACTAACGAAAAATAATATTTTCGGTATTAAAGTGTTTGATTCTAGTCCGGAATCAGGTGGAACATACAAACATCCCAACAATAGTGTCGATGCATTTATTAACGAATACATGAACAAAAATTACGCTAACCCGCTAGGCGGATATTCGTATGGAGCAGTTCCAGGCAATAAAGTAGTTGGCTTTAATGTCAGGTACGCTTCTGATCCAAACTGGGGAAGTAAAATCGCCGGTCATATGTGGAGAATCGATACATTCCTCGGCAAGAAGGATTACAAACAAGCGGATCTCGGCCGCATCATTTATACCGGTCCCGTAGGTGTCAATGTACGGACAAGCCCTGATCCGCTAAGTGCTAAACTATTCTCTTACAAACAGAAAGACCCCGGCGCCAATGCCGCATTCGGCTATCCAGTAGTTATTGTCGATGAAACAGTCGGTAGCGACGGTTTCAAATGGTATAAGGTAATTGCAGATAGCAATCCTCCTGCAGACTACGGCTGGATTCGTTCAGACCTTATAGAACGAATTACGGAGTAAAATAGGTAAATCCTGTCCACTGGTGTTTAAGTGGACAGGATTTTTTTTACGCAATTAGCCTCCCCTAGTTAATGTGACATTGGTCATAACTTGATTAAAAAATTTTCTGAGCACCACTTGTAACTGTAATGGTTAATGACTAAACTCGCATGGCTTCACTCGTAACTGTGATGGCTTATGTCTAAACTCTCATGGCTCCGCCAAGCTCTAATGGCAATTCGTCAAACTGTCATGGCTCAACTCGTAACTGTGATGGCTTACGACTAAACTCTCATGGCTTCGCCGAACTCTAATGACAATTCATCAAACTGTCATGGCTTCACTCGTAACTGTGATGGCTTATGACTAAACTCTCATGGCTTCACCCGTAACTGTGATGGCTAAATATATAATCAAGATAACAATCCCCTTTCCCCCATCAAAAAATCCCCCGCACTGAATGATTCCAGTGCGGAGGATTTCACATTTCAATCACTTTACCTCAAAGTGCGTCCGTATGTTCACTACCTGCCGGAAGAATATCCGACATGTTGATACGCTCAAGGCCTTTTTTAATCTTCGTCGTATAACCTAACTTGTTTTCGTTCAAATAACCCGCTTTGGAACGTATCATTTCTTCAAAGATAGGCAACTTCGATTCATCGATCGCCGACCACAATTCATAAGAATTGATCAAATCTTCCAAAGTTAAATGAACATAATCGCGTCCAGAGAATTCACGTTCCGGCGAAATTTTATACCAAATGTCACCGTCAGGACGGATCCACTTATTCTTTTCCTTTACGATCGCTGTCTGGATACTCGTTGCAGTAGCTAAATATGCAGGATCGTTTAACTCTTGATAAGCCAATAAAAGAATGTTCATTCCACCAAGCGCATGGTTCATGGACGTATGTGTCTTCACTTTTTGCGCCCCAGGGAAGTAATCAGAAATATAGTAGGACTCGTTGTCCACTTTGATGATATTCCCTTTTTCCTTTTGCGATACAAGCAAATTGGCATAGTTTTTCAGACCGACATTATAGTCCTTATGTTCAAACGCTTTGCCGCCATTATACATGAATAATGCAATTTGTTCGTTGAATCGAGTATCGACGAACGGAGCCGTTATACCGTACAAGCTTTTCAGATACGTGCTTGTTACTTCTGTCTCCCAATACGTCGATTTCCCTCTGAATACATCCAAATTAGCAAATGAATTATAGAGAAGGTTTTCATAATACCGTGCACCAGTTTCGGAGTAAAGGGCCATAACTCGGTCCTCTTTCACAAGAAGTAGATTACGACCATACCCTCTACCCGACTTCGGCATTGGTTCAACCGTTACCGCCATCTTATTGTATGGACCTTCGGCTGTGTACCATTTATTTCGTTTTTTATAATTAACTGCTGACTCAAGCATCCAAGCGTCCATTTGCTTCCGATCCTCAAACAATCGTTCTTCAGAAGCTAGGAGCCATTGGTCAACAACATCAAAACCTCTTGACTGTAATCTGTAAACGGAAAGTTGCGTTTCTCCAAGCATAACGCCGCTAAACGCTTCGCTTTCCTGATGTAATTCCCTCGTATGGCTTTCTGCGCCTGTAGGGTATTTCTGGTTCAGTTCAGTTGACTGGTATGACTTCCCAATCATCCGCTGAGATACTTTACCGTCTGTTTGTATTTTTTCGAAAATACCTGTGGGGTACGTCATCAAGTCATAGCCAAATGTCTCATCCACACTTTTCTTGATTGGGAATCGACTATACTCGTGAAGCACGGCTTTCGATAATCCTTCTTCCGTCTGGATAACATCAACAGTTACTGGTATGTTTTGAGGATTTCTCAGTTCGTTGAATAAAAAATAATCGCCGTTAGGCAGTTCCCTTTTCGTCATTTTCACCGTGACGGACGGAAAGCCGCTTATGCGGTATGTGTAAATAATATCTGTAGCATGTGCATGTTTGACGGTTTTCTCTCCCGCAAACTGCATGATATAGTTCGAACGCAAATAGGTTTTGGCAGTAGTCGAAAGTGGTACTTCGACAAATTGTTGCTCATGTCGGACGGTATCAAACGTACCGTACGTATTTGGCTCCGTGAATTCTGTTGCAGGCAATTTCTCTATTAGCTTATTTTGCAGCATCGCCCTGTGTAGAAATACGACATATGTCGCGCGGTTGACAGCTGTTTTCGGATCGAATGTACCGTCTTCCTTACCAGTTGTGATACCGTGTTGCGCAAGTACTTTTACACCTAATTTATGAGATTCACTGATTTTGTTCTCGTCCTTGAACGTGATTTCTTCTCCTGTATCTTGCAACTTGAAAGCCCGAACGATGACAGTCGCCATCTGTTCACGTGTCAAAGAGTCACCAACGCCGAACGTCCCGTCTTCTTTCCCTAAGAAAATACCGGCTTCATATGTAGCCATGGCACCTTTCAAATGGGACGACTTTGCACTGACATCTTTAAAAATCGGCTTGTAGGATGAAAATGGCAACTCGAGTGCGTTCGTTATCAAGTTTGCTGCTTGTGCCCGTGATACCTCTAAACTTGGTCTGAACTGCTTGTCCGGATAACCGTTAATAATTTTTAAGTCGACAAGTTGTGTTACTTCATCTTTTGCCCAGAAATCATTATGTACGTCCGTAAAGCTTGGACTAATTGGATTCGCGCTAGCATTCAATATACCAAAGCCAAACAGTGAAAGAACTACGACAATAAGTCCGACTTTCATTGGACCTTTCATTTTTTTCTTGTGTAACATTTACAAATATCCTCCCTCTCCTTACTTAATCTGTACAGTCATCCATCTATAATACCATATATGGGCATAGAAAAACCTCCCATTTACCAGGAGGCTGATTCGTTACTCTATTGTCTTTTGTGCAAACGTTTCGCCATTTTTACGTGCTTGAACATCAATTTTATAATCCGAATATTCTACTTTCAATTTTTCAGCAAACTTTTCGACAAGTTCTTTTGCTTTCTCTTCTTTCATATCAGCAGCAACATCAAAATCGAGTAGAACGAAGCCACCGCTATCTTCTGTCACGATAATACCGACCGAAGAAACGCCTTCTTCTTTACCAAACTCTTCTTTTAAGTCATCGTCCGATTTTGCCGTTTCTGATTTATCGACAGCTCCTTGTTCCTTAAGGTCTTTTTCAACTGCCTCACTTTTCTTCTCTTCATCAGTTTTCGGCTCATCTTTCTTATCCGACTCCCCGCATGCACCAAGCAAAAGAGCTGATCCTAACAATGCTGCAAACAATAATGATTTTTTCATATTAGGTTCTCCTCCTTCATCTAAAGTATATATTATCCTAACATTTGAACTACCCCCACCTTCACTACGTTTAGAGGTGGGGGATTCCTAAGAATACCGGCGTATCCGCCAATTATGGATTAGGCTAGCTCCACAGTTCCTGCGGTTAGAAGTCTTATGGCTTCTTTTTCAAGATTGATACTTGCGTTATAGTCTCGGTCGTGACACGAGTTACATGCCGGACACACCCATTCACGTAATGCAAGAACCTTAACGTCTTTATGGCGATAGCCACAACTTGAACAGAGTTGGCTAGAGGGGAAAATTTTTGCGACAGCGATGACTGTCTTCCCGTACCACTTCGCCTTGTATTCAAGCATTGTGCGGAACTGTGACCAACTCACTTCACTGATTGCTTTGGCTAAGTTGTGGTTTTTCAGCATGTTTGATACCTGCAAATCCTCAATTCCGATGACATCGTGGTTTTTGATGATTTCGGTGGAGACTTTATGCAAGTAATCATTTCTTTTATTTGCAATTTCTTCATGAATACAAGCGACTATTCTTCGTTGTTTCTGATAGTTCTTCGCCTCATGCAGGGGTTTCTGTTGATAAATCGCATGTTCTTTTCTTCTTGAAAGAATCCGTTGTGCTTTGGCTAATTTCTTTTCCAATGCGCGAAAGAATTTTGGATTTTCATAGACGGTCTCATCTGAATTTATAGCGAAATCCTTTAGACCAACATCAATACCGACAGAAGTATTGGTTTTAGGTAGCTCACAAACCTCTGTTTCGACAAGAATGGAGACAAAATAGTTCCCGCTCGGATTCCGTCTGATTGTCGCATTCATTATACGCCCTGAGATTTCACGGCTTTTTGCGAGTTTAACAAACCCCAACTTGGGCAATTTGATGGCATTGCCAATAACTGCAATATTACCGTTTGTCTGTTTTGTTGTGTAGGATTGGACGTTATTTCTTTTCGATTTAAAACGGGGTGGTTTGGTTTGCTTCTTAAAGAAACGGTCAAACGAGTCTGCAAGGTTGCGGACAGCTGATTGAAGGGCGATGCTGTCCACTTCTTTTAACCAAGATAATTCCTTTTTCAATAAGGGAAGGCCAGCTGAACAAGTGCCATATGTTAGCCCTTTACCTGTTTCTTTATAGGTGTCATTCCATTTATACAAAAAGTGATTAAAGACAAATCGGCTACATCCGATTGTTTTAGCAATGAGGACTTGTTGGTCTTGGTTTGGATAGATACGGAACTTATAGGCTTTGTTGGTCATCACAGACTTTCACCTCATTTCAAAAGGGTTTTGAGTTAATTATAGAATACACGTTCTGTTAAAGCTAGTATTTTGGGCTGCTGCCCAACCGAAATTCTTCTCCCACTTATCACTTGGCCACGCCCTTTTCGTGATTGAAGTGGGCGTCTTCTTTCGGTAAATAGATAAAAAGTATAAGCGACAAGGCACACACTACTTGGTGTCGCTTATTGGTTGACTGCTATTCAGTAAAAAAAAGGGCCCCATTGCTGTCATTCGACTGCTGGGACCCTGTTTCATTATGCTTTTCTATTCAACCATTTATATTTAATTGCCATCAGATAAATAACGAATGCAAATGCAAATGTGATAGCAACAAAGACAAATCCTTGTGAGTTCAATACAAGCATCGGAGCAAATGTCACGAGCATAATTTCAACCGGCGCAATTGGTATATAGGCCAAGCTGTAATCATCCAGCGTCTTGCTTTCCGATTTTGGATCTACGATTCTAAGTAGCGCCATACCCATAGCGACCGTTCCTGTTGTCCAGCCCCATGTGAATATCCCCTTTTCAAACCAGTATTCCGGGAAAAACTTCTTCGAAAATACTGCGAAGAATAAAAATGCATACACAAGACCAAACACAAATAACAAAATTAACGGAACAGCATAATCAAGTACGACTGAAATACTAATTGAACCAATTCCGAATGCAACGAGAATATCCGTTGCACTTCCACTAATTCTTGACACAACATCCTTACTGACATATTTATCCGTATCCGTCGAATTCAATATCTTCTTCACGAACAATCCAACAAGAAATGCCAGTGAAAATGCCGGTATAACAACGCTTGGTAATAGCATTGCACCTAATTCACTTAAATAATAACCGCCCATGGCGATAATCGTAATGATAGACAGGTGAAAAACATATGGATCAATCGAAATCGACGATACCGTATCTGTTTCAGATTTCGTTCTAGATTCTGGCGGGATTAATCCCGTTCTCATCTCGTCAGGCAAATCTTTGAACGAAGCAAGGAATGATGTATGCCCCTTCGAAGACCCCCATTTAATAAAGAGAATCCCAATTAGAATCGCACTCATAATCCCTACAGTGGCAGATGTCATAGCCAAAGAAGTCGCTTCTTCCCAGCCATTTTGCTCAAATGTCGCACCAATTGCCGCTGCAGTTCCGTGTCCCCCTACAAAGCCGGCTGCAAGTAACAAACCGAAACCGTCATGTACATTCCAAAATGGATTAATCAGTAGAAGTGCGAATAACAATCCTCCACCCCACATTAATACCATTGCAAGTTGAGAGTACGACCACATGCTCCCGACTCTTGTCTTAATCGCATTCCAGTCAATCCGTGGTGATAGTAACGGCAGCGTTCCAAATATTACTGCTATTAAGATTGCCGGATAGACTTTCATTTGATCTGAAAACGGCAAAATTCCGAAACCATTCGGCCCTAACAGCAAAGCCAGAAGCCCCGCAATAATACTGGCCGGCAAAAACATTTGCTGGATGAACTTAACCTTTGCTCGAATAATCGTCCCTACAAGCAGAAGCAATGATATCAAACCGATATCCGTAAATAAAACCCATGGTGAAAAATCCATATAACTATTCTCCTAATCTATACATTATTTTTTTGCTGAATTAAATGCCCCTTTCTTAACATCTATGTAACCGATTACACGAATATAAAAAGCATATTTTTTATCAACTCATATTACAATAACATTTATTAAAGTTCTAGTAAATTTAACGGACTACTTAGAATTCCTTAATGAATTCACAATTGGAAACTAACTAAAAACTCTTTTAAATAAAGAAATATATTCATCATCATTAAATGACTTTCAAGAATATTTCCTACATAAAATATATATATATTCGTAACATTCGACAGCAATTTGTTCGTCAAAATTTTAGAGACTGCATATAAATAGAAGGAAGCTTGGAGGGATAAAAAGTGATAACGATAAGTTTGTGTATGATTGTGAAAAATGAAGAGGAAGTAATAGGTAGATGTTTAGATTCTGTTTGCGAGTTAGTGGATGAAATCAATATTGTGGATACAGGGTCTGACGACCGAACAAAAGAAATCGTAAATAAGTACACCAATCGAATTTTTGATTTTCAGTGGATTGACGATTTTTCAGCTGCACGGAATTTCTCATTCCAACAAGCAACAATGGATTATGTTCTTTGGCTCGATGCGGATGATGTATTTACAGCTGAAGATCAGGAAAAGTTCAAGTTATTGAAACAATCCTTACAACCAACGATTGATGCTGTTTCAATGAATTACCATTTAAGTTTTGATCATGAAGGCAACGTGACCTCCCTTTTGAGGAGATATCGTCTAGTAAAAAAAGTAAATGAGTTTAAATGGATAGGAGCGGTACACGAGTTTCTTTCCGTGTCAGGAAATCTATTCGATAGTGATGTAGCAGTTACCCACTCCCCTTTAAGCCATGATAGTGAACGTAATATCACGATCTATAAAAAGTTGTTAGCTTCAGGGAAAACATTGTCCCCCCGTGATACATTCTATTACGCCAATGAATTGATGGATCATAGTGATTTTGAAACAGCAGTCCTTTACTATGAGGAGTTTTTAGATTCGAAACTGGGCTGGATTGAAGACAATATTAGGGCGTGTTTCAGACTGGCTGACTGCTACCATAAATTAAATGACAAGAATAAAGAACTTAGTTCTACCTTACGAACCCTTGCCTATGACGTTCCTCGTCCCGAAGCGTGTTGCCGACTCGGGTATTACTTTATGGAACAATTTAAAAACCACGAGGCTATCCACTGGTATAGTCAAGCGTTCCTTTATGAAAATCATCAACAGATAGGCTTTCAAAACACCTCATTTTCTACTTGGCTACCCAATCTTCAATTATGTGTTCTTTACGATCGCTTAAAACAGTACGACAAAGCCTATCATCATAATGAATTAGCCCGAAAATACAAACCAAATAATGACAGTATAATGAAAAATAAAACATATTTAGATGAAGTAATTAAAAATAATCAGGAGAAAATTTAAGAGTCAATACACATAGCCAGCAGAATGAGTATTTGTGTAGCCTACAGTTGAAATTCATTCAAGAACTACTTTCAGTAGCTTCATATATCTAACTAACTAGCCGCTTCGACAACTTGTCGGAGCGGCTAGTTGGTTGGGGGCATCAGTGTCCAAGATGGCGAGCATATTCAAAACCAAAGCCCTTTCCTTAATAAACCTGGATAAATATTAAAGAAATCTCCCGCCCTCTCTGTGGCATTTCCTAATCTATTATTTTATGCACGTAGTTGATTGCCCGTCCCCCCAACTATTGCTCGAATAGGATGTTACAGAAAGGGGGTGAAAAAATGAATTATTATGATTACAATAAACGAAAATGTAATAAATGCAATAAATGCTGTAAATGTAATGAATGTTATGAATGTGTTAAACATGACAAATGCAATATCGATCCATGTTGTTGTAAAAGAGGACACAGGGGGGCTACTGGTGCGACTGGTGCAACTGGAGCTACTGGAGGAACTGGTGCGACTGGCGTGACTGGAGCTACTGGCGCTACTGGCGCTACTGGCGCTACTGGAGCTACCGGATCTACTGGTGCTACTGGAGCAGCTGGAGCTACTGGGGGAACTGGGGCAGCCGGAGCTACTGGAGCTACTGGGGCTACTGGGGCTACTGGGGCAACCGGAGCTACTGGAGCTACCGGAGCTACTGGTGCTACTGGAGCTACTGGTGCTACTGGTGCTACTGGTGCTACTGGAGCTACCGGAGCTACTGGAGGAACTGGTGCGACTGGCTCAACCGGAGCTACTGGTGTAACTGGAGCTACTGGGGCTACTGGCGTGACTGGAGCTACCGGATCTACTGGTGCGACTGGCGCTACCGGATCTACTGGTGCGACTGGAGCAGCTGGAGCTACCGGGGGAACTGGGGCAGCCGGAGCTACTGGAGCTACTGGGGCTACTGGGGCAACCGGAGCTACTGGGGCTACTGGAGCTACTGGAGCTACCGGAGCTACTGGAGCTACTGGAGCTACTGGGGCTACTGGGGCTACTGGAGCTACTGGAGCTACTGGAGCTACTGGAGCTACCGGAGCTACTGGAGCTACTGGGGCTACTGGAGCTACTGGAGCTACCGGATCTACTGGGGCTACTGGGAGCTACTGGAGCTACTGGATCTACTGGAGCTACTGGAGCTACTGGTGCTACTGGTGCTACTGGTGCTACTGGTGCTACTGGTACCGCCGGACTGATTGGACCAACCGGAGCCACTGGAGCCACTGGAGCGACTGGTGCGACTGGAGCTACTGGTGCTACTGGAGCTACTGGTGCTACTGGAGCTACTGGTGCTACTGGAGCTACCGGATCTACTGGTGCTACTGGAGCTACTGGAGCTATCGGATCTACTGGTGCGACTGGAGCTACTGGAGCTACCGGATCTACTGGTGCGACTGGAGCTACTGGAGCTACCGGATCTACTGGTGCGACTGGAGCTACTAGCGCAACTGGAGCCACTGGAGCGACTGGAGCTACCGGAGCTACTGGAGCTACTGGAGCTACCGGAGCTACTGGAGCTACTGGAGCTACTGGAGCTACTGGAGCTACTGGAGCTACTGGAACTACTGGTGCTACCGGAGCTACTGGAGCTACCGGATCTACTGGAGCAACTGGAGCCACTGGAGCTACCGGATCTACTGGAGCTACTGGTGCTACTGGAACGACTGGTGCTACTGGAGCTACTGGAGCTACTGGAGCTACCGGATCTACTGGTGCGACTGGAGCTACTGGAGCTACCGGATCTACTGGTGCGACTGGAGCTACTGGAGCTACCGGATCTACCGGATCTACTGGTGCGACTGGAGCTACTGGAGCTATCGGAGCTACTGGGGCTACTGGTACCGCCGGACTGATTGGACCAACCGGAGCTACTGGGGCTACTGGCGCAACTGGCGCTACTGGAGCGACTGGTACCGCTGGACTGATTGGACCAACCGGTGCCACTGGAGCTACTGGAGCTACCGGATCTACTGGAGCTACTGGAGCTACTGGTGCTACTGGAACTACTGGTGCAACCGGTGCGACTGGAGCTACTGGCGCTACTGGGGCTACTGGTACCGCCGGACTGATTGGACCAACCGGAGCTACTGGGGCTACTGGCGCAACTGGCGCTACTGGAGCGACTGGTACCGCCGGACTGATTGGACCAACCGGTGTCACTGGAGCTACCGGATCTACTGGATCTACTGGATCTACTGGATCTACTGGATCAACTGGAGCCACTGGAGCTACCGGATCTACTGGAGCTACTGGTGCAACTGGAACGACTGGAGCTACTGGAGCTACCGGATCTACTGGTGCGACTGGAGCTACTGGAGCTACTGGAGCTACCGGATCTACTGGTGCGACTGGAGCTACTGGAGCTACTGGAGCTACCGGATCTACTGGTGCGACTGGAGCTACTAGCGCAACTGGAGCCACTGGAACTACTGGAGCTACTGGCGCGACTGGAGCTACTGGTGCCACTGGAGCAACGGGTGCTACTGGAGCTACTGGCGCTACTGGCGCTACTGGTACCGCAGGACTGATTGGACCAACCGGTGTCACTGGAACTACTGGAGCTACTGGTACAGCCGGACTGATTGGAGCAACCGGTGTCACTGGCGCTACTGGAGCTACTGGTACAGCCGGACTGATTGGAGCAACCGGTGTCACTGGCGCTACTGGAGCTACTGGCACAGCCGGGCTTATTGGAGCAACCGGTGCGACTGGAACTACTGGAACTACTGGCGCTACTGGGGCTACTGGAGCTACCGGAACAACGGGCGCTACTGGAGCTACTGGTACCGCCGGATTGATCGGACCAACCGGTGTCACTGGCGCAACTGGAGCTACTGGCACAGCCGGGCTGATTGGAGCAACCGGCGCTACTGGAGCTACCGGTACCGTCGGACTGATTGGACCAACCGGTGTCACTGGAACTATCGGAACAACCGGTGCTACTGGGCCTACGGGAACTAATGGCATTAATGGTAACAGTACGATAATTCCATTTGCAACTGGAACCTCAACAATGGCATTGACTACGTTACTCTTGGGAGCAGTTGGTATTCCTTCTGTTATAGGATTCGGGAGTTCCATAGCAGGTCTTACAGCTCTTGGTGCTACAATAACACTCCCAATTCTAAGTAACTTTGCCTTTATGGCTCCTCGTGCAGGAACCCTCACAGCTATATCAGCATACTTTAATAGTAACGTGGCATTAAGTCTAGGGACGACAGTAGTTAGTGCAGAAGTATATCGTGCAACTGGAAATAGCAATACCTACAGCGCAACTGGCGTTAAAGTAAATCTAACATTCACCGGATTAACAGTCGGTGCTATACAAACTGGCACTGCCAGTGGTTTCTCATTTCCAGTAAGCCTTGGAGATCGTTTGCTAATGGTGTTTTCCGCAAGTGCTCCTTTAGTAGGCCTCATACAAGGTGCAGCAAGTGCAGGTCTGACAATCAACTAATAAATTAAAATGTACGGAAATACAATTCTAAATAAAGCTCATAGACACCAAATACAAAAGTTAAGCCCCTTTCATTTCACAATGAAAGGGGCTTTTTAAAAAATTATATTGTTCGAAATAGTAATTATCACGATGATCCTTATTGTGTTATAAAAACTGCATTTCCATTAGAAATTAAGTACAGAGTCATTACATTCCGTTATACAATTCCCTAACTTACCAACATCAAAATTTCCGCCCGAAACGATAACACCGATTCGGTTAGATGAAACAGGTAATTTCTTATTCAAGACAGCAGCAACCGCTGCGGCTGCCGCTCCTTCAACAAGCATTTTCTCGCGTTCTAACATGAAAAGAATGGCTGATGAAATTTCTTGTTCCGTCACTGTAATCATATCGTCTACATAATTGTGAATGATATCCATCGTTACTTTACCAGGTTCTCTGACGCAAATCCCTTCTGCTATCGTCGGTAAAAAGTGAGTCAGATTACTTTTTCTACCGTGATAAGTCGAAGCAATTGCAGGTGCATTTGCGGCCTGAACGCCAATCACTTTTACCGAAGGCCGTATTGTTTTCACAGCAAGTGCAGTCCCTGCTAAAAGTCCTCCACCACCTGCTGGTACAACAATTGTATCCAAGTCCGGTTGCTGTTGCAGCATTTCCATCGCAACCGTTGCCTGACCCTCAATAATTGTTATATCATCGAAAGGATGGATAAACGTTGCACCTGTTGCCAGTTGTTCAGTACGAGCGGCTTTATAAGCCTCATCGAAATTTTTCCCAACTAGCTTAACAGTTGCCCCGTATTTCCGGGTAGCAGCCACTTTTGCCGCTGGAGTCGTTTCAGGCATGAATATTGTAACTCTGGCGCCCACTTTCCGTCCTGCCAATGCAACACCTTGTGCATGATTTCCCGCAGAAGCCGCAAGTAAACCTTTCGCACATTCTTCTGCTGTCAGTTGAGAAATTTTGTTGAACGCGCCGCGTACTTTAAACGACCCTGTCTTCTGTAAGTTTTCAAGTTTCAAATACACTTCGGATTGTGTCCATTCATTCAATGTCTCCGATTGTTTAATAGGTGTGCGGTGAACAATTTCAGTTAAGCGTTCAAATGCTTCGAATAAGCGCGCTGTTTCATACAAATTCCCAATTACACCATCTCCCTTTTAAGTTAATGTTTACGCGTTTTGATGTTGTTTTTCATAGTTAGAAATTTGTTCTTCATATTGGAAAGTCAAGGATATTTCATCCCAACCATTTAATAACATTTCTTTATAGTACGGGTCGATATCAAACGAATAGGACTTGCCATCCTGCCCTGTCACCGACTGTTTAACAAGATTAACTTCTACTGAGTAAGGATCTTTTTGCCCACTTGCCAACAACTCTTCTACTTCCGACATTGTTAATTTAATTGGAAGCAAACCGTTTTTCATACAGTTATTATAGAAGATATCCGCATAGCTTGGCGCGATGACGACATTGAATCCATAGTCTAAAATCGACCACGGTGCATGTTCACGAGAGGAGCCGCACCCAAAGTTTTCTTGAGCAACGAGGATTTTAGATCCTTTGAACCGCTCATCATTCAGTACGAAATCTTGAACTTCGCTTCCATCAGCATTATGTCGCCAGTGATAAAACAAATATTTTCCAAACCCTGTTCGCTCAATTCGTTTCAAGAACTCTTTCGAAATAATCTGGTCGGTATCGACGTTTTTACGATCGAGCGGCGTTATGACGCTAACAACTTCATTAATCGGTTCCATCTAATCATCCTTTCCTCAATTATGAATGAACAGCTTCCAATTCCCGTACATCTATAAAATGGCCTGCAATTGCTGAAGCTGCTGCCATGGCCGGACTTACAAGATGTGTCCGTGCCCCTGCCCCTTGTCGTCCTTCGAAATTTCGATTAGATGTTGAAGCGCACCGTTCACCTACAGGAACTACATCATCATTCATTGCTAGGCACATACTGCAACCCGATTCCCGCCACTCGAATCCAGCTTCAAGAAATACCGAATCTAATCCTTCATCCTCTGCCTGTTTTTTAACAGTGCGTGAACCAGGAACGACAATTGCTGTGACAGATGGATGGACTTTCTTCCCTGCAATCACTTTTGCCGCTGCACGTAAATCACTCAATCTTGCATTTGTGCATGAACCAATGAAGACATGCTGGATATCAATCGACTTCAGCGGAGCACCTTCTTCAAGCCCCATATACGTTAGTGCTTGTTTCAATGCGTCTTTATCCGATTCTGATTCAAAATCTTTCGCATAGGGAACGTTCGCTGAAATACCAGAACCCATTGAAGGGTTTGTTCCCCAAGTCACAAATGGTTCGATTTCATCTGCATTCATTTCAAGAATCGTATCATAGGCTGCACCTTCATCTGTTGCAAGCGATAGCCAGTGTGCAGCTGCCGCTTCAAATTCTTGACCTTCGGGAACATATTTGCGTCCTTTTAAGTAAGCAACAGTTGTTTCATCTGGGCTTATTAAACCAGCTTTCGCCCCTGCTTCAATGGACATATTACAAACGGTCATCCGTTCTTCCATCGTCAAATCACGGATTGCTTCACCCGTAAATTCAACAATATGACCTGTGCCCATATCAATTCCGAATTTGGCGATAATTGCTAAAATGACATCTTTTGCGGTAACACCGAATCCAAGTTTACCGTTAATGCGGATTTCCATTGTTTTCGGTTTTGATTGCCACAATGTTTGTGTCGAAAGGACATGCTCGACTTCACTAGTTCCGATGCCAAATGCAATTGCTCCGAACGCCCCGTGTGTGGATGTATGGCTATCGCCGCAGACAATTGTTTTACCAGGCTGTGTTAGTCCAAGTTCTGGCCCGATTATATGGACAATTCCTTGATCTGGATGGTCCATATTTGCAAGTGGGATTTCAAATTCATCACAATTTGTTTGTAATGTGTTTATTTGTTTCCGAGCAATTGGATCTTTAATCTCATCACGGTTTCGTGTCGGAACGTTATGATCCATGGTTGCAAAACAGAGATCGGGTCTGCGCACGGTACGATTCGCAAGTCGCAGCCCTTCAAACGCCTGCGGAGAAGTCACTTCATGTAGTAAATGAAGATCGATATAGAGCAAATCAGGCTTCCCTTGTTCTTCGTAGACGATATGCTGATTCCAGATTTTCTCGATGATATTTTTCGCCATATGGCAGCCCTTCCTCTCTGATCAATTGAATATGGTTAAACGTATGAAAACATAATGCTATTCGAGACGAATTGTGTATCAAGTTCGTCAATGACTTTGTCCGTCCACTCTTTTGTCGATAAAACCCGTTTACCCGGTTCTACAAGATCGGCTGTGAAGAAACCGTCTTCGAACACTGTGTTAACTGCTTCTTCAATCGCTGATGCTTCCGTGTCTAGGTTGAATGAATACTTCAACATCATTGCAACGGATAGAATCGCTGCAGCTGGATTTGCTAAACCAAGTCCTGCAATTTCGGGCGCGGAACCGTGGACTGGTTCGTATAATCCAAAACCATCCGAACGGATACTTGCTGACGGAAGTACGCCAAGTGACCCTGTGATTACAGATGCCTCATCACTTAGAATGTCTCCAAACATATTTTCCGTTACGACAACGTCAAATGCTGCCGGATTTGTAATCAATTTCATAGCAGTGGAATCGACTAACATATGCTCCACTTCAATATCTGGATATGCTTTCTTCTTTTCTTCAACAACTTCACGCCATAGCTTACTCGTTTCAAGTACATTTGCTTTATCAACAGAAGCTACTTTCCCTCTACGTAAGCGAGCAATTTCAAACGCTTTAACAACAATACGTTCAATCTCTTCGCGTGTATAAACGAGTGAATCCACTGCGGCATCTGCCGTCCGACGACTTGGTTCTCCGAAATAAAGACCACCTGTCAATTCCCTGACGATCATCATATCTACATCTTTTGCCACTTCTTCTTTTAGAGGAGATGCATGGAGTAAGGATGGTACAGCTTTCACAGGCCGAAGATTAGCAAACAAGTCGAAATGTTTCCGAATCGCAAGTAGTCCTTTTTCCGGTCTCAACGCTGATGGATTTTGGTCCCATTTCGGACCCCCTACAGCACCGAGAAGTACCGCGTCACTCGCTTCACATAGTGCTACCGTTTCATCTGGAAGTGGATTTTGATGTTTGTCAATTGCAACGCCGCCAATTACTCCGTACTCTACATGGAAGGTGTGGCTAAAACGTCTTGCAATCACTTCAAGTACCTTCACTGCTGCTTCAGTCACTTCTGGGCCGATTCCATCACCTGGTAATACTGCTACTTTCTTCTCCATAGAACTTCTCCTCCTTATTGTTTTTGAATCTATTTATGCTCACTATATTAAGTTGAAATAAAAATTCCATTGACTTCGCTTCGACGCTGGGGATGCCTCCCGCCATAAGCCAAGCAGCTTCGCCACTAGTCTTATTGCTTCGGCTACCCCTTTAAGGCGCCTTCGCTTAGTTTGTATAGGTATTTATTTGTTCAATGTAACTGGTTAAATCACAGTTACTTTTGTTTTTGATTGCTTTTTGACCAATTGTCTGTTGATGGCATTAAAGTATGCTTTAGCAGATGCACCCAATACGTCCTGCGCGACATCGCGTCCAATAGATACTTCACCGTTAATACTTAGATTAACTACCGCTTCACCGAGTGCATCGCGTCCTTTGCCAATCGATGTTACACGGTAATCTAGAATGTGAACTTCGCCTTCAACAAGTAGTTCCAACGTATTAAAAATCGCTTCAACTGATCCCGAACCTGTTGCTGTCGCAGTGACCGTTTCCCCGTCCGGATTAACAGCCGTGACGGTTGCAGATGGAACATTCGCAGTTGCATACTGAACTTGAACATCTTTAAATTTATAAACAGGTACATCATTATTTTGAATTTGTTGATCTGTAAATAATACAAATAGATCATCTTCTGTAATTTCTTTTTTACGGTCTGCAAGTTTCTTAAATTCGACAAACGCTTCATTTAACTTCTCAGCACTAAGATCGAAGCCCATTGAAATAGCACGGTCACTAAATGCATGTCTGCCAGAGTGTTTTCCTAGCGCAAGCGGTTCAGTTTTATCTCCAATTAATTCAGGAGTAATGATTTCATATGTTTGGCGATTTTTTAGGTAGCCATCCTGGTGAATTCCTGACTCATGCGCGAATGCGTTCTTACCAACAATTGCTTTGTTTGGCTGAATGACAACGCCTGTCAATTGGCTGACGAGCTGGCTTGTGCGTTTAATTTCGTGTAGATTAATACCTGTTTCCAATCCGTAATAGTCTTTGCGGATATGGAGTGCAACAGCAATTTCTTCAAGCGCAGCATTTCCTGCCCGCTCACCAATACCATTGATTGTACCTTCGACTTGGTCCGCACCATTTTCAATCGCTGCAATTGAGTTGGCTACAGCAAAGCCTAAGTCATCATGACAATGTGCAGAAAGCTTCACTTTATCGATACCGGTCACGTTTTCTTTCAAAAACTTGAATAATGCACCGTATTCTTGAGGTGTTGCATAGCCGACCGTATCAGGAATGTTAATAACTGATGCGCCAGCTGCAATTACTTGATTGATGATGCGTACTAAGTACTCCCGATCTGAACGGAATGCATCTTCCGCAGACCATTGAACTTGCGGGAAGAACTTGCGGGCATATTTTACAGCTTCTACTGCAATTTCGACGACCTGGTCAGGTGTTTTCTGAAGCTTATATTCCATATGGATAGGTGAAGTTGCTAAAAACACATGTAGATGAGGTTGTTCCGCACCGCGAAGTGCTTCCCAAGATGTTTCGATATCGCTTTTCATTGCGCGGGCAAGACCAGTTACCGTCGACTTTTTCACTATATTTGCAATACGTTGCACTGCTTCAAAATCACCGGGGGATGAAGCAGGAAACCCTGCTTCGATGATTGTTGCCCCGAATTTTTCAAGCTGTCGTGCAATTTCTAATTTCTCCGCTGTATTTAGGTTAATACCTGCAGATTGTTCACCGTCCCGAAGTGTTGTGTCAAATATGTCAATTTTTCGCACTACCCACCACTTCTTCCTCTTTTGATTTCGCACCTTCGTTGACGAAAGGCATCATTGCGCGAAGCTTTTTGCCAACTACTTCAATTTCATGTTGTGCTTCTGTTTCTTCAAATCGATTGAAGTTCGGACGCCCATTTTCATTTTCTGCAATCCATTCTCTCGCAAATTTACCTGATTGAATGTCTGTTAGTACATCTTTCATACGCGCTTTTGTATCCGCGTCAACAATACGAGGTCCTGAAACGAAATCTCCCCACTCAGCTGTGTCTGAGATTGAGTAGCGCATGCCTGCCATTCCGCCTTCATACATAAGATCGACAATCAGTTTTGTTTCGTGCAATGTTTCGAAGTAAGCAAGTTCTGGTTGGTAACCTGCTTCTACTAGTGTTTCAAAACCTGCTTTAACAAGTGAAGTCAACCCGCCACATAGTACCGCTTGTTCACCGAATAGATCTGTTTCAGTTTCTTCTTTGAACGTCGTTTCAAGTACGCCGCCACGTGCTGATCCAATCGCTTTTGCATACGCAAGAGCTACGTCTTTCGCTTGGCCTGAAACGTCTTGATACACTGCGAACAATGCTGGAACACCTGCGCCTGCTTCGAATGTTCTACGAACGAGATGTCCAGGTCCTTTTGGTGCAACTAGGAATACGTCAACATCAGCAGGTGGAACGATTTGACCGAAGTGAACGTTGAATCCGTGTGCGAAAACAAGTGATTTACCTGCTTTAAGTGCCGGTTCGATTTCTTCGTCATAGACTTGTTTTTGTCTTTCATCCGGAAGTAGAATCATGATAACGTCCGCTTTTTCAGCAGCTTCACGCACAGTCAATACGTTTAGTCCGTCTTGTTTTGCCTGATCAAATGATTTACCTGGGCGAACACCCACAACAACATTAAATCCAGAATCGTTTAGGTTTTGCGCATGTGCATGACCTTGTGATCCGTACCCGATGATTGCTACTAGTTTATCTTTCAAAAGTCCTTCGTTGATATCTTGGTTATAATACATTTTAGCCATAATTGTTTTCCTCCTAATAGTTGGTTTTTTTTAGTTTGTATAATGCTGTCTAGACTCCAGCGCCTAGAGGCTCGGGTCATAAGTCGGTCCGGCTGTGCGGCAAAGAACGCCGCTTCGCCAGCCCATCTTATGCCTGTCGCCTCTGAACAGGCGCTTACGCTTTTCTTATTTCAAAATAGATAACTGAGGTAATTGGACTTTCTGTGTTTCACGAACAAATGCCGTAGCGCCTGTTCTTGTCAATTCTTTAATGCCATATGGTCTGAGCAAATCGATAAACGCCTCGATCTTTTCCGGATTTCCAATCACTTGGTACGTGACGACATTTTTTCCAGTGTCGATAACCGTTGCCCTGAATGGTTCGATGATGCTGTTCATTTCACTTCTAACATGCGGAGGTGAAATGACTTTTACTAGAGCTAGCTCACGCATAACGATTGCTTTATCCGTTATGTCATTAACTTTAAGAACATCAATTTGTTTTTGCAGCTGTTTGACGAGCTGTTCAATTTTCCGTTCGTCTTCTACATTGACGATGAACGTCATTTTCGATCTGCCTGCTATTTCGGTGTGACCAACTGTGATACTTTCGATATTGAACTGCCTTTTCATCAGCAAGCCGGTCACCCTATTGAGCACGCCACTTTGGTTGATAACAGTTACCGTAATAACTCGTTTCATAGTTTACTCACCCCGATCATTTCATGTAGTCCTCTACCTGGTGCAACCATCGGATAGACGTTTTCCAGTTGTTTCACACGGCAGTCGATGAGAACGGGTTCATCAGATAACAGTGCTTCTTGGAATACCGCTTCCGCTTCTTCCAATGTGTCAATCCGATAGCCTTTAATGTCATACGCCTCTGCTAATTTCACAAAGTTTGGCTGAACCGGCATCAATGATTGTGAGTAACGCTTTTCGTAAAACGTCTCTTGCCATTGACGAACCATTCCCAGACAGCCATTGTTGAGAATGATAATTTTCACAGGAATGCGCATTTCTTGTAACAGCGACAGCTCTTGCGCCGTCATTTGGAATCCAGCGTCTCCTACAATTGCAATGACACGCGCTTCCGGCTTGGCGATTTGTGCACCAATTGCCGCTGGGAACCCAAAGCCCATTGTGCCAAGTCCGCCTGAGGTTACCCAATGATCTGGATTATTCAGTGAATAGTACTGAGCCGTCCACATCTGATGCTGTCCTACATCCGTTGTGACGATTGCATCGCCTTTCGTAATACGATGAATGATTTCAAGCGCTTGTTGTGGAAGAATTGTTCCTTCATCATCGTTGTCATACCACAGTGGAAACTTCTTGGCGGATTCTTTTAAGTATGTCAGCCAAGTCTCTGTTTCTGGTGACTTGAATTGTTGTTTCAGCAACGCTTGTAATGCTTCTTTGGCGTCTGCCACGATTGGGATTTCTGTCGGTACATTTTTGCCGATCTCAGCAGGATCGATATCGATGTGGATAATTTTCGCGTTTGGTGCGAATGATGCCAGATTGCCTGTCAGTCTGTCGTCGAAACGCGCGCCGATATTGACAAGTACATCACACTCACTAATGGCCATATTGGATGTAACTGTTCCATGCATACCAGCCATTCCTAGGAATAGTTCATGATCTCCACGGATACTGCCAAGGCCAAGTAGTGTATTTGTTACGGGAATCTGATGTTTCTCCACGAGTTCTTTCAATTCATCCATCGCCTGCGCATGCAAGATACCTGCACCTGCTAGAATAAGTGGTTTTTTCGCTTGTGAAATGGCTTCTGCTGCTTTTTGTATTTGTAAATAGTTCGGAGTCGTTGTCGGCTGATAACCTGGTAAATCTACTTCCGCGTCCAAGTCTCCAGTTGGAATGAAGAGCCCCGTTGCAATATTTTTAGGAATATCAACGAGTACCGGTCCTGGGCGTCCTGTTGAAGCAATGTGGAATGCCTCTTTGATAATTCTTGGGAAGTCAGATACATCATTCACTTGGTAGTTATGCTTTGTGATTGGCTGCGTGATCCCAATAATATCCGCTTCTTGGAACGCATCAGTACCAATGACTGTATTGGCAACTTGCCCAGTGAAAATAACAAGTGGCAGTGAATCCATCATTGCATCCGTAATTCCAGTTACCAAGTTTGTCGCGCCAGGTCCAGATGTCGCAATGACGACGCCAGGTTTTCCTGAAACACGAGCATATCCTTCAGCCGCATGAATTGCGCCTTGTTCGTGACGTGCAAGTATGTGGGAAATAGGGTTTTGATACAATGCATCATAAATCGGTAGTACAGCTCCTCCAGGATAACCGAAAATAACTTCGACACCTTGATCCTTCAAAGCTTGAATGAGTACAGCAGACCCATCTTTCGGTTGTTTGGTCTGTTGTGGCTCTTGCACAGTCTCTGGCGCCATTTCCTCTACTGCTTGCTTCGTTTGAACTTCAGCATTCATCTATAAACTCCTCCTTACTTCTACTTTTGAATAATCAATCTTCTTGTCGAAAAAAAAAGCCTTTTCATCCCACGCAAAGAACTTCTCCTTTACATAGGGATGAAAAAACTTTTCATGGTACCACCCTTGTTCGCAGCAATCTAGCCGCCTCATGAATAGACTAGGTCTATTCTTTATATAACGAGCGCCGATTTCTCTACGCCCGGGATTGCCTACTATAATTTCAGCAATCCACTCCGGGGTGATGTCGCAACTAGTTGTATTACCGGCTTCCAGCATTACCGGCTCTCTGTGAATACAGGTTCTAATTACTTTTGCCCCATCATTGATTTTCACTATTAAATTTTCATAACTCCGCCTGTACTTGCAGATGTGACAAGCGCTGAATATCTAGCTAGATAGCCTTTTTTAATTTTAGGTTCGAATGGTTTTAAGTGTGCTCTTCGTTTTTCTAGTTCTTCATCGGAAACTTCAAGTTCAATTGTCCGATTTGTTAAATCGATTGAGATGATATCACCATTTTCGACTAGTGCGATAGGTCCGCCTTCAGCCGCTTCAGGTGAAATGTGGCCAATCGAGATACCACGAGATGCCCCTGAGAAACGTCCGTCTGTAATGAGTGCTACCTTCGTTGCCAGCCCACGTCCTGCAATTGCTGCAGTAGGTGCGAGCATTTCTGGCATTCCCGGTCCACCTTTCGGACCTTCGTAACGAATAACAACAACATCACCCGCTTTTACTGTTCCGTTGTCGATTCCTTCTTGTGTATCTTCCTGAGATTCAAACACAATGGCTTTTCCTCGGAACTCTGTAATCGATGGGTCAACGGCTCCTACTTTGATGACGCCGCCGTCCGGTGCAATATTACCGAATAGAACGGACAAGCCACCTACAGGACTGTATGCATTATCGTGACGTCGAATGACTTCATCATTGAGAATATGAGAATCTTTTACGTTTTCATAAAGCGATTTACCAGTAATCGTCATCCGGTTTGGACTGACGGCTCCTTCGATTTCACAGAGCTCTTTAATAATTGCACTGACACCGCCAGCAAGATGAACATCATGCATTGTGTAGTCAGAAGATGGACTAATTTTGGATAAATAAGGAATACGTTCAGCAACTTTGTTGATATCACGAACATCGTATTCGATTTCTGCTTCGTGTGCGATTGCCAGTGTATGGAGGACTGTGTTTGTAGAACCGCCCATTGCCATATCAAGTGCAAATGCATCATCGATTGTTTCTTTCGTTATAATGTCACGCGGTTTAACATCTTCTTTCACCATGCGAACAAGATGTTCCGCTGCTTCTTTAATGAGTCTATGTCTTTCATCCGAAGTGGCAACGATCGTTCCGTTACCCGGAACTGTCACTCCCAGCATTTCCATTAACGAGTTCATGGAATTCGCTGTGAACATTCCTGAACAAGATCCGCATGTAGGACATGCACTCTGTTCAATGTCTAGCAGCTCTTCAGCTGTCATCGTACCTTGTTTGTAAGCTCCAACACCCTCGAATACCGAAACGAGTGATAAAGGCTTACCAGTCGATGATACACCGCCTTCCATCGGTCCGCCTGAGACGAATACGGATGGAACGTTCGTGCGAACTGCTGCCATCAACATGCCTGGCGTAATTTTGTCGCAGTTTGGAATGTAGAATACGCCGTCGAACCAGTGAGCGTTGATAACCGTTTCTGCAGAGTCTGCGATGAGTTCACGGCTTGGTAATGAATAACGCATACCAATATGTCCCATTGCAATCCCATCATCAACACCGATTGTGTTGAACTCGAACGGAATACCGCCTGCTTCACGAATCGCCTCTTTGACGACTTCCGCGAATTTATTCAAATGCATATGACCTGGAATAATATCAATATATGAGTTACATACACCGATGAAAGGTTTGTGCATATCTTTCATTCTAACGCCCGTTGCGTACAGCAGACTTCTATGCGGTGCACGGTCTACACCTTTTTTAATCATGTCACTTCTCATTGGTTTTTCCATTGTACTCACCCCTAATCAAATCACTTACATGTTTACATCTGTTTATCTAGTTGTCTAGGTTATGTAGTTTGTGAATTGAATCACGAACTGAATTGGATTGATGTCATCATATCTTGGATACCCACTGGAGTCAACAGTGTTTTTAAAATTGTTAGCCAATTATGAATAGTAGATTTAAATGTATCCGCTTACACATCAGTTATACAGCGATATATCACATATAGCACATTTAAAAAACTTTTAAATTTATTTTTCATGAATTCAATTTTCAATGATCTTTTCCGATATGAGTACTTTTCTAAAAGCTTAAAAAGCACAATCGCCTGCTCAGCACGATGAGGTTGTTCATTAGTGAAAGAGTTGTGATTCGGAGTGTGGATTGTAGATCGCTTGGCGCTTTGGGGATGCGCTGGAGTTTTCATTATTGAAAGTGATTTTGAGATGTATAGACTTAGATTATAATGTGATTACTATTTGATACTAATCTCATTGAAGAAAGACGTACTACAGACTGCAGGTCTTATCTCCGACAATGAAATACACTTTCTAACATAGATTTATCCAGCGCATGCGCGTCTTCGTGGTAGCTGGAGCGATAAGACTGAAAACGGTTTTCTTTCTGGCTTATCGCGGGAGGCACCCACAAAGCGCAGAAGCGATATTAGCAGGATTTCCGATTCGTTCCCTATATTGCGACTGTTGTTAAATGCATTCCCATGTTTGAAGTAAACTGTATTTCTAGATGTCATACCGATACCGAAATGCACTTTCTACATAGACCATCCAGCGAAGGCGCGACTTCGTGGTAGCCGGAGCGATAAGACTGAAAGTGGTCTTCTTTCTGGCTTATCGCGAGAGGCATCCACAAAGCGCAGAAGCGATATTAGCAGGATTTCTGATTCGTTCCCTATATTGCGACTGTTGTTAAATGCATTCCCATGTTTGAAGCAAACCGTACTTCTAGATGTCATACCGATACCGAAATACGCATTCTACATAGTCCATCCAGCGAAGGCGCGACTTCGTGGTAGCCGGAGCGATAAGACGGAAAGCGGTCTTCTTTCTGGCTTATCGCGGGAGGCATCCACAAAGCGCAGAAGCGATATTAGCAGGATCCCCCATTTTCACCATATATTAAGACTTTTTCAACGGCCCAGGGGCTAGCGGCTGGAGTCTAGATAATAAAAAACCACTCCAGAGGCGTTTACTGGAGTGGTTACTTATGAGGACGACAGTCACCTACGTGAGTCAAATCCCTATTGGAATGATGTACATACCTGTTTCTTTATCGTTTTTCACAACAACATCAACCCCGTAAATTTCTTTTACAGTTTGAACGGTGATAACTTCACTAGGTGTACCTTTGGCAACGATTTTTCCATCTTTCATCGCAATAATGATGTCACTATAACGTATCGCCTGATTAATATCGTGTAAAACCATGACGATTGACATACCATGTGTGCGATTTAAACCCTTGATCAGTTCCAACAATTCATATTGGTAATAAATATCAAGATAAGTCGTCGGTTCATCTAATAGCAGGAAGGGTGTTTTTTGCGCTAGCGCCATCGCAATCCAAACGCGCTGCATTTGACCTCCAGACAATTCGTCAATTGGTACTGTTCGCTTATCTGTCAGATTGGTACACGCGAGCGCCCACTCAATTGCCTGTTGGTCGTCATCTGTCGCTGAAGTGAACAAACTCTTATATGGAATCCGGCCATAACCCGTTAGTTTTTCGACGGTCATATCGGATGGGGCATTATTTTGCTGATGCACAACGGCTAATTTTTTCGCCAGTTCCTTCGGTTTAAAATCAGAGAGTGCTTTGCCCTCTAATAGAACTTGTCCACTTTGCGGATGATTATTATTGGCCATCACGCTAAGTAGTGTCGATTTCCCACAACCATTTGGCCCGATAATCGTCGTCACTTTCCCACTATCAATCGTACTGTTGACGCCATGCAACGTATTTACTTTTTTATCGTAGGAGAAAGTAATAGCCTTAATGTCCATAAATACGATCACTCTTTCTCAGCAAGAATATGAGGAAAGGTCCCCCGATGACAGCCATAATGATAGATGCCGGGATTTCATTGGGTGCTATAATTGTTCGGCCTAACGTATCCGCCGTTAAGATCAGCAAGGCCCCTGCCAGTGCTGAAAACGGAATTAGCACTTTGTGGTCCGTTCCCACCAATGACCGTCCAATATGAGGTATAAGCAAGCCAACAAAAGCAAATAGACCTGCAACTGCAGTTGCAACTGAAGCAAGCAGAACAGCCACTAACGAAATCACTAATCTCGCTAGATTTACATTAACCCCTAAATTTTTCGCAGTCTTATCATCTAACGCCAAGTAATTGCACCACGAATAAACGACAAACGACAACACGAGGCCAATCGTTCCATATAAAATAAGTACATCGACATCACTCCACTTTTTCATCGTAAGCGTTGAGGTCATCACTTGACTCATCGATTGTGTAAGTGCACTTCCGCTAAAACCAAGTCCTTGGCTCAGCCCTGTGAATAAGGCATTCACCGCTATTCCGATTAAAATCATGCGCAGTGGATCAAGCCCGGATCTCCAGGACAGTGAGTACACGAGGAAAAATGCCAAAGCTCCGCCCAAGAAAGCAAAAAGAGGAACGAAAAAGTACAGTGTCGGAAAAAAAGCGACTACAACTATGGACATAAACCCGGCACCCGCAGAAACACCAATTATTCCTGGGTCTGCTAATGGGTTACGCATTACTGCTTGCAATAGTACACCCGCCACGGATAAAGCTGCTCCTGCAAATAGAGCGATTAGAATTCGTGGAAGCCGTAAATCCTTAATGATAGCAACCTGATCATTTGTCCCCGTTATTAGTCCATGAATCAGTTCGTACGGCGTGACTTTAATACTTCCCATTAGTGCAGATTGAATGCTAACTAGTATGAGTAGAATAATGACGCTGATAAAACTGAGCGCCTTTTTATTTTTCCGTAACATTATTATCCCTGCCTTTAGTTTGGATACAACATTTTTTGCAGTTCGCCCAATGCTTCGACTGCTGCTAAACTGCCTGTTGTTCCAAATAGAAGTTCGTCTAAATCATAGACACGGTCATTTTTAACAGCTTCGAAATGTTGCCAAACGTCATTCGATTTGAACTCATCGTCAAACATTTGAATGACCTGTTCTGGCATACCATGTGAAGCTCTTAAAATGATATCCGGTTTTGCTTGCTGTAAGTATTCTGTATTAGAAGAAAGAAACTCTACTTTTTCTCCTGTAATGACATTTTTACCGCCGCTTCGCTTAACGAGGTCTCCGATATAGGAATGTTCTGTTGCAACTAGATAACTCCCTGGAATACCAAGTAAAATGAGCACAGTAGGCTGGGCTTTACCTTCTGATAGTTTATGAATTTCGGCAACTTTCTCTTCGAATTGATCGACAATCGCTTTCGCTTGTTTTTCGCGATCATACTTCTCACCTAAATGTAAGATTTCGCTGTGCATTGCGTCTATGCTTTCCAAATTTACATAAGTCATATCGATGTCACGTTCGTCAAACATCTCTTGCAAATCATATTTCAACGTTGTCACAGATAATATTTCTGTCGGTTTCAGTGACAAAAGCATTTCCATGTCTGGGCTCATCGGATTCCCGACCTCTTGTACATCGGTGTAGCGTTTCGGCAAGTCTTTGTAACTTGATGGTATCCCGACTAAATCGATTTCTAGGGCATCCATAATTTCCGTCAACGCAACCGTTGTAGCAACGATCCGCTCACCCGCTGGTTCGGTATTTTCTTCATTGGATGAAGTGCCTTTTTGGGACGAACAACCAGCTAGGACTACAGTAGCTAGAAGTATATAGAAAAGATTACGTGCTTTTCGCATGTTCATTAACAACTCCTTGTAGCTTATGTAAAAAAGGGTCTCGCTTTCGTTCTCAAGACCCGACTACCATGTACCTCTTACTTTTCAGTCCGTGTGCGCTGTCTCATAGCAAAGACAATAACTCCACCAAGAATAAGTATCGAGAAAATGACGATATACCATATAGATTTCGAATTCGACTCAGATATTGAATCTGCTTCAACTTCAGCCTCGTTTGCTTCATTCGTTACTTCAGATGACTCTTCTTCTTTTTCTGCCGCTGTTTGATCTTCGGCAACGATTTCTTCTTCACTCGCCACAGACTCAGCTTCTTCTTTCGATTGCTCAGTTTCAACAGTCGCTTTTTCTTCTGCGGTTGTAGCTGACTTTACACTTGCGACTTCTTTAGATTCTACTGGTTTCGCTTCGTTTTTTTCTTCAGTTTTCGTTTCTATTTTTGTTACAGCCTGTTTGTTTTCAACTGGCTTAGGTGTTGCAGTCGCCTTTTCCGTTACTGAAGGTTTGGGCGTTGGTTTCGGTGTTGGTTGTACTGGTTTAGGTGTTGGTTTAGACGCTGGAGGTGTTGCGGGCTGCCCGGCGACAGGCGCTAAAGGGATATTGGAACTGTTAAATTTGAAGCGGATATCGTATTTGTTGTCATATGTAAAACCGGGTATGCCCGTTACAATGACATGAATTTTGGCATTTACCAATTGCTCAATGTCTGTCACTTCAAATTTCACAACGCGTTTATCATTTGCCGTATCATTACTTACTACTTGTACATCGGCAAATCCACCGCCTGCTTGCACTTTAAAGTATTGCCACCAAGAACTGTTTTTCAATGTAACAACGGCATACGTTTTACCGTTTTGAACGATTACTTTCGCCGGACTAACCATATAGTCAGCTGTCGTCGATTGCTCATTACCTGTATCTTTTAACACTGTAAACGGAACCGTGTACTCGCCATCGGCATATTTGGAAGCCGCAGCTGCTTTGTCAGGTGCAAGTGTGGGAAGTATCGTAAATAAAGCGAATAATACTGTCATCATAAATACGGATTTTTTTTTCAAATCATTATCTCCTTTACCGAAAACATTTTAATCAGTACAACGCCGGCTGTCACAAATGGTGCAGTGACGCCGGCATTGATTGATTGTATAAAATTATTTTTGAAGTGTTTCGAGTAAGTAATAAACCATTTTAGAACCATGTGCGCGTGTCGCGTTTGCTTTTGGTTCGAATAGTTGTTTACCTTTTACTTCTTTACCGCCAATGATACCAAGACCAGCTGCCAAGTCGACAGATGTTTTTGCATATGCAGTAATGTCTTTCGCATCTGCAAACGCAACATCATTTTTCACGCCTTCTAGTACACTTGCATCTTTGTATTCAATTGCACGGATAATCATAGTAGCCATTTGTTGACGTGTGATTGCTTCATTCGGACGGAATTTCCCATCAGTTACGCTGATGATACCTGCACGGCTTGCCGCTTCAGCTTCGTAAACGATCCAGTCCATGTTTTTTGTTACGTCAGAGAATGTTCCTTTATAATCTTGTTTCGGAAGTTCAAGTGCACGTGACAATAGGATGGCAAATTGTGCTCTTGTAATTTGATCATTTGGAGCAAACGTTGTAGCCGTTTTTCCTTTAACGATTTGTTTTGATGCAAGTGACTCGATGTAAGGTTTTGCCCATGTTTTGTCGATATCTTTAAATGTTACGGGTACTACTTCAACAGGCGTTTCTACTTCTTCACCAGGTACTTCTTCTATTACAACTGGTTTAATAGTTGCTTTGTCAAAAGCAAGACGTACAGAATAGTTCCCTGTGTGGTTCGCTGCTGCTACAAATACTGTGAATTTAGCATTGATAATTGTTGATAAATCAGCTACTTCAAATTCAACAACTCTTGTGTTTGCTTCTACATCTGTTTTTACAACAGTTGTATCTACGAATTTACCAGCTTGTTCTACTTGGAAAGCTGTAATTTGTTCATTGTTCGTAAGTGTCATTGTAACAAGGTTTTTACCGTCTTTCACAGAAAGTGCTGCTGGTGTTTCAAGGTATCTAGTCATTGATGAATCTTTATCTTCTTCTTCATGCAATGCTTTGTAATCGATTGTATATGCACCGTCTTTAATTACTTCTGGTGCTGGTGTTACGGGTACTTCGGGAGTTTCCGGTTTTTCAGGAGTTACTTCCGGTACTTCCGGTACTTCTGGTACTACCGGAGTTTTGCTGTCATCGAATTTCAAACGGATATCATAGCTGTGGTCATACTCGCCTAAGCCTGGTACACCCGTTACGATAATATGGATTTTAGCATTCAATTCTTTACTAAGATCTTGAACTTCAAATTTAACAAGTCTAGTATCCGCTGCCTTATCTTCACTGATTACTTCTGCATCTGCGAAGTTTGTTTCTTTAAATGTACCTGGTTGTTTTGTTTGGACTTTCAGTGACTGCCACCACTTACTGCTTAATAATGTTACGTATGCGTAAGTTTTACCGTCTTCAACAACAATTTTCGCAGGGCTTTTCACATATTGAGCTGTTGCTGATTTATCATCATTTTCAACTTGCAATATATCAAGTGGTAGTTCAAATTCTTGTTTCACCGGTGTAGTTACTTCAGCTGCTTCGAATTGGCTAGCAGGTAGTACAGTAAATAGAACGAGTAGTGCTGAAAATAACATCATTAGTTGCTTTTTCATTCGTTAATCCCCTTTTAATGGTTTATTTTTTTACTTTCTTCGCGGAACTGAACTTGCGCACAAAAATAATCGCAATGATAGCGATTATTGCGAGCAATACATAAATAAGTGCTGTGCTACTTGTTGACTCATCTTTCTTTTCAATCGTGTCAACAGATTTTGATTCGGCAACAGGCGTATTAACAACAACCGCAGGAGCGTCTGTCAATTCCATCGTTTCTACATCTAGATTCAAACGGACCGAGTACTTGTGATCATACGACGGCTCCATCTCTTCAATGACAACATGCATTTGTAACAGCAACGGCTCTGTACTATCTCCGTCTACTTTAAATGCAATGACGCGCTTATCATTCTCAAGATCTTCACTGACCATATTCACGTCAGCAAATGATTCACCATTTGCCGATTTTATGAATTTAATCCATTTAGCATGGTTCACTGTGAATTGTAAATACTGCCCGTCTTTATCAATCGTCAGCGTTGCCGGTTTTTCAAAATAATCATTTGCAATCGATACGGAATCATTCTCAGCTTGCAACATTTCGTAGTCGACAACATATGTACCATCCGAGAGTTCGGCTGCGTGAGCATTAGGTGTATAAGAACCAAAAACAACACTAAAAAAAATGAGTAATGAAAGTGGTATGGTTAATCGATGTTTCAAAACACAATACCTCCTCCCTCCACACGGGAAGAATCCATAGTGAGAACAATTATCATCTATTACTCTTCCTATAATAGCTTATAGATTTGTGTTGTCAAACAACTTGCAAAGGCTTTCACAAACTGTTCACATGTGTGGTGACAGTCATCACAACAATCCTGACACAATTCAAAGAAAAACCCCCTCATTGTCAACTATGTGACATTAAGGGGGTTACTGATTTCTAAGGTTCGTTATGGTGTCACCGCATCCACTCTCTTCGCTTGGACTACAAGTCTATATTTGTTCGAGTTCGCAGGATAGCACGTAATTAGCGAGAGCAGCGCGACACCTTTTTTTCGGTCAAGGACATTCACTTCATTCGGCTTGACCACTTTCACATCAAACACTTCGAATTCCATGGATTCTTCAACTGTTTCATAAATGAAGCGAGTACCAACTTCAACTTCATGAAGACGATTAAAGAACGCACCAAACACATGGGCTTGGTGACCTGCGATAGCATAACTGCCATCTAACTCACCTGGCTCATCCATATCCGCTACAGCACCCAACGCTCTACTTAGGCTAACCGGATCAGCTCCATACAGCACTGGAGACTCTAGATTGATGACGGGAATGGACAATACCCCTTCAATTCCACTGGATTCTTGTTTTTCCCCACCAGAAGGTCCTTGTTCATCAGTTGTTATAGTCCTATCAAAATCGGCTTCCGCTTTGACCGAATCGAAAGCATCTAAAAGGTGGCTTTGCTGCTGTTTGCTAGTCATATTTCCCGCAATCAACCACACCAGCAAAAAAATGCTCGTCATAATCATAACGTTTCCAAGCCATTTCATTGTTTTTTTCATCTACGCATCCGCTCCCTTGCTCTTGAAATCACTTTGATTAATGAGCAAATCGACGGATACCCAGTCCAGTTGCAAGAAGAAGCAAGGCTAGTAAAGAAAGGATTATACTATCGAAAAACCCTCCCGTTTTTGGCAATACTTGTCCCATTCCATTGCTGGATGGAGGATTTTGGTTCATGCCAATTGTATCTATTGCAACAACTTCTGAAATGGCATTAGAACCAGTTGCGGCCCATACTATACCATCAGTTTCCTCCTCTGATGCTGAACTGGCACTATCTTCACTGTGTGTTATTCCGACTGTATCGTCACTTACGCCCTCTGTATTTTCATTCAGTGTAACTTCCTCGGTCACAGTACTCGGCGTTTGCTCCTCTATATTTACATTGGGTGACACACCATCTGCGTCAGAGCCTGGTTTTAAACCGGTCACATCTTCAGTCTTAGGTGGTGAAACTGTTTCTTCATTTTGGGTTGCGACATCTCCACCTTCATCTGGCGTTAAGCCAGTTGCATCATCTATAGGTGGAGTGAGTTCAGTATCTCCTTCGGTTAAACCGGGCTGCTCCACAGCAGCAACGGGCTGAATAGTTTCATTTGTTAGGATATCGACGTTGATATTTCCAATTGTATCGTTCCCAACAATTAATGAAACACCGCTATGTTTAGTAGATGTCATATTTCCATCTGTGTTCCTGTCTAGCGTAAGAACATCAACTGAAGTTTTATCTAATAACCCATCATCTAAATCGGATTGTAGCAAACCGGATGACAATGATGTAGTTTCCTCAGCGTTTTTATAGTGACTATCCAAAACGCCTGCATGTACTTCTCCGAGTACTGGCAGATCTTCTGCATTCAACTCTACTAATCCACCATCATACGATGAGGTTTCATCGCCTGACTGTGCATCTGAAAGAAGAACATCCAACTCGACTTCGTTTGTGATCGGCGTCGATAAGTCGATCGATGCGAGTGAGCTTTTGCTTGCAGCAGAGTTCTCATCTTGCATGCTGCTTTGCTCCACGACGGAGACATTCAGATCGTCGATTAGTCCACCAAGTGAATCGTCATCGGCTTGGATCAAACCAGATGACAATGATGTACTTTCCTCAGCGTTTTTATAGTGACTATCCAAAACGCCTGCATGTACTTCTCCGCGTACTGGCAGATCTTCTGCATTCAACTCCACTAATCCACCATCATACGATGAGGTTTCATCGCCTGACTGTGCATCTGAAAGAAGAACATCTAACTCGACTTCGTTTGTGATCGGTGTCGATAAGTTGACCGATGCGAGCGAGCTTTTGCTTTCCGCCGAGTTCTCGTCTTGCATACTGCTCTGTTCCACGACGGAGACATCCAGATCGTCGATTACCCCATTAGGATTGGTCAATTCTACAGTTGCAAGGGCAGATTTCTGTTGATTATCCTCTCCTACATCGCTGGTATTCGCAGAGACTGGACTTTTTGCTGGAATCTGTGCTTTCAGGTCTCCTAAAATTGGAACATTATCTGCTTGAATATCCACAATTGTTGCCTTATCTTCCTTGTCATTCAGTAGGTTAATATCCAAATTCAACGAGTTATCTTCTCCTGGTTCATCCGCATTCACAAATGAGGGGGAGAAGCTCAGTGTCAAGCACATCCCTAAAGTGACCCCAGTATACTTCATCCAATTGTTTTTCATTATTATTCCTCTCCTTTTTTATTATGTTTGTTTCACATTAAAAAAAGGAGTTTGTTGCGGCGGTTGCCCTGGAGGAGCATGTGTCCATTGAATCATCGCATGGTCATCTGATGCCATCCATTGCCTACCATTTGAAATAAGTAATAAAAATACATCAACTACTACCCCAAAACCTAAATCATTGTGTCCACTTATTTGTAATGGAGAAGTTGCTATTGAGGACATGGACGATGTTATGGTAGCTACCGAAAGATCTTTCCATTTTTGTCGGGGCTCGGTTGGCAGAGTAGACTTTTGATCCACCTCTTTTTGGAAGTTAACAGAGTCACCACCCGTATAATTTGTTAGTTGAGGCGCTACTATTTTCATAGAAACGAGATTTAAAGGATCTTTTGAAATAGGAAGAGCACTAACTATTTCCGATTCATCAGGAAGTCTATTCGGTCTATCACTAAGGCCTGTCTGTTCTTCCATTACAGGGTCCTCCTGTTTAATCAAATCAGTTGTTTCTTCCACTAGAATTATACGTGTTGCGTTTATTTGTCTTTGGTAGGATTTATCGCTCTCCATACTCATTGTTCCGCTATCATTTTGTGGTTCTTTACTTACCGTCTCGTTAGTCTCTACAACTGCATCTATTGGAGTACTGTCCGGATTTTTTTCTGTTTCATCTGCAACTGGTTTTACCTGAATTGGTAGAACCGAAGAAACCGTCTCCTTAACCGTATCTCCAACTTCCTTTACAACCGGGGTAACAACAGGGACAGTCGGCAATTCAGCTACAACAGAATCCACTGTCAGATTGACCGTTTTCAGCACTTCAGTCGTTGTTTGCTTCCCTAATTCTTTTACTCCTCCAACAACTGGAGCGACCACAGACATTTCCGGTAATTCATTTACGATAGAATCTACAGTATTCGTTACTTCAGTTGACGTAGTTCTAATCGTTTCAGTTACTGCTTCAGTCGTTTTTTCCACAACAGGTAAAGTGTTGTCAACCGTGTTTTCTAGTAAACTTTTTGTATTATTTAGTAGTGAAGATTCAGTCTCACTTTTCGCTGGCTCAGACAAACTCGTAACAGTCTGTTCTGTAAAAACAACTGTGTCTTTAACCGTTTCTCTAGCGCCATGCACCGACTCCTCTACTACCATTTCAATTGACTCTGTTGTGCTTTTTAACTCTGCACCGACATTCTTCAAAGTACCAGCCAATAAGCCGTCAGACTTTTCTACCGGCATTTTTTCACCATGAACAAAAGTTGGTGATACGAGAAAGAATGTTATACAAGTCACACAAACAATAAATATTTTCTTCACTCAATTCACCACCTTTCCAAAAACGACTTAGAGTTTTTTAATAATTCATTTATATACAGATACCCTTTGTTAAATCTACCAAACTACTTAAATGACAATAATAAATTCAGATTAATTTCGTAATAAGTGAAACCTTTCTGGAATATACTCGTAAATGGTAGTATACTTACAACTTAGTAGGTTTTTTACCAATAATTTGATGGGGGTTTTATTTCAATGAAGAAGATTATTACATGGGCATTGGCGTTCGTTTTCGCACTATCGTTCGCATTGCCACACGGATCAGCGGCTGCACAATCATCCGCAATGAAGTTAGTAGTAGATGGCGTCGAGGTTACTAGCTACGAGCAACCCTTTATGTCACACGATCAAGTTTTAATTCCGGTGGAAGATTTGTTTAAGGAAGCTGGCTATAAAGTTGCTAAGGACAAATCAGGTAAAGTTAACGTAACAAACACGTACTTGACTGTTGATTTCAATGCAGCTGCAAGTTCGATTGAAGTAGACGGCAAGAAAGCGGACACTGAATTCCCTCTTACTTTGCAAAACGCAGGAAACTATGTTTCTGGTGAGTTTTTAGCAACTTTAGAAGGTTTTGAAGTTGAAGTTTCTGAAGATCAAAAAACGGTTACCGTTACGACAAACCGTGTACAAGACGTCGCTGCATTCTTAGCAAAATCAGCTGCAGCTGACTTGAAAAGTGTTTCTTCAGCATTAACAATGGACATGAAAATGGAGTCATCTCTTGAAGAAAATGAAGCAATCAGCATGCTTATGGATATCAAGATGGACCAAATCAACGAGCCACTATCATTCTATACAATTACTAAAGCATCAACAGACTTTGCCGGCGAAGCAATTGAAGATATTTCTTCTATGTACCTCACAAAAGATGGTTATTTCCAACAAATCGGTGATGTATGGGTCAAGCATGATGATGAACTAACAAAAGGTTTACTTGATCTTTCAACACAAACAGATCTACTTGCACAATTAGAAGAGCTACAAAAGAAATTCACTAAAGGCGTTAACATCTTTGAATACGATGATGTATATGTAATGACACAAACTATTTCTAACGAAGAATTCGCTTCTATGATGGAAGAAGTAACTTCTTTACTTCTAGGATCAGGCTTAACTGAACCAGTTGTATCAGAAGATGTAAAAGCTACTCCTGTAACTGAAGAAGCTAAAACTGAAGAAACGAAAGTTATCGAAGAAGTAACTGTAGAAGCTACTGAAGAAGCAGTTGTCGTTGAAGAAGAGGCTACTGAGGGAGAAATTACTGAAGAAGTAGTTGGTCTTGAGGGTCTAGATTTCAACATCGAGGAATTCTATGTTGTTTCTACAATCGATAAAAAGACATTGTTCCCACTTGATACATCTGCAGTTGCAAATATTACAATGACGGTGGATGAGGATACAATCTCTATCAAATTACTTCTTGAAGGAACGTTCAGCAACTTTAACGCAGTTAAAGAAATCAAAGTTCCTGCTGATGTTATCAAAAAAGCAATCAGCATGGAAGAGTATATGAAACAGTTAGAGTTGGAGTTTGAAAAAGCTGAGGCTTTGAAGAAGTAAGTAGGTAAATAGGAAAAGCGGAACGAGCTCTGGGTGAGCTTGTTCCGCTTTTTTGTGCATATTTTATTTATTGAGACAAAATACTATTATCTTCTGTCAATGAGCTGTACAAATGGCAACTCATTCGCGAAGACAGTGTCTTTGATGTCCACATTATTAGCCGTATCTGTATTTATATAAGAAAAGTCTGCACTATTAATAATCTCGTTTATCATGTTAGTAATTTCTTCAAATGAAGCGTTTTCTCTATTCATTCCCAATAATTCCTTACTCACGACTAATCTTTTCTCTTTTCCAAGGTTAATATATTCTTCAGCACTTAACTCGCATAATGCATTGTCTACTAAATCATGTTTGTTTGTAGTCGCTAGTATTCTTAAAAAGTCCTGTTCTACAATCTCATTCTTTGGTAGTTCATTCTTGTAACAGTTTAGTTTATGTTCAAGCAAAGAACGGTGAGGACCGTGCCC
The DNA here is from genome assembly GCF_001590685.1 of Sporosarcina psychrophila. Lineage (GTDB taxonomy): Bacteria > Bacillota > Bacilli > Bacillales_A > Planococcaceae > Sporosarcina > Sporosarcina psychrophila. Next base: position 3,800,427 of record NZ_CP014616.1, read on the forward strand.
ACACAATGATATAGTAGATAGCAATTGATCGATTTCTACAGGATTAATTGCTTCTTTCATTTCTAGAACAGAAATGAATTCTCCCACTTTTTGCAAATCAATTAAACTCTTTAACCTAAACTCATATTCTTCTTTGTTATCGTCATAATAATAAAGGGAAATCAGAGAAGCTAGAGGTGTTATGTCCTCTATACTTAATTCAATTTTACTTTCTAAGTTAGTCAATAAAAGCTCAATATCCTTTGTTAAAATATTTTTTTCAACAAATGGGGTTATTGATAATTTATTGAAATCGATATTAGATGAATTAAAACCTATTTCACTTAATATTAGTTCAGTTGCTTCTGAAAACATATAAAAACCACCTTTGCTTGAAAATAAACTAAAAAGTAATAAAAGATAGAGACGCGCTGTTAATAAACAGCAGCGTCTCTATTTAAAGTATTATTATTTATTTAAAATTTTTGCAACTGCAGCAGCTACATAATCATTCGCTTGTTTGATAGTAGTAACTTTATCTATCCCAGCGAAGTTAAGTGCAACAACTACTCCAGCAGTATCTGTTTTAGTTAATTTATTTACTTCTTCAGCTACAGCAAGTTTTTGAGTTGCATCCAAAGCCACATATGTTGGATACGCAAACGTATCTAAAGTTGTTTTAGTTGAAATGTTAGTAGCAGTAGCTAAATTGCCAATTGCATTAAAGCTATCAAGTTTAACTTTATGATCAGCCATTGCAACCCCTATAGCCGTAACTACAAGGTTAGCATCTAATTTAGTCGCTAATGTAGAACGTTTATCAATAACTAGTTGTGCAACTTCAAGTTTAACTTGAGATGAAGCGTTAAGATAATCTGTACTAACAGGGCTAGTTACACCTGAAGCAATCTCAGTTAATGCATCACGTACTTGAGCTACAGTAGCAGATGTATCTTTTACTGTTGCAAGATTTGCTGTAGCGTTATTCGTTCCATTAACGCTAGTAATAATAGCAGTAACTTGAGCAGCTGTTGTTTTACCTTTAGCTTTTAGTGCATCACGATATTGGATTAAAGACGTATCGCTAACTTTAGTCATATCAAATTTGTCAGCTGTATGGCTCGTTACATCAGCCAATTTTTGAAGAGTAGCTTTTACTTCAGCAGCCGTACTTGTTTCTGTTAATGCATTAATTGAATCTGTAGCAGATTTTAATGCAGCAGTGTCAGCAGCTGTTACAACAGCTGTTTTCAAAGCTGCTACTGTTGTAGTACCAGTAATTGTAGTTGCAGGTGCATTTTTAGCTGTTAGGTATTCAGCTTTCAAGTTTGCATTCAATGCTGTAGCAGGTAGGTTAACGCTGTCTAGCTCAGAAAGTCTCACTAATGCATTGTATACAGTCGCAGCTGTCGTTGCTTCTTTAACTCCAAATACTGCAGATTTAACTTCTGAAGCTTTAACGGCTGCAGCTTTAGTAGTAGCAGGCGCTACATCAGCAACAGTATAAAGTTTAATTAATTCTGTAACTGCATTTTGTTCAGCAACTGTAGTAGCGGCTGTACTTGCAGCATTAATTTTAACTGTATTTTGTGCGTTAACTAGTGCTTGAATTTCAGCAACTGTGTCAGTGTTAGCAGGTGTTGCTTTAGCAGTTGTAATTGCATTGTTATAATCCACAATCCAACTTGCGTTTACGTTTGAAAATGCTTTGTGTTGAAGAGCACTTAACAGTTGAACTTGGTTAGTTGCATCATTTACCGCTTTTACAGCAGCTGCTGCTTCTCCTGTAGAAACTGTAGTATCGTTTGCTTTATTAATAACTGATTGAATATCAGCTAGATTTTCTTTAGTTGCATTAGCATTGATAGCTGCTACATAAGCTGTGATATTAGCATCAACGATGTTAACTAAACCAGCTTTTTTAAGTGCTGCTAATGTTGTTACTTCATTATTTGTCGCAGAAGCAGTAACGATATCAGCGAAGTTTTTAATTGCATTGTTATCGTATTTAACTGCGCCAATTACCCAAACGCCAGTAGGATCTACTGTAAGTGAAGTTTTAAATGTGAAAGTAGCTTCAGTTTCACCTTTTTCTAGAGAAAGCGGGTTAACCTCCACTGCGTTTCCTTTGTCATCTAATACATTAATTGTGAATGCAGTTTCATTTTGTGCCAAAGCTTTGAGTGTTACTTTTACGCTTGTTTTAGTAATAGACTCTACTTTAGTTACATTTAAATCATCTGCAGTAAAGTCAAATGTCATAGCGATAGTTTTCTCTGCTTTTGCTTCACCTTTAGTAAGTGTCACAACATATTCTCCAGCAGTTTTACCAGCTACTACTGTTGCTACTACGTCTTTTTCAGTTACAAGTGAAGTAACATATGTTTGAACTGCTGCTAGTTTGTTAGCATCAGTTGCATAGTTTCCACGAGCAACAGTAACTGCGCCAGCTTTAACTTGTTCAGCTGCTGCATCTACTGCAACTTTATCAACATCTACTACAGGTGCTTTAACTTCAGAGAAGTCTGTGTTGATTGATTTGTGAAGGAACGTAGCGAAATGTCCACGAGTTGTTGTGTTTTTAGGGTTGAAAGCTGGTGCAGCTGGGTTCGTTATATCGAAGTAATCTAGAACGTCGATTGCTGTACGAGCTTCAGCTTTCGCTTTTGTTAAATCAGTAACGTCTTTTTTGAAGTCTTGTTCTTTAACATATTTTACGAGTTCTATGTCTTTAACTGTATCAAATGCACGAACGATAACAACAGCCATGTTTTCACGAGTGATGTTGTCGCCAGCTAATAGACGATCGTTACTTCCGTTGAATACGCCATTGTCTTTAACGACTGCAGCATATTGCAAGAGTTCATCATTTGATTTTGATGTCAAATCTGAGAAACGCATTTTAGTTTTATAGTCTGTCGGTACTTTATAACCTTCAGATACAAGCCATTTACCCATCAATTTCACAACGTCAGAACGAGTCAACGTTTTGTTTGGCAAGAATGAACCGTCTGGATAACCAGTGATGACACCTGCATCAGATAGTGCGTCGATTGCAGTTTCATGCGTGTTACCTTTTGTATCTTTGAAATCTTTCGCACTTGCTACTGGTGCTACCGCAGACGCTACCAATGCTGCAGATGCAGCACCTACTATAAACTTTTTGTACTTCGCTGATTGATTACTAGACATAAAATAATTTCCTCCTCTTAAAAACTATGGTATCGCATGTGAATTACCAAATATTAGTGGTACTGCTTATGTACCTTTTTGTTGCACCCTTATCGTAGCATGTAGTTTGAAGTCTATCATGGTCCAATTTATGGGTATAGTTGTTTGCTAGATTAGAAGGCACAAACAGATTAAGCAGTACTGGAACAACGTAAATAGGATGAATTAAACAGCAACCGACATCGTCTAGGACGAGGAGCGCTTCATTCACCTATAGTATTCTATACCCGTTAACCGGACGCTTAAAACAGTCTACCATACTTCTATCTCCCAACCCGTCGAGTGCCATTGTTAAAAATATGGCTCTATAATAGAAGGAACTCATTACAAATCGTAAAAATCATACAAATGCACCACAGAAAAAAACACCATTTGAACTATCAAAATGGTGTCTTTCCTATTTCCCGACTACTTATATCTCAAATTGTACCCCGATGCCTTGATCATTCGCTTTTCGATAGACGCCTTTCGCAACGGCCAAATCGAAATATGCCGCACCTACCGATTTGAAGAAAGTAATCTCTTCATCGTTCGTGCGAGCATCTAACTTTCCGATAACAACATCCATTAGCTCCCCGTGAATCTTTTCGAATCCCCAGTCAGTCTCATTAGCAGCGTGAATCAATTCCCCAGCTTCTTCTGTTACACCTTCCAGATCATCAACGACAATTTTACTGGCACGTTGAATGAATTCGAAATCTACCTCCCTCATATGTGGTAAATACGATCCAACCCCATTAACATGTGTCCCTGGCTTAACGTCGTTTCCGTTGAAAACTGGTGTAGTAGACCGAGTGCTGCAACAAATGATATCTGCACGACGAACCGCGTCAGCTACATCCCTTACAATAGTAATTTGAACTACTTCATTAACTCCAAATGCTTGAAGTCTTTCGCCAAACTTCACCGCTTTTTCTTCTGTCGGATTAACAAGAAGAATCTCTTTGATATCGCGAACTGCTAGAACACCAAGAACTTGTTCAAATGCCATTCCACCCGTCCCTATAACTGTTAGAACAGTTGAATTCAACTTCGACAATTTCGCTGTCGCCAATCCACTAAGTGCACCCGTGCGCAATCTCGTCAAATACGATGCATTCATTAATGCAAGATGCTCACCGTTTTGTGCATCCGTCACGAGTACGACTCCTTGAGTTGTCGGCTTTCCAACTGCTGGATTATTCGGAAAAATTGTAACCGTTTTCACAGTAACTACTTCTTCTACTAGATCAGCACTTGGCATGTACAATGAAGATGCGTTATGCTCTGGGAATTCAACGACTGTCCGTGGCGGATTCTTTATCTTCCCTTCCACCTTAGAACGTAAAACCTTTTCGATGTCTACTAATGCTTCTTTCATTCCATAAATAGATTGAATCTCATTTTCATTCAATAAAAGCATGTTTATACCACCTTTTTTTATTTATGCGTCCAACTCTTGACCTTTACGATCTTTTACAGCCCAAACCGCTAACAATGAAACGACTGCAGTAAAGATAATATACAGTGCGACTGGCACATATGAGTTGTTGAACTTTAGTAAAAGTGCCGTTGCAACAAGTGGTGCTGTTCCTCCTGCTAATGCCGCACCAATCTGATAACCGAGTGAGATACCCGTATAACGGACTTCTGCAGAGAAAATTTCTGATAACATTGTGCCAAGAACTGCGGTAATCGGTGCCCAAATGACGCCCAGTCCAATTACTGTTGCAATAACTAGGAGTGTTACCGAACCTTGTTTCACTAACCAGAAGTATGGGAATGCATACAATGCCATGGCGATTGTTCCGAATACATACAACGGTTTTCTACCAACACGGTCAGACAAAGCGCCCATAATCGGTATTAAGATCGTTGTAACAATTGTTCCGACCATAACCGCACCTAATGTTGCTGTCCGAGTGAACCCAAGATTTGTCGTTGCATAAGATACAACAAATGTACTGAAAATATAAAATGGTGCAGTTTCAACAACTTTTGCGCCAATTGCGATGAGTACTTCGCGCCAGTGATATTTTAACGTATGGAATAGCGGTACTTTCGGAATTTCCCCTTTTTCCTGTACTGCCTTAAACGACGGTGTTTCGTCAATTCCTTTACGAATCCATAACCCAAACACGACAAGCAACGCACTTAAGATGAATGGAACGCGCCATCCCCATGTCATAAATGAATCTTCAGGAAGAAGTGTCATAATCGAAAGTGCAATTGTTCCAAGTAGCATCCCAATCGTAATTCCCATTTGTGGTACACTTCCATAAAGTCCACGTTTTTCTTTTGGTGCATATTCGACAGCGAGCAGTAATGCTCCACCCCATTCTCCGCCGATTCCTAACCCTTGAATCAAGCGCAGTGTAATCAGTAGAATCGGCGCCCAAATACCGATTGCTTGGTATGTTGGCAATAGCCCCATTCCGAATGTTGCAACACCCATCAGCGAAAGTGTTAGGACAAGTGTTTTCTTTCTTCCTATCCGGTCACCAATGTGACTAAAAATAATTCCCCCGAACGGACGGATGAAGAATGCGAGTGCAAATGATGCATACGCTAGTATTAGGCCGACTGACGGGTCTTCGGTTACAAAGAATACTTGATTAAAAACGAGTGCCGCTACTGTTCCGTACAAAAAGTAATCGAACCATTCAATCGAACTTCCTACGAGACTCGCAAGCAAGACGCGATTCATCTTTCTTTTATCCATACCAAACTCCCCTTTGTTTGTTAACTAAATTGAAGTGACACTTCAATTTAGATTAATTCTATCATATTGATAATAAAATTTTCTGTCAACATTTTTTTAAGGAGTGATTAAATGCAAGATAGTAACTTGGGTATTAAAATAAAGGAAATTCGAACAAAAAGACGTATGACATTGAAAGTCCTAGCTGAAATGACCGGGTTTTCCATTAGCTTTTTATCTCAACTGGAACGCGGGAAATCGTCAGCAACACTGGAGTCCCTTAAAAAGATTTCCATTGCTCTCGAAGTGAATCCAAGTTACTTTTTCATCGACCCAAACGAAGAAAAAGAAGTAGTTCATCGGAATTCAACCGTTCCAATGCGGACGAATGAACATAATATTTATTACAAAGATTTGAGCGGTGAGATGAATCAACCAGCATTTACACCACTCCTTGTTGTCATGAAACCTAATCAAAATGAAGGTGATCCCATCACCCACGAAGGACAGGAGTTTTTATATGTTCTCGAGGGACAATTGACAGTGCAAATCGGAGAAAAACTACATACACTTGATGCCTTCGACTCCATTATGGTTGATTCCCGAGACCTGCATTATTGGTATAATTATACTGATAACGATGTGCGTTTTTTATGTATTTCGTATGATGAAAAATAACACAAATAACCTCTAACCAGCAATTGGTCGGAGGTTATTTATCTTTTCTCATGTCATTTCCAACATGAAAATGTATTGCACTAACATTCATACTCGTGTTGGAGTTGAGTAGGTTACTGTCTTCAAGACTTACCCCAATCAGTTTTAAATGTTGCCAACTGAATTTCTGCATCAATAATTCTACGTTCTTTATCATTGAGCCAATGCATTGCTTCTTTCGTAAACTCTTTCGATTGTTCGAGTGAAGCTTTCATCGTTTCCGCGGAAGGTCCACCGTAGATCGTTCGTATAGCTACGAAATGTTGCGGACGTAACGTTTTATAGAAATCCTCTTCAGTGATTAGTAAATCTTTATTCAAAACAAGCTGTGCCTGGTCATTCGCCAGTTGCCACGTAAGGCTCATTAACGATTCCTCGCCTGCGACTACCAATTTCTTCACACAATTACTGACGATTAGATGGGATTGTCTGAAGGTAATCTGCTCCGAACGAACCAATGTATCAGCCAGTTCTGTTACGTTCGCAAAACTGCTTTCCGCCCGTTCAAGTAACTTTTTCTTATTTACTTTCATTGTTAGGACGACACTGCCGAACAATTGGTAGATTCCAATCAGCCGATCAATCGCTTTCCACAAAAAAGGCTGCATATCGTCTTCCGTATCCACAATATCCCCAAACGGTGTGTTGTGCACCATCGTCAACACTGTATTCGTATCACCCACAACTGCTGACAATAAAGAACGCATATGTTCAATCGACACCGGGTTTCGTTTTTGAGGCATGATCGAACTTATTTGGACATATGGATCAGCCAAAGTGAAAACATTAAATTCCTGCGTTGCCCATGTTAGAAAGTCTTGAACAGTACGCCCCAAGTTTAACGCGGACAACTGAACTGCACTCGCCGATTCCGTAATGTAATCCGCGCCAGCCACCGCATCCCATGAATTCTCGATAATATCGTCAAACGCCAGCAAATCTCGCATTCGTTCACGGCTGATTGCAAAACCCGTTGTTGTTAGTGCAGCCGCTCCCATACTACTTCGATTTACCGTTCCAAACGCCGACTGAACGCGCTTGAAATCTCTGCCGAGTTGATCTATAACCGCTTTTAAATAATGGGCGAGCGTAGTCGGTTGCGCTTGTTGCGTATGGGTATAACCAATCATCACCGTATCGACATGCTCTTCACAAAATGCAATCAGTGCATCTTTTAACGCTAGCATCTCACTCATCAACTCAAGCAGTTTTTTGCGTAATGTCATTCTGTAAATAGCGATTCCCATATCATTCCGGCTTCGCGCAATATGCAAATTCCCCGCAATCTCCCCCGCATCCTCAATCAAATCATGCTCAATGCGGAAAAAGAGATCTTCAAACAGCGGATTGTAATGGTCCGTACTGTAATAATCCACATCGAGTGTCTGGATTGCTTTCCCAATCGTCACTGCATCTTCCTGGCTGACAATACCTTGCTCTTCCAACATTTTTAAATGTGCAGTATGAATCTGTATCATCGAATGTAAAAAGTACTTCTTCGCTTCATCATAAGCAGGTTGCAAAACCATTTTCCGATACGTTTTAGACGGAAACTCTTCTCCTTCGACTTCATTGATACGATCTTTGAAGCTCCTAATCATTGACATACATCCTTCCATTTAAGAATTATATATGTGAATTCCATTGAACCACTGCGGCGCTAGGGGTTGCCTCCCGCCATAAGCCAGGCAGCTTCGGCTCAGGGCACTGAAAAAGTACAATTTCCTTCAATACCGTTGATTTCCGTTCCGAGCGGACGCTTTCCGCGGGCACGGCTTCAGCCTCCTCGTCACTGCGTTCCTGCGGGGTCTTCAGCTCGCGCTGTTCCCGCCGGAGTCGCCGCTCTTCACTACAATCAACTAGTTCTTACTATAAATAAGAACTTTTTCAGTGGCTTCGCTTCGGCTACCCCTGTTAAGGCGCCTTCGCTCAGTTTATACGCCGAAATCAATACCTCAACTTATATAGTAGGTTAAATCGCCGAACCAGCAGTTCCTTTAGATAACTTTTCAGAAATCGTCAACACAATGAGGATTAAAATGATTTGCAACACACCATATGCACAGGCTGTTCCAAATTTAAAGGCATACATCTTTTGGAAAATGGCTACTGATAATGGCATCGTTGACGTACTATAAATGAGGATCGATGCCACAAACTCCCCAATACTTTGAACAAATGCAAGAAGAGTTCCTGCTAAAATCCCCGTCAACGTCAATGGTAAAACGATTTTTCGGAACGTCATCCACCAACCAGCGCCAAGACTCCTCGAAGCCTCCTCTATCGATTGGTCCATCTGCATTAACGACGCCGATGTCGAACGGAAAACGAGTGGCAAGTGGCGAATGAAATAAGCGAGTGGCAATATCCAAAACGTCCCTATCAACACTTGATTGAAAGCGAAAATATTTTCTTCACTGAATGCTGCAATCAAATTCACTGCTACAACAGTACCAGGAAGCGCCCACGGAACCATGATTAAAATATCAAGCAATGTCTTCCCTTTGAAATTAAGCCTTACCATCGCATACGCCGCTGCGACACCGAACACGATGTTACCAAGCGTTGCCACAAAGCCCATTTGCAACGAGTTCCAAATTGGTCGCCATGTCCTTTCATCCGTGAATAATGCTTTATAATGGTCAAACGTATATTCAGGTGGCAACACTTGAGTCGTCCACGTGCCATCCACAGATAACGATATGAGAATGAGCGTCAAAATCGGCAATAACAAGATGAGAACGCCAACAAAAGATAGAATGACGGAAACCACTTTCATCGCCTTCGACTTCACTTCCGAACGATGGACACTAATTCCTTTGCTCAAGTTTTGGTAATTACGCCTATTTTGGTACCATCTCATGATGATTAAAAATGAAATTGATACAAATGATAATATTGTCGATTGTGTTGCGGCCATATCCAAGTTGCCATTCGTTCTCGATAAATAGATTTGCATCGTCATCGTCCGCTCCACTCCAAAAATGAGCGGTGCTGTGTATGACGCCATCGAAATCATGAACACGAGAAGCGCCGCGGCCACAATGGAAGGCGTCAGCATTGGTAAAATGATTTTTCGCCATATCCGAATTCTGCTCGCACCTAGGTTTGTCGCCGCTTCTTCGAGTGACGGATCGAGTCCCTTAATCGCCGCCGACGCGGTCAAATAGAAGTACGTATACATCGTAAACGTATGGACCACAATAACGCCCCATACCCCTTTTAGCTTGAAAGGCACTTGCTCTAAGTTGAATAAATGCTGGATACCACGTGGAATAATCCCACTTTCTCCATATAAAAACGTAAACGACAGCACACCAACTAACGGCGGCAACGCCATTGGCACTAAAACGAGAATGGACAACACACGCCGCCCTGGAAAGTCATACCGCTCCAGTAAAAAAGCCATCAACACGCCGACAATCGCACACGTAATAACACTAATTACTGAAATGTACACACTCGTCCAGAGTGCTTCCAGATTGGATGTACTCTCCAAACTGAAAAACTTTTTATAATTGTTCAGCCCTGTCTCACTGCCAAAGCTTTGGATGAACGTTTGGTAAAACGGAAAAATAACATATCCAAACAAAATGAGGAACAATGGTGATATAAGAACATAGATAAATGAAGGGGACCGCGTAATACGTGCCCACAAACTATCTTGAGAAGAGTAGATTGTCTGTTTTTTCATAAGTCTAGCCCCCTATTCCCCAAGAAAGTAAAGGCTTCGAGACGGGATAGATAACTGGATGGAATCCCCGATTTGCAACAGTTTTCCGCCTGTATTAATAATCATTACTTTGAGCGTAATACCAGGAATCTTCACGATATAATTGACACTTAGACCGGTAAATTCAACAAATGTAATTTCTCCTGTCAGTGTGTTTTCCCCATCTCCCTGAAGAATTGATTCTGGACGAATTGACACATGAATCTTTCCCCCTTTATTCATCGGAGCAAGCGGAGAACTGTTTTCAAGAAGTCCCGTCAGCGTGACACCTTGTTCATTTTTCACAACGACTTTTTCACTTTCGATCGACATGATAGTCATTTCTAGCGTATTCGATTCGCCAATGAACGATGAAACGAATCGATTCACTGGACGATTGTAAATTTCCTGCGGCGTACCAATCTGTTGTACATAGCCGTTTTCCATCACCATAATGCGATCAGACATCGCCATCGCTTCCGTCTGATCATGTGTAACATAGACCGTCGTCACACCAAGTTCCGCTTGCAGCCTTTTTATTTCAATACGTGTTTCTTCGCGCAACTTGGCATCCAAGTTCGATAACGGTTCATCCAACAGTAAAATATCCGGTTTAATGACGAGCGCCCGAGCTAATGCGACACGTTGCTGCTGACCGCCAGAAAGCTCATTGATTTTTCGCCCACCGTATTGTTCAAGCCGCACAAGGCCCCTCACTTCATCTACCTTTGCTTTTATATCCTCTTTCGAAAACTTCCTCACTTCTAAGCCAAACGCAATATTTTCATTTACCGTCATATGCGGGAAAAGTGCATAGTTTTGAAACACCATGCCGATGTCTCGCTTATTTGGCTGCAACCTCGTTACATCACGTTCATCGAAAAAAATCTTCCCCGCCGATGGGTAATAAAATCCTGCAATCATACGAAGCGTCGTCGTCTTTCCGCATCCGCTCGGACCAAGAAATGTGAAAAATTCACCAGGTTGAATGTCGATATTCAACTCTTTCACACCGTGAACTTTTCCGAACGTTTTTGTTATATCTTGTAATCGAACACCCTTCATCCCGTCACCCCTTTCGCTCAAATCTATATAGGTTGAAATAAAAAAATTCATTGAATCCGCTACGGCGCTCGGGGGATGCCTCCCGCCCTATGCCAAGTAAGTTTCAGGGCTTCAGCCACCCCTTAGAAGGCGCCCTTGCTCAGTTTATATAGATGTTCATTTGTCAATATAGTCACTATGTAATGGAAAGACCCCGAGATTGATTACCCGAGGTCTCGATGAAAAGCGCAGGGCGCCTAGTCATTATTCCATGTAGAAAAGGTATACTTATCTTTCAACTACAATTACTTCCCTTTACCCTTGATATTTGAATCCCAATGCTCCATCCATTCCGCTTCTTTGTCAGCCATCACTTCCCAATCGATATCAAGTGCCTTCAAGTCAAGGTCTTGATACCAATCCGGCATATCTTCTTTGGCAATATCCGAGCGTGTCGGAATCTGATAAAGTTCTTCCGCAAGTTCTGCACGTACTTCTGGATCAAAGAGGAATTCGTAGAATAATTTCGCATTCGCTTCATTTTTCGCATCGTTGACAATACCGACCGCATCTACCAGAATCGGCGCACCACTTTTCGGATAAATATAGTCAAACGGTTGGTTGTTCAATTTACTTTGCAGCAAGATATCTTGCAAATTCCACAACGACACCGTTCCTTCTTGACGCACCAACTTCAAATAGAGATTCGTCGGATCTTGCGCATAATCTTTCGTGTTTGCATCTAAACCTTTAAGCCATTCATAGCCTTTTTCAGGATCATCCGCACCTTGACGATAAATCATTGATGAGTAAATTGTACGCATCGTACCAGACGCTAGAACGCCGCGGATAACAATTTTATCTTTCCATTCCGGCTTCAACAAATCATCCCAATCTTGCGGACCCGTTTCCGGTGTTAATACATCGCTATTGATCATAATGACTTCCGGCAATAGCATTTCTCCGTACCATCTGCCTTCAGCATCTTTATAGTCGGCCGCAATCGCCTCGTCAAATGACGGCTTGAACGGCATAAGCAGATCTTCATCCGCCGCCACCATCATTGCGGATTGTGTACCGCCCCACCAGAAGTCCGCTTGAGGATTCGCTTTCTCACCGCGGACACGCTCCAGTATTTGTTGTGCCCCCATCGTCAAATTATCAACTTGAATGTCAGGGTATTTTTCATTGAACATTCCAACGACCTTCTCAACAACACTTTCATCACGCCCTGTGTAAATAACGAGCTTGCCTGAAGCGCCTTCTTCTTTCACTACGTCATCGTCCTTTTTGGTGTCTCCTTCCCCTTTATCATTACCACACGCTGCGGCAACAAGGAGAAACAGGACAAGCAACATACTAAAGATTCCTTTTTTCTTCAATAAAATGACCCCCCTTTTAGTTATATAAACGATTGCAAGGTACCGAGGAATTAACTACCACTCTGTTACTATATGGTTCCCCAACTAGAGATGTTTCATTTAGTTTAAAATGGAAATTCATTCAAGTCAAATTTATCGGTATTTTCTAAATACGATTTATAACCGTAACTATTTTCATTAAACAAAAAAGAACCCCTTCAAGCACTTTAATGCTTGAAAAGGTCGCTTCATTATTTCATGTTCATCCAAATGGATAGGCGTGTACGGTATTCCCCATTCGTCCCGTAGTCGTCACTGCTTGTGACAATGAATTCAAAATCGCTTCCTCTGTAACATCTGATGCACCTGAAAAAAGATCATTCATAATCGGATGATCTTCTCTTAGCTCAAGCCTTGTTTCAACAGTATCCGAAGTGGAATGCGGTATTTTATGAGCCGTCGAAAAAGCGATGACAATGTCACCACTGCCATTGCTAAAATGACTACCCATTCTCCCCAACCCGATACCACATCTTTTCGCCAGCCGCTTTAACTGCCTGCTACCCAGTGGTGCATCTGTAGCCAAGACAATCATGATAGATCCATCTGCTGGTTTAGGATAGGTAGGTACATCCTGATTATCACTCAGATGATATCTGTCTATTTGAAAGTCTTCTTTCCGTCCGAAGTTACTAAGGACTAAGCAACCAATTGTATAGGTCTCCCCACTTGTGCCATCTTTGATAATTCGTGAGGAAGAGCCGATTCCTCCTTTATAACCGAAACAAATCATGCCTTTTCCAGCTCCAACCGCCCCTTCTAGGGAAGCCTCAGTGGAAGCTTCTTTAATAGAAGCAATCGCGTGACTTGGTTGAATCGGTAGCTCGCGAATCGAGTTTAGCCTGCTGTCATTACATTCCCCGACAACCAAATTTATGGTTCCAGTTGTATCTCCAATCTCAGGGTTTTGTTCTAACATATACTGCAAGGCCCCTTGTGTAACCGCGGGAACACCAAATGTATTGGTTAGCATAATCGGTGACTCAATCAGCCCTAATTCATCAACCTGGACGAGTCCTGTTGTCTTTCCAAAACCATTCAATACATAGCTCGCACCCACTACCTTATTCATAAACAGATTGTCCCCATGCGGTAATATAGCAGTCACGCCAGTAGCGGCGTATTCAGTCCCCTGCAGTGGATTATCCAGTGTGACATGCCCAACTTTCACACCCTCTACATCCGTAATACAATTCTTTATCCCGACCGGAAGACGACCAATCGTAATACCTCTATCTCTAATTTTTTTCGGCTGTTGTAGCTTCAATTTTAATCACTCCAGGTAATAATGGTTTTTAGTGGTCAGTCAAAGAATGTTTTCACTGCATATCCTAGTATCTTTCGACAATAAAGCACATCATTCTATAGTGTGGATAAAGTTATTAACACTAACCTAACCGAGTTATCTGTATTTATTAATAATTCTAACAGGTTACTCACATGATATCCACCGCTTTTGTGGATAAGTTTTGATTATTCTATGTTTTCAAGAAGCTGACTGTCGCCAATACAATTCGGAAACAATGAAAGCTCTCCGAAGAACGCAAATTACCTGATGCCACTAGAAATTCGGCATCAGGTAGTTGAAGTGTTCTATTTAAATTTCATTATAAATCATTGCTTCAAATCGAGAAGTCTTCCGGAATGAAAACACGAAGTTGATTCGGTTTGATATATACATCTTCACCTGCTTTCACATTTAGCTCCCGATATCTGTCTTTCGTCAATTCTGCTTCTAGAAATTGATCATTGTCTTGTCGTTTTAGTTCCACTTGCACAGTGCGCCCCACGACATGTATATGGATAATTTTCGCTTTAACTGCTTCCGTATCTGTACTTTCTCGTTCAATCGTCACATCATGTGGCCTAACATAACCAATAGCCAACTTATTTTCAGCTCTTTCAAGATCTACTGCATCCAAATCGACCTGTACATTGAGTAGCTTGCCATTTTGCAAGCGCCCATGAAAAATATTCACATTCCCTAGAAAATCATACACAAATGGACTGTTTGGATGATCATAAACTTCTTCCGGGCTACCTATCTGTTCAATCTTCCCTTCATTCATAACAACAATTCGGTCCGCCACGTCAAGAGCCTCTTCCTGATCATGCGTCACAAATATACTCGTAATATGAAAATCATCATGCAATCTTCGCAACCAACGTCGCAGTTCTTTCCGCACTTTTGCATCGAGCGCACCAAATGGTTCATCAAGTAACAGTACTTTTGGTTCCACTGCAAGCGCTCGCGCTAGTGCAACACGCTGCCTTTGCCCCCCCGATAGTTGAGATGGATAACGAGTAGCAAATGCTTCTAACTTTACAAGTCCTAGTAATTCATTTACTTTCGCAGCAATTTCTTTTTTAGTTGGCCGTTCTTTTTTGGATCGCACTTTCAATCCGTATGCAACATTATCAAAAACCGTCATATGTTTAAACAGGGCATAATGCTGAAAAACGAAACCAACCTTTCGTTCTGTCGTGCGAATATGGGTCATGTCTGCCTCACCGAATAAGACAACCCCATGATCCGCCTCTTCAAGTCCTGCAATTATGCGCAGTAGCGACGTTTTGCCCGATCCAGATGGTCCAAGCAACGCCACGAGCTCTCCTGTTTTAATGTCGAGGTTAATATCTTTCAGTGCATCAAACGAGCCAAACCTCTTCGACACTTCTTTTATTTGAATACTCATGTGGTAACCTCCTGTTCTATCCTTGCTGACTTGTTTTCCATTCAATGAAGTTTTTCAAAACTAGCGTAATAATCGCTAAAATGGACATAAGAGATGCAACAGCGAACGCTGCGGAAAATTGATATTCATTGTACAAAATTTCAATATGTAACGGCATCGTGTTTGTAAGACCGCGAATATGCCCCGAAACAATCGAGACAGCGCCAAATTCACCAACTGCACGTGCATTACAAAGAATGACTCCGTATAATAATCCCCACTTGATATTTGGCAGCGTGACATGCAAGAATGTTTTAAATCCACCCGCTCCAAGTGTTAAGGAGGCTTCTTCTTCCGCCGTTCCTTGCGCCTGCATAAGTGGGATCAACTCACGTGCAACAAACGGAAATGTCACAAACAATGTGGCAAGCACAATGCCCGGGACAGCGAAAAGAATTTTAATATCATTTGCAAATAAAAATTCACCGAACAACCCGTGGGCACTGAATAATAAAACAAACACGAGACCTGCAATAACTGGTGAAATTGCAAACGGCAAGTCAATCAAGGTAATTAAAAGACTCTTCCCTTTAAATTCAAACTTAGTAATTGCCCATGCAGCTGCAATTCCAAAAATCGCGTTTAGTGGCACCGTAAGTATGGCGACAAGTAATGTTAGTTTGATTGCCGATAGTGCGTCCGGGTCTGTAATTGCAGCTACATAGACGCCTGCTCCCTTTTCAAAAGCTTTTATAAAGATTGCAACAAGCGGTAATACTAGAAAAAGCAATAGAAATCCGAGTGCAATCGCAATTAGCGGAATACGAACCCGAGGCTGAGCATCTGTAGTCCGCTTGCTCCCATTCTTACTAACCAACTGCACCTGACTCTGTTTTGCCATGGAATTCCCTCCTAATTATGAACAAATTTCCGATTAGTCCACCACTGCAATCCGTTAATAAATAGCAAGATAGCAAATGAGAAAACGAGCATGACCGCACCAATTGCTGTAGCAGCAGCATAATCATATTGTTCAAGTTTTGTCATAATAATGAGCGGTGTTATCTCAGTCTTCATCGGCATATTACCTGCAATGAAAACCACCGAGCCATACTCTCCAATCGCACGGGCAAATGCTAAAGCAAAACCTGTCATTGCTGCTGGCAAAATTTCTGGAACAATCACTCTAACAAACGTTTGAAAGCGATTCGCGCCTAAAATAGCAGACGCCTCTTCCATTTCCCGTTCAAGATTTTGAAGAACCGGCTGCACCATTCGGACGACGAATGGCAAGCCGATAAATGTTAATGCAATCGTAATACCGAGAGGCGTAAACGCAACT
The DNA here is from genome assembly GCF_001590685.1 of Sporosarcina psychrophila. Taxonomy (GTDB): domain Bacteria; phylum Bacillota; class Bacilli; order Bacillales_A; family Planococcaceae; genus Sporosarcina; species Sporosarcina psychrophila. Next base: position 3,817,228 of record NZ_CP014616.1, read on the forward strand.
TTAAACGATAAAAACTGACCAATCCACCCCTTTTCCGTATACAGTGTTGTTAATGCGATACCTGCAACAGCTGTTGGAAGTGCAAATGGTAAATCTACCAATCCATCAATGATTCGCTTGCCAGGGAACGAATAGCGAACGAGTACCCATGCAATCAATACACCAAATAGCAGATTAATGCAGGCTGCTGCAAATGCGGTACCAAAACTTATTTTGTACGATGCAATGACGCGCGGTTCCGTTACCGTTGCCCAAAAATCTGACCACCCCATTGATGAGGTATTAATGAATATCATGGAGAGCGGAAGTAAAACGAGCAAGCTGAGATACAGCATCGTGAATCCGAGCGACAGCCCAAATCCCGGCAATATACTATGTTTCTTTAATCTCCATTTCTTCGCCATTGCTTCACCTTCACTTCTGTAGTTAACTGTTTTTAACGCCTCTACTCCAACTTATCAATTGGATTTTTTAATTAGACACCACTACGGTAGGTAAATTTCATCGAAGGTGCCGCCGTCATTAAAGTGTTTTTCCTGGGCTTCTTTCCAACCACCGAAATCATCGTCAATTGTAACGAAGTTAATGTCTGGGAATTGATCTGCATATTTTTTTAATACCTCTGGGTCACGTGGACGATAGTAGTTTTTCGCTGCAATTTCCTGTCCAGTTTCTGTATACAGGTATTCCAGATAGGCCTGTGCGACTTCTTCTGTGCCTTTCTTCTTGACGATTTTATCCACAACTGCAACTGGCGGCTCTGCTAAAATACTGAGTGATGGGACGATAATTTCAAATTCACCTTTTCCAAGTTCATTTAACGTTAAGAAGGCTTCATTCTCCCAAGCAAGCAATACATCCCCAATACCCCGTTCAACAAAAGTTGTCGTTGAACCGCGAGCCCCAGAATCTAGTACTTCAACGTTTTTATAAAGATCGCCAACAAATTCTTTCACTTTCGTTTCATCCCCATTAAATTTCTTATTCGCATAAGCCCAAGCCGCCAAGTAATTCCAACGAGCACCGCCTGATGTTTTCGGATTTGGTGTTATAACCGAAACACCTTTTTTCGTTAAGTCATCCCAATCTTTAATGCCTTGTGGATTGCCTTTTCGAACTAGGAAAACAATCGTTGACGTGTATGGTGTTGAGTTATTTTCCAATCTAGTTTGCCAGTTTTCTGCTAGCAGGTCACGGGCGGCGGCGACTTCGTCAATATCGTAAGCAAGGGCCAGTGTGACAACGTCTGCTTCTAGACCGTCAATTACTGCTCGACCTTGTTTTCCTGATCCACCATGCGACTGCTGAATAGTCACTTCCTGTCCGGTTTCATCTTTCCAATGTGCAGCAAATTCTTTATTAAACTCCTCGTATAACTCACGCGTTGGATCGTAGGATACATTTAACAGCTCGACTGAATTCTTCTTTTCGGCAGAGGCAGTTTGATCCCCACTTTTTTCAGTACCACCACATCCTGTTAAAATCCCAACCGTTGCAGTGATGCCCACCAAAAACTTGATTATTGTCGTATTTTTCTTCATCCTATTAACCTCCACTTCTATTTTCAATTCTTTATAAGAACCCTTTTTGATTGGTTTATGATTGTATCTTCATTTGTCTTCATTGCTCAAGTTGTTGACTTTTTAAAGAAAACCGTCTCTTTTCCAGCCGATCAATATGCTTAATTTGCGAGTCATGAATAACGATTTCCACCGATCCGCATTTGATTTCTTTCACTGACAGTACAATACACTCAATCCATTGCTCATCGATTTGTTTTTCTACCATGTGAGGCCTCCTATTTTCATTTTTAATATCTCAGCTAATGTAGTCGATTATTATAATAAAAGGCTCCAAGAAGCCTATATTCACAAGAATAATAGATTTCAAGGAGCCTTCAATCGTCTGATCAGCAGCCTTTTATATGCAGTTTTCATATCTGAGTAAACGAATTAGCCTATTTATGGAGAGGGACGTTTAGGACATTTAAGAAGCGAAACATAACTATACTGCACAATAAAAACCTCCCATTATATTTCTTTCGTCCACATACATTCCTTACGTGGCTGACACTGTCTATGATTTTAAACAAACAAAAAGGCTCTCAACATTAAATTCGGTTGAGAGCCTTCGGTTTTCCGATCAGCTACTATCTTTTTACTATGAAAGATCAAGGGAGAGGTCCCTATACAGACTCTTTCTCCGGTTTTATTAAATTCATTTCAACGACTGGATAACTTGCTCCGAACACTAATCAGCAACGGTACCTCTTCAATAACCAAGTAACTCGATATGTTTTATTAGATTAATAAGATTATAGCGTATCCTTTCTAATCTGTCTAGACGCATTTTTAAAATAAAGGAGTGAATTACAATTAACCCGTATAATTACAACGAATTACCTATATTTGTTAACATAAAGAATCCTCTCAACAACGCTCGGCGCTTGGGGATGCCTCCCGCAATAAGCCTTCGCTCAGTTTGTATAGCGAATCATTTGTTTAACATATGTTACTTAGCCAAAGTAAACCCGTAAGTGACTGATAAAACACTAGATACCCTATGTACAGGTGCTTTTGAATCGCTTTGGACTAAACGACTACTCTACAATTATCGGAATGTTTGACTGCTTACTCCTTCTTTATAGCATTTCTTTTCGAATGGAAAACAGTGTCACTTTCTTTCTGTTAGCATAAAACTCTCCTTCACACATGACTGTGGATAAAGTTATTAACATCACTCAGACCGAATTATCTGTATTCATTAACACTTCAAACAACTTACTCACAGGATATCCACCGCTTTTGTTGATAAGTTTGATTATTCTATACTTATTATTTAATCCAACTACACCTTGCTAGTTTCTCCCAATTTATCTATCATAGAGAGAGAAACTAAACTAAAGGGGCATACTTGAGATTGAAGAAATTTATACTGTTTTTACTACTATTACTTGTAGCATGTCCAACTTTCATAGAAGCAACTGAAGCATCAACTGTAAAATCGATAAAAATTACCGAAACCACTCCTGTTTTCGATGACTACCAGAAGGTCGCTGTATTCCTAAAAGGTACTTCACACACCGTGGTGAATGAATCAAACCTTTTTTATCATACGTTCATTGGAAACGATCAAGTTAAACTCTCGAAAAAGAAAGCTGTAATTATTAAAGATCTCCCGAATAACTGGAAAGCTGCACATCCAGTTCGAGCCAAGACTTCAAAACCTGTACAAGTCTTAGATCGACCGACAATTAAAGCGAATAGCATTGGACACATCCAACCGAATATGACGATTAATGTACAAAGATTAAAGGGTAATTATTATCCCGTCTTAATAGGTGGTAAAACGGGGTATATACATAAGAACGAGCTGCTCATCGAACCTGGTATCCCTGTCTTGATGTATCACGATCTTGTGCGTAGTAAAACCGACCAAAATGCATCAACATTAGAAATTGCTAAGTTTAAAGAGCAGATGGACTATTTGAAGGCAAACAACTGGACGACAATCACTCCACAACAGTTAGAATCTTGGGTTGCTAAAAAGGGGACACTCCCAAAGAAGTCTGTTCTTATCACATTCGATGACGGCTACAAATCGACAATTGACTTAGCCTATCCTATTTTGAAAAGTCACGGATTCCAAGCTACTTCTTTCCTGATTACAAGTCGTATCGATCGAATTAGCACGGTTTCAGAACAAGATATCATTCAGACACAGGATGTCTATTCTTATCAAAACCACACACATTTATTCCATATGTTTAATTCATTTACCAACCTTAGCCTGTTACAATATGAATCGGAACTAGCAATCTTTGAGGACATCCAAACAGCAAATGAAACCATCGAACAAATTATTGGCGGGGACTATCAAGTCATGGCCCACGCATACCCGTATGGAAAACGCAGTTTGGCGGCAATTTACGCCTTACAATCCGCCGGTATAACGAGTGCGTATACAATTGATGAGGGCAATGTCTTCCAGGGAGATTCCCTCTTCGATCTAAAACGTCAGCGCATTCACTCCAACATGAACTTAAAGCAATTTGCGGATAAATTGCAAGGAAGATAAAAATTCTCTGCTAGATGACAGCCATCAAGGACACTGTTCTTATAATAAAAAACCATGAACGCTCTCCCAACTCGCGGAGTGCGTTCATGGTTTATTTCATATATTCTGGAAGTTTACTTATACGCCAACCCGATTTCCTCACGTATTCGTACGTAATTTTAAACGTATCAAATGTGCCTGTATAACCGACGGGTACACTCACTTCAAATACGCTTTTATTCTTTTTAGCTTTCACCACTTTTGCTGTCGCCTCACTCCACTGAAGAAGCGATCCACCGTCGACCTCTACCTGCGCCAACCTCCTTTGTTGTTTAATAAAATTTTGGTCCTTCATAAACTGTTTGGCAACTTTTTTTGTCACTGACTTCTCTAGTTCGACCCTCATTTCCTTCTTCGTATCCAAGTGGCTAGCCATATAGCGGTATGTCTGACCTTTATAGTTGAACCTCTTATATTCCCCTTCTATATAATTCCCACCTGCTTCCACAAGACTCGCCGTCGCAGCCCAGTTTGCAGCAATTTCCACCGCTTTTACCGAATGAACTTCACTTTCTTCCACCTCGGCAATAGCCGATTGCTGGCAAGCAGTACATAACAACAGCAATAGCGACAAGCTAAATAGACACAGCTTTTTCAATTCCATGCCACCTCTCATATATTTATAACTTTCAAGTCGTATGTATATTGAACAAATAAAAGTCTATATAATCTTATGTGGGAGGCATCCCCTAGCACCGTAGCGAATTCAACCTACATATGTTGAACAAATGAATACGGCGCATTCGCTTTACAAGGGCTTTTAGGAGGCCATTGAAAAAGTCCCAATACTTAGAACTAATTAGAATTCCCGCCAATACCGCTTGGCCGCTTTGTGGATGCCTCCCGCGATAAGCCAGAAAGAAGATCGCTTTCAGTCTTATCGCCCCGGCTACCACGAAGTCGCGCCTGCGCTGGATGGTCTATTTGAGAAAGAGCTTTTCATTATCTGCGATGAAATCTGCAACCTGGAGTGTGTCTTTCTTGAATATAAATAGTATCAAAAAGTAATCACCTTATAGTCTCGGCATATACATCTCAAAATTACATTTCTCTCGATAATGAACACTCTAGCGCAGGCGCGACAAAGGGGTCGCCGAAGCTGTAAGACTGGATGCGAAGCGCTAATCCAGGCTTATGGCGAAAGGCATCCCAAAGCGCCAAGCGTTCTACAATCCACAACGAATTACAACTCTCTCCTTATTAAGCGCTACCGTAGATTCAATGGGATTCTTTAATTCAGCATATATATAGCTGTAAGTCCTACCAATAATGTATATGCGAGTAAAGGGAGTGATACGTATTGAATTTAAGAAAAGCGCTGGAGTCTAGACAATGAAAAAAACGCAATACGCTTTGAAGTCTGCGCATTGCGTTTTACTTTTCAGTGTTGTTAAATCACATGAAAGTTTCTCCACTGTCGTAATTAAATTGCCAAATAATCCCGAACTTGTCCGTTAATTGGCCGTAGGATTTGCTCCAGGGTGTCTCTTGGAGTTCCATAACTACTTTGCCGCCTTCTTTCAGTTTACTAGATGCAGATGTAATCTCTTCTAAATCCTTACTAACGATTGCGAGGCTAATGTTATTGCCTTCAATAAATGGCATTCCAGGAAATACATCTGAAAACATAACATTGCTTCCGCTAATATTCAGACGGGAGTGCATAACAAGATCTTTCGCTTCTTCTGGAAGTGGATATTCCGGATTAGGCGGCATTTCTCCGAATGTCATTATTTTCGGGTTTTCTATTCCAAATACCTCAGCATAAAAATTCACCACTTCACGACAATTCCCGTTAAAATTAAGATAAACATCAACAGCCATTACCATCACTCCTTCGATTTTTAACTAATCTTTATTGTTAAGTGTCTTGTCCCAATAGTGTAACACTTCTTTTGTTTCGGTGTCATGCGAGGTACTTTCACGCGGTCAAATCGGAAACCGCTCCGACAACTTGATTACCAAATAGTGTCACTATATATGTTTACCCAATGAATACGGCGTACGTGCTTTACAAGGGCTTTTGGGCGGCCGCTGAAAAAAAACTAGTACTTGGAATGAATTAGAATTCCCACTAATACCGCTTCCGCTGGATGATCTATGTGAGAAAGAGCTTTTCATTATCTGTGATGAAATCTGCAACCTGGAGTGTGTCTTTCTTGAATAGAATTAGTATCAAAAAGTAATCACATTATAATTTCGGCATATACATCCAAAATCACATTTCTTCCGATAATGGCCACCCTAGTGCAGGCGCCGCAAAGGGGTCGCCGAATCCGTAAGACTGGATGCGAAGCGCTAATCCAGGCTCACGGCGAGAGGCATCCTCAAAGCGCCAAGCATTCTACAATCCACACCCCGAATTATAATCCTCTCCTTATTTAACGCAACAGCAGATTCAAGTAGACATCACATGAATTAGATGCTTACTCTTCACTAAGAGTATGCAAGGAACGCATTGTACAACTTGCAAGAGTGCCCGAAATTGCATCTTCGGGCACTTACACTCTACATAGAATGTCATCTATTTTTTCTTCCAAAAATACTGCATTTTCCACTTGAATAGTTAGCCGAAAATAGTCCAGTGAAAATCAAGGTCATCAAGCCCTTCTCACCAGAATTTTATGCAAATAAATGTTTAATCAACAGACCGGAATGAAACATTAAAAAGCAGCATCCCCGAACCTATAACTAGTTCGGAGATGCTGCTTTTTATCCGTTCATTATTCACAGTTTGCCTACCATCCACCCATTCAACACATTAACAATTAAAGAACCTTCTAAAAGAAAAAGGTAGATCGAAAAAGCAATTCCAAAAATGACAATATAGGCGAGGACACAGTACAGCGGATCAATCCCCTCTTCTGCTTTGGTCAGTAATTTTATCAGAATATACAGCGGTATGATAAAAAATGCAAATAGGAGTGCAAACGATAGAAGAAAGTTACTGTAGGTGTACGCTTTTAATAGGAGCAAAATAAAGGATATCAATACGAGGAATGTGGATGGGATAAGATGCGTTCCGTAAATGCCAGCGATACTTTTGAATGAGTGTTCAGAACCGAGAAACTTAATCGTTAGGAACAATGATGCGATAATAATTGCTGTGCTGATAAACACAAATAATAAAGAACTACCAATCACTGAGGTAAATGACAGTTCGTGCGAAGCTTCAAGAAATGACGATGCAACACGTTTCATGGAGGTAAATAAAAATAAGCCAATAAAAAATGCCATAGTTACTATATTTATTATGCCATTCAAAAACTCCTTTTCACCTTGTTTAAGCGCCAGTGAAGGTTGCCTCAAATAGTTCAGGAAATAGTTCCAGTACATTTTAGATGCATTTTTAACCTTTTCGATGTATTCATTTGATTGTTGGTTATATCTTGCAGATGACCGATTTCTAGTTTGCTCCCCTTCAATCAGAATGTCGCCCAAAACCACGCCACAAACCGCACAGAATTTACCTTCACTTTGTTCATGTCCGCAATTTATGCAGTGCAATCCATGCCCTCCCATTCTTAGTCATTAATAAAATTCACTTTTCACTAATTACCACACAGCAACTTGATTATTCTACTCTATTCTTTCAACCCGTACTTATATTCTTAAAAACCTATTTTTAATGCAATTACTGAAATAACGTAAAGGGAGTCGCCTAATCAGGACAGATAGAATGCATATTACTCAAATATTCATGTTTATTCTGTTTGTTTTAGAATAGACATAATAACTATTTCACACCAAAATTCATCAGAAATCCAAAAAAATGTTTCGACAAAATCTGCGTTTTTAACATCTGTGGATAAAGTTGCTAACGTTATACCCACCACTCCCTATGTATCCGTAGCCATTACAAACATATTAACCACAGCTTATCCACCGTCAACTGTGGATAAAGGAACAGTTGTTCTTAATCCGAATCTTTGGTAGATTAAGAGTACAACCTTGTTACATATCATCTTATGCATACACATTTCAATATAGTACACATAATCTATAATCTATACGATTGGAGGTGGAACCCCAGATGAGTAAATTACCTGATGACTTGTTGATTGAATCCTATTTCAAGGCAAAAGACATCAAACTATGCCCTCACTTTATTCAATTGTTAGAAGCGGAAATTCGTCGACGCTCTTTACACTATGAAGTTCAACTTTCTTCTTGATTTTACAAATTTCTTAAAATGAATTTCATATTCCAAGAAAAAAAGCACCAGGTTTCACCCAACTTTATATTTCTTAAAGTCGACGAAAACCCGGTGCTTATTTATTTAACCGATACTTCTAAGTATACACCTTGTTTCATCGGTTTATTTTGCGTATTTTTATAAAGCGGATGAATCACAAGTACATATCTACTTCCCGCTATCAATGGTTTATTCGGAACAACAGTAACTGTAGTTGCATTCACAACCTTTATAGAAGCCCCGATTTCTTGTCCTCCCAATTGGATAAGTTGAACCGTTTTTTTATCGCTATTTTTCCAATTCATTGTTGTATTCATTTCAACCGTAAACTTCTTGCTGACGGGGACATTCACAAGTTCAGGAAGCTGTTTGTATCCCTTCAGCTTTTTAAGTAACTGATCATGATGGGACACTTCGAGCTCAGCCTCTTTTTTGGTTATGACATCCGGCTTAACACCCACTTTATCCACTGATTGCCCGCCCGGCGAATAAAATCTTGCAGTCGTCATTTTCAACACACTACCATCATCAAATCCATACATCGCTTGCATCGTACCTTTACCGTAGCTCGTTTGACCGTATAAAGTAGCCGTCTTTTGCTCTTTTACTGTCGCAGAGACCATTTCCGAAGCACTCGCACTGTATTCATTAATCAAAACATGCGTTGGTCCGTTAAACTTTCTTGGTTGAATTGTCGACGGATAAGTCATCGGCTTACTGTTCTTTTCCCTTAATTGAAACGCGTTGACTGTATTTGGAAAGAATCCCGCAATGTCCTGTGCAGCTGTTATGTAACCGCCGCCGTTGTTACGCAAATCAACAATCCATCCATCTGCTCCGTTTAAAGATTGAATTGCTTTGTTCATTTCTTTCGAGGATTCCATCGCAAAACTGTTCAGTCGAATATAGGCAATATTGCCGCCAAGCATTTCATATTCAACATTCGGCAGCGAAATCTCTTCCCGCGTAATTTTTTTAGTGATTGAAGCTCGTTGGCCAATCCGGTCAATCGTTACTGTAACCACTGTTTTTTCTTCTCCGCTAATTAACGATATCGCAGTCTGAATTGACTTCCCTACGATGCTTTTCCCATTTACATGTGTAATCACATCACCCGGTTGTATTTCCGCTCTCGCTGCAGGCCCTTCCGGAATAACCGAAATGACTTTGACACCTTTCAAATCCTCTTCTAGCACAACACCAATTCCAACAATCCGCTGCTCAATCCCATTTACGAATCCTTGGTACTCCTTCGCACTCATATAGACGGAATGGGGATCGAGATGCTTTGTAATCTCCTTAACTGTGCCCTTAGACAACACCGATTCCGGCACGTCATCGACATAGAAATCACGCACCAATTGCCGGATTTCATCAAGCGGTTCTGCTGACGCGGAAGTTACCTGTGGAAGTAATACGAATAGCATGGCAAATAACAACACAAATGATTTCAGGCTTATCTTCACGCTGATTAATCCCTCCTATTAATTTCAACTTTCTTCTATTATACGCTTTTCATTGATAGGCTCCAAGTTAGATTAAAAGTATTCGAATCATTTTGTAATCATCCATATAATGAAGTGAAATGTTTATTTATCTTAGTGGCTGACACCACCAATGTCCTGTATAGTTGAATGCACAACAACCCAATAAATGGAGGTACCAATATGCAAAAGTGGATACCACGAACAGCCATCCTGCTTCTCGCAATCATTGTAACGGGATGCAGCCCCGACAACGATCAGATTCCCAGTGGAAAAACTGATCCAGTAGAAAATCCGACACCTACTAACGAAACCGTCTCCGAAAGCCCTTGGAATGGAGAATGGTTTTTCCTAAGTGACAACATACTGGGCACGCTGTACATTACGGAGAACGCTGAATCTGAATTCGACTACAAAATAAGCGGCATACAGCCAACTACCGAAGACTCTTCTCCGAAGTCACTTACCTTTGAAGGGAACGGAACAATTGATGGCAATCAAGCCGAAGCTACTTGCGAGGCTACCGCTAACTGCAAAATGATCATCAAGATGGACGGCTCAGCTCTTCAGCTCACCATCAATGATGAAATTACTGACGGATCTGAGTTAATACTCAGCGGTGAATACAAAAAATCTACTTCAATAGAAGAAACACCTATGTTCCGTATGAAAAATGATCAATTCCTAATCTACGGCGTTCTACAAGGCGACAAACCGTCGGCAGTGAAAGCAAAGCTTGGCAATCCAGAATCTGAAGGCCCTGATGAAATGATACAAAATTACTGGATTCAACAATACCCTGCGAAAGAATTACTCGTCACGTATTACGACGATTGGGTAGAAACAATTTCTTTCACAACAACAAAAGAGGCCCTTGAGGCGGAAATTGCAGAGCACTTTGAAGGCGAACGATATCGCAATAAAGACGGTACCGACTATTTACTAGTACCGCAAAATCAAGATCTTTTACTGTATCGACCAAACAATGAGGACCCCTCCACAATCAATGTTCTCGTCACAGTAGCTGACGAAAATTTTTATTATAGTTTGGAGCACGGTGAAATTTCTAAGGTGGAGTAAACAACAAAAAAGGTCAGCCAACTTTGAGAGTAACCCGTTCATTTGATTGGTTCAAAAAAGTAACAAGTAGCACCGTTAATCGTGGTGCTATTTTCGGTCTAAATGACATTAATACTAACACGATAATGTCAACTTACATTAATTAACGCAAGTCATTCGATTCATCCGCTATTTGAACTGCTAAAACGAGCGTTATTTCCCTATAAACATTGATATTAAGGCATTTAAAAGACTACTATTTCATATTTAATTTCCTTTTTTTATTATTGTACCGAACAGGTTACATTCATGTGGTTAGGTCTTTCTTGTGTACTTATTTATATATATATAATTAACGGAGTGTTGGTTCAAAGCTAGTATGCGATTTTACAATTACTGTGTTGTAAATGAAGTGAGGAGAAAAAGCATGGAGCAAGGTATAGGAATCGTGATTATTAGAAAACTGTTAACCACATTTGTTGCCACCATTACTTTTTCAGGGTTGATGGTGTATGGCATGATTTTTAGTTATGGTGAGTTTGAATATAACAAAGGGAATTCTTTTCTAGGGTGGTTGTTGGTTTATTGTATATATGTGGGAGTCGTTATTTTACTGTATGGGAACGTTGTGTCACTAATTCTGGATGCCATGCAACGGAAATGGTTTTTGAAAAAAGATTGGTTAACAATACTCATTTTAGGTGCTTTTGGATTGGTAAACGGATTGTTTTTTCAAGAAAGTACGTTAATGTGGTTCGGTATGGTTGTGGCTATCCTGTACGGGGTTATTGATAAATGGCTCTACAAAAGACAAAGTAAAGGGAAAAGTTTAAAAATGTTTGTACTAATACCTATTACTTTTATTTTTCTGTCGTGGTTATTTTTGCAATGGACATCGCCACCTCAACCTCCTTTCACAAAAGACGATGCGATAACCACTGCAACTGCTGGGGTAGGAACTCTCATCGATTATTTCCCGAAAAAAGTAGGGTTGCAAGAAGAAACAATTGATGGGTATAAAGTTGTGAGAGAAACAAGTGTAAAAGAAATAGGGAAAGAAAAATATATCGTGACCTTCAAAGAAGACTGGCAAATAGGAAATTCGAAAAATGCTTGGCTAATGTCCTACATTGTTAAAAGAGGAACATCAACGTTGTATGAGTATGAAGGTGTTGAACCTTCGTACTATAAAAATAAATAAAATAAGTACCTGTGAGATAAAAATACCCCGTTCAATTGGGTGGTATATAATTCAAAGTAACAGAACAAATCGCAAGACTTTTATTACTATGGTTTTAACAGAGAGTTCCCAAAAATCCTTCTGCATTTTTTGGTTGAATAAATATCATCTCTTTCATCTAAATTCACATTCAAATTAACCACTGAATAAGCAATGGTATTAACACAATAATGTTACCTTACAATAATTATTGTAAGTCGTTTAATTCATCTTTCAATTCAATTGTTAAAACAAGTGCTATTTGTTTATAAACGTGGATGGATAGGCATTTTAAAGACCGCTAATTCATGGACGAATTAACGGTCTTTTTCGTGCTTTAATTTGTATTTTGTACAACTCAACTGAACGGATTGAGAGTTGGCTGACTTTTTTCACTTCAATTGATTAGGTGAAATCATAACCGTTTTTTCACTCTTATCTGTCTGGCGAAATTTCGGATAACCGATTAAAATGGCAACAACACCACAAATTCCGATTAAGACAGGATAAAAAGAATAAGGGATAATACTAACCGGTGATATTGCTGCTAGTCCAGCAGCCGCAAGCATTTGCCCTCCATAAGGCAAAATCCCCTGCCAGCTACTTGCGAACATATCAAGTAAACTAGCTGACTTCCTTGGGTCGATCTCATATTCATCCGCGATACTTTTTGCTAATGGCCCAGTAATAATAATCGATATCGTATTATTCGCGGTGGCGATATTAGCCATACTAACTAAACCAGCAATCCCAAACTCAGCCCCTTTTTTCGATTTAATTTTGCTCGTAATGACATATAAAAGATAATCAATACCGCCGTTATGTTTGATAATCTCAACGACGCCACCGATTAAGATTGCAATGATTGCTAAATCCTCCATACTAATAATCCCTTCAGCAACTAGTTGTAAAAAACCACCGAAACTGTAAGACCCATCAATCATCCCGATAATTCCAGCAAATAGCGTTCCACCAAGCAAAACAACCAGCACATGTGCACCTAATAACGCCGCTACAAATACCGCGATATAAGGGAGTATTTTAAACAACTCATACTGATAGTCCCCACTCAAATCCGCTACATTACCTCGTGTGATTATACCTAGAATAAGCGCTGTAGCAATTGCCCCAGGCAAAACAATCAAGAAGTTTACTTTAAACTTGTCTTTCATTTTTATATTTTGTGTCCTAACCGCCGCAATTGTCGTGTCTGAAATCATCGACAAGTTATCACCAAACATTGCACCGCCGATTACCGTCGCCATCGCCAATGCAAGCGGGATACCCGTTTGACTCGCAATCCCTATTCCAATCGGAGCCAATGCAACAACGGTCCCCATTGACGTTCCCATTGAAATCGAAATAAAGCAGCCAATAACGAACAATCCAACCATCAACAAATTCGTTGGTAATAGGGATAAGCCAAGGTTAACAGTGGATTCTACCGCTCCCATTCCGCTAGCAACTGCAGAAAATGCACCCGCTAAAATAAAGATGACAGCCATTAATATAATATTCGGATGGCCAGCACCCTTAGTAAATGTCTCCACTTTACTGGACAACTTTTCTTTTCTATTCATCATCAAAGCGATAGCGGCTGCGATTAGTATCGCTACATTCAATGGCATATTTGAAAAGTCTTTTGTGAAAATCCCCGTGCCGATAAATAGCAACACAAAAACAAGTAATGGAAAAAGCGCAAAGGGATTTCCCTTTTTCACTTTAAGTTTTGTCATAAATATTCCTCCTAGTAGTCTGTCGAAATCCCAGAACTTACTGAAAACATAGTATTTCTATATGAATTACAATAACTAATCGTATCCTGCTTTCTTACTGGTGTCAACAGGGCTCTATATAGTTATCAGAATTAACGTATAAATTAGTTTACATCGCTAGTTAAAGTGTGATAGGTTAGATGACAAACGTGAGAGGATGATTTAAATGGCAGTAGTGGAAAGCTTTTTATTGGATCACACGATAGTAAAAGCTCCTTATGTCCGCTTGGCAGGTACGGAACAACACGAGAAAGGCAGTACTCTTCAAAAATATGACTTACGATTTTTACAACCCAACCAGGACGCAATGCCAACTTCAGCTGTTCATACGCTAGAACATTTACTTGCGACTTACTTACGCGACGAACTGACAGGGATCGTCGACGTTTCACCAATGGGATGCAGAACAGGATTTTACATGATTATTTGGAATGAACATGAGCCTAAAGAAGTTGCCGCCGCTTTAACAACAGTGCTCGAAAAAGTAGTAACGACCGAACACATTCCCGCCGTTTCTGCACTCGAATGTGGCAATTATAAAGATCATTCGCTATTTGCAGCACAAGAGTATGCAAAGTTAGTCCTTGAAGCGGGACTAAGTGACGATCCGTTCCGCGATTAAGCATATTAAATTACCTACAATTATGATTGTCATTCTATAATTTAGCACCTGAAAATAACAGTAGAGGTTGCCCCAACGTTGAATTTGGGGCAACCTCTTTTTTGTTTGCAATCTTGATTTCTTGTACTATATGAGTTGTAGGCTAATGTTCTGCCAACTAATTTGGTGAGCAGTGAGTTTGTTGGAGATTTTTATAGTTTCGTTGGACACTCAGATGATTTGGTTGGACACTCCACCGACTTTGTTGCACACTTCTCATAGTTGGTTGGACACCTCGCCGTTCGTTGCACACTCCACTTGTTTTGTTGCACACTCAGATGATTTGGTTGGACACTTCTCATAGTTGGTTGGACACTTCGCCGTTCGTTGCACACTTCACTTGTTTCGTTGGACACTCCAATGATTTGGTTGCACACTCCACCGACTTCGTTGCACACTTCTCATAGTTGGTTGGACACTTCTCCGTTCGTTGCACACTCAAATGATTTGGTTGCACACTCCACTGACTTCGTTGCACACTTCTCATAGTTGGTTAGACACTTCGCCGTTCGTTGCACACTTCACTTGTTTGGTTGGACACTCCAATGATTTGGTTGCACACTCCACTGATTTCCTCTCACAATCCAAAAACGTCAAACAAAAAAGATCTGCCTCCTGCTTAGATGGCTGATCTTCACATTATTTTTATAAAAATGCAGTCATTTCTCTAAATATGATCCTACACGGTTACTTGAAACGAGTTCTTTTATTTTTGCTGAGTGATAATCTCTTTTCACTTTAATTTTAGTTTTCATTTCGTGACATAAACAATCCTTCATAATTATTTCATTATAATTATAGCTTAAGGAATGCCAAAAAAGCGCTACTTTTTTACGCATGTTTACATTACCGCCCCTGTTTATATTCGTACGGAGGTCCGTTCTGGTAACTGGCTGGCATAGTCAAAAACATTAGCCCCTATAGTTTTGCGTCACTACTTTTCACTAGTTTTGCCCTCATACGTTCTGCCTAATTAGTATAGCCTATATACAAGTCTTAATACACAGTCAATTAATTGGTTAATTCACACCAAAACTACCGTATATCTCAATATGGTCCAACTAACGAATAGCCTCCACTTCCGACCTGGGTATATTATTCACCCCTTCAATATAGTTCTTAGGTGTAAGTTATATTAGAATTTTTTCTTGTTCTAAGGTGCCTTTTCTGTAAAAAACTACCTCTAAATCATTATTTTGAATCAGTAAATGTATCGGGTAAAGCATTTTGAATACATGTAAATTTTTATGGCAGCATTTAATTATGCAGTTTTACGAACAATGGAATTAAGGTAAACTCAATATCCCATCACATTTCTTTTTTATGTTTTCGTTAATATATGCTAGATATCGTTAGGTTATTCCATTTATAACTTTACGGTTCAATAGGAGGAAACCTAACAAACAAGTCCCAGTTCTCGCTTCAATAAACATGCTCCAACATAAAAACCAGACATTTAGGTACATGTCTGGTCTTTATTTTAATCAGTATGCAATTATAGTGTGTTTTCTAGCTATTCTGGTGTGCAGGTATCTAAAAGCTCTTATAACCCCTTGAAGTAAGTTGCCACATTTTCTGTTACAAATGAATGTCCGATTAAGAGCGGATCCTTTTTCAACTGCAATTGAAATTGGTTGAAATTCTTAATCAAGTAGTCTCTTTGCTTCTCATCGACTATGAATTTAACGCCGTATCGGTAGAGATTTCCTTGTTCCTCATCAAATACAATTGTCCCATAAAGCGTCATTTCCTCGTCAATTATTGTTGTTTGAAACTTCAATACAATGTCCGATCTTGTAGGAAGTTTAATGTTGGATACGAAACGTAATCCACCCGGTCCTATGTTTTCAACTATCACTTTTGTATTTCCTAATTGTACCTTCTTTCCATTTAATTCTGCCACCGTCATAAATGCTTCAAGCGGATATTGGAAATCAATTCTAAAATATTTTCTTTTTTCTTTTATAGGCACAGATTCAATTTCAGAATTCGATTTTCCGGCTAATAACTTTAGAATGTTTTCTTCTGAAACAGATCTGCTAAATAAATACCCCTGAATCCAATCGCATTGTAAATTAGATACAAACTCTCGCTGTTCTATCGTTTCGACACCTTCCGCTACGACTTCTATTGAGAGTCTATGTGCTAATTGAATAATTGAGGTTACTATTTCGGCACTATCCTTATCAGATGGAATGTCCTTTATTAAACTCCTATCTATTTTCAATATATCCGGTTTTATGTCTCTTAAACTTTTAAAGGATGCATAGCCTGTCCCAAAATCGTCAAGTGAGATTTGTATACCCAACCCACGCAACTTCTCTATTTTCCCTAATACTTTTTCTTCCTGCTCCATCATCGTACTTTCCGTGATTTCAATGTTAAGCCATTTTGGATCAAGTTCATTTTCTTGTAAGATGCTAGAAATCATAGCGACTAAACCTGTTTGTAAAAACTGCACAAGTGACAAATTGACTGATGCCTGAATAAAGTACCCAGCATTATGCCATAAACGCACATTTTTGCAAACTGTCCGCAATACCCATTCACCAATTGGAGTGATCAACCCCGACTCCTCAGCCAGCGGAATAAATTCATCCGGTGAAACAATTCCCCAAACTGGATGATTCCAACGAAGTAGCGCTTCTACACTAACAATTTGATTCGTCCCCGTATGAACAATCGGTTGGTAATAGACAAGAAATTGATTGTCATGCAACGCTTGCTTGAGCTCATTTCTTAAAGAAAAAACCTTATATGTAGCGACATTGGCCGTTGGTGAATAAATTTGATAATTATTATTTCCCGCTTTTTCTGCAAGGTACAATGCTAAGCCTGTATTTTTCATGAGTGAAGCAGTATCATCTCCCGATTCAGGATAAATACTAATACCAATACTCGTCGTAATGAAAAGATTATAACCTTTAATGTCAAATGATTGTTCAAAAACTTGCAATGCATCCTTCGCGATTTGTTCAATTGAATGAATGTCTTGAAGGTTTGTAGTTAAAATTGCGAATTCATCTCCACTTATTCTCGCCATCATTTTTATATTTTTATTAAGTGTATTTTTTAACTTCCTCGCAATTTCAATTAATAACAGATCACCGACCTCATGACCTAATGAATCATTTAAAAACTTAAATCCGTCTAGATTAAGGAACAAAACGGCGAACTTTCTCTTATCGATATTCGCTAGTCTTATTTCAAGATCCACTCCATTTTCAAATGCTCGTCGATTTGGTAACTCAGTTAAATAATCATGGTAAGCCATATATTGAATTTCGCGCTGTTGCTTTTTTAATTCAGAAATGTCATGTAAGTTACAAATAACACCATTCACACTTGTGGCATGGAGTAGATTTGTATAGATAACTTCAAAGTCACGCCATTCTCCATTTTTATGCTTTAATCGCAGCTCTACTGTGAACGGAGTATTAGGCCGATTGAGAATCTCTTTGAATTTACTCTTCTTCAGTTGATGGTCATCCGGATGTATCAGGTCAAAAAAGTTTGTCCCAGTAATCTCCTCCACTTTATACCCAAGAACAGCCTCAATTGCTGGGCTTTCAAAGACAATTGTTCCTTTTGAATCGAGGATGCCAATAATTTCATGAGAATAATGAATTAATGATTGAAGTTTTTCTCGCATTTCTTGAATATCCTGCTTCAATTCTTGTGCAACAGTAATATTACTTGTTAATCCATAAAGACCCAAGACTTCGTTATTCTCCATTTGAATAGGTGTCAGCGTTACATCAATATGACTGACTCCACCATGTTCATTAATGACTCGATATTTTACATATTGAGCTTCTCCGTTTAAAACTTTGGCGAAGTAGCCTTTTACCCTTTCTAAATCTTCTTCATAAACAAAGTTACTATACTTTTCCCCTATGCATTCTTCTACTTTAGTTCCAGTTATCAGTTCACTCCCTCCACGTATACTGACGATGACCCCTTTTCGATCAACAACGAAGAGAAGTATATCAGGAGAATTTTCAAATATTTGCGGATAAGAGTTTTTTTCCTCGTTCAGATAAGCCATTAATCTTTTCCTTTTATTAATTCTTGTTAGCAATTATACTCCCCCTTTATAAAAAACGATTAGATAATACCGCGGTAATCGTATCAGAGTCTAACTGGTGACTGTTCATTTCACCGATCAACTTATTGAATAAAAATACAAAAAAAAGACCAGACATTCACCAAGTGTCTAATCTTCATTCTATTATTATACAAGCGTAGTGTATTTTCTGAAAATTGTCACGTAGAGACACTTTTCATGCACTGTCTATTCTTGATCAAACAATCCGCTATGTGGATAGAAAAAGGTATTGAAACTCCCTTCTTCAGTTTCCACTTGCATTCGGTACACAAGGCGACGATAATCCTGGTCCGTGTATGGATCATATACATCGGCATACTTGGTGTTAAGAAAAGTCACTCGTACCGGCGACGATGCATAGCTAGCATACTCATTTTTCACAATTTGAAGCGCTTCCTCTTTGGTAAGGTCAAAGCTTCCTGCCCCGACGTGATCCCAGTCGAATATTGACAGTTTCCACTTGCCCGATTGTTTTTCAAACCCATACTCCAAATAAACAGCGTCTTCAAGCGGAGCATCAAAGGAAACCGTACGAATCCTAACTAAATTTGGCGTGTTTTCAAGAATTTCAAATCGGTAATCTGTTTCATCCGCTAGAGATGGAAAAAGACCCATATCACAATACGTACACATATTTGCATAGTAATTCTTCAAGTCTGAGTCCACTAACGGTTGCGTTGCAGTTTCCAATAGTTCCGTACGAACCGCGCTAAACGGGGACGACTGTAACTTAGAATTATTAATAGTAGTTTCAACTGTAACAGGCAATCTATAGACTAAATTTAGTATTTCCTCTTTCGTCGGCGGGAGGTTCGGATTAGGGATTGGAACCTTAGGCATTTTTAACGCACGGTGCAGAAATGCCGCATAATGGGCACGTGTCACGGGCTCATTCGGTTTAAAATAGCCCTTATTTCCAACTGTAATCCCATTTGAATTGAGGGCCTGTATGTGCAGAAACCCCCAATTATTTTTACCTACATCTCGATAATGGCTGAAGGATTTAATATTTAATTCAAACGCCAGATCCAGTACTTTAGCCATCTGTACCCGTGTGATTGGTGCGTTAGGATTAAAGTTCCCATTAACGTCTCCGCTGAAAATTCCTGCTTGTGAAACTTTTAAAATCGCATTTGAGTAAGGATGATTCGTAGGCACATCCTTGTAACGAATAACGGCGACTGTCTTCGCTTCTAACGCTAATGCTTTATCCAATAAATGAGCAACATGCTGACGTGAAATTGTTTCGTCTGGTCTGAACGAGCCATCCGGATAGCCATTAATCAGCCCCCTTACTTGCATGTTCTGAATTATTTCTCGAAAAGGGTGGTTTTGTGAGACATCTTTAAACGATTGAGATAAAGCTTTTGTTTGTCCACTGAGAGACACAACTGCCACAACAACAATGCAGCTAAGCCATTGCCATATCCAACGTTTTTTCATCTAATACCATCTCCTTTTTGCTTCGTAATTCGATGCAGCTATAACCCAATTATCATTACTTGAACAACATTACTTTATAAACTATCAAGCTGAATATTCATTATTTCCACCTTCTTATCTCTGTCCATAATTAATTTCTCCCGCTTTTAACGACTTGGTTATTTCCCATACATTTTTCTGGATAAAAATATCCTTTTTATATAGTATTTACCCGTACCACTAAAAACAACACATTTAAATAAACTTTCGCGAGTTGGTTGGACGCTTTCATGGGTTCGTTGTAAACTTCTTGGGGTTCGTTGTAAACTTCTTGGGATTCGTTGGACATTTTCTCGGCTTGGTTGGATGCTTCGAGAGTTTCGTTGGAGACTTCCCCATTGATTGGACGCTTTCATAGATTGATTGGAGGCTTCTCGGGATTGGTTGGACATTTTCTAGGATTGGTTGAACACTTCGGAAGTTTCGTTGGAGACTTCCCCGTTCGTTGGACACTTTCATAGATTCGTTGTAAACTTCTTGGGATTCGTCGGACACTTTCTAGGCTTAGTCGGACTCTTTATTGATGGTTAGATCAGACCGCAACAGTTACTTCAACAGGCAACTAACCGCTGACATGAACTTATAACCTTTAAGGGCTAAATAGTCGCAGACATGTTTAAAATCTGCCTCCATTTGACAAAGAGACAAACCATCCCCATGACTAAATGAGCATATAAAAAACTAAATAATAGCTAATTCGCCTGATTTACATTCTATTTTTATACAACTTTAGCATATTTTAATAGTAGCGTGGCATAGCTAGCTGCTATGCCAATACTCAGATTGATATTAAGCTGAAATTGCGGTAAAATTGGTATTATAAGAATCCTTTCTACTGGTTATTTTTATTGATTTAACCTCGGCAGAAAAGGATTTTTTTTACTTATTCATTAATAATCCAGCTACTAATTGAGGCAAAGAAATATATAATTCTTACAAGGATATTGGAAGGGGGACTTAAATATGACGGAACCATACTATATTACTGAGTCTAAAAGAATGTGCAAAGCGTCCGGAATGGATCCGAATGAGGTATCGAGGCCAAAGAACTTTTTGAGCGAAGTGGAGTTTGCCGAGAAAAGAAAATCATATAGTGAAATTCTATCAGTTGTGAGTTTTTTCTCGAATAAGCTGCTGAACTCCTTAAAGGGCACGCCGATACTCGTTGTTGTTTCGGATGCAAACGGTTATCTTCTTGAAATTGAAGGAGATGAAACTATAAAGTCTACCATCGAACAATTTGGGATCAGACTAAGTAGCCTGTTCACCCAGGAAGATACAGGCACGAGTGTCGTCAGTCTTTCATTGCAACAAAAACACCCAATCAGTCTAATTGGCGAACAACATTATCATACGTTTCTTCATAACATTGCGTGTTATGGGGCTGCATTTCACTATACTGATGACAATAACCTACTTGGTAGTGTGTCCATCATGATGCCCATCTCATTTCAAAACCCACTTTTTCTTACGATGTTAACCCAAGCGGTTGATTCGATTGAAAGAGAACTTTTATTAAGAAAACAAAATAAAAAACTTAATATTATGAATCAAATCATGTTAAGCAGAACAAGAAATGGGATTGTTGTTACAGATGAGTTCGGAATCACTACTGAGTTTAATGATTTTGCCCAAAAAATATCGAATAACAGCAGAGAATCGGTTGTAGGAAGAAATATTTGCGAATCGTCAATAACGGGAGACTATTTTAAAGAAGTACTGGAACAAGGAAAAATATTCGAAAACGAAGAAATCAAATTTATAGATAACGCGGGTAACCTAGTTGTCTGCCTGTTCGATGCCCAGCCCATTTATGAAGAAGATAAAATGATTGGTGCCTTTGGCCAGTTCAGGGATATTTCAGACCGTTACCGACTGCAGGAAAAATATAACTACTTAGCATATCATGATGATTTAACAAATCTACCAAACAGACGATATATTAATAAGGAACTAGCAATCATCATCCAGGGACTAAAAGCAGGCCAAAATCGGACGATGGCTCTTTTGTACATGGATCTGGACCGCTTTAAAGTCATTAACGATAACTTTGGTCATTCATATGGGGATGAACTCATTATCAAGGTAAGCGAGCGTTTATCTGGTTGTCTTGGGGAACAGGATGTACTTGCCCGAATGGGTGGTGATGAATTTATCTTCCTGCTTACAGATTTTAGTAGTCCTGATTATCCGACGAAAAAGGCCGAAGAGATACTCAATCTGTTTCATGAACCTTTTCAAGTCGGCAAGAAAGATTTGCATACGACAGCGAGTATCGGAGTTGCGATTTATCCCGCCTATCCTGTTTCAATGGAAAGGTTCATGGTATACGCAGATAATGCGATGTATCAGGCAAAATCACGGGGTAAAAATCGTTATGTCGTTCATACCTCCGAATTACTAGAAGATATGATGGACGAATATAGTCTAGAGATCGATTTAAGGAAAGCACTTGATAATAATGAATTTGTACTTCATTATCAGCCGCAAATTCATAACCAGACCGGTAAATTGATTGGGTTTGAAGCATTAATTCGCTGGCAGCATCCAAGGTTAGGTCTGCTCCCTCCAGGTAAATTTATCAAACTGGCTGAAGAAAATGGATTGATCACCCAAATTGGAGAGTGGGTCATCAATGAGGCATGTTCCCAAAACAAAAAATGGCAGGATGCTGGAATGGTACCTGTAAAAGTTGCAGTTAACCTATCTACACAGCAATTTCTTACTAGAAATCTCATTACATTTGTGGAGGAAGTTCTGGAACGTACAGCACTCGACCCGCACTATTTCGTAGTCGAGATCACCGAATATATGGCGATGGAGTACGAATACTCTATTCTCGTATTGAATAAGCTGAAATCGCTCGGCATCGGCATCAGTATTGATGATTTCGGGACTGGTTATAGCTCGCTGAACTATCTTAAAAACTTCCCGATTGATTATATTAAGATCGACAAATCCTTCATTAGTGAATTAATGAACGATCCGAATGACGCCATTATTGTAAACGCAATTATCACATTAGCACACAACCTTCATAAAGAAGTGATTGCAGAAGGTGTTGAAACGAAGGAACAACTCGACTTCCTGACAAATCACCAGTGTGATATAACGCAAGGCTATTTCTTCAGCAAGCCACTTCCAATTGAGGAAATCGAGGAAATTTATTTAGTACGATAAGGATAATAGGGGGAGCAAACAGCATGACAACGACTGCATCCGTATTAGTAGCGAATTTCAAATATTGGGGTATTAATCATATTTTCGGCATTCCGGGAAAGGCAATATCCCCTATATTATTCGAGATATTGACACATGATCTGGAATTTGTATTAAGTAAACACGAAGCAGCTGCTGGGTTTGAAGCTTCCGGCTATGCCTTAATGAATCAGAAAATCGGGGTCGCAGTTGGTACGTCTGGGCCTGGTGGGACCAACCTACTGACAGCCGCCGGTCAGGCGAAAGCCTCCAATCTTCCCTTATTAATTATCACAGGGCACCCTTCACTGAAAGATACTGGAAAAGCAATGGGTCAGGACTCCAGCATATTCGGTACCGATCTTGTGGATATGTTCAAATCTGTCACTAAATTCAGTGCACGGGTAGAGCGCGGTGATATGCTACAGCCGTTCCTGCAGCATGCCCTTGAAAAAGCGTTATCAGGTGTAAAAGGACCTGTGCATCTGTCTATTCCGTTTGATATTTTACTACAAGAGATCGAACCATTTCAATTAGAATTTCCAGTGTCCCATGAAATGATTTCACCCAATACCTGTGATGTAATCGAAAAACTACATGCGGCCAAGCGTCCCCTCCTATTTCTGGGAAAAGGCGTTCATTCCAGCAAGGCCTACGAAGAAGTGCAGCGTCTTGCTGAGCATTGGAACATTCCTGTCATCACCACACCAGGTGGAAAAGGTACATTTCCATCCAATCATAAGCTCTCTTTAGGAGCATTCGGATTGGGCGGTACCGTGGAAGCAGCAGAATACTTTAATGAGCAGGTTGACCTACTTATTATCATCGGATCAAGATTAAGTGACATGTCGATCGCTGGCTTATCCGAATCGATGTATCCAGAGCATATCATCCACTTTGATTATGACCCAACCTTTATCGGGAAATCAATTCAAGTACCAACTACTCCCGTGCTTGGCGACATTAAATCTAATCTAACAGCGATTTTAAAGGATATACCGGAAACAAACAGCGAAGCCTTTTTATCAGCAATCGAAGTGAGCCCACTTCAGGATAATCAGCCAGGAGAGCGAATGTCTGCAGTCCAAGTATTACGGGCGATGCGAAATACGCTTCCAGATGACGCGATTATTTTTGGAGATGATGGGAGCCATTCATTCTACGGCATTAAATACTTTGATATTTACAAACCAGGAACTTTCTTCTTTGATGATATATTCGGTGCGATGGGTAACGGAATCGGCTATTCCATCGGTGCAAAACTAGCAGCCCCCGAAAAAACAATTATTTGTTTAGTTGGTGACGGATGTATGTTCATGCACGGTACGGAACTTTCGACAGCGTACAACTATAACTCCCCTGTCCTGTTCATCGTTTTGAATAATGGACGATTAGACATGGTGGAAAAAGGAATGCAAAAAATGATTGGCACGTCCATCGGTGGTATTTATGAAACTCCACTCGACGTAGCTAAATTTGCCGAATCAATGGGATTAACAGCAACTACATGCCATACCCCTTATGATCTAACCGAAGCTATAAAAGAAGCGTTACATATGATTAAAGAAACCAACAAACCGATCGTAATTGAAGCATTAGTTCTTGAAAATGAAATTCCACCAACAATGGGGAGGCAATAATATGGAAAATAACAAGCGGTATGAGTACGGTTTAAATGCAATGGAGGAATTATTCTCGCAAGAAGTACGGACGGGCATGGAAGGCATAAAGAAAATCTCACCTGACTTTTGGGAGATGATCGTGTCCTTCGGCTTTGGTGATCTTTACACTAGAGAAGGTCTTTCCCTTAAAGAACGGGAATTCATAACACTCACTTCGCTCATCACACAGGGAGCTTTTGAGCAATTTAAAGTTCACCTGCAGGCAGCCTTAAACGTCGGCCTCACAAAAGATGAAATTATCGAAATCATCATCCAGTGTGCCGGATATGTCGGTTTCCCTAAAGCCGTTCAAGCAATGGGAATCGCTGGAGAGATTTTCGCTAAGAATGAGTAGGGATTGTTGGAGACTGAAGGTTTGATAGGCTTGATATGAAGGCATATAGTTCACACATTTAAATAAACATGGAAAAGACCAGACATTTGTAAATATGTTTGGTCTTTTCTATTTTAGTGGGGTTGGTTGGACACTTCCATTGTTTCGTTGGAGGCTTCCCCTTTGGTTGGACACTTTCATGGATTAGTTGTAGACTTCTTGGGATTCATTGCACACTTTCCGCGCTTTGTTGGACACTTCCATAGATTCGTTGGACACTCCCCCAACGAATCTACAATGATCATTGAAGGGAATCTTTACTTCAACATATAGCTTTAAGTTTATTATTGACAGAATAATCCGTTTCGCGAATGGTTAACATACAAATAAATACACTCTGATACTGTCAAAGCTTATAAGGGAAAGGCAATTATTTTTTAATGAATAATCGCCTCTCCATTTTTTCTATTTGAAATTTAGTGCCTGTGCATCAAATAAGACGAACAATTCATGTAACTAAATAAAAATAATCATACGGTCATATATTAACCTAATTTGTATTTTATTATTATAAAACCCAGGTGTATATTTCGTATTTTCTCACTCATAGAAACCTAACACAAATAGTTATATGTTTTATAATATTTTATTCGGATTTAGAATATTATTAGGGTCTAGTGCTTTTTTAATCTTTTGCATGACTTCAAATGCATTTCCATGTTCTAATCTTTGATACTTTTTCTTTCCGATTCCTACTCCATGTTCACCAGAGCATGTACCGCCCTTAGCAAGTGCATAATGAACAATACGCTCATTAACTTTATTCGCTTTTGAAATTTCTTCTGGGTTATTTAAGTCCATCATTAAAAGTACATGATAATTACCGTCACCAACATGTCCTACAATCCCAGCAGCCAGTCCTGATTCCTCAACAGCCTCCCTTGCGTCTTTTATTGCACCTACAAGCTCAGATATAGGAAGGCAAACATCAGTAATCATTTGTTTTTTTCCTGGGTGTCCATGAGTATAGGCATATGCTGCATTGTGACGGGCTTCCCATAAAAGATTCTTTTTTGCCGTTTCTTCTTCAAATAATATTTCTCGGCAATTTTTATCTTGCAAAATTTCTTGTGTAAAGATAATATCTTGTTCCAGGCCCGCTTTATTTCCGTGGAATTCTAAAAACAAAGTTGGTACTTCTTTGTAAATCGTATTACTATAATGATTAATTTGCTTCATCGAATGCTCATCGATTAGTTCAATTCTTGCTACAGGAACCCCTGCTTGTAAAATAGCAATAACAGCTTCAACTGCATCATCAACAAGTGTAAATGATGCTCTAGCTGCAACTGTATGTTCAGGAATACCATAAACATTTAATGTTAGCTCAGTGAAACAGCCCAAGGTCCCTTCAGACCCTACAAATATTCCGTTTAAATGGTAACCGGAAGATGATTTTGCAGCTAAATTACCTGTATGTATAATCTTGCCGTCTGCAAGAACCACTTCTAAATCACGAACTTGATCACGCATAACCCCGTACTTAACCGAGGTTGTTCCACTTGCGTTTGTCGCAGCCATACCACCGAGGGTTGCGTCTGCTCCAGGGTCAACAGAAAAGAATAAACCATATTTTTTTAATTCTTTATTCAGCTGCATACGGGTGACGCCAGGTTGTACCTTCACCAATAAGTCATTTTCTCTGACTTCTAAAATATGATTCATAAGTGAAAAGTCAATCATGATTCCATTGTTGTACGGAATTATATTTCCTTCCAAACTTGTACCTACTCCAAATGGAACAACTGCTACTTTATATTTGTTTGCCAGTTTCATAATCAGACTAACTTCTTCTGTACTTTCTGGAAACACGACAACATCTGGCAAATGAGGTGTATGATATGATTCGTCTCTACCATGTTGTTCTAATACGGTTTGATTATTTGTCACACGGTCAGATGTCAGAACTTTTTTTAATTCATTAATAAGATTCACCTGTTCAATCCCCTTTATATAATGAGTTTTATTTTGAGTTCTTCTTTTCGTTCATTATGGATTCTCAAGGACGAATAGCAGTACCATCTTGTAATCTTGTCAAAGTCCATGCTGGAGTTTTTGTTGAAGGTGGATATTTCACGGCTAATTTTTCATTGATTTCAATACCAAGCCCTGGTTTATCATTAGGATAAGCACATCCATTTTCAACTTCGGGACAGCCAGGGAAGATTTCGTACATAGAATCACTTACATATTGCCATTCTTGAATACCGAAATTTATGCAACTAATGTCTAAGTGAATATTAGCTGCGTGTCCTACTGGTGATAAGTCTAGGGGGCCGTGTAGTGCTGTTCTTATACCAAACGCTTCACACATTGAAATTACTTTTTTGGCTGGAGTCACCCCTCCTATTTGACTTACATGAACACGGATAAAATCTATAAATCTTTGAGTAATCAGCGGTATCCATTCGTTTGGATTATTAAACAACTCACCCATCGCAATAGGGGTCGTGGTATTCTGTCTAATTTGTTTTAGCCAGTCTTTTTGCTCTGGTGGAAGTACATCTTCTAAGAAATATAGGTCATACTGTTCTAACTTCTTTGTAAATCCAACCGCATCAATAGGAGCTAATCTTTCATGCACGTCATGAATGAATTCAATTTCCCATCCGAATTCTTTACGTAAATACGCAAACATATCAATAGTGGATCTCATATATCCTTTGGGATTAAAAACACTATTACAACTACGCGGGTCTATAGAATCTACATTTGAACTGCTCATTTTACATCTAATATGTTGATATCCCTCTTCCAACAACTCTGTAACCTTTTCTTTTAATTTCTCATGATTACTTCCTTCAGCGTGACGATATAAGGGTACACCATTTCGGCATTTACCACCTAACAGCTGGTACAAAGGCATATTTGCAATCTTACCTTTAATATCCCAGAGGGCCATATCAATTCCAGATAATGCGTTATTAAACTCAGGTCCATTTCTCCAATAACCACAGACCAAGGCAGTATTCCAAATATCCTCGATTTGTGTTACATCTTTACCTAATAGGAATGGCTTTAAATAATTATCTAGAATAGATACAACAGCAACGTGGCGCTGGGTAAATGTAGCACACCCTAAACCATATAATCCGGGCTCTGAAGTAAATACCTTAACAACAATCAAATTTACACCATCAGGAGCAGTGACAATGGTCCGAATATCTTTAATAGTAATCATGCAATGTAACCCCCTTAAAACTCTGCTATTCTGCTTTAATTTTCACAATCATTTCTATTTCCACTGGAGTACCAAATGGAAGTTCTGATGTCCCTATTGCGGAACGAGCATGGACACCCGCACTTCCAAATATTTGTCCTAGTAAATCGGAAGCACCATCTAGGACATAAGGTTGATCTTTAAATCCTTCTTCACTTCTTATAAAGCCAAGCAATTTTACAACTTGTTCTACTCGATCCAAACTTCCAATATGCTGCTTTAATGTACTTAGTAAATTTATCATGGTTTGCCTGGCAGCCATTTTTCCTTGCTCAATTGTGAGTTCTTTACCTAATTTCCCCGTGTACATCAACGTCCCATTAACCCTACAGTCATTTCCTGACGTGTAAACCATGTCATTTACCGTCATAGCCGATGTATATGAAGCGACTGGTGCGTAGGGTTCAGGCAAAGTGATACCTAGTTCCTTAAGTCTTTGATCCACTAAATTCATATTTTACCTCCTCATTCATTACTTTTTATTTGTAAATATGATAAATTATGAAACACTTTTCTGTTACGAATTATTGAGTCGTTTTTCCTAGTGGGATGAACACGATTTGTTAATAGAATAGCAAAGCCATCGGTTTCGGGATCTATCCATATGCTTGTCCCCGTAAATCCTGTATGACCGTAAGATTGCGGACTAAAATAATCACCAATTGGAGAGTTATGCTTATCCTTACCTTGCCACCCTAGCCCTCTTGCGAGATTTAAATGTTTTGTATGATTTTTACTCATTAAATTTACCGTGCTTGATTTTAGAAAACAAGAGAAATCTCTTTTATGTGCTTGTAACATTGCTTGGCAAAGTTTTGATAAGTCTGCTAGGGTACTGAAAAGGCCTGCATGACCAGTTACACCACCCAATACGACTGAATTTTCATCATGAACTTGTCCGCGGACTATTTTCCCTCTCCATATACAATCTTCCGTTGCGACGCACTTACTTATAATAGAAGGAACTGGATTAAAAAAAGTATGGTCCATATTTAATGGATTGAAAACTTTTTCTTTCAATACTAAATCTAGCGTTTTTTTTTCAATTGCTTCAATAATATCTCCAAGTATCATAAATCCCTGTGAAGAGTATTCCACTTTTGTATCTGGTTTGTTAGCAAAATGTAGTTCTCTTACACTTTTCTTCATTTCATTCGCTGTTTTACAAACTTGGAAATTGGGTTGTTGACCTGGGAGTCCACTTGTATGAGTCAATAACTGACGAAGTGTGATCTTAGCTTTGTCTGTATTCCTATACTCTTCTAAAAATAAGTCGACAGTATCCTCTAAACAAATTTTCCCCTCTTCTAATGCACACATAAGTGGTAAAACCGCAATAGGCTTTGTAACAGAAGCAAGATCATAAAGACTATCATCTTCCACTTTAGGGCCTCCCCAATATAAATGACCTAGACTATTGCTTTCTATTACACCATTTGAATTACCAATAACATATGAAGCACAGGAAAAATCTTTATTATCTATACATTCGCTCAAAAATCCAGTTAACATACTTGTCATGATAAAAAATTCCTTGCTATATCTTCATACAGTTTTTCAGCTACGTACAATTCATTAATTTCTACGAATTCATCAGCAACATGTGCTTGTGCCAAACTTCCAGGTCCCAAAATAATCGTTGGTATCTTTGCCACCGTAACGAGTTTACTCATATCACAACCCGCCCGAAAGCCAATTGGATATTGTTTATCAGGCACAATACCTTTAATAGTTTCTATAGCTTTTTCTACGATTTTCTCACCTACTGAAGTCTCTGAAGGTATTGTCGCTACAATTGGTTGAATAAATTCAATTTCAAATTGACCTATTTCATGGTGTAACTCTTTTAAAATATCATCCATCTCTTTATCTGCTTTTTCATGAGTTTCGCCTGGTAATAGCCTACGATCGATAACAATATCACATTGACCTGGAATTGTATTTTGTTGAGTCCCTCCATCGATGATAGTTACAGAAATACTTGCGGAACCTAGAAATGGATGGGCTTCTTTTAATAATTTCTGATTTAATTGTTCGATTTTAAGTATAAAATGAGCCGCATGAGTTATTGCATTGATACCTTTTTCCGACTGTGCCGAATGTGCACTTTTTCCTTTTATACGAATTCGTTTCATATAAGTCCCTTTATGTGCAACCGCTATATGTAAATTTGTTGGTTCTCCTACAATCGCGCCATCAGCCTCTAAACCTTTGCTGACCAGATGTAAAGAACCCACTCCTCCAGATTCCTCACCCATAACTGCCGTTAACATGATTGTTCCTCGTAAACCTGCTGGATTTAATGCAAGACTTTCCAAAGCACACATCATACTTACAAGACTTCCCTTAGCATCACAGGCACCTACCCCATATAGCCGCGTACCTACAATTTCCGCTACAAATGGATCTGTCGTCCACTCTTGTCCTAGTGGATTATTAACATCCATATGCGTATTAAAAACTAGAGTAGGCCCTGAACCAAAATTCATTGAAATTAGTAGATTATTTTTTAATAGTTCTACTTCTTGTCTCTTCACTTCAGCTCCAAAACTCTCTGCCCATTTTTCGAGCCATCGTACAACTTGTTCAACATTTCCAGGTGGGTTTTGGCTTTGGAGAGATATACAATCCTTCAATGCTTCTACTACGTTTCTCTTTCCCACTTCAACTAACACTACCTTCCTTTAATCTTTATAAACCTTTGATTAACTTAGATAGTTCCGAAAGATCAGGGTTAATGTGAACATGGTCTTCATTCCCAAGACTTTCTATTAACTTAGGCTGTTTAAGACCGCCCCCTGTTATTACACATACAATTGTAGACTTAGAATCAATTAAACCTCTTTGTACCAACCGTTTCAATCCAGCAACACTTGCTGCTGAGGCTGGATCAGCAACGATCCCTTCTCTACCAAGGTCTTTCATAGCCCCAATAATTTCCTCGTCTGTTACTTCTTCAGCATATCCATTTGACTCATACAATGCGTTCAATACTCTCTTTCCATCTTGGATTGGAGCATCTGCAGAAATACTTTGTGCAATTGTTTTTGTCGGATCACCTACTCGAACTGCCACTTTCTTTCCTTGATTAAATGCTTTTACATGTGGGCCTGTTGCACTTGGTTGAACAGCAACCATTTTTGGCAATTTAGAAATCCATTGTAATTCATAAAGTTCCTTAAAGCCCTTCCATGCCCCCCATAAGCCTCCACCTGTTCCTACTGGATGAATCATATAATCAGGACTTTCCCATCCTAATGCTTCACTAATTTCATAAGCATATGTTTTCATAGCTTCATGGCGAATTGGGTTAATGAAATTCACAAATTGATATATATTTAATTCCCGAGAAGCTTCCTCAAGTAATTGCGTAATTTCATTCATGCTCTTATAATGTAGAATAGCTGTTTTCCCACCACTAAGAGTTATCAATGATTGCTTCAAGGGATTTGCTAAATATTCTACAAGAGTTAATGTTTTCATATTTGCCCTTTGTGCATAGGCTGAAAATGACATTCCTGCATTTCCAGAACTATACGTCATGCCTTCGGTTATACCAATTTCTTTTGCATAACTAATTGCCAAACTGAACCCTCTATCTTTAAAACTACCTGTTGGCATAAGCGTATCATTCTTAAAATATAGCTTCTCTAAACCTAGTTTTCCACCTATATATATAGAAGGTAAAAGCGGTGTGTCACCCTCTCCCATCGAGACAATATTCTCCTTACTTTTTAGTGGTAAGAATTCATGCCATCTCCATATACTTCGGTCCCTATTTTTAAAATCTGAAGGTGTAGATTTTTTCTTGAGTTCCTCAAAATTATATTGGACTTCTAATAGACCACCACAATCTGGGCAAGTTGTAACTGCCCGATTTCCCATTGATAGTTCAATTTTACAATCATCACATTTATAATGTGTCGCGTAAGACCAGCTCATTCTCTCCCCCCTCAATTGAGTCCTGATTTCGGGTTAAATATGTCTCTCCATCTATCTCCTAATAAATTGATAGCAAGAACAACCAATACAATTGATATACCAGGAAAGACTGAAATCCACCAAGATGATTCCATATATAATTGCCCCTCACTAAGTATGTTCCCCCAGCTAGGTGTATCCACTGGGACACCTAGCCCTAAAAAGCTAAGAGATGACTCAGCTATGATAGCCGCCGCCACTTGAAATGTTGCAATTGTTATAACAGGAGCTAAAATATTAGGTAGTATATGTCTGAATAGGAGTCTGCCATCTTTCACCCCAATTGTTTGCGCGGCTATAACAAAATCATGTGTTCTTAGACTAAAAACCTCTGAACGAACTACCCTTGCATACGGTACCCAACCTGTAACTCCTAATATAATAATTAAATTTTGAAGACTTCCGCCAACTACAGCGATAATCGCAAGTGCTAATAAAATAGTTGGAAATGCTAATTGGATATCTGCAATTCTCATAAATACCTGATCCACAAACTTATAGAAACCCGCGAAAAGTCCAACGATTGTCCCTAGAACGCCTGATATAAACATTGCACAAAGTCCAACAACAATAGAAACTTGACTTCCGATTAGGATTCTACTTAGCAAATCTCTTCCTAAATGATCAGTCCCCAGTAAATAGCCTGATTCAGCTCCTTCCAACCAAAGAGGTGGTAAAAAGCGCATTAACAAGTTTTGTTCGTTCGGATCGAAAGGCGCAATAATAGGAGCGAATATAGCTATAAGAACGAAAACCAACAAAGTTATAAATGGAACGTTCATGAACATAAGCTTGTACCTTTGTTTTTTATTGTTTGATAACATATATCAGCCCCCCCTAATTATATTTAATACGCGGATCTATAATAACGTAAAGTATATCTACAATTAAATTAACAAGAACAAAGATTCCAGCCAAAATAATAATAATGGCTTGAACAAGGGGAAAGTCTCTATTATAAATTGACTGAATTAATAGCTGTCCTACTCCTGGCCATGCAAAGACAGTCTCTGTTACAACTGAACCACCTAATAATGCCCCAACCTCTAGTCCGATAATAGTAACTACTGGTAATAAACTATTTCTTAAAGCATGTTTCCCAACAACCATTTTCGGAAGAAGCCCTTTCGCTTTAGCTGTTCGAACATAATCTGAATCTAACGCCTCTCCCAATGAAGATCTAAGCAACCTGGTGACAAGGGCCAAGAGATGCGTCCCTAAAGCGATGGCTGGCAGGATAATAAATAAAGGCCCCCCCACTCCCCCAGTTGGTAATATTTTAAGTGTTATTGAAAATACCAAGACGAGTAATAATCCCACCCAAAAAACGGGGATAGATTGAAGGAGTATCACTGTGGACATAACAACTTTTTCTGAAAACTTACCTTTTTTTACTGCAGTAATAATGCCAGCTGGAATAGCTATGACTAATGAGAAGATCATAGCTGCCCCTCCTAGTTGAATAGTTGCAGGCATTCTTTCTAAGATAAGTTTTAGAGCAGGAAGGTCATATCTCAAAGACATCCCAAAATCCAACTTCAATAAGTTACCTAGAAATATTAAATATTGTTGTATTAATGGCAAGTCTAAACCGAGCGAAGCTCTTAAACCTTGTTCTTGTTCAATCGTTGCATCTGGCGGAAGCATGATAGATACAGGGTCACCAGTCATTCTGGCTATAAAGAAAACGACAGTCGCTACACCAAATAATACAAATACAGCATATAGTAAACGACGAATTATATAGGTTAACACCCTTACACCTCCGACAACAGATTATTTACTAGCTCCGTACATTCTTAAAATCCCAATAGAGTTAGGTTGCCAATTTACGCCTTCCTGAATTCCATAAAGATTATTAATTTGATATAAAAATATGAAAGGTGCTTCCTCTTTAATGATTTCTTGTAATTCCGTGAAAGCTTCTTGTCGAACTTTAGAATCCAAAGACTGCTCCTCGATATCAATTAATTTGTCCACTTTGTCATCTTCCCAACGGTTATATCGTCGATCACTTTTAATATAGGATTGGAAGTTACTCATTGCATCAAGTGTCCATCCAGTATTTCCTTGATAATACATTGGGGATGCTTTCTCAGCTCGTATATTTGAAATGAAGGTTTGGCCATCCATTAGGTTAGCCTCAACATTGACACCTATTTTTTTAAGCTGTGCTGTAATTACTTGTACATTATTACTATCCAAGTTATTGGCATCAAAAGTGATATCGAATCCATCAGGATAGCCAGCTTCATTTAACAATTCTCTAGCTTTTTCTGGATTATACTCATAAGGAGTAATTGATTCATCATAACCAAAGTTCTCTTCTGGAATTAATGTAGTTACTCTTTTTGCTTGACCATCTAGCACAGAATCGATCATCAGATCAACGTCGACAGCATAGTTCAGTGCTTGACGTACTTCTTTTTTATGCAACGGGCTTTCTGGATCTTTTGTATCAAGGCTAATAAAGAATGTTCGTATGCCCTGTTCTGATTTCACGTTAATTTCAGTGTTACCCTCTAACTGTTTCATAATATCTGGTGTAATGCCCGTCGCGATATCAATTTCACCTGCTCGAAGAGCAGCTGCCAAGTTAGCTTCATCTGGGATTGCTCTAAACTTCAGTGTTTTTATTGCTGAAGCACCTTGCCAATAATCTTCAAACGACTCCATTACTACTTCGTTATCCCTTTTCCAAGATACAAACTTAAATGGTCCTGTCCCAATTGGTTGTTCAGCAAAATGTTCTTCTCCATTTTCTTCAATATATTCTTTCGGAACGATTACACCTCCAAATAAAGTAAGCTTATTAGGTAATATCGGATCCGATCCTGCTGTATGTAACTGAACAATATACTCATCAATAACTTCAACTGATTCCACATTACTTAGTTCTACAATTGGTGACTGCGTAGCAGGATCTAGTAAACGTTCAATACTAAACTTCACAGTTTCAGCATTAAATTTTTCACCATTATGAAAAATGACGTCTTCTCTTAATTTAAATTCCCATGTATCCTCATCTACCACTTCCCAAGATTCGGCTAGAGAAGGTGCTAGTTGTTGATCTGAATCCGTTGTAATAAGCGTATCAAACATATTAATAAGAATATTCATGTCTGGCATTTTCCCCTGTTTTTGAGGATCCAAGGTACTAGTATCAGATTGCTGAGCAACAATTAATGTTGTATCTTTCTCTTTGCTAGTTTCTGTAGTTTGGCCCGTTTCTTCCAATCCACAAGCACCTAATATAGTAAGTACCATCAAGATAATAAACAGAAAAGACTTTTTCAACATAAACAACACTCCTCTAATAGTTCAATTTTTTCATTTCACCTGACGTAATGACAGCGACTGGTACAATTTTTTCAATTGGTTTTACGGTATAGCCATAGGCATCCTGATATCCTCCTTCTTCGATATCCTTCTCAAGTTTAAACAAAGTTGCATTGTTCACAAAGTCATCCATTTCACACCAAAGTTGCATATTTAATACGGAAGCAGGTTCTAAGGTTACAGCTTTAATCACTTGTTTTAGACTCATTCCGCAGGCTAGAAGCTTCGTCATCGTTGTCGATAAATCATATACTGGACCATTAATATTTCGAACATGTATATCGGTACTAATTGTAGTTGGAAAATAACCTTTTGATAGAGCTTTTTCACAAACATCTATACTAAAACTTGCTGCTCCATGACCTATATCCATTTTCACGCCTCTGTTTAGTGCATCTTTTAGTGCCTTAATTGGTGTACCATCCTTAAGCCAAGGTTTTCCTAACTTACCGTGATAACAATGCGTGATAATATCATTTTCTTCTAGCAATTCAAGTATGTCCTCAATTACAGGCGGAGCTTCCCCGATATGGACCATTAAAGGTAGTTTTGCTTCTTTAGCCACTAACTTAGCAAGCTTCAATGGCTGAATACCCATTTCCTCCACAATCGCACCACTCGAACGGACTTTTACCCCACAAATTAAATCCCTGTTTTCATTAATAGCCTTTAACGTAAGATCCATATTTAAGTAATTGATTTTGGAAACTTCTTTTAAGTGGACCAGTCCAATTGAACTTATGTTTAGCCACGACTTAATCTGCGTATCAGATTGTGGTAAGACGTATTTCTTTAATCCTTGTAAAGTTGCTTCCCCAGCACTTCCAGCATCTGCTAGGACATGAACACCTTTTGCAAGTCCGACTTTATTAGGGTTTACACTAATCTGCGTAAAGCCCTCATAGATATGAGTGTGAATATCTATCCATCCTGGGCTTAAATATAATTCAGGAGTATCCTTTACTTTTTCATTTATCCTCATAATTTTATAGCTATTTCCCATTTTAATAAGTTCTGCAATGTATAACTCGTCATTTAATGGATCAATAATATTTACTACTATCTTTTCATCATTATTTTTCATAATTACACCTCTTTAATTTGTGTATAAAGATGACAAGCAACATTATGTCCAGTACCATACTCTTGTAACTCCGGTTTTATTTCCTTACAAATGTCCATCGTCTGTGGGCAGCGTGTATGAAATGGACATCCTGACGGAGGGTTAGATGCACTTGGTATCTCACCTTCTAGAATAATTCTTTCTCTTTGCTGTCCTCTTTTAAGATTAGGTGTAGCAGAAAGCAGTGCTTTCGTATATGGATGCAAGGGGTTATCAAAAATATTTGATTTATCGCCAATTTCCATTATATTACCTAAATATAGGACCGCCACTCGATCACTAATATGTTGAACAACTGCTAAATTATGTGAGATAAACATGTAAGATAACTTATATTCTTCCTTTAATTCTAAAAGTAAGTTTAATATTTGAGACTGAATAGACACATCTAAAGCAGAAACTGCTTCATCAGCTATAATTAGTTTTGGATTCAATGATAAAGCACGAGCTATTCCTATTCTCTGTCTTTGACCGCCAGAGAATTGATGGGAGTATTTATGAATATCCTCTTTTTTCAACCCTACTTTCAACAGTAATTCTTCAGCTTTTTTGAAAGCGCTTTCCTTATTGCAGATATTATTTACAATGAAAGATTCTGTTAGGATCTCACCTACTTTCATCTTCGGATTCAGTGAAGCATATGGGTCTTGAAATATCATTTGAAACTTCTGTCTTGTTTCTCGTAATTTCTTATTAGATAATTGATTTAGTTCTATGCCTTCAAAAAAAATGCTGCCTTCCGTCGGCTTTAATATCTGCATAATCATACGACCTAGAGTGGATTTTCCGCACCCTGATTCTCCTACAATTCCCAAGGTTTCATTTTCATTAATATATAAAGAAATATCGTCTATCGCACGGACATATTCCTTCGATCGTGAAAGAAAGCCAGTTTTTACAGGAAAGTATTGTTTCACATTTTTCACTTCAACCAAATGATTACCCAATTGCTCTCCTCCTTCTAAACTAGAGTACAACGAACAAAATGACTCTTTTCTATTTCTCGAAGTAATGGCATTTCTATAAAACACGATGCCTCCGCATATTCGCATCTTTCTGCGAATCTACATCCTTTTGGAAAATTATCAGCAGAGGGTACTGTTCCAGGTATAGAATAGAGAACCTGGTTCTTTTGCCCAATCACTGGTACTGATTTCATAAGAGCCTTTGTATATGGATGTTGTGGTTTGTTAAATAATGAATCTGCATCCGCTCTTTCTACAATTTGACCAGCGTACATTACTGCCACCTGATCAGCCATTTCAGCTACCACGCCTAAATCGTGGGTAATCATCATAACGGATGTTGATAACTCTTCTTTCATTCGTCTCATTAAATCTAATACTTGCGCTTGAATCGTTACATCCAATGCCGTCGTAGGTTCATCTGCAATTATTAAACTAGGTTCACAAAGTAATGCCATCCCTATCATGACTCTTTGTCGCATTCCCCCTGACAACTCATGAGGATAGGACTTCACAATTTGTTCTGCTCTAGAAAATCCAATAAACTCAAGTATTTCTATTACTTTTTGCAATGCTTTTTTCTTATTATTTTTTTGGTGTCTTCGAAGTCCTTCAGACATTTGATCGCCAATAGTAAGTACAGGATTTAAAGAAGTCATTGGCTCTTGAAATATCATAGCAATCCCATTTCCTCTAATATCAGAAATTTCTTTTTCTGAAAGAATACTTAAATCTTTTCCTCGATAATTAATTGTTCCTTCTGCAATGTAGCCGTTTGGTTTAGGTATTAAGCCCATTACCGATAGTGCCGTGACACTCTTTCCACTTCCAGACTCCCCCACGATACAAAGAATTTCCTTTTTATTAATTGTTAAATCTATCCCATCAACGGCTCTTATTTCTTTTCCTTTTTCCTTGCCATTAAAATAAACTTTTAGACTTTGAATAGACAACAAAGTTTCTTCTTGCACTTTCACACCCCCTATAAGTTTTTATCTTCTCTTTTTTTCGATTCCTCGAGACAGCTATAAAGGGTAAACTTTGAAATGTCGAAAAACTGTGCTATCTTCTCTCCAGCTTTTTTAATTAAAAATGCACCTTTTTTATCTAAAAAATGAATCCCTTTTATTTTGTCTTCCTTCGACATATGCGAGACTGGCTTTCCTATTAGTTCTTGAGCGTCTTGTAATAATGAATCCAAAATATCGTTTACATTACTTACAAAGTCTTCTTTAACCCTCTCTGTTAAATTAGTATTTGTTAAAGATTTAATTACATTTTCAGCCATCATTAAATCTGATATATCAAAGTTTATACAAAGACTACCAATCAATTCGTCTTCTTCATTTCTCATATAGATAGATGTAGATCTTAATAGTTTCCCCTCTTTTGTCTGAGTAACATAATTATATCTATCACCACTTTCACTCGTTCCTCTTAGTACTTCCAATCCAAGATTTGTTCCTGGATCACCTATCTTGCGTTTTGTGACATGACCATTTTCAATTGCAATTATTGTTTTGTCGTAAGGAAGTGTTAGGTCATGCAAAACAACTTCACAATTCGAACCGAATTGTGCAGCAATTCCTTTCATTACTGATTTCAATAGATTTTCATTACCCTTTAATCCATTCATTTATATTCCTCACTTTTTTAAATTTATATCAAACAGTCAGTTATGCTATCAAACTAACTGTTTGATTTTATTCGAATTTTTCCCTTTCTATTCTCCTATCCTAATTATCCCTAAATAAATTAGAGCCAACATCTCAAGTAATTATTACGGAAACTTAGTTATTCAACCAAACTGTTTGTTTTATTTCAACTAAATATAAAATTTTTAATTTAAAGCAACATTTTATTTATTAGAAAAAGATTGTTTCTATTATTCATTTTTACTATAATCTTCAGACATTATAATGTCAACTTCTTTTTTTGCAGAGATTGTATAATATTAAGTTTAAAAGAAGTGAAGTACAGAAAATGATTAACTCCCGATATAGGAATAGATAAAAGGGAATACTTTCAATGTCTACATATCTAATTGAGTACGTATACTTCACATACAAACTCGATTTCCGTTGTAACCAGACAACATATGCTTATGCACTTGAATTCAATGAACTATGCCGAGCCGGCTATTCTCGATATAATCCGCCGCTACTCCATAAAATCTAGCGCTGCCCATTTGAAATACAAATCTATCGAAAAAATCATAAAAAAACTAACACGACTTATCATCTATAATTGCGATTTTTATAGGATTCTCCTTATCATAGTTATAAAAGTCTCTTTTAAGATGTTTTGTAATCAAGCCCATTTCCCACCGTTTTTTCTGCTCACACTTTTACTACCTGATTGAATTCATTCCTATTCTATGTTTCTTAAATTGCTCGAGACCTAAATTAAATACATACACTACAATTACATGAAGAAAGTCCAAAGGAAAAAATAGTTAATTGTTTTTTTAATAAATGTGTTCAGTATTAGAGGAAAAACATCTCTGCCATTAATTCTCATTCAATCGGAGATTCTATTTGGCAACATTTCTTCACTTTCAGGCGTGATCTATTCCTGTTATTCTACACCAATTGCTGTCCGACTACGCAAGTAAAATGTCTCTGTAGATAGGCTAGCCTTTCTTTTTGGATCGGCGGCGGTCCACTCTTAATCACATTATCCTCTATCAGTCTGCCCTCCCTGTTGATAATTGCGAAATTGTTTTTGCTAGGAATACTATGCGTTGTGATTGGTTTGTATTTTTTATATAGGATAGTTGTTCACAATGCCCGTGCAAGAGACAAGATATGTCTCTTGCACGGGCAATTTTTTCGAAATACATGACATAATGGTAAGCAATTCAACAAGTAAGCTATACATGCATAAGAGATCAGACATCCACTTACATGTCTGATCTCTACTTTATAAATAAACCCCAGCCGTTCATTCCAAACGACTAACATATGACAATATTTTTTCAGGCGTAGTTTGGGCTACTATACTTCTTGCGGTAGTGCCATAAACAATAATCAGATTTCATTTTGTAATATTTCCGGTAAAGGCTTGCCTATTCTCCAAAATGATTACATTTAGTGCCCGTGCATCAAACGCAGGTAACGATTCATGTAATTGAGT
This sequence comes from Sporosarcina psychrophila, assembly GCF_001590685.1. Lineage (GTDB taxonomy): Bacteria > Bacillota > Bacilli > Bacillales_A > Planococcaceae > Sporosarcina > Sporosarcina psychrophila. Next base: position 3,858,343 of record NZ_CP014616.1, read on the forward strand.
AAAAGTACAAGATCGTAGACAGACAGCTAAAAAAATTTTTGATTATATTATTATAAAGTCGTAGGTATATTCTGATTTTCCGACGTGCAGATACCTAAAATGAGTGCTCATCATTTGACGCGTACCTATATAACTTTCTTCTTTTTCCTTTTTTTCATTAAAAGGCTAGCGACAATAATGCCACTTGCAGGTATACCGATTCCTGCCGTATACATCATTTTCTTTTGCTTTTCTTGGGCTCTTTGGTCTTGTCCTTCTTGAAAAAGTGAATCATATAAGGCGATGGATTCACTATTGATTTCAAATTCCTCCGGAATGAAATATTCCGATTTAGTGTGACCATTTTCGAAGGCAGTTTCCTTTATCTGGACAGCAATTTTGTTTGAATCAAAGCCTTCATTATTCCAAGTTAGTAATTGTTGATTTCCATTCTCCTCATCAACAGGAAATTCCATGTTGATAAAGGCGGATTGATAGCCTTCTGCAAGTGTTTCTTCTTTTCTTTTTAATTTACCTTCTTCATAACCTTGATTGTAGGATTCAATGAATCTATCGTCGGTAGTAGCTACTGCTAGCACTGCTAATTCGTAACCATCCTTACTTCCCAACTTCAGTTGTTTACCCTTTTCTTCTTTTGTTCGCTCTTCATAGCCTGTTTTATAATGGGATTCAAATGCAGTCTTTAATGTGTCTTCTTTAGCATAGTCAGCAGGAACTACTAATTTAGCTAATGAATACCCTAAATCATGCCCCGATTGTTCAGAGTTAGTCACAATTTTTTCATGATTGAATGATTTACTATATGCTGTTTTATAGGCATTATTCCAAGTTTCTGATTTAGAATCATTCAATGGAACTTTCTCATTATCCCCTTTTCGGAAGGAACTTTTTCCATCAATTTCTCCTGAAGCCATCCCGGCTACTGTATCTTCTTCTTTAACCTTTTTGAGACCTTCGTTATAACCAACCTCGTATCCTAATGCATAGCCCTTTTTATATCCTTCATTGCCAGTAGTTGTTTGGGTAACTTTTTGTTTTCTACTATAGCCCTCTTCATATCCTTGTGATTCCCCTGTACTTCTTCCCTCATCAATATCAGCTTGGCTATAAGCTGGTTTCGGCTTCGGTTTTGATGTTGTAACCGTGCTTGTTTTGGGAGTACCACCATTATGGAGATGATATTCGCCTGTCACATATCCCCACTTTGCACAGTTTGTCCGACACGTATGACCACCACTGCTATCTGTTCTCCCTGGATGTGCCATAGCGTCACTAGCAAAAATAGAGAAAGTGAGAAACGCTATACTTAATGCAACTATTACCTTTTTCATTATCTCGCTCCTAATGTTTCATCTGTTAGTATTTCCCTTTTATACCTATCATTATTACAATACTATACAAGGTACGACCCTGTCGATCTTTTCAAAAATAATGGGCACACTAAAGGGGCAGCCAAAGTTTGTCTTGACTGACCCTTTAGTGTATCTCATGTAATTGAAGTGTACTTGCAGAAAAAAATAGTGTCGTGTTGGTCGCCCTACAATCATTTTTCAACTTAGAGCATCTATCCAAATCTTATATCCTTCCCCATTTAAGTGGATTCCGTCAATTGTGAATTTCTCATCCAATTGCCCGTTCTTGTCCACGAAACTAGAATGTAAATCAATGTATTCGATTCCGTTTTCTTCAGCAATTCTTTGTAATACTTCATTAAATTGTTTTACTTTTTCATTAGATATTTCATTACCAAACAGCTCGTTATTTACTGGAAGTATGGATTGTATAAAGAGTTTACTGCTTTCACCTTCGAAAGACTTCACAATCGCGGTTATATGTTTTTCGAAATTTTCACTACCTTTTGAGTACCGAATATCGTTAACGCCAATCATAAGGTATGCCTCTTTTGGGCTCCGATTAACCACTTCCTTTATTCGATTCAATACTCCTTTTGACACGTCGTTTCTGATTCCCCTATTTAGCACAACCTCGTTAGGGAAGTATTCCTGAAACTCTCCGTAATCTGTAAGGCTGTCCCCAATGAATATTTTATGTACATCTTTAACATCGGACTGATCGAAGATACTTTTTTTCGTGAAGTAATAATCTGAAGTTCCTTTTCTGGAAGGTGCCGGTTGCATTTGTTTTTTCGTGACATCAATGCCGCCTATTTTAGACACGTCAACACTTCCCACTCCAATCAAAATGATATTTAAAAGTAATGATATAACTAATAAAGACTTAATCTTTTTCAAATTTGACACTTCCTATTCTTAAATCTATTCCTTATGTATGGAGCTTACTACAATATATCTATACCCAGATTTTCAACAAATAATGTTTATTTCAGGTTCAATTCCCTCTGTAGTCAGGCTCTACTTCTATGTTTTTTTGAATTGTAATCGTATCTTTCACCACAAATCGCAGTGGAAACAGGAGCAATCATTAACTTTATTCCCATAGTTTAACTAGGCACTCCTCGAAATGAGCACGCATTCAATTCCAACTAGGAATTCCACTTTTTATCCAAGTATTCCAACACCTCTTATGGTACACTTTTCATATGAAAAAACTTCTCATTTTGATCATCCTACTTAGCATTCTATTCTTTTCTTCTGGACAAAGCCCTGAGCAGCAATCGCTCATACCTACGTTGGAAAAATGGTTGCCCGGAGAGCCATTCAAATCATCACTTTCTAAACTGCACGTGCCGTATTGGGGCATAATAGTTTCGATCGATGAACGAGGTTATTATCCTTTTGTTGAATTCCTTGTCAGAAAAAGTGCTCATTTCTTCACTTTTGGATTTATTGCCTCCATCATCTATTTAATTTTACCTAAACACATGTTTCGCATATTGACCGCCACATGGATAACACTTTTACTGGCCGCTGGGGATGAATATCACCAATCGCTGACAAGCGGACGGACACCAACGCTTCAAGACGTCATTCTCGATATGGCAGGAGCCATTACATTTCTCATTATTTTACGGTTTATTTTATTACTGAAACGCCCAAAAAAAGCAAGAAAGCGCTAGGATTTACACAGCGATTTCTTGCTTTTTTCATCGATAACTCTAGATATGCTTCAAAACTACTTGTGCATTGATTTAAGTTTTGCGGTAGCATCATCTGAACAGAAAACACAAGCAGTTGTGCTTTCTTGAACATATTAAGAAGTCACAATGTTTTTCGGTTCTTCTTACTCCTTAAGATGATCCCCTTACCGACATGTTACACAGGCATTTTTTTCAGTATCCGGTTCATTACATCCATTTTATCTGAAACTTAGATCCACCATACATATACTGTAGCAATAACCGATCATCTTCCTTTATTCGTCCAATCACATTAACTTTTTTATCAGCTGGGAGATTTCGTTTCGCAATTTGAATCTCTCCCTGATAGCGTTCATACTTTTCGTTATCTACGGTAATCGTACCCAGTGGTCTTTCTACCGTATTGAATGCTTTAACGGGACGGGTGCCAATTAGTCCGTATTCTCTTGATTCCATCGATCGGATGCAATCCCGAGCAGCATCTAAACGATTTGTCTGTACGGCTCCCACAATTTCAAGCAAAGATTTGTTATGAATTGCCTGTTCAGCTCGCAATAAAAAAATCCTATTTTGATAAGAAGCAAATTGCTCTAGCGATTGCTCAGTCAGTGTAAGATCACCGACCAAGACCTTGTCCACGCAGCCATTTTCAATTAAGTCCAGAAAGGCGGAAAAAGGTGAGATACTTCGATGGTCTTCCAATGTCGGCAATCTTTCATAAAGCGGTCCGCGCAATGATCCATCTCCTGGAATGAAGGCCATTACGGTGACCCCTTCCTGTTTCAGCCACTCATTCACCTTGCGAAATTCATCACGATCGAGTCCTGTTTCGGGTCGCGGATAAAAGTTATGCCACGCCTCAATAGATTCCGTGTGTAACCCTGCCTGTTTCATATTTTCCAAGCTATCCTTAGTCAGTGTGCTTGCATTCAGTGCCACTTTCATTTTCTTGGATAACCTGACAATTGTGGATTCTGAAATACCATAGTCCACCCGTAATCCCGTTAGCCCCCACTCAAGAAGACCTTCTGCATTTTCCCATGTGAAACCAAGATGTCCAAGTGACTTTGGCGAAATATCTGCCATTAACTCCATATTATATTGTTTCGCTGCTGCCCCTAGTCTTTGAAGACGTTCTTTATAAAGCTGCGGATCCTCCTCGGGGATATGAAGCGATGTGAAAATGGAAGTAAAACCGATTTCTTTCACCTTTTTAAGATAAAATTCAAATTCCTCGTTCAAATCATTTCCTAGATAAACAGAAATTCCAAGCATGCAATCAGCTCCTTTGTAAGTTTAAGAAAAGCGCAAGGCGCCGCATTAGATGTGCCTCGAGCTAAATCTTTCTTTTCATCAAAAAAAGGAGGCAAGCCCCCCTTTTTTAAATACCGTCCGCCATTTCTTCCTTGAATCCAAACAAGTACGTGAATAGGAATCCGAATATATAGGCAATTAAAAGACCCAAGAAATAAAACAAGAATTTATTGTCTGCAATAAGTGGTATTAACGAAATACCAGATACGCCGATACCAGATGCAGCAACTTTCATGACTGCCTGGAAGGCACCGCCGACTGCCGCACCCATACAGGCAGTAAGGAATGGGCGACCTAAAGGAAGCGTGACCCCGTAAAGCAGCGGTTCTCCAATTCCGAGGAAGCCTACTGGTAACGCCCCTTTAATTATATTACGTAATCGTTTGTTTTTAGTTTTCACAAATATCGCGATGGCTGCACCAACTTGACCCGCGCCTGCCATTGCCAATATTGGTAATAATGCAGTGTAGCCCACAGAATTGATCAATTCTAGATGAATGGGCGTCAAACCATGATGAAGTCCGACCATAACCAGCGGCAGGAAGAAACCTGCGAGAACCGCACCTGCAACAACACCACCGACATCCAAAATGACATTGATTCCAGATGTAATACCATCAGATAGAACACCAGCAACTGGTACTACTGCATAGAGTGAAAAGAAACCTACTGTTAATACGGTAATTAAAGGTGTAACTATAATATCAATCGAATCATGCATAACAGATCGAACACGCTTTTCAACCCAAGTCATTAACCAAGCCGCAAAGATGACACCAAATAATCCACCTCGACCTACCACTAATGCCTCTCCGTAAATCGTAATATCTGCAAGTGCAGGGTTGAACAAAAATGCCCCAGCAATTGCACCAAGTACTGGTGTGCCCCCAAACTCCTTAGCTGTATTCCAACCCACCAAAATCGCAAGATACATGAAAATACCGCTTCCAAGTAGAAGAAGAATTTGCATCCATGTTACCGTCGGATCCACACCCGCGTTTTTCGCGAAGTTTGCCCCTCCGTTAATTAGACCTGATGCAACAAGACCTGGGATTAGTGGAATGAAGATACTACCAATTCGGCGAAGTAGCATTTTTATTGGTGTTTTATTCTTCTCCTTCAGATTGGCTTGATTTCTTGCTGCTTTTTCGCTAAAAGTTAAATCATTTTCATCTAAGGCTGCCTCTTCCCCAATTGACAGCCCCGTGACTTTGCTCATTTCTGCAGCAACTTTATTGACCGTCCCCGGCCCCACTACGATTTGCAAAGTATCATCTTCAATGACACCCATTACGCCATCGACTTTTTTCAACGTGTCAATATTCGCCTTACTATCATCTTTTAATACTAAGCGCAAACGAGTCATACAGTGGGATAACCGCTGGAAATTTTCCTTACCGCCGATATTCGCAAAAATATCTTTGGCCATACGCTCTTCCTTTTTCATTCAAATCCCCCCATTTCACTATTTATATAGACTTTCGGACAAAGCCGCCTGTTTGTTCCAATTTTTCAACCGCTTCTTCATAAGTACTTTGCAGTAAAATCATGACTATAGCGGTTTTCACCTGCTGTTGGGCTTTTTCGTAATAGTTCTCAGCTGTCTCATAGTCAACTTGAGTGGCTTCCATTATGATTCTTTTGGAGCGCTCTGTTAACTTTTCATTAGTAGATTGGACATCGACCATAAGATTTTCATATACTTTCCCAATTCCAATCATGGATGCCGTAGAAATCATATTCAGTACTAACTTCTGGGCTGTTCCCGCTTTTAATCTCGTTGACCCTGTTAAAATCTCAGGACCAGTCTCTACTTCAATTACCATTTCAGCATGCTTGCTTATTTCAGCGCCTTTATTACATGAGATTGCTACCGTTTTAGCCCCCTTTTCTCGGGCATAATCTAAAGCACCTATGACATATGGAGTCCTACCGCTCGCGGCTATTCCTATGACAGTATCCTTATCGCAAACTGAAGCAGATTCCATATCTAGCGCCCCCATATTTACACTGTCTTCGGCACCCTCAACCGCAATTGTAAACGCTTCCATTCCTCCAGCAATGAAACCTCGAACCATTTCAGGAGAAACCCCAAACGTTGGGACACATTCAACAGCGTCAAGAATCCCCAATCTTCCGCTCGTTCCCGCCCCAACATAAATGAGTCGGCCTCCTGTTTGGAACGATTGGATAACAGATTCAACAACTTTTTCAATATGATCTAGCTCGTTTTTGATGGTAGTAGGAACTGAACTATCCTCTCGATTCATAGCTTCTAGAATTCCTCTTACAGACATTTCATCGAGTTGCATCGTCTTGCTATTTCTCTTTTCTGTAGCTAACTTTTCAAGCATTCTATCGCCCCTCTTAAACTAGTACTTTATACTTTTATTGTACCGTTAAGAAACTACATGTCAATATTATTAGGAATATTACTGAATCTTAATTTCATATGAAAAAAAAAAGGAAACCCCCTATTCGGTTTCCTCATCTCCGTAATTTCTCCATCTCACTTCTTGCTTCCTGATATTGTTTGATTACCTTTTCTCCGACATGATGAAAAACGCTCATATATAAGGTATCAATGACCGTCAGCTGCGTCATTCTGGAAGGTATGCTTCCAATTCTAAAATCCTGTTCCACATTCGGGGTGCAAAGTCTGATATCCGCTGTTCTATATAAGGGTGACTTATCCAGATTCGTAATTGCGATTACAATTGCCCCTTTCTTTTGAGCAAACTGGGCAAGTTCCAAGACATCCCTCGTCTTTCCCGATGTACTGATGGCAACAAAAATATCATTTTTGGTTAAATAAGGAATAACCGTAAGCATGTAATGAAAATCCAAAGAGGTAATAGATTGATACCCTAGCCTTGTAAATTTATAGTGTGCATCAAGTGCTGCAGTAGATGATCCGCCAACACCAAAGAAAACAATTTTTTTTGCGTCTTTTATGGCATCTACTGCTTTCAATAACTCCTTCTTATCCATTGAGTCCGTACAAGATTCAATTGCGAATTTATTCACCTGTATGACCTTTTGAAATGAGTCATAGGGGGTATCCTTTTGCTGCAAAATTGAAAAATCCGTTAAGTTCATTTCTGTTAACGTTAAATCCTTAACAAGCGCAAGTTTAAATGACTTGAAGCTACCCATTCCAATCGATTTGCAAAAGCGAATTACACTCGCTTCACTTACACCTATCTTTTTTGACAGCTCTTTTGTCGTCATATTGGGAATTAACTCCGAATGCAAAATTATGTATTCACCTACTTTTCTTTCAGCAGCAGATAAAATAGACAAGCCTTGTTTAATTTTATCGATTAATGATTTCATTTCCACACCTCCAACACCTTTAGTATATACGACACCAGGATTGTTGAACACTTCGCGGGATTCGTTGGAGGCTTTGCCGATTTTGTTGGAGACTTCGCTGCGTTTGTTGGAGGCTTCGATGGTTTGGTTGGACGCTTTCCGGTTGGTTGGACACTTCACGAAATTGGTTGGAGGCTTTGCCGATTTTGTTGGAGACTCCACCGCGTTTGTTGGACGCTTCGATAGTTTGGTTGCACGCTTTCCGGTTGGTTGGACACCTCACGGAATTGGTTGGATACTCCACTGGGTTCGTTGGAAACCTCTTTATTGGTTGGACGCTAGCCAGCCTGCATTATTGGAAAGACGTTACAAACTCACTTATAATGGTAGGATAAGAAATCGTGTTGATTGTTGAAACAAACGTGACTGTCACGCACCACCTCATCTACCACTTTACAAGGAGGACTAAAAATGGAGAATAACAGAATTACGTTGATGGATGCTTATATGATTGAAACGCTTCGTGGTAATGGCATATCGGATGGAGAACTGCTTGACCGACTTGAGCAGAAGGATATCGACTCTTGGAAGAATTTGAAGCCTAGTTTTGATTTTAGTGAATTGATAAAGCTTTATGATCAAAATCCAAGTACGTTTTCATCTATACTTTCAGATGGCTATACGGTGAAGTTCATTACGATGAAAGGCTTGCAAAACTTGTTGAATATGAAGTTTGATAAGATCGAAGAACGGGATTATCAACTTACGGGTAACGGAATCTCGCATCTAACTATTGAAGAAGGAGTTTATCCAGCACTCAAACAGCTATTATCTAGTAATTGGGTTATTCAAGAACTTTCCGAGCACAATGCCAGCGAGCCCACTCAGCTGATTAGTATTTTGCTCGTATGAAATGGATAAGGGGATATAGTCGGTTATACCGGCAACATGTCGAATGGTGACTGTTATTTATGCAAAAATCCCCTCGTGCCACAATTGGTGACATAGGGGACTTCTATAGTTACAATTTTCATTATAATTGAACCTTTGACTGACTTCTTATTCAATACCTATCTAATTTTCTGTCGTTAGTCGAGATTTAATGTATTCATAACCATTCTCGATATGTTCCTTCATCGCTTGTGTTGCATCGGCTTTGTTTTTGTTTTCGAGTGCGGTTATTATCTTTTTGTGTTCATCAAAAATCTCTTTTTTTCGATTATCACTATACGCTGAAACATTTCTATTATGCAAGATAATATCGCTAATTTGATGAATTAGATTAATAAGCGTCAGATTCCTTGAATACTCGAAAAACATTTCATGCATTTCGGTATTTAACTCAGCATATTCGGTATGATTATCAGCAACTTTAGACCTTTCCAAAAGTGTTTTCAACTTTTCAATACCTTCTGAATCGATATGATCTATTGCCAACTGAATGGCCTTAATCTCAAGTGCTTCCCTGCACTGATACACTTCAAGTATTTCTTGGGAGGAGAATTCCTGAACAATTGCCCCACGCCAAGGAATAATCTTCATAAGTCCCTCAGAAGCTAAACGTCTGAATGCCTCACGGACCGGCGTCGTACTAACATTCATTTGTTCACTTACCGCAGTTTCAGTCATACGGGTTCCGGCTTTTATTTCTCCGCTAATAATTGCGGATTTAATATTTTCATACACAACAACATTCAATGGCTGCCTGCTTACTGTTTTGATATTTGATATACTCATTTTCTCCTCCTTACGCTATCCTTCTAGTGAATAGCTTTTTCATAAACGGATAGACAACAATAAGCACAATCAGGGATAAAAATAGTAAGGACACAGGACGAGAAAGGAATATCCCCATACCTGTCTCAGACATGATTAATGACTGCCTAAGCGTATTTTCCGCCATTGGACCTAGTACAAGCGCCAAGACAAGTGCTGCTGGAGAATAACCATACAGTTTCATAAAGAATCCTATTACTCCAAATATAAGCAATATCCATGTTTCAATCAAGCTATTATTTAAACTATACGTACCAATTAGACATAATGCAATAATCACTGGGATTATAAAGCGATACGGCAGTTTAACAATCATCAAGAATACAGGAATTGCTACAATATTAATAATAAGCAAAATGGCATTCCCTAGATACATACTAGAAATGATTCCCCATGCAAAGTCAGGTCTTTCAATCATCAACAATGGCCCTGGTTGCAACCCGTACATTAGGAATGCTCCAAGCAGAATAGCCGTAGATGCAGACCCCGGAATTCCCAGTGTCAATAGCGGTACCATCGCCCCAGACGTTGCCCCGTTGTTTGCAGTTTCAGGTGCGATGAGACCTGGCAAATGGCCTTTACCGAATTTTTGGGGTTCCTTTGAAACTTTCTTTTCAATCGAATAAGCAAAAAATGATGCAATCGTTGCTCCAGCTCCCGGTAAGACACCTGTAACGAAACCTATAATTGAACCTCTTATGAATGTAAACTTAGCTGCAAGTAGCTCCTTCACGGAAGGCCAAGTACTTTTATTCATGATAGAAAGATCAAGGTTTTCCAACTTTTCATCTTTATGTGAACCCATGTAAATCCTGTACAGTAACTCACCGATTCCGAACAAACCTATGGTCACCGGAATAAAGCTGATTCCGCTAATCAATTGCGGCGAACCGAACGTGTATCGCTGTGCACCGGTAATAACGTCGACGCCAACTGTCGCGACCGCAAGCCCAATCATTGCAGAAATGAATCCTTTTACTTTACTGTCGTCAGTCATCCAAATAAGTGTTAGTAATCCCATCATCATTAGCATGAAGTACTCGGGGGGACCAAACTTAAGCGCAACTTTGGCAAACGCAGGCGCTAACGTGAATATCAGAATAACTCCGATTGTCCCTCCGACAAAGGATGCGATTGCCTGGGTGATCAACGCTTTTCCCGCTTTTCCTTGTAAGGTCAGCGGATAGCCATCAAAGGTACTTGCGACAGCTGCTGAATCCCCCGGTGTATTAATGAGTATCGAGGTTGTTGCCCCACCATATTGCGAACCGTAATAGATACCAGCTAGCATGATAATAGCGCCAGTCGGCTCAAGTGATAATGTTAGTGGTAACAAGATTGCAATACCTGCAGAAGCTCCGAATCCTGGAATAATCCCGACGACCATTCCAATAAAGGCCCCGATTAGTAACAGGAGAATGTTCATAGGACTCAGAGCAACCGAGAATCCTGATATCATATTACTTATTAATTCGTTCATTGTTTCCACCTCCGATGGAATAGATTTTTAAAATAGATTTTCAAAAATTCCCGCTGGCAATCCTGTATTCAATAGAACCTCGAACATAACGAATATGATTACTGGAACCAAAATACCAATGAGTAAGTTCTGTTTCAATTTCCCCTTATTGAATAGAAGAAGCACAATAACCATAAATAGAACTGTTGATAATAAAGCTCCTATTATACTAAACAAGTATATATAAGCCGTGATTATTAGAATTAGATAAATCATTTCCTTAAAGTTTGTGGTAATTGCCTTGTCCTCTTTATTCGACTTGTAGCTTTTTATCAAGTCATACCCCGTTAAAATGATAAGTATAATTCCTATTAATTGTGGAAGAAATCCACTTCCAGGGATACCTTTTGAAAACATCGGGAAGTTTAATGCCATCGCAAAATAAATACAGGAAATAGCCAATAGAAATATTGAAAATATATTTTTCATATCGGAAGTCCTTTCTAATATGTATTTTTTTAATAAGAAACTCTGTCCTAGATTCAAGACAGAGTTTCTATCCGTTCATTTATTAACTTTCTACATCTTCTAGCGATTCTTTAAACTTAGTATTTGTTTCTTCAAGGAAAGTAGCAAATTCATCTCCGAACAAAATATACTCTGACATTCCGTTATCTGTAATAAATTCTTTCCATTCTTTCGTTTCAGCGACTTGCTTCATGGCATCAACCCACCATTCTTTCACTTCCAAATCAACATCTCCCGCAAGAATAACTCCACGGGGCTGAGAGATATTAACGGCAAAGCCCAACTCAGTGAATGTTGGAACCTCTTCTAATTGCGGTAAGCGCTCAAGACCTGAAAATGCAAGTGGTTTCATCAGATCCCCTTTAATTTGACCAAGTGACCTTGCCGGATTTCCGACAATCGCGTCAAGACTATCTGACAATAGCGCACTCGTAAGTTCTCCAGCAGACTGGAATGGGACATAGTCGAATTCAAAGCCTGCCTCTTTCGCAAATAGATTTGGAACAATCATTTCATCACTTACTTGGCCAACTCCCCCCATTTTCATACGCTTGCCATTTTTTGCAGCATCAATAAATTTATCAAGTGTATCGTATTTAGAGTTTTCTTTTACGAGTAGTAGTAAATCATCTGCACCCATTAGTGCAACAGGTGTAAACGTCTCATAATTGAAATTAGTATTGGAAACTAAAGGTGTTGTGAAAAAGCTTCCGCTTGTCGGTGCCACATAATAGGCATCGCCTTTTTTAGATTCTAAGAATCCCCAGCCAACTGCACCACTACCACCTTCGCGGTTCTCAATCTTAATGTTCTCTGTATAAATCTTTTCTTTTTGCATAATTTCTATAATTTTACGGAGATACAAATCCGTTCCCCCACCAGGTCCAAACGGAATGATGACATTCAGCGTTTTACCTGGATATTCACCACTTGACGCTTCTGTACCCTCTTCGTCTGAACAAGCAGCCATCACTACTGCGGCAATCATTAATATGATTAAAGCGTGAAACTTCTTCATCACCATTCCCCCTTATTCTCTTATTAATAGATTAAAGTAGTACCTCACCATCTTTGATGATTGTTACGCTGTCTGCAACAAGTGTCACACCAGTCATTATCAAGTCATAGTGACAAGCAGCTTTAATCGTGCCGCCCAGTGTAATACTTGAACCGATTCCGATGTGCACTGAACCAAACACACCTTCATCTTCAAGCATTAAACCATTGAATTTACAACGTGGGTTCAAACCGACACCGATTTCTGCTACGTTGTAGACATTCGGATCATTCTTTGATGCTAGATCATCAGAAAGAACTCTAGCTTCATGTCCTCCCTCAATAGCTGTGATAAACCCGTCTTGTACTGTGCAAACTACATTTTCCTTCACAATACCGATTCCGATGTATGGAATACTCGCATCACAAACAATCGTTCCAGTAGCCGAACCTTCAAGAGGTGATACGTTTGCTTCAATAGTAGGAACAGGGGCAAACTGACCGCTTTTCACCATACCCGTCATCGCATTACTCTTTCTGCCTGTGGCTGACATTTTCAAATCAGTTCCATGTGTAGTAGTTAGATGAATTGTTTCAGCATTTTCCAACGCTTTTGCTACCGCTTCACAAGTTGGAGCTGCTTTAGGGAAATCTGCAAGTACACCACTATCGATTAACATATGATCTTCAAACTGTGTAAGCATAATTCCACGTGATCCATTTTCAACAGCATTCTTCACTGCATATGTATGAGTGATTGATGTATAGACCGCACTGATAAAGACATCACTTTCTTTCATTGCGGCTGCAACAGTTGCAGGCGGCTCAGCACTATCAGATTTACGTGGCATGATTACTGTAATCGTCGGCTCAGCTCCAACAGCTGTTACTGCCGCAGCAACACTTTCTGCAATCGATAGTGTTCTTGGTTCTGTTATAATGACCACGCTTTCATTTTCTTGAACCTGTGCACATACCTCTACAACTTGCTTTGCCCCTTTTGCCATTAACATCTTCTTCAAAATAATCTCCTCCAATTTTTCTGTTATTTCTATGTCTTGTGACAATTATCACTTATTAGTTTTAATAAGTCAATACTACATTCTATAGAATGTAGTATTGACTTATTTTTCATTCCACCTTAATTTCATTATTTCCAAGGTAAAGGATTATTAATTTATTCTTTTAAAATTCACTGGAAAGGCTTGGCAGATATTAAGGATGCACAGTTCTTGATCAATAAGACTATCAGTTTATTCCATCCGCCATCTATCACTTTTCATATTCCAAAAATGATAAATTAATATTAAAAAGTATTATCTAATGATTGTGTTATTCAGGAGCTTTCAGAACAAAACAGCAACGAACCCAATCAGATGATTAGCATTTTGCTCGTATGAAGTAAATAGGTCTTGATGGCATTTGCTAGGTAACGTCTGACGCGCGGCAGGCTCTGGGAGATATGATCGGTGGGACGAGATATATGATTGGTTCGCTAGGATATATGAATGGTATCCAACATGAAGGTCATGTATTAAAAAACACTATTTAAAAAGCAATCAGCTTTTTGAATAGTGTTTTTCGTGAAGTTCATTCAGTTCATGTTCAACTGGGAAGAAACAAGATACGACATGCTTCTCGTCCCACTACGTTTCTAGCAGGGGGGTTCAGATGTCTTATGCGATTGGGCATCTTGTATGGAAAACACAGCCGGTTGGAGGATTTTAAGACGAAGGTAAATCACCATTTAACACAATTCGTTCACGCACTTTTTCTTTATCTGGATCAGGTAACGGAATTGCTGAGAGTAATGCATTCGTATAGGGATGGCGAGCATTTTGATAACAGGACTCGTTATCCGACTTTAGTTGTTTTATAGGCCCTCAAAGTGGCCACGATAATATCCCCCACTTGCATCCGTGGATTGGGGCTTACAGACACTCTCCAGTTGGTTGGAGACTCCACCGCGTTCGTTGGATACTTCGATAGTTTAATTGGATACCTAAAAAATCATATCCAATTCCCCAACTAACCAACTAGTACCATTTCCGTTAAGTACTAGAAGTCCAGCTTAACTCTATAATTAGTTCATATATTGAGTTATCATTCTAATTAGGATTATGCTATAGTTTCTTTGTGTATTAAAATCCATATTATTGCCATAAAAGTTTAACTATTGGAGGGAATTACATCACAATGAGCAATTTACGAAGAAAGATATATGCGGCTACTGTTTCTGTGGCAGTTGTCTTGGGAGTGATCGTTACTGCAGTTCCTGTCACTACTGATGCGGCTGGTACTTCATTTACAGATGTAAAAACGACTCTTGATCATTATGAACCGATTATGAATCTTGCTGGGCGTGGAATTGTCAAAGGCTATTCAGATGGTACATATCGTCCGGACAATGAGCTTACGCGTGGTCAAGCTTCGAAAATCCTTGCGCTCGCATTGAAGCTGGATACGAGAAACGTCAGAAATCCGGGTTTTAAAGACCTCGACAACACGAATGGCTTCTATAAGTATGTAGCAGCACTTGAAAATGCAGGGCTCATTTCGGGATTCGAAGACAACACATTCAAACCGAATGCATCCATGACGCGTGCCCATATGGCGAAAGCAATCGATCTCGGATTCAAACTCGAGGGTAAATCTACCGTAAATCCATTCAGAGATGTAAGTAATTCTGCGTGGTACGTGGATCATGTCAAGGCACTCGTCACTAACAAGGTGACGAAAGGAAAGACGCCAACAACTTTTGATCCGAATGCTAGCATCACACGTGCCCAAATGGCATCATTCGTTGTACGTACCGAGAATATCAAAGTCGCGTCTAATCCAATCGAAAAGGCGCGTGCTGAAATCAGGAAAGTCGTTACGCAAAATGGTGTCATTGAAGTAGGCGTTAAAAAAGTTGCCGAATCAAGGTTTAATAGCAGGACAAATACAGTAACGATGACTGCCTATGATATTGACGAAGGGATTAAAGGGTTGACCGGAATTGGTGTTTTCTCTAGTAAATTGCGAGCGCTCGGCGTTAAAAAAATTAGCATAGGTAATGCTAAAGCTGTCGACCTCTCGCGACCCACCGCAAAAGATACGCTGAAAGAAGACTTCTTGGCCCTC
Source organism: Sporosarcina psychrophila (assembly GCF_001590685.1). Classification (GTDB taxonomy): domain Bacteria; phylum Bacillota; class Bacilli; order Bacillales_A; family Planococcaceae; genus Sporosarcina; species Sporosarcina psychrophila. The sequence goes on from NZ_CP014616.1 coordinate 3,873,915, forward strand.
TTGAAACCAAGTACTAAACCTTCAACAGACAGCGATGTATCTGCAGAGGACGTCCAAGTTACACTTTACGCTGACAAAAACGACATTCAATTCCGAGAAACTTTTAATGTTAACTTCCACGTGTTTGTTCCAAGCACTAATTGACAGTCCCCCTATCCAAATCCGGATGGGGGGATTTTTCTTTATTAATGAAAAGAAGTGCAGACCAATTAAGGTCTACACTTCTTTTTGTTGTTTATCTCAATGAATCGGTGATTTAAACTGTCCGCCATGTGCTTCTTGCGTATTCATGATTGTTAAAAATGCATTTGCATCGACTTCATGTACGATTTGTTTTAATTTACTTATTTCTAGACGCGTGACAACTACATAAATGACATCTTTGTCACTATTGTTATAGCCGCCGCTTCCCTTAAGGTTCGTAATGCTTCTACCGAGACGTTCATTAATGGCAATACCGAGTTCCTCGTATTCATCCGACACGATAATCACCGCTTTTGTTTCATCCAAACCTTGGATAACGGCATCGATTGTTTTTGAAGCGATATAATACGTCAAAATCGAATACATGGCTTGCTCCCAGCCGAGTACAAAGCCTGCCCAGCCGAAAATGAAGATATTGAAAAACATCACAAATTCGCCGACAGAGAACGGAATCTTTTTAGTCAATAAAATACCAAGTATCTCAGTCCCATCTAAAGCACCGCCATTACGAATGACAAGCCCGACACCCGCTCCTAACAGTAGCCCTCCGAAGACAGTCGCAAGAAGCGGATCCGTCACAAAAGGGTCAACCGCCTTAAGTGGAATTTCCACAAGCGCAAGTACAACGATTGCAAAAGAGGAAGATATGAAAAAGTTCTTCCCGATATACTTATAGCCAAAGAAAAGGAATGGCAAGTTGATCAGCAGTATGAGTAAACCGAATGGGATACCCGTTAAAAAAGTTAGAATTAGTGAAATCCCGATGATTCCACCATCTATAATAGAGTTTGGAACAAGAAATAGTTCAATCGCGACCGCCGCCATAGTCGCCCCTATCATAATGAATAGATAACGGAATATAAAATGTGTACGTGTTTCTTTTTTGTGCTGTTTTTTCATGAGTGAAATACAGTCCCTCGACATTAAATTATTTTGTAATACTATTATGCCTCTTTCTGCATTCCATGTAAATAATAAAAGATCAGCTCGGAGCAAAATAATAATTTGCACGATTTCTTTGCTTTTGTCACCGCTTATTCGGCAGTTTTCAATTTGACTGGGTGACTGTCACCGACAATCAGATATAAGCGCATACGTATAGAAGAGGATGAAGTTTTAGTGAAAGGTCTGCCTAGCAAACTGCCCCAAACAACTTTAAAGTAAATCACGAAACAATGAGGTATGCTAAAGGAATAATTTCCTGATTTATTGCACTTATGAAAATCCACTTGAAGTGGCTCTAGTACTACAGTTACTATAAATTTGCATGATAACCCAAATTTAAATAGAAGGAATGATTGTATGTTGAATTTGAAACTGGAACCAAAAGTCCTTGACGTATTAAAAGATAAAATACAAATGATCCCCACAGATGAAGGCGCCATCTACTTGGTCGGACCAATCCAACTCCCTGTCAATCTGCATGGAGAAACAGTTGTTTTTCAATGGTATTGCTGGCTTAGCCGTTGCCAAGTAACGGACAATTACTTAGAAATTATCGAACAGTTGTCATCTGCGAATTTGGCGGAGTACCAACAGTCAAGCGTGCTCGTCTACGGAGATTTCGAACATGCGGATGATGCGTTAATTCGCATGCATTCAATTTGCCATACTGGCGATATATTTGGTAGTAAAAGATGCGATTGCGGCTATCAGCTCAAGCAATCGATGCAGAATATTGCGGACCATGGGACGGGTGCGCTGTTTTATTTAGCGAATCATGAAGGGCGTGGTATTGGTTTATTCAGCAAAGCGATGGCCTATGTGCTGCAGGAAAATGGCTATGATACAGTGGAAGCAAACGAAAGTCTTGGATTTGTCGACGACTCCAGAAATTATGATGATGCGATTCAGGTACTCAAGACGCTACGGACAAAACCTGTTAAGCTCATGACAAATAATCCAAAGAAACTGGATGCACTGAAAAATGCTGGGCTCCCTGTATCCGGAAGAGAACCTATATGGGGCGATAAATCAGAGTTCAATGAAAGTTATTTGCAGACAAAGATTGATCGTTCAGGCCATTTAGATGAAAAAGGAACTCAGCCAAATGACTAACCATGAATTTTACATGAATTTAGCCCTAAGCAATGCGCGCGCGATGAAAGGACAGACAGATCCAAATCCACTCGTCGGTTCGGTTATTGTTAATGACAATCGAGTAGTTGGCATCGGGACACATTTAAAGGCTGGAGAACCGCATGCGGAAATACATGCCATTCGGATGGCTGGTGATAGGGCAAAAGGCGGCACGATTTATGTGACCCTTGAGCCATGCTCGCATTACGGGCGAACGGGTCCTTGTGCACTAGCCATTGTTGAAGCCGGGATTAACAAAGTTGTTATCGCTACGCTTGATCCAAATCCTGTCGTTGCCGGTAACGGTGTCAAGATTTTGGAAGATGCCGGAATCGAGGTCATCGTCGGCATAATGGAAGAGGAATCTCGCCAGATGAATGAAGTATTTAACAAGTTCATCGTCGAACAAAAGCCTTTCATGACGATGAAAGCAGGAAGCACATTGGATGGTAAAATCGCTACACACACTGCCGATAGTAAGTGGATTACATCCGCCGAAGCTAGGCATGACGGACATGTACTACGCAATGAAAATATGGCTATTTTAGTTGGCGTCAATACAGTAATTGAGGATGATCCCGAATTAACTACACGGATCCCTAATGGAAGGAATCCGATTCGCGTCATTTTAGATTCTACACTACGAATTCCACTGGATTCAAAGATCGTAACCGACGGACAGGCACCCACTTGGATTTTCACTGCACAAGAGGTTGACCAAGTAGCTAAACAAAAGCTAGAAGAACAAGGCATTTTAATCTTCTCAACTTCCGGAGTGAAACAGGTGAACCCAAATGACGTCGTCCGCATTCTTGGTGAAAAGCTTATTTCATCTGTTTTGATTGAAGGCGGCGGCTCGATTCACGCTGCTTTCCTTGAAAATCGACTCGTCGACAAAGTAGAAATTTATATCGCACCTAAATTAGTCGGAGGTGCCCATGCACCAACATTTCTTGAAGGTACAGGCGTGGAATTAATGCGTGATGCTGTGGACTTAGCAGATCTCCAGATTACCCCCGTCGGCAAAGATTTCAAGTTCACGGGCTATCCGCGATATACTGCAAATGAATAGAGGTTATGGAAAATGAAATTCGGTTTTGACATAGATGATACGTTGATTAATTTGAGGGAACATGCTTTTCAACTTTACAACAAGAAGTTGAATCGGACAGTGGCGGTAGATCTCTTCCACGCACTGGATAAGGTTGAAATTCATGAGCTTTTTGACATGACTGCTGAACAAGGCAATCAAATGTGGAATCGTTCATTGGAAGAAATCTATTTCACATCCTGTCCTCCCTATCCAGATGCAGTGGAAACCTTACAAAGGCTGGATAGAGAAGGACATGAAATTTATTATATTACGGCGAGACCCGACGTGCATGGCAAGCGTACAATCGAGTGGATGATTGAAAATGGGTTTCCTGTTGACAAAGATAAGTTTTATTACGGCATGAAAGATGAAGACAAAGTCAACATCATCAAGGATTTGCACCTAGACTATTATTTCGATGACAAGCCTGCGGTTCTTGAAACGTTGAGGAATCATCCCCTTAAATTGTTCGCCAAAAGCCAGTCGTATAATCGACATCTGGATATTCTTCGGATTAATGAATGGTCTGAGTTGTTTGGTTTGCTGATTGGTGAGAAGAAATAGGGATCGTTTTTAGGTGTTAGACATAGAGAAATCCAGCCATTTGTGAACTTGGCTGGATTTTTTTGTTGTTCAATTGGTGCCGCTGTTTCCGGTTCTGTTGCTAGCTCGGGTTTCGTTTCTATACTCGATTCAGATGGCAACACTGGTGGTGTCCCCCAATTCCCCAATCGAGGAGAGTCGGATGAGGTATATGATTGGTTGACGGGATATATGATCGGTTAGTGGCGGTTATGATCGCTTGGCAGGATATATGATCGGTTAGTGGGATATATGATTGACAGCCCGCCAGTTATGATCGGTTGGCGGGATATATGATTGACAGCCCGCCAGTTATGATCGGTTGGCGGGATATATGATTGGCAGCGCGGCAGTTTTGATCAGTTGGTGGGATATATGATCGGCGGACGGGCGGTTTTGATCGGTGAGAAGAAATAGGGATAGTTTTAGGTGATAAACATACAGAAATCCAGCCATTAACGTACTTGGCTGGATTTTTGTCATTCAATAGACCTTGATTGCGTCTGATTTGCAGGGGTTCATTGGCACTGACCCGCGCCTGCAAGTTATTCTGAAGTCGGCTCCGTTATTGGCGCTGTTTCCGCTTCAGATGCTGGCTCGGATTTCGGTTCTGTTTCCGATTCAGATGGCAACACTGGTTTTATCTCCAATTCAGGTTCTGGAGTTGGTTCCGGTTTCACTTCCGCCCCCGGTTCTGGAGCTGGTACCGGTTTTACTTCTGGTTTTGGTGTTGGCTTGATTGGAACGGCTGGGTTTTCCAAGTCTTCGATGGCTTGCTTTTGTTTCGCATCCAGCTCAGCAATGATTGCCTCTTTTTCTTTAGTGAGATCAATTTCTATTTTCGCTTTTAAAGTAGCAGCATGTTCCTTCAATGCTCGTGTCCGAAGATCTTTTTCTTTAATTGTAAATGCCGCCAAGTCCTCCTCGGCTCTTTGCTTTTCTTTCTCCACTGCTACTTTTAACTCTTTTGAGAGAGAAGCTATTTCTTCTTCAATTGCCCTATCTATATCCTCAATGGCTTTATCTTTTTCACTTGCAAACCAAGTTGCCAATAGACTATCAATACCCTGTCCCGCAAAAGCCATATTCATTCCGTTTCCAAGGCCAATCGTTAACATGAGGGCACCGAGTAATATACCTACCTTTTTAAAACTGAATGTACTATTATATTTTTTGAATTTATTCAACATATTTATACCTCCATTTAAAGCAATAAGGACCCCTAGAAATCAGGTCCTTATTGAGCGTGATTACTTATTCATAAATTCAATCACTTTTGCTTCTAACGTTTGTTTGGCAGCACTTTCTAACTCGTCTGCTTTTTTAACAATAAGATCTTGTTGATCAGCAACTAATTTATCAGTTTTCTCGGTAATAAGCCCGAGTAGCCTAGAGATTTCGACGTCAACTAAACGATTAATCTCAGCGATGGTAGCTCCGCTTTTTTCATTTAGTTTATCTTGTAAGAAGGACTTTGTAGTTCTGATTTCCCATTCTAGTTCACCAATCGATTTATTTGTTTGTTTTTCAATTTCTAATTCTAAATGAGCTAGAGCTGCTGCCCCATCTTTACCAGTATGTCTTTTTAAATCAAATTCAGCTAGCGCCAAAGCTCCTTTACCCGTCGCATTTAAGGCCCTGTTAGCACTATCTTCGATTTTCTTAAATTCGCTATCTATATTGTTCTGTATCTCAGCTTTTTTAGCATTAATCGAATTGATGTAGTCTCGTGCTTCTTTATTGATTCCACCTGTAGCATCATTAGTTTCAGTATCTCGCGTTTCATTAATGCCTTTTGTAGCACCCGTTTTCAGGCCTTTAACATTCTCTGCAAAGCCGCTAAATCCAGCAGCAGAATGCTTCAACGTATCCGTGGCAATCGATCTTTCTGATTTTTTAAATTGTCCATCGTACCAGCTTTTCAAACCAGCTCCAGCATCTGTTGCACCCAATGCTGCCCCGCCACCTGATACCAGTGCTACTGCCATTACTCCTGCGATTACTTTACCTTTTACTGTTTTGAACATTTAATTATCCCCTTTTATCATATTGGTTTGTATGAGTGCTTATTCGCTAAATACGTCTTCTACCATCTTTTCGAATTCCTGATCAATTTGTGCTTCAATATTCTGCTTGTCCACATAATCATTGAAGTTTACGTTTTCAAGTTTATTAACCGTAGCGTTCAGACTATTTATCGTGTCAGCCTGATACTTTTCGATGCCGGACTCCGCTTCTTTCACCTTATCGTCACGGAAACTTGCCAATGCATCATCAATGCTTTTTTGTGATTCATTCACAAAAACATTAACCTCTTTAAAAACCATTATCAAACCGGTAGCCGTAGCTGCACCTAACTTTTCGCTTTCTTTATGGAATGCATTCTTATACCATTGGGAAAGGTTCTGTCCTGGATTGCCACTTGCATAAATGGTTCCTGCGCCTATTAAGAGAGTAAACACCAGAACAAACCCAAGAATTTTTTTCATCGTTGACACCTCTTTAGTAGATTTCATACTTTTTTATGAAAATCTCCTCCAATGCTTTTTTCGGCTTGTTACCTTTTTAGTAACTACTTTTAGTATAGGAGTATTCCTGTCGGGCATCCTCACTCTAAAGAGTACTTTTCTGGTATCGTTTGTCTACTTCGATTTTCTACTTTAGTGTAGTGTCGGTGCACTTTTGTACCAGTTTACTTCTACTTCAATGATTGGCTCTATTTTATAGAAGTAAATTTGTATACTGATTAATCGATGGGTAGTAAATAACTGAAGAGTATTAATTCACTAAAATACAAGTTAATAACCAAAAAAGAACCTCCTCAACAGCAAGAGCCGATATGCATCGCAAACGTACAATTGAGTGGATGATTGAAAATGGCTTTCCTGTTGACAGTAACAAGTTTTCTCACCAGAATTTCATGCAAATAAATGGTTAATCAACAGCCGTGAAAGTCAATATGATTAATCATTTAAACCAAGACTATTATTTCGATGACAAGCCTGCGGTTCTTGAGACGTTGAGGAATCATCCCCTTAAATTGTTCGTCAAAATCCAGTCGTATAATCGACATCTGGATTTCCCACGGATTACTGATTGGTCGGAATTGTTTGGTTTGCTGATTGGTGAGAAGAAATAGGGATCGTTTTTAGGTGTTAGACATAGAGAAATCCAGCCATTTGTGAACTTGGCTGGATTTCTTTGTTGTTCAATGCTTTTTTTGAATAATGAAGTTTAGTAGGTACTCATTTCACTTCGGTATCGCATAAACAATATACCGTTGCGGTGCATTGCCGATATACCGAAATGGATAGCATGTGGATAAAGTCAGCACTTCTTCCGGTGCTGTAGAACGGATGACTGTTGTATCATTTGCATCTACAATTTCCGTATCCACAACGGCATATGTAAAGGTACCATGCTGCATTTCCATAATGATTGTATCGCCATTTTGCAATTTATCCAATCCGGTAAACACGGTGTCCCTGTGTCCCGATAACAGAATTTGATCTTTTTGCCCGGGATAAACGGTGCCTGTGTAGTGACCAACGCCTTGCTTTAAAGCATCGTCATCCGTCCCTTCCACAATGGGAAGCTCTTTTTGGATAATGGGAATTTGCAGGATGCCGATTGTTTGACCGTTCTGAAAAGACAGGTCGGGATGGGATGACTCAAGCTGGGGTGACTTTATTTTTTGTTTTTCCAACTCCCCCTTTGCCTGAACCAGTGCGGCTTTTTCCGACTGCTGTGCGGATTTTAGCTGCACACTGGCGTAGCCAATGAAAAATAATCCACTCGCCAGCAAAAACACAGCCATTTTTTTCAGCAAATTACATCACCTCCAGCTAATAAAGGATGTGTTGATTCATCTCATATTCACTTCAGTTTTGACGAAAAACAGAAAAGCTACCAAGGCACGATACGCCATGCACAGGCAGCTTTTCAAAATTTTCTCTTTAACCAATTAGCCATTTGAGTCATTTACGTGGCTATTGAGCTATCTTCATCCGTCTGTAATGTCTGATGATCATCAACACAATTCCACCTGCCACAAGTACAGAACCAACTAACATCAAATTAAATATATTTGTTGACGTGGCAGGCAAGTTGAACCCGGCTGTTGTTGGAACGCCGCTGTCGATCTGTCCTGGTATTGTGACTTGAACCGCCGGGCTATCGCTTCCTCCCTCCGCAGGGTTATCGCTTCCTTCCTCCGCAGGGTTATCGCTTCCTCCCTCCGCAGGGTTATCGCTTCCTCCCTCCGCAGGGTTATCACTTCCTCCCTCCGTAGGGTTATCGTTTCCTCCCTCCGCAGGATTATCGCTTCCTCCCTCCGTAGGGTTATCGCTTCCTCCCTCCGCAGGGTTATCGCTTCCTCCGTCCCCTGGGTTATCGCCTCCTCCATTCCCCGGGTTATCTCTTCCTTCCGCCGTAAAAGTGAAAACAAATGCCGCCCCAAGGCCTTGAAAATCATTTCCAAGGTGCTCCGGAAAACGAATAGTGATGTCCAGATTCTCCCCGCTGCCGCGTGTAAGTTTTCTTGCGGGCAGAGATTTAAATGCAGCCAATTTGCCCTGATACAATTCCTTGCCGTCGACTTTTATTTCCAGCAGTAGCTCGTTGAACAGCTTTTTTTCTCCACTGTTTTCTAACTGCATTTGGTAGGCAAAATCTTTGCTACCTACGTTTTGGACTGTAATGGTCCGAGGCGCCCAGTCACCAGGCTTCATATTGCTGATTTCAAATAACGTATCATTTGGTGAAATGCTGATGTCTATATCATCCTTGCCCGCGTTGTCTTCACCATCTGCAAATACGCTCGTAACGGGAAAGAAACATATTCCGCTTATTAATAAAAGAATCGGGAAAACTCGAAACAGTTTACTCATGGTAATGCCTCCTTACATATCTTAGCGATCGATTCAGGAAGAACTTTCTCCGCCATCTTCCCCCACTATATTCACCTTTTTTTTCGGAGCCAATTCGATTTCTCCAAGTGCTCTCCAAATCGTAAACCCCGAGTAGAGTAGCAGCAGGAATCCAGGTATTAATAGCAAAAAAGCACCATTCTTCGACTGGGTAAAGTTAATGAAGTACCCTACGTAAGGCACTGTAAAACCAGTGTACTCCGCTACCACATTGTCAGACATAACTGGATTCATGTCCTCTGCATTGTTGTTGTCGCCTTTTGTCCGGTAAAGTACGGAGTCTCCACTTTTGACTACCTCAGTAATCCGATGTGTGATCAAAATATTTTCTGCTTCTTGGAATGTAATGACGTCACCTTTTTTAAAATTGGTTTTATCTACAGCTTGTTTTACGGAGATGATTGAACCCGTTAGGATTCCAGGCTCCATAGACCCCGACAGAACTGTTTTTAATTGGTAACCGAAAAGCTGTGGCTCACCGCCTGAAATTTTCGTGATGACCACTATGGAAGCTACACTAATCAGCAGAACCATCAATATGCCTGAGACGATGCTACTTATCCTCTTCATTCGTTTCTTCTTTTTCATTAATTTCTTCTCTCTCATTTGTATCACCTTCTACTTTCTTTGTGTTATTTTCTGGTTTTACGACAGCGTTCACTTCAGCTTCATTCTTTGTTTCAGAGTTATTTTCTGGAGCCTTACTTTCTACAGAATCCTTTTCATCCGGTTTCTTTTCAGTAGATTCATCAACAGATCCATCCTTGACGTCCGGCTGTTTTTGACCGTCATCTTCAGGCTTCTGCTGCTCGTTCTCTTTGTTAGCATCCGAATCTGCTTTATCATCTTCACCTTCTATGACCTTATCCTTTTCAATTTCTTCCTTTGATTCATCATCTATATTCTTGCAGTCGGCCTTTATTTTCTCGCTTGATACAGCATCCTGTTCGTTTTCTCCAACAGACTTATCATCTTCGCGCTTGCAATCGACATCGCTTGGTGCAGCATCCTGCTCTTCTTTTTCCTTAGTCTTATCATCTTTGTCTAGGCAGTCGACTTCGGTTTCCTCACCCGATACCGCGTCCTTATCGTTTTCTTCCTTAGGCTTATCAACTTTGTTCTCGCGATCGATCTTGATTTCCTCGCCCGTTACAGCATCAATTTCGATTTCCTCGCCGCATTGATTTATGAGAACAACCGGAACTGGCCATGTACCGGCAGTGATTGTCTGGGAGACTTCCGACTGGCTGCTGAGATATGCGGACGTGTCAGACGACATATAACTGATGCAAAAAATGGCTACATAACATATGAGTGCTATTTTGAAAGACAGAAATAGGCCGTGATGCTTTTTCCTACGTGTGCGCCTTCGCTTGCTTTTCAACCTGATCCCACCTTTCGAATTTTCATCACTGGAATTTCCTTAAATATATTACTCAAAACATAAAATTAAGTTATATGTTGAGAAATATATATAAGGAAGAGCATTGGCTGTTTGATAAAATAAAAGGAAGGAGGAGAAGTGCTCTCCTCCCCGGATATATGTTATTTCTTTTCAGGACCTGTCTGCTGTGCATCAAATGTCCATTCAAGCTTTAAAGTATCTCCTTGGAAATGATTCTGATCCTTTTTATCATCAACAAATTCAAATTTAACTTCAAGATTATCGGATGTTTTAGCCTTTAGTCCATTATTTTCTTTACCAGCAAAAAGCCAGGCCAATAAGTCTCTCTCCGTAACATCAGATTCTTTAAGTGCTTTTAAGGTAGTATTTTTAATAACTGTATTACCTTTATCATTATTTACAAGGAATTGAACTTTAATATGCTCACCAAAGTCTCTTCCTGCATTATCGCCTTTTACATCAATAATTTCATATTTCGATGTCAATAATACTTTGGATACATCTAGGCTACCTGTGTTATTCAGCGTAAAATAACGCGTCATTGTATCCCCTGGTTTTATATCGACTACATTAATAATTGCATTTTCCGCATCCCTACCTGCAACATTAATATCCAATGTACCTGCTGCAAAAACGCTATTATTTATTTCCACGTCGTTGAAATAAGCATATGTTCCTCCACCGATCATACTTACAGCCAATGCCCCAGTTGCGATACCCATTGCTAGCTTCTGTTTAATACCCATTTTTAATTTCCTCCAATTAGTTTGTATTTTTTCGCTTTTATTGAATGCTTGTTCTTTGTTCTTCCCTGCGACTTGGAAGAAATTATTTTCTTCTTCGATCTAAGGTATGAGTTCATTTTCACCTGATAAAGTAGCCTTGATTGCATGCACCATTTTCATAGTTTGGCAGCTGTTGTGATCCTTGACACCCCTTTAGTAGGTGTCATACTTTTTCATGGAAATCTCCTCCAATGCTTTTTTCGGCTCGTTACCATTTTTGTAACTACTTTTAGTATAGGAGTATTCCTTGCGGGCATCCTCACTCTAAAGAGTGATTTTCTGATATCGTTTGTCTACCCCGGTTTTCCACCTTAGTGTAGAGTCGGTGCACTTTCGTACCAGTTCACTTCTACTTCGATGAATAGCTCTATCTTATAGAAGTAACCTTTACTATTGATTTACTGATAGGCAACAAGTAACTGAAAAGTCTTAATTCGTCAAAATACAAGTTAATAACAAAAAAAAAGAACCTCTTCAACCGCAAGAGGCGACGTGATATTTAGAGGAACTTGGTTATACTGAACTATAAAATAGAATATAATTAACGGAAACTGTGAAATACATCCTCTATATGGGCACCTTGGATGTATGGAGTTATTGGTGCAACCGGCCTGATTAGATTTGGACAATATGTTCAATTTAGTCAGGTTTTATTATGCCATGAGGAGGAGTAAAAGTGGAAATCAAAAAAACTCTAGTTATTATGTTAAAAAGGTGCCATAAGAAAACTCCCCATTTCTATATAGGAAAAGCACGCGTCCCCCCAAAAAACATCGAAACGAATGATATGTATCTAGCTACATTGGAGCACAGTATATCACTGTTCCACCTAATGGATAATTCAAGCCCTCAAATGATAATGAAAGAAATAATAGCATCTATCATCAAGCTTACACATAGTGATGAAGCATTCTTTTGGTTAACGGATGTAAATCATCAAAATAGCTACCTAGCATCTTCTACGAGTAATCCCCATATTGAAACTGGCCTAAAAAAAGAATGGAATACTATACGTCTGGAGAATGAACTGTTTGTCAGTAAGATTAACGAGGATTGGTACGGGATGAAAGTCATTAGAACCTCCACTACTATCGGCGTTATTGGCGTTAAGATTTCCGGTTCAAGTGAGGCTAGAGAAACATTACTCTTCAATCGCCCTTTTGAGTTTTTAGTCGAACTTAGTGAAATAATGCTCGAAAGAATTCATACAGATTCAATGAAGGAGCAAATGATTGTAAGTAAGGAACAAAATCGTATCTCCAATGAAATCCACGACAGTGTTTCGCAAAGATTGGTCGGTATTGTTTATTCTCTGCATAGTTTACAAACAAAAAGTAAAAGTATGACAAGTACTGAGTTGAATGATGAATATCAATTTCTTTCACAATCTGCCAACACTACATTAAAGGAACTACGGTCGACAATATACGGTCTCAACTCGACGAAGAATGGCGAAAAATCTTTTCAAGTTTGGCTGCAAAACTATTTTGACGAGTACGCACGGTTAAGTGATATACGAATTGATTATCAGATAACGGGTGATGAAGCTTTACTATCAAGCGAACTAAAACAAGCACTCTATAGAATTATTTGTGAAGCTTGCGGAAATGCCGTTCGCCATGGCCAGTCCACGGCTATTGAACTCAGATTATCTATACTGGACGAGAAAACTATATTAGAAATTCGCGATAATGGAATCGGAATTAATTCGCACATATCCGAAGGCCAACAGGAAAAAGGAATCGGTCTTTTCAATATGAGACGTCTTGTAAGTACTTTTGCAGGAACGTTTTTGATAAGTGGATTACACGGGATAGGGACAGAAATACAAATCGAAATTCCAACCGCAAAAATACTTGAGAAGGTCCAGGTGAGTGGCTAATGCAAATTGTTATTGTCGATGATCATCCATTAGTAAGAAAAGGATTAACATCTATCCTTACTATAGATGGAGCAATTGAAATCCTAGGTGAAGCAGCAAATAGAAAGGACGCGCTAACTCTATTCCATGACACTACACCTGATTTGGCGATAGTGGATCTTCGCTTGGGAAATGAATCCGGTTTGGAATTAATTACAGAAGCGAAACAACAAGGAATAACTTGTAAATTCGTTGTGCTAACTTCATCGACGGAAGAGCACGACTTTAAACAGGCAAAAGAAATAGGGGTGGATGGCTATATATTAAAAGAGGCATTACCTGAAGAACTGATACATGCCCTGGGAGTTATCGGCAGAGGTAGAAAGTATTATGATCCAGGGGTGTTTGATTTGGTGATAAAATCGAAGGAAAGCCCTTTTGAAAATGATAGGCATATCGAACAGCTAACACCGAAGGAAAAGGAGATATTACTCGAACTCGGGATGGGCCATTCAAATAAACAAATTTCACAGGCTTTATATATTACAGAGTTTACTGTAAAAAAACATGTCAGTCAGGTATTAGCAAAGTTAGATCTTGCCGACAGGACAAACGCGGCATTGTATGCCAATGCTAAGGGCTTGGTGGCGTATAGTGTGAATTGAATGTTTGTTTAGTGCTAAATATAGTTCTAGTGATTCTATTCTCTATTTGCGGAGAGTCGGATGGGATATATGATCGGCAGCGCGGAGGTTATGATCGGTTGACGAGTTATATGATCGGCAGCCGGGCGATTATGATCGGGTCGCAAGTTATATGATCGGCAGCGCGGCGGTTATGATCGGGTCGCAGGATATATGATCGGCAGTCCGCCGGTTTTGATTGGTTGGCAGGATATATGATCGGCAGTCCGGCGGTTTTGATTGGTTGGCAGGATATATGATCGGCAGCCTGGCGGTTTTGATTGGTTGGCGGGATATATGCTCGGTTGAACGGTGGTTATGATTGGTTAGCGGGATATATGATCGGCAGTCCGCCGGTTTTGATTGATTGGCAGGATATATGATCGGCAGTCCGCCGGTTTTGATTGGTTTGCAGGATATATGATCGGCAGTCCGCCGGTTTTGATTGGTAGGCCGGATATATGATCGGCAGCCCGGCGGTTATGATCGGGTGGCGGGATATATGATTGGCCGCGCGACTATTAGACTGGGTGACAGTCACCCAGTCTAATCCGAAACGACTCAGACAACTAATTTGTTTCATAGCCTTTTATCAAAACAGCTCCGATACCAGATACCCTCCAAGTAGGCCTCAATAATTTATATTTAACCGGGTGAAACTCCTGACATGTTTCCTTACACTCTTTGCCAAACAGTTATTTGTTAAATATTGCAAGTCTTTGACACTCTTGAGATAATAGAAAGAAAGCGTTTCTTTTCAGGAAAGAAGGTGATTCTCGTCATACGTGCAATATTAGTCGATGATGAGCAGTTGGCTTTGAAACATTTAGAGAACAAGTTAAATGAATTAGGTACTGTCGAAGTCGTTAAAACTTTTTCAAATGCACCTAATGTTTTAAAGGAAATGAAGCACCTTGATTTTCAAGTGGCCTTTTTGGATATTGAAATGCCGGGCTTTAGCGGATTGGATTTAGCTGAACTCATTCAAGAAGGGAAAAAAGATGTATATATTGTCTTTGTGACTGCCTATCGGGATTATGCGATTCAAGCTTTTGAATTGCATTCGATTGATTATTTATTGAAGCCTATTATGAAAGAGCGCCTCGAAAAAACAGTGATGCGTCTTCAAGAACAGCTGCTTTTGAGTGATAAATCTTCAGTAAATGAACGAGATACCTCTCCTTCCCTGAAAATTTTCTGTTTTGATGAGTTTACTGTCTTCAGCCAAGAGGAACCTGTCAAATGGAAAACGGCAAAAGTAAAAGAACTGTTTGCTGTTTTCATTACACATCTAAATACGTCTATGAACAGAGACTCTCTTATCGATTTGCTTTGGCCGGAGAGCGAATACCAAAAGGCTAAGATTCAACTCCATACGTCAATTTCGCATTTGCGTAAAATGTTGGATTCTGTGGGCTACCCAGGCTCGTTAACTTTTTCAGATCAATGCTATGCACTGGAGCTACATGGATTCCAATGCGATGCGATTGAACTGGAGCGGGTATTAGCTGATTATACTGACGTGGATCATGATACTATTCAGGTATTCGAACATGTAGTTCAGCAATATAGCGGCGACTATATGGATAAGAACGGCTATGAATGGGCCGCAGCCAAAACACAAAGTATGCGTCAAAAACTGTTGCAGCTTCTCCAAAAGATGATTGATTATTACTCTAAGAATGAGGAGTTACATAAAAAACAGCATTATTTACAGATTCTGCTCAACTATAATCCATATTCCGAACATGTTTTACAGCAACTTATGCACTACCACCTTGACGTTGGGAACCGAGGGGATGCCATTAAGGTGTACCATGACTTCAAGAAACAATTATTGGAGGATCTCGACATTTTACCAGGACGTGCAACAAATGAACTTTATGAATCGATCCTCGTTATAACGTAATCAAACAGAAAACGCCAACTGCCTGAATTGGCAGCGGCGTTTTTCGTGTGTTATTCTTTTTTGGGAACGATAAATGTAACGGTCGTTCCCCTATTTAGTACACTGGTTATGTCAATTCCACTTCCGAATTGCTGTTTGAGCCGTTTGTCTGTATTAAGCAAGCCTATTCCTCGTTGTTCTTCTGTATGGTAGTTTAGCAGACTCTTCAATTTCTCTTCGGGTATTCCTACTCCATCGTCCATTATTATAATTTCTATAAAGTCCTTCTGTTCTAGCACTCTTATTTGGACAGTCCCGCCTTCTGGTCGTTTTAAGACACCATGTTGAATGGCATTTTCTACGATTGTTTGAATCGAAAGCGGTGGAATTTGAATAGCCGGTATCCCACGCATCTCCCATTCTACATTCAATCGATCCCCAAAACGTTCTTGTTCAATGAACAGATAGGAACGAACGAGCTCTAATTCTGTCTCTAGTTGGATCACTTGATTTAAATTATGGCTTGCGAAACTAGCACGCAAATAATTCCCGAACTTATCTAGCAACTCCACCATTTTGGGTGGATCAATCTCGCTAAGTGCCGCTATCGTATTTAACGTATTGAATAAGAAATGAGGCTGAATTTGTGCCTGCAGCCACGCAGCCTCCATTCGTACTCGTTCGCCAATCGATGTTTTCAAATCGGTTAAGGCCTTTACGCGTGTCACCAATTCAAGTTTTTCTACGGGTTTAGTAACATAATCACTGGCTCCGCAATGAAAACCGGTTTGAATATCCTCTAATTGACTACGGGCTGTCAACAGTAAAATAGGAAGTTCCGAAATCGGAAAGCGTTCCCTTATTTTTTGTGTCAACTCGTAACCAGACATATTTGGCATCATTACATCCGATATAACGAGATCCCATCTTCCTTTGTCCAATAAAACCAATGCTTCTTTTCCACTTGTACATGTAACAACATCGAATTGTTCAGCTACCAACATTCGCCCGACAATCGCTAAGTTAAGCGGATCATCATCTACCACTAATATGCATGGCAATTCTTCTTTCATAAACTGGTCCGTGGTCTTCTGATCCCCGCTAGCTATCTCCGGTATAACCTGTCGTATAGACTCGTTAGTAGCGATTCTCTTTTGTTGCGAGGCAATCTGCAATGTGAAAGTGAACGTAGACCCTTTTCCCACAGTCGATTTGACATTAATCGATCCTCCATGCAATTTAACTAACTGATCGCAAATACTCAGTCCCAGTCCAATTCCGCCTGCAAATGCTGTTATCTTGGGGTCTGCTTGCTCGTATGGCTGAAAAACAGATTTCATTGTTTCTTCATCTATACCGATACCAGTATCACGCACATGAATAACAGCCATGTCGTTCTGGGTTTCTGCAGAAACGATGATTTCTCCCTCATTTGTAAACTTCACCGCATTATGAACTAAATTAAATAGTATTTGAAAAAGACGATTTTCATCAGCTTCTACCTTCGGAAATGTCTCAAGCCCCGTTTGCCTAAATGTAATGTTTTTCCCTTCCTTCAAAAATTGGAGCATATCAAATACACCCGATACAACTGATGAGAGGTCCACTTCTTTAACTTGTAATCTAATGCCATTTTCCTTCAGTTTAGTAATATCAAGAAGATCATTCAGAATCATTGACATACGCCTACCTACAGACATCAGAATTTGTAAGTTTTCCTTGTTTTCTTCAGTCAAGTTATCCTTTTCACTGTCATAAATCGTTTGGGTAATATTCATGATTCCGTGTAGAGGGTTTCTTAATTCATGAGATGTATTCGCTAGAAAGTCATCTTTTCTTTTGACTTCTTTTTGTAATTTCACAGTCAGTTCCTTACTTTCATCTGTTGCTTGGAAAAAACGTTTGAACCAATAGATTGCAAAAAGAATAACACCAATGATGATTTCAAATGGGTAGTAGGGTAATGTCGAAAAAGCATGATTTTTAATCCATCCCCATAAAATACTGGAGGCAATGCTAATCGTCGCAAGTAGAAAGTAGATTGCGTAAGCCTTGCCTTGCGCTACCACTTTACTCAAAGTGAAAGGAATAATCGCCGGTATAAAGAACATAATAACCCTAAACAATGGAGCGATCATCATCTTATAATCTAGTAACACACATATGACAAATAACAGATACAAAACTGTAAGCGCCTTGAACGGAATAGATATCCTTGTTTTATGAATTGAATTTTCCATCAGTATCTGTTTGAAAAATTGCAACATAAAAAAAACACTGCTTGCATATGAAAGATAAAGCAGCTTCACCCACCACGTCCAACTAATCGCCGGAAACAAATAAAGCAATAGTTTATCATCATCTATGAGAATCGAAATCGCAGCACAAAGGAACGTAAGCGAAAGAAAAACTAATTCCTTCTTTCTTCCAAATAAAAGAAAGATGACTAGTGTATAAACGCTGTGCATTAGCAGAATGACTACTGATGTAAATTGCATTAAATAAGAAACTAGTTGACTTTTTTTAATGGCAGATGATGTTCCAAATTTAATCGTTTTGGTGATGCCTGCTGGATAGACGGGGTTATAGTTCGAAACATGTATTAGTAAATCAATCTCTGTTTCATAGCTTTCCAGACTCACTTCAACTGGTCGAAAATCAGATTTTGCTGATTCGGAATCTTCACCTACACGTCCCAGTTCCATTACTTTTTCTCCATTTATAAATACAGTAGCATTCGACCTTATTTCTTTTATATACAGACTGAACAACTGTTTTTGTTCATCCAGTAGAATACGCAGACGATAGGTCCCATATTCATATGATGATTTTTCATCCTCAGGTATTATTTTTCTCCAATCTCCGGGAACCGTTATCCCTATTTTTTCATCGTCCGCTAAGTGCTTCTCCAAGCTCCCCGGTTCAATCAATTGATTGTTATAAAAATCCCACTCGCCATTTAGCGTAATTACCCTTTTATCTGTTAACTCAATATCCCGAAGGTCAAGTATCCCTTTTTCAGCGTAAGGATAATCCGCTGTCAAATTGTAATAAATCCATAAAAACCGGAAACTGATAAGTATAAGTACAAAAATACCAACGACAACAATCATCTTTTTCTTATTCATGACAATTGTCTTCGCTGTTTGACAGGTCAATCCCTTTTTTATTCATCTCTATTTCTCCTATCCATTCATCTTAAATGGGTTTTAGATACACCCATTTCTTACTGTTATCCATTCATGCTTGGCTTATATTCGCAGTACGTATTTCCAGTAGTCCCCTTAGCATCGAACATTGCTAAAACTGCATACTCGATTAACAGCTTTGGATCCGTGGATATACGCTAGCCCCAATGCTTATACTTGCATTGATTTGGTGTTTTTCAATTATGAATGGCTTATTGAATAAATTCATGATCAATTGTAATAGGTCATTAGTATGTAATTCAATTTCACTTCTATCATACGTCAACGTTCTTAAAGAACTCTTTATACTCTCTCAAAAAAAGAAAAAAGCAAAACCAGCAGCTAAACAGCTAACTGGTTTTGCTTGTCATTATTGTGTCATGAAAATTCAATTGGTGTTTTTTTTGATTTTTTTCTTCTCAATACCATCCAAGCTCCGAGAAGAATCATTCCAATACCGGCTGCCATTGAGCCAATTGGGAAGGCTTCACCCGTTTGTGGTAACTTTTCACTTGGAATCACTAGATTGGGGTTACTTGGATTGCTTGGATTGCTTAGATTACTTGGATTGCTCGGGTTGCTTGGGTTGCTTGGGTTACCCGGTATACCTGGATTCTCTTGTTCAACCGGTTCGCTTGGTTCAACCGGATTGCCTGGTTCACTTGGTTTGCCTGGTTCACTCGGTTTGCCTGGTTCACTTGGTTTGCCTGGTTCACTTGGTTTGCCTGGTTCGCTTGGTTTGCCTGGTTCACTCGGTTTGCCTGGTTCGCTTGGTTTGCTTGGTTCACTTGGTTTGCCTGGTTCGCCTGGTTTGCTTGGTTCACTTGGTTTGCCTGGGTCGACCGGTGGATAATACGGATTATATTTATTTGTTTTAATTACCTGTACCGTAACTGTCTGACCTTTAATAATTTCAAATTTTACTGGTGTAGTATCTAGAATATAATTAGTTGGAGCTTTTGTCTCGATAAACTGGTAGTTACCCGGTTTTAAATTATCTACAACTAGTTTACCATCTTTATCCGTCGTTAAATCTTCTTTCAACGTGTTGCCTTCTGCATCTAGCAGTTTAAAGACTGCACCTGTAAGTGTTCCATTCCCATTATGTTCGGGACGCTTTGTAAGTTCAACTGAGCCTGTTGATAATTCGTTATAGGCTTCTACTGTTTCTACAGCAGTTGGTCCTAGGACAATTGTAAATTTGATTGGCGTTGCATTCAGCTTATAACCGAATAGTGCTTTCGTTTCTACAAACTGATAGTTACCCGGTTTTAAGTCTTCTACAACAACTTTACCAGTTTGATCTGTTACCAATCCTTCTCTGAGCATTTTGCCTTCTGCATCTAGCAATTCAAATTCCACATCTGTTAAAATCGCACCGTCATTGTCTTTATCGTACTTCGTCAACTCAACTGAGCCTGGAATGATTGTGTTCGGGATTTCCAATCCGCGTGCTACAGTTTGACCTTTGTCAATCGTGAATTCGATTGGCGTTTCATCTAGTACATAACCAAAAGGTGCTTTGGTTTCAACAAATTGATAATTACCTGGTTTCAAGTCGTTTACAACCAATTTCCCATCAGTATTCGTTGATAGGTTTTCTTGGAGGATCTCACCTTTTTCGTCTAGCAATTTAAACTCTGCACCAACCAAAGTTACTTCTTTGTTCGCACTATCTACTTTAACTAATTCCACGGAACCTGGCGTCAAATTATTGTTCGTTGAAATTTTGAGAATCTTTGATTGGCCTTTGGTAATCGTAAACTTAACTGGCGTAGCATCTAAGTCATAGCCGAATGGTGCTTTTGTTTCGACAAACTGATACTTGCCTGGTTTCAAGTTATCTACAACAATTTTACCTTCTTTATTCGTTTTTAAGCCTTTTTGAATCGTCTTGCCACTTGCATTTTGCAGTTTGAATACCGCGCCTTCTAATATAGTTGTCGGGTCTTCATTGTCGACCTTTGTTAATTCTACAGAGCCCGTTTTCAATTCGTTTTCTGCTTTGACTTTTACTAGTTTTACATCAGCTGTTGTTTTACTTTTTTTGATTGTAAACGTGATTGGCGTTTCATCTAACACATAACCGAATGGTGCTTTCGTTTCTACAAATTGGTAGCTACCCGGTTTCAAGTCAGTAACAAGTAACTTACCATTTTTATCAGTTTTCAATGCTGATTGGAGTACTTTCCCATCTGCATCTTGCAGTGCAAATTCTGCACCTTTCACTACCAATTTAGCGTTATCTTTATCGACTTTCTTTAATTCAACTGAACCTGTCACCAATTTATTTGGAGCATTGAATGAAGTTGTAACTGAAGTCTCTCCAGTTTCAATATTGAATTTTATTGGTTGTTGATTTAGTTGATAGTATGCAGGTGCTTTTGTTTCAACGAACTGATAAGCTCCTGGTTTTAAGTTAAGAACGGTGATTTTACCGTTTTTATCCGTTGATAGTCCGTCTTGTATTTTATTTCCTGTTGCATCTTGTAATTCAAAGATTGCACCTTTCAATGTTGTTTCGGAATTGTCCTCGTCAACTTTTGTGAGGACCACAGAACCTAAGATCATTTCATTCCTTGCCGTCAATTCAAGAATTGTATTTTGGGACGGTGCGATCTTGAATGGAATTGGTGTCTGATCTAGCTTATAACCGAATGGAGCTTTCGTTTCAACAAACTGATAGCTGCCTGGGTTCAAACCGTTTTTAGTGATTTTTCCGTCGCTACCTGTTGTCAAACCTTGTTCAAGCACTTTTCCAGTTGCATCTTGCAACTCAAATACTGCATTTCCAAGTGTGATTTTCGAGTTATCCTTGTCGACCTTCTTAAGTTCGACTGCCCCTTTGATAATATTATTTTTTACCTGGTCTAATTTAACAACCTCAAGTTGGTTCTCTCCGATTGTAAACGGAATCGGCGTATTATCTACTAAATAACCATTCGGAGCAATTCGCTCGATAAATTGATAATCACCTGGATCCAAACCTTCTTTATAGATGATTCCCATTTCATCAGTAGGCAGTAAGCCGATTGTCTTGAATTGATCTCCAACTAGTTGTTTCAATTCAAAGTTAGCTCCTTCTAACTTCTTTAAAGGATCCTCGCTATCTACCTTCTCTAATTGCACAGCTCGCACAATTTTTTTATTCGTAACAGTTTCATCGTTCCCTACTTTTTCTACATCTCCATCGACGAATGCCTTATCAATTGTAATCGACATCACTTCTTTATTTTTAAGGTATCCTTCAGGAGCTTCAGTTTCTACCAAGAGGTACTTACCCCAGAGTAATCTGTCGAATGTGACGACTCCTTTTGCATCTTCATCTGTATCTTCATCTGCACCGGTAACTCCAGTTTTGATAGTTTTTCCACTATCCTCGTCTATCAATGAGAATTTTGCACCATTAAGTAGTTTGCCAGTTGACGCATCTGTTTTCGTTATTTGGAGGCGTCCTAGTTCACCCGATCCACTGCCCATACCACCTGTTACCTTCACAATAACTGTACTAGTAGATTCGGTTTTATCTACTCTAACATGCTCACCTGTAAATGAAATCTTATTCGTAATATTAGCAGGTGCTTTTAGAATAAATGATTGATATTCCAACATATACGGTTCACTAATTTCATTTATAAATGAAAGTTCGAACGCATATGGATCGTGGCTTTCATTGAAATCGAGTGTATAGTCTGTGCCTTTCGTTAATAATGCACCTTTTTTAACATTCCCTTTTTCATCTGCATCCGTAGCATATAGACGTATGGAATCTTCCAAAACTGCTTGGTCAGCACTTGGTATATCGGTTACTTTTGCCTTAGAAACTTTCGATTGGGCAAAGTTTATGTCGACTTTCCAATCAATAATTTTCCCATTTTGTAAGCCGGATTTGGCTGTGTATTTTCCACCGTGTGGAATTGAAACGGATGCTGTAAGATCTGTTTCTTTATCCGTGCCATTCTTAACAGTTGCTGTGTTATCGTATTTGGCTTCGACTAAATCTAAATCTTTCAAGCTTGTTTTGTACGTTATCATGTACGGCTTAGTTATTTCGTTGTTAAATTTAACCACAAATCCTGGATTACCATTTTCATCTTTAATCCAACTAGTTGAGTAGTCTTTTCCTTCAATCAATTCCTTCACTTCTGTTCCATTTGCCCCACCTGTGAGAGCCATTTCATGAACTTCAATCGATTCTTTTAAAACCTTTTGATTTCCAAGAATGAAGTCCTCCACAGAAGCATTTGTAAGTGTTTTTAGGTTATAGTTCACGCCAACATTCCAAGTAATTTCTTGAGTCACGGCATTGTATGAACCGTTTTTGAAACCATTGGACTGTGTATAACCATCTGGGGTGAAGTCAGATTTCGCTTCTTTTGTTTGGTCTTTTTCATCTTTGTCTTTCCAATTGAGCGTTACTTTGTTTTGTAAATAATTCTTACCTTTATCTGCTCGCTTTTCGTAATCAAAAGCTGTTGTATATTTAATTGTGTGTGGAGTATTGATTGTTTTTTTGAACTCGATAATGAACTCATCTTGTTCGTTTTTTGTTAACTCATAATCGGTACCTTCAGTTAACATTCCGGTGTTGTTTGTAATTTTGATACTACTAGAATCTAACGTAAGTCCTGCATTTGTAAAGACATCTGTTAAAATCACATTTTTCATTTCATGACTGTCGTTGTTAAAGGAGATTGTCCATTCGATTCTTTTGTCTTTGTAATTGGGTGTTCCATGTGATTTGAACAGAATTTGTTGGTTAATATCTCTGCCTGCATCCTTTGATATTTCACCAGTTTTAACTGTATTAATGATTTTTTCTCCGTCAAACACACGGTCAGTTGCTTTTGTTTGATAGGTGATTTTGTAAGCGGAATTGATATCTTCATTGAACTGAAGCTCAAATCCATTTTTATTGTCTTCAGATTTTGGAGTAACAGTGTAATTTGTAAACTCTTCAACTACACCTTCGCCGCCGCTATCATTGATTGCAACTTTCTGTACGTTAAAAGAATCAGCTATAAGCTCCTGGCTACCATTGAATAAGTCTTTCAATAATGCGTCCGCTATAGCAATATCCTTTTCATTATAATTATATTTTATTTCCCATGTGATTGTTTGCGTCTTAGCATCATAGTGACTTGACCGTTTTTCTAACGGCTTCCCTCTCTTAACACTAACAGTTGCAGTTGCATCTCCAGCATTACTGCCATCTGATAATAACGTTGCTGTGTTTGTAAAAATTGCTTGGTCATGATTCGTAATTGTTGTTGTATATACGGCTCGATATGCTGTGCTGATGTCTGTATTAAAATTTATTGTAAAATCTTTTCCATCTTCTGTTTTTCCAACAGAATACCTGCTAGGATCCACTGGTTCTCCTAGACTTACAGAACCATTCAATTGGACTTTGAGATGGTAAAGTTCTAGAGTTCCTTCCTTAAACTCTTGGCCATCTTGGATTGGGTCGCTCAGGATTGCATTATTAATCTTTTTCAGAGTTTTATTGAAATCGACTGTCCATTTAATCGTTTCAGAGTTATAGATTTTATTGGGCACCCCACTTTTTTCGACAGCTGGCCCACCTGGTTCAAAGGTAAGAGGGATCGTTATAGAAGCTCCACCTTCTATCGGCGTGATTGTTATCGTTCCTTCTTCAGTAACGATAATATCTTCACTTAATTCGGTCCAAACTTGAATATCACCTGAGATATTTGAAAAACTCTCTATAAACTCAGTGAATGTTATCGTAACTTGGCCATCAAGCCTAACATCGAAATGCCCTACAGTTTCACCATTAAATTTCATTTCTTCTTTTTCAATGACGTTGTAAACTTCGAGCTCCTTTGGCAGATTGAACGTAAATGTGGATCCTGCTTTATAGCCGTGGTCATTCACAAGTGCCCACTTGTAACCCACCGAAATTAGTGAATCAAAACCAGGATTTTCAATTGGATTTCCATCCTTATCCTTATATTTTAATTCGAAACTCGTTAGAATATTTTCGGTTATTACTGTTGGTTCACCCTTTTCCTCGACCAACGGCAGTTTTTCCAAGTCTTCGCATTCCAATAGTTCATCGGTTTCATCGCATTCTATTGGTTTTTCACATTCCGGGGATTCTCCAATTTCCTCACATCCCGGTTCAACTTCTGGTACATCAATCTCTGGCACTTCAATTTCCGGTATTTCAATTTCCGGCACTTCATTTTCTGGTAGTTCTGGAGATTCGTTTTCGGCACCTTCTTCATCTTCACCAGGAGTTACTTCTGGTTCTGTTACTGGTTCATCTGGTTCTATCTCTGGTTCTATTCCCCCCACTTCTTCCTGGGCAGCTTCAACTTGAATTATCTGATTATCCTCATTCAGTTCGGTTTCACTGAATTCGTTTGCACTTGCGGAAGCCAATGGTCCTAAAATAGCTTGCCCAATCAGCAGTAACATCAAGGCAAATATGTTTAACTTCTTCACGCTATCCCTCCTCTCTGTTTGTTATTCGACTTGTCCGCCCAATAATACGCATTTCGAACTTTCATACCCAATTCCCCTTTTCATAATAAATATATTTATATCAATTTCTATAAATATCAATTTTTGATTTTTGCAACTGCTACTTCTTTAATGCCGCCTGAACAATCAATCGGTTCGGCGGATTAACTGCTCCAAGCGGTGTGCAAGTTACCAGTGTGAGAAATGGTCCTTCTTGATCATCGAGGACGGACACATCCGATTGATGGACGATAAATGAGTCCACTATGACAAATTCATATGTTCCTTCTTGTGTGGTCACTTGAATTTCATCATTTATCCTTAATTCATTCATACGATTGAATTGTTTCCCTTTCGTTACAGCTCTGTGTCCAGCTAAACCAATGTTGTTGACGCCGAATTCTTTTTTAGGCTCGATCATACCGATGCCTTTACTGAGCGTTTCGGGACTCGTCCCGTCAAAGATAATCATTTCAAGGTCAATTTTGTTAATATTAATAATTCCGCGAGCTCCTTCCAATAGTTTGGATTTCTCGCCAGTTGACTGATTGTATTTCTGCACCGTGAGTATATCTTCAGATTGATTGGAGGCCTGCTCAATTTGTTCCGTATTGCCTAATTGTTCAAAACTCCTTACCAGCTGCTGTTGACCACGATCATAGTACTGTTTTTCAAGTTGCGGATAAAATACAACCGCTAAGCCAACGACCATCAATAGAATGCCTACAATTTTCCGCAATCCTATTCGCTCCTTACTTGGACATAAAAAGTGAACGTACGCTAAGACTTTTCCCAGTCCCTTTGCAAACGTTTCTTAACTTATGATAGGGAGCCCCTCTTATAGAACGCTTTACAACCTCTTACACTTCTCTTAAACAATTAATAGCCAACGTCTTTTAGTAATGAGTACGCCTGAATTTGAGGATTTCTGTTTATTCTTCTCTAGACGTTTTACAGATTCGTAACATTAATTATTGATGCGCGAACAACACTTTACCAATCTCACACTCAGGCATTATGGTATACTACTATTAATTACAGTCAGTAAACTAAAGTCCTAATCAGATAATTAAATCAAGAGCGTTAAAGGCAATATTAATAGTTAAAATGGCGCACTTTAATTTGGAGGAATTCCATTGAAAAAAATATATTTCACACTCTTATTTATCGCACTGTCATTTGCTAGTTATTCGACCCATACACAAGCTGCTAGCAATGAAAATCCTGGATTTAAAACGGCTGTAGCAGCGGACTCATACAACTTAATCCGTTCCTCTCTGTTAAAAAATGAACGTACTGGGCAATTTGTTAGCGCAGAAGTTTCATATAAACAAGTTGACGCGCTTATTCAAAAAGCAGTACGTGAAAATCCTGAAATACTTTATTTTGATTCGGCGATGTCATGGTCAAACGGTGACATTGAATTTTCGTACTCACTCCCTGATAGCACAATAAAAAAGAATAAAGCAGCTCTTTCAAAAGAGGTTGACAAGGTACTTGCCCAAATTATCAAGCCCGGCTTCACAAATTTTGATAAAGTAAAAGCCATTCATGATTATTTAGTATTGAATGTTGCTTATGATCACAAAAACTTTCAAAATAACACCATCCCTTCTGATTCCATTACAGCTTATGGTGCACTTATAAAAGGTGTGGCCGTTTGTGATGGATATACGAAAGCTGCTCAACTTCTACTTAATCGCCTTGGTATTGAAAATTACTATGTTGACGGATATGGAAATGGCGGTCAGCATTCATGGAACTTAGTCAATCTAAACGGTCAGTATTACTTCATGGACATTACCTGGGACGACCCCGTTCCGAATGTAAAAGGTGCTATTAGTTATAAATACTTCCTAGCCTCTGCCGATCAACTGCGAAAAGACCATAAATGGAACGAAGCGGATTGGCCAATTGCCAAGAGTAAAACGTACAGTTTCTTGAACGACTTTAGCTCGATGATCGAATTCAAAGGATACTATTACTACAGCAGTATTTCGGACAAGGATACATTGTATCGAGTTAAGAAAGATGGAAAATCTAAGCAAAAAGTTAACAATGTAAGGGCTCCTTATTTCGCCATTATCGATGACTGGATTTATTTCAGTAATTATTCGAAAGGCGGCTTCTTGTATAAGATGAAAACAAATGGATCCAAACCTCAACAACTAAATGCTATCCATTCAGTCAATCTAGTCGCAGTGAACAACCAGCTTCACTATACTGATTCCAAAACTAAAAAAGTTCTTAAATTGACGATAAAATAAAAAACTCCTAATCGGATTTGGCCGATTAGGAGTTTTTTCATGGTATCTTTTTAGTTTGACTAGAATGCTTACTCGTTCTGGCTTAGCATTGAAGATATAGATTTGTTATTTATTGCAAGACTATAATATTCTTGAGTTAATAGAGTGATAGGTTTCCTACACTGAAGGAGGTAATTTCATTATACAGCGTGATTGCTTTATCATCTGGTAACTCCACACCTCAAAGATCGAGAATTCCAGCTTCTGCGTAAGGATAATCTGACGTTAAATAATGATTGAGCCAAAGTAACCTAAAACTCATAAGTTAAAGTGAAAATACAACGATAGTGATAATCATTTTTTCTTATTCATGATAGTTAGATGCGCTGTTTGATAGGCTAAATCTATCTTGCAGTCAAATCTCTTTCATTTTCGAAGTATGGAGAACACGATTACAAGGGCAAGATATAGCAAGTGTATGTAAGATTATAGTGACTCCCTCCATTTGGACGCTACGGGATATTTCATTTGCCAACTCTTTGGAGTGCGTTAGATCATCAGTGATAATCAAGTTCTTTATAGCAGATGGATCTTCTTTGCAAAAACCGGTTAGCTATGGTGATATGTTATATGATCGGGTGGCGGGAGATATGATCGGCTGAGCGACGCTTATGATCGGGTGGCAGGATATATGCTCGGTTGAACGGTGGTTATGATCGGTTGGGGGGATATATAATTGGCTGCCCGCCGGTTATGATCGGGTGGCGATTTATATGATTGCTCACCCATCAGCATCTGATATGAAAAAAATTCAACCCCTTAAAACATACTGATTAATTAGTTATCTGTAATAATTCAAGGGAATATCCCCAAGCATTGCTACCTTTCTTTCAATCCCGAGTCAATTCTGTTACATACCGTTCCCAACTACTGATACGTTGTACACTAGATATACGTCAATTTTCTTGAGGAGTTTGATTATGAATAAGAAACGTTTATCCTGGGTGGATGTCACCAAAGGATTTTTAATGATTCTTGTCGTCATTGGTCATTATCCTGGACAGCTCGATTTCCCACTGGCGAAGTATATCTATTGGTTTCACATGCCAGCATTCTTTATTTTAAGTGGTTTGTTTTTTAAGCCTGTTGTAGAAAAGGGCTTAATGATACTGTCGATTCAAAAACGTTTTATGCAATTGATCGTCCCCTATTTGTTTTTCCTCGTCAGTATTACGCTGATTCGTTACGGGATAGAAATTGGTTCAGGCAATATGGATCTATCATGGTATGTAAATGATTTGTGGACACTCGCTGTCGGCGGACGTTTTGCACGTGGTGCATATGGTGTATTCTGGTTTGTAACTACGCTTTTCTTTACGTATTTGTTCTTCTTATGGATGACAAAATACTTTAGTCGTACGAAACAAATTATTATTTTGGCTATCTTTTATAGTATTGCCCATTTTGAAAGTTTGTTTGCGATGCGCGTCATTGGTGGATCACCAGATACTGCTTCTCAAACAATCCCAATGATTTGGAACATCGATGTTGCACTCATGGCAGTCGTCTATTTTTCACTCGGTTATTATATGAAGAGTATTTGGATGAATGTTTCGAAAAGATGGTTAACCGCGGGATTGATCGGTAGTGTGACAGCAGTTTTGCTTGATAACTTTAATGTAATTGACTATCATTTGAGCATGAAATTTTTGCGCTATGAACATTTCGTTTTAGATTTGATCATCCCACTTTCATTCACACTTGTATTGGTGGGCGTATTCCAACTCATCGCTACTCAACTGTCACTCAATTGGCTGCAAAGGATCGAGAAGCACTCCCTAACGATTATGTACTTGCACATCTTTACTGACATTTTGTTAAATGATTACTTCACATATGGCATTATTGGATTCACAGCATTTGGATTGGTCATTCCAATCGTGGTTTCAATCATCATTCAAAAATTGATACCACATGGAAAGCTACTACTTGGTGGATTTTCACAAAAAAGGCCACTACCCATTCAGCAGTAGCACACTAAAATCCGTACTAGATATGTTGAAATAAAGAATCCTACCAACAACGCTCGGCGCTAGGGGATGCCTCCCACAATAAGCCGGACAGAAAACCACTGTCAGTCTTATTGCTCCGGCTACCCCAGTAGACGCCTTCGCTGGAGATTTATAAGATCATTAGTTCAACTTATATAGATAGTCGGCATTTAACAAATAGAATGTTCTTCCAACACCGCTTGTCGCTAGATTTGTTCGTTACACCGGCAAGACGATTAACAGGTATATCTCTAGGCAATCGTGCATATACTGCTAATCACAGAGAGGCGGCACTCCTCTGTCCCGCACGGGGGCACTTTCGACGGAAGGTGAAAAAGAATACCAAGCATAATCTGACTGGAGATTGTCCAGTAGTGCCGCGTAATACATAGCTTAGGAACAGCAAAACCAGCCATTTACGATCTTGGCTGGTTTTAATTTGGACTTTATGTCATTTAGTTAACACGTCTGATGATTAACCATTCACCTACCTAAAACACTGGCGAGAAGGGCTTGAATACCGCCATTTTCACTGGAATATTTCCGGCCTGCTTTCGGCGAAATAATCACGACACTTTTTTACCGAGGGGCAAGAGCAGCTAGAAGTGACTCCTGTTGCGACTAATCGCCTGCCGCGTTCCTACACTATTCAAGTGAAAAATGCAGTTGCTTTGAAAGAAATGAATAGATAACTATCTATAGAGATGGTAAGTGCCCGAAGATGTAATTTCGGGCACTCTAGCACGACGTATATTGTATTCTTTGCTAACTTTTCAAAGATTATGTGATCCTCTATAAGAAAGTGACACTTCCTTAAAATAAAAACAGGGATACTATATTCTATAAAAATACATTGGAACATCCAGCGAAGGCGCGTCTTCGTGGTAGCCGGAGCGATAAGACTGAAAGCGGTCTTCTTTCTGGCTTATCGCGGGAGGCATCCACAAAGCGCCGAAGCGTGTAGAGTGAGGAATTCTTAGTCTAGTCCATGGCAGGTTTTCATTTGCACCCTATGTAATTGAACCAGATAGTTACTAAGGAAACGTTATCACAAGATCTCCTTTAATATTCACACCCTCGATCAATTCCTCATTAAACAAATACTGTGTATCATTCTTGTCCTGTGGTGTTATTGCCTCGTAGCTATTCTTAACAGATAAAACCTTAAAAGTAAAAAAGAGTAGCAGGTTACAAAATAATTCAAAATTACTTCACACTCTCCAACAAAAGAGGCCCAGCAACTTTCACTCTAACCAAGATTGCTTCCCCTGGAATATAAGCCAATGGAAAGTCTTCCAACTGGATAATATCGATTTGATCAGGATCTGCGCCTGCCGTAATAGCCGCTTGGATTGCTTCTTGTTTTGCTTCTTCAATCACTTCATGGTGAGCGCGATTTTCGAGCAAGTAAATTTTTTCACATGTACCGCTAATGTCGCCAAGTGCTGCACCAATTGCATTTGCCACTCCCGCGTGTTCGGGTCGGATAATACGACTCGCACCTTTTAATGTGGCAGGCATCAAGGCTGCACCACCACCAACCAGCACGACTGACACGTCATCCCCGCTTGTTTTCATGCGATCAATTGCTTTTTCTACCATTTCGACAATTTGTGGGTAAATTTCTTGTGTAGGAATGGAAAGAAGTTTTTCTTCTTGCGCATTCTCCATCTGCATCATGCCTACTCCTACAGCAACATCCGTCACAGTTAGTGTTTCACCACCGAAGATGAGTGCTTTCTCGGGCAATTGATAACCCACACTTTCAGGACCAATTTTCCATGCACTGTCTTCTAAAGTTACTTGAGTACCGCCCCCTAGACCAAGTGAGTAGATATCAGGCATGCGATAATTGGTACGGACACCACCCACTTCAACGGCAAGAGAAGTTTGTCTCGGGAATCCATTTGCTAATACACCGATATCGGTCGTCGTACCACCAATATCCACGACAATTGCATTGCGCTCTTTCGATAAAAATGAAGCCCCTCGGATTGAATTGGTTGGCCCACATGCGATGGTGAAAATCGGGTACTTTTGAGCAAAGACATTAGTCATCAGTGTACCGTCATTTTGACCGAAATAAATTTTTGCATGAATGCTTTCATTAACCAATGCCTGCTCAAAGCCTTCTGCTACATGCTTGATGACATTCTTAAGTGCAGCATTCAAAATGGTTGCATTTTCCCTTTCAATTAAACCAATCGTACCGATTTCACTTGAAAGGGAAATCGGAATATGTGGTAACTCCTGTTGGAAAAAAGCTGCTACTTCTTTTTCCTGATCGGCTAGAACCGGAGAAAATACACCTGTAATAGCAATCGAATCTACTGAGTCTCTAAACAACTCGACAGTCTCTATTAATTCATCTCGCACAATACCTGTAATTGGGGAACCGTTAAATTCGTAACCTCCGTGAATCAAAGCGGTTTTAGCCTGTAATTTATCGACTAAATCTTCTGGCCAGTCGACAAGTGGAGGAACCGTTGTTCCAGAAGGAAGACAAATGCGAATGATTCCAATTCTATTTAATGATTTCCTCTCCACGATTGCATTTGTGCAATGCGTCGTGCCTAGTGTTGCTATTTTAATATCTCTGACATTGACCGCCGAACTAGCTAGTAGTTCTTTAATTGTCGTTTGAATCCCTGAAAAAACATTCTTTGTGGTGGGCGTTTTTGTACTGCAGATTACTTCATTTTTTGTATTCAACAGAACTCCGTCTGTATTGGTACCGCCAACGTCAATTCCTAACCGTATCATGAAGGCACAAACTCCTTTATCAGTATTTCTAATGGCGTATAGTCATATGGATACTTGAAATAACGCGGGCCTGCCGTCTCAATGCCAATTGGCGTCCGCCATCTCTCGTTCGCCGGAAAAGCTACAATGATGACGCGAGCTCCATATCTCAAACCTTCTGTTGTAATGGGCATGCCCGTTTCTTCATCTAAAACAGCAATTAAATCTGGTGTCATAGCAATCGGTTTGTTATTTATTTCAGCAAGAAGATGTTCATTTTGGAAGGATAGCACGCAAGAATCAAGATTATTTTCTTCGCTGCCTTCAAAAACAGCTTTCCCTCTCGTAAATCCACCCTCGATTCCCCTCTTGATTTCAACTGCTTTTCCTCTAAATAATTGATGTCCATTTAATAATGTAAGCATTTGTTCGATTGGATGCACTGCTCCATTTCGTGGCTGTTTCAGTATCTCGCCTATTTTTTTAGCAAGTGTCAATGTACCTGGAATGACGCTTTTTTTCGCTTGTGTACCCGTCACTCCATAATCAGCTACAATTGACGATCCTCCCATCGAGATCGTAATACTACGAGCAATTTTTTCACTCCAGTGGCCATCTGCCGGTTCAATCGTGACCGTGTTTCCTTTTTCATCTGCAATCGTGACCAATTCAGGTTTTAGCCCATCAAGATGAAAAGTAACCATTTGAGCTTCTGGAAAAGCACGTCCCATTGCATCGCCGTCTAAAATCGGGATCCCTTTCATCGCTGCTACAGCCACCGGAATCAATGAGTTAACTCCACCAATTTCGATCGGCATGACGATATCTATTTTTTTCCCGCTCGCTTTTTCATACGCAAGCAAAGGTGCCATTAACATTTCGAATGAAGGAATTTTTTCGACGAGCACACTGGGGGACCCCATACCGCTAATAGGAACAATCCAATGATCTTCTTTCAACTCATCCATCGTAATTACTTGAACAGGTCCATATTTACGAATCGCATGAAGAGCCATTAATTTCCCTATATAGGGATCCCCGCCCCCACCTGTCCCAAGAACGGATGCTCCGATTGCAATGTGCTCGATATCTTCTTCATTTAACCACTTCATACTGATTCTCCTTCGTAAATTGACGTTTAATGACAAAACAAAAAATTCCCTGTGTAACAAAAGCGATGATGAAACTATCTAAAGATGGAATTGTTGTCAGTTTGAAAAGTTCCAGTCCAATTGGTTTCTCCAGTGTCATCCAGCTCACTAAAGTCCCCGTCCCCCAAGCGATCAACGGATATGCTTTGTACTTTGCAGAGGATTCAAATGACAGCATTTTTGCCCCGCCTATATAGTAAATGGCCGTATACACACCGCCTATTGGTGCGATAAACATTGTGATAATACTCAGGAAGTTAATGAAGTTTCCATAAATCCCGAAGACGGCCATAAGCGTCCCAATTGTACCTGCCGCAAAAGTTAATTTCGCTTTACTAGTCTTCGTAAAAATAACAGCTAAACCGAGTCCAGAAGAATAAGCATTACTCGTATTAGTTGTCCACTGCGCCAAAATCAATACGAGAATACCCGGAATCCCAAGACCGACAGTCAGCATAATCGTCGTCAAATTTTCTTCATTCATGACACGGGATAGAATCATCGCAATGACCAACATAAAACTATTACCAATAAAGAAACCAAAGAAAGAAGCTAGAACTGCATCTTTTTTTGTTCGAGCCCAGCGTGAAATGTCCGGTGAAATTACCGCACCTACAACAAAGATACTAATCACCAGTGAGATTGCCATTCCTATCGAGAATGTATTTTCTACAGGCGCCCCGATACTAGCAGTGCCAAATTTAGTGATCGCCATTCCAACCGCGAGAATCACTAATATGATTAATAGTGGTACAGACCAAGAACTGAGCTTCTCTATTGCACGGTATCCGAACATCGCCGTTAACATCATCAGCAATCCACCTATTCCAGCTAGAAGCGGAATGGGTAATTGAATTCCGATTGCCTCGGAGATAGCAACAGTTGCGTTTTCGGCAAAAAAACCAGCTTGTACACCAAACCACCCCATTAACGAGATAGCAAGAAAGGCCGAAACAATTTTCGCGCCTGAACTTCCGAAGGCGGAACGAGAAATCATAGACGTTGATAAGCCAGTAGCCGCCCCAACGTATGCACAAAATGCAGCTAGAACACCCAATATCAGGGATCCGATTACCACAGACAGCAAGGCGTCATTAAAAGCCATTCCTGCCCCGAGTTGTGCGCCAAATAGCATAGCAGATAAATCAATTCCAACAGCAATCCAGATTAGACTGATGGAAAACCATTTCTTACGTTCATGCATCGGTACAACTTCTCGAGCATAATCATTTTGCATCTTCAATCCCCCTCAATATTAGAGTTGTTAGATGGAAAGCATGTTGGAGTTGCTCTGACAAAATATTTTCATCGTACATATTCATTTCCCAAAAGATGCCGTCCATTAGTAAAAGAAATTGTTTTGTTACATTGACACTTTGTTGATCAGAAATGGATGGGTAGTAATGCTTTAAAGAAGTGTTTAGCGATTGTATGAGCCAGTTATCAAATTGCTCCATATGATTTTTCAGAAACTGCTTTATCTCTGGCGGAGGAGAAGTGATCAATGAAATATAAGCCGCCGTTTCTTCTTCTTTTTCTTTATGGAATGAGACAGTACCATGCAGCAAACTACAGAAAATCTCTTCTATTGGGGAGTTTTCTACTTCATCCATAATTTTTTTCATCTGACTAAAGTGTTCTTCTAATAACTTCTGGAATGCTGCAATAAATAGAGCTTCTTTGTTTTGGTAAAAAAAGTAGATGGAAGCAGGCTTAATGCCAACTTCTGTAGCAATTTTTTGCATCGTTGCGCCTTGATAACCGTAACGTGAATAATGATAAATAGCCGCTTTCAATAATTTTTCTCTCATTGTGTATCCCCACCTAATAAGTATTAGGTTAATAATACAACGATACTTTTTAATAATCAACAACATTCCGACTTATCATTTAATGGAACTTCTTAGCCTTTGTAATTTTGAAAGAGTTTTTTTATTCTTTGAGATAGCAATTTTCGAGCGCTTTTATGGATTATAATGTACCTGTTCTGGGGGGTCTTTCGACAGAAAACAATTTGCGCGGTTGTGGGTGTTAGGAATAAAGTAAAATAAATCATGCGATTCCATAATAATACTAAGGAGTCAGGAAGAGGTCCGTAAATCTGATTGCCACTGTATTTTCCGAATAGCTTCACGTAGTGTGGCACCTGAAATTCTTTATACTACAAAAATGCTTTTACAACGTTGCTGATCAAACCAGCTTCAGCTTTGCCTTTTAGTTCAGACATTTCAAGACTCATCGGCTTGCCCATATCTTGCTTAACGGAAAAATACGGCAATGGCTGCGTAACCCGCATCCTGTGGGCCTCCGAGCCGTCTAGACATTATTCTAAGTCAAAAAAACGTATACTTTCTTAGCTATGAACAGCAAAACCAGCCATTTATAATCTTGGCTGGTTTTAGTTTAGATTTTATGTCATTGCATCAGAAAGTTATTCTGGAAACGTTATTACAAGATTTCCTTCGATATTTACAACCTCAATCAGTTCCTCGTTAAACAAATACGGTGTATCATTTTTGTCCTGTGGTGTTATTGCCTCGTAGCTATTCTTGACAGACAAAACCTGAAATGTAACTGGAATATAGCGGCCTTTATTTAATGTCTTCATGTTCCCCATCAAAAATACTTCTTTGCTGGAAACGGCAAAACTCAGATGCCCCACTTCTTTATTCAAATTACCCGATACTAATTTTACGTCCTGCAATAAAGAAATCGTGCATAAAATGAAATCATTGATGATTTCAGCAGGTAATTTCTCAAAGCCATTTTTCAAAAACAGCGCGTTAAAACCATTCCTTATTTCTTTAAACGAGAAGATATCCTCAATTTTTTTAGCTTTGACCCCATTACCCAAATTTGCGATAACCTGTTTGCAGTCTCCTAGGTACTCCCCTACATATCCCGAGCTCTTCTCCCTTAGAGCGATGAAATCAGCAAGTCCATTAACACTATCAATTCCATGCGCATCGTCTCGAACCAACATCATGAAACTATAGAAGTCCTTTTCATCAAAACTTCTTTCAACAAATTTGTTGTAGTAGTGTGCAAATAACTGTTGTTCTTTCTTATCCATGACGCTTCCACCCTTTTCACTATTCTTTTACGTATCTTTACTATAATCATAACATGCTTAGGAACATACTTTCTACAATGCGGTTGTAAATGTTCGGTATTACTTATTTGGAGTGAACTGGTTGCTACACCTTCATTAGTATAATGAACAAATCTAGCGAAGGAGCGACACTAATGAAAGGCAGCCCAATGTCGCCGCGTCCTGCGGCAAAGGCTGCACACCCGCATCCTGCAGGCGCCGAAGCAATAAGACCAAGGAGGGATGCAATTCAATCCCTCCCAAGTGATCTTCTGATGGGCTTATTGCGTGAGGCCATCACCAAGCGACAAAGCGGTGTTGGAAGAACATTCTTTTTGTAAGTGCCGTCTATATAAATATACACTCGAAATATATTTTTCTTGCTTTTTAACTAGCACAAAAAACCAGCCCTCACAATCCAGGCTGGTCCTCATTTAACATTACGCAATACTAACAAGCTTACTAGTTGCTAATAATTCCTGCTCCACTTTAACTTGTTCCTTGATAAACTGTATAGCTATTTGATTGAACTCTTTATGCTTCTCAATATTACAGACATGGCCGCATTGCTCAATAATATGCAATCTAGCGCTTTTATCCTTTATCGTATCTTCTTCAACCGGGCCAAGAAACATATAGTCTTGATCACCCATGATGTACATCTTGGGAATTTCATGTTTTTCACAATCAATTCGCGGATAAATTTCACAAACCTTGGCAGCAAATCGATACCATTTAATAAACCCTTTTTGACGAATTTTCTTTGCTTCTAGGATGAAAACGTCCCTTGATTTCTTATGGTGTGCTTTAGGCATAAGTATACGTGCAAATGTTTTATACAACCACATGTAGGGGACCACACTTTTAAGCAAATTTCCTGTTCTCAGAATCAATTTCGCAACACTTGTTAAACGGATAATTGCACCACCTAAAATCATGCTTTTAATTCTACTGGGTGCGTAAATATGCATCGCATGTAAGACAACAGAACCCAAACTAATGCCGGCAAAGTGAGCCTTCTCAATAGAAAGGCAATCCATTACCTTTACGACATCTTTAGCTAAAATTTCAGGTGTATATGTCAGCATTTCAGGTTCATAATTAGCAGAACCGCCATGATCTCTTAAGTCAATGAAGAGCAGGTTGAAATGCTTTTTAAACTCTTTTATTTGTTTATACCATATATTTGAATTTCCACCCAAGCCATGAAGAAATACGACCCACTCATGCTGAGGACCTAAGTTATGCGTTTCATAATGTAACAAATGAAATTAACCCTCTTCCCTTTAGAGCAATCCACAAAAAACCTACATTTTATCGAAATTTGTCGGTTTTTGTTATCTTATGAATACTATTGTAATTCATTCGTTTACAAAAGTCTTGTGCTAGCCTGAAAGAATCGCCTCGAATTTTCCCACTGTACTTTTTGTTGTCACAAAAGAGAATTATCTCCTTGTGCACGCTACCCTTAGAGAGTTTATCCATTATTAGCCAAATATTATTCCTCAAACTCATCCGCTTGTATAGGACGTTCATATTCCACCGGTAATCAATCACATTCGCCGCGTGAACGATCATATATCCTGCCAACCGATCATTACTACCACACAAACGATCATATAACCCGCCAACCGATCATTAACACCACACGCTCGATCATATAACCTGCCAACCGATCATACCCCCGCATGAACGATCATATCCTCTGCCAACCAATCATAACGCCACACAAACAATCATATATCCTGCCAACCAATCAGTAACGCCGCACGAACAATCATATATCCTGCCAACCGATCAGTAATACCACACGCTCGATCATATTTCCTACCAACCAATCAGTAACGCCGCACGAACGATCATATTTCCCGCCAACCGATCAGTAACACCACACGCTCGATCATATATCCCACCAACCAGTCATTACTACCTCACGCACGATCATATAATCCTCCAACCAATCATAACGCCACACCAACAATCATATTTCCCGCCAACCGATCATAACCCCCACATAACCAATCACATACACCCCCCCAGCCCAATCATTTCCTATATACAAAAAAAAATCAGACATTTACGTACATGTCTGATCTTCATTTTATTAAGTTGTAGATCACTAAAACTCACACCTGTTATAGAGCCGCTATTACATGCCCGGGTTTCTCCAACAATCTAAAGATATTGTTTTTATATTCTTCAACCCCTGGCTGGTCGAAAGGATTTAGGCCCTGCAAGTAAGCACTCATGGCACATGAAAGTTGGAAGAAATATATGAGATAACCAACATGATAGGCATCTTGTTTAGCCACTTCAAGACGTAGTAAAGGTACACCTCCATCTCGGTGCGCTTCCATTGCCCCGTGCATCATTACTTCATTTATTTCATTTAATGTTTTATCCGATAGATAATTCAAGCCGTCCAAATTCTCTTTAGATGAAGGTATCGCACAATCCTCCGCTTCTTCTGCGAAATGGACAAACGTTTCAAAGAGCATCCGTTGACCATCTTGTATATATTGACCGAGGGAATGTAAGTCGGTAGGATATGCGACGGCGGCAGGGAAAATACCGTTTCCGCCCTTCCCTTCACTTTCACCAAAGAGCTGCTTCCACCACTCATGGAAAGTTTCAAAGGATGGGGAAAAGCTCGCTAAAATTTCGACATTGTAGCCTTCAGATAACAGTAGCGTTCGTAAAGCAGCATACTGATAAGCTATATTCGAACCTATATCTGCGTTCGAGAGATCATGAATGGCTTTTTTTGCTCCTGCAAGGAGTTCTTCAATATCGACCCCAGCTACTGCAAGAGGGATTAAACCAACTGGCGTGAGAACAGAATAACGGCCCCCAATATCATTTGGTATGATGAAAGACGTAAATCCTGAACGGACAGCCATTTCCCTCAAGGCACCTTCTGATTTATCGGTAATCGCAACAATTCGTTCGCTTGCGGATGAACCATAACGGTTTTCCATATATTCAAGCATAATCCGGAAAGCAATTGCAGGTTCCGTTGTTGTTCCAGATTTCGAAATAACAATAATGGCAACTTCTTTACTCCCCATATAGCTTAATAATTGTTTCATATACGCACCGCTCAAGTTTTGGCCAGCAAAGAGTACTTCAGGATCATCCGACTTTTTTTCAAAATACGGTGATAGAGCGTCTTGAATCGCTTTCGCTCCTAAATAAGAACCTCCGATACCTATGACAACAACTAAATCTGCATTTTCACGCAGTTTTTTCGCCGCCTTCAGAGCATCCTCTAATTCATTTGACGAAATCTCATTCGGGTAATTCTTCCACCCCAAATAATCAGCACCTTCAGAAGTACCTTTGTTCATTTCTTGATGAATCGTTTTCACTTGTGTACCAAATACTTCCTCAAGCTTACTTATAGATACATGTGATTGATTTAATGTTAACGGAATTACCAATTCGACATTCTCCCCTTCTAGGTGGTTTTATCAATTTAAGTCATAAATTACTATTCATCTAACATGTCCGACTTCTTGCTACGGGTTCAATAACAGTCTATCATTTTCAACTCCCACTCATCTTTTATCAAGATAGGGCAGTAACTCATTTCCCAATAGGTGAGCCTCTTCAGCTATCGCAATTAAAAATAGATCATCAAAGCTCTTCTTCTCTATTATGCCCAAGAAGCATCTTAACTTCAATTCTAAATTTCCGTGGATGATTAAACAGTGGAAGATATATTATATGAAGGAATTTCCTTCAGTAACACTTTGTTATCGTAATGCAACTACCCCACTTACACAACATAAGTAATCCGTAACGAATTACTGTTATTTTAACCACTGCAAATGAACTATGATTTAATCATCTTGGAATACAATGTATCGTGCACGGTTTAGTGGCCCCGTTATAGCTGAATGAATAAATTATTAGTCAAACGTGCACTTAAAAGTCTGTCCACTTGTTGTATAGGAGAGGATTTTCACTCGCAGAATATGTGCAGTAATTCGGTATAAAAGTAGCTGGTGAGAAGAAACTTCGGGAGCGGATACTTATGAATTTGAAGTGCGAATTAGGGTAACAACAACCAAGCCTAACCAGACACTATAGTAAAAAACAGCTCCTATCCATCTGGACTGAAGCTGTTTCGTTACTTTTATAGTTACTTTTCACACGCGATTAAATCTTTATCGCGGTCGCTTTTTTTGTTCGCATCATAGATTGCCTGAGATACAAATGGCTTGTACTTCGTTTCCCCACCTACATTTTTAATAGATGCAGATCTTGCTACGCCGCCTTTATACACTTTGTTTAACTCTGTGCAATTTTTATATGTCACGACTTTCGTGCTAGCCGCCTCAACATTCACCGAACTGAATGAGAAGCCTATTGCAATAGTAAATGCCAGCAAGACAGTAAATACTTTCTTCATAACAAAAACCTCCTTTTCAATTAACCCTCTTGGGTATGAACCTGTTTATAGGCATGAAAAAACGCCTTCCTTTATCCCAATCATTCATAGCGATCAGGCTGAAGGCATCCCTCTTGAACTATATAATTACCTTAACAGACTTTGAGTTTATTGAATACCCTGAAAAAACTGGTTGGGGCTGATATATGATCGGGTCGCTTGGGATATGATCGGTTGCGTCATGATATGATCGGTTAGCGCGGGATTTGATCGACTGCGTCATGATATGATCGGTTAGCGCGGGATTTGATCGACTGCGTCATGATATGATCGGGTCGCGTGGGATTTGATCGGCTACGTCGAGATATGATCGGCTACGTCGAGATATGATCGGTTAGCGCGGGATTTGATCGGCTGTGTCGAGATATGATCGGGTCGCGTAGGATATGATCGGCTGCGTGGAGATATGATCGGGCCACACGGGATATGATCGGCTGCGCGGAGATATGATTGCGCCACGCGGGATATGATCGGCTGCGCGGAGATATGATTGCGCCACGCGGGATATGATCGGTTCGCGCGGAGATATGATTGGGTCACGCGGAATATGATCGGTTCGCGCGGAGATATGATTGGTCTGCACGCGGATATGATCGGCTCCAGCTAGTATATGAATGACCTGCCTATGAAAATGACAAATCCTAGAGATTTCAATTTAGCAGAAGCAAATAGACCCAGTCATTGTATTAATGACTGGATCCCCTTAATACATTGAAACTTTCTATTTTACTTCGAATTTAACTTGGCGGTAACCGCTATTTATTGTTTCGCATCAACTACTCACTCTAGCGTTGTATCTTCACTTGCCGAAGCATAGATGCTATTCGCAAGCATGCGGTAATAGTATTTCGTGTGGGCTCTAAATGCTAAGTCGTTCGCAAATAGCGTCACTGTTGAATCTTCCAACTGCTGCGTAAAGGCGAATGTTTGCCCCTGCACTCCTTCATGTCCAGGCCACCATCCCGAAACGAAGAAATCATCCGTATTTTTGACTGTTGCCAATACTTCAGCATCCACAGGCACTTCAGTTATCCATGAACCCCTCGTTGTATATAGAAGCTCATCTGCCTTATAACCAGAAGTTAATTGGTGATTGACATTTACTGTCGCTTTCACAAGTCCTTCATGTCCACCTTGAGTCGTTACATAATCGAATCCTTCAAGTAACTTTGTATCTTTAACGGCTTTTAGTACACTGTTACCAATACCTACGAACGTTTTACCTGATAAATCTTTAGGCAAAGTACTATCAGAGATAATGACTTCTGCATTTTTCTCATCAACTAGCTTAAAGCCTAGCTCTTTCAACGAAAATGCCAATTGACTAGAACCACTTCCTGCTACCTTTGGCTCCGAAATCCACTTTATTTCAAACGCATTGTATGCTGGTAAAGGATTCGCTTCAAAGGTATAATCCTCGACGTAGGAGAGTAAATCACTTGTATTAACTACGAAATCGCCTTTACGGAATCCGAATTTTTCCTCTTGCACCAAGCCGACTTGTTTTCCTTCTGCAAGGAGTTTGTTCACAAGTTTGATTGTGTCATTATTAGTGTTTTTTAGTACTTGTCTAGTAGCCGTTTTCTTAACTTCGCTTGCTGGAACTTCTATTGCACTAACCTTTGTTGTATGTCCTTCGAATCCTTCTTCATCTCCAAAACGTACTTCAACGACGTCAAAACCTCTAAGCGCTGGGAAATTAACAACAACGGGATCGTACATTGCTTCCCAATCAGAAACGTCATCGCCTTTATAAAGCATCGCATTCGCCAAGCCGCGCTTTGCTTGTTTCATTGGAACAACATAAGTTCCTTTCGGATAAGTAGTTGCTTCAATCATAATGTCTTTAGTCGTTTGTTCAACTGTTAAACCGTTGCGGATTAAATACGTTACCATATTATAAACTTCTAGCACATTCTTCTGATTTCTTGCATCAGCCGGTAATACATAGTAATCCGGGAAGAAGTTTTCATTATTCCCGCGAACCCGACCGATTGACTCTCCAGCTGCATTCGTTAACAATGGATCAACGAGACGATTGTCTTGTCCTTTAATTCCACGACTAAAGATTTCAAGCTGGTTTAAATATAACTCGTCTTTATTCTCAAGGACATAGTTTGTCGCTCCAAAGCCAGTACCTACCATAGCGCGTAAAGAGTCCTGACTTAAAGTTGGCACCTCGACAGTATGTCCAAGAGTTCCATGAAGCATTGAAAA
Source organism: Sporosarcina psychrophila (assembly GCF_001590685.1). Classification (GTDB taxonomy): domain Bacteria; phylum Bacillota; class Bacilli; order Bacillales_A; family Planococcaceae; genus Sporosarcina; species Sporosarcina psychrophila. The sequence goes on from NZ_CP014616.1 coordinate 3,917,051, forward strand.
GATAGGTGTATAGGAAGGACCCATGTCATCCCATCCATCTTTATAGCCTTCTGAAGCTAGGAAATAAGAAGTTAAATTAGAATTACCAATTCCCGCTTTCCCCATTTCATGTGCCTGTTCAGTCATGCTTTTAATAAGTAAATCATATTCAAAGTTCGGGTTATGCGGCGGTGTAGCCGGTTCAATTAAGAATCCATTTACATAGCCATGCCCTTCTACCATTGTAAGCGGAGTCCACTTCGCAATTTCCTGATTCAATTGAATCGTTTCGACCTGTGTTTGGTAAGCATTGTCACGGTTCAAATCAAATCCAAGTGCATTAGCGCGTGTATTCAGGACACGTCCGTCCGGGTTATGTGAAAAGTTAAAGATAAAAATAATATTGTCTAATACTTTGTCCATATCCAAAATGACTTCTTCAGAATCACCATTTTTATCCGTTGATGTGAATTTAACTTGTGATTCCATCGCGAATTTCTTTAGCAGCTCTGTTTGGAAGTCGATTCCTTCCACTTCATCTGGATGGATATTATTGAACCAGACTGGAACTTGATAATCACCCATCGTGCCGTCTTTAATCTTCTTCATTAGCTCTTCCGGATTTTCAAGCGCAGTCGGTAGTGTTTGATTGAGATACTTATCCACTGCTTCTTTATCTTTTGCAAGTACTACAAGGTGAAAGTCGCGGCCCTCGACAGATTTACCTGGGCTTTGATACTCTAAATAGCGATCGTTTAATTTATTTGACTCGGCAAAAATACTATCAATAGATGGCTTAATAGCTTCCCAGTCGAGATATTGGTCATAGACATTTAACTTTACAGTCGTTGATGCATTTAAATCATTTGCGGCATCAACCAAAGCAAGTTCATAGTCTCCAATTAGCTCTTTGTAGATGACACGAATTGACCGTGTTGATAGATTGTCTGTATTAAAAGGTAGTCCAAACTCTAGTTCAGCGGCAATTTTAGTTGTTCCGCCGACATAGTGTGGTTCTTTTTTAACAATGATGAATGGATCCCCAGAATATGATTCCGCTTTCGCATCCCACATCTTCCACTCCGATAGACTTTTCCCACCAAATTGAAATTCCAGTTTGGTTAGGTCTACTTTCTTTCCAAAATCAACTTCCAACTCTACATCGCGAATCTCCGTAAGTGAGAATAGGGATTGGCTAACCTCTAGTTGGGTCGCTTGGCTAACTTGGAAAGTATCAACTGTTTGGGCAGCTAACGTTGATGCTGGCAATGCCATCGTAATTGCCATATAGATGGATAAAAATGCTACTAAAAACCGTTTCACTACTTAACTCCCCCTTTTCATATTGTTTGTAGATTGTCAGACTACAGATTTAATATAACAAATCTACAAATTGTTTGACAGTGAATTTACTTCGAATTCTAAACTAATTTGAATAGTGCGCCTATTATTATAGTGAGATATTACTTTAATATCGTGATTAGGTTTGAAGGTCCAAAGTTTGTCCGATATTCTACTGTTTATATAGCTCCTTGGAAGCAACTAAGTGCTTCCAAACTTTGAATGGATTTGCGCTAATTTCCGGCTTGCCTTCCTCGCACAACTATCGACAATTCTCAGTAGTAGGATTGTACGGGCGGCATTCGGTATCATCTATGGTTGGTCTGCAGTGGGATATGATCGGTTAGCACGGACATATGATCGGGACCCGTGGGATATGATTGGTTAGCGCGGACATATGATCGGTCTCCCCGGGATATGATCGGTTAGCACGGACATATGATCGGGACCCGTGGGATATGATTGGTTAGCGCAGACATATGATCGGGCTGCGTGGGATATGATCGGTTAGCACGGCGATATGATTGGGTCGCGTGGGATATGATCGGTTAGCGCGGATACATGATTGGGCCACGCGGGATATGATCGGTTGGCGTGGAGGTATGATTGGTTTAAACCAGAAAAACCTCCCGACCGATAATCCGGTCAGGAGGTTGTTTTCGTTGTAATTGATAATGGTGTTGTTATGGAACGATATTTCCAGCTGCTTTATAAATGTCGTACCATTCTTTCCTTGTTAACGTAATATCTGTGCTCTTACATGCGTCTTTTAATCGCTGAGGATTCGTTGTTCCGAGTACGACTTGGATGTTAGCTGGATGGCGGCTAATCCAGGCGGTTGCGATGGCCGTGTTTGTTACGTCATAGTTGGCAGCAATTTCGTCAATCACTTTATTCAACTCTAAAAAATTCTCTAAGTCGCCAAGGAATGGACCAGCAAAGAACCCATTTTGAAATGGTGACCATGCTTGTAGCGTGATATCATGCAAACGACTGTATTCTAGTATACTGCTATCACGATTGATAGCTTGATCTATATTCATATTTAACGCAATTCCCGCGTCAATCATCGGTGTGTGTGCAATACTAAACTGAATTTGGTTGACTACTAATTTATGTGGTGTATATTTTTGCAACAATTCGATCTGTGCTGGGTTATGGTTCGACACCCCGAAATGTTTTACTTTTCCGCTGCTATGCAATTTCTCAAATGCCTCGGCAACTTCAGCAGGCTCCATTAATGGATCAGGACGATGAAGGAGTAGCAGGTCCAAGTAATCCGTGTTTAAACGCTTTAAAATACCGTCAACTGAGTCGAGGATATGTTCTTTGGAAAAATCAAAGTAGTTTTCTTGGCCTTTTATGCCACATTTACTTTGCAAAATCATTTTATCACGAATACTAGGGCTCATTTGAATCGCCTCGGCAAATAATTCTTCGCACCGACCCTGACCATAAATATCTGCATGATCAAAGAAGTTAATCCCTTCATCAAGTGCAGTGCGGATTAACTGCTCTATTTCCGTTAAAGAAAGCTGTGTCAGACGCATATTCCCCATAATAATGTTGGATGCGTTGAGTTCGGTATGTTTAATTTGCGTATATTTCATGGAAAAAAGCCTCCCTTAAATGTAGTCACACTATTTAGAATACCTCACAATCTAGGTAAAAGAACAATTTCATGCTTAGGTTGGAGGCTTACGGCGATTCGTTGGACACTTCAAGGGTTCTACACTCATCTCCGTATAGGTCCGCCCCGCATAGTTTCTTTACTTATTCTTCATTCTATAAGCTACCTCTCTTATTAAAATTAAAGCTTTTAAAGCGGAACTTGCAATACAAGATAACGAGCTGCTCCGGCAACACAAAAATCATCGTATAGAATAAAACAAAGCATATGACTGTTATGAAGGCATCCTCGATATCAGCCAATAGGAATGCACTGGAAAATTCAATCCCCTTGAGGTACTTGAATCGAATGTGTTTTTAAATATTCCTTTTTAAAGCCGGAATAGTTTGAGGTCCAAATGCTATGTACAAAATATAAAAAGGGCAGCGCGGCTACTGGCAATAGAAATAACAAGAACCAATATGGGCTTTCCGTGATTCCTAGGATTGTGCCGCCTATGATACCAAACAGAATATAAATCATAGAAATAAAACAAAGACTTGCGTAGACAAGAAAAAAGCAGGTATTTATATAAACTAATACATACACTCTCATCTTTTTACTTCTTCCTTGTACGAGTTGACTAAACTTCCAATTCGCCTTTATTTCCGAAGCAGATTGCTTCAATACTTCCCATACGTTCCTTATTATTTTCTTCACGTTTTCTAGACCTACCTCCCTACATACTTTAAACATAATAGGCGCTACAACTTCGTAAAAAGCTGTAGCATTTTAGTTATTTTTCCAATTCGAATTTAGCGTTTTCAATTTTCACAGTTTTGTTTTCTTCAGTCATCAATTGAAGTAGTTCTTTCCCCTCTGGTGTAACCGGAACAGTAAATGGAATCGCATGGTTTGGCTGAACAACTCCTGCAAATGATTCGGATAGGTCTACTTTTTCACTCTTGAATACATATTTTATAGTATCCTCCGTTTCAACGCCCAACGTGTATTCTAACGTAATATTTTTGATTCCCTTTTCCAATCGATTAATTCCTAAAAATAACATGACACTCTCGCCTGCACTCTTTTCTACAAAGTCAATTGCATGAATACTAAAGTCTTCCGCAACCCCAATATCGGGATTGGCTTCTACAAGTCCGGACAATTGTTGATACATCTCTTCTTCCAACGTGACGCCATTTTCCTCGTCCGCTTTCAATACTTGCATCGAAAGTGCTTGTTGCTCTATCTCTTTTTTCACGTTTTCTTCCTCTCCCGTCTGCGGTTTTTGGTCATTGTCGCCATTACACCCCACTAATAGTATTGCGGCGAATAAAATTCTAAGTAGCTTCTTCATTTCGAGACTCTCCAATCATGATTAAAAATTACTATCGACTATGTATAAGTTTACTATAATGGAATGATTCAACTTTTTAGTTACGCTGTTCAAATTAGGACTTTCATTGAACGGCCCTAGTTTATCGGTATCCAAAACTACATCTTTTTCCACGCATGTATTATTCATAGATGTCGGAATAAGAATCCTATCCTTCATTTGCACGTGTTGTTTTTCAACGCCAGTAAGTATACGTGGATAGATGACGCCATTCCATGTGTCGTTAGGAGCCCCGTGCATATAGAGCGTGTAATTATTCCCCAAAGTTTTAGAGCATTCAACTACATTCTCTGTACCAAAATAGAATACGTTTTTCTTTTTTCCATCCGTTATTATTTCCACAGTCAAATTCGTTCTGGACATAATCCAGAGCGCATTGGCGAACACTTCCTCTAACTTAACTTCACCGTCGACGAGGTTAACAAGCCCACGAAGATGAAATTTCTTATACGTTTTCTCCCATTCCTTTTCTATTTCCTATTTTGTTAACGCTATAAATGGATTGGAAAAACCGATGATTGACTTTGTATTCAGCGTTTGCAACATAACGAAAATATCATTTTCCGTAAACTCTGGAATCATATCTTCACTTCTTTCTATTACTTTTTTTAGATCCGTCTTGTCTTTCTTTCAGTGGTAAACTAAACTCCGGATAAACCTGCTTTACAAGATCCTTGTTTTTGACAATATAAAAGTAACGATGCAGATATACAGAAAAATATGCTGTTATAATTGATAATAGTGAAATTAAAAAAATGAAAATCATCATTTTTGCGGACTCACTATAGACAAACGTTAATATAAGTTGGCCAATTACATAACCTAATCCTGCGAATGATAACCATCTAACATTAATACTCTCCATCTGTTGCATTTTATGATATGTTCCTGTGTACAGCGCCTTTATATTCAACCAGTTCATCGTTACCAGTAAGCCGATAAAGAGAAGAAATCCAATAATAAAAGGACCTTTCCCTTCTGCTCCTAAGTGAAGATACAATAACTTTTGTATTGCTAAAAAATAGACATATGTATTAACAACCCCATATACACCAAAAAAGAGATAATAGGACTTCTCAAATTTGTATGGGGCGAATAAATAAAGCAATGCCCAAATTTGTAGGATTGCTACCGGCACAATTGCCGCCATAAAATAAATAAACGAAAATGGTACTCCTAAAATTGGAATTACACCAATTACATATAATAATATTAAGAAAAAACAAATAATATTAGATCTGTTTTCCTTAGGCGTTTGGAATTTTAAATAAGATAATGTAATTGTATCGATTCTATTTTCCCCGATTTTGATACTCTCCTATCCGTCATACCAAGATGAAACTTTATTAATGATGCCTGTTGTTCTCTTTTTTATTGCATCGCCAATTAAATTATAAATACGAACAACTAAAAGCGTTGCAATCATAAGTAGCATTGCAACGCTTTCATTAATTTACTGAATCAAATTTAAAGTTATCCATCTTCACAACTTGGTTATCTTGTTCAAGTGTGTCGATGAGTGCTTCTTGTTCAGGCGTTATGCTCAGAGAGAATGGAACTGCATGATTCGATTGAATGATACCTGTTTCCTGCTCGGAAAGGTCCACTTCAACGCCCTCCCACACAAATGCACCATTATCATGACCTAATGTATAGTCGAACTTGATGTTTTTCATAGGTTCATCCAAACGATTGATGGCTAAGAAAAGCAATGAAGCGTTTTCTGTTCCACTGTCCACGATATCAATAATATTAATACTGAAATCATTGGCGAGTCCCATATCTGCATTTTCCGTAATCATTCGATTTAACTCTTTATAGACTTCGCTATTTTCAATCGTTACCCCTGCTTCTTCGTCTGCTTTCAATAATTGTAATGAAAGTGTCTGTTGTTCAACTGTTTTATCCACTTTTTCTTCAGCCCCTTTTTCCCTATTATTATCCTTTGAGGCACATCCTGCCAATAGTAAAACTACTATCAAAAAAAATATGGTTTTTTTCATGCGAATCCTCCTAATCAAATTGCAAATAGTAACGCATCGCCTGTTCATCATTGCACGCCTACAGACATCTCCACATTGGTTTGCCCTGCATTCGTTTCTTTGAACTCTATGAATATGGGCGTTTTCCGACTTATTTCATGCTCTTCAATATAGGTGAGAAGCTCCCAAAACGTTAGCTGTGATTGGACATCAAAGTCATCTGTTAGTCGAGTCATAATCATGCGGTCGTTCAGGAAATAACTGTTAAAATTAATTTCCTCTTCTGCTTCAATTGGAATAAACACTTCGGCAGTGGGATTGTTCATAATGGAAAAGAACTTCTTTCCAACTTCTTTCCTACAGCTTAGTCTTCAGAGTTCATATAACCCCTTTTATCGAAATTAAAGCTTTTGAAGCGGAACTTGCAATACAAGATGACGAGCTGCTCGGGCAATACAAAAATCATCGTATAGAATACGGCAAAGCATAGGACTGTTATGACAGCCTCTTCGATATCGGCCAAATTGAACGTTCTCACGATAAATTGAACGATAAACACAAGTCCAGTACTTCCAATAATAACGGCTGGAATATACGTTTTCGTTTCGAATTTCGCTCGGAGTTCATCTCGTTTCGATCCCTTTTGATACTTCCCTCTTTTCAATAAAACAGAAAATCGGATGAGAGTAGCAACGAATAGCACACCTCCAAACTCAAAAAACCTTGAAAGACTTAAAGCCAGTCAAGGTTTTTTTGACCCAATCTTCTAAATAAGTATTATAAAACCCCTACACTCATCTCCGTATAGGTCTGCCCCGCGCGGCTTTTTTTGTACTCTACAAAAATAGGTGTTTTTTGAGTTTTTTCATGTGCGTTCATATACTCCATAAGCTCCCAATACTTCACCTGTGCTTCCACTTCAAAATTGCCTTTGATTCGTGTCGTGAGCATACGGTCAACTAGGAAATAGCTGTGGAAATTAACTTCTGCTTCCTTCGGGATTATAAAATGATTCCCTTTAATGGGAAGGAATAATTCAGCTGTCATAACTTCATCGGTCGGATTACTGATGATTGAAAAGAACATCGGTCCCGTAATTTGATAGCCATACTCGTCTAGAATCGATACAAAATCCGTTAAAGCAAGATCAATTTCTTCGGGTAAAAAGTTATATAGTTTGGACGCGACATTGCGGTATGCAATCTGATGGTTTTCTGCAATCATCATGCATCGCCCTGCCCTTTTATCGGCACATAGAGATCGATGATGATATCTCCGTAGACATCCAGTAAAACGCAATAATAAGTAGTGTCCAATTCGATTTGTTGCGTGTTGGCGTATGCCTTCACTTCTTCATAGGCAGCGGCGAAATCCATTTTTTCATCAGCCTGCCGTAGGACCAATGCACTTCCGATGCTTAGGTTTTCATGGAAAGTAAAATCAGACTCATCTACTAAAACGACTGGACTGCTGATTGGCAAGTAGTAGGTGAATTTCCCGGATGTTTCATCCCCTAGGTTTTGAACAAATGAGAAAAATACCGGACCGTTTTTGTAGACATCTTTATTGAGCGTGAACTCTTCTAGCATGAAGATGGCTTCTTGCCAGTTCTCTTTTTTTTGTTCTGTTTCATATGTTAGTACGTTATTGAAAGTCAGTGAACGTTTTTCGATTCCCATTTACAAACACCCTTTCTAACATCACTTTTCGTTATATAAGTTTCCTTGTTCATTAAAATTAAAGCTTTTAAAACGGAACTTGCAATACAAGATGACGAGCTGCTCGGGCAGGATGAATAGCATGACGTAGAACAGTAAAATGCCTATCGCAATGACAACCATGATATTGATATCTGTGATTGCAGAGGTCCTGGCAATGTACTGGATCACAAAGACCAATCCAATTCCGCCAAGAACAGCGGCTGGTATGTACGATTTTGTTTCAAACCGTGTTCTAAGCTCATCTTTTTTCGACCCTTTGCGATAATGTCCATTTCGCAGTAAAATAGCGAAACGAACGAATGTTGCGATAAAAACCAGTAACCCTATCAGGAGTGTGATATAGGTGAAATTCAGAAGTGATTCTGGTGCAACCGACGAGCCTTCCCCTTTCTTTCCGATGAAAAATAATGCACAGATAAAAAGAGAAACGGAAAATAGGTTTTGGGCCACTAAGATGGACAGTAAATACTGGACCTTGCCACTTCTTTTATACACTGCTGGAATTGCATAAATAAGAGACAGCACAATAAGTCCCGCCGTTATCCAGAAATGAACCTTCAATATTTCATCTTTGTATGGATAAGCTGTCACATCTCCTGCAACAAAATATTCTAGTGAGAATAGTAATGCCTGGAGGAATACGCATAGAACCAGGACACCCGCCAAAGCAGAGGGGCGCTGCCTACCTGATTCAAGAGGTCCTCTTAGAACTTCGAAATCTTCAACTGTTCGTTTGGAGGACATCAAATGCACCCTTTCTTCGCTCAATGGAACCACCCTTTAATATGGTCCATTGCTGATTTATCGTCATCTCCAAATTTGACATTCAATAAGGAGTTCACTGCTATTCCTGCCACTACACCGACTGCGGTACCTACACCCGGTATCGGGATTAGCGCTGTACCGGCTGCAGTGAATCCGACTTGTACTGCGCCGCCGATCGCTAAATCGATTGCCGTGTCAACTGTTGCCCTACCTGCAGCTGCACCGTCGTCTAGTCCTTCGTCTTTCGCTGTAGAATAGTTACTATAATAACTAAGACCTGCTCCTAAAGGTGCGAGTGATTTAGCAGCTCCTTTTACAATGCCGCTATTCGCAATGCCTTTAAAATCAACGACATCCGTAAAGGACTTACCTGCGCCTTTAATGGTCGCTGTTCCTATTGTTTTTGCCTGTTGTTTAATGGTTGCTTGGTCATTCCAGTAAGCCAAAGTTGGATGCTTTTTCAGTACACTCTCTCCAGTACCTGACCAGCCGCTCTGTCCCGATTTCTGTGACGCAAACTTCAGCATCGCCTGATTGGTAGCTTGAATGCCATAATGCTTCGGAGACCATTTTTTATTCCCTTTAGGAAGTCCTGCCATGAGTTCTTTAAGTGCTCTTGCATCGGGATTGACCTTTAAACGGTCTAATGCGGTTTGGGTTGCATTGATGCGATATGAATAGTTGCCTGTTTGCAGATTTAAGTGTCTTGAAGTACTCAAACCACCGTCTTTACCTGCAACATACATGCCAAAACTAGAGAGCCCTCCAGTAATCGTACTGTTCGCTTTTTTTGCCAAACCGACAGCTTCTTTCAACATCATTACATAGCCATTGGCAGAAGTAGTTGATACCTCTCCCGTTTCATCCACTGAACCGTCTTCGACAACGCCATTCATAACGTCAACTCGGTGTTGCAGTTCTGTTTTGAGCGGTTGGTTTTCCGATTGCTCCGCCCACTGTTCAGGTTGAAAATCTATATCGGTCAGGCCATTGCTCATCATACCTTCTATTTCAAGCAACCACAGTTCCATTGTCAGCAAATCCGCTTCAATCTGCGTTAATGCGGCTGTCTGCGTTGCATCGAATTCATGGAGATCAGTGACCGTTTTTTCCTGCTTCGTTTGTGCACGTTTCACGCCTTCGTGCACTTCGCTGTCATTCAAGTGCGGAAGAGCGACGATGTCACTGACTTCATCCATGATAGCATTCGCTTCGTCCGTCAAAGTGAGCGTTAATTGGTCAATTGTTGTCAGTCCTTGTTTAACGTCACTTTCGAGAAAACTTTCTTGGATGTAACCGTTCGAAGCCGATTCCAGCGTGTCGAGAGCGGATTTCATTTGGCATAGAACGCTGTCATAAGAAGATTTAAAGGTCGTGAAAAACTGTAAGAATGGCATATGACAATCGTTATAAAATGCTCGGATAGCGTTTCCGCCTTGCCCCTTCAGGGAATCATCCAGCGCAACGAGCCCTCCAACGGCAGTTTCAATTGCTTTCATCTCACCTTCCAAACGGCTGAGCATAGTAATATTGTTCTGCAAACCTTCTTCAAATGGGCTGACGTCCAGTACCTTCATTGTGACACCTGCTTCGGTCCTGCAAGTGTGCACTGCATGACAGATGCTACTTTTTCATCCGATTCACTCATAAACTTGACTGAATTGGTAGTCGTTACACTATTAGCAAGAAGCACCGTTTGATAACTCGTTAGTAACGTTTCTAGCTTAGTCGAAAGCTCCGTCAATTTCGTCACGACATCCAGTGTATTCCCTGTAATTGGTGATTCCGCTTTCGGATTAAGCAATGTGGTTGCATTGCTCATGTCACTGATTTTACTTTCAACATCTGCATACACTATTTTCACTTCGGTAGTCATCTAGTTTTTGCCTCCTCTGCTTCTTCCTTAGCTTCCGCCTCAAGACGCGCAATGGTCTGTTCGATAGAAACGATTTCAGCGTTAAGCGAATTAATCTTGTCAGCAATTGCAGTAAACACGTTCGTGAACTGGGCTCCGGTTATTTCCAGGAAAGGTGTATGGATTCCCGCTTCACGAATATCTTGAAAAGCAGTGGCCAGCGTACCATGCCATGTACTCGTAGATAATTCTGGTTCCAGACACTTTTTTTCATCCGATTGAAATTCCGATTGTTTTATCCCTAAGTCTGATTGGCATTTGGTGAGACGCCTCACTTCTTCCAGCTTTTTCCGTAATAGTTCATTGTAATAAGCCAGCAAGTCTTTTCCTCCTATCCTGTTGTTTTATCACTCCGTAAATTTCGTTGATCCCCTTCAGAAGTGTTGACTAGCTTTGGCAAGAAAAACGTAAACAAGGTAACGAGCCCAGCCACAATAATGGCCAATAAAATCAGTGTCCTCGGCTTATTAGTAGCGGTATTCTCTTCTACGATCTTGACAGCGTTGGTTTTCTTTCCACTCTTTTCAGCACTGGTAAAGAGACCGAGTTCGGCTGTTTTTGCTGCGACAGTACTTTTCTCTCCACGTTCCTTAGTCTGGAAAAGATAGGATCCATTGCTTCTCTTCGGTAATTGCCTTCTACCATCAAAGTAAATATCAAACTGTTTAACAGGAATTGTGTTTCTCATCTCAACCTTTTTACTGTCATGCAAATAATCGGTGTTTTTCTTGAACTTTAGTTTTTCATAAACAACTGGTTCCAAATCGAGATTGGGTTCATCATCCGGAGCTGCTTGAACGGTACTATGACCCGCCGTCCAAGCGATTAACAGTATTACAAGTAGCAGCCAAGTCGATTTAGTTATCATGAGCTTGTTCTGCCGTTGACGTGTCATTTGTTTTGTATTTATTGATCAAATAAGAAATCATGATCATCGCAATCGCAATGATACCTGTAAGTACTGCTCCCCATATGAAGTTCGTTTCAGGTTCATATTTTATGGACATATAAACAGTCGATAAAATATCTGGAATGTTTATTTCAGGTACTGCAAGGATCAGCAGCGGAGTAATGTATAGACACATCAGTACGACACTCGCAATCCATCCTGCTGTTTGCCCGAATTCAAGTGCTGCACGAATAACCGCGGCACTAGCCATTAGGAGAAGGATGGTGAATACTGTCCATTCAACTGCACGTTGGTCATTCAGCACATACATGTTTATGCTGTAGAGACTGATAATAAGACCTACGAGTAAAGACAGCATGCAAGTCAATCCTAAGCGGAAGCCAATTGGACCTTCTTTAATTTGATAACTAAAGAAACCAATTAACAGGCTACTAATAAGCAAAATGAGTAGTAGAATAACAGGCGGTACTTTCCTCACTTCATCCGCAAATGCGGCCTCTCCTTTTACCTGGAGTGGATTGACAAAATGATTGAACACATAGCCATTCTCTTGGCCGTCAACATAGGTGTTACCAAGAAAGTCTTGAATATCCGTATCAAATGCTGACATTGCATCCACATTCGTTTCCCACTTATCGCTGAATGCGGTAGACGTTTCTTTCATATTATCCGCTTTTGCAGTTAGATCACTCGCGTAATTGACAAGACCTTTTTGCCTCTCTGACAATGAATCCATCATGCCGCTGAGCGAAACAAGTTGACCACTCACATTTCTTTGACTAGCAGCAACTTCGCCTTCACTTGTTGCCGCAACAGGTTCGCCTGCAGTATTTTGAATCTGGCTAAGTAAAACGTTTGCTTGCTCATCAATCAAACTCAAATCATTCAATAGCGCAGCATGCTGCTCTTGCACTGTTTCTTTGTAACCGGACATGATTGCAGCAAACGTTGTACTCAACTCACTCATACCGAGCTCAGTTTCAGGGATACCGTCCCCTACAGAAGTCCAGCCTTCGAGTTCTATTTCATTCATCTCGACAACGTTTTTCAATAATGCGGTTAAGATTTCATCTTTTAGAACGCCATCTTTATGCGTACTTTGCCCCTGCTCGTCGAGGGTAAAACCAAATTGTTCGAGCGTTGCATAATAGGTCAACAATGTTTTGGTATCCGTGCTAGCAGCACCTTTCGCAAACAAGTCTGCTAATCTATTCCGTTGATCCCCCGACAATCCATCGTGCTTAAGAAGGGATGCTTCTTTTTGCTTTATTTGATAAATCATCTGCGCTGTATCTGCAGGGGCTGAATTCAAAATTTGTTGAATCGATTCATATTCCTTGTTCAATACATCATAATCACCAACCAGATCCTTGTAGTCGGTGGATGCTTTTACATAATCATCCGTTCCTTCTTTCTTTGTACCGCTCCAAAGTGCTTCCTTTTCTGACATGACTGCGTTCATCGATGATAGCTCGCCTTCAAGCTGTTCCAATTCACTTATGAATGTAGAATCGGGAGTCGCTTCGGCAACACTAGCTTTCATCGCGGTCAATGCTGCTAAAATCGCAGTCACTTTATTTTGCTCTTCTTCGAGCCCTGGCAATGCAACTGCGAGCTTAGCACCGGCTTTGCGGTCCATTTCTTCTTTGATTGCGTTCATTTGTTGCTGATCAGCTGTTGGATTAGTTGTACCACCTACAGCCGATCCATCTTTTCCAGCCGCAATTCCTTTTTCCAAATTACCTAAAATCGAATTATTATAGCGATCAATCGCAGTTCCTTGGACGACAAGAAGGTCCACTAGTTGTCGATCGACTTCGTTTTTACGCAAATCGGACAGTGCATTGAATTTTTCTTTATTCGCGTCAATTTTTTCATTCACTTTGACAATTTCACCGTTTAACTTTTCGTTATTTTCTTCAAGCATCTGGACCGATTCGTTGAACTGGCTCGATTGAGTTGCCGCAGCAGCATGAATCTTAGCTAGACTATCATCTTGGACTTGTTGAAGAATATTTTTTTGCTGTTGTTGAAATTCTTTATACTGCTGTACATATGTGATGAAACCGTTCATTTGCTGTCCGAATGAGTCTGCATTTTCAATTCGGGCATTATGACCATTATTTGCATCACTGATTACGGAGCGCAGTCCTTCCATTTGTTTTTTCTGGCTCTTCATCTCTTCCGCTAGCTTCTCGGACCCTGGTTTATAATAGTCGGACATCGCAGTAAGGAATTCTGTTTCCTTGCCCAGAATCGTTGTGAACTCTTTTTTAATATGATCCATTTCTTGTGCAACATAACTCCAATAGAGTGTCGAAACCTTTTCGTTTACACGGTTTGTGGCCGTTTCAATTTCATGGAGTACTTTTTCTTTTTCTGAACCCGCTTTTTGGCGTTGTACTTCATAGGAGAATTCCGCTTGCTCTGGATTCTGCTGATCATATGACATGATACTTTCCGAGAAGTCTGAAGGAATATACACAATCGCTTCATGCTGATTCGATTTTAACCCGTTAACAGCGGTACCACGGCTCATGACTTTCCATTCATACTTTGAATCTTCGGCTAGAATGGAAACAACCTCTTCTCCCATATCGACGGTTTCATCATCCTTGGACATACCTTGGTCTTCATTGACAATCGCTATAATTCGTTTATTGGAACTATCCGCATTAAACAGATTCACACCTAGTAGTTGAAAAAACAAAATGGGAACAGCTAGTATTAATACAATTCCCGCACCAATTTTCAGTAAACTCTTATTCTTTTTCATTGCAGAATCTTCCTCTCAATCTCACTTAACGGAATTTGTATTTTACTAGCATTGCCATTCAAAATATAATGTGCAAATCCTAACGGAAGATCCATTTCTTTGCGTTCGTACGCAACAGTATATAATGTCTGCTCTGATTTTTTCATGAAGATAAGCGCTTGCCGAACCAGCTTCAATTCATTCGTGAATGCATCGTAGCCTTTCGTGATTTCCGCATTATTTCCAGAGATAATGACATTGAACCCTAAGTGGGAATACTTTTTCATCAGCTTCGATAAGCGATCTTGTATGCCAATATCTGCTACTTGTAAAAATCGTGTATAGCCATCGATGATGAAATAAGAGGGTACAAGTTCAGCTGCCCTATTTCCTGACTGGACGGTTTCCAGATACGCATTTTCAGCCTGAATATAGAATTGTTCAGCTTGCGTTAGCCACTCCATGAGACGTTCTTTCGTTTCCAAGTAGTCGACTTTCGGGTCTCCAGAAAACATGGATAAGCCCCGGTCAAATGAGTCGAATATCGCGATGAAGCCAACGTCTTGCTCCATCAGCGTATGAAGGATCCACTTCAATGTATTTGTTTTTCCTCGCTGTACTTGTCCAACTAGCAGACAATGGCGATTTTTCCTGAAGTCGATCTTTATCGGCCGTACTGTTTCTTCATCCAATCCGATTGCAACAAGTCCATTTTCCTGTTCCCCTGATACATAAGAAGGGAAAATGGTTGACGTCAATTCGAACGGCAACATCGGAATCGGTTGAGGAAGTTCCTCGCCACGGTATTTCTCCTTCAGTTCTCGAGCAATCATTTTAATCGCTTCCAGGACTTCGAAATCATTTGCCCCTGGCGCCGGAAGGTAAACTTGCGCGAAATGTGGATCCTCTTTTTTGATAATGGCCCTGCCAGGGAACGGCTCCAACTCAAATGGGACACGTCCAATGACTGTAAAGGATTCCGTAGCATCCATTAAATAATGAACAACTTTCGTTTTCAAATTATTCATGAGTGATTGTCTAACTGATTGCACGCGCGTCGCAGCGATAAACAGATAGATACCAAGCGACTGTCCGTCACGCCCGAATTGGATCAGTTGCATTTCGAGCTCTTCCATCTCTTCACGGATGATATCGTAATTATCGACTACAATGTAGATCAGCGGCAAACGATGCGCAGACAATTCGTTGTACATATTAATATTGCTGACTTCCGCTTGTTGGAATGCCAATTTCCTTTTCGTAATCTCATCTTTCATCAACTTAACGAGTTTTTCCCGCTTCAACTCTTCATCCAGCGTGAAATAGTCAGCTGTATGCGGTAGTTGCCGAAGTGGTAGTAGCGATCCATTGCCGAAGTCCAAAATGTAAAAGTTCGCTTCGCTCGGCGGTAGATGATCAGCTATTCCAAGAACTGCCGTCAGCAGTGTATACGACTTTCCATACCCTGATGATCCGAAAACACCCAGATTGCCATCCTTCGTCCAATCATAACCAATTGGTGTTTGACTTTGTTTTTCTGGCTCATCAATCATCCCGAGCGGAAAGCCAACTTGTATTGCAGAACGATCTTCCATCGTTTCGATTCGCATTGCCAGCGGCGGTAACCACGGACTCGCTAACTTCAGGATGGACATATCCGCTTGTGTTTGTGCAATTTTTGCTGTTACGGCTTCCATTTCCGTTAAACCGCTTCTTTTCTTACTGATATTTGTTTCGATGCCGGAAAGAGAATGCAGACCAAGGTCTGTGACAATCGCAATGTCATCTTCGCCCTCCAATGTTTCCTCCATATACGGCGCGCCGCTCCAAGCAGATTGAAACAATTCATAGACTTCATTGTTCCCCACTTGTAAATAGCCTCGACCGGTTACAGTAATTGTGGCAGCATCGCCATTTTTCAAAATCTCTTTACTATCCGATGCATCCTGTACTTTCAATGCGACACGAAAACGGGCATTACTCCAAATCTGTTCGTCGATGATACCGCCCGGTTTTTGTGTTGCCAAAATAAGATGGACACCCAGGCTTCGGCCAATTCTGGCGGTACTAACTAGCTCGCGAATGAATTCAGGTTCTTCACTTTTCAACTCTGCGAATTCATCTGAAATCAGGAACAGATGCGGTAAGGGTTCAGCTGCATTTCCTTCCTTATAGAGCGTCGTGTAATCATCGATATGTGTGACAACATATTGGTCGAATAAACGTTGCCGCCTTTTCAGTTCACTATTAATAGAAGTAAGTGCACGCATACTGAAGTTTTTACTGCCTTCAATGTTTGTGATGGTGCCTAATAGATGAGGAATATTTCTAAACGGTTGCGCCATTCCTCCACCCTTATAGTCAATCAATAGAAAAGCAACTTCATGGGGATGGAAATTGACGGCAAGCGATAGAATATACGTTTGAAGAAATTCACTTTTCCCTGAACCCGTCGTCCCTGCCAGCAAACCATGAGGACCATGCGCTTTTTCGTGTAGATTCAAATGAACAAGTTCCTCTTTTCCTTTGAAACCGATTGGAACGGCAAGTGACTTCGAAGATTCGTTCGTCAGCCAATTGCGTCCAATCGGAACATCTTTAACATCCTTCACCCCGAACATTTCAAGGAAACTGACCGAACTCGGTATCGAATTCTTCATACCAATCTGATGATTGAGCGACTTCAGCATTCGGGCAAAGCGTTCATTCGTTTTCTCATCATAGGCATCCAGTTGAAATGGCGTATTAACTGCTTTTCCAGCATTGATGAGGATATCGCCTTCCCAGTCATTTACGTAACGGACAAGCGTATGAACATTTTCAGTCATACGCTCTTGTGCCGACTCAGCAAATATGACAGAAATGCCGAGATCCTCATTACTTTTCCCTTCCAAGTACTCTAGAATGACATGCTCCGCAATTAACGGGTAATTGGAAACGATGAATACGAGATGTGGTGTGAATCTCACTTTCCCTTTCATGTCATCCATATCGCGTTCGCGAATTATTTCATAGAGTGACGACAGCAACTGATCGCGCGTCTCTTCATTATGAATCAATCCTTTTGCATGCATATTTGGAAGTGTGAAATGTGGCAACCATTTCATCCATTCAATGTCTGCGTAGTCCTTGTTGTTAAAGATGTAGATGAAACGTGTATCATGGTAACTATGAGAAAATGCGAGCTGCCCAACGATCTGGCGTAATTCACGCTTGATAATCGATGCTTTTCCGATAAGTCCTAAAATTCCTTGCGATATACGGGCAGTGATTGGGGCACCTGGAATTTCCTTATAGACCGTTTCCATACGCTGTGCTTGTTCCAACAAATCATCGACTTCTCTATTCGCCAAATCCCCCGATGACAACTTAATGTCATAACTAGCGGGCACATTGCCGGTACCAAGTCTAAATTCCAGAAAGTCATGACTTTCCAATGTCTTTTCCCAAATTCTACCCGACAACTGATTCGTCAATTGCTTCATCTGTTCAAACGGTGGAAAATGATAGTCCAATACTTCTTTTTGCTTTTTGGATAATTCATATAGTTCTTGACGCATATTTTGCAAGTAGATTGTGTAGACACGGCGTCTTTTCGCTTCATTTACCTTACGTCTTTTCCGATCTTTAAAAAATTGCACAGTTGAAGTGACCAAGGTCATTAGGAACATGGAAATGGAAATGATGATGAAAATCCCACGGGGTATCAAAATGGCAACAAGCCCCATGACGATGAGCATAACTAGCGGCGGTGCAATAATAAGCAAAAGACCGCGCCCTGAATCATCACTTTCCTGCGTTGGAAAGGATAGTGACACTTTGTCTTCAGGCAAGTCGTAGATCATTCTGGGTGTCCGTCTGTAATCGGGATACATCGTAACGAGTTCAGACTGTGGTACGTCAATTTCTGACAGTCGGGTTTCGTACTGGGCAGCAGTAACGACTTCTAAAATGTCTTGTTCGATTAATTTCATTTCCATGAATGCCCACTGAACTACATCTCCGATTTGAAGGGGCTCATTCATGTCAACTCTTTTGCCGTTCACATAGAGCGGGCAACTGTAATTTTTCTTAATTATCCAGCCAGCCAATGTCTTATTCAATGAAAATTGACCGGATTCTACATTTGAAAAAGTAACTTCTTCTCGGTTGAATGTTGCAGATTCAAGTCGACTCTCAAACGAAACTTCATTTTCATAGTCGAGATAGTACGTTTTGGTAGAAGCGGGAGCAGTTAAGACATATAAATGAAGAATTAGTTCTTTTTGTTCAATCGACAAACTCCCTTTGTCCGATATTCGACCGACGTGATCGACTCCATCATGAACCGTAAAACCATCCTCTTCCTTCGCTACTGTGAAATGGCCCGATGTAAATGGATACGACAGGATTGTGATATCATTTTCGATAGCTGGCCCGATAGTTAGTGAAGTAAAAGAATTTTCATCCACATCGATACGTTGATAATGTTCCCCGTAAAACACCCATAGTTGTTTCATCATGTACACCTTCTTTTTTTAGTTCCTAGTTTTCGCTTACGAATTTCATTCCTTATCTACTGTTTCAACTTTATCTACCTTCTCTTGCTTTTCTACTTTGTCTGCTTTATCTTGTTTCTCTGCTTCGGCTGCCTGTTTTTTGTTCTCTACTTTGTCTAGCTTTTGTTGCTCCACTACTTTAGCTGCCTTTTCTTGCTTCTCTATTTCTGCTTCGGCTTCGGCTTTTTCTGCCTCGTCTTCCTCATTCTGCTCCATCAATTTTTCATACTCTTCCACTTCTCTATCTACTTCTTCTAACAGATATTGTTTCTCTTCGCCTGTAAGCGTATGATCAGCTTGGAGTTCTTCACGTCTTTTAAGTAATCCAAAAGTGATGAGTTCACCATCTTCCATTGACCTAGCCAAATCAACCGCATTCGCGGCTTCCCCCCGGCCAAGGTAAATCCAATACTTCAAGTAGTCGGAATCTGTTTGCAACGTGATATTCGACAGCACATTTCTTTTTTGTTCTTCATCCAATTTTTCATTTG
This sequence comes from Sporosarcina psychrophila, assembly GCF_001590685.1. GTDB lineage: Bacteria > Bacillota > Bacilli > Bacillales_A > Planococcaceae > Sporosarcina > Sporosarcina psychrophila. Next base: position 3,936,456 of record NZ_CP014616.1, read on the forward strand.
TTACGAATGAATGAGCCAGTTCATACAGCATCACATAAGGCATCGACTTTATGCTGTACGGGCTTAGTACGGTGACGACCTGACTATAATTCCGCTGCAAAAAGTATTCATGGCTATCAATGTACGCTTCATTTTTCGGCTTTTCGTGTATGAAATAAATAAATGCAAATAGTAGTGCTGGAATAAGTAGCACGCTAAGACCGATAGATAACCATTTAGTCATTTTCCACTTTTTACGCGGTAATTTCACAAAGCTTTGTTCTTTGATATCCAGATTTTCAAGTTGTTGCTCAATATAGTCGAGTAGCGCTCGGCTATCCTGAATGGACATCACTTTCGCACTTGTCTCATTAAGCTCCAGGACCTCGTTATACTTTAAATATTCTTCATATGTGAATGAGCCATCTACTGCCGCAGCTACTGCCGCCCTCGTTTCCAGCCAGACGCGCTCTGCATCATTTCTAAATGGCGGCAAACTCTCCATCACCCCGTAATAGATGAAAACAGGGGCCATGCCTTTGCTATACACTATATTTTCGGGACAAACGATCAGATTTAGACGGGGATACGGATGAGCATCAACCTTTTCTACAAGCTGATGCGCAAACATCCATCTTGACTTAGCATCTTCCGTTTGAATTTCATCAAACTGCTTCAACGAACTTGGAATGTCTGCTTGTATGATTAACTCGTCATCTGTTATGACAATTTCTTTTCTGATTTCAGGATTGACTTCTTTTAAAAAGACAATCTCAGTACTTCTTTTAAATCCGAAACGTTCTTTTTGAAAGATGAATGTTCTTTTGTTCTCTTCTTCATTTATCTCTACACCTATCAAATCTTTTAAATATGTATGTACATGAGTCGGCATCTTTTTTTCTCCTTCAAATGATTTCAATACGGTCACCTGTCCTAATCCCACAATGTGCCAGTGTCAAATGCCCTGGAAATAGCTTGTCTTTATTAACTACCCGTATCCAGTGACCTTCACGCGGATTTATTGAAATAGAATTTGCCTGCCAAGCAATGTCTATCATTTTTTTCATAGTATAGTAATCGGATAATCTAAGATCGATTATATCGCCCTCGTAATTTGAAAGATCTACAGTAATTTCGATATACATAATTTCCACCTCAATGAAGGAAAAGCGCCTTCCTTTTAGGGAATGACGCTCCACTATTTTCAACTTCTGAATCTGAACAATTAGCCGCGAATTTGACCAGCGATTTGCTGATCCGCGTCTTGTAATGCTTGTCCTGCACGGCTTAACTGTACTCCGACTTCACTTAATAATTCACGCATTTCGTTAAAACTTGGCTTAAGGCGCTCATATTGCTCCGCAAACGCTGCACTAGAAGCCCCTTCCCACATGGATTGCAATTCACCAATCATTCCGTCCAAACGGCCGATTTGTGAAGCAACCTCCCCTGATTCGTGATTGTAGCGTGATGCCATTGCATCCAGTTCTGCTGGTGTTACGCGAATAATTCCTGACATTCCAAACATCTCCCTTTTCCTTGAATTTTAGTGCATGTATAAAATAACTGTATGGATAACGACAATTTCTCATCGCAATACAGAAACTTCTGAATTTAGACTCGCGGTTTTTTGCGGCATCACCTCCTTTCCGTTTCGATGAGCAATTATGGTGCAAGAATCATCGATGTAGTCTCTACTGTTTCCCTAATCCGATAAGTGATTGTGATTGGTTGAGTCGCAAGGTCATTGTAAATCGTGTTATATTCCCGGGTCGCGCCCGTCACATAGTATTTTTGGAAGTTGCAGACATTTACTTGTTCAATCGCGCGTTCATCGACTTCAGCTATTATTTTTTCAACAATCGTGCCTTTTGCATGCTGTAATTCCGCATCAACCAACCGATTCAATCGAAGCGCCAATTCTTCCATTTCGCCCAGCAGACCATTCACATATACACCACTGGGCTGCATGTCTTCGTTTGGTAAAAAACAATAATCCATATTGATTTGTCCCAATTTCAACTCCCCCTCCATTAGCGAAGCTCAAACATCACCGTAAGTTGCTGATCTTCAGTAAAAAGTTGAATAATTGCATCCTTCATTTGACTGAATAACAGCTTCCCTTTTTCTATATCGGCTGCGTAGAAACTTTGAATTCCATCCATCACATTTGTAATTTGTGACGGCATGGGCGGAATGTGTTCTTGAACAGAAATACCGATCATCTCGCGATCACCACCGCCAAGCAAATAACTGTATGAATGAGGATTCGTTTCCATATAGCCTATTTGAGTTAGTAAGTCTTTTCGTCTGGACTCGTAAGGTTGTTCAAACTTCTCGATATAAGCACGTTGTATACGCTGGATGACATGGCTCTTTTCTTCGTAGTTATCCAATCCCATCCAATACAACCGGGTCGCAGAAGATACATTCACCTCGATAATGGAAGCTCCCCCTCCTGCGGAATAAATGAGGTCATTCCCTACATAGCGCCGATTCGGTTGGGAAAGCCCGTTGATAAGAGCCTCTAATGCATGCGCATCGAATGATCCTAATACATCTGCTAGAAGGTCCTTCCCTGATTCCCATAAAAGATGAAAGTCAGATACGATACCATCCAATTGTTGAATCGCATACTTAATTCCCTTGAAGCTATCATTGAACCCTTTAATTGTCGTGATATCAAAAGTCGAAATTGCAAGCAGCACATTCGACACCTTCTCCGCACGCTCCTGTATGCTTCTCAAATAATCTGAAATCCGTTGTCCCTCTTCCCCCGACATTGCATCGGCAATCACTATAAGCGTCGGAAGCTGCTTGATCAACGTTAGCAGCCGTTCTTGAATAACAGGAATTTGGTTAACAATTCCCTTGAAAGCCGCATGCCGATTCTTTGCCGCCTTGAATGGATTGGAGATTGTAAATTTCGCAATGTTTTTCAGGCTTAAAGCCCCTTCACTTTCGGGATCTCCAGTCAGCAAGACATTAACATTTTGAAGGAAGTTATTATCGATGCCCGTTGCAAAGTAGAATAACCCATCCATACCCGCCTCTTCATAGTAAGGTGCCGCTGTCGCTACGTACTTTTGCAGTGATTGCAACTGCTTATCCGGAATTCTACTGATTACATCGTGAAGTCCTGTTATGTTAGGGTCCGTATCGACTACTTGTTCATTTCCAAAACGTATAAATCCTCTGGTAAGATGTAAGGGATAGAGCGCATCTTCTTCGGACGTAATATGCTCGATGTGTTTGCCCTTTGATTTGTAGTAGTTTAATGCGAAAGTACGGAGTTGATTTGGGTCGAGTTTGTAAAGTTCAGAAACCTTCTGGATTTGTTGTCCGAACTTTTTTCGAATTCCATTAAAAAAGTCCGCGTCATTTGCAGCAAGTTGATAGACGGTCGGCGCTGCATCATTTAATGCATAGACTCCGTCAAATTCTGCCCCCAATAAATGCAGCATTTGAATGTGGTTACCACCTAGTGAATGCCCAATGCCAATTTTTCTAAGTTCAGGAATTCTCATATCGTTTCCACTCGTATTTCCCGTTTTAATTACTTTATTTATTTCTTCACTTGCCCATTTCTCGAAATCCTTCGCATCTTGTAATTGATCATTTACTTCCCCAGTGAAAATACCTAACCCATTGTATATCCAGTCGAGCGGTTGCCCATCTCCCTCTCCACCACTCTCTGCGTGCTCAGAGCCACGAGGTATCATATAACTTTGATTTATGCCCTTCTCTGAATCGTAGAAATGAATGACCGTCCCATCGAAACCGCTATCTCTTCCCTCTCTTTTGAAATCATTGGATTTATATAAAGTAATCGCGCTTGGTGGTTCTGCACCTGTTTCTTCAATATAAATGCGTCGTATATCCTCAATTGAAATTGAAGTGAATTTCCCATCATCTATAGTTCCATATTCTAATTTTGCAATTCGCGCTTTAAGAATAGCGGAGTCGAGTACGTCTAGTTGTTCGTCATTTAATTTATTCATCTTGTCCTCCCCTCTAGCAAGACTTGGATAGTGAATACACGATCAGCTTTTATCCTCAAATTTTACTGATTTGACTAGTTCCCAAAAATGTTCTTCAATACTTTTTGTATCTGCATTACAATTTGTGGTCCAATCACTGCAATGGTGATTGAATAATATCCCCAATGCTTTATCACTGTTTTTATCTTTGATGAAGCCTATATGTGAATAGACAGGGATTTTTTCTTCTCCTTCTTCTCCAACCTCAGAAGTTCTTTTGCCAAAGTAATAAATATTATTCTCATCTTCACTTTTACTATATTCACCCTCAAATTTAGAGAAGTCAGACAAATGTTCTAAGCCCATCTCTTCAGAATCAGGTCGGTCCTCAAATTGACCGTAAACGCCATAGGATAAATTTTCTTCGTTATCTAGCCACGCATATAAAAATCGTTCCCAGTGCTTTTCTCTTTTCTCATAGAAGACAGAATCCAATGTTGCATCTGTCGGAATCCACATCGTATATGCCTCTGTCCATGGCTTAAAGGCATAATGCCCATCCGCAACTTCGTCAGTTGAAATGAGGAAAGAACGTGTATATTCATCTTGAGCTGCAATTGTATCTGGAAGTACCGTTTTTGTTTCCTCATTATCGCCCGATTTCTCCATGCCTGTGCAGCCCCCTATCAATATCGAAAAAACTATCAAGATTGTCATTTGTAATCGTTTCAACTTGTAGTCTCCTTCCAATTGAACCATTCGTCTCTTAGTCGGTGGCATGTGTTTTTCATGATGGAATTCAATCTTGCTGGAATACGGCTTCGTACAAGAAATCTTATAACTTCGGAGTTCGCCGCTTAGATTATCCAACCAATTTTACTAAGTCTTTATCGCTAGCCGACGAATATGTTACTCGATTGATTTTTACTGACTCTTTTATTTGCTAAAAATTCATTTTAATTAATTCCCATAGGTTTCCATTATATTAATAAATAACACTTGGATAAGCCGCTGTCAAAGAACACCAATTTTCAGCAAATTAGACTCAGCCCTTTAAGCCCACTTAACTATTTAAAATCTATTTTCCGGAGTAATAATTGGTTGATATCAATCTAGTTGAGTAGTTATTATTTAATAGATAATCAAGATTTCTATTCCGAATCTATTACTTTAGATTCATTTTAAGTTTTTGAAAATTAAAATAATATCTCGATATAAAGATGCTTGAAATGAAGGGATGTATTTGATTTAGAAATTGACTGAGGTTTTTTATTCTTGGGGCATTGCGGAATTGAGTATATCTAGATGTTCGTCATTCGATTTATTCATCTTGTCCCCCCTCTAGCAAGACTTGGATAATTAATTTATGATCTACTTTAATCCTCAAATTTTACTGATTTGACCAGTTTCCAAAAGTGTTCTTCAATACTTTTTGTATTTGCGTCACAATTTGTTGTCCAGTCACTGCAATGGTGATCAAATAATATCCCTAATGCTTTATCACTGTTTTTATCTTTGATGAAGCCTATATGTGAATAGACCGGGATTTTTTCTTCCCCTTCTTGTCCAGTCTCATGAACACTTTTACCGTAATAATAGATATTGTTTTCATCGTCACTTTTACTATATTCACCCACATACTGAGCGTAGTCAGACAAATGTTCTAACCCTACCACTTCAGAGTCAGGTCGATCTTCAAACTGCGCAAATAAGCCGTAGGAAAGATTTTCTTCGTTATCTAGCCATGCATATGAAAATCGTTCCCAATGTTTTTCTCGCTTTTCATAAAACCCTTGGGATAGTTTAGCATCCACAGGTATCCACATCGTGTAAGCTTCTGTCCAAGTCTTAAAAGCATAATGCCCTTCTGTCACTTCGTCAGTTGAAACGAGGAAAGTACGTGTAAACTCATCTTGTGCTGCAATTTTATCTGGAAGGTCCGTTGTTGTTTCTTCATTATCGCCCAATTTCTCCATGCCTGTGCAGCCCACTATCAAAATCGTAAAAACTATCAAGATTGTCATTTGTAATCGTTTCAACTCGTAGTCTCCTTCCAATTGAACGCTTCATTTCTTAGTTGGTTTGTATGTGTTTTTCATGATGGGAATAAATCCTCCCGGAACACTATATTCAAAAGACATTCTACGAACTACGGCGTACACTGTTGGAGTTACTTATCTAATTGTTCGTCATTTGATTTATTCATCTTGTCCTCCCCTCTAGTAAGACTTGAATAGTTAATTCATTATCTACTTTAATCCACAAATTTTACTGATTTGACCAGTTTCCAAAAATGATCTTCTATACGTTTTGTATCTGCGTTACAATTCGTTGTCCAATCGCTGCAATTTCTTTCATATATTATTCCAATCGATTTATCACTTTTTTTATGTTTAATAAAACCTATATGAGCGTATACAGGTATACTGTTTTCTCCAACTTCAAAAATATCATTTGTATAGTAAAAAATATTATCGCCTTCTTCGAAACGTTCGTAGTTTCCTTCATATTTCGCGTAGAAAGACAGGTGATCCAAACCTACTTTTTCAGAATCAGGTCGTTCTTCAAAAAGGCCATACAATAGGTAGGAAATGTTTTCTTCCTCTTCTTCCCATGCATATAAGAATCGTTCAAAATGTTTTTCCCTTTTTTCATAAAATGTAGAATCCAATGTTGCATCCGTCGGAATCCACATCGAATATGCTTCTGTCCACGGTTTAAATGCATAATGCCCTGCTGCAACTTCATCTGTTGAAACGAGGAAAGAACGTGTATATTCATCTTGTGCTGCAATTGTATTTGGAAGTTCCGTCATTGTTTCCTCATTATCGCCCGATTTCTCCATACCCGTGCAACCCCCTATCAAAATCGCTAAAACTATTAAAATTGTCATTTGTAATCGTTTCAACTCGTAGTCTCCTTCCAATGGAACCCTTCGTTTCTAAGTTGGTTTGTATGTATTTTTCATGATGGGAATAAATCCCGCCGGAATACCGTTATGTAAAAGACATTCTATGAACTACGGCGTACAATGTTGGATTTATTTATCTAATTCAAATAAATCTTTATCACTAGCCATCGAATATACTACTCGATTGATTTTAACTGACTCTTTAATTTGCTAAAAATTTATCTTAATTAATCCCCAATAGATAATTAAGATTTCGATATGAAGATGCTTGAAATGAAGGGATTTATTTGAATTGAAAATTGACTGAGGGTTTTTGTTCTTGGGGCATAGCGGAGCCGAGTACTTCTAGTTGTTCGTCATTTGATTTATTCATCTTGGCCCCCCCTCTAGCAAGACTTGGGTAATTAATTCATAATCTAGTTTAATCCACAAATTTTACTGATTTGACCAGTTTCAAAAAATGCTCCTTAATTCGTTGTGTATCTGCATCACAATTTGTGGTCCAATCACTGCATCTATGATCAAATAAAATCCCCAACGCTTTATCACTGTTTTTATGTTTAATGAATCCTATGTTTGAATAGACAGGAATTTTTCCTCCCCTTCTTCACCAACCTCGGAGATCATTTCACCATAATAATAGACATTTTTTTCATCGTCGCTTTTACTATATTCACCTTCGAAACCTGAAAATCGCGTCAAGTGGTTCAATCCATACTCCTCAGAGTCTGGGCGATCTTCAAATTGCCCAAATATGCCGTAGGAAAGATTTTTTTGTTGTTCTTCCCATGAATACGAAAATCGTTCCCAGTGTTTTTCTCTTTTCTCATAAAAAGTTTCTGATAGCGTCCCGTCCACAGGTATCCACATGGTATATGCTTCCGTCCATGGCTTAAAGGCATAATGTCCATCCGCAACTTCGTCAGTTGAAACGAGGAAAGAACGTGTATATTCATCTTGTGCTGCAATTGTATCTGGAAGTTCCGTCATTGTTTCTTCATTACCGCCCGATTTCTCCATTCCTGTGCAACCCCCTATCAAAATCGCAAAAACTATCAAGATTGTCATTTGTAATCGTTTCAACTCGTAGTCTCCTTTCAATTGAACCCTTCGTTTCTAAGTTGGTTTGTATGAGGTTTTCATCATGGAATTTAATCTTTCCAGAAATAAATCGAAATTAAGAATCCCTTGTAAGACCCCTACGCAGTATTTACTCAACTTATATAGCCGCCGAATATGAGACTTGAGGGATTTTTTCTACCTCCTCATTCTTTCAAAACTTCATTTGGATTCATACTTTCCAGCGTATTATCCTTTGTTCCGATACCTCTTCTTTTATCAATCAAGTTATCATTCAAAATAATTGTATATGCACCTCTAGGTATACCTTCCATCTCATTAATATCTGAAACGATTTTATCAAAGACCGCCTGATCGGGTTCCGTGTCAGATTCTTTCATAAATAATTCTATGAGAATCAACATTTGATCGGGCTTGAAATCAGCTTTACTCAAATTCTTTTTTATTTCTTCTTTACTAATTTCTGGGTTTTCTAAATACATATCATATATCCCTTGAAATTCGTTACCGAGCTTGCTTGTTCTGTACACTGAACTCGAGAATCCTGAACCTCCGACTTTTTCTATTGCCTCTATTGGTACTCCGACAACAGGGTATTTTTGAAGTATACTTTCCAAGTATTCATCTAGCGTTGCAAATTCTTGTTCATAAATCATTGCATATAATGCGCCTTGAATCGCATTTTCAACTTGCCCTTCTTCGGACCAGACTTCATCAGTTTCCGCGGTTTCACTATCCACATCGATTGGTATAATTGCATACGTATAAAAATGGGGTTCACCTACCGATTCCACAAATACGGTTGCTCCATCGACTGCCCCGATGATGTTATGGACAATTACTTCCGTTTTATAGGTGCTTAAGAAATACTCTTGGACCGCTTCTACGATTTCTTCCCCGTATTCTTCAGCCAGTTGGCCCGTTTCTGGACGGCTGTCGCGCAATTTATATCCTTCACCAGTGTAGTCTTGTACACGTACGAAGTTCTCTATTTCGTACGCATTTCTCTTGTTTTCAGTCGACGGTTTCTTAACCTCAATTTTTTTATTATTGGTTAAATTATCCATATCTGTACATCCTCCTACTAGTAATGAGGAGCTCAATGTTAGTGCCAGTATGTTTTTATAGCCAATATTCAATGAATACACCTCAAATGTCTATAGTAGATTGTTGTCGCTCTTCTATATAAAAAGTGCTATCAATGATTTACATGAATTTTCCATAATACTAATAGATACCACTAGGATAACCAACTGTCAAAGAAAGACAATATACAATGATATAAGCTTAGATCATTTAACCCACAAGAAATATGCCATTCCATTTAAACAAGTAACAATTGTCTGCTATTAGTAAATACCATTCTAGTAAACTGTTACTAATACAGTAAGATACCTTACGGACTGCCCCGTAACCATTACTTTAGATTCATTCTCCCTATTTTTAAGAATCGGAAAATACCTTGATATGAAGGGATTTATGTGGTTAGTAGATAATTGGATTTCTGTTTGTTGGACACTTTACTGATTTGATTGGACACTCCTCCCTTTGCTGGACGCTTTCGCGGATTCATTGGATACTAACCCAAGAATAGTTAGATTCCTACGGTGCCACCTAACCAAGTTCGACATTATCACATCTTCGAATCCTAATAAAAACAGCTTCAATCCAGATATAAAGTCTGAATTGAAGCTGTTTCTATTTTAGAGCCCTCGCGTAAAACAGAGTTTATTTCCAGTCCCCTTTCACCGTGTTATTTCAGAAATCTTCTGTGTGATTTCAAGGAATTTATCTACATCTGTAGACGTATGGCAATGAATTGGAGAGACTCGAACAATGGCATCCAAATTCACTGCATCCAGAATTCTTTTGGAGTAGTGGCTGCTCGACTCCCTTGCGTAGACCAAAATATTTTGTTCTCCATATAATTGGACAGCCTCTTCGCAAGATATATTATCGAAGGTCAATGCCAAAATAAGATCTTGTCTAATTCCATTCGCTTCTTCGAAATGTACTGTAACATTCGAAATATCCTTTATACCTGGCCTTTCATTCGATCCGTTAATCAGCCGGTTTAAGATAGCCTGCTCTTGCAAATGGATTCGATTCATCCCTTCTGAAATTAATGTTCTACGATCGTCAGACGAGTTGAAATAACTGCCTATTTCGCAAATATAATCAATTACTTTAGAAAAACTTGCAAATTGTGCAGGTGTCGGACTACCAATATTCCAGTTATCATCATCTGTCGCAAGTAATCTATGATGCGGAAGCGAAGCAATGCGATTAGAAAGATACGCATATCCTACACCGCGATTGCCGAACATTTTATATGGAGCAATATTTAGAGCATCAATTTTCCATTTATCAACATCAATTGGACCATGGGGGGCTCCCTGTACGGCATCTACCACGATAATAGTATCAGGATTTTTTAGACGTATCGCATCCGCATAGCCTTTAATATCATGCATGGCTCCTGTAATATTGGAGGTTAAAATAACGGATACAAGAACTGTTTCTTCGTCAATCAGCTTCAGAATATTTTCCAAAGGAATGCTGCCTGACTTTGGATCAGCCTTAGCAACCCGCAACTCATGTTTGTATTGCTCTGCTGAAAACTGACATGCGTCATAAGATGAAGGATGTTCAATGTCTGTTGTTACAATGTTACCACTAGACTTATCCATTGCAATGGTCGTAATTATTTCAAACATCAACTTGGATGCAGTGAGGGACGTTGCAATCGAACCATCCTTGGCATTCAGAATAAGTCGGATATCTTCCGTTCCTTTTTCAATTACTTTCCGAATGTCCATTGCTATATCATGCGTACGCTCAGGACAGTCCGGCAACGAGGATAACTGTGTTTGTGCGTCAACAGCAGATTTTAATCTTAACGATCCCCCTGCATTTTCAAAAAATAGCCGATCATTCCCGTAAGCATCCTCATTTACGTATAAGAAACTGTCAGATATCAACTTTTGTAATTGTTGTGGAAAAAAATTAGTATTGCGTTCTAACATAACAGCACGACCTCTCCAGTGATATATTAAAAGACTTCTTGTTCATCCGTCTTTATTTTATTATTTTTCGCATTGAATATTTCTTCATTTAAATCGTCGTTCTTAGTGGCAACGATTGTTGTACCTGTCAAATCACCGGCAATGTTCAATGTTGTATGTCCCATATCAATTACTGGCCAAATTGCGGCTAAAATTGGAATAATCAATAGTGGCATGCCTAATGCTTCCAAAAGGACAATAGACATGACAATTCCCGCACCTCGCACCCCTGCGGCACCTATTGACAAGACCAATCCTAATAAAACAAATTGTACTATTAAACCAAATGTAATTTCTATTCCATATAAATTTGCGGCAAATACAGAAATGATCCCAATTGCAACCGCAAAACCATCCATATTCGCCGTTGCACCAAACGGAATTGTGAATCCAGCAGTTTTTTCAGAAATTCCCAAGTTCCTTTTTGTAACTTGGAGTGAAACCGGAATGGTAGCAGAACTTGTAGATGTCGTAAATGCAAAGAGCATCGATGGATATATGTTTTTATAGAATTGAATCGGATTTAAACCGGTTGTAAATTTTAACATGATCGGATAGACAACTAGCAATACAACCATCAATGCAATATAGTCTGCAACTACAAATTTCACAACAGCAGATAACATTTCTGACCCGAATGTCCCTACCAGATTTGCAAGCAGTGCAAGTATTCCATAAGGCGCTAATTGAATAATATATCCCGTTAATTTCAGCATGAGGTTCGCACCTTCATTAACAAACTTTGTAATAGTCGGAACCTTTTCTTCACCAAGGGTAAGCATGACAAGTCCAATGATCACTGTAAATACAATGATTTGGAGCATCTCCATATTCGCCAATGATTGGAATATATTATTAGGCACCCACGATAGAAAGTGTTCTACGAAATCGAACTCCACCGTTTCAACCTTTTCTCCATGATTTAATAATGATTGTAATCCTTTACCTGGTTTTAGTATAAGCGCAACAATTACCCCAATCGTTGTTGCAATGATACTCGTAATGATCAAATAGACTAAAAAAGAACCGCCGACTTTACCAACTGATTTTGCATCTTTCATACTTAATATCCCAGCCAGAACCGACGTGATAACTAGCGGTATAATTAACATTTGGAGCAAGCGAATAAATAACGTCCCCAAAGGTGCTATGTATTTTGCATTCTCCCCTAAAATAAATCCAAGGATTATTCCAAGTATCCCCCCGATTGCGATTTGCGTGTACAATGGTAATTTAAGCCACCGTTTCATTTCAATTCCCCCTTTTTGAAATATTGTGAAAGCCCTTTCATAGTTTTAAGTGTAACAAGCAAGATATATATAGTAAAATTAAATATATAACTATTAATTATCGATAAATTAGATATATAGGGGGAATTATATGAATCTTAGTCAAGTCGAAACTTTCTTGTCTATTGTCAGACTGGGTAGTCTTTCGAAAGCGGCGAATCATCTTTATGTTTCTCAATCAACAATAAGCCAGCGTTTGAATAACATTGAAAAAGAATACAGTGTCATATTATTGGAACGTGAAAAAGGTGTAAAAAGCGTTTCACTGACAAATGAAGGTGAACGATTTTATCAAATTGCATTGAAGTATGAATCCTTATTATTGGAAGCGAAAAATTTGAAATCGATGAGCACGGAAGCTACCATCACAATTGGGGCTGTCGATAGCGTGCATAATTATATATTGAATACCATATATCCATTGATTTCTCAGCAAAACTCCCATATCCGTATTGCTGTTCACACACATCAATCCAATGAAATTTATTCCCTGATTGATCGCAGAGAAATCGATATAGGCTTTTCTTTACAAGATCGTATTCTGCGTAACGTAAAGGTAAGTCTATTGTTTGAAGAACAAATGGTATTGATTCGAAGTAAGGAAAATGACTTTATCGATCGCATTATTCCCAATAATGAACTTATCCCGGAAAATCAGCTTTATATTAATTGGGGAATCGATTATCATATTTGGCATGAGAAACATTGGGGGCCACCTACTAATACATATATTCAAATCGACACGGCAAAAATGCTACTGGAGTTCCTATCTAAAGGGGATTATTGGGCGGTTGTTCCTGTTTCAATTGCCAGGAATTTTCATAAACAAGGGTGGATTGACGTCTGCTTACTCGAAGATCCACCGCCATTTAGGAATTGCTACCAGGTTGAAAGAGAAGGTCTAAACATCCACGCACAACAGGTCAGTGAATTCATTTTTCAATCAAAAACAAGGATTGAGCAAATAGTAAGACCTTGGGAAAATCAAATTGGTTACTAACTATTGTCCGATTACATAACTGGGACTGTTTAAAATTGGTTTCAATCTACCGAAGGATTATTTTAATTTTGTCGAGACTAAAGGAAACAGGAATCAGATATTGACTAACATGATTTTTCATGGGATGAATACCTAGGTTATGTGGAACACCTGGAGGGATTTTTCTCTTTGGAGTTTTTGGTGTGGATTGATGACGTCGGGTTGGGAATGGTTGGAGGCTTTCCTGAGTTTGTTGGACACTCCTTCGTTGGTTGGGCGCTTTCCGTGAAAGATTGAACACTTTCGGCGATTCGTTGGAGACCCCACCAATTTTATTACTCACATTAACTTGTCTCTATCATCAAAACACAAAAAGCCCTTTGATTGCTAAAAGGGCTTTTCTGTTTGCTATGAATGACTAACTTTTCTTTGGTTACCGAAACACCTGTAGGCTCAATATAGCGCACCTACACTTCGTTTATTCCAGGTATTCATCTGTCCAACCTATACAAATTAGCGTTATTTCCCTAGCGCCTAACCTCTTCAGACGTCACAACATATGCATTCTCACTCTCAACGCCAGTGGCGGATACGGAAGTAATTCCATATGTGTATTGTTTGTTGCGGTTTGCTGTCTTATCTAAAAATACGGTATTTCCTTTTGTATTATAGACAACATCTACTATGCTATGAGGATTTTCATAGAATCCCACTTGGTTTCCTTCAAAACGGTAGATCACATATTTTCTTGGTTGTGTAGTCGTTTGATCCTGGATGACTAACTTCATTCCGGCTATATCCTTGTTAGCTTGTACCCATGTTGGTTCTGCTGGAATTGCTGCGTTGCTCCAAGAAGTTGCTGGAGTTAAAGCAGTATAATTATAAAGTTGTTGCTTCAGGATTGTTGCATAACCAAGCTGATTTTTTTGGATGCTCTTTAAAGAAAAGTGCATTTGACCCGTAGCTATTTGGTTTGCTCTGTTGGCAAATACTTGGTTGGGTAACTCCATTTTGTTCTTCCACGCTTTATCAGCGTCAATGCCAACTTTATAATCAGCTAGACCAATATATAGATTAACAGGATGTTTGTCGGCATATGTTTCTACTTCATTACTCCACCAATCCAATAGAGTTGAATACTTAGCTACTGACAGTGTTTTAGACCAGTAGATTTGTGGCGTAATATAATCTATACTGCCGTCTTTAATCCATTGTCTTGTATCCGCATATAAGTCATCATAATTTGTTACACCAGCTCGCGTACTGCTGCCAGTAGGATCCATTGATTGATTGCGCCACACTCCAAATGGAGAAATCCCAAATTGCACATGCGGTTTAGTCGTTTTAATAGATGAATAGACCTTTTTGACGAGTTGGTTAACATTATCTCGACGCCAATCGGCTATTTTTTTGAAAGATGATCCATATTTCTTAAATGCAGCTTGATCGGGAAATGTTTCATTTTTAATTTTATAAGGATAAAAATAATCATCCATATGAACAGCATCAATATCATATTTAGCTACTAATTCTTTGACTGTAGCTATTAAATAATTTTGTACTTCAGGAAGTCCAGGATTCAAATAATATTGCTTACCATATTTAACTACCCATCCAGGATTTGTACGGGCTACATTACTAGGCGCAAGGCTTGCCAATGTTTGGCCAGGCATTGTAACTCGGTAAGGGTTGACCCATGCATGTAGCTCCATACCACGCTTGTGCGCTTCATTTATCATTATTAATAAAGGATCGTAACCAGGGCTTTTCCCTTGTCTCCCCCCTGTTATATAGGATGACCATGGCGCCAATTTAGAAGGATACAACGCATCATTTGTTGGTTTTACTTGATAAATAACTGCATTGAATTTATTAGCTTTCAAGTGATCCAATGTTTTCTGTACCCAAGCAGTATATTGAGTTGCATTCATGCCTGGTTTCATATCCACATTTTGAACGGTTGCAATCCAAGCCGCACGCATCTCATTCTTAGGGGGCGTCACGCTTGCTCCTTTAACCTGTAATGGCAGGAGTGAAATAAGTAAAACGAGTGTTATAGCCGCTGATAATGTAGCTTTAAATAGATGTTTTTTCATTATAAATAACTTCCTTCCTTACCCTATGTAATGGTTTTTCTAGTATCTCGAGTAGTTGTCCATCTTTTTGACTTCTTTATTTCCATTTCCTCCTGTATCCTTATCCTATTCTAATTGTATCCAATTATAGGTAAATATGAAAGGAGTAATTCCCCCAATTAAAGTATCCACAAGAACTTCCTAATGAAGGCGGTATGAAAGCGCGTTATGTTTAAGCCCACCAAGTGCCAACAAGCATATCGAAAATAAAATACATGCCCCTTGTATCCTTTTCTTATGAATTGATAAAAAAAAAGACCATCCCACTTTCGGAATGGTCTTCTCTACGCTAGATTAGTCTATACACTGCACGTCAAAAATCTTCGCTACTTGTATTCAATCAATTTCGCATGGATTATCAATTGCTCTATTTTTCGATAGTAAATCGATTCCTACTACTAAACAAAGTGTATTTGATCAGGATCCACTGTTAAGAACGAACGATTTTTCAGTTTCATCTTTTTCAGTTCGAAGCTCGGGTACTACTTTCCCCTCATTGCTCGAAATTGTTAGCATTATGGAGATTAGCGCAGGAATAGCAAAAATGACGTTTACTAAAATCCCCAAGGGCGCTGCAGCCTCTACGTTTCCAGTTGCTATTACCGCTCCGTAAACAGCTGCTGAAATCGCTATTCCAAATGAAAAGCCAAGTGAACTGGACATTTTATAAATTCCTGATGCCACTCCGATTTTATCGATCGAAACACTCGCTACAGCCGTATCAACAGATGGGGTCGCGTACAATCCTAGTCCAGCGCCTGAAAGCATGAAGCCGAAAAATACGACAATTATATAAGTCATATCGGGCAAGAAAGTTAGCGCAGTTAAACTAATCCCAACAGAAGACATGATGGATGCAGCTATCATAGGTTTTCTCGCACCTACTTTTTGCAGCAATTTCTCGCCAACACGAATCATCAAAAGAAGAGCTACTAAATTACCGATTGTTAAAAGGCCTGACTGAAACGCTGTAAAACCTCTTGATATCTGCACATACGTATTCGTCACAACAAAAGTTCCAGCAACAGCATTTAGTAAAAAGTTTGAAGTCGTTGCTCCCGTATAAGCTTTAATTTTAAATAAAGAAAAATCAATAAATTTATTTGATTTCCTTATTTCAATGATAAAGAATAAAACACTTCCAATCAAAACGGCAGCAATCAAGGCGATCGTAAGCGGGCTTGTCCATCCGAACTCATCTCCACGCGTAATGGTTAAATTTAGTGCGAGCATAATACCGATAAAGATTATAAAACCGGTTAAATCAAATCTAGAGTTATTCGATTGTACAGCTTTACTTTCGGCTATGTCTTTCAGTAGGTACATCGCAACTAAAGAGATTACGATGGAAAATACAAAAATCCATCTCCAGCCCATGTACGTGGCAATGGCGCCGCCTATTAAATATGTGGAGCCACCGCCTCCCCAAGAACCGATTGACCAATAACTAAGGGCACGCTGCCTGTCAGCCCCCTCAAAGTATGCTTTAACTAAAGCAATAGTTGAAGGCATAATACACGCCGCAGAAAAACCTTGGATAATGCGACCTGTGATTAAAAGTGTAGTATCTTGTGCTAAAATAAGGCATAAGGAACCAATAATGCTTAAAATCAATCCTAAATAAGTTAGTTTCTTACGACCGACTTTATCAGAAATTCCACCAGCCGCAACAATAAACATACCCGAGAACAAAGCTGTTAAACTGATGGCAATATTTAACGTTCCTAATGAAATACCCAAATCTGCTTGAACTGCGGGACCAATGCTTACCATTGACTGAGCAAAAAGCCAAAATGTGAGTACAGCCAATACGATGCCGATCATCATTTTAGTTGAACCTTGCTTGCTTGTTTCCATTATAAACCTCCTATAATTCTATCTAAGCCTTCTTGCCGTATATATCTGAGGAGATACTCTTAATTATTCTTTCAATAATAAAGCGCTTTCATTTTTTATTATAAAGAACTATTTTAACTCCATATTTATCCACAGCTTTCTTTACTACTCGACCCAGATTTAGTTTATACAGGTTATCCCAACAGATTTAAATAACAAGCGTGACAATGGATTGTACATTATAGAGGAAGCTGTACATCTTCCTCTATAGTATCAAATTTAGTTCTAGCTATTTATTTGCATAGCTGAAGCAAACTGCAGACTATTTTCTTTTTCCTTTAAAATAAAACTAATAAAATCAAGAATAAGCCTTGCCCCCACCTGACTCGTTATACCAGTTGGGTCGTATGGCGGAGAGACCTCCACTAAGTCGAAACCAATAACATTTCCCCTTTTTGCAATCCCTTCCAAGAGCTCATTCACTTCATCATAGTACAATCCACCAGGAGAAGGAGTACCTGTTCCAGGTGCCAACGATGGGTCTAATCCATCGATATCAATTGTTACATAATATTTTTCCCCTTCTGGAATCAGATCTAGCACGGATTCAAGGCTCATTTTCCTCATTTGTCGTGGGGATAAAATGACACTGCCATATTCCCGAGCGGCATCTACATCTTCTTTTGTACTACTACTAATTCCACGAATTCCGAATTGGAACATTTTATCGACGTAGTCCATTTCCGATAAACGACGAAGCGTGCTACCATGTCCATATCTTTGTCCCGAGCGATGATCTGCCCAATCCAAATGGGCATCTATTTGGATAACGTGGAATGGACCAACGGAATCCAATGCTCTCCCTACAGGAATAGTAATGGAATGGTCTCCCCCCATTACAACAGGTATAGCTCCTTTGGAAACAATTTTTCTAATCGATTCTTCCACATTGTCGAAGCTCTGTTCCAGATCACCATGCACGATATCTACATCACCGCAATCGACTACTTTACAGTCTGGACCTAAGTACATAATATCTTTTTCAATATCATAGGCCCCTTCTAATCCGAAACTATACAAAGTAGAGCCTTCTCGCATTCCGCGTGGTCCCATTCTGGTTCCCGATTTCCATTGTGTTCCCATATCGTAGGGAACACCAATAACCGCCATATCCGCGTCTAATTCATCGAGACTTGTACAGATTGGATATTTCCCAAACGAGCAAATACCCGTGAACGGTAGGTTAAGAATTTGTTTTTCATTTTGATTCGTCATTATAATTCCTCCTCATGGTTCAATTATTGGTTTCAAGAAAGAGCGTGAGTGCCAGCATCTTTTCTTGGTGCTATACATTATTGCAAGTATCATGCCAACAGCAAGAGACTGGATTACACCAAAAAACCTAGTCAACTCTGACTAGGTTGGTTCATGATATATTGATTAATCTTTCGATTGGCAGTGGATTGACTGATTCCTAATTTTTTAGACAACTTAATACTGCTTGGATACTTTTCATACATCCGAACAATATAATCGCCTTCAATCATTTCGATATATTGATGTAAAGTCATGTCCTTTTGGAAATGGGTGATATCAACTTGGTCGACGTCAACAATCGTGTCATTGGAAGTAATCAAGATGCGTTCGATGAAATTTCTTAGTTCCCTAATATTTCCTGGCCATTCCTGTTTACTTAACCAAGAAAACATAGTTGTAGAGAGCTCTTTCTTTAGGTTATGTTTATCGTTAAATTCATTTATCAGTTCAGACACTAAACCATTTATTTCTTCTCTTCTTTCACGTAAAGGTGGAATGAAAATCTTGATGACATTAATTCGATAGTATAAATCTTCTCTAAATCTTTTTTCTACAATTAATTGTTGTAAGTTTTGGTTTGTTGCACATATGATTCGACAGTTTAAACGAATGATTGAATTGCCACCTACACGTTGTACCGTCCGATTTTGAAGAACAGATAATAGTTTAACTTGGAGATTAAGTGGCAGCTCGGAAATCTCATCAAGAAATATAGTTCCTTTCCCAGCGGCTTCAAAATAGCCTTTTTTCCCGCCTTTTCTTGCACCCGTAAACGCCCCTTCTTCATATCCAAAAAGCTCCGATTCAATTAATGATTCAGGAATGGCGCCACAGTTTACTTCAATAAAAGGCTCCGTTTTCCGAATGGATTTTTGATGGATTTTCTGCGCTATATAGTTTTTCCCGACTCCTGATTCCCCTTCCAGTAATACTGAAACGTCTAAGTTAGATACCTTTTCGACAATGCTGAAAACATATCCCATTTTACCGAAATCAGTACGTGAAAGGGATGACTGTTCATTTTTCATCTTTTCAATTTCTTTCTCATATAAAAGCATTCTTTTAGCTACTTGATTATTTGTCTTTTTTAGATAATCAAGTTCTGTAATATCTCTTGAGAAACTAATGACCCCCTGTAGTTTTTGATCGTCATCAAAAATCGGATAAGCAGAGACAACTATTTTCCTTCCCATTATCGTTTCTTGAATCATCGTTTCAACTTGTTTTGTTTTCAGTACTTTACCTGTAACCGAAGGGGATAAAATCCCTTGTTCTTCTAGTGCAAAAACATTTTGATTCATAATTTCTTTAGCATCGATTCCAAAAAAGTTTTTAAAGCTTTCACTCGTAAAAATAATGGTGCCGTCCGCATCAGTCACAAAAATTTCATCGAACGAATATTTAATAATACTTTCTAAAATCAGATGACTTTGCTGTAGTGGAAGCACTCCTATTCCCCCTAGTCAATTATGATTACATACTATTCTAAATTGACTACAAATTCAATGAAAATATGAACGATATAGATTGAAATAAAGAATCCCATTGAATTCGCTACGGCGCTCGGATAATATAGGTATTCATTTGTTCACCATATATAGTATCAAAGAGCGAAAAAGAGGACAAAAAGTGACACAGCGCAATACTGTAATCATTCGTAGTCCTCTGGTTAGGTTGGGGGGCTGTTTTTTTATATTCTTTAAATTAAATGTTCATATAATGATGCATGTTTTGTCATGCCTTTCCCTCCTAATTTTTATACCTAAAATACCACATCAGACATCTTAGTCGATCACTTGCCTCTTTCTCACCAAAAGTAAAAATAGTACGAGCGCAACGCTGCTACACGTAATAATAATTATTCCCATCGGCAACGCCGTTTGATCCCCTGCAATTCCTACGAGTGGCGCAACGATAGCCCCTCCGATAAATGGGAGGAGCCCCAGAAAGGCCGAAGCACTTCCAGCCGATTTCCCTTGGCTTTGCATACCGAGCGAAAATGCGGACGTTGATACCATACCGACGCTTGAAACGACGAGGAAAAGGGCTACGGTCATTGCCAATAATGGAAGTTCATTTAACACAACGATAACGAGTATAATACTTCCCGTGAATGACACTAAAACCCCTGTTAACAGTAATTTCACTTCGCCAACTGTGCTTGATAATCTTCCTGTCACTTGCGCCGCGATTATAATGCCGACACCGTTTAGTGCAAACAACATGGAAAACTGTTGAGGTGTGACATTGTAAAGGTTTTGCAGAACAAAAGGAGACCCCGCAATGTACGCAAACATACTCGACATAATAAAGGCTTGTGTGCCCGCTATCCCCATAAACACGCGATTTTTAAACAAATTCCCGAATGTCTTGACGACCGCTAACATACTTCCCTCAGACCTTTTTTCTTTAGGCAACGTCTCAGGGAGAAAAAACGTAACGGCCAAAAACAGCATGAGACCAATAATCGCTATTATGATAAACACGACGTTCCATGAGGCGAAATTTAACACAACTCCACCCGATATTGGCGCAAGAATCGGTGCTGCGCCGTTTACAAGTGCAAGTAATGCAATAAACTTCGTCAAATCTTTACCGGAATACATATCCCGTGCAGATGCACGGGCGATAACAATTCCCGCCGCACCGGATACCCCTTGGATAAATCGTAAGCCAATAAAAACCCAAATCGTCGTGCTGAATGCACATAACACGGAGGCAATCGCGTACACAATCAACGAGAATATGAGTGGCCGGCGTCTTCCCCGAATATCACTCAATGGACCGAATATTAGTTGTCCGACTGCAAGTCCTATTAAACATGCGGTCAAGCTTAATTGTGCAAGCGATGTTGAGGTATGTAAATCAGTTGCAACAATTGGAAGTGCCGGCAAATACATATCCATTGATAGCGGTCCAATAGCCGTAAGGAACCCCAATAAAAGTACAATCCAAAACTTATGTAATGTCACTTCTTTTTTCACTTTATCCACAAGAACACGTCATTCCCCTCTTATTCAATGAATCCATCATTTATCAATAATCGTTACAAGTTCGCAACTAGCTGTCCTTTCTTGAGCATTTGGTACATGTTTCGGATACCCATTCATTCGTATGTCTTGGCCTCTTTCCCAAGCCGCAAGTTGGAAGTTTTTTTTCTTGAAACATGTACGTACTTCCTTGCCACAATCATACCATGTATTGGTACTTACTTTATCTTCTGAAAACAATATTTCTTCACTTATGAACTATCAATCTACACTAAAAATAAACCAACCTCTGCAATCCTCTAACTCATTTAGGAATGATTGCAGAAATCGGATTTCATAAAACTTTGTTAAAACTCCTTTGTTGGTTGGACCGTTCTCGGGAATGGTTGGAGGCTTTCAGAGATTGGTTGGGGGCTTTTCTGCGTTCGTTGGACACTTCGAGGGTTTTGTTGGACACTTCGAGGCAATTCCCGAAGCCCCCACTGATTCTAATTGCTCAAGTCTACTAGTACCCACACAATCATAGACAGAAAAAGACGCCTTCCACATGACCATTTACTGTGATCAGCTGGAAGGCGTCTTCAATCGATACTACAGGGTTCTTATCTTAGTCTTACATCAATTTCTTTATTGAAGTCCGAAATTCGGGGTACAGTTTATTCTTCAAACAACCTTTATCCATCCATGCAAATCATTCTATGATGGGGTTGCTGAATTGTGTTAGACATCATGATTTTCATTTATTCCTAGTTCTTAACTAATCTTGCCTCAAGATGCAATTTGCGTATCAGCTAAACCAACCTGTTTCCAAATCAGTTCCACCCACTCCGGATGATCAATAAACGGATTACGGTTACCTTGCCATTCCTGGATGACATTGTTGCGATTCCGTTCAAATTCATCGACTGGGTCTTGTTTATGCCATTCTAGTAGGACTGAAAGTTTACCATGGTATGGTGCACTTCCGTTATTCAGTTTTTCATTTAATTCGAGGTCTACACGATCGCCTTTTTCATAGCGTGTCGCCATATAGAAGAGAATTCTTGCTACGTCGCCTTTTACTCGATCTGGTGGCTCAAATGAATTCGTAGTTTTAAAACATCCGTTACATCCTTTAACTGCGCTTCCGCCGTTATCAAAATCCAAATTTCCTCTTAAACCATTTACTTGAACATCCGTAGGACGCAAGTGATGGATATCTGTGCCTTGGCCTATACTTGTTCCAAAGTCACCGTGCGATTTTGCCCAGGTATGTTCGCGGTTCCAGTCGCCGTTATTCCCTCCGTTACGAGTTTTCGAGCGGGACTCTCCTGAATAAAATAGAATCACATTGTTGGCGTTATTTGGGTCTTCATCTGTTTCACGCAATGCTACCCATGCTTGATCGTAAGAAAGCTCTATATGTCCATCAATAATTTCATGAAGCGCGTTTTTTAACGCTTGTCCATCTTTACCAATCGCACCTTTGTAATAGTTATCTGTTGGCAATTCAACATCAACTGTTACCGTTACGGAAAAACTAATTGTAACAGACTTATTCCCGTCTGAAGCCGTCACTCCTACGATATAGTTACCTTCAGAGAGTGTTAGATTTAATGAATTCCCTTCAATTGTGCCCAGCGTAGACACGAAAGTAAGCCCGTCGTTTTCAGGTTCGGAAAAGTAGTCAGTCAATAAGAGTGAGATCGATTCCCCATTTTTAACTGTTTGATTCGGAATAGCTTTCTTTACAATCGGTGCATTGTTTCCACCAGGCAAAGAAGGAACCACAATGGGTTCCCCTTTCGCATTTGTGAATATAATGTTTTCCTTACTTGCACCGTTGATAAATTTAATGTCTTGAATGTTTTCAGCGCCTCTAACTTCTTTTACGTTCGCGCCATCAATGATGACTTCTTTTACATGAGTACCCTTGATATCAATAATCGCTCCAGACTCAACTGACTTAAGTGTTACTGCTGTGCTTGCAAAGCCTACACCATGGAATTCTGCATAAGCACCTGTGAACACAATACCTTCGATAATAACTGACTTGTCGTCGAGTGTAATAGAAACGCTCGGCTTACCAATTGTTAATTTTTTCGTTTTAAGATTTTTAATGTTGTATATTTTTTCAGCTTTGCTTGGCACAACAACATCTTCACCTTTAAGATCAATTTGAACCATTACAGGGTCATGGTCACTTGCACGGCCTTGAGCTTCTGTATAGTTTGCATTGATATGGATCATGTCTACTTCTGTTTTGTTTTCTAAGTTTTTAGAAACAAGAATATGGTCTAATACTTGGTTGTTTCCTTGGAAGAAATAAGAGAAACGATCGTTAGCTGGTGCTTTATCTACCATATTAACCATTTCGTTACCTTTAAGTATTTCTAGTGTTTTTGTAAATTCGAAGTCGTTCATATCCCCAGCAAGAACGATGTTTAAATTAGGATCTTTTGCTAATCCGTCTTTGATGAACGCATTAACAGTAGTAGCTAATTTAAAGCGTTCTGCTTCAGAACCTAAAAATGGAGGTTGTGAAGAGCCCCATAATGATTGGTCCCCGCCTTTAGAATTTAAGTGCACACCGATGACAACTACTTTTTTCCCTTTGAAGTCAAATTGAGCTGCAATCGGCTTACGTGTATCTTTAAATTTGGATGGATCTAGCACACCTGGATTCAATGCCAAGTTTCCTTGTGCATCCCATGAATTTCCTTCTGAACCAGTGCCATTTTCACCTTCGACTAATGAAACACGTTCCGGATTGTACAGGTAGCCAACACGAATGTTACCACCAGGTGCTCCCCCATTATCATTATCTTTAGGCGCAACCTCAGTCCATTTATACGTTTTACCACCTGCTGCAGTAATCGCCGCGATTAAGCGTTCATAGTTTTTTGATCCATCGACGGTTCCTGAATTTGTTTCTCCATCATTATCTTGCACTTCTACTAATGTAATGATATCGGGATTTTTCATGTTCGTTACAAATGTTGTTGCAATTCTTCTAACCTTTTCATCGGAAGTTGTCATAGAGAAATTTTCTATATTGTAAGATGCTACTGTTAGTTTATCCTCAGTAGGTTCAATATGAGTTATTTCTACTGTTCTATTACCTTTAACAAGTGTCGGTAATGTTTCAGGTAATACTCTGTATCCATCAGCTGTATAGGAGATTACGCCAATAACATCTCCGTCAAAATGATCTCCTGATGTAATATCAACTGATCCCGTATTTGTTAAGAATATCTTTTCTGGATTGTAGTCATCCGCTGCAATAGTAAGCCCACCTAATAGATTGAACTCATTATTTGTTGTACTCTCCACTACGATTGGAGTAGCTCCACTATATGGAGGACCAACTACTTTTGCATTTGGGAATGAAAGCCGCATAAATTCTACTGATTCCCAGAAATCGATACCGTCTTCCGCCGGATCAAATGAAGTTAAGTTATCATTATCAATTATTTTATTTGGTGGAATAATATCTACTCCTACTACAAGCGGTGCTGGAAGTTCTGCTGTTCCATCTGTTTTAACTTGAGTTGCATTAATGCGCGTTGTAGATAGATTTACGCCACTACCATTTTCTGCCACAGTACCTGTCACTTTTACTTTAGCGCCAACTTTAACACCATTTGCCGATTTGTTCACTTGGATTGCTTCTGATGTCGAGTTGTCTTTATCTGCATTTTCCACATCTTGCATCACAAAGTTTGTTCCATCAATTACGTACGTTACTACACCAGTCACTTCTGTCACTGTTGCGCCAACATATGGTGATTGATGACCTTTTCCTTGGATTTCTCGAATGATTACACCATCTGCTTTAACAATCGTGTAAGTAAAACTAAATGCTTCACTTGTCGTTTCGTTTGTTACTGCAATTGCTTTAATCGTTGTTGTTCCAGTAGGTAATGAGATTGGAACATTGTATTTAGTGCTCGCTTGAGTTGGTTCCGATCCGTCAAGTGTGAAGTAGATTTCAGCACCTTCCAAACCTGATCCAAGTGCAATTTTCGTATCTACTGGTACCGTTC
Organism: Sporosarcina psychrophila; assembly: GCF_001590685.1. Classification (GTDB taxonomy): domain Bacteria; phylum Bacillota; class Bacilli; order Bacillales_A; family Planococcaceae; genus Sporosarcina; species Sporosarcina psychrophila. The sequence continues at coordinate 3,962,042 of NZ_CP014616.1, forward strand.
CTTCATATGCAGAAGAGTAAACTGCTGGTTTGTTAACTAAGTCAAAACTTTCAAGACCTACTGTTTTAAGCTGGAATGTAGTTCCAAAGATTGCCGCGATACCTGTAAGATTTACTTTATCGCCTTCTTTGAAAACTTTGATGAAGTCAGCGTATACGACTCCTGTACGATTATCATGTCGTACAAGTACCTTTTCACCATTTTCTGCTATTGCTTGGAATTCAAAAGTCCCATAATTATCAACTGTTAAGTCAGTAATCGTAACATTATTTATAGTTACTAATTCTCCTTGTGTATCTTCGTTCACTCCAGACGGTTCTACAACTTGAGCTTCTGGAATGCTATTTCCTGATGAAATCACTTCAATAATAGGATTTTCTATTTCTACTTCATTTGAATAAGTTATTACTTTACCTGTTACTTTAATTTTATCCCCAGGTTGAACATTCGCTGAGCTAGCGTATACATACATACCTGCTGTTTCATCCTGCATGTAGAATGCTCCATTGCCCCATAATCCAGGATTAGTAGTGACAATTCCTTCGATTTGAACAGTTTGATTAATCGCAGTACGGGCTCCTGATATTGTTTGAGTATCAGCGATTGTATACGTAAATATTGATAGTTCACTATTGTCTAATTCTTCCTTCATAGCAATTGCCTTAACTGTAGTTGCCTCATTAATGATAATTGGCGTTGTATATGACGTACTTTCGATAGTTGGATCTGTTCCATCTGTCGTATAGTAGATTGTTGCTCCAGCAGTTTTTGTTGATAATGTAATTTCAGTTCCCGCTTTAACACTTGAAGCGGGAGTAGATGCAGTTACAGCTTCAACTAAATTAGGGTCTACTGGATCTGGATTAGTTGGTACTTCATTCGCAAAAGCCATAGATGTTGGTGATTTCAGACCTGCATGATTTCCAAAATATTTTTCAAGCGATCCTCCCATCACCACTTTTTTCCCTATATTAGTTGGATTTGTCTGCAAGCCAAAATCTGTTCGTAATGAAGCCGGTGAAGCTGGTAATTGAACATATATCATTTTTGATAAATCAGTTTCTTCAGGAGTTGAAGCAATTGCATAATTGGTATTTGAAGTAGCAGTACCTGTTACACTTGTTTCACTCACTACAAAACCTACTATATAACCCTCTACTGATATATTTTTACTCGCACCTACTACATATTGTTCAATTGCTTCATCAACCGTTATTGACGTCTCTGCTGAAGCACTTGTTACTGATATGAAAGGTGTAATCATTGAAACTACTAGTAAGAACGCTAATACAATCTTACTAAAAACATGATTTAATATCCCTTTACTTTTCATCCAATTCACCCCTAAAGTTTTTTGTGAACTTTTACTGTTTTTTAATTACAAAGCCTTCTATCTTTGACAGAAGGCTTTGTAAAAAATAAATTAAAGAGTAATTTCACCGTCTACAATGATGCCGTCCATGTTTAGAATTTCCCCATTAAGTCCTGAAAGATCTGCATTTCCTTTAACCTCAATGTTTGTAATCGACAACGAATCTTTCGGGGTACCAGTTAGTATTAAATCCCCCATAATCACTGCGTTTTCTAGTTTTTCTGCCTCTGTAACGGAAACTTTCACGTTACCTGCATAAACTTTTGGTTCTTCAACAGTCCCAGAGAAATCAGCTGCTGAAACTAGTGTTACTGGTGTTACTGGTGTTACTGGTATTTCCGGAATTCCAGTTCCTTCAAATTCATATACCGCAACTGTTCCTGACATTTCGTGTGTTGCCGCAAGTAATGCGTTGCCTGTTGGGCTTTCAAAAGCTGAGATAAATCTTAAGCCTTCCGGAGCTACATCCCCTGCAACTTCCTCGGAGAAGTCACGGCTTGTAATAAATGTCACAAACTCTGGACTTGATGGATTGGTAAGTTCATAAACCATAATACCGCTGATGCGTTCTAAAGCGATAAATGCATACATCTTGCCATTCATTTCACCAGTTACTACCGATTCCGGTTCTGGACCTTTACTATTACTGCGATCATCTACTTTTACATTGTCATTACTTACGTTGAAGTATTGTTTTAATCTAGGGTCATTTGCAATGATAGATTCGAAATCACTTCCGCTATCAAATGCCAGCTCCATTGTTTTTGCATTAAAGATAGAGAAGCTACGTCCGCCATATCCATAAAGTGCTTCGTATTCTCCAGCTTCATTTTTTCCATCTTCAGTCGTAATTTTATAATCATTTAGTGTCGTGAGGTCAAATGCATCTAGTTCTTCTTGTGTATATCCTGCATAATGCTCTGCTTTCAATTTAACTTTATCAATAATTTTATCTACTTTTTTATCTTCACTAAACCCTTTATAGTCACGTGCATCACCTTCGTTAGGTGTGATGATATACGTTTGAGCTGTATAACCTGTACCTACCGTGAACGTTTCAATTGCATCTGGCATATAGAAGGAAAGTATTGGTTGTTTTTCTAGTTTTACTACTCCATCTTTGAGCGCATCTAGTTCATTACCAGTTTTTGAAAAATCTTTCACGCCAAGTCCTTTAACTTGTAGGATTTCTCCTTTTACAAGATCTACTGTTGCGATTGCGTTGTTTTCTTGTAGGGAAACGTAAGCCGTTTTGCTATCAGCAGACACTGTTACATATTCAGGCTCTAATTGAGCTAAGTACGATTTGCCCTTTCCTTGATAAGACATCCGAACTTTATCGTCTAACATTTCTTCCGTAAATTGTAGTTCTGTATGCGCATAAGTTGCTACATCAATGATTGAAATAGAACCAGCTGGATCAATTAATTCACTTGTTTTCTCCGCATTATCATCTGGTTCTCCTTCATTTGCAACAATTGCTTTTGTCCCATCCGGAGTGAATGTCACCATGTCTGGTAATGCTCCGACTTGAACAGATTTCAAAAACTTCCCGTCTTTCGTTGCAAATATGATGTAGCCTCGTTCTGTTTTTGGATTGCTAACTGCAGAAATTGCGATTAAATCTTTTGTTGGATGGGAAGCAATGCTAGTAGTATCAGCTACACCATCAATGCCAAAACTTGATAATAAAACTCTTGTCGTTTCTGTAATGCCTGTTAATGTGCCCGATTTCAAATTTTCGAATGATACAATGTCAAAACCTTTTACTGCACCATTTGTTACGAATGCTATTTTTAAGTGCGCATCATATGCTAAAATTTCTGTTCCTGTTTCTCCTTGACCGCTGTCATAGCGGGCAACTTGAGAGACTGCTAATTTTTCAGGGTTCGTATTATAAAAGCCCGTGATTGGATCTTTGATTGGTTCTGGTTCTGGTTCTGGCTCTACTACTTGCCCTGCAACGTCTATAATACGACCTTCAATTTCAGTTGGAATGGTTTCTAGTGATATTAATTGTTCTCTTAAGTTTTCCCAATCTGAAAGTCCAAGATCAGTTACACGACCTTGTTCATACGCTTTTTTAAGCACATCATAGCCGTCTCCACCTTTTGCAGTGAACGCGTTTGTTGCTACTGTATATGTCTTAGCGTCTTCGACTGCAGTGTACGTACCATCTGAATTTTGATAGTTAATTGAAACTACACGTTGTCCAGCAGGTTTAGAAGAATCGAACTCTACTTTCGCACCTGATACATGTAAGAAACCACCACTTTCAGCAGGATATGTGCTAACGCTTAGTTCAAATGCTTCTTTTATTTCTGCACCTGTTATCTCCATTGTTGCTAATGTGTTACCAAATGGAAGTACTTTAATAACATCCCCTACTGTGATTGGACCCGCGTCAATATCAGCGCGAATTCCTCCACCATTTTGGAAAGCCATTACGACTTTGTCATTATATTGCTTCGCTTTAATAAGCATGCCATCTGTAATTAAATTACCAAGTATCGTTTCATTTTTCCGTACACTTGGTTTCGTATTATCTCCACCTGTACGAGGACTTTCCAATGCAGTTTCAAGAGTTACACCAATTTCTTCTTTCTCTATTTCTGAAATTTTATCCGCATATTTTTTAAGCATTTCTTTTGCCTCAACATCTTCTGCTTTATCAACCGTTGCAATTAACTTTCCTGCGTGTCCTATTACGACACCATTTTTATCAAATTCAACATCTAAAGTCCCAAGGTAATCTGAATATTGATAGGCTTGTACAATAATTGTTTTATCTTTCACTTTCCCATTTCCATCTTTGTCTACAACTACAGGTTTGTCTAACTGAGTATGACTATGTCCACCCACAATTACGTCAATCCCAGCTACATTTGCAGCTAGTTCTTGGTCATTGTCCATAGCGGCATTATCATCAAAACCAATATGTGTAAGTGCAACGATTTTGTTAACACCCATTGCTTCAAATTCAGCAACCATTTTTTTCGCATCTGCAATATAGTTTGAGAATGTAATTTTCCCTGGACTAGCAATGTCCGCCGTTTCCGCAGTTGTTAGACCAAAGATACCGACTTTTTCACCGTTTATTTCTTTTACAATTCCCGTGTAGATATTGCTGCTTTCAGGAGTTGTTGAAATTTTTGTATTGAACAGCCCATTAAACAATGGATCTTTCGAAAAATCTACGTTCGATGATACAAATGGGAAGTCTGCTGCTTTAATGAAGTCGACCAATGCTTTGTGACCTTCCTTTGATGAACCAAGGTCAAACTCATGGTTACCAAATGTCATAGCATCGACTTTCATTAAATTCATAAATTCTAAGTCTGCTTGTCCTAGGAATTCATTAAAATATAAAGTACCTGAGAAAACATCCCCTGCATTTAATAACAATGCATCCGGTTTAACTGTCCGTACTTCTTTCACTGCTGTAACAAGCCTTGGTGCTTTGTCGGTATTCGCATGTATATCATTTACGTGCATTAAAGAAAGGTTAAACGTTTTTCCATCATAGATGATTGGTGGATTCGGGTTTGGATTCGGGCTAGGGTCCCTATCTGAGCCTGTGTTCCCACCATTAGTACCACCGCTATTGGATCCATCAAAATTCACAATAACATCTTTTAACGTTATTCCCTCTGGTAGGTCAAAACTAGCAACTTTTGTTCTATCTCCTAATGTAATTGTTGTACCTTTAAGTTTAACAATGACTTTTTGGATTTCCCCAATTGTTAAGAGCTTCAAGTCAATTTTGTATTCGACGATAACATTTTTGATAGTGGCTGTTCCATCAATCGACAATGCATTAGGCGTGTTCACTGATAGGTTGTCCACTGACGCGTCAAGCGTTACCTTCGTCGCACCTTTTTCGACAGTCACTTTTGGCAATGTAATTCCCTTATCGGCTTTTAAGTGGACGTTCGATAAAAGAGTGAAGCCTTGGGCTGTTGAATTCCCTTTTACTTCAATTAGTACTTTTTTACTCTTCGACACTTCAACAGTTTGGATGACAGAGTCCGTGAAAACAAAACTTGGTTCTTTCATTTCTACAGCAGCTGTTGAAAACACTTTATTGACTTGGCTTACTGAGGTTTTATCGGTAAGATTTATTCCCCCTAAAACCGTCATTCCATTCGCTTTGAAACTGTTTTCTACCTCTGTCCCTATCTCTAAATTGCCTGCAATCGTTATGTTTTTCAATGAAACATAATCACCATTAACACGTACTGTTCCTGCAAATTTAGATCCTTGTCCATCTAGTACAACATTGTTTATTTCATTGCCATTCGCTGTAAGTTCAATTGAAGCAATTTCAATGAGTACGCCGTCTTTAACTGTATAGTCTAAGACTGCTCCTGAAAGAGCTGCCGAATTGGAAGCATTTAAAACTTCCTTCATGTCTGCGGACATTGCATATGTTCCAGTCGATAGCTTAACGGACTCATTTGTTACACTAACCAGTTTTCCCGTATTTTTGACTGTGGAGTCATTTTGATCAACAAGGGAAGCCGTTTCACTTCGAACGATTAAAGAAGCCATTTGCCCTCTTGTAACGAAAGCATTCGGTTCAAATGTAGTTGGTGTGGTTCCAGTTGTAATTTCATTGGTGATCAAAGCTTGAACATAATCTGCAAACCAGTGTTCAGCTTTCACATCTTTAAATGGGCTATTCGTAAGCTTGGCTTCTTCTAGATTAAATCCGATACTTATCATCTTGGCTATGTGCGCACGTGTCAATGACCCTCCAGGTTTAAATGTCTTATCGTCATACCCTTTTACTATACCTGCTTCAACAAGGGCAGCAATTCCCCCATAATGCGGGTCAGTCAATTTCAAATCTTTGAATCCCGGGTTTTTCACATTTTTTGTGTCTAGTCCAAGTGTTTGCGCTAAAACGCTTGCGATTTGTCCCCGAGTTACTGACTGATTAGGTTTAAAAGTTCCATCGGCAAAACCTTTTACTATACCTCTAGAAGCCAAACTTGTAACACTGTCATAGAAATGATGGCTTTCAATGTTCTTTACATCAGAAAACGTGGGGATTTCCACCTCATTGGCTTTTATATATACTGGTGCACCTACTGCTATCGTTCCAGTTGCTACCGCTAGAGCTAATGACGCCCCGAATACTTTTTGATATGGATTGGTATGCTTCTTCATTTACTGACCTCCTTTAATCGTATGTAATTTGAGGATTGAGTTAATCCTTAAATTAAGGTTACCATTTTAAATCCCTTTAAATGTTAAGTGATTATTAATATTGGGGTGTATTGTTATTTCATTGTAAAAAGTGTTAAATTTATCACATGTGTTGATTAACCAAAAACAACCAGCAAATAACTGAATCAACACTAGGCGCTTCGTGTACAGTATGATTGGAATTGCTTTGGAATTAAACGACCTCTATACGATTACCGAAATGTCTTGATCTGTAGGGATGCGTATAGTTCTTATTCATCCCTCGAGCTCCAAATTCATACGTACACAAAGTGCTAAAGCTTTTCGGGACGAAAGAATAGCTGGGCGAGTTTTTCAAGCCTTTCTTACCTGCTCTTTATGCAAGAAGATGGTTAATCAACAGACGTGTAAATTTATTGAGATTACTATCGGGCTGTCCATTTTATCCGAATTCCTCAATCCTCTCCTTTTCATAAATTTCATCGTATATGACATAATGTCCATAGTTTATCTCTATCTCACATATCCCCATTACAAGCATACAATTCTATTGGTATTATATTAATTTAAATATTAGGACATAATAATAAGTTTTAGTAGTTCACATCCTATAAACTCACATAATATTTTAGGTGATTATGTATTATGGTGTAGGAAAGTTTTTCTGTATTTCAAGCGAGTAATGGATCATAAAGAGTAATCGAGCTTGAAATGGGGACAAATAATTCATATACCTAATTAAACATACAAAAAAATCAGACATTCACCAATTTGTCTGATTTTCATTGTTTTATTATGAAATTGTAGTGTGTTTTCAGAACAGCGTCCCGCACAGCGAAATTTGTTTACCGTACAAGTTTATGTTCTTGGATAAAACCTTTTAAAATATCGCTTAAATTCGGACTACCCACTTCATCTAAATCGTAGTGTACACGTGTGCAAGGTTTATTAATCGAAATAATTCGAGTTAAATCCATCGGTGTTCCAATGATCACTGCATCACAGTCAGCATTATTGATGGTTTCTTCAAGATCTTTCAATTGTTGTTCGCCGTACCCCATCGCTGGAAGGACGTTTTGAATATGTTGATATTTGTTGAACGTTTCTGCTATTGTACCAACTGCAAATGGACGTGCATCAATGATTTCCTTCGCACCTAAACGTTCGGCCGCAACTGTTCCCGCACCAATTTTCATCTCTCCGTGTGTCAATGTCGGGCCATCTTCAACGACTAATACACGTTTACCGATAATAAGTTCTGGGTGATCGACTGTAATCTTTGATTCAGCTTTAATAATGCTACTTTTAGGACTTACGAGTTTAATATTATTTTCCACGATTTGAATGGATTTTGCTGTTGCGCTATCAACTTTATTAATAATGGCAACATCGGCTGTTCTCAAACTAACTTCGCCAGGATAGTATTTCAACTCATGACCTGGGCGATGTGGATCCAAGACAGTAACGGCTAAATCAGGCTTAAAGAAAGAGAAATCATTATTTCCTCCGTCCCATAAAATAACGTCACAACCAGCTGGATCATTTTCGGCTGCTGCTAAAATATCTGCATAATCTACGCCCGCATAAACAATATTTCCGCGTGCCACATGTGGTTCATACTCTTCCATTTCTTCGATCGTACAATTGTGTTTCTTTAAGTCCTCCACCGTTGCAAAGCGCTGAACACGCTGTGCATTTAAATCCCCGTAAGGCATAGGATGTCTAACTGCAATGACTTTTAAATCATGCTCAAGTAACGTTTCAATAATTTTTCGTGACGTTTGACTTTTCCCGGTTCCAGTTCGTACAGCACAAACAGAAATGACGGGTTTATTACTTATTAACTGCGTGCCTTTTGGTCCTAGCAGTGTGAAGTTAGCACCCGCTGCATTCACAATCGCACCTATGCCCATTACATATTCATAACTTACGTCACTATATGCAAACACGCATTCGTCAACTTCCAACTCTTCAATTAACGATGGCAATTGGTCTTCTGAATAAATAGAAATACCTTCTGGATATAGTTCACCAGCTAATTCACTAGGATATTTACGTCCATCGATATCAGGAATTTGTGTTGCCGTAAAAGCAACAACACGATATTCTTCGTTATTACGATAAAACGTATTGAAATTGTGGAAATCCCTTCCTGCAGCGCCTATAATAATTATATTTTTTCTGTTCATAGCATTCACTCCTATAGTTACAACGTTTTTATAATTATATACCTTTATGTATCTTTATACAATTGTAACTTTCGAAAATAGTAAATTAAGTTTTGTGGGTTGTACAAATAGAATTCAATTATTCCTCCTATAGCTAAATGAATTCACTTAATCCCCATCGCTTCGCGGACGACTCCCGCCATAAGCTTGATTGCTGCGCTTGCAGTCTAAAATTTACTGTCTGTACATTAAACAAAGACAAATAACTCATCCGATTAAACAAAAATACAAGATAGTCAGACTGACACCCATAAATCTGATTTAGATTGTATTAGTTTAAAACCATAGTGTATATTCTAAAAATCCCTATGCAACGGTACCTTACATTTAAAGCAATCTCAACTGATGAAATACAATTGCCAAGAGTGATTCCTATTTAGTGAGGATTTACTAGTAGTACAAGAGTGTGATATATAGTGGCAATGGATTTCCCTCTGAAAATTATTGCTCACAAGTATCTGAGAAGGGTACCTGCGCTCGACACAAAAAGGGCTGCATGGAAAAGCCTGAATGCACGCGACTTTTCCATACAGCCCACTTTCTATTTCAACTCTCCTAAAGTATCAAATAAGCAATCGGCGTCACTATAATAAGTGTTAATATAACCCGCACAACCCACAGCATGACGAGCTGAGGAATTGAAATCGGAATCTCTGTCGATACAACACAAGGGATGAATGCTGAGAAAAAGATGATGCCCGAGATAGAGACAACCGCGACGACAAACTTCACGATGAGGACAGATTCCGTCACTAATAATGCAGGTAAGAACATTTCCGCAATCCCAAGTGCACTTGCCTTCGCAATTAGCATCGGTTCCGGTAGCTGTAAGGCTAATGTGAACGGATAAAAGATATATCCTATCCAATCAAATATAGGCGTATATTCCGCTAGCACCAATCCGAGTAAGCCAACCGACAAAATGGATGGAAGAATCGCCATCGCCATAACCAGGCCATCCCTTACATTCACACGAATATTCTCCAGTAAACCTGGCGCATTCGCCACTGTTACTTTCGCTTCGCTCCACGCGGCCGCAAAACGACTTCCCGTAATTTCAGCTTCCGGTTGAGGAGTTGACCCCTCATAATAGGTATCTTTCATTTTGGATAATGGTGGAATTCTTACGGTGATAGCTGTCACTGCAAATGTTACGACGAGTGTCACCCAGAAAAAAGTGTTCCACATTTCCATCAATCCCAATGTTTTAGCGACAATAACCATGAACGTTGCCGAAACGGTTGAGAAGCCAGTCGCTATGATGGCTGCTTCTCTCGCCGTATATTTTCCTTCTTTATAGATACGGTTGGTGATGAGAAGCCCTAACGAATAACTGCCAACAAAAGACGCAACAGCATCAATTGAAGAACGACCCGGTGACTTCCAAATCGGGCGCATAATCGGTTTTGCCAATACACCGACAAATTCGAGGAATCCGTACCCTACTAAAAGGGCGAGGAAGGCTGCACCAATCGGAACGAGTAGTCCCACAGGAATTACGAGTTTATCGAATAGAAAAGGGCCCATATTCGGTTCAAATAACCATGCCGGACCAAACTGAAAGACAAGCATTATCCCGACGATTAACCCAATAATATTGAACAACGAAAAGATGGTGTTAACATTCGACTTCTTCCATTTTCCCGATACAAATGGGTAGATTGCACCCGCTGCAATTATCGCCAGTGCATAATAAGGCAAAGCAGATGTAGCATGTGTTTGAATAAACGTGACGATATGATCTAGCATAATAGAGTTTTTCCCTACTAACGTAATAGGTATAAAAAACATGAAAGCTCCAATAATACTATATACAAAGAACTTCCACATTTGCGGAGCTCTTTGCTCAGCTACTTCTATTTGTCTATTCACCTCTTGATTTGTCGTCATACTTAAACCCCTTCCCTCTTCCCCTTATTCTTCAACGGTGCTGGTTATTTCGACTGACAAACGCGACCAGTGACAAATTGCAACCACCCATAAACCCCAATTTTAACTGTTTCCGAAACTGCGGAATCTTTGCTTGGATCCAAACAGACAAAGTCAATATGCTCAACAGCTTCATGCTTGCCGATCGTAAGCAAAGCATCAAACAGCTCTATCGCCGTCATCCCGCCTGGTGTAGATGCCGGAACGCCTGGCGCAACGGATATATCCAGCACGTCCATGTCTACAGTGACATATACGCAATCTACTTCCGCAGATAATTGTTGAAGTGCTGCTTGAATCGTTTCAATTATGCCCTGCATGCGAGCTTGTTTGAGAGTCACCATTTGAATTCGATGCTCCTTGGCATAGTCAACAAGTGGTTTTGCATTATAATAGCCGTGCAATCCGACATTGATGATATGCTCTCCCTTAACCACGCCGCCCTCAATCAGTTGCCGAATTGGCGTTCCATTCGCCGGACCTATTTCTGCCGGATCCCGTACATCCAGATGCGTATCCAACTGTAAAATTCCGATTGTCCGCTCCGGATGAACATCCTTAATCCCTCGAATGGCGCATGCTGTCGTCGAATGATCTCCGCCAATCATGCAGGTCAACGTATCCGGATAGCTCGCTACAAGAGAAGCCGTTGCTTCTTGAATCCGTTGATGAGATAACGGGATATCCGTCGTATGCATCTCTACATCGCCTGCATCTGCAACTCGAAAAGCACTGAAGTCGATATCTTCATCTAAATTATAAGTGGCGAAGCTTTTCCACAATTTTCGAAACTCATTCGGGTACAAAGAGGCACCCGAGACACTAATCGATGACCTAGAAAGCGGCGAACCATATAGAATGAGATCCGGTTTAGCTTCTCCATCGTTCAGTAGCTGAACCCATTGATGAACATGTGTCACTTCTTGTCCTGCTACATTCCACGACCATTCAGGTGGTTGAAGCCATCTCTGTTTCATTCCCCCACCACCTGCACGCCTTTTTTCCACACAGATTTTACATGATTCACGCCAAAGAAGTACTGGATTTCTTGATAGTTTTTCGCATCCCATAGGACGATATCCGCCTGTTTCCCCACTTCAAGAGAACCCACCTTGTCTTCGCACTTAATGGCGCAAGCTGCGTTATACGTAGCGGCTGTCAGTGCTTCAGCAGGCGTCAGTCGCATAGAAATACAAGCTAAGTTCATAACGAGTGGCATGGACGTTGTTGGAGATGAACCGGGATTGCAGTCCGTAGAAATGGCGACAGCAACGCCTTCATCAATCATTTTCCGCCCGTCTGCTGCTTGCTCACGCAAATACAGCGCGGTTGCAGGAAGCAGGCAAGCAATCGTTCCTGCTTTCGCCATTGCTCGGATTCCTTCATCGGAAGCTTTCAGTAAATGTTCCGCCGAAATGGCACCGACCTTAGCTGCAAGCTCCGCCCCACCGTATGATTCAATTTCATCGGCATGGATTTTTGGAATTAATCCCAAACGTTTACCGGCTTCCAATACGCGTTCTGATTGTTCAGGTGTATAAACGCCTTTTTCACAAAACACATCATTAAAAACAGCAAGCTTTTCTTCGGCAATCACAGGCAACATTTCATTTATGATTACATCGACAAATTCGTCTTCCCGCCCTTTGTATTCAACCGGAACGGCATGCGCCCCCATAAAGGTCGGCACAATATCGATGGCATGCGTTTCCTGCAAGGTCTTCATCACACGGAGTTGCTTTAACTCCGTCTCCAAATCCATTCCATAACCGCTTTTCCCTTCGACTGTCGTAACCCCGTGTTCAAGGAACAAATCGAGGCGTCGAGTCGTTTGTTCGATTAATTCCGCTTCCGATGCAGCGCGCGTCATCCTTGTTGTCGCATGGATGCCGCCGCCCGCATTCATAATATCCATATAGGTCGAACCTTCTAAACGCATCTCGAATTCACGTTCACGACTGCCTCCATAAGCAACATGCGTATGGGGGTCCACTAACCCAGGAGTCACTAGATGGCCCGTAGCGTCTACAATTTCCGCCTCAAGTAAACGGTCTGCATAGCGCTTTTCAAGTTCGATTGTTGATCCAACCGCTTGAATAATTCCGTTTTCTATCCATAAACTGCCGTCTTCTAGTATGCCAAGTTCGGACATCGCTTCTTTTGAGCGAGGTCCTTTCTCGGCGGAAGTGAGCGTCGCTAGCTGAGCTGTATGTTTAATAAATAGCGGTTTTGTCATTGTGGATCATTTCCTTTCGCAAGCATTGGAATATTAACGCCTTTTTCACGAGCCGTTCGTTCAGCAATTTCATAGCCCGCATCCGCATGGCGTGCAATGCCCATTCCTGGGTCAGTCGTCAATACGCGCTCAAGTCGAATTTCTGCTTCTTTCGTTCCATCTGCCACAATAACCATTCCTGAATGAATTGAATAGCCCATGCCGACACCACCACCGTGATGCAATGAAACCCATGTTGCGCCGCCCACTGCATTGATCATGGCATTTAAAATCGGCCAATCCGCAACGACATCTGATCCGTCTTTCATCGCTTCTGTTTCACGGTTCGGAGAAGCAACAGATCCAGAATCCAGATGGTCACGACCGATGACGATTGGTGCACTTAATTCACCGCTTGCCACCATATCATTAATAATTTTCCCGAAGCGCGCGCGTTCCCCGTAACCAAACCAGCAAATACGGGCTGGTAGTCCTTGGAATTCGATTTTGTCCTGTGCCATGCGAATCCAATTGCAAAGGTGTTCGTTATAGCTAAACTCTCGTAAAATCGCTTCATCTAATTTATAAATATCTTCCGGATCACCTGATAACGCAACCCAACGGAAAGGACCTTTCCCTTCGCAAAATTGCGGACGGATGTAAGCCGGAACAAACCCTGGGAAATCGAATGCATTTTCTACGCCTTCATCTTTCGCGACTTGGCGAATGTTATTGCCATAGTCAAATGTGATTGCCCCTTTGTCCATCAAATCTAGCATTGCCTGAACATGTACAGCCATTGACGTTTTTGACAGTTTCACATATGCTTCCGGATCATTAGTACGAAGGACTTCAGCATCTTGCAGTGACATGTTGGTAGGTATGTAACCGTTTAATGGATCATGTGCGGACGTTTGGTCTGTTAGTACATCGGGTGTGAAATTGCGTGCAATCATTTCAGGTAAAATTTCAGAAGCGTTGCCAATTAAGCCAATGGATAATGCTTTTCCTTCTTTTTTAGCTTCTTCGGCCAGACGGATGGCTTCATCCAATGAATCCGTTTTCACATCTGTATAACGCGTTTCAATACGGCGATCGATTCGTGTCTCATCCACTTCGATGCCGATACAAACGCCACCCGCCATCGTCACTGCAAGCGGTTGTGCGCCGCCCATGCCGCCAAGTCCTGCTGTTACAGTAATTGTTCCTTGTAGACTGCCATTGAAATGCTTTTTCGCAAGCTCTATAAATGTTTCGTATGTTCCTTGCACAATTCCTTGTGAACCGATGTAAATCCAGCTTCCCGCTGTCATTTGCCCGTACATCATTAACCCTTTTTTATCGAGTTCATGAAACGTCTCCCAGTTTGCATACGCCGGAACAATGTTTGAATTCGCAATGAGAACGCGAGGTGCATCGGTATGTGATTTAAAGACAGCGACCGGTTTACCCGATTGAACAAGTAACGTTTCATCATTTTCCAGTTCTTTAAGCGATCTTACAATCGCATCAAAGCTCTCCCAATTCCGAGCGGCTTTCCCGATTCCACCATAAACAACTAATTTATCAGGATGCTCTGCCACTTCCGGGTCCAAGTTATTCATCAACATACGAAGGGCCGCTTCTTGCTGCCAGCCTTTTGTATTCAATTCTGTTCCTCTATAACGAATTACTTTTTGTTCTGCAATCGCTTTCATAAATAATTCCTCCCCTTTGTTAGTAACTTCATTATAAACGGAAAGTTCAGATACCACTTTATAATCTAATGCTATTTTTATGTTTCATTTGCACTTAATTACCGAATTTCAACCATTTTATAATTAATCGCACAAAAAAACATCCTCTTTCACAAATAGGAAGGAGGATGTTCATCGATTCAGCCCATACGGTACGCAAAAGGCGTGCTGTTTTCAAATTGTTTGAACTTCGTAGTAAAGTAACTTTGATGTGAATAACCGACTAAACGGGAAATTTCTTCAATAGAAAGCTCCGTCTCCTGAAGCAGTCGTTTCGCTTCTTCTATTCGGACGTGGTGCAACACAATACGGAAAGACTGATCGGACTCTGCCGCAAACCGTCGACTCAATGTGCTTTTGTTAATGCGTAATGATTCTGCACAATTCGTCAATCCCCACTGCGCGTCCCAATAATTCGCTTCTATCAAGACCTTTGTCTTCTCAACGAGGGATTGCTCGCCTTCCCGTATATACAAGTTAACGGTTTCATCCGATATGAGACGGATTGTGAAAGCAAGCAATTCCTGCACCACTTCATAAATGATCGGACTTTGGAGTATTTGTTGGAAAACTGCATAATAAGCAGCTTCCCAATCATCCGTTTGCAGTTTATATGATTTCATATAACGCCGGATTTGCGCAAGAACACTTGTCAGGCGAACACGGACCATTTCCGGATCGGGATATGGTCTTTTATAGGTAAGGAATTCTTTTTCAGCCCAGTCGCGGATTCCTTTCGCATCCCGTTTCTCCAACATCTCAATCCACTCCCGCTGTTCAAGCGGCGTGAGGAAGGGATCCATCGGCGACCAATGGACTTGCTCGTTATCCGACAAAATAATGTCATAGCCTTCGAAAAATATCTCTTCCGTCCGTTTTTTCGTTTGAACATACGTTTCTTTAATTGACTGGGGTGATGAGAGCTCATGACAAATAATGGCCAGTGGTTCTCCCGCTTGCTCCTTCCATTGTACGAGAAACGTACGGTATTCCTCTTGGAAATAGTCTCGATCCTTCACGTCATGGACACAAAGGATAAACTCAGTCAAAGCAAAAAACTGATGCGTTTTTGTAAACGGGAACCGTTGCAATGCATCGTAGATTAAAGGCAGTGCCCCCGATTTTTTTGGTAGAAAAGCAGCCATCGCAATCGGTTCTGCATGCATCCGTTCTAAAAAGAACAAATCCGCATAGTCAATTGGTGCAACAGTCTTTTCAACGCTTAGCCTGATTGCGTTCTCACGCTGCTTATTTCTTAGCTGATAGCGAACTTGCTGGACTTGTTTAATTAAATTCGTTGGAGAAAATGGACGGAACAACACATCCTCTGCATGAAAGCGTAGACCGCGATAGGCTGTTTGAAAAATTCGTTCGGAGGAGATTCCGATCCAGCAAATAGTAACTTTTTGCAACAATTCCTCAATGCCTTCGTTTTCATGGGTCCAGGCATCCATATCCAATAACAGCAAATCCGGCGGGTCGTTTTCAAATTGATGGACATACGCTTCCAACGTACTAAAAGTCGTCATGACCGCACCAGACAAATGGGTTTCAATAATCCATCGAATCCCTTCCGCTTCCAGTCTGTCCTTTGCTACCAAATGGACTTTCAAACTCATCACATCACTTTTACAGGTAATTTATATTTCCAAAATCGAGTATAGAAAATGAGTGACAGGTATCTGCGCGCCACATAATGACGACAATTCACAAGCACCTGAAATTTAGTGGTGCCTGACACTTACTCCGGCACATACATCTTTTGCAATGGTAATAAAGCTCTGATGTCGTTCTACATCTTTTCATACCAATGCACAACTAACTTAACAAGTTCTTCTAAATCCACTAGACTTACGGAATTGTGTTTAGCTACAGATACAGCCTATGCTGTAAAGCCACCGGTAAAGACGAAAAGACTGTCGCGTCATTAGGATTTGCACCAAGTAATGGTTGTACTTCAGGAGCTGTTGCAGAAGCCTTCCAGTGTTTGACTTTGGCCTTAATGAACGGTTTCTCAAATCCAAACGCATCATTAAAAGCAAGGATTTCTACACCGCCATCGGGACCTTTCGGACTCATTCGCACCTATTCTAATATGAATTTAAACTTAAAAATAAGTAATGGAATGGCCTAAATGCAAACGCTTACCATAAGTCTAGAGTATCATAAATTCAGATTTAACAAACGAAACTCGCGACTTATGTTTTTCTACTAGTCATTTGAATTTCTTGCGCCATCATTGCTCCTAGTAAAATGAAGAAGTAGCGAAATAGAACATGCATGTGCGTTTCTTTTTCATGCTATTTTCTCATAGGAGGATTACAATCCTTTAGCATTCGAGGTGGCATGATCGATGAATTGAGGAAGGAAAGCCAATTTGAAGAAAATGTAATGCAGACGGAAGATGAGTCCCTTCAAATCATTAATGATATAGCAACCCCGGTTACAGCTGAATGGAGAGATTGTCTCGTAAATGCGATGGATCGGCTGACTCTTGCCGAACAACAACTCGTCCAACGCCTTTTCATAGAAGGGTTCACACTTTCGGAATGTGCTGAGCAATACGGAATTAAAGTTGCGGGAGTGAAGAAACTGCGGGAGCGCATGCTCGTGAAACTGAGAAATGAATTGACTGGGTGAGGGTTACTTTTTAGTGGCGGTTAGGCACTTCACTGATTTTGTTGATTGTACATTTCCCGAAATTTGTTGGATACTTTCCAAGGACTCTACAATTCGTCATTGTCATTCCCAAGCTAAAGTCTTGAGGTCCGGTAAGTAGTTTGGTATAAAGTTTGCTTCCTATATTCAATTAGTAGAAAATCCCCTTCCGTCACGCTTAGTAATGGAAGGAGATTTTTATAGTTGATTGGTCAGCCTCTAGGAGACAGATACTTTCTCAGTCCCACTCCACCTTTGGGTTCTTTGTCACACAATCAATGTGCACGTTCGTTTTAATCGTCCCTCCAAATGTGTGATTGGAGCCGAATGCGACGTGAATTGTATTGTAGGCTTTTTCATCTTCTAGTATGTTGCCTGTCAGGCGGGCAGCATGGTTTGTGCCAATTCCAAGTTCGCAAAGGAAGCGGCCGTCTCCTTCTCCTAGCAACCCCAGTAATTGTGCACCGACTTCCCCGCTCGCAGTCACCAACCGACCACGTTCAATCGTTAATACGACTGGTTCTTGCAGCAATCCAATTCCAGCTATCGAGCCGTCTATTTCGATTTCCCCTTCAGCTACTCCTTCGATAGGCGCAATATACGCTTCTCCTGACGGTAGGTTTCCAGATGCTGCCTTTGTCCGAAATACACCCGTGCTCGGAACACCGTCCCTACCTTCGACAGGGATAACTAGTTCATGCCGGTCACCTGTGCGAATCGTCACTGTTTTCGCCTGCGTCAGGTTCGAGGTCATTTCATGCGTTTCTTTTTCCACAACGCTGTAATCCGCCACCATCGCACCATTTAGGAACATATCTTCCGTAATACCTGGCATTGTAATGACGCTAATTCCTTGTGAATTTGCACTTTTACGTGCGACGGTATGTGTCAAGGAATGCTTCGTCAAACAAAATACCAAGTCATAATTTAACATTTCCTGTGCCGTCGCTTCCGGGGGCTCTTCACCCGATTTCGTTCTGTCTTCCATGACATGCGAACTCACTTGCCACCCGTCTTTCTCCAGCGCATCACCGAACTTCCTACCTAATTTTTCGGTGCTGACATCCGTAAGAACGAGAATATTGACGGTTTTATCGATAGAGAAGTTATTTACCATTAATGATGCAACTGTCTGTTGAAAATCTTTCAATTTTTCTTCACCCTTTCGTTTCGAAAAAATCTTAAAATGAAGTCAACCATTCGCATGAATGGTTGACTTCATTTCTTGTTCTATAATAGAACCTAGACTATGATAACTCTGCTGCGATACGAGCAACGATACTCCTAGGTAGGATAACAGGGAGACCGGTTGTTTCTTTCACAACTATTTTATGTCTTTCTGTATACCCCATGCAATCCAGAACAATGACCGTAGCACCTAGTTCTTTAAGTTTAAGCGAGGGTGTAATCAAATCTTCATCACTTTGATAAGGATTAGCGCTTTCTACGGCAAGGGGAATGTCCCCCCACTTTTCCATTAATGTATCTTTTTGTTCCATTAACGGAACAATTATACCTAATTTCCCATTTCCCAATACACTTTCCACCATCCCATTTAAGACTTTATCGGGAAATAGCAATGGTTTATTGTGAATGAATGTCGGAAAACTTCCTGTACAAAGGAGAATTGTACTTGATACTTCCTCCTCAAGCTTTGCTATTTTTTCTTGTACTAAAGGAAGAAGCTTTGACTTTCCTAGTTTTGCATAACTCCCTGATCGAAGTCTAGATACATAAGTGGGTTCTCCATCCGAAGGTGCAAACGCCTCAATTTCCTCAAGAGATAAGTCGTCTAGTGCTCCAGCTTCAATAAATTCACAATCATCACCTAGTAATGGTGCCATCTCTGGTGTCATATCCACACGTGGCGATTGACCAATCGTGATTAATCCAATCTTCTTAACCATGGGTATGAGTCTTTCCTAGGGTTTGTAAAAACTTCATTGAACCATATAGATTGAGTAAATGTTCAAATTCCTGCTCGTCATAAAATGATATAGTCCCCGCAGTAAATTCTTTAGCGACTTCTACCGCAAATCGAACAGCCTGAGCGATATCTACTTCATGACTTGCCCCTGTCCCGCAGCCCGGAACGGCTGATTGCGCTGTAAGTGCTAATCCTACAACTGGCACATCCGTTGCAACTGCTGGCTGAAGAATACTATTCAAATGGTAAACATCATTTCCATAAGGTGTAATATCCTGAGTAGTAATAGCAAACGTTACGGGTAGATTGCCAGTTGTCATCGACATAATACGCAATAAATCGTCACTGAACTTTAAAATATATCCCTCTTTAACAGTTGGCGACAACGCTATTCCACGATGATTAATCACTTGATTTCCTCTAGTCGTATCAATGGATAAAATAGCATCTACTTCATCTAAAACCTCATATTGATTCATCGTAAGAATGTCTACTGGAGATCCCATAAAGTCCACGGGTTCATGTGGTTCAGTTGGAGCATTAGGGCAAATATGTGTTGTAATTGCCACGTCACCTACCAAACGATCCCCTTTTTTGGACATATCCGCTAACTTCGCTGCAGCGGCTATTGCTGAAACTGCCCCATCAGCATCTGATACAATACCAATTCGACTTGGCCTTGCCCCAATTCCACCCAATCGTCCGACGATACCAAATGTTTTCGACTGTCCGCCTATTGATTTCCCATTAGTACCTTTGATAATAATTTTAACAAAGTCTGTCGAGCCCTGTTCACCTTGAACTGTTTCAGAAGTTGCTACTACGTGCTCATAGTGCTTAAATAAATCGACAACCATTTCACCACTTGCATTTGGATCATCTAATAATTCAAGGATATTCATACTATGTTGCAATGACATGCTTTTCCCTCCTCTTATTTAGTGAATATACTAATTTTTTATTTCAAATTTCATTTACAGACTCCTAGCGCCTACTAATGATTCAATGTAAGGAAGGATCTTTATATTGAGTACTTCTTCTATGACTTCATAGTTCTTCGCAGAAAACATGCCGCTACCTAAACGTAGATTTTGATAGGGTGCCGTAATTACGACGATATGATCACCCTCTGCTAACTCCGATGATGTAACAGGTAGTCCTGTACTAGCTGAAAATGTCATAATCATATCAGGGAATGTCGTTACCCGTTCTCCCTTATTATTATCGACTGACATATATTCGTTCCAAAATGTTAAATCATAGTTACCGGATAATGATTTAAGTGTAAATCTCCCTACATCGAATCCATCTTTCGTTTCCAATTCAAAGGATTTTACTTTTCCTTCATTGATGATTTTTCCACCTAGTACAGAAACTACTCTCTCTATTTTATCTTGTGGGGTTGTTCCATTCACATTCGCTAGTCCGACCTCAACTGCATGTGAAATAGCATTTATAGCTCCGTTAGATTTAATGTACGCTGCTGAAACGGGATTTCTAGCAACAGTGACTAATCCGCCAGCTTGAACAGCCGCCTGCCTAATCATCTTAGAACAGCTTTGAATATTTCCTTTGACTACCATTTCCACTCTAGCAGGCGTCCCTTTCTTTCCACCAACACCAACTTGAATGGATTCGTAATCTTCTAATTCAGTTAAACCCATTGATCCCATTATCCCTGTTGGATGTGCACGTCCATTACAAGCGGCATCTAAAATTGGAATGCCAGTAATCGCCGACTGTAATAAACCATTTACTGTCGCCGCTCCCCCATTCTCATTTACAATATACGCGCTTGGTTTAACGCCCACTGTGGTCTCTAGCAATTCAATGGCTTTTAAATAATCCGTAGGCCTCACGTATTGCTCTTTTGCCGCAGGGGCACCTACTCCAGATACAGTAATAATAACGCCACCGTCGTCCTTCAATTCATCTAATTGAATAAACGTCGGTGTTCCAAGTTCAAAGGCTAGTTCAGCGAATTCCCTCCCACTTTTCATGGAACCACCACCACCGCCACCAAGAATACAGCCACCTATTACTAAAGGGTCTATTAGATCTTTGGTTAACTTTTCTACTATAAACAATGTCTACACCTCTACCTTTGTATTATTGATTTTATCTACCAAATGACACCGGGTAAATGAACCGCTTTTTGTCACAAGTAATTCAGGTACAGTCATGCATATCGCCTCTGCATAGGGACACCTCGTGTGAAACTTACAGCCTAATGGCATATTAGCAGGACTTGGTATTTCCCCTTTTAACGGAATTTTCACCGGCAACATAGATTGTTCGTCATCACTCACAACAGGTATTGATGACAACAAAGACTGCGTATAGGGGTTTTGTGGATTGGTGTATAGGGTTTCAACATCAGCATATTCAACGATACTTCCTAGATACATAACCGCGACGTGATCAGCAAAGTTTCTTACCAAACTTAAATCATGGGTAATAAATAAGTACGTAAGATCAAACTTTTTTTGCAAGTCTTTTAACAATGTAATAATTTTTGCCTGCACAGAAACATCTAACGCAGAAGTTGGCTCATCCAGTACGATAAACTTAGGATTCAATGCCAAAGCCCTGGCAATCCCAATCCGCTGCTTTTGACCACCACTTAAGGAATGAGGATAACGATAGAGAAACTCCTCTGGCAATTCAACAAGATTAATTAATTCTTTCACTTTTTTTAACCGTGAAGCTGCATCCCCAAAATTATGAATAAGTAAAGGAGCCTCTAATATATCTTTAATTTTTTTCCTTGGGTTTAAAGAAGTAGATGGATCTTGATGAACCATTTGCATTTGTTGCTTTAACTTCTTTAATTCTTTATCACCAATGCTTGAGATATCCCTGCCATCGAATTGGACATTCCCTTCTGTCAACTCGTAGAAACGCATAATAGACTTAGCTAAAGTTGTTTTTCCTGAACCCGATTCGCCAACAACAGCCAACGTGGTACCAGTACGTAAGTTAAAAGTAATATCATCGACTGCCTTTACATCCCCAACTTTTCTCTTGAAAAAACCTTTATTAATGGGAAAGTACTTCTTTAACTTTTCTACCTGCAGTATGTTGGTGTCCATCAATTTCACCCCCTTCATCAAAAAGATGACAAGACACACTTCGACCATCAGGCATTTTTTTCAGTGTTGGTGGCACTACATTGCATTTATCCATTCGCATCGAACAGCGATCGTAAAAACGACAGCCCGGAGGCGGATTGATGAAATCTGGTATTTTACCGTCGATTCCATCACCCATTTGACCATTCAACTTAGGAATAGAGCTTAATAAGCCTTTTGTATAGGGATGATAGGATTCACTGAACAGCGTTTGTGTAACTGCTTCCTCAATAACTTCACCGGCATACATGACATAGACCCGATCACTGATCATCCTTGCTACTCCCAAATTATGCGTAATGAATATCATTGAAATGCCTTCCATTTCAACTAATCTTTTCAATTCTATTAGAATCTGATCCTGAACAGATACATCAAGCGCTGTTCCTGGTTCATCAGCAATTAGAAGTTTGGGCGTATGAATTAAAGCCAATGCAATAACAATCCTTTGCCGCATTCCGCCACTTAATTCAACAGGGTAGCGGTCGAGAATCCCCTCTGGATCAGGGATTCTCATTTTTTCCAAGACCTCTATCGCTCTTGCTCTACCTTTTTTCCTTAGCTCTCTTTTTGCTTTAATGGACGTGAATAATATATTACTTTTTCCTTGCCACATATACACATCGATTAAATGTTGTCCGATTGTGAATACCGGGTTTAGGGCAGTCATAGGATCTTGGAAGATCATTGAGATCCCATTCCCCCTGATTTTCTGCCATTCTTTTTCACTTAATCCTAATAAACTTTTACCTTCAAATAGGATTTCACCATTTTCGAAATGTGCCGGGGGTGTGGGTAATAAACCTAATACAGATCGAACAGTTACAGACTTTCCGCATCCCGATTCGCCAACTAAAGAAATAACTTCCCCTTTATCGACTTCAAGGGAAACCCCGTTAATGACCTTTGCGACCCCTTCAAAGGATTTGAAGTTTATTTTCAAGTCCTTAATTTCCAGTAACGTTTCGCTCTTTTCACTCATTATGTTCACCCCTCTTTATCCACTTGCACGTCAAAGACATCTCTTAGTCCGTCACCTAGTAAATTAAAGCCTAAAACAGTTACTAAAATCGCTAGTCCTGGGAATGTTGCTTGCCACCACATTTCCGGAAGATAGACCCTTCCTTCTGCGATCATTGTTCCCCATTCTGGAGTTGGAGGTTGTGCGCCTAATCCCAAGAATCCTAAACTGGCACCTGTCAAAATGACAAATCCCATATCTAATGTCGCTTTAACAATAATCGTTGACATACAATTTGGCAGAATTTCTGTAAATGCAATTCTCCACTTACTGGCACCTAGACCTTCAGAAGCTAAAACAAATTGTTCACCTTTTAAACTAAGTACCTCCCCTTGAACCAGTCTTGTAAACCATGGCCACCATCCGAAAGATATCGCGATCATGATATTCAATAACGTTGCTTCCATAATTGCAGCAACAGCCAATGCTAAAACAAGTGATGGAATAGCTAGGAAAATATCCGTTACCCTCATGATTACTGTATTTACTTTTCCACCCCAAAATCCTGCGATTAAGCCAAGGGGTACACCAATTCCAATTGCAATTGTCAGAACTGTAAAGCCTAACATTAATGAAATTCGAGCGCCAAATATGATTCGGCTAAAAATATCTCGTCCCACTTCATCTGTGCCAAATATATGGTCCAAACTCGGTGGCTTGTTCATTTGATCAAAAAAGATAGCGCCAGACGCATGATCTGGATAGGGAGCAATCCACGGCGCAAAGATAGCCATCAGTATTATTAGTACAACAATAGCTAGCCCAACAAGACTTAATGTACTGCGCTTCATTCTACGCCAAGCTCGTTTTCCTTCATCTGAACGCAAATTTTTGTTTGACACTGCATCATTAATTACCGGATTATTGTTTAAGGTCGACTTCATCAATTATCACCTACGAATCATATTTAATTCTTGGATCTAATATTCCATATAAGATATCTACAATTAAATTAGCTATAGCAAATGCTACACCGATTACGAGCGTCACACCGACAATTGCATTATAATCTTTATAAATTACACCTTGTACACCATACTGTGCCATGCCCGGCCATCCAAATACTGCCTCTACCAAAAACGCATTGCCTAGTAAGGCACCAAATGACAGACCTATAATTGTTAATGTAGAAGCAAAAGCATTTTTCAGCATGTACTTATAAACAATCATTCCTTTTGGTAAGCCATACGATCTAGCAGCTAAAATATAATCTTTGTTTAATTGTGCAAGCATATTTGAACGCGTTAACCTCATAATTTGAGCCGTCGTCGCAATCGATAATGAAATAGATGGAAGGATGATGTGTTTTAAACTGTCAAAGAATGCTTCAAAGTTTAATGTCAGTAAACTGTCCAGCAGTCTCATTCCAGTTATGGTCGTCGGTACAATATCCCCTCTGCCTACGACTGGCAACAACGAGAACCAGTAAGCAAAAACGATTTGCAACATAATTGCCACCCAAAACTTAGGTAATGCAATTCCAGAAAGGGCCACAACCCGCGTTGCATGGTCTTCCCACTTATCTTTTCGTATCGCAGAAATAACTCCCAACGGCACGCCTATCACTATCGAAATCCCCATCGCAATTAAGATTAATTCAAAGGTGGCTGGAAATGTTTCAAAAATATCTATAGCCACATTTCTATCCGTTTGTAGTGACTGTCCCATATCCCCTTGGAAAACACCTTTTATATAATTAATATACTGAATAGGTACAGGATCATTTAATCCCAATGAATCTTGCATTTGCTCTATTTGCTGTGGTGTTGCCTCGGGTCCTAACTTTAAGCGAATAGAATCGCCAGGCATGATTCTGGATAATCCAAAGATCAATATTGATAACCCTAAGAGAACCGGTATCATATGCAATATTCTTTTCACAAGAAATTCTTTCATATTGGCACATCCTATTCAGAATAGCGGAAGAAGAGAAGACCATAAGCCTTTTCCCTCCCACCACAATTTATTTTACTGATAGATTGTAGAATCCAAGATCATATCCGAGTATCCCAACGTATTTATACCCTTCTACATAATCACGGAAGGCGATACGGTGATTCGGATTGGCAACATAAAGTGATGGTGCATTATCAGCAATTAAAGCTTGTGCTTCCTTGTAGAATGCCGTTTGCTCTTCAATATTCACTGACTTCCTAGCTTTTTCTAAAACCTCTGTCGTTGCAGGATCATCATACCAACTCGAAGAGCGATAACTTCCATGTGCACTCGGGTGGTAAATTCCATACGTATGGCTATCAACGTGAGGATATTTTAATGTGTCAGAGATAGCAACGAGATGAGGTGTTGTTTCCATCTTCGCCGTAGACTCTGTAACTTGTGTCCAAGGTCCACCAACTAGTTTCACTTTTATGCCAATTTCAGCCAAATTACTTTGTAACAACTGTGCAATTTGCCTTTGTGCTGGCGTATCCGATAAGTACATGAATTCAACTTCCAATTCTTGTCCGGCATACTTAGATTTCGCCATATATTCTTTTGCTTTTTCAAGATCTTTTTCATAAACCGCTACATCGTCATTATGTCCTGGCACTAAAATCGGAACGGGTCCTTCAGCTTGCGATGCACCATCCAAAATTTGTTCTGTTGCCACTTTATAGTCAAATGCATACATAATTGCTTTTCTTACATTAATATCATCCGTTGGCGCTTTTTGTGTGTGGATTGGTATGTGGAATAATTGAACACTAGGGTCTTCTTTAACAACGATGCCTTTCGCTTTAGCGAATTCCTTGTACGTATCAACCGTTAACCATTGGTGCACCATATCCGCATCTCCGGAATTCAGCATTGTTTTAACAGTTGCTTGCTCCGTAATAATCTTCATTTGGATATCTTCAATTTGCCCCTCAGTCCAACCTTTCCAGTAATTATCATTCTTAGCAAACGTGAGTTGTGATCCGCGATCCCATTTTTCTAATAAATATGGACCTGAACCTGCAACATGACTTTCAAGATACTTTTGACCGTAGTCTCCGTTATCACCGAAATCGCCATCTTCCTTGTTCTCTAAAATTGTTGCACTATCCACAATGAATAATTGCGTTAATGTAGATACAAATGGTGCGTACGCGCTATCCAGTACAAATTCTACTGTGCTTTCATCTGTAGCTTTTACGTTATCAGGATTTAACACGCCACTCCATAGCCAAGAGAAACCTTGCTCAATTGCCATCATACGCTTAATTGAAAATACGACGTCATTTGCTGTCAAAGCATTTCCACTTTGGAATTTAATACCGTCTTTAATTTTGAAAGTATATACTTTACCATCCTCTGAAACTTCCCATGAATCTGCAATATGCGGGCCAGGCTCCATTGAACTTTCCTCAATCTTTGGATACACTAACGGGTCATACGTATTTAATACTGCAATCATTTCTGTTTCATCAGTGTGTTTAGCAGGGTCTACAGATCCCACAACCTGTTGTGCAACATACACAAAGGGTCTATCTGGCTTACTAGAAGCTTTACTACCGGACGGGGCACTTTCATTCCCCTTTTTATCAGTAGACTTCTCTTGACTACAACCCACAATCATCATTAACGCAATACATACAGTGATATATAAAGTCAGCCTCTTTTTCATAATAAACCTCCTGTTATAATGATTTTTTTATTTGCGAATACGTTAAACCTAATTTATTGATATGACTCTGTATATCTTCTTTTTCCTTCAGCAATTGTTCGAGAATTTCCAAAACTTTTTCTTCAGGCAAACGATACATTGGGCCCGCTGCGGTTAAAGAAGCTACTATTTGATTGTTACAATCAAATAACGGGACTGCAATTCCTACCACATCTTTTGTCAATTCACCATAAGTACAACAAAATCCTTGCTCGCGCACTTTCTGTAGGGATTCTTCAACTTTCCCTGGATCAGTCACTGTATTATCAGTGAATTTCTTTAGTTCCCTGCTTAAAATCTTTTTTCTTTCGTCTTTAGGTAAATACGCCAAAACAACTCGATTGGAGCTACCTGCATGTAAGGCTCTTCTTGTTCCTACTTCAAAAATAAATTTAATACTTTGTGTGCTTTCAGCTACTGCTACACTCACTACTTCCTGTTCATCTAACAAAGCTAGAAAAATTGTTTCATCTGTTTCTTTCACTAATCGTTCCATATAAGGATAAATTACATCTTTAAATTTCAATTTATCCTGTAAATGAACACTAAATTCTAGAAACTTAATACCTAACTCGTATTTCAAAGTCTCCTGATCTTGGACTATATAACCGTAGTCTTGAAAGGTGGATAATATCCGATGCGTTACAGTTGGGCTCAACTTCATTTCTTTTGCAAGTTGTCGTACTCCCCAAGATGAATCTTTCTTAAAGTATTCCAGCAGGTCTAACGCATTACTAACTGTTTTAAGACTCATTATCCTTCACATTCCTCCTTATGGGGTGTTCCTATATACGGAACAGTGTTCCGAATAGTCTGTAATTTAACTTATCATATAATATAATAAATTAAAAATCAATAGAATTTTTTGACAGTATATCTACTTGGTAAAAACACTGATGAATTAATAGAGGCATTAGAGAACCCAACGTCGATAGTGTACACCACCTCTAAACAAGCTGTAATCATGATATATTCGCTGTTGATAACAGGCTATACATTCTTCTATAATTAAGGTATCCATACATATCTGTACTAATATACAAAAAAATTTACGAATGGAAATTAATAAAAATACATTGATGTATACCTAACTGATTGGAACACTTCGTAACAATGGAATATCTAATGACGAATTGCTTAATCAGGTTGGACAACACAATATAAGCCATGGGGTAAAAGTGAAACCCTACTTTGATTTCACTGGGTGAATTGAATAATGAAATCCACCTTAAAGGTTAGAGTCAAACTAATTTCAACTATACCGATTATGAAAAGTTGAACATCTAGGGGAAATTCATGGAGAAGTCTTCTTACGATGCACATTCCTCAAGATTTGAAGCAACACTATTAAAATTTATCACTATACAGTTTTAATTCATTATTGGCTGAACAAACGGAATGCCCTATTGTTAATGTACAAATAAATGCGCTCTGATACTGTCAGAGGTTATCAGAAAAAGGCAATCATGTTTAATGGATGATCGCCTTTTTCTATTTGAAATTTAGTTCTTGTGCATTAAACAAAGACAAATAATTCATATATGCAAGTAAATATTCAAAAATCACTTAACCTTTACATAGATGCCTGATTATATATATATCACTTCAAAAAACTCAGCCCTATTGTATATTTGGGCTGAGTTTCTATTTCATTCACAATAAACTTCATTCGGACATCTTTCTTTAATGATTTATTGTCCTTGCTCCGAACGCCGGTAGTGATATTCAAATAATATTCCCCATAGCCCCAATTTGTTAGCGAAGCGATGAGTAGTTTCGTGGGTGTGGTTGGATAAACTGTTGTGGTGAACAAAGTAACTCGTTCACTTCCATCAGATTTCCGTGACACCATGAACTTCTTCGTAATCGGTACAGTCATTTCTAAGAAATCACTACAAACTGAACACCCATAAGCCGGTCAGTCGCCTTCTCAATATCCAATACAACATGTCCTTAAAAAGAATCATACCCCAGTGCTCCAAAATCTTGAGCCGTCATTTTCAATAGATCCGCAATCTCTCTAGGCGATAACTATGGTTCCAATGTTTCATAATCGCCACAGTTCCTGAAACGATGGGGGTGGAAAAGGAAGTTCCTCCATCCTTATTATATGATTGCTTCGGGAACGTCGTAAGTATCCGTTCGCCAGGTGCGACCAGATCTACATATTGATTGTAATTTGAAAAACTTGATTTTACATTTTTTCAACCACTGCTCCAACTGATATGACATTTTCATATGATACAGGATAAAAAAAGAACTTCCTTTAGCGCATTATTATCAGCCACAATAACGATAACAATTCCTACACGGACTGCACGCTGAATAACTTCATTCTCTATTGCTGAAGAATTAGTACCTCCAAGACTTAGATTGATGAAGTCGACTTTCTTTGAAATTGCATACCTAGATCCGGACATTCCTCTGCTAAGGCGTCTGAATTTAATGGATGTTTCCCGAACATTAATAAAAGATACTCGTGGAAATTAGAACTCTTCCCGAGGACCTCATCATGCTTATTCAGCTAGAACCTTTATAATTATCACATCATTGCCCCATTTGAAAGGTACCTACGAACGTAATTTTCACGGAGTCTACCTTCACCAGTCTATGCAAATGCTCAAGTTTAGTATTCATGAGGATAAGGAGAGCTATTCGAAACACTAGCACTACAAGCACTACGTATTTCAGTCCAAACAACGAAATACAAAAAAATCCTGAAACTTCCTGGTTAATATTCAGGTGTTTTGCGAGGACTCATCGACAAGGCATTATTTAAGGATGCTTTTATGGATTATGATGTAGCGGTTAAAGGATTTTACTTTCGATAGAAAGCATGTAGAAACAGTTTTCTAACAGACCCATCAACACTACAAAATAGACTTATAACCTTAAAGGACTAAATTGGCGCAGCCATGTTTAAAGGCTGCATTCCCATGACTAAATAAACATATAAAAAGACCAGACATTCGTCGATTTGTCTGATCTTCCTTCTATTTTTATATAATTGTAGTGTAGTGAATAGGTACCTGAAATTAATAAAATAGAAGTTGAAACAATTAGCCATAGTGTAAGGGCCATTTGAATAAACTTCTATCCTGGATTATTATTATTTTAATCGTTCTACTACATCATCTAGTAATAAGTTTGCCGCTTTAATACCACCTGCTGTGTTCCAAATTGTTTCATTTACTTCAAATACTTGATTTGTTTTTGAGACATTTAAGCTTTTAAATACTGGATTTTCCAACCATTGGTTAGCCTTTTCATATACATCTGCTTCCGTAACCCAGTAGAACAGTATATCTCCATCCATCGTTTCCATTGCCTCTTCGGAAACAGTTTCCATAAAATTATCTACATCCTGGGATTCTGGGCGACCCACACCCATTTGTTCAAGTAGTACCCCACTAAATGTGTCCTTCTGGTATATGCGGACATCTTTAGCAGAGAATCTTACGACGGATACTTTGATTTCTTCCTTATTGCCTAATGTTTCTTTTGCCTCAGCAACACGATCATCGAATGCTTTCATGACCAGCTCACCTTCAGCTTTTTTATTTAATGTGTCTGCATATAATTCAAAGTTGATCTTCCACTGCCCTGATAAATCCTCAGAAAACACAGTTGGTGCAATTTTACTTAATTGTTCGTATGCTTCTTCATGCCTTACTTTATTGCCAATAATTAAGTCTGGGTCTAATTCAAGAATGGCTTCAAAATTAGACTCGTTTTCAAAACCAAGCTCCTGGACACCAGTCATCTCGTCTTTAATATGATCATACCAAGGCTCTCCAGTCCATGATCTCACTGCACCAACTGGTTTAATTCCTAATGCGAGTAATGCTTCTGTTCCTTCATTCGTTAAGATTACAACACGTTGCGGTGTCCCCTTTACTTCTGTAACACCCATTGCATGCTGAATTTCTCGAACTTCTTCAACTTCTTCAGCTTCTACATCAGCACTTACCGCTGAAGTATCCTTGGCACTATCCGTATTATTCTCCTTATCTCCACAGCCACTAAGTACGAGCATGATTATGGCTAAAATCGAGAATATAAAAATCCTCTTTTCAAATTTACTCTTTATTTCTTTTAACAAACTGATAACCTCCCTAGAAATATGATTGATAATGATAATCAATCTCATTTATAATACTATCAATTTGCCCTTTACTTATCTATAGACAATTTTGCCTTATGGATATGGACAAGTTTGTCCTCACAAGTAACGCTCCTGAAAATACTTCACACATTCATTTATAATATATCTCCTACCAGATGGCCCCCACGGATCCCAAGCAAAACTCTCTGGTATGTAAATATGGTTTTTCTTAACGGCTTGTAATTCCAGCCATAATGGATTTTCAAATAAATCATCTAGTGACTCTTGCTCACTCCAAAGAATAATTATTCTTTCGGGATTAAGTTCAACCATTTCATCTACTGAATAATTTCTACAACTCGAATAGTTTAACCTGTCATCACATTGGAATCCCAAACCTTCATAAATTAAATCACTTATGGGATGGCCCGTCACACCATGGATCAGTATACGATCCTTCAAGATGCGCATAATTGTCCATTTACCATTTCTCGTAATTTTCTTTAATTTATCTTTGGCCATCTGCTCCACTTTACCAATATCCTTTATAACATTTTCCGCTAGTACTTCTCTCCCCACTACTTTCGCAATAAACCTTTGATAATCTTTCCAGTTAAGAAATCTATCAAAATGGATAATTTTCGTATCTGTATGGATAAGAACTTCATTATTATTATCGTTATTATTCCTATCATTTAGTTTCAGAAGAAAATGAGGTTCCATAGTCAATCCATCTTGTAAATCTAATGGAATCTCAGCATTTAATCTTTTGGTCCCCTGCAATTGATTCTCTAAGTATTTGGGAAATCCAGTTTCAGTTGGACATTCTGTTGGAAAACAAGGAGCTGCCACAGGTTTAATCCCAAGAGCAAGTAAGTGATCTTGTAGAAAAAGATCACTAAAAATGGCAATTCTCGGTTCATACTTCTTGCGGTAAATAGTAGGTGATATGCCTTCCGAATTTTTAAATAAACGACTAAAATATAACTCGTCTGCAATTCCAACAGTGCGTGCAACATCTTTAATCGAATAACTGGACGTTTTTAGCATATCTTTTGCTTGTGCTACTCGTAAGTTGCGTAAGTATCCACTTGGCGTTAATCCAGTTTCACGTTTAAAAGCACGGCAAAAGGAACTCTGTGTCATAAATGCTAAACGAGCAAGATCACTAATCGCTAACTGGTCTTCAGAATGCTTAATCATATAATCAATTGTGAGCTTAATTGGGGAATTTTTATTCTTTTCTTGTATTGCTTTGTTTTTAGAAATCACATACAGCAATTCGTAAAGCAATGCCTGTTTCCTTAACCATGATATGTATGGGTCATCACTAACTTTTCCACTAATTTTTTCTAACAAAGATATCACTCTTGCTTGCGCGAAAATTTGTATGCTTATCATGTTAAATGAGTTGCTTTCATCTAGGTTAGATGCAGGTATATTCCTATACTTCAAATAATAAAAGTGGATTTCGTTCATTATCGTAGCGCCAATTTCTATTGTTGCGTTAGAATCCAGCAAAATGCTAGTACCTGATTCAATATGATGTTTTACCCCGTTAATGCTGACTACCGTGCTACCGCGAGTAATATAAAATAATCCATTCGTTTGTACAGTTATCTTCTTTAATGAAAATCCAATTTTAAATGTATGTTTCTTGCATGACACAAAAGATAATGCATGATCATATGTTGTTTTCAAAACCCAGCTCCCCCTTATCTCCGCTGTGTAAGTGATTCATTTTAAAAAGACTATCAGTCAATAATCGATTAGCAATACCTTTTTCGGAACTTCCACTCTACTAGTTTACCTTTGCATACATCATCATTATCCCATAAACTATCATTTACCGTCTAAGCGCATGAGCACTATGCAGGAATCCATAAGGAACCATTTATTCGATTAGCTCATTAAGATGTCACATGGATGTTTCTATGATTGTCTTTCTTCAAGCAACAAAAAACGTTTATACCAAACCGGTTGTATATACATCACTGAAATAAGCGCTTTCACCGCCAAGTATGATTCTTACTATCCAGCGTTCAATACTTTCCTTTTCTATATCCGTTTTCAAAACTGCTTTTGTTCAACGAGTTAAAAATGTGAAATTTTAACTCGGCGAATTTTCACAACGTTTTAATAGCAACATTGTCATTGATTTTCGGGTAGATAGTCATCTTGTTTCTACGGGTTATTATTTTGAAAAACAGTTTTGATTTCCCTTTTCCGTAAAAAAGACAATAAAAATAACACGCTTCATTCAATAACTGAATGGAACGTGTTTTGTTGGCTAGTTATGTTGAACAAATGAATACGGCGTTTGCGCTTTACAAGGGCTTTTGGGAGGCCACTGAAAAAGCCCTTGTACTTGGAAGGGTTTAGGATTCCCATTAATCCCGCTTCGACGCTTTGTGGATGCCTCCCCCCCGAATTAAGAAGCCACTGAAAGTGTTGTATTTGTATTCCCAGAAAGCAAAACTATAATTAAACTCCAGAATTAATAATCTTCATTAGTCAACCTAACCGATATAAACACTTTCACATGTTCCAGCTACTGGTTCATAAAAACAATGTTCTTTAAACTGACCAGTAAAAGGTTGACCGTACCATGTTGGAGGGCATGGACCAGACGGATTAAAATACCAAAGGGCATATTTCCCTGGGTGGTCTCTCCAGTAATCCAATGTCTGTCTTGCTAATCTCTTTTCAACTGGTCTCGCTCTTTCATAAAATAAATTACCTTTTTGAACAGCCTCAAAAGAATAATTTCCTCCTTGCACATGAAAAATGACATCATCAATTGATCTTAAATCTGTAAAGTCCAAGCAATCTGCGACGAGACGATTAACAATTACATTGCCAACGTATAGCATTCCTTGTTTACCTTCACCTTCAGCTTCCGCTCTCATCATCCTTGCCAGTAAGTCGATGTCTGAATCTCGGTATTTCACTCTTGGCATTTTTTCACCCCAAAATATAGTATGAATAAAAGCATACAATGATGTCAGTGTTTATAAATTAAGGATGGCTAAATTGACCAAAATTATAAATATGTAATTTCAGTGAATTGCCGAAATAGTATCATGTACAGCATACCTAAAGTTAATAGCGAAAGGTTCATGGTTGATTTATGACAATTCAATAGTCAAAAAAACTCAAAAAAAAGGCAACCAAATGTTGTCGCGGTTGCCTTTCACTTTATGCATGGGTGCCTAAATTTCCATATAATTATCGAGAACCTTTTGCATATCCAATTCTTCAAAAGTGGAAATTTGCGGTTTAGCTAAAAGTAACAATTCATTTATTATTTCTTCTATCTTTTCAATCTCCAACATAACTACATCAAAATTTTTAGTTGGTGCTTCCTGCTTTCCTAATTGCGTGTACCCTTTAATAGTTGTTAATGAATTTCGTATTTCATGGGCAATACTTGCCGCAAGTTGTCCAACAACATAATGTTGGTCTGTACTTTGTATCATATCTTTAATCTTTGTTCTCTCCGATAAATCCCTAATTTCCACGATGTTATTCATTTGTTTTCATCCCCTTTATAATGTTTATCACACATTTAAAAAAGGAGATTGTTGTGGCGGTTTCCCGGGAGGAGCATGTGCCCATTTAACCATTGCAACCTCATTCAAATGTATCCACTTTCCGCCGCCTGAAGATTTTAGCGTGAACACATCAACGATTCCATAAAAACTTAAATCGCTTTGTCCGCCCATTTCTAAAGTTAAGGAGGCTGTAGGCGAAGGTGCTCCTATAATGATAGGTGGCGGTAGACTCCCCACCTCTGGGCTTGATTTAGTTGAATGATTAGGATTATCAACATTTTTCTTTTCTAACACGTCAGTTTTAGAATTAATAATTGGTTCAATCAAACCATTCCCCTGTTCATGCACTTTTACTTTCTTACCAATCGATTGCCGATTTACAGAAGTTTCTACTATAATAGAATCTACTTCTAGGTTAACCTCGTCATTCATACTACTTTCAATCTCATTATCAAAGTCGATGTCACTATGTTTCTCTAGTTCACTAGTACCGACCTGTTTACTCAATACATCTGTCTCAATTTCAGGCGCTAAAGGCGTAATAGGTTCCCGTTTCTGCACTGGCCTGACATCACGACTACACTCTTTTAGTTTAGTGAAGAATTTTTCACTCCTACTACTGGTTTTTTTATCTTCCTCAAAGATTTCAAGAGGAAGTTCTATAACTTTAGGAACGGTATCCACTGTTTCAGCAGGTTCAATAACCTCATCTTCAGAAACATCGATTGTAGATTTCAGAGTTTCATTAACAAATTCCCCTGTGGTTTCTACGATCGTTTGAACAGAAGAAGTTGTTTTCTCAACTGTTTCATTTATATCCTTAACGACCGGGGTGACGACAGGAACAGTTGGTAATCCATATACGACCGAATTCACTGTGTCATTCACCACATTTGTTACTTCAGAGGTTGTTTTCCCCACAGTACCGGTAACTGTCTTATTTAGTAAATCCCCTGTATTCTTAATTCCAGAAGTAACAGAATTAATTTCTGTTTTTTGCATACCATTCACTGTTTCTTGAAGAACTGTATCAATAGACTCCGTTTTATCTTTCAATACATTATCTACCTTCTTTACGTTGCCAAACAAAATGATTCGTGATTTTCCAACATCCTCACTAATGGAAGCATTCAGATTTTCGCCATGAACAATAGTAGGTACGATTAGGAATAAACTAAAGCAAGTCACACATAAAAGGAATATCTTCCTCAATTGATTCACCCCCATTCTTGTTAATTATTAGAAGTATTATAACATTCACCCATTTTTAGTGCTAGGTATTAATTCAATTTGAATACGAAGGTGGGTTATCTCAATGATGGAAGTGAATATTACTGCGCAGCGCCCACTAGCGATGCGCAGCAATAAATATATGTAAATTCACTTGGATAAACATACAAAAAAACCAAACAATCGTAACTTGTCTGGTCTTCCTTCTATTACTATGCAATTGAAGTAAATTAGTAGAGTAGTTTTTACCTAAATTAAGACACCAGCTTTAAAAATAAGTCTGAAGTATTTTCAAAACTGTCAGCTTTCATATGTTATTTAAACAAGTCTGGATAAATTTCTTTTGCTAATAGTTCCATTCCATCGATCGTGTTATAACCATAGCCAAACATATAATTGTAATCCACTACATAAATCTGCTTATTTTTGATGGCCTTCATACTTGATAATTTCGGGTTTGCATAGATCCCTTCTTTCACTTTTTCAAGGTCTGCGTCATCCCATTCCGGTAAGATTAATACATCTGGATCAGCCTCAATAAGCGTTTCAATACTTACATCAGCAGTCTCCTTCTTGAATATGTTATCTAGCTTGACCATATTAAAGGCATCGTTGAAGAATGTTTCATCGCCTGCTGGATAGACATAAATCTCATTTGGGTCATTTGTATGCAAATAAGCAAATGTTTTATGGTCTTGAATGCTTTCTAATTTTGATGTAATCGATGTTTGTTTGTCTTTAAGCTCTTTTATAAAGCTGTCCGCTTTGTCTTGGACACTAAAAATGTTACCGATGTTTTCAATATCTTTATAAATAGAATCATATGTTCCGCCTGTAACAGATGACTCTATTACGTACGTTTTAATATCCATATTATTGAGTGTATCTACTGTACCTACACCCCAATCCGCATTATCAAATAAGCCGCCTCGACCAAAAACTAAATCTGGATTGGTTCCTAATGTCACCTCTTTGCCGACATATTCATCACTTAGAATAGTTAATTTCAAGTATTCTTCCTCTACTGATTTGTCAGGAGCTCCGAAGTTTGCCCCTACCCCAACGATTTTATCGCCTAAGCCTAAATGCAATAATAATTCCGCTGTTGGACGCGTATTAGCCATGATTCTTTCAGGTGCTGCATCAAATACTTGGTCTTTCTTATCCCAAGTTGTTCCGCCTTCAGCTTTCGTATAGTTTTGAATCGTTAACGGGTAATGCCCTTTCGCTTCGGCTTCCTTTGAAGTACCCTTACTCGAATCTCCACATGCCGTTAATGTTAGAAGTGCAGCTAAACCGATACCAAGCAATAATTTTCTTTTCATGGTGCTCCTCCTATATGCCATATGCAAAACCTAATCCATTTGTAACAGGATTGGTATATGTTTGACATTTAATTTGATATAATGCTTCAACTGTAGTTGGCGTTAAAACCTCTTCTGGTGTTCCATGCGCATAGATTTCTCCATCTTTTATGGCATACAAGTAGTCGCAGTAATGTGCTGCCATTTCTAAATCATGGAGAGCTGCTAATACACCAATGTTCAAATTTTTAACACATGATAAAATTTCAAGCTGATAGCGTATATCTAAGTGGTTTGTCGGTTCATCTAAAACCATGATTTTTGGCTGTTGCGCAATGGTTCTCGCTAAGATAACCCTTTGCTTTTCTCCACCAGACAACGATAAGAAACCACGCTGTTTGTAATCGAGTAAATTTGTTGTTTTCAAAGCTTCCTCCACAATCACATAATCTTCTTGTTTGTCTGACTCCAACATTCTTTTATGTGGTGTTCTGCCTAACATCACCATTTGCTGAACGGACAAATCAAAACTCATTTCATTAAATTGCCCCACTACACCTAATCGCTGTGAAATTTTTTTCTCTGAACTTTTCAGTACATCAACATCATCTAAAAAAACCATTCCTTTTTGAGGAACAAGACTCTTATAGATAGCCTTTAGCAACGTTGATTTTCCACAACCATTTGGTCCAATCAGCCCTACAAATTGTTGTTTTTTCACAAGGATTGAAATGTTTTTCACAATCTCTTTTTTCCCGATAGTAATATCTATTCCCTTTGCAATCAATTCCATTTTCTACCCTCCAAAGTTGTAGCCTCTTTTTACAATCATGTAGATAAATAATGGAGATCCAATAACAGAGGTAATGATTCCGATGGGCAATTCAACATTATGTATTAACGTTCGTGACAAAATATCGGCCCAAATCATGAAAAGTCCTCCTAAAAGCAGCGTTCCAAGCATTAAACGCTTATGATCGGCTCCGAAAATCCCCCTAGTGATATGCGGAATAATTAAACCAACAAAGCCAATCATTCCTGAATAGGCGACCATTGTTCCCGTAACAAGAGCAGTGATGATCATATAAAGTTTTCGGAATGCACTTAAGTTAATGCCTAGTGTAATAGCAGATTCGTCACCTAGCAGCATCGTGTTTAACACGCGATGTTGGAAAAGAAATAGGGCTGATCCAAGCAGAACAACTATGGCTAAAATCGGTGTTTTATCCCAACTAGCTGAAGCTAGACTTCCCATTGACCAAAAAGTAACGGTCTTAATCCCTTCTGCATTATTGGCAAAATAGATAATTAAGCTAGCAAAGGAGCTACACAATGCACCGATTACAACTCCAGATAAAACGAGTTTCACAGATGTTGCTTTACCGCCGATGCTCGATAAAATAAGAACTGCCATTGATGTTATCATCGCACCAACAAAGGCTCCGAATGCCACGCCAAACTGAGACAAAAATGCACTACTTCCAAATCCAACGAGAATTGCAAAAGTTGCACCTAATGATGCGCCCGATGAAATACCAAGTATGTATGGGTCAGCAAGTGGATTTTGCACGACTGCTTGCATAACCGTTCCACATAACGCCAGCCCTATGCCGATAAGCAGTGCGAAAATAACACGTGGCATCCTCACCTGTAAAATAATATTCAAATAGGATTCGCTTTGGACATGATCGAGTGATCCAAGCCTTCCATTTGTTAATGCATGTAATAATATGTCCATAGCCTGCGTGAAAGGAATATTAACTTGTCCAATTGA
The DNA here is from genome assembly GCF_001590685.1 of Sporosarcina psychrophila. Lineage (GTDB taxonomy): Bacteria > Bacillota > Bacilli > Bacillales_A > Planococcaceae > Sporosarcina > Sporosarcina psychrophila. The sequence goes on from NZ_CP014616.1 coordinate 4,001,062, forward strand.
TACTGAAAAGACAGCCGATAGCATAATGATGCCTACGAGAAGAAAAATAAATACATAATAACTTTTGCCCATCCCTATCTTGCTTAGATCCTTTTTCTTCAATATTTCACCTCCGTTACAATCACCCGCTTAACTGATAACGATTATCATTATCAACTGCTTCTGTATTGTAGAACATATTCTGAAGAAAAACAACAACAATTTTATTGAATAACTTGTTAATCTGATTGTTTCATTGGAGACTCGCCTGTTGGTTGGACGCTTTCTTGGATTGGTTGGAGGCTCTTCGGGATTGGTTGGAGACTTCGATTGGTTTGTTGGAGGCTTCCTCGTTCGTTGGACACTTTCCTGAATTGGTTGGACACTTTCACGGGTTGGTTGCACACTTTCCGGGCTTGGTTGGACACTTCGATTGGTTCGTTGGAGACTTCCCCGTTCGTTGGACACTTTCCGGGATTGGTTGCAGACTCTTCGGAGTTGGTTGGACACTTACTGTGCTTGGTTGGACGCTTTCCATGATTTGTTGATGGCCTAGTTGAAGGGTAACTGACGCATGACTGCATTCCGTCAACTCAAGGCTCCGAATAAAAAATAAAAGAGGTATGCAACCATTTGTAGATGGTTACATTCCTCTTTTACTTTATGAAAATTATGTGCCAGTACATCAAGAGAAGACAAGAAATCACTTAATACTACTGGATATAAACATTGAGGCATCTTGATTCATAAAAATACGATTTCCATGATGAAATGTCTTAATTTCAATTGATTTAAATCCAACTTCGGATAATCTATTTTTCAATTCTTCATGCGAAAAACCGTTATGAACTTTCGGATGATATATTTCATCGTTTTTGTCAAAATCAATAATAATTAGCTTGCCATCATTATTTAAAATGTTGAACAATCCTTGTAGAATTTTTTTAGTATCCGGAATATGAAGAAGGACTAGTGACATTAAAACGATGTCTGCCTTAAGTTCAGTAGTTTCTTGAGTGAAATCTGAATAAAGTACTTTTGAGTTGAGGATTCCTTTGTGAGAAATTTTAGCTTTCGCAACCTCCAACATTTGTTTTGATGAATCTACCAGTAAAATAGAATCCACTAAATCTGATAATTCTAAACTAACTAGACCAGTACCACTCCCATAGTCTATTAAAGATTTCGATTTACTATTTCGTAATTCTGGTCTTACTTCCTTAACTAGTATTTTAGCTAATTCAATTCTTTCCTCTGTGTCGTATCTTTTTGCCATCTGTTCAAAAACGTTATTTTCCATATTCTGCTCCCCTATTTAGTACATAATTTAAGCTACATATTCGTCATTATAACAAAAATCAAAATCTAAAGGGACAATTCTCCCTTTCATTGCTCTGAATCATGTTGAAGTAAATACCTAGTCCATGCCTTATATATTAGAGTACATAAATTCACTTCCTACTAACTAAAGAATCCTCTACTGCGAAAAACACTATATTCCATATCGTTTGAGGTTTTAGTTTTTGGGGAATGCAATTGAATGTAGCGTTTTGATGGTTCGTGAAAAAAATAGGGAGGAATTTATAATGGGCAAGAAAAAAGTAGCGGTCATTACAGGTTCAGGTCAAGGTATAGGGAAAGCGTTAGCTGAACGTTTAGCGAATGAAGAATTTTCAATTGTGTTAAGCGATGTTAACGAACAAATTCTAACTGAAACCGAAAAAGAATTTAAAAATAATGGATTTGAAGTTACATCGTTCGTTGGTAACGTAGCCAATCCCGACGATCAAGAAGCACTTGTTCAACATGCGGTTAATACGTTCGGCAGTGTTGATGTATTTATTAACAATGCAGGTGTGGAAGGACAAGTTGCACCGCTTACACATGTTGATCCGAAAGCGGTTGATTTTACGCTTGACGTTAACGTTAAAGGGACGATTTATGGCATTAAAGCAGCAGCAAATCAGATGAAGAAACAAGGGACTGGCGGTAAAATCATTAACGCTTGTTCAATTGCTGGTCAAGAAGGATTCGAAATGTTAGGTGTTTATTCGGCAAGTAAATTTGCGGTTAAAGGGTTGACGCAAGTTGCCGCAAAAGAACTTGCGAAAGATAAAATCACCGTCAATTCTTATTGCCCCGGGATTGTTGGAACAGGTATGTGGGACAGACTAGATGAAAAAATGATGGAACACATGGGGACGAAAAAAGGAGAAGCATTTGCGAAATTCACTGAAGGAATTGCACTTGGTCGTTCACAAACTCCTGAAGATGTAGCTCATCTTGTATCCTTCTTGGCTTCACCAAACTCTAATTACATCACTGGGCAAAACATCTTATCAGATGGTGGTATGGTGTTCAATTAATTCACTATCTCAAGAGATATCGTATAAAAATGAAGATATCCCAATTTTTTAAAAGCCTAATTTCTCATTTAACATCGAGAAATTAGGCTTTTATGATCCTCAAAATAGTGTAAGGTTTCCCCATATTTGTGTGGGTGCCTGTGCAAAAAAACAACAAATAATTCACTTAATTTCATAAAAAAACAATAGAGATTAGATTATCAGACACCTGAAACTTTCAGTACAGCTGCCTGAAATTAATTTCAACATCTTACATGCTTGCGTTTAAAACCAAGCTTTCCTCTATCGACTTCTTTTTGAATGCTTTCGTAAGCATTTAGGAAACTGTTTTTTTTCTTGTCCCGCTTGATTTCTACTATTCCAATCGCCTTTGCGGTCTCGATTGCCTTTTCATGGAGCGGCAAATAGGAAATCCCCACGGTGTATATAAAATTATTCATTGCGGATTTCGTTCGTTCTGGTGAATCATGAATCGTATTTTTTACCATGTCAAGCATATCGGAAATTTTGGTTTCTGAAAACTCAATGTCTAGTCGGTTCCCTAAAAGCCAACAGTAACAACTCCAGCCCGCCGACATTCTCAGCTCTTCACCACTTGCGATCCATTTATCGGCAACTTCTTGTGCAATATCTGACTCTGATAAAGTTACAGCCACTACATAATCAGACAGCATATAAAAATACGCCTCATCGATCCAACGATCATAATCCGCCTCCGTCATGACATTGGGTTCGGCAATAATACCTGCAAAGTACATCGCATCATAGTTCCCTGTGGCATACAGCTCTTCAGCTAAAGGTTGATTCATTTTAATTTTCTTTACGATTGGTTTCATAGCTCCTGTAGCCACGCCAAAAAGCGGCTCATGCGCACCATTGGACATGTACATTTTCTTCATTCGTTCCTTGCCAAGGGCTTCAAGCTCCTGCATAACCAACTCTAAATTCATCGTTTAACACTTCCTTCTCTCTGGAGTTTACCTATCACATATATCACCATTATCTTATAACCACCCGCAGTTTGACAGCAAAACAACCGGATAAGCGCATGAGTGTTATGCAGGAATCCACTTAATGCGTGTTGGCACTTTGTTCTCGAATTGGTGGTAAGATTTCGAACCAGACATTTGCCAATTTGCTTAGTCTGCATTTTTTTATTTTACAATTGTATTGAATTCTCTGGGTAGTGACGCGCGCAGCGTACCTGAAATTGAGAACGTTAAGAACTAAAAGAACAGTAATAGTCGCAAAACGTTTATGTAGTATCATCTATTGTCCAACGAGTTGAGATGAGTGTGAGAAGCGATAAAGAACAGTGTGTCATCATTGGTTTGCCCGATCAATCGATTAAAGAATCTAAATTCGTAATACTTTCATATTAAGGATACTACTCAGTTTCCGCCAACCGCGCACTGCTGAACTCCACGAAAAATCACAATACATAAAACCAGATACTAAAGCGATAAAAGTTAGCCCTCTCCCACATACTTTCTTCTATTCATTTAAGTTTATTATCGAAATAGCGTTCGGCAAAATCAAATAAATTATTTGAACACGAAATATTCCATGGACAACCTGAATACAATTTAGTTATATGTGTTCTAATGGATGGTCCGAATTATAACGCCCACCCTTAAAACATATTCACTTTATTCATCCCTATCAATGATGATTTTCAAAGCAATATCTTATCATAAAAGGAGAGATTTATATGGTATCTGCATACAACAGTAAGGCGAACAATCAAACGTCGAAGGTTCCCGTCTATAAAAACTACATTAATGGAGAGTGGGTGTCCTCCAAGACAAACGAGTTATATGACAGCGTAAATCCAGCAAATAGTGCTGAAGTGCTGGGACGATTCCAAAAGTCCTCTGTTGAAGATGTTCGAGAGGCCATTGCAGTTGCGAAGAAGGCTTTTCAAAAATGGTCGAAAGTGTCCGCCCCAGAACGTGGGGATGTCATCTTTAGATTGATAAATTTATTGGAAGACAATAAAGAAGTGTTAGCGGTTATTATTACAAAAGAAGTTGGTAAAGCAATTCGGGAGTCAAGAGGAGAAGTAACAAAAACAATTCAAGCGATGAAACAATTCAGTGGTGAGGCGACCCGTCTTGCTGGGGAGACTTTACCTTCTTACAATGACAATATTTTTGCCTATACAGTGCGGGAACCTTTGGGTGTAGTAGGAATTATTGCTCCCTATAATTTCCCCCTAGGTATCGGTATTTGGAAAATCGCTCCTGCTATTATTGCTGGCAATACAGTTGTATTCAAACCTGCTAGTACCACCTCACTTATTAGTATAAAAATTATTGAACTACTTGAAAAAGCTGGTGTTCCTGCCGGCGTCGTTAATATGGTCACTGGATCAGGCGCAGTCATTGGAAAAGAATTTGGAGAAAATAAGGAACTAAAAGCAGTTTCATTTACTGGTTCGACAGATGTTGGAGCAGCCCTTGGGAAAGCCGTTGCACAACATGGTGGTAAAATGCAGGCGGAAATGGGCGGGAAAAACCCGGCGATTATTCTTGAAGATGCTGATCTAGACCTTGCCATTGATAGTGTTGTAACAAGCGGTTTTTTCGATAACGGGCAACGTTGTACAGGAACGAGTAGGCTGATTGTACCAAAAATGATTTATCGTCAGGTAGTAGATAGACTTGTAGAAAAGGCCGAATCATTCGTCGTTCAAAATGGAATGAGCGAGGAAGCAACGAATGGCGCAATCATAGATGAAAATCAGTTAAATACTTACTTGAAATATGTACAAACAGCACTAGATGAAGGTGCAACACTGGAAACCGGGGGAAAACGTTTAGTACAAGGTGATTTGAAAAATGGTTTTTTTGTTGCTCCAACTGTATTTAGTAATGTGCATTCAAATATGACAATTGCCAAAGAAGAAATTTTTGGACCTGTGATTGGTGTGTTTGAAGTGGCAAACTATGAAGACGCAATTGCGTTGGCTAATGATACTGAGTTTGGCTTATCTTCAACGATTTACACAAATGATTTAGCGAAAGCATTTCATTTTGTCCGCAATAGTCAATCCGGCGTTACGCATGTCAATCTTCCCTCCACATATTTCGAAAACCATTATCCTTTCGGTGGTAAGAAAGAATCCAGTATTGGACCTAGAGAGCAAGGCAGTACTGCATTGGATTTCTGGACAGATCTTAAAACAGTTTATATGAGACCGTAAAGGAGGAATTCGTAATGAAATTAGGAATGATCGGTTGCGGAGCTATGGGAGCGGGAATGGTGAAAAACTTTTTAAAAAGTGATTACGAGGTTTGGACCTATGATCCTGATCCGATGAAACAACAACAAATGAAGGAGCTAGGAGCAATCCCAGTTACTGTGATAAATATTGTTGCACCTATGTTAGATGTGATTGTTTTATCATTACCACTTTCTAACTTAATAGAAGATACACTTGTCGGGGAAAATGGAATTCTCCACGACTTGAAAAAAGGTGCTTTCATTTTGGACATGAGTACGACGGATGTCGATTCAACAAAACAATTAGCTCAGCAAGCGAAAGATGTAGGTGTTCACTACTTTGATTGTCCGGTGAGTAACGGGCCGTTAGGAGCAGATGCTGGGACATTAACAATCATGGTTGGAGGAGAAAAAGAACATTACAGCGCTATTCTTCCGGTGTTAAAAGCGATTGGGAATGAAATCCGTTATATCGGTTCCGCGGGTTCTGGGCAAGTTGTAAAGTTGTGTAACAATATGATGGTGGCTGGAATTATGGTCTTACTGAGCGAAACTTTACTAACTGGTGTAAAAGCAGGCGTCGATGCGAAAAAGATTGCAGAAGTTATGTCGATCGGTTCAGCCCAAAACAAAGTCCTTTCCGTTTTCGGACCAAATTTAGTCCAGGATACACATCATAACGTAAATTTTTTACTAAGTCACATGGCGAAGGACGTGGGCCTATATCAAAAGCTATCTAAAAGTTCCGAAACACCTGCTTTCTTAAGCTCCATTGTAGAGCAGCTTTTCGAGATTGCTAAGTTACAAGGTAAGGGGAGTTTGGATACGAGTGCAGTGGGTCAAGTCGTCGAGTTACTGGGGAATCATAAGATTACTAACTGACTTGAGGGGGAATTTATGTGTGGAAAGATTGGAAGCTCCATGTAATCGTCCTAGTATTTGTCGTACTAGGTGAAGCAATTGGCACTAAACAGTTCAATCTTGGGCTAGGCACCGTTGCGCTATTCCCCATGTTATACGTGTTAATTTGGGGCGGTATTGTAAGTTGGCCTCGCTTGAAGTTGATGAATGAAGCTCAGATGAAAAATGCTGCAGGAATACTTGGTATCTCTTTCATGTTATTTGTTGCTAAACTTGGAACTATGTTAGGACCCTCACTTCCAAAGATTTTTGATGCGGGTCTATCATTGGCCTTCCAAGAAGTTGGACATATCATTGGAACAATTATCATTGGGCTACCGATAGCTATACTTCTCGGGATGAAACGTGAAGCAATTGGAGCAACCTTTTCAATTGACCGTGAGCCGAATTTAGCCATTATTTCTGAGAAATATGGAGCGGATTCTCCTGAAGGAAGAGGAGCACTTGGCGTATATGTTTGTGGAACTGTTTTCGGTGCCATTTATTTAGCCTTACTAGCAGGATTCCTGGGAAGTCTCGGTATTTTCCATCCAATTTCTCTAGCTATGGGAGCGGGTGTTGGTTCCGGAAGTATGATGGCCGCTGCATCCGGGGCACTTGCTGTAACATTCCCTGAAGCAGCAGATGATATCGTGTTGTTCGCCGCCGCCGCGAACCTTATTACGACCATTCTAGGTACGTATATTTGTGTGTTTTTCTCACTTCCTGTCACAGCCCGTCTTTACGATTGGTTAGAACCCAAAATTGGTCGTAATAAATTGTCAGTTAAACAGGAGGGAGAAAAATGATTCATAAAGCAAAGGTCTTAACTCTTATTGGGTTAATCGCGATTATGGGTAACTGGGTAGGATACGGTGTAAATCCAATTGAAGCCTTGCCGGGGATACTTCTTATTATCCTCGTAACCGTAATTGGTTTGACGCTTAACGCTCACTTACCGATTAAAATGCCAGCAGTTATATGGATATCATTCTTAGCATTAATCGCAACAACCCCCATTTTTCCCGGAAATGAAATGATAGTTGAACAAACAGCAAAGATTAACTTCATGGCACTTGCTACTCCGATTTTAGCATATGCCGGTTTATCATTAGGTAAAGACATTGAAAGCTTTAAGAGATTGGGATGGCGAATCATTATAGTCTCCTTAGTTGTTTACACAGGGACTTTCCTATTCGCTACATTATTCGCAGAAATTGTTTTCAAAATTCAAGGCAGGTTCTAATAGTTTTAATTCAACCATACGTATAAGCTTAAACGGATAAAACCATCCACAATGCCATGCGACCAAGGTCAGCAACATTGTGGACGGTTTTTTACTATCTACGCCGATTGTATAATTAAGCGAGACACCCAAAAAAAATCGGTGTTTGGGCAACAACGAATAGTTCAAATAACTGTATAAAATTCAAAGAAGATTAGATATTGAAGTGAATACCTAATCCATGTCTTATACATATATAATTGTAGTGAATTATTAGGATAGTTTTATGCGCAGATACTTGAAATTAATTAGCTGTTGTTATCTCTTGCTTCTATGAATTCTAAAAACGAATCTTGAAGTTCTCCTTCTGTGTCAATAGAATCTAGTAGTAATTTAGGTTCAAACAAACAATCTTTTAAAGTTGAACTTCCATCAATTACTCCTAGTACGTTTGAAATAGTATCAATCATGGTCTGTTCAATTATCGTCATTAATGTATCTTTATTTTCATCAGTTAAACTATGTCGATCTTTTCAAAAAGCGGGCACACAGTAAAGGTTCAGCCAAAGTTTATTTTGGCTGAACCTTTACTGTATCTCATGTAATTGAAGTGCAATTTTAGAATGAAATTCAGTGCCTGTGCATCAAGAAAAGACAAACAATTTCACCCAATTATTTAAAAATACAAGGTAGTCAAGTAGACACATATAAACCTGATTTCGATTGTATTATTATAAAATCGAACTACATATTCCGAATAATTTCAGCATATGTGCCTGAAATTAAAGGCCGTTTTCACTATACCAATGAAACAATAAAACCGTTATCGTTTAATATTCACAAAGACACTTTTCACTTCTGTGTAATTCGCCAAACCGTAATCTCCGCCCATTTCGCGGCCAATTCCAGATTGTTTGTAGCCACCGAAGGGCATTGTTTCCCATTCAAGACCAAAGTCGTTGATCCAGACAGTTCCTGCTTGCAACTTATTTGCAATGTAATGGCCCGATTTAATATTTTCTGTCCAGACACTTGCTGCCAAACCATATTCGCTATCGTTGGCACGTTGGATTACTTCTTCAATCGTATCGAAAACGAAGACAGCCATGACCGGGCCAAAAATTTCATCGCGCGCAATCTTCATATCATCTTCTACATCTGCAAAAATGGTTGGTTGCACAAAATATCCTTTATCGAACGCTTTTTCTCCGCCCGCCACGAGACGCGCGCCTTCTTTTTTCCCTTGCTCGATGTAGCCAAGAACGGTTTGCTGCTGTTTCGCCGAAACGAGTGGTCCCATTTCCGTCTTTGGGTCCATTCCTGGTCCCAGTTTCAATGCGTTTGCACGTTCTGCTAACGCTTCGACAACTTTCTCATAATGAGAACGGTGAACGAAGACACGCGTACAAGCACTACAGTTTTGCCCGTGATTGTACATCGTACCGTTAAATGCCCCTTCAATTGCTTCTTCTAAGTTCGCATCTTCCAGGATAATAGCTGGTGATTTCCCACCAAGTTCTAATGTAATGCCTTTAATTTGCTCCGCCGCTTTCTTCATGACTTCTTTCCCGACAGCCGTTGACCCTGTAAACGCCACTTTATTTACGTCTTTATGCATGATAATCGCATCTCCAGCAACTCGACCCGCGCCAGGCACGACGTTGACAACGCCATCCGGGAATCCTGCTTCTTTAAACAATTGTGCTGCATAAAGAAGGGAAAGCGGTGTTTCACTCGCTGGCTTAATAACGACCGTACAGCCAACAGCGAGTGCCGATCCAAGCTTCCAAGCAGCCATTGCGAGCGGGAAATTCCATGGAATAATCTGCCCAACGACGCCAACCGGTTCATGGCTTGTATAAGTCAAATAGTTTTGGGAAATAGGTGTTGTTTTCCCAAATAATTTCGTTGCCCATCCTGCATAATATCTAAAGTGCTGAACTGTTCCATCGACATCATCTGCAAGTGCAACAGCATACGGCTTCCCATTATCAAGCGCTTCGAGTTGTGCTAGCTCTTCCCGGTTCTCTTCCAACAAATCAGCAAATTTGTAGATTAGATGAGACCGTTCCGCCGCCTCCATCTTTGTCCAGTCACCTTCATCGAACGCCTTTCTCGCCGCTACGACCGCAACCTCGATATCTTCCGCCTGCGCTTCGCTCACTTGCGCAATCACTTCTTCAGTCGCTGGGTCAATGACGTCGAATGTTTTCCCGTTGATCGCGGGTACGTATTCCCCATTAATGTAAAGACCTTTGACACCTTCTAAAAACGTTTTAACTTTCGGTTTCAAATCGTAGTTTGTTGCTTGCATCATTATCCGCCTCTCCTTCTCAGTTCTTAACTGTTTCTAAGCTCGCTATAAGATCTGTCAATTTTGCATCTTCTTCATTCAACGGAAGACGTGGTAAATGGTATTGTCCACCCTCCAATCTTTTCAATTCCATCGCTCTTTTTGCGATTCGAACATATTTACCAGAGCCCTCAAGGAATTTGAAAAGTGGGAGCAATTTATCATAAAGTGCCCAAGCCTAGTCCGTTTTTTCTTTTTGAACGTGGTTGTATAAGGCAGTTACAAGGCTTGGTGCAATGTTCCCCAATACGAAAATCCAGCCTGTTGCGCCAGAAATGACTCGATTGCAGGGTCTTCAGAACCAGAGAATACTTTGATGAACCTTCGCTTCGCCAATACCGCTACTTAGGTTTCTTCATAGAGTGCTTGTCCATCTGGTTTACTCTGCTTTCTTAAAAGTAAGTGATTTTCCTTTTGTTTCTTTCACTAGCGTTATACTTAAAATGGAAATTATGCTTGCTATTACTATATAAATTGAAATCGGGATAGAGCTATTATATGTTTTCAGGAGATATAATGAAATTAATGGAGCCAATGAGCCTGCTAAAATTGGCGCTACTTGATAGCATAAAGACAAAGCCGTATATCTGATATGGGTAGGAAATAACTCTGTCATTAATGCTGCGTATGGTGCATACGTCATCGATTGAATGAATAAACCAAAAGTAATCGCAGACATGATTAACCAGTCATTCCCTGTATCCATCATTGGAAACCCGATAAATCCCCAAAATGCAGTTAAAATGGCACCTGTCATATAGATCGGCTTACGTCCCCAAACATCACTTAAGTGTCCCATTAGTGGAATAAAGAAAAAGTGAATTGCATGGGCACCAAACATTAATAATAAAATTTGTGAAGTATCTTTATTGACCACAAGTTTTAAATAACTAATGGAGAAAGTTACAACAGTATAGTATAAGATGTTTTCTGCAAAACGAGCTCCAATACCAGCAATAATAGCTTTTTTATGGTATTTAAACACTTCTACAATACCTAATTGTTGTTTTTCTAATTGAGCTTGTTTTTCTTGTGCCTCTTTGAATATAGGGGCATCATCTACACTTTTACGAATCCAAAGACCAATTAGTACTACAACGGCAGAGAACCAAAATGCTACGCGCCAACCCCAGTCCATAAATTGCTCTGGGCTTAAGCCTTTAGATAAGACTAAGAGGATAATTGTTGCTACTAAATTACCCAATGGCACGCCTGCTTGCGGCCAACTTGTCCAATAACCACGTCTATTTTTAGGGCTGTGCTCAGCTACTAAAATAATAGCTCCTCCCCATTCTCCGCCAAAAGCAAAACCTTGAATTAATCGTAAAGTAACGAGTAAGATAGGAGCCCAGTAACCAATACTATTGAATGATGGAATACATCCCATTAAGAAGGTCGTAATTCCAACGATAATTAAACTATATTGTAATAATTTTTTACGCCCAAATTTATCACCATAATGACCAAAAACAATCCCTCCGAGTGGCCTAGCTAAAAAGCCTACCGCATAGAGAGCAAATGCGGCTAGAATGCCGTCAATGGCGTTTCCGGTTTGTTGAAAATATAATTCTCCAAAAACTAGAGCAGACGCGGTACCATATAAGAAAAACTCATACCATTCAGCTACAGATCCAACCATAGATGCAGCAACAACTTTTTTTAGCTGCTTATTATCTGTTTGCGCCATATTTACTCCTCCCAAAAAGTTACTTAGATTATTTTGATTTGACGAATCGAATCACCTTTATTTGTACATATTGTTCAAAACCTTCTATGCCATTGTCTTTGCCAACGAAGCCAGATTGTTTAAAGCCACCAAATGGGATGGTGATATCGCCCTCGCTAAAGTCATTCACAGAAACTATACCAGCTTTAATGGCACAGGCCACGCGTATGTTTTTGATTTAAAAAGAAGCAGCCAAACCGTAAGAGCTGTTATTGGCAAGGGCTTCTTCTTCGTTTTCGAAAGCGTTTACCGATAAAATAGACCAAAGACTTTTAGAGCGTCTTTAGGTGCACCTTCCTCATAAACAAGTTCAATCATACGGAAAGTGCTAAGTAAAATTACTTTAATTTCCCTCTGCGCTCGTAAAACCATCAATTAAGTTGCCTGCCCCTAGTTTGTCTTCTTCGGCGAGGGCAAAGATGTGTCCTCCGGTTACGGTCATTTGTCTCCCCTCCAAATTATTTTTTAAAGAAAGACATGAATTCCCCTTTTTCTTCTTCTGATAAATCAGATAAAGGGAGGCGTACCGTACCGACATTGATTTCACCTTTCAGGCAGCCTAGTTTGGCTTTTTGGTTGTAGTTGCCGGACTCCATTGAATAAATAGCAGGGTAGATGTTGCGCATGATTTGTCGAGCTTTATCCCAGTCACCAGCTTGCGCAGCATTGAACATGGCCACTTGCTCTTCTGGGAACACATTACCTGCACCAGCAATCCAGCTTTTCGCGCCCCAAAAGAAAAAGTCCACGGGTTGATCATCACAACCACAAATTACTTCAAAATTCTCAAATGGAGTTTGTAGCAAACGTAAGGCGCGGCTAAAGTCACCACTGCTTTCTTTGATAGCAACGATGTTCGGATTTTCCGACAAATACACCACCGTGTCGTATTCAATTTCAATGCCGATGCGAGCAGGAAAGTTGTACATGATAATGGGTAAATCAGTTGCCGCTGCCACAGTTTCGTAATGGGCAATCACACCAGTTTGGTCAGGCAGGCTATAAGAGGGAGGTGCTAACATTAAGCCTTCGTAGCCCAAAGATTTGGCTTGTTTGGCACGTGTAACCGCCCCTTCAGTTGATAAATCATTAATACCGGCAATCAAAGTTACTTGACCTTTGGCGACTTCTGCCACGGTTTTTAAAACGGTTTCACGTTCCGCTTCATTCAAGGTGTAATATTCACCAGTAGTGCCACACACCACCAAGCCAGTTACGCCTTTATTGATAAAGGCTTTAGTCAATTGTTTTAAGGTTTCTACATCCAAGCTTTTATCGCTTTTAAAAGGGGTAACCAAAGGAACCAAAATACCTTGAAAATTCATCTTCATTCTCCTCTATTTTTGTATTTTTCTATTTACCTGTTTTCATTCATTTTTAAGATGTTCGCCTAATTGCTACGATGCGACCAGAGAGGAGAGAAACCTTTTGCCACCCCAGCCTTTTTTTTTGCTAATTGTATTTCATCCTAATACGCTTGTCTGTCATTCAAATTGTTCATCACCACCAGCCTTTCTATAATATCTACATCCTTCCAAAATAGTAAATAGCCTTATTTTCGCACAATCTATTTACTATTATTTTTTCACTCACACTTCAATTTATAGCTAAATTTTTTTAATCCTCCCTTTATTTTCACCCCCACTTCAATTAGTAATTAGAGTTTTTAACTACCCTCACTATCAATCTTCTGATAATTGTGACGATAGTTACTCTTCCGTTAATTATAGAGGGATTTTTTTAGTTGTCAATTAATTTTTAGGTTTTCGAATCATAAGAACTACTTTATCAAAAAAACTCGAATATTTTTACTTGAAACATGCCCAGGTTCTTCAATTCATTTCAAAGCCATTTATAATACCGTTGTTGGCAGATGCCATTACAATCAACAGCCTTACCGGTTCTTCAGAGGCGTTAAACCAAGTATGGGGTTGTGTCGAATCAATATGTAAACTGTCTCCCGGATAAAGCAAGTTCTCTTCATCATTCAAGATAACTGTCAACGTCCCTTCCAATACATAGATGAATTCTTGCCCTTTATGTGAATATGGTTTTTTCTGTGTTTCGCCGGGTAACAATGTCGCGATAATTGGTTCGAAAATGGGATTTTGAAAACTTCCTACTAAATTCGTAAAACTAAAGCTCATATCCCGATAATTAAGCTCTTTACGATCTCCATTTCTCGTAATACTTGCACTTTGAGACAGATTCGATTGAAAAAAATGGCTGACATTTACATCGAGTGCTTCTGATATTTTTCTCAAGGACGTCATTGTTACTGAACTTTTTGATCGTTCTACTTGTGAGATAAAGCTAATCGATAGACCACTCCTTTTTGATACATCACTTAACGTCATTTTTTTCATCAGTCTTAACTCTTTAATACTAGCCCCTAACTTATCTTCCATCAATAATTCCTCCAAATCTTTCAAAAAATCAACTTGTCGTATGAATAGACTATCATATTTATGACTGCGATGAATCTTTTTCCAATTACTTTTTCGCGAATCAATTTCATAATTGCCGTTTTTAAAAATGCGTACAGTACCCCCTTGATGACTTTTATTTTTCAAAAAAATTAAAAATCCATTTAATTAAGCTTTTTATAGCGTTTGATGTTTCATTTCTACTTGAATCCTATGCACTGCTAATCTCGAAGCATTATAAACAAACGTCACCAATTAGAAGTGAAGCTTCATTTACCTGAAATTAATTCACGCAACTGAGACTTAGACGATTAAAAGATGAAAGTCGCACGCACGGTGTGGAGCAGGGAAAAAGGTGGGGATAATAGCAAAACCTTACCTAATTGCTACGAATAGAAATCATCCCCCATACACATGCTGTCGTTAAACACCTACACTTTAGGCTACATTCAAACATCAATAATAGCCATTGGTTCACTCTATTTTTAGGGAGAATGATGCCTTGAAAAAGTTATTAAAAGTACATGCAATTTGGACACCCCTTTGGACTGTCGCATTAATCATGTTATGTATGATTAGTATTTATCTACCAGTATTTGGCGGCACAAGTCCAAGACTAACTGATTTCCCTCTTATTATCGTTGATGAGGATGAAGGAGTATCCTCTTTCATCACAGGTAAAGAAATTGTAGATAATCTTATAAAAAAACAAAATGGTCATACTTTTAGCTGGAGTCTGGTAGCAACTAAAGAAGCTGCAATAAATGAAATAAAAAACAATCAAGCCTATGGCGCTTTACTAATTCCACCGGGGTATTCTAGTGACATTTCGGAATTACGCGATGTTCTGATGACAGGAAAAACGGAGGGAAAGGCTGCTAAGCTAGAAATTTTGATTAATGAAGGTGGAGGACAGTCGACAACTACTATAGCAACAAACGCGCTAGAAACGCTCGCCACTCTCGCTTCAACCAATATAAGCGACCATTTAAAAGAAGAATTAATCAACAACACTATTCAATTGCCCCCTCAAACCGCAACTTTAATGGATAACCCTATTCAGTATACGATGACAAATGCACTGGGACTTCCTAAAAACATAAATAATGGAATGACGCCCTTTATGATTGTCCTGATCACTTCCATTACGGGGCTGATGGGCGCAAATATGATTCGTAGTTATCTTAATATAATTAGTTCGAGTATTAGAAGTGACGGCCATCTATTAAGTGACACGAAAGTCTTTTTAACTGAAATGGTATTAGGGGTTATTTTATCTGCAATCGTGGCGGCCGTTTTGCAAATCGTTGTATTTGGCGTTTTCGGAAGCTCCCATTCGACAAGCATCTGGCTCATTTTCTTATTCACGTTTTTGTGCTGCATGACGATGTATTTCCAATTTAAAATGATTGCGCTGTTTTTGGGGAAATGGGGGATGCTGGTGATGTTCCCTATCAATATCATGGGCATCTTCTCCAGTGGAGGTGCTGTTCCAATCGCGACATTACCTTTTATCCATCACTTTTTCAGCACATTCTTACCAGCACGTCATATGGTTGATGGGTTAAGGGTGATGCTTTATTACAATGGAAGTTTGCAAGCAGGCCTTGGAACAGCCTTATTGATTATCCTACTATACTTTGTCATCTTCCTAGGAGCTTGTCTAGCTGTCGTTTATAATACTTATAAAAAAGAGCAGGTCCAATCAAAGGAATGTATCTGAATAAAAATCAGGACCTATGCAACAACGAACAATTCGCCCAATTATATAAAAATGCAAAGAAGATTAGATATTGAAGTAAATACCTAAGCCACGCCTTATAAATAGGTTATTGGGAGAGTAGTGTCACGCACAGACATCTGACAATAGGTTAATTGCAGAATTCTCAGGATTGGTTGGACATTTCGATACTTTCGTTGGACACTTTAAAATCGGCACCTTTGCAACAAACCACCAATACCAAATTCCTACATCCGTGCAAATGTATCAAAATAGGCCCATGGTTGATTTACATTTTTTTGATAAACCGAATGAAGAATGCCTTATGTCTATAATGGAAAATCCGTGTCGCTTTGTCATTGTCCAATTGGACGAGGGTAAAGCGATATAATAGGCACCCGGGCAATTCAGAATGCAGTAGGTAATTGGGACCTTTCATGAGTACCTAGAACTCCCAGCATTTTAACGCTAGGAGTTCTTCAACCATGCTTTCATATAGTCAATAACTTTTTGCGCTGCTGGAGAAATAGTGTTGAAGGATGGGGCTGCAATACCGATGGAGCGATAATGTTCTCCTTCCAAGCTCAGGATGCGAACATTATGCGGAACACGGTACAAAACCATTTCAGGAAGAATACTAATTCCCATCCCATTTTGAACCATCGAAATGATTGCTTGATCATCCGCAAGTTCAAATTTAATATGAGGGGTTACATTGTTTTCATGAAAAATCCGCTTTAAATCATTATCGCTCCCTTTCTTCGACATAATCAGCATCTCTTCTTTAATGTCTGCAAAACTGACCTCCTGTTGGTTTGCGAGGCGATGCTCGTCAGGAAGAATGCACAGCATACGGTCTTTTTTTAAGAAAATCACTTCAAATGACTTCGAAGTCGGTAATGAGACAAACCCAAAATCAACCGCACCCGTTGCGATCCAATGCTCAAGCGTATCGTAATCCCCCTCTAACAACTTGATTTCGATAGCAGGTAGATCTGCATTAAAACTTTTCAGGATTTCTGGTAGCCATTGAACGGAAACACTCGAAAAAGTTCCAATGCGGACGGTGCCAATTTCAAGACCCTTAATATTCGCTATTTCTTGCATCATTTGTTCATTCCACTTTAACATTTCATGGATATGCCTTAATACGCGTTCTCCATTACTAGTCAACTTGATCCCCGCACGTCCTCTAATCAAGATTGTAAATCCCCATTCGGATTCAAGGCTGGCAATTGCATGACTCACGGCGGATTGCGTTAACCCATGGATCTCTGCTGCTTGTTTGAGACTCCCTGATTCTACAACAGTGCTAAATATTTCAAACTTGACCAGTGACAACTTCCCCACTCCCTTTACATGAATTTTATTCATCTAACAGCTTAAAAACATTCATTTTTATTATCTAAACTTAACATGTATACTAAAAAACAATCAATAACTTTCGTTGAATTTTGGCACAATGAATGGAACTGGAGGGTGTAAGACGGATAATCCAATAAGTAGGGGCACACAAGTAAAAGCGGACTTGATGATGGTCATGGTGACAATGTTATGGGGTGCATCCTATTTGTTTATGAAGATGGGCCTCCATTCGATTCAAGAGTATAACCTAATTGCATTACGTTTTGGGATTGCTTTTCTTGTAGCTGCACTCGTATTTTATCGACGCCTTCTCAAAATTGATGGTAAAACGATCACATATGGATTTTTACTCGGATCGCTGTTATTCTTGTGCACTTCCGCTGTAGTAAGCGGTTTAAAAACGACTTCAGTTTCAAATGCCGGATTTTTATTTAGTCTCGCGGTTATCTTTGTTCCTTTGTTAGTAGCACTCTTTTCTCGAAAGAAACCTAAAAAAAGAGTGATGATTAGCTTGTGTATCTCGATTACAGGAATCGGTCTTTTAACGTTAAACCAGACATTCCACATCCATGCTGGCGATTTCTTGTGCATCTTAGGTGCCTTATTTTATGCCCTTCACATCATCGTTACAGGGAAAGCAACAAAAAATGTGGATGCCATCTCCATTGGGATCATACAGCTTGGGGTTGCAGGTGCATGGGGACTTCTCTTTTCACTATTATTTGAAAAACCACAACTTCCAAGCAACATCGAGTCATGGAGTGCGATTTTGGCATTAAGCATTCTGTGCAGTGCAGTTGGATTTATTGGCCAAGCTGTAGCCCAAAAACATACAACACCTACACGTACTGGTCTGATTTTTTCATTAGAGCCTGTATTTGCAGCATTCTTTGCTTTTATTTTCGTAGGTGAAATCCTTACAAATAAAGGATATGTAGGGGCTGTCCTGGTGTTACTCGGGGTACTTGCCGCGGAAATCAATTTAAAGAAATTACTGGGGAGAAGAAACTTTTTATATACAATGAGTCGGTCTAGGGAGAGCGGATTATAGGTGCCAGGTATCTAGACTAGTTAGAATTCAAAGGAAACCTCACTGTTTGTTGGACGCTTTAAGACTTTCGTTGGACACTGGACCTAGTTGGTTGGACACTTCAGGATTTTGTTGGACACTTCGAAATGTTTGTTGGAAACCTCTCTGTTTGTTAGACACTTTAATGCTTTCGTTGGACACTGGACCTAGTTGGTTGGACAACTTCAGGATTTTGTGGACACTTCGAAGTGTTCGTTGGAAACCTCTCTGTTTGTTGGACACTTTAATGCTTTCGTTGGACACTTGGCCTAGTTGGTTGGACAACTTTAAAATTCGGTACCTGCAACAAATAACACCGAATAATTCACCTGATTGTATAAAAACACAAAGAAGATTAGATATTATAGTAAATACCTAATCCGCGCCTTATAAATATATAATTGTATTGAATTGCCAGAATAGGTACCTGAAATTCAAAGACATTGGTTTCGGGCGGCCATTTTTCGTGAAACATAGCGGTTAACTTATATTATATTATACGCTGGCACTCATTATAATCGTCACATGCTAACGAGCATTCATGAGACATTCTCCAAATAATAGTCGGTTCAACAGCTATCATTTCTTAGTCATTAAAAATCGCAATGCTTGACTTATACTCGTTGCAACGATTGACAAATGATTTTCATGCGGTGATGTATGAAATTGTACCGATTGTAAGGGTAATGATTCTAAATGGCAAAATAAGGACCGTGCATTTTCATACATCCGATGTTTTACCTCTTGCTCCACTGCAATGAAAATCGCACATTCTACTTGTGAGATCTGCAAAGCTTCTTGTAATACTTGCTCTTGATTCCACCAAAGAGACGGACTACAGATATAATAATGTGAGAATAATTGAGGTTCTCGAACGAGCGTCTGAACAAGAAGTAATCCACCTAAAGAATGCCCAAATATAAGTTGCTGTTCATCATTCATATCAAGCATTTGTCGAACGATTTCTTTCACTTCTTTTAATAGTTCTAAAAAATGCTCTGCTCCTCCAGAAATAGGCCAAGGCGCTCCAGGAGGATATTCCGGTAAGTTGATAACTTCACTTTTTGGTGTGAAGTCATATACCCGTTGAGGAGGAAAGATATCTTCTTGCTCATATCCAATCGATACAATCACCGACAGAGACACACCTGTACTTTCAGTATGTAGCGACTGCAATGCCACAACATTTTCAAAGAGAACACCATAAGCGTTACCGTCCAAAACGTAGAGGACTGGGTATCCTTCTTCTGGTGCCCGTTCCTTTGGAATTGCGATTGTAATTCGATATGCATTTTCCCACAAAGGGTGACGTATTGTTTTCACTACATGTGTATAACTCATAACATATCTCCATTCTTTATACTGTATTTTTTCGCCTATTCCTTATTAATAAATAAATGAAATACGGCACCCCTATAATTGAAATGACAATCCCGACTGGTAGTTCCGCAGGTGCGAATATCGCCTTCCTAATCCAATCTCCTGTTAAAACAAGAATTACACCGACAATTCCACTCACCGGAATAAATGGATTGAAGGTCTGCTTAGTTACATCAAGGTTTTTTTCCTAATTCACTGGGCGAAATTTGAGTAAATAAGTAAGGATTCATACCTTTTTTCTTAATAAGTATAAGAAATACGGTGCTCCTATAATAGCAACGATAATTCCAGCTGGAATAGTTGCCTCACTGTAAATGATTCTACCAATTGTATCAGCAAAAACTAATATTGCCGCACCGATTAGGGGTGACAAAAACAAAAAGTTTTGATGTTTTGAACCGACCAATTGTTTTGCAATATGAGGTGCAATTAATCCGATAAAACTAATACTTCCTACAACGGAAACGGCTGAGGCTGCTAATGCTACGGCGATAATTAGTAATAGTATGCGATCTCGCTTAATCGAAACACCTAATCCTTTTGCCACAGTTTCATTCAAAGCTAGTAGATTCATCGATTTTTGTTTCGAATATAAAATAGGTACCGCTATTATAAGCCACGGAAGAAGTGCCAAAATGAATGGCCAATCTGCTCCCCAAACATTTCCAGATAGCCACTTTGCAACAAATTGTACGTCCTCTTGTTTTGCACCCGAGATTAAAATGATCATTAAACCTGATAAGGCTGATGCAAATCCTACACCCATCAAAACTAGTTTTATTGGTTGAATTCCATTTCGTTTATCCACTGCAAAAATAAATATAAACATAGCTACAATTAGTGCGCCTACAAAGCCAACTGCCGGTAATATATAGGAATAATATTCTAATTTAGCATCGACAAATAAATAAAACACTGTAATGGCAACACCTGCCCCAGCGTTTATTCCAATAATCCCTGGATCAGCTAAATCGTTTCTCGTCAATGTTTGTAAAATCGCACCAGATAAAGCAAGTGACATTCCGGCTAAAGCAAGAACAAATACACGAGGCATACGAACTGAAAATAAGATGAATTCCTCTTTAAATGTACCTTCTCCTAAAATTGTCGGAATAAGTTTACTAAATCCGATCGAAGAGGGGCCTAAGCCAATACCTGCAATTATGCTTAGTAGTAGTAAAACGATCATTAAACAATACATAAACAGCTTGTTATTTTTTTTATACAAAGAAAGTACGACCACCTTTCTTTACTATATATATGAAGAAAGGTAAACCAACTAATGCTACTAATGCAGCTACAGGTATTTCAAATGGAGCAATAATTTTCCGGCTAATAAAGTCTGTGAAAATCATAAATGTTCCTCCGACAATAATGGACATCGGTATGATGAATCGGTAATCTGCACCAACGATTTTACGAACGATATGGGGAATAAATAGGCCGATGAAAGATAAACTCCCTATTAATGCAACGGCTGCACCAGCTAATATAATGACAATTAACATTAAAAGCGATTTGATTACTTTTGTTTTTTGTCCAAGCCCTATTGCTAATTCTTCATTTAAACTAAGTAACGTTAATTGTTTACTATATATAATAGCAATAACTAGTCCAACAATAATGAAAGGAACGATGATCAAAGTAGGCCATGTTGTACCGATTAAACCACCAGCAGTCCACATGCTAATGTTTTTAGAGACATTAAAAACGATGCCAATTCCGTCTGAAATTGCTTGTAGAAACAGAGAAACGGCCGCCCCTGCTAAAACAAGTTTTAGAGGAGATAGACCGTTTTTGGAAGAAACACCTATACCAAAGACAATTAACATCCCAATTGCTGCACCGATAAAACAACTTAGCATAAGCATTAAAAACGGGAGGCCAGGTATAAAAGCTAAAACCAATGCAAGAGCTAGATTAGCACCCGAAGTTAACCCGAGTAACCCTGGATCGGCAAGCGGATTTCTCGTCATTCCTTGCATGATTGCACCAGCAACTGCTAATGCTGCACCTACAAAAAATGCTGCGATGACGCGTGGTATACGTATTTCTCTGAGAATTTCATAATAGGAGCCGCCGCTTTTTGCGATTATTGCTTCATACAAATCTTGAAAACTTGTATTTGCTGCCCCAAAGCCCAATGCTACTAAAATTATTAGTATCAATACAATTAATGATAGGAGCATTTTACTTATAACGGAATAAGATGCTTTCATCAAATACCCCTTTCTTAGTTACCTAAAAAAGATTTTTTAAAGAAGTCTAATTGGTAATCTAACGAATAGGAGTCATTATAGTAGAATGCGGGACCTTCAGCATAAAAGACATTGCCATTTTTTACTGCCGGGATATTGTTATACCAGTTTGAGTCAAGAAATGTAGTATCTTGACCTTCTCTAACCACGTTTAGTACTAAGAAATCACCAATATAGTCACCAAATACTTCTTCTGAAATTGTAAAATAACCTGGGTCAAGTACCACATCTTCTACAGATTGGGGCATTTTCAAGCCCATCGCTTGGTATATAATTTCCGTTCCACGTCCCCAGTTATCTCCGAATAAAGAGATTTGCTTATCATAGTTTCCTGCTACAGTAACCGTTACATCTTCACCATATTTTTCTTTTATTTCTTCACCTACTGCTTGAGAACGTACTTTAAAATCTTCTACCCAAGCAGTTGCTTCAGCTTCTTTATTAACAACTTTAGCAACTTCAATATGTTGTTCTAGATAGCCTACAGCACCGTATGTAAATAACACTGTTGGCGCAATTTCTTGTAACTTGGCAGCATCTTCCACATCTACTGAACCAATAATTAAATCTGGGTCAAGTTCGATAATTTTTTCATAATCATCACTTGCTATAACTTCAGCATTTGCTAACCCTTCAGCAAAGTTTGGATTATCTTTTAACCAAGAATCTGCGCCGACAATATTAACACCTAATTGGATTAAATCTCCCGCGTATAATGATAAAACGACTACACGTTGAGGATTAGCGGGCACTTCAATTGGACCTGATTCTGATTGATAAGTGATTGTATCAGATGTTGTTTTAGACGTTTCTGTATCGTCATTTTTTGTTGTTTCTTCCTTAGTTGAATCCTCATTTCCACATGCTGCTAATACAAGCATTAAAGCTGCTACTATAAATATAAGCCGTTTTTTCATCGTTATTCTCCTTTTATAAGATCATATGTAATACACATTGGTTTGTTTGAACGAGGGTCTTTACAAATTACGGCATCAATATCGAAGACTTTATGTAAAACTTCTGGTGTCATCACTTCTTCTGGCGTTCCAGATTTTATTAAAGATCCATTTTCAAGAGCAATCATAAAATGTGAAAATCTTGCCGCATGATTTAAATCATGTAACACCATAACAATTGTTCGATTTTCTTGTACATTTAACTTTTGTAACAGTTTTAACACTTCGAGTTGGTGTGCCATGTCTAAATATGTTGTAGGCTCATCTAAAAAAATTATGTCTGTATTTTGTGCCAGAGCCATCGCAATCCAAACGCGTTGTTTTTGTCCTCCTGAAAGTTCATCTACTAAGTCATCTTTAAATTCATAAACGTTTGTAGATTTCATTGCCCACTCAATTATTTTCTTATCTTCTTTTTTCAAGTTTCCAAAACCTGATTGATATGGAAAACGTCCATAAGAGACCAATTCTTCAACTAAGAGTCCAACTGCACTATCTTGCGTTTGTGGTAGTATTGATAGTTCTTTTGCCATTTCTTTTGTATTCCGCTTCTGTATATCAGCTCCATCAAGCAAAACTTGTCCTTTTTGATAAGGAATAATTCTTGTCATTGCTTTTAATAATGTAGATTTTCCACATCCATTTGACCCTATAATTGTGGTAATCTTCCCATCAGGAATCTCAATTGTTAAGCCGTTAACAATTACTTTTTTGTCGTAACCAACTTCAACGTTACTAACCTTCATTCTCATTTACTATTATTACCTCCTAAACGAAAATGATAATCGTTATCAACTAGAGCCTGCGTTTAAATTATGACCTTTTTCAAATTATTTGTCAAGGACAACTTTGGAAGACAAAATTTTAGTACTTTTCCCGCTGATTTCTCAGCAATAAGTAGGCATAACCACGAAAATAACTATGTATATTTGTACAAAATCACTTGTTTTCCTTCATTAAATGATCCTCGAATCCATATAAACATCAAGCTATTTAAACAATGGTCGTGTGACGTAAAACCCGGTCTAAAATTGCGGTTGCTTCCTGAAAGAATACGTCCCATGTACATTTACCGTCAGGATCATAATCTTCTTTTCATATCGCATATCAATAAGTTGAAAAACAGCCTCGCATCTTCTGCCTCAATTGGAAGATAACCAATCTTATTGACAATCAAAAGCGGTTCTTACGCTCTTTTCGGAAAAAAATCGGTATCTGTGCAACAAACAACTACGAATAATTCACCGAATTGTATAAAAACACAAAGAAGATTAGATATTATAGTAAATACCTAATCCACGCCTTATAAATATGTAACTGTGGTGAATTGTCCGAATAACCCCGTGCATAGGTACCTGAAATTCAAACTGATTAGTTTCGCGCGCAGATACCTGACACTCAGTGTTTTATAGTCGGTATGGCTAAGTTCTTTTCATTTTTTAAAGAAATATGCAGTTCAAGATTGCGATTGATAGAGGCAAAAAAAACATCTTTTAGATCATTAACTCCTTGATTGTCTAATTCTTGTTTTAGCCATGCTTCATCTAAATTAACATCTCTTAACACGTCTGTGTAAAGTGTTCCTTCTACGATAACAGGAAAGGAAATCGTAGACGTTGGTTTTATGATATTCATATCTTCTAGCGTCACCGAATTCTTTTGTGGTTTTTTTAATACACTTAATGCCCCGTTTGCTTCAATAATTGCTGTTTCTACTTCGTTAATATCAAATACATCTTTTTCTCTAAGCATTTGAAGGATATTATCAATAGAATAACGAATTTTCTTTAAGTTTTCATTTACAAATTTCCCATTTTGAAGGACAACGGTTGGTTCAAATGTTAGTAATCTGCCTATTTTACGATTAGATATTTTCCATCTCGTAACAATCCTTTGAAAAACGCCAATCGCAATGATAGCAAAAGCAGTCGGTAAATGTTTAATATCAGGTTCAGCAATATCAGCTCCAACAAGTGCTCCTAATATGATGACGATTAAAAAGTCAAATACCGGCAATTCACCAATGGCACGTTTCCCCATAAATAGATACCTGCGTCCATGACTGAAATTGATTAATAATAGTAATTATCACAACAAAAAGATGAACAATTTACTCAATTGAATGAAAAACCAAAGAAGATTAGATATTATAGTAAATACCTAATCCTCGCCTTATAAATATGTAATTGTAGTTAAAAATTAGAATAGCTTTATGCACAGTGGTCGACCCCCTTAAAACGGACAAAATAGGGTATAGAATATACAAAGCCTTATTATTCTATTTAAAGGAGAGGTTATTATGTATATCCGGAAAAAGTTAAAAAAGCGTCGTTCAACATTTGAAACAAAATTATATGCGGTTACACAAGTGATAGAGTTCAACCGAAACAAAAGGCTTGTTGCCGAAGAAATTGGCTTCAGTGTAAATTCAGTAATTAATTGGGTCAAAACCTTTGAACAGCACGGTGAGACTGGTCTTCAATCGAAATACCCAGACTTACTATCAGATGATAGGATTGAATTAGAACGCCTACGTTGCTTTGAGAGGAAATATTATCAACAACAAGAGGAGATTGAAATTCTAAAAAAGTTCCAGGTCTTTCTCAAGGAGAACGAAAACAAAAGTCATATGATGCCATAACTTCTTTGAGAAAGGAATATTCGGTTGAAAGACTTTGCAAGACACTTGGTGTATCAAAAAGTGGGTATTATGATTACATGAAGCGCCCACAACAAGGACCATCAGATCGTGATCTCCGAGATATTAAAGCTATAAAACGAACGTATAATAAGAGCAAAGGTACTTATGGTTGTAAACATATTGCAGGAGAACTTAAAGAAAGAGGCCACATTATAAACCATAAACGCGTGGCCAGATTAATGCATGAATTGAATTTAGCATCTAAGATAAGAAAGGCAAGAATCACTAGAGAAACAAGAACAAACCTTGTTGGCCATGTTTATCCAAATATATTAAATCGAAATTTTGATGTAGATTCTCCGAATCTAAAATGGGTTATGGACCTCACCGAAATCAAAGCAGAGGGCGCAAAACTGTTCATTTCAGCTATTGTTGATTTGTTCAATCGAGAACTAACTGCGCTGGCTGTTGGTTCCAGGCCGATTTATGAGCTAGTGGAAGCTACTATTAATATGGCAATGAATGAACGTGATCTTCAGTCGATGAAAGGCATTCTCTTCCATACCGATCAAGGAAGTGTCTTTACATCACTTCAGCACCATAAGAAATCAAAGGAACTTGGCTTTACGCCAAGTATGTCGAGAAAAGCAAACTGTTGGGACAACGCGGTCATTGAAAGTATCTTTTCTCACTTCAAAACCGAATTTGATTTTCATTATCCTTTGAATAATTATGCACAGGCTAAAATCGACTTACTGGCCATCCGCAACTACTTTAACAATGAGAGAAGCCAAAAACGTTTAGGGTATAAGACACCTAAAGCCTTCTTGGAAGCGCACTTGTTACCTCAAAGCTAGTATTTAACTGCGTCCGATATATAGGGGGCAAACCACAGGAACCTAAATATAATCTACCGTCACCATTCACCCTACACTACTTAAACTCCGTCTCCACTTCCGTCCATCCCTACGATGCGTTGGTGGTATGTGATGGTAATAGACGAATGGGAGACCCATGTCCTTGACACTTTCTACATAAGTCCAATTTACATAGGTAAGATCACCTCTTCTAGATAGCCCATTTCCAAGTTCTTCATCAACGATCGTAATCGTCCCACTATCCCTCTTTCTCAGATTATCAATCAATTCTTGTGTGTCTTTATTGTTACCCAATATGATAAATGCTCTCTTCATCCATATAACCCCACTTCCCATTTTAATAAACCCCATATTTAAGTACAGCAAGTTAGCCTTATGTTGAATTACTCGATCATAATTCAGAAACTAATGCACGCACTTCTTATAAGTCTATAGTATCATAAAATCAGAATAAATAAATAGTTACCACTTATATTTGCCTACTAATTGCGTGGTTGCAACAAACAATAGTATACAATTCACATAATTGCACAAAGATTAGAGGGGTTAGGCTTTTTTATCTTTCAAAACCCTTAACACTGTAAACTTCCACTTTCTTATCGTTTCCCCATTGGTAAACTGATTGGTAAGTCTAACGGCAATCGCTGATAAAAACTTGGCAGAAGTGGTTCGTTCTTATGGTCGTAATCATTACCAGCGTGAAGAAAAAGTAAATTTCATCACGTTGTATCCTTTTGCGAATGGTTTGTCTACATAGAGTATGAAAGCATCGTTCGTCTAAGCAAAAGACATCATGGATCCATAAAGGTTTTTTTTTGTAGCGAAGGATACCTGCGCACAACATACTCGATCGGCACCTGTGTAACAAAAACCAATTCTCTAAATTGTATAAACACGAAAAAAAAGATTAGATATTATAGTAAATACCTAATCCACGCCTTATAAATATGTAATTGTAGCAAGTATTCAAAATGTCGACACATTACCTGAAATTAATATTCTCCCCTACTTATACCTACTTAATAGTTCTTCTGGAATATGACAATAATCATTTGGACATCTAGCTAACCTATCTTGATGTTCTTCTGCACTTCTCACATAGTTTGTAAGAGGTAATACTTCAACAACTATGAGGTCATAATCATTTCTCCCACTAAGAAACGTCTTTGCCTCTTCTAAGTGTTCAGGCTTTTCACTATATACGCCTGTTCTGTATTTTTCGCCAACATCCTGTCCTTGTTTATTCAAACTGTATGGATCAATGATTTCAAATAAATACCCCATTAATTCGCTGATTGTTACAACTGTCGGATCAAATCCTGTTTTTACACATTCGGCGTACCCATCATAATTACCCTCAAGTGTATGACTTGTTCCATTAGCTCTTCCTGCTTCTGTAAACGTAACTCCGGGTAACGTTTTTATAAAAGCTTGTACTCCCCATAAGCATCCACCTGCAAAATATACTACTTCCATATTACTCTCCTTTTTGTTGAAAAATCACAAGAAATCCATTCCAAGTAAATAGGAAAAAACTGTAATCACCTTATTCTAAATCTATAACTAGAGATCTACAGCTTTAGTTACCAGTTCATCTAATACATTACAAAAAAATTCATTTTTTTTTGGATTTCGAGTTTTTTGATTAGCATCATGCAGCGTATATTTCTTAGACAAATTCAATTTTGGCCATAACTTTCTGGATATAGCGTGGGAAAAAGTAAGCTGCAAAAAAGGCACAAATGAAAGCTCTACTCCATGTTATTAACCATGTTTTCAAAAAGGTACTTCCATACCCAATATTAATTGACACTAATACAAACGAAATAAACATACTAATACTAAAAGCCATTAAAAAAGCAAAAATCAATTGTTTATAGCGTGCTTTAATTCTCAAAATACTCCTCCTTAATTATCTTACCTAGTAAGATAATTACTTATAGAAAAAGTGTACCACTTTTCACAACAATTCTCTAATGTATTTTATAATTTTTGATTCAGTTTTTGAAATACTGAAATCATTTGATCCAGTTCATTTTCTTCTAAATCCACTAGTAGCTGCGTAAAACTCATAACACGACTTTTAATTATTTGGTCAACAATCTTTTCACCTTCTACTGTTAAAGTCAATTCCACGATTCGTTTATCTTTCGGAGAACGCTTTTTTTGAATTAAATTATGTTTTAAAAGTGTTTCCGTTAAAACAGTACATCCACCCGAAGTGATGCCTAAATAATTTGTAATATCACTTGCTCTACATTTTTCTACATGATGCAAATGTATAAGAATCGTAATATGACCATTACTTAATTTATATTCCGTTTTAGGATAAAAGTTTTGTTTTGCTTTCATTTTCCCAAAAACATCTTGGAATACATTTTGAAATTGCTCTAATTTATCTGTACGTTTGTTATCCACTTAAAAGCTCCATTCTTTTATTTCATATGCTTATATAGTAACAAAAATTTGTTAGGAACTCTTATGATAGAGCGGCATCGACCCCCATTATTTTATTTGTAAAATCGGTACCTGCAACAAACAACAACAAACAATTTACACAATTGTATTAAAACGCAAAGAATATTAGATATTATAATAAATACCTAATCTACGCCTTATAAATATGTAATTGTCTGAATGGCGCCATGCACAGCGTACCTGAAATTAACTCTTTTTCTTTTTCATTGCGAAATCATCGATACAAATCGCTTCAATCTTCTCTGTATTTATTACCAATACACTTTTTTTGATAATTACAGATTGTGCTCTTTTTAACGTCGACTAAGTGTTTCGTTAGATAGACTGCAGCAGAGACATAACTTTGTGTCAGTGAAACTTCCATAATGGTTTCTTTCAATCGTTTGGTTTTCTTCGTTTTATTGTCAATAAAACAATTTCCGGCAAAAGTCGTCTGATGACATGATGGATTATCACAAAACTTTTTTCGATTAGATAGCGTAACAATTACCTTTTTATCTTGAATCGGCAAATCTTGAAAGTTTCGATTATAGTGAGAGTGGACTCGAGAAGATACACTTTGACAGGAAGGACACACACATTCTTTTCGAGTAGATGTCACAAAGAAATAAATGAAATCTGAAGATATGTCCATACCTGTACAAATCAAGTTTTCGTCAAGTAATGTGATGAGTTCATCCATAAAGCAATCCCTCCTACAATCTTTCAACTTCACAATAACGGAATATACTGCTAATTTAACCAACTGTGGAAAGAACCTATTTGGCGCTTATACCTCCAGAACCATGAATATATCAAAAGGCTCCAATTCTATAGCGTGCAGAATTGAAGCCACATAATATAATTTTATTATCACTATCTATTTTATAGATGTGAGTTAAAACTATGAAACTTAGTAAAAGTTAACCGAATCTATTCATAAATTTCCGATGGATAAATATTTCGTTTCTAGATATGGTTCAATTCCTTCAATTCCACCTTCTCGTCCAAGACCACTTTCTTTCATACCACCGAATGGGACGTGAGCTGCGGAAGGAGCCCCATCGTTCCAGCCTATAATCCCGTAATCTAGATTATCGAATAAATAGTTTCCGACTTTATAGTTGTTTGTAAAAAAATATGCAGCTAGCCCATATGGGGTATTGTTAGCAATTTCAATTGCTTCATCTAATTCTTTGAAAGTGATTAATGGTACAACCGGACCAAATGTTTCTTCATACATGATTTTCATATTATCAGTAACGTCGGTTAGCACAGTTGGGTGAATAAAAAATGTTTTATTCTCATTATCGACCTCGTAATTTGCACCTGTCAACACTGTTGCCCCCTTTTCAATAGCGTCATTTATATGATGAACGATTTTTTTGTAACTGACTTCATTAATAATCGGGCCAATATCGGTATTTTTATCAAGTCCATTTCCAACAACGAGTTGTTTAGCTTTATCAACAAGTTTTCTAGAAAATTCATTGATGATGGATTCATGAACAATTATCCGATTAGCACAAACACAAGTTTGACCAGCATTACGGAATTTAGTAATAATCGTTTGCGTAACCGCCATATCAATATCTGCGTCCTTGGTAATAATTACTGGTGCATGTCCACCAAGTTCCATCGTTACACTTTTAACGGTGTCAGCACTTGCTTTTATTAGTGATTTCCCAACAGGGGTAGAACCAGTGAATGTAATTTTCCGAATAAGATCGCTTCCTGTAAAAATTTCACCGACAGATTTACCTTCCCCATTTACAAATTGAATAACATCTGCTGGAATACCAGCTTCATGAGCAAGTTCAATTAATCTAATTGTCGTTAGGGGAGTTTCCTCGGCGGGTTTTATAATAAATGTACATCCAGTAGCAAGTGCTGGTGCTGCCTTACGAGTCATCATTGCTGCCGGAAAATTCCACGGTGTAATTGCTGCAACTAATCCAATTGGATGTTTACTTACTATAAGACGTTTCCCTTCATCATGCGTGGGAATTACTCTACCGTAAATTCGTTTAGCTTCTTCTGCATACCAGTCAATATAACTCGTTGCATAATCAACTTCACTGATTGATTCAGCAAGCGGCTTTCCATTTTCCTCGGTAATTATTTTAGCGATATCCATTTTATGTTTTTGGATTAAATTCGACCACTTTAAAAGTAGATGAGATCTTTTATGAGCAGTTGTCTTTTTCCAAGTTTTAAAAGCGTCATGCCCTTTTTGTAAACATTGTTTAATTTCTTCTGGACTGTTACAGGTTACAGTAGACATGTTTTTGCCAGTTGCAGGGTTTTTTACTTGAAATGTATTAATCATGTATATTACTCTCCTATAAATTTAAGTTTTCGAATATTTTAATTATTCATTTTTACTTAACTACTCAGTATGCACTTTAGAAACAACTAACCGTACAACTTATTCGTAAAAAAAGTCATCTTAACCATATTTTTAACGAGGCTTAGTTGTCTGCTACAAAATTGAGTATTCGTATTCGTACTAAACTAATTAGGCTTTTGCTTATATATTTCCTTTTGTCGCGTTTAACGCTATATACTACGTAAGAAGCAAAGAAAAAGCAGAAAATGAATTAGTTTATTCTCTTTAGTAGATAATAGTTTAAATTCAATAAAATGGTTTGAGTCATAGAGTAACGAAGATTGAAACCATTTTATTTTGATTAGATATATTTTAAATTCTGGAATCCATGTAATATATTATTTAACTATTTCGACGCCTGTGTCCGAGTAGTTAGATTTTTCGCCACTTACTTGCTCTTCAATCATAACTGGGTACTTCCGTTTAAATATATTAGCCGCGATGTAATAAAGCACGCCTGCCAAAGGCATTGTAACAAAAAGACTTTGTTCAGAAAAAAAGAAGGCGCCAATTAGGGAGGACACTATATAAATAGTTATAGATACAATGTTTATTCCCTTAGTATATTTATATTTCCCTTGGGAATTATAAATTTCATCGAGGTCTATCTTTCTTTTTCTGAGTAAATAATAATCTACGCCAACGATAGCAACTGCCGGAGCTACTGTCGCACTAAATAAAGAAATAATAAGGTTTACTTTATCTCCCATTGCTAAAGGTAATAAAACAAAAAACAGTATAGCAAATATATAAACCGCTGATTTATAACTTACTTTCTTTGGAAAAAGGCTTGAAATTGCATATGCTCCAGGTAACATGTTCGCTGTGGTATTAGTGGAAGCTTGTGCTACTACAATAAATAAGTGAAGTAATATTGCCAAAGCTACTGATTTTTCTTGAACTAATCCAGAAATAATAACTAAAACATCTGATCCTTTTGTAGTGCCGGACAGAGCCATAGTCACACTTCCTAAAATAGCATAAAACCATACAGCTGGGATTATACCAATAAATGTGGGGATAATATATTTCTTATTATTCGGAAACCACTTATTACTGTCACCATACCTTTTGCAATCTTTGGTAACATCGTTCATACCTAATGCGAAACTAATATATCCGCCCGTCATTACTGCTGCACAAAAAAGCCATGTGCTTAAAGTTGGTTTTTCACCTTGTAA
Organism: Sporosarcina psychrophila; assembly: GCF_001590685.1. Taxonomy (GTDB): domain Bacteria; phylum Bacillota; class Bacilli; order Bacillales_A; family Planococcaceae; genus Sporosarcina; species Sporosarcina psychrophila. Next base: position 4,033,556 of record NZ_CP014616.1, read on the forward strand.
ATTTCCAATACTAAATATTTCAAAGAAAGATACATTATAAGCGGAAAGAACAACATACATCATGTATATCCCCATTACAATTAATAATGGAACAACGAAAGTAATAAACCTCTCAAGTCCTTTCACTTTTGTCAAAGTTATAGCAATCATCAGTATAACATTCAAAATTATACCAAGAACTATACTTTCAAAGCCAAAAACAATTTTAAATATCTCATTTAAAGCGATTGCTCCAATATATGTGTTTACTCCGGTAAAGAACAAACTAGGAATAATCCGTACTAAATTAACGAATCTACCACCTATATACCCAAATGCGGTAGAAACTGAAGTTGCAAAACTTATACCGTATTTTAAACCAATATCCTGAGCCATTAAGCTTATTAGACCCAATATGACTGTTCCAATTAATATCGCCAAAGAATATTGTCCTATGGTAAGGTGATTAACTAGTGGAGAAAAACTAATAAATCCTGATAACTGCACTGCTACACCAAACCAAATTATCCCATAGCCTGTTGGTTTAATTGTTCTTTCGTCGTCATTCACTGGTCTTAAATCTGAGTTATAAAGATCATGTTCAGGGGAAGACTGAAAATTCACCATGAAATACCTCCTTTTAAATTAATATTTTAATACAGAATATTACATGGATTATCTTTAGCAAAGTGCTCATCAACTTTTCGAATGATATAGGTGTAAACAATAATACTGATTCTTATTTCAACAATTTAAGATTTTTAGTGTTTGTAAATAAATTCTTCAATCATTTCTATTCTTTTATTTTGTTCTTTTCGAACTTGTAAAGCTTCCCCCATTGATATAGAAATAAACTTTAATTTATCATGTGTTTTTGCTTGAGCTAATACATCTAGGTCCGCACTGATGACTGTCCCCACCGTAGCGTAACCACCACTAGTAACAGCGTCATTTAATAAAATAATAGGCTCTATACCATCGGGAATTTGTATTGAACCTATTGGGTAACCTACATCTACTACATTTGATGGATTGCTTCCAGCGCCATAAGGTTGCTTGCGTGGTACAAAATTCAAGCGTTCTCCCTTGAGGCGATAACCCACTCGATTAGCATCGGGAGTAACTGTCCATTCAATTTCAAAAAAACGTTCTCTACTTTCTTGAGTTATTCGGTGGTTATATAAGCCTTCAATTATCCTTAGTTCGTGAGTGTTGGAAAATTCAGTTATTAATTCTGGTGGTAATTTAACACCCTCTTTAATACTTTTATTCTTCAAATTCCCGATGAAGAGGGTATCTCCCTCTTTTAAAGCGCGCCCATTGATTCCGCCTATTTTGCTTAAAGTGTATGTGGAACGGGAACTCATAATTTCGGGTACATCAATCCCACCCGCAACAGATAAGTAAACTCTGGCACCATTTTTTAAAAAATCAAAAGACAAAACATCCCCAGCGTTAATTTTTAATGTTTCATACATCGGTACACTTTCTCTATTAATTTTAGGAGGTATTTCACCGCCTGTTATCGCAATTAATGTGTTTTCTTTAAATTCTAATTCCGGTCCCATATATGTGATTTCTAATACTGCAGCTTTTGGATCGTTTCCTACTAATAAATTGGCTACTGAGTACGAATATTTATCAAGTGCACCTGATGGAGGCATGCCTATCTCATAGTATCCTACCCTTCCAAAATCTTGAATAGTTGTATGCAAACCTGGTTTAAGGACATTAATCATTATACAACCTCCACACAGCAGTTTCCGAAAATCCTTCTAAATCATTTAGTATTTGATTGGGAGTAAAAGTGAAATCTTTTTTGAGATATTGGAAAGTGCCATTATTAACTTCTTCTCTAACAGTTTCATATTCATCTCTACAAATACTTCGAAATTTAAATATGTCTCCTTGACGCGGAAACACCATAGTTTCTTTAAAATCATAAAGTTCTTGTTTTTTATCGAATACAGGTACCGGAGTAATGCCAAGCATTTGTGCTCCCCCTGTCCCCTCTGAAGGGTAAATTGTAACAGACGTTCCTCCTATAGCAAAGCATCTTTCTGGTGTGTAAGTACGCGGTCTAATGTACTTAGGAGCTTCAATCTGCTTTTCTTGTGGGACAATTTGAGTACAAAATGGTAAACCAGGAGCAAATCCAATCATGGTAACTAAAAATGGTGAATTTGTCATGGCATGAATAAATGATTTTATTGAATCAAAACCGTTTATTTTAGCTACATATTCGATGTCAGTACAATTCGGATCTTGATGTCTATCTCTAAATTTCATTGCTGTTTCTTTCGTCCAGGGATCGTCAAAGTAAATTGGAATCTCTACTAATCGCGAATTAATTTGGACTTTTCTAAAGTCTCCCAATGATTCCTCTACCACTTTCAATTTTTCAATTAACTCAGTTCCTTCTATTACATCAGGGTTAAATCGGATCATATAAGAAGCATTCGCTGAACAAACATCTTGTATCCCGGTTATCTTATTACTTTTTACTTCATTTGTAATAGCCCGTACTTTAAAGTTTACTTCGAGACTCATCTCCTCACTCAATTCAACTAATAAAAATTCGTCACCGCCAAAGCTATATCGAGTTTTTGAGTTTCCCATTTTTTTCGTCTCCTCTTTAATTGACAAACAAATTCCCATCTTACTAAGTTTATTTAAACATTAGAAAATTGTTCAAATGATTTTTTAGACATTATACCTATTTTAATTACTTTATATTATATTCTTGATGGGCGTGACTTCTATATTGTTGTTTTTCAGTGCTGTATCAATATGTTTTGCTAAAGTTGAGGCACCTGGAGTATCTCCATGAATACAAATTGTTTGTGCTTTAATTCTCGTGTCTTCTCCAGTATCAGCTTTTACTGTTTCATCCTTTACCATACGAACAACACGATTAGCAAGAGCGGTATAATCATCTATTCTTTGTCCTTTTCTAAGTGGAACTATTCCTCCTGATTTAGTATGTTCGCGGTCGGCAAATGTTTCTTTAGCTATACGCATGCCCATTTTCTCACCTAAATGAGTAACAGCAGAATTATTCAATGCAAAGATAATTATATTTTTATCTATTTCAGCAATTGCTTCTAAAATTGCTTTTGCTAGTTTTTCATCTTCCATAGCCATTACGTATAAAGCACCATGAGGTTTACAATGTTGTATTTCAAGACCTGAAAGTTTAGCAAATTCTCGTAATGCCCCTACTTGATAAGTTATATAATCTTTAATTTCTTCTTCTGTACAGCTCAACTCTCTTCTTCCGAAGCCTAATAGGTCAGGAAATGAAGGGTGTGCCCCGATTTGTACATTGTATTCTTTTGCTAATTGTACAGTTTTTCTCATTACGTGAGGGTCCCCCGCATGATAGCCGCAAGCTATGTTCGCAGAAGTTATATATTTCATCATCTCTTCGTCATAACCAAACTCATATAACCCAAAACTTTCTCCCATATCACAATTTATATCGACTTTCATAATCTAATCTTCTCCTTTAAGCTTCTTGTCTCTAAAAAATGTGTTGTATATTCTCCATCTATAAATTTCGGATCATTTATAATGTCTTTTAATAAGGATAAATTAGTTTTAATGCCTTCTATTTTAAATTCGTTTAATGCCTGATTCATTTTTTTTAAAGCTTTATTTCTACTTTCTTCATGAACAATAATCTTTCCTATCATAGGATCATAGAAAGGAGGTATACTACTATTTTCCTCTACAGAAAAGTCTAATCTAACACTCTTTTCTACAGGAAAAGTTAATTTAGTCAATTTTCCTGGGGAAGGAAAATAAGTTTTTGGATCTTCAGCATATAATCGTGCTTCTAATGCATATCCTATTTGCTTAATATCCTCTTGTTCCATTTTCAATTCTTCACCAGCAGCTACTTTAATTTGTAGTTCCACAAGGTCTAAACCAGTTACTTTTTCTGTAATTGGATGTTCTACTTGCAATCGTGTATTCATTTCAAGAAAATAAAAATCCCCTGAAAGTTCATCATAAAGGAACTCTACTGTTCCCGCATTCGTATAACCAATTTTCTTAACCCCTTTTACGGCTGTTTCACATAGTTTTTGTCTAATTTGCGGACTTAATACTGGTGAAGGGCTTTCTTCTATTACTTTCTGATTTCTTCTCTGAATAGAACATTCACGTTCAAATAAATGGATTACATTTCCAAAGTTATCGCCAAAAACTTGAACTTCTATATGTCGCGCATTCTCTATAAACCGTTCTAAAAAAATAGTGTCATCTCCAAAGGATGAATTTGCTGTTTGTTTTGCGAAAGGGAAATACTTTTTTAATTCGTCATCGTTACGAATTAGTTGCATTCCAATGCCACCCCCACCAGCACTAGCTTTTAACATCAATGGGTATCCTAGCTGGCTAGCAATTATTAACGCCTGATCTATTGATTTTAAGTCGCCGTTCCACCCTGGTACAATAGGAACTCCTGCTTCTTCCATAGTTTGTCGTGCCTTTATTTTATCCCCCATGGAATCGATAACTTTCCAATCTGGCCCGATAAATGTTATCCCAGCTTCTTGACACTGTAGTGCGAAACTGGAATTCTCCGACAGGAATCCATAGCCCGGGTGAATTGCATCTACTTCACAACTTTTTGCAATACTGAGTACCTTTTGGCCATTAAGATAACTCTTTTTAGCTGGCGACTCTCCTAAATGATAGGATTCGTCTGCTTCTCGAACAAATAAAGCATCTGCATCTGCATCAGAGTATACCGCGACTGTCCTGATTCCCATTTTTTTGCATGTAGTAATAATTCTTCTAGCAATTTCTCCACGATTAGCCACGAGAATTTTTTTAAAGAAACTCATATTTTACCTCCTCAAACATAATTTTTATTTACTTTATTTCGACAAGTACCTGTCCGGCTTCAATTGCTTGTTCATGTTGTACTTTAAAACTCACAATAGTGCCATCTGTCTCCGAATAAATTGTCTGATATGTTTTCATTATCTCAATTAAGCCTATTGGATCTCCGGCCTTTATTTGTTGACCTTCCTCCGCATATATTGGCTCTTCCGGACTTGATTTTCGATAAAATACACCAGGTATTGGTGAAACGATTTTCTTTAATTCTTTCATTTTAAATGCCTCCTCGATATAAAATATAATAGTATTAAAATTCTTCAAATATTGAAATATCCCCTCTTACTTTACGAATAAATAAAATGATGCGCAACTATACTATCTATCTGTTTACCATTTCCGCATTGATTTAAGATAGATCATATAAAGAGTTTTCATCATTAAAAAAAGACATTTATTAGTAATAAACTTTAAACTAAGGATTTTTCGTAGTAATATTTTAATTTGGTATTTTTATTGATTAGTTTACTTTCACTCAGCTAGATTTCTTACTACATCTAGAAGAACATTTCCACCCTTGTTAATATCTTCCCAGTCGCTTTCTTCTTCTGGACAATGACTCTTTCCTTCTATACTAGGAACAAAAATCATTGCTGTAGGACATACCTTGTTCATATATGTTGTCATGTGGCCCGCACCACTTACAACATGTTTTTGAGGATATCCATAATAACTTGCTGCTTTCGCTATATCTTCAGTAATCTTTTCAGAAAAAACTATTGAATCCATTGACCATTCTTCATCAATATTTATTTGCATGTCATCTTCTCTTGCAATCTTTTTTAATCTATCAATAACTAACTGAACACCTTTGTTTTTTCTATGTGTATCTATATCGCGAATGTCTACTGAAAACCTTACTTCACCAGGAACTGTATTAACGCTGTCAGGAGAGACATTAAATTTCCCTACTGTTGTTATAGAGCGCTCTCCAATATCCTTTGCAGAATCTTGAATAGTCAGTACCATTTTTGCTGCTGTACACAATGCATCCTTCCTTACATACATAGGGGTTGGACCTGAGTTGTCAGACCTCCCTGTAATAGTAACATCAAGCCATGTTAAACCCATGATGCCTTCTACTACGCCTATAGGTATTTTTTCTTCAAAAAGCACCGGCCCTTGTTCAATATGCAATTCGATATATGCTTCTGCTTCCTTTAGTCTGTTGTTTTTTTCTCCCAAATAACCAATTGCTTTCAATTCATCTATAAATCTTTTATTATCTTTATCTTTTTCTTCATATACAGACTCAATATCAAAATCACCTGAAAGAACACCACTACCTACCATTAAAGGGTAAAATCTTATCCCCTCCTCATTAGTAAAATTAACTATTTCAATCGCCCTTTTGCTATTAATAGAATTTTCATTAAATACTCTCACCACTTCCAGAGCCGATAAAAGACCAATTGTTCCGTCAAATTTTCCGGAGTTTTTAATTGAGTCTAAGTGTGAACCTAAAACTATTGGTTTAGCTTCCGGATCAGTCCCTTCCCTTCTACCATAAATATTACCAACATCATCTATTCGTATTTCTAAGTCAATCTCCTTCATCCAAGACACTAATAAATCCCTAGCTTCTTTATCTTCTTGTGAAAGAGCTAATCGCGTTATACCACCATTTGTATTAGCACCAACATTCGACATCAAGTTAAACTGTTCAATTACTCTGCCTATATTTATTTCCAAAATATACCTCCTAACATATTCTAACTTTATAGACTAGTATGACACTTAGTTGGTATAATAAAAAGAACCAGATTATTCAAAGTAATGGAACCAGGAGGGGATATTAAATGATTAACTTTTATATAGATAAAGGAAATAATTCCGAGTTTATTTACAATCAAATCTGCGAAAAATTAAAAAAAATGATTTTAGAACATAAAATCAAAGTGGGCGAAAAATTACCTTCAAAAAGACAATTGGCTAACGATTTAATGGTAAGCGTTAATTCAGTATCCACTGCATATGAACAACTACTTGCAGAAGGATACATATATACTATAGAACGAAAAGGTTATTTTGTGGAAGATGTAGGCAACTTTATCAACAAACATTCGTCCGAGGATTATCAATTTCCAAAACATTTAAAAGAGAAATCTATCGACAAAGATGGATGGCTTTCTCTATCGCATATTAACACTGACGATTCTATGTTTCCATTCCCTAAATGGATGAACAGTCAACAAAAAGCAATATACATGCATAAAAATGAACTTTCACAAATCTCTCACCCCCAGGGGCCTTTAGCCGTTAGAGAGACAATTTCTAATATGGTTGCTTTGACTCGTGGTGTGAATTGTGAGCCAGAACAAATTGTTATAAATACAGGTACCCAGCCATTAATCCAAAAATTAATGAGTATGCAACTACAAAATATAAAAGTAGCTGTAGAAAACCCTGGGTATGTACGTATTTTTCACTTATTAAAAAGCTTAAACCTCGAAGTATCACCTATTTCACTAGATAATAAAGGAATTAATTTCAAGGAATTCAAAAAGTCTAATTCAGACTTTTTAATTGTTACACCTTCACATCAATTCCCAACTGGAGTTATTATGCCTATATCTAGAAGGATTGAAATATTGAATTGGGCTGCTATGCATAAAAATCGCTATATTATAGAAGATGATTATGATAGCGAATTTAAATATGGAACAGATAATATCCCTTCCTTACAAAGTCTTGATAAAAATAATCGCGTCATTTATATTGGTTCTTTCTCTAAAACACTTTTGCCCAGTTTTCGTATCAGTTATATGATTTTGCCCCCTAAATTATTAGAGCTGTACAAAAAGCAGTATTATGACTGGAGTGAAAACAATACACTTCATTTATATGCATTACACTATTTTATACAAAGTGGTGAATATGCTAAACACATTAAAAGAATGAATCAACATTATAATAAAAAACGAAAATACTTAATAAATGAGCTTTATTTAAAATTCAAAAAAAGTATATACATAAAAGATGTCCCTGCTGGACTTCATATTTTCATAAAATTTAATACAAATAAAACTTATAGCGAAATTATTGAAAATGCACAACAAGAAAAGCTTGAAATCTATACAATTAAAAGATTCTTATTAAATGACGAGCTAGAAAACATGAATAATATTCAGTTAGTTATTGGTTTTGCTAGCATTAAGGAAGAAGATATATCCGATGCAGTAGAGCGGTTATATCGTGTTATTTACTAATCGACAAAATACATTTGATTTTGTTAGCTACTTTTTTCTTAACTAAGTGGTATTAAAATGATGTTCTCGACTTATGAAACACTCTTGTAGACTTCAAGTAATTGTGTGCGTACCTTTGCAATAAAAAGAAACCAAAAATTCACCCAATTGTATAAGTACTAGACAAATTCAACGTAGAATAAGCTAATTTTTACAGAGGGGGAGAAATTGTGAGATTATATTACAGTGAAAGAACAAAAGAATTTGAAATAGCTTATTTTAGAGATGAGACGCTTCTTTGTGGCAAATTCGATGCCCTGGATATTAATGAGAAGTCTGCAGTATTCGCTGCAGACTTCTTGTTCGGATTCAAGATGTTCGGCTTGTCCAAATGAGATACAGTGAAGCTAAGGTCAAGAAACTCACCAGCAAGAAGTTGTATGAACGGCTAACCATGCTGAACAACGAAAAGTCACCGGACACCAGATCAATCATGGTCGTCCTGTCGGAGATTGCCCAGCGAGACCCTGCGGAGTACGAGGCGGGAAAGATCGAGGCAGAGGTGGAGAAGTCCAAACGCCACACTGTCATGGAAACTACGGACATTCTCTATCTCGAAATCAAGTACCACGAGGACTATCTTGCCAAGTCGGAATCCGAGACTGACCCATACGAGCGCAAGCTCCGGTCGGCCATGCTTGGAATGGTTCACAAGGAACTAAGGCGTCGGACATAATTGTTTGTGTGCCTGTGCAACAAACAACAACAACAACTAACAATTCATCCCACTGATTAAAAAGAGAATAGAGATTAGATAATCAGTTGCCTATCTAATCTCCTGTTCATAATGTATATTCGTATTGGATTTTCAAAATACAAACTTGCGCAGGTACCTGAAATTTATGTTATTGCGCCCCCTCATCAATTTCAATTCGATAAAGGGGAATCCTTTCCTTCTAAAAACGATAAAAAAAAATAACGCTTATGCTGCGTTAAATTCCTTCTGACCTCCTTCAGTTTTAAGAAAATAAAAAGAAAGCCCGGTATGTGCTGTCGCAAAAAATTTCCCCTCTAGCCAACTCTGTTCAAGTTGTGGCTATCGCCATAAAGACGTTAAGAATCTCGGATTACGTGAATAGGTGTGTCGGGCATGTAACTCGTTCCACGACCGACACTATAACGCAAGTATCAATCTTGAAAAAGAAGCCATAAGACTTCTAACCTCAGGGATTGCGGGGGTAGCCTAATCAATAACTGGCGGTTACGTCAGCGATCTTAGGAATCTCCCACTTCTAAACGAAGTGAAAGTGGGGGTAATTCAAGTAATCGTAGTAAACTGTAAGTAATTTCTCCTCCGACAATCGCCCCTACAAAAGCTATCACACCAGTCATTATTGTCGGACTCCAACCGAAAAACAGCTTCATTATTGTAATAGCTATATATGTTGAACTAATGATTCTATATAATCTCCAGCGAAGACGCCTCATTGGGGTAGCCGAGCATTGGTGAGTGGATTCTTTATGTCAACATATATAACTGAAATCTATTTATCCGTCGCTCGCCTATAATGGTCAAGGTAAAAGAGCATTTTCTTTTTATAATGAAAGAAGAGATTCTTCTCTATCAACTTGCTGAGCGCACGAAGATTCAATTTCGGGCGCTACAACCACTTCTATGATCTGCCCATTGCAATTTAAAACATCTTTAAAGAGTTGAATTCGAAGAGAAATGTTCTACAAACACCAAACATTTCACAAACAATGTCCCCTTTCCTTCCCTATCACTCTATATAGAGGGTGAAAGGAGGTGATTACATGGCTGCAACAATCGAATTTCAACACGCGGCGGGCCGCGTTCTCTTCGACGGTGGTTTGACAGAGGACGGAAAGATCATCCGTAAATCGAAGACGTACCGCTATATCAAAGAAAATGCACCAGCTGAGGACTTGTACAAAGCGCTGGAGCAACTTGGTCGGCTCTCAACTTTGTTGTTCATCGGAGCGGATCTCGTGGAAACATCGAGTTTGATTGACTAACCAATTAACAAATTAGGAAAAGCGCAGGGCGCCCGCTAGACGCGACGGGCATAAGTCAATCTAGCGACGTGGCGCACTTAGCCACATAGCTTGATTGCTTTCAGGGAAGCCAGTCTAAAACCGCCACGTCCTGTGGCAACGACTGCCTGACTCACTTCCTGTGAGCCTCTAAGCGGCTGGCGCCCGAAATCTAGACAATGGAAAAGGAGGGATAAAAAATGGCTAAAACACTACAATTGAACTTCAACACAGCAAGCGGGAAAAGGGTGAGTTTGACGGTGGATGAACCCCGCGCAGATTTGACGCCGCAAAGCATTGAAGCAGCGATGCAGGAGATCATCGCTGCAAATGTATTCGAAGTAAACGGCGCTCCACTCGCAACAATTGTTAGCGCTCGGGTTATTGAGCGCAATGTAACAGAACTTGTAAACGGCTAACAAGCAGCAACGACCGGTTCACCAGTTTTCGGACTGGGGACCGGTTTTTTTATGTATTTAGAGAGGAGGAAATGAGATGGAACAATGGATGAGTCTCATACAGGAAGTCGGTTTCCCGATATTCGTATCATTCTATCTTTTGCACCGGCTCGAAACAAAACTCGTTGCGATCCATGATGTCTTGGTTTCATTAAAAATGCAGTGAATTTTAATCATCTCCCATCAATGGAAATTTCAGTAAGATTACTCGCTCGTGTTGCGTTGCTGGGTACTAGTTGAACTTAATTTGGAGTAAGGAGGAAATTAATGTTTATTAAACCATGCGAGGGTCGTGTCACATCTCCTTTCGGTTACCGCATCCATCCGATTACGCATTTGCGAACGATGCATTGGGGTGTGGATTACGGAAATACTTCATCAAACAATACGATCGTTGCAGCAGCTGCTGGAAAAGTAACTTTTTCTAAGTCTACAAATGGTTATGGCAACACGGTTATGATTGTGCACGCAATCGGTGGAAAGACGTTTGAAACCGTGTACGCACATCTACAGTCTATCGGTGTGAAAGTCGGGCAGATTGTCAAACAGGGCGAACGTATCGGCGTGAAAGGTACGACTGGAAAAAGTACAGGGATCCATCTTCATTTCGAGGTCCACATTGGTCGTTGGAACAACAAGTTTACGAATGCGGTTGATCCGTTATATTATGTTGTCGATCATGAAGTAAAAGAAATACAAAGCTTGCTCGTCAAAATAGGTTACAAGATTGCTGTGGATGGACTAAACGGGCCTGCTACAAAGTCTGCGGTTCAGTCGTTTCAAAAGGCTTTTGGACTTGTTGTAGACGGAATTCCAGGGAAGTTGACGACAGCTGCACTTGCTAAAGTGGCGAAAGATAATATGGTCAATGGTGCCGAGGTATAATAAGTATGAAAAAGCCCAATTGCTCATTTTTATGAGCAATTGGGCTTTTTCGAGTGAGTCTAGGACTAGTTTGTTGGACACTTTGAGGTTTTCGTTGGACTCTTGGCCGAGTTCGTCGGACAGCTCTAGACTTTCGTTGGACACTTCGAAGAGTTTGTTGGAAACCTCCCTGTTTGTTGGACACTTTTCCGAGTTGGTTGGAGGCTTTGCGAAGTTGGTTGGACAGTTGCCGGGCTTTGTTGGAGACTTCCTTGTATATTCTGAATCCCTTCACGCACAACTTACCTAAAAAAACTTTTGAAGTATCTTTGCTACCCCGTTTGGTCCAACTGCGTACTAAGAAAGAAGAAGCAATAATAACGCTGTCAGACCATGTTTATTGATATCTTCTTACTCCTACTACGCTGTTTCACCAACGCGGTAGTATGCTCCATTCCCTCTCACTGGATTTTTTTCTAATGCGCTTGCCATCTTCTCAAAAAATCACAAAAACTTTTTTCACAACATTGTCCCCTAAACCTCAATTCCCTTCTATATAAAGAATAAAGGGGATATTCTTTATGACAACTTACCTAACGGAATACGCACACTTCACAAACAAAAACGATTTAGACGCAGCAACTAGGCAACATGTACTTGCGAACTGGAACGAAATGAACCAAACAGAGCGGGCTGTTCTTGATATGATACGTCGTTACTCCGTTAAATATGGCGCTGCACACTTGAAACACGAAACCATCGAAAAGGCTATCAAGAAATCAAATGCAACTGTTAGACGCGCCATCCGCAAATTAGTAAAGCTCGAAATCATCGAACGCATTCACTATATCCGCCCCGTTATGAGCGGTCTAGGCGCTAACATTTATGTCATTAAACCTACTAATGACCAGTCGAAATTGAACACCCCGGAGAATGACGAAAAGCCTTCTAGCAGTATGGCTGAACCCGCTAATATACAAACCGAAGCTTTTCTTTCTAAAGCGATAAAACCTAAAGACCTTAAAAGAACGTCTCCTCCGGAAATTGTGCCTACTACTCTTTTCGGTAAAATGAAATCTCTTCTTTCTTCAACAATCGGAGAAAGTAAATTAGCGCGTAATTTTTACGGCATCTATCGGAAACAGTCCCTGCAAATGCTGAAATTCAGTATTCACGAAGACAAAGGAGAACTGTTCGAGCAATTAGCCATGCATGCCCTTCGCATTGCGGTTCAAACAACCAAACAGAAAAAAGTCCGGAATCTGCCTGGCTATTATTCAGGCGTCTTGCGCGAACTCATCGGCAAGACTTTATTCAGCGAGGCTTTCATGGATTATGACGTGCCAGTTGAGGGGTTTTTCTGCCGATGAAATAAAGTACTGGATTCACGTTTCCAACAGACCGATTAACAGCATAAAATAGTCCCATACCCTTTGCCAAATACGAAGTTTGGCGGGGGTTAGATGAGACGGTAACAAGCACATTGGCAGACGAGCAACTGGCGACTATCTGTCTCCCAACATCTGACAAGTACTTAAAGTAAAATACTAGTCGAAAACGAGTTTTCTCTACGTTGCTGTCAACTTCACTAATAAAATCATAGCCCGTCGGAAATCTGAGGAGGTTGGTTAGAGCAGGATGCGGATAGTTAGCATCTACGGGCTTTGGTTGGACACTTGGCCGAGTTGGTTGAACAACTTTCAGGCTTTCGTTGGACACTTCGAAAAGTTCGCTGGAAACCTCCCTCTTGGTTGGACACTTTGCGGCTTTCGTTAGACACCTGGCCATGTTAGTTGGACAACCCAAAGCTTTCGTTGGACACTTCGAAGAGTTGGTTGGAAACCTCCCTCTTGGTTGGACACTTCGAAGCTTTCGTTGGATACTGGGCCAGGTTGATTGGACAACTCCCGGCTTTTGTTGGATCCACAAGTTATGACCGTTCAATCCATTGTTAATAAAATAAAAGAGAATAGATACATACCTATTCTCCAGTTCATAAGTATGCAATTGTAATGAATTGACTAACTAACAGCACGCACAACTACCTAAATTATGGATCCTCACCAATCACCATACAATTCTATCATCGAAACCATTTTCCCTATCATATAACTCCTTTTCCTGATGCCTCAAGTTGCTTACGCTCATCAGCGTGTGGAGGCGTTGATATTGCTTTAGTATGGTGTTTTTTGAGACTTTTACGGTAACGGAAATCCCTGCCATAAACGTTATCACTGATTGGCCTTTCGCCACTTCGTGAACGCTGATGTGATGATTAAAAATAAAGACACAATCCGGACTTTTTGATGATTTTGTCGGAAATACACCAATTTTATTAGGTTCTATAATGAACGGCGGTTTCTTTGAATAATCCAACAAAACCGTAGCAACATCTGTACGTCCCTGCCAAGTTGAAGAATAATTAATGCACGCCTTATTAAGTAGTTCCAGCGGTGTTAACACCGAGTAATAAATACCATGTGTTGTAATAATTTCACTTTTATTTTCCCCCATGAAAAATGCTTTAACTGCCAATACTGTTCGATTAATTAAAAAAGAATCACACATTCGCAAATGAACATCCTCCTTTAAACCAGTTATAAATGTATGATACCATTTACCCATAAATATTCAAGCCCTTTTATCCGAATATGATGAATATTGTAATTTATATGTGTCAAATGTCATTTTTCGCTATCCATCCATCACGTATGATGCGCCAAACGTCACGAACGCCTATTGGATTCCCTATTTCAAATGCACTACGATGTAGTCACCCGGGAATACAAAGCACCGTGCACGGTCTGGAAGGCCGCACAAATGATGACTTTTGAAGATGTTTTGGAGCAGTATGAACCGATGATTTCTGCATCTATTCGCAAATTGAATATTCACCGCAACCATGACAGTTTCAGGCAGGCAGGAAGAGTCGCTTTATGGCAAGCATGGAGCCGCTTTGACGAAGCGAAAGGGAGTTTCACGCCATTTGCTTATCGAAGCATACGGGGTGGCATGCTCGATGAATTAAAAAGGGAAAACGTATTTGAAGAGAATATCACGTTGACGGAAGACGAGTCCTTGGCGTATTTAATGGTGCCGGAAATCGCTCACCAGCATGAAGCGCTAAATAGACTTGCGGATGCACTGGACGTGTTATCCCCCGCCGAGCGGGAACTTGTGCAATGGCTATTCATCGAAGGGTATACGCTTACAGAATGTGCTGAACGAATTGGAATTACGGTTGAAGGGGTTAGGAAACGAAGATACCGATCGCTAGCGAAATTGAAACGTGCATTAACCTAGAAAAGCGGAAGGCGCCGTTTAGCTCCGACAGGCATAAGACGGGTCGGCGGAGCGGCGCTCTTTGCCGCATAGTCGAAGCGACTTATGACTCGAGGGGCTGCTGTTTCATTTGGAAAACGGCTTCCCAATTTATCCGGGATTGAAGTGTTAATGCTTCAATCCCGGATATTAAATTAGAACAGATAACTCGACTCCATACATTTTGCAGTAAAGATTTAATATCATTACAGTGCTGCTAGGGTTTGAAGAGCAACACCGAACCCATTCAAAATTTATGCGGTTGTGGCAGACAAAAAGTTCGATTACATCGCCTACACAACAAAAGCTGGTGGGAAATTGGATTGAAAATAAAAAAACCTCCAGCCATATTTCGGCCAGAGGACTCCTTTGGTCCACAGACATTGCTTTTCAACTAGAGCGTCTCATCCAATTTCTGAATCTCTGAGTGAGAAATTAAGTATACATTGCCAAAAACGTCGATTTTGTCTCCTTTTACACGTAGAGCGCAATCCTTATTAGAAGCATAAATATTTATTTCTTCCGATAGGGGAGTTAGTTCGCTTTGAACCAGCGCCATGTTATTTTCAAGATCAAAATGAGACAGGACGGAAAAATTGTCAAGACCGATTCCGTCGTAAACAGAGCTCATTTCAACTTCGTCTCCAAAGTTTTTCGAGCATAACCATTTAGCGGACATGTTGATTGCTCCAGCGCTTGCTCCCATCACAACGGCGTTGCTTTTTTTAATCGAATCCGATAATTCATATTCCGATAAAAAACGATTTTGATTAAGAATATTGCCGCCCAACAAGAAAATGACGGAAGCATTTTGAATTATCGTTTGGGCATCTTCCTTCTGTACGCGGTAATTAATTAAATGATACTCATCAAACATAATGCCAGCCTGATCGAGCCACGACCGTTCAATAGCACCATCATTTTCAAAAATAGATGGATTCGAGCTAATCATAGCAAGCGATTTTCTATCAGCTATATCTTCCTGTAACACCCTACCCAGATTCTCTGGGAAAAAATTGCTAAACCAACCTAAATAATAGTGAGTTTTCATAAGTACCCCCGTAGCAAAGTATAAATAACATTAATTTACTGCGTTACTCATTCTGATTGCAGAGAATTACAAAGAATATAGTTCTAGTATTTTCTCTATAGCTAAGTTATTCGAGTTACTCATATCAACAAAATAGGGTAACTGCCATTCTTGAGTTTTCATCGCTTGTTTACTAGTTGGACTATCCCAGCTCGGATAAATTCTTATTGCCATTTTCCCCTTTGTTGAACTGGACCTAAGAATGTTCTGCTTGAAAAGAATTTCTTTCGGAAAAATAAATTGCCCGAATTCATTTCCATTTTTAAAGGTAGTAATCACCAATAAATCCGGCGCTTCCGCATATGAATAGGCTTGATTTTTATTATTTTCATCTTTTTCCAAAAATGCAACAAACTGCCCTAATTTGGTAGGCGTACTATTCGCAACTCTGAATCGAACTGTTCTAGAAGATAATTCAAATGTACCCGCACCATACTTAAAATTTTGCTTTTCTTCTTGTATCGACGTTACAGTTAAGTGATTGGGCTCATAAATGATTTTACTTACATAGGCTAATGCTGTATAAAAGTTGTTCATTTCTTCACTCCTAAAACCTTTACCTAAATGGCGGTCCGTTTGTTGAATACAGTTCTTATTGAAAATCAGTTAAATTAGTACAACAAGTATATCAATAATGTATGTTTTTCACATTAATCATCTAGAAAATATGAGGCCGTAATCATTGAGCACTGAAACTATTTTTTCAGGAGTTTGTAGTAGGGCTGCTAGGACTTGAAGTGCAACACCGAACCCAGAAAATAAGTTCTATTACATCGCCAACACAACAACAGGTGGTGGGAAATTGTACAAGAAATAAAAAAACTCCAGCCATGTTTCGGCCAGAGGACTCCTTTGGTGCACAGGCATCGCTTTTCAACCTAATGAAACAGCAAGAGTACCGATTATCTTCTCCAAGTTTTCTTTACCAAGTAATTCGACAGTCCTCGCATTCTCTCTAAAATCCGTAGCAAGAGCAGCAGACGCGATGTTAATTAAACCTGTGCATGTAGGCGTTTCGACGTCTAACATCAGCCCCAATGATTCCAGCAATACGAGACCTTCGGGAACGTCTTCTGTTATAAATCTTGAATCCGCTACAAATGGACCTTCTGGTGAACTGTTTTTAGCATATGTTAAAAATGCTTCTTTCGCATCAATTGTTTGGTTTTCAAAGTTACGGAATTTGCAGGCTTCCACGTAAGACAATCGTTCCAATCCTACTTTCTCCAGCACATCCATTTTTTCTTTATCGAGGCTTTCTACCATATTCCAGACGTGGGGTGTGAACACTTCTTTGTACATCCAATAGTCGCCTTCAGTATATTCAATTCGAGGAATACTCATAATTCCTCCGATCGTATGGACAATTAAATTGGGGTTGTGGAGAGCAGCTTCGATGACTGATTCGAGGTAAACAAAATGATAGTGTAGCGTATTTAACTTTTCTTGAATAACTGCTTTATCTTTTTCCGTATAGATCGCAATCGGATTTCTAACATTTTTAAACAATATCTTCACTTTACCAGGTTCAATAATTCTACAGTCAATTGGTGAGCTTTGTGCTTCAACAATTGTAAAGCGCTTTTTCTTTTCATGTTTCAAGAAATAAGCTGTCGATAAATAGCCCGGCTCTAGCAACACGATTTGGTCTTCATTCATGAAAGGTAATATACGTTTAATAACTTGTTCATGGTAATTCGTTTGTACATAAATGATAATTATTTCAGCATTTTTTATTGCCGCCTCAACATCCGTCGTCACTACATCTAGATATACGGTATTTTCTTCCTTGCCATCCACAATGGTGATTTGACCTTTATTATTCGTTAGGTAATCAAAATTTTCGTTATGCAAACTCTTTGAAGTCTTTAACAAAGTGACTAGATGACCCTTACGTTTTAAATCAGCAGCGATTGTTGTTCCACCATGTCCTGCTCCTACAACTGTGATTCTCATAAAAATCCCTCCAGTAATTTGATCAATTCTATGCAACTCTTCAAATGTTTATCTTCCAGAAGTTTCCTCCTTGACTATTACTATACCACTGTTTTTATTATTTTTCATTTATTCCAAAAATAAGAAGATGTGTGAAGGTTAAAAATCGGTACCTAAAATTAATTCGTCATTGACAGAACAAACCGAATAGTGTTATACTTAACTTCCAATAAAATGCACTCTGATGCTGTCAAAGGTTATCAGAAAAAGGCGATCATTCTTCATGAATGATCGCCTTTCGCAATTTCTATTTGAAATTTGGTACCCGTTCAACAAATAACAACGAACAATTCATACGAACACGTGAAGAACCGTTACGCTACATTAAATTTTTTGATTCCGAAGGCACGTCTTTCCATCTACTCACGAAACGTCTCGATTTAACTGAAGCAGAAATCTTAGAGACATACAAGAACCGCTGGTACATCGAGCTCTTCTTCAAATGGATTAAGCAGCATTTAAAGGTTAGCCATTTGTTCAGCCATTCGCCCGCAGGCATTTGGAATCAGCAGTTTATCACGTTGATTACCTTTGCCCTTATTGAAATTTTGCGACTCATTCATCAACCTGAAAAATCAGTATGGGAATTTTTAAGGGTATTTCGTCTCTATATGTTCAATCCAATCAGCCAACTTTTAACTACCTGTAAACGTCGGTTAAAGAAAAGCAAAGGAAGGCAAAGGTTGCCTGATTCCAAACCGATAGAAATCCGTTTTGGAGAAGATTTCGCGATTGTAAGCCCGATTACTAAAGAGCATTTTTCAAGAAAAAAATCTAATGTATAAAAAAAGAAAACAATTCGTCATTTACGGACGTGTTTCCTTTTTTGGTTTTATAGAATGAGTAAAAAGCGGTCCTCCACAGATTAGATCGTGGAAGGCCGCTTTTTATTATATACACAGTCACCATTAATTGTCGCTTACACATGATTCACTTAACCGTATAGAATTAAACTGAAAGGTCTATTTACCATTACGAAACTTTACGCATTGATTTCATAATTAAGCTTACAATGAACACAAGTATAATTGCTCCAATGAAAGCAGGGATGATGTAGAAATCAGAAATTTTAGGCCCCCAACTTCCAAGAAGCATACCACCAATCCATGCACCGATAATACCTGCGATAATATTACCAATAATTCCACCTGGGATATCTTTTCCCAAAATCATACCTGCAAGCCAACCGATAATCCCGCCAATTATTAAAAACCAAATGAAACTCATACTGTCCATCTCCTATTTTGTAGTTTAATATTTCGCTATAGTCTTCTTTAACCTTTATTACATCCCTTCAAACATTAATGAGGAAAAAATCAACCTTGCTTTCTGCTAACAGTTCCTACTGCCAAGCCTGTAGTGGACCAGCGTTTACCCATGCCTATCACACAGAAAAACCTTGAAAGACACTTTGCCAATCAAGGTTTTTAAGCAACCACATTATATTTTAGGAATATCAACCATTTCGCCTGGGGATTTACTAATAAGTATATCAGGAAGGTTTGGGTTATTTTTTTTCAACTTATACTTTTGAATTTTTGTTAAACCAGGGTCAAAGAAAATATTCTGCGATTTAAATTCTAATTTTATAAGTTTGTTATAAATCTTATTCAAGAAATCTTTCCATTTCTCTAATGAAGAACTTGAAACTTCATCTGAATTATCTAACAAACTGTAGCCGTCTGCATAATGAAACATTAGTAAACCCGTCCCTAAATCACAAGCCTCATTTTCTAAAATAACTGTTGGTACATCAAATCCACTATTCCAATTATAATTTGCTACAAAAAAATGGAGTATTAGTGGGTTATCTACCTTGCTTAACTGACTGATTAAATTATTTTTATCCGTATTATATAGCAACTCTTCAAGAAAATTAATATCTTTCTTATCCATGATATTTTCCCTCCCACTATGCTTTTAGAAATCTAATTTTCCAATTGCTTTAGCTTTCTTTCCCAGAGTTCTATTGTTGCGCCTTGACTAGGATAAAGCGGTAATCCTTTCTCCTATAATTTCTTTAAATTTTGTTGTAAATCATACACTTGTTTTTGTAGACTATCAACACTTTGATCAATATCCATTCTATTTAATGCTTTTTCTACCATTTGGTTATAAACAGAATGATATCCTCTTTGTCTAGACATTGTGCTTATATCATTAATAGGTATTCTTAGAAAAATCCCATTTGGGACGTCATCAAAATTCATTCCAATTTTTTTAATAACAGGATTCTTTGCCATTTCAGAAGGAATAATATGCTGTGCTTGATAACCACTCCATTTAGTTGAACGTTTAAGTCCCATCTCTTCCATCATATTTCCCCCTAACTTAGTAGAGTCTCCTCCAGTTACGACACCAGGTTTATCAGGAATTAGTCTATTAGGATTATCTATACCCTTCCCAGCATCCTTAGCCTTTTCACCAGTTTTCAAAGCATCATGTGCTGTATCATACATCTTAGCTGGCTTAATGAACGTGAATAGAGCGGCTTCAAATCGTTCGTTTTCCGTCGCATCAGCGCTTAACATAGTACCGATATCTTCCGTAAAGAAGTCAAACGCACCAACGGCATAAGGCGCAAGGCCATCCGGAGTTCCTGGTCCATTTCCACCTACTACTTTCCTCATACCCTCAAATGTAATTTCTCCATCATAAGGTGGCAGCGTCTGTGAAACGGTTCTAAAAATAGCTTGAAACACTGAAGGAATGGCAAGTGGCAGTCCACGTAAAATGCACGAATTGCGTTTCCCCCTCTCCTTTCAACGAATCTTCCATCACAACGAGTCCTTGAACTCCTTCTTGGATGGTTTCCATTTCATTGCTTAGACGATCAAGCATCGTGATGTTCTGATGGACTATGATATCTGTATATTTATGCTTTTCACAAACAAAAAAAGCGTCACAACAATATACTGTTGTGGCGCCCTTTTCCCTCGCTATTACGCATTTTCAATTTCAACGTCAGAAAGTAAATTACCTAGAGCCAGCCAATGCTCTTTGACTAGTTTCGGTGCCACTCACACAACTCAGTCCCAATTTTTCAATTAACGGCGTCTTAAGTCGTAGTAACAACCATTAGACACGATTACTAAACTGGGAAATTAGCTAACACTTTGTTTAGTCCTTGACCACTGTTTCAGCTAAAAATGCCCATAGTTTACTTTTTCTCTTGTTCTCTTGTTCTCTTGTTCTTTTAAGTTCTTCTTTCTCTACCCATAGAATCAAGTAAAATAGCTAACTAAATCTCACACTCTCTAATTTTAAAAATTCATCTAACCTATTTACTATATTTTCTTTCGTAGTTGGGACTTCTTGAGGCATATAATTAACAAAACTCACCATATCTTCTGGGTAGTGATGATTTCCATAAAACTCTGCAATTTTATTTAATAATTCATTATCTTCTTTACATCTTTCTCTCATTACAGACAAACAAACAAATCTGAGTTTTCTATTCTCCTCTACTAATATTGTGCTTTCTTCATTTAATTAAGGGAAATAATTAGTTTTTATTTCTAACATCACTTTACCTAAATCTTCACTAGATACTCCCCATGCAAGTTCACTAACAAACCCACTTTCATCACCAATCTCCATCAACTCTACCGCATAGTCAGAAATAACGTCTTTATTAAAATAATTTTCTTGGACACCTACAAAAATAGTTTTCCAGTCATACTCTATATGTCTATTTTTTAAATCTTTTAAGTTCATGTTATTCACCTCCTACTTTTTTGGAATTTGATTTGGCTTACCCATAAAATTTGCACCTGTGTAACAAACAACAACGAACGATTCACGAAATTTCATAAAAAATCCAATGAAATTAGAAATCGCAGTAAATACCTTGTCCACGCCTTATAAATATGTAATTGTAGCGAGTTGACGGAATAGTGTCACGCACTGGTACCTGACACTAATTTGGGAAAAGTTCTGTTCTAATGTCACTTCTAAACTTAAGGACATCCCATTGGCTCAGCACGAATGTTTTGATGGTACAACCTTCATGAGTTATGAATTTCAGTAAAGCATCATCCATGTCGTCCCATGTTTAAATTTCTCACAAAAATCAAATGTTTATATAAAGTAATTCATTACTAATTCTATTTTTAAACCAACAAGCCTATTTAATTTCGTAAGTTATTGTCTTGTTACCAGTAATAATAATTCGTATGTTAAAGTTGTCATCTCGCTAAGCTTATTGCTTTCATCCGCACAGTTGATTTTGTTCATAATACTTTCTAATAGTAACATTTTTATAAGCTCTTGATTAAAAATGTATATTCAATTCTTCTCGAATCGCTTTTTCTAAATATTCTTCAAAACTTCCTGCTATTATTTCTTTTCCACCAAAATCAAAGTCAAATGTAATGATTTCTGTATTAGAAGAATTAAAACCTACTGGATTTCCTGCACCGTCTAGTCCAATAACAATAAAATTCTCATGCCCTTCAGGAAGAATATTTCTAAACTGTAGAGATTTCTCTACAAATGAAGGTGTAGCAAAAAATTCCGCCTCTCTCAATCCTAAAACAATTGCTTCACCAACTGCTCCCGAACCATACCTCAAAAGAAAAATTTTATAATCCTCTGGTAATTTTACTTTGAGTTCATCTTCAGCTTGTATTACTTCCTCAATATTAACAGGCCCTCCAAAGGCTTCAGGGCACATTTCAAACTCTTCATCAATTGCATTTAACAATTCTATTTTCATTCAATTATCCCCCTTTTAATCATTTCATTGGCATATCTTGCTTTCCAATATTTTTTACGCCATTTATTGAATTCCTGCCTCGCTTCTCCACCGCCAACTCCACCCTTATTTCCAAATGGATGCTGTCTTTTGTTTCCTAGATCATGGTATCTACTAGGCATCTCAATTATTGGTCCTTCAACTCTTTGTTCATGATGATGAAGTATAATTGTTTGTGTACCTGTGCAACAAAATACAACAAACAATTCAACCAATAGTATAAAAACCCAATAAAGATTAGATAGTTAGGTACCTATCTAATCTCCTTTTCGTAAATATGTAATTGTAGTGAATTGTCAAAATAGCTTCTTGCACAGGCACCTGAAATTTTTGCAGTACCTGTGTATTAAAACAACAAATCACTCAACTCTCCAACAAAACTAAATCATCCTTCGTAATTTCTTTTTCGAGCGCAAGCCTATTTTGTTTATTGGTCGCTACAGCCATTCGATAATCGACTTTACGCGTCATTTCTTTCGCTATTTTTTTAGCAAGACCGGCATTTCCGAAATGACTATCTCTACGCGCATAAATCTCTTCATAGTGACGAACTAATGCACGCTTTGCTTCATCTGTAATGCCGTACCCTTTACGATAGAGGTCGGTAATCTCCATTAATTCCTTTGGTGTATAATCTTCAAAATGGAGCGTTAGTCCGAAACGTCGACGGAGTCCGGGGTTGCTGTCTAAGAAATGATTCATTTCTTTTTCGTACCCAGCGGCAATTAAGAGGAACTCGCCTTGTCGATCGGACATTTTTTTCAGCAACACGTCCACTGCTTTTTTCCCGAAGTCATTCTCTCCACCACTCGCAAGTGTGTACGCTTCATCAATAAACAACGCACTACCCATCGCTCGTTCAATCAGCCCGGCTGTCAGCTTCTCCGTTTCACCAATATGACTACCGACTAAATCGCTGCGATCTACTTCAATCAGATCGCCTCGTTCTAATAATCCAAGCGCTTGATAAATACCAGCGAGCACACGACCGACCTCGGTTTTACCTGTCCCAGGTTTACCAATCAACAGCGTGTGGTTCATCAATTTCTCCGTCGAATGATTTTCTCGTTTGTAGTATCTCATTAATTCAATCATTTTATCTATTTCAGCCTTCACAGAACCAAGGCCGATAAACTGATGGAGTTCTGCACGTTTATGGGCGAGTAGTACTTCATCGATTGGAACTTCGTACGTCTTCACTCCACGCTCTTGTACCGCTTGGACAACGTCTTGTTCTTCAAACGTCGTCAATACCTTTTCCGTCCACTCTTCACGCGGAAGTTTCGCAATTCTCATCGACTGAGCAAGCCCGATTTGATCGTATAGTATACGTGCCATTCGAGCGTTACTAAATGTTTCATCGCGCATACGATAACGTTCCACGAACTCCTCATAAACGGCTTGTTTGGCAGTAGGAGTAAGCACATAGCTTCCTTCACACTGGCTTAAGAAGATTTGAAGCAACTCATCTGGTGTATAGTCTTGAAAGTGAATCTTTTCAGTAAAACGATCTTTCAATCCTGGATTAGACGCTAGGAAACGGCTCATTTCTTCGGTATAGCCTGCCACGATGACAATGAATTCACCGCGAGAATTTTCCATTGCAGGCAGCAACGTTTCAATTATTTTTTTTCCGAAATCCTTACTAGAATTGCCCCCTGCTGCAAGCGTATACGCTTCGTCTATAAAGAGGACGCCACCCATAGCTTCCTTAATAATTACTTTCGTTCGTTCTTCTGATTCACCAACATGCGTTCCAACGAGATCTTCCCGCTTCACTTCAGTTACGTGGCCTGTCTTTAATAAACCTAGTTCCTTAAAAATCTTTCCTATAAGCCGAGCGACTGTCGTTTTACCAGTACCCGGATTACCTTGAAAGACCATATGAGGCGCTACCATCGGATTAGCTTTCATGCCACGCTCTAATTTGAATTGATTAATATCGCTTACGTTTTTAAACTCCTGGATTTTGTTTTTCACATCTTCCAGTCCAATAAATCCGTTCAAACCATTCATGAAAACATCCACCTGATCAGTAGGTGATGAATCTACAGTAGAGGAATGTCCAGCACTGCCACCTAATCTACTAGTGATTGGTGGAACCTGCAAGTCCGTATCGGTGAGCACAGGAACACTGTCATCAAAGCGGACTAAATCTCCTGCTTGGTTGTTCTCAAAAGAACAGTCGTTAAGAACCGGAACCGAACGCTCGAGTCTCAGTCCAGCCTTCTTTCCATTCATCACTTGCACCCCAGTGAATACAGCATCCGAACAATCTTGCAAGATGATTTGATCATCCCGATGACCATGTACTCTAGTTACCGTCACTTCAGTACGCTCCACCTGACTCAAGACGATTCCTGACGATTTACCGTCATAGATTTCACACTCCGTTATAAAGACTTCTGCAGATTCCGTTGCTCTTATTTGTGGCCTTTTATGATTGAACAAAATGGACCGTTCTACTGAAATAACTACTTCAGGACCTGCAAGTATGCCGTTCTTATCGCCACTCGATATTTTACAATCGGTAATTTCTGCTTTAGCCGCAGCACTGAGTAAAACGTTGGATCCCTTATGACCAAAGATGATGCAATTGGCCGCCGTCAACTTGGATTCTTTCACAACTATCCCTGCACTATCCCCACTCTTTACTTCGGTCGCTGACAGAATTACTTCCGATTGTTCAGAAGCAAAAATCTGTACACCACTATGATGGCTAATAAGAGAATCCGAAATAGTCACTTGACTACTTGTCACGTAAACTCCTTTATTGGTTCCACTCTCAATTTCACAACCCAGAATCGTGAACCCGCTTTGAGTAAACGCAGAGAGTTGCGTCATCTGATTGTACTTCACTTCAGATTCGATGAGTGTACACGTCGAATTTTCGGAGACAATTCCTCTAGACGCACCCGAAAGGATCTGGGTTTTTGTAATCGCGAGTTTGCTTTGTTCGTTACAGGAAATTTGGTCTCCTTTTTGGTATTTAAACTGCGAGTCGGATAGCTCAACTGATGAACCACTGACGTTCATTCCTTCAGCCTCACCATTTTCAAACGTACTTGCCTCGACTTCGATATGGGATCCATTCGTAAATGCTACATGCTCTAAACTTTGGTTTTTAAAGACACAATTTTTCAGGACACCCTTAGATTGATCACAATAGATTCCTTGGACATGTCCAAAATAAAAATTTGTACTTTCTACGTCCATAGAACTGTCTTGTTCCAAACGAAGTTGAACCCCGCGATTTCCGATGAATGAACTTCTGGTGATTGTTGCTCGACTCGTTTCATACAAGCAAAGGCCTTCTTCTTGCCCACTTAAAATTCCGGAATTCGTGACCGCTACTTCTCCTCCCGCGCGCACATTAATTTGCGCAGACTTGATCGTGTCTTCTACTATGCATTCGAACAAAGCCAAACGCCCTACTACCTCAATCCCTTGTATGTTTTTTTGAAAGATCGAATGCTCTGCCGATACTTTTGCAGCCGCATCCACTCGCATTGCAACTCCTTGAATCTCAGAGAAAAGACAGTGGTGAAGCGTTACATCTCCTGATTCGATATGTAAACCATAATCCACTGGACCAGTGCCCCCACCAATACTGATCGATTCGATACGCACTTCTTCCGTTGTCGCGATACGAACACTTCCTGATAGACGAACTGAGCTCGCTTCACCTTCTGAACCTCGAAGAACGAGCAGCTTATCGATTGTTACCTGTTCATCATAAACACCTTCATCAACTTCCACTGTATCTCCTGGTAGAGCTGCCTCTACTGCAACCTGAATGGTTTTGTAGTTGGATCCTTCACGCTGAGACACTTGAATAATCGCCACATATCTTCCCACTTTCTATTAGTTAATTCAATTGATTTCTATACGTTGTATTTTTCTACACACAATTATACGCGGGAGTTCCATCATCCGTTAAGTATACTAGTAAGCCTAGGAACAGAGTAAAGAACTGCTTGTGAACAAGAGTAGATAGCAAAGTTTTAAGGTACCCTTTAAAGTCGGTATTTGCGCAAGAAACGGCAACAAATAATGCACACAATTTAATGAAAATGAAAAAAGATTAGATATTATAGTAAATACCTAATCGAAGACTTATAAATATGTAATTGTAGTTAATTGTCAAAACAGCATCTTGCACAGTGTACCTGAAATTACGTGGTGCATAGGCATAGCTTTTAAAAAATCGAGCAGTCGTTTGAACGCAAATAAGGGCTGTTCCATAGTTGAAGTGCCCAGCACTTTTCTATTGGGACAGCCCTCTGATAATTTAATCAATCAGATAGAGGTATCAAATTACTCAGTTATCCAATTATTTTATACAGGAAGCAATTCATTTGCCTCATTAATAATGTTTTCAATACCCTCAAATTGTTCTTCCGTTAGTTGAATTGCAGGTTCTTTGGTAAAGGTTGAAATGTTTAGACCTTTTGATTTTACTGCGGCCTTAATGCCAGTAACAAACAAATCAGTAGTATCATAAAGTTTCATTAAGACAGAGATTTGGTGGGCGCATTTTTCTACTATCAAAAAATCCTTATTTTCATAGGCTTCATGTAATGTAGAAAACAGCTTCGGTTCGATATTCGTTAATCCACATAATACACCATCGCCACCTGAAATTCTGTTCACAACATAATATTCATCAAATCCAGATAGAACGGTAAATTCTGGTCTTTCAGCTTTGACCTTTTGAATAATCTTTCTCGTGTGGCTAATATTATCAACAGTGTCCTTGATGGAAACAATGTTCTTGTATTTCAAGGCTAATCGATAGACTAAATCAGGACTTAAATCATTTCCAGATCTGTCCGGGAAATTATATAACATGATTGGCAATTGTACTGTTTCAGCGACTGTTCCAAAGAATTTTTCAGCTGTAATTTCTGTTGGACCAAAATAGTATGGTGAAATGATCACAAGTCCATCAACACCCGCATGTTCACAGTATTTCCCTAATTCTAATACTTCATCCATGTTCGTTCCGCCAACGCCAATTAATACAGGAACCCTCTTATTTACTTTTTCTACTACAAAATCTACGAATTGTTTCTTTTCTTTTAAATTGAAAGCAAAGAATTCTCCAATACTACCAAAGAACAAGATCCCGTTAATTCCATTGTCGATTAAGTTATTAATGTGTAATTCCATATTCGGAAAATCAAATTTACCATTTTTATCTAATATTGTAATACTTGGAGTATATATACCTTTAAACATAATACTTCATCCTTTCCATATTTAAATGTGTTATGATTATGTTGTATGCTTTGTTGAAAGTATGGTACGCGTGCATTCCCAGTGCTTGCGTATTATACTTTTATTTCCTTTTGAACCTTAGGCTTGATTCTTTTTCTTGTAAACCCCATTTTGGGTGCATTTTTCGCATATAAGCCTGTAATAATTGGGACAACTATGGATGTCACGATTAAGGCAGTAGCGACTAAAGCTGTTGCTGCGGGTGCGACCGCTGCAAATTCTGGAACCATCTCAGCAACCAACATAGGTGTAGCAACTGCGGCTCCTGCAGTACTGGAAGCAGCAATCCCCGCTGTACCATTTCCTTTCCCAATAAAGATATCTGACAAAATAAGTGGAATCCCTGTAATGACGATAACAGCCAAACCAAACACTATTCCGAGAAGCCCAGTTTCAAGAATAACACTTAATTTGATACCACTTCCCAATGAAAAAGCAAAGAATGGAATTAACACAGGAATTGCATTACTTAAGAATCCTCGAATATCTTCATCTAAATTCCCTAATACATAACCAATAATAAATGGTAAGACGATCCCAACCAAGAGCAATGGATTAAAGGTAGCAATACCAGCCGTTCCTAAAATGATCATCGTCATTAACGGACCCGATTCGAGATTCATCAAGACAAATGCGCCGGCTTCTTCTTTTGTTCCATACTGTCCCATCAAGGATGCATATAACCCAGTATTGGTCATGTCCATTGCAGCGACTATTGCTAAAGTGGACAGTCCAGCAAAGAACCCTGTTTCTATCATCCCTGTTCCCAAGAATTTTGAAAAAATATACCCAATAATAAAGGCAGTCCCTACTTTGGTCACTAGCAATGCTCCAGATTTCCTAAGAACGACACCAGTTGACTTTAACGAAATCGAGGCACCTAAACAAACAAACCATACGGCTAAAATTGGGATGGTTCCTGCTGCTAACCCATGCGTAAATGAACCTAACTTTTCTGCTCCCTCAGGAATTAGAGTATTGATAAGTGCACCTAAAAAGAGCGGGACAACCATCAACCCTCCCGGGATTCTTTGTACTGTTTTCATTATTTTCATCGTATTCCCCCCTCGTATATTATGTTTTTATAAAAGGTAACCCATTTTTGGAGAAATTGAAAATGGATTACCAAATTATCCAAAAATTCATATCTAAATTTTTTAAACAGAGAGAGTGTACCCTGCTTTTAGAGAAACCTGCTTTGCTAAGTCAATAATTTCTAGTTCCGCTTGCTCTCTTTTCTCTTCGTACCTACTTGCCAACATTGTTACACTTACGGCAGCTATAATCTCATCTTCATGATTTTTGATAGGGGCAGCTACACAAACAAATCCTTCTACTGCTTCTTCATACTCCCATATGAATCCGCTTTCATTTACTTTCTCAATTTGCTTTCCTAGCTCTTCTAATGTTGTTACTGTCTTAGACGTCCTAGGTTCCAATATCACGCCAGAATATAATTCCTCAAGCTGCTTAAAATCATATTTAGACAAATGAACCTTTCCCATTGCTGTTGAATGAGCTGATAATCTCATTCCTGGATCAGTAGCAAGTCTAACAGGGGATGACCCTTCTTTTTTCGATAAATATATAATATCTGTCCCTTCTAAAATAGAAAGTTGAACCGTCTCACCTAGTTTATTTACAGCGTCAACAGACTTTATAGAAAAAGTACTGATTAGGTCAAATTGGCTAAAATATAATGCACTTAATATGCCCATTCTCATTCCAAGTGTATATGTATCATCATTTCCCTTTTTGACCCACCCTAATGTTTCCAATGTATTTAGCGAAGAAAAAAGTGAGCTTTTATTTATATCCAATTCATTTGAAAGATCGATAAGTCTATATTCATTAGGATTTTGTGCGATAATGTTAATTATTTTATCCGCCCTTTCAATAGCTGGAACCCAATACTTTTTTTTCATCATATTAACTTCCACCTCCTTGGTTTATTATATAAAACCGTAGTTCTTCTTCATAAACCAATATTAGCATAAGCTGTTATCCTTGTAAATAGTAAAAATTCTGTTCATTTAAATATTCAAATAATTCGTCAATTTAACAAGCCACTCTTATATTAATAAATAGTAAGCCCGAATTATAAAAATTAGCGTACCTTTGCGCATGAAAAATAGCCGCCTATGACGATTTTTCAAATCGAATAGGCGGCTGATTTTATGGTTTGCTACATGTTGCTTGGATGATGCCTAAATGAACGCCCATTTCCATTACATTATTGGGCTATGTCCACTAACGTTGTATAACAGCTACCAAAAATTAAAACCGATTCATAACACCTTGTGACAACGCACTCAACGACAACTCTGCCTCTTCCGCCGAGTCCTTCCTTACCCCAAAAGTAAAACTTACACTTCGGCTCAGTCCCAGACGGCCTAACACAAACCCAAGAACCATCTTCAAATAAAAATTTAACTACATTCGCTTCTGGCAATGACAATTTCTCAACCGTTCCATCCTTGAAGCGTCTTGTCCCCGCTTGGTAATCCTCGATAGCACTGACAACAACACCGGCAATGGATAATGGCGGATCATTACGAAAATATTTCATAATTCCCACAATATTCTCTTGTCCATTTTCCCCCGAAAACGTCAGCGTCTCTAACGATTCCCAGTAATGACCCACCTCATCATACAGATCCATCAGCCCATCGTACAACGATTTACCAATCGACTTAGTGTCAGGTACCTGTGTAAGAAACAACAACAAACAATTCATGAAATTGCATAAAAAATTCAAACAGAATTAGATATCGCAGTAAATACCTAGTTCACGCTTTATTAATATGTAATTGTAGCGAGTAAACAGAATAGTGTCATTCACAGGTACCTGAAATTATAAACTCTTGATACTCAGCAATAACAAATGCTTCGACTTTCCACTTTGAGATTTCAATAATTTGTTCCTAGAACCAACTTACAAAAGAAAGGATTCAATTCATATTTGAACGTGCTCATACGAACTCATAACCTACATAAAAAGGTTTATTAACTCTTCGAAATTATCGATCTTGTAATTGAAAACTTCTACTTGTCCAAATCCGTATGCAGCATAAACAAATGGTACTTTGGCATATTCTGTGGCATCTTTGTCGCTTTGTGTGTCTCCTACATACACAGGAGATTTAAGCTGATTGCGTTCGATGACAAGTTGAATATTTTCACCTTTACTGAGACCTGTTCTACCGGGATTTTCAAAGTCTTGGAAATATTGCTTAAGTCCATGATACTCATAAAATGCTTCGATATAGCCTTCTTGACAATTACTAACAATAAATAATTTATATCGTTCCGAAAGCTTCTGTAGGACTTCCTCTAGACCAGGAAATAATTGTCCACCCTCGTCCAATAAATACAATCGTTCATTATGACAACAATCAAGAATTAATTCCATTTGTTTGGTTTCATCCAAATAACCAAAGACAATTTTAGCAATGTCTTTGATTTGTAGTCCCATTGTTGCTTTTAAATCTTCTTCGGTGATTTCTCCTATACCATCTGGAGAACTTTTCACGACCTCAGACCATGACTTGGCAACAGTTTTACGGGAATCCCATAATGTCCCATCCAAATCAAAAATGATACTATCCATAAATACTCATCCCTTCGTTTATGAATTGACTTAGGGTCTTTTTTCTCTTACCAAAAAAGATGAATTTTTAATACCAACTAATCAATTATTTCTTGCTATATTAATTTGTTCAATAAAACTTTTAGCGGTGTCAGTAATCTGCTCGTAACCTTGAACATCTGGTTTTCCAATCAGACTACCCCCTGCTCCGACAGCAGCTGCTCCCGCACGAATCCACTCACCAACATTATCTACATTAACTCCGCCTGTAGGCATCAAATTAGCTTGAGGTATGGGGCCTTTTATTGCAGAAATGACTTTTGGTCCTAAGAGTTCTCCAGGGAAAACTTTTAATAACTCTGCGCCTGTTTCAAGTCCTTTCACTACGTCTTTAATAGTCATGACGCCTGGCATGTATGGAATTTGGTACCGATTGCATAACCTGGCTGTGTCTTCATCTAAATAAGGGCTCACGATATACTGTGCTCCCGCAAGAATCGCAATGCGGGCAGTTTCTGGATCAAGGATTGTGCCTGCTCCGACAATGATATCCTTCCCAAACTCAGCTCTAATTTCTTTAATGACTTCGGTTGCACCAGGAACAGTGTAAGTAATCTCTATCGCAGCTACACCACCTTTAAAACATGCTTCTGTGATTCGCTTTGCTTTTTCAGCATTATCCGAACGCACAACTGCTACGAGTCCACTCTCTTCAATCTTTGTAAGTATGTCTCTTTTACGATACATAGTAGAGCCTCCTTATTGTTTCCATTTAGGATTATCAATAACTTCAGCGTTTCCATTTCGCTCAACGACTAATTTACGGAAACCTTTCATCTCGATTGTTCCGTAATCATGTCCTGCGTCTGCTCGGAATGAGAAGAAAGTAATTAGGGGTTCACTTCCGATATTAATACTTCTGTGCGCATAACGTGCTGGAACGTATACAGCTTGTCCAGGAACAAATTTCTCAATTTGCCAATCTCCTTCTGGATTTTCCATAAGCATATATCCAGTCCCACTAAGACAAAAATAAACTTCACCTGTTTCAAGGATTTCATGAAAATGTCCTTTTGTCATGTAGTATTCGTCTCCCACTGTCCCTGGGTAGACGATGCTAGTTCCAAAATGGATATCACCTTCAGTTTTAGGTAGATCCAAACTATAATACTCATAGATTACATGGTTATTTTCTTCTTGGATCGATTTTTCCAAAGCCTCTACATTGTAAAACATTTTTTTCATATCTGATAAATAACGTTTTGTAGATGTTTCTGATTTTGAAAGCCCTGTTACTAAATCAAAGTTAACCGTGAATGCTTTTGCTGTTTTTGTCAATTTGTTTCCTCCTAGTTGTAATTCATCTCATTTGATTAGAATATTGTTCAATCTGGTCAAACTTATCTCCTACAATATCAATGTTAAACACTTCTGCTATAACTTGTGTCCAGCCATGTATAAAGTAAATCCAACCGTCTTCTACAAGTAGATTACGGCATTCTGCTTGTGCAGTCGCTTGATGCATGAAATCTAATTCTCCGCGATAATTCAATTCCCAAATCAAGCTCTCTTTTGGGAATATCGCTTCATCTGGAAGCGGGGATCCAGGTCTGTCTTTTCCAAGCCCTGTCGCATTGATAATAAGAGAATGTGGTTTCAATTTTTTAAGTAATTTTTCATTTTGAGAAGCTTCTGGTGTTAAATAATATTCCACATTCACTTTAGGGTTCACCTTATGAATAATAGTTTTAATTTCATCCAGTCTTTTTTGATTGCGATCTGAAATTAATATTAATGAAGGTACATTCCCCTCCCTATCCGATTTTAGTAAATAGGAAGAGATAGCAATGGCACTTCCACCCGCCCCTATTATGAATAACTCTCCCTTATGATTATCCCAATAACTATCTGGTACGAAGCTTTCCAAAGCCAGACCACTTGAAATCGGGTCTTTAGCATGACCACAAAGTTTGCCATCTCTTTTAGATATAGAAGATAATTCACCAAACGTTTTGGCAAAAGGATCCAAGTAATCGAATAAATCCTCTGTAGCCTCATAGAGGTCAATTTTATGTGTAGTAACTAAGGCCCCCAAAGATAATTCATCATTTTTTATAAATTCTACAACTTCCCTATACTCTTTAGCATCGGCATGAATATTCATATCAATTCCTTTTAAGACAGCATCTTCAAGTTCCAATATTTTTGCCCATTCTGGGAATAGTTTCATAATAGATGACTTAGTTGTCGTTACCCCAATAAAATACATCGTAGGTACTGTTGCTTTTTCAGGCAAATTCAAATCTACCATCCCTTTCCTTTTCGTTTACTGAATGCATTTGTAGAATATATATGCATCATATTATGATAATCTGTTTTCATCATTACTTTTCACTCATTATCATGTTTAACAAATTTTGAGTTGAAACAATTGCCATACGCTCTACGGACTCTTTTGTGAATGCTCCGATATGAGGTGTCAAAATAAAATTAGGTAAGGAAATTAATGAATCACCTACTATTGGTGGCTCTTGAGAATAGACATCTTGAGCTGCTACTCCTATTTGTCTATTGGATAATGCATTATATAGTGCATTTTCATCTACTAATTCGCCACGCGCAGTATTAATCAATGCGGAACTAGGTTTCATATGATTAAATACATCAGCATTTATCATATGCTTTGTTTCTTTCGTTACTGGTAAATGAAGTGTAATGAAATCTGCAGAACTTATTAATTCATTGAAGTTTTCGGATCGTTGTACATTAAAATCATCAAGAAATGCTTGATCATTAAAAAATGGATCATAAATAGTGACATCCATTTGTAGACCACTACATCGTTTAGCAACCTCTTTTCCGATTTGTCCCCCTCCAATTACTGCAACATTCTTTCCTGTTAGTTCACTTCCAATCACACGATTCCATCCAAACGTTTTTACAGTTTGAATAGATTGGGAAAGGTTACGAGCAGTTTCAAACATGAGCCCAACAGCCAACTCT
This sequence comes from Sporosarcina psychrophila, assembly GCF_001590685.1. GTDB lineage: Bacteria > Bacillota > Bacilli > Bacillales_A > Planococcaceae > Sporosarcina > Sporosarcina psychrophila. The sequence goes on from NZ_CP014616.1 coordinate 4,068,042, forward strand.
GCTACCGAAATGTTATTTGTACCACCAGCGTTTTGTACTCTAATGCCTAACTCTTGAGCTTTCTCCAAATCAATATTATCCATTCCAACACCGTATTTTGAAATTACTTGTAATTGACTACATGATTCCAGGACATGTGCAGATAACGGATCTACACCCACAATGATTCCGACAACGCCTTCTTTTGCAATTTCGATTATCTCTTCTTCAGTAAGCGTACGCCCAGTTGTGTTTTCTATAACTTCAAATCCTTGTTGTTCAAGCATTTCAATAGGCTTTTCTTTATATTTTTGAAACGACTTTGGCGTAATCAGAATCTTCTTTTTCACATTTTCACCTCATTCAAGTATTTTAGGGGTTGATACATCACTATGTCACTACATATCATATTAAATTTGTAATGTTTACTTATAACAATCAAAGTTTTACCCTTTAATCAATTTAGATGCAGCACTAAAATCGAAGTAGCTATTATTAAATCTATGATTCATCTACTTTTTATAACCTTAGATATGTAAATAATGATTTCTTATTCATTACTTATTTCCACATTTATTATTACTTTCATTACCTGATCTTTATTCTTATCAATAATTGAATATGCTTCAGAATAGTTCTCAAAATCCAAGTGGTTTGTTATTAGTGAATTCAAGTTTATTTTTTTATCTTTAATCAATTCTACCGCTTGATTAAAATCGGCGGTTTGATACATAGCACTTCCTAAAACCGTTAATTCATGGTCTTGAACAAATCCCATATTAACTTTTGTTAAATCAGATACAACACCTACGATAACTACTGTACTACCTTTTCGCGCTACTTCAATCGTTTGAGCAACAGTATAACTAGAACCAACACATTCAAATATGACATCCGCTTTAGTATGACCAAAACAACGAACTATTCCATCTGATAGTTCTTCGCTATTGCTATTGATTGTCTTCAATCCACATTGTTCAGCAATTTCAATCCTTGTTTCACTTAATTCCGACACAACCACTTGTTTTGCACCTAGAGCTTTTGCAGTTTGTGCAACTAAATTTCCGATAGGTCCGCCACCAATTACTAGAACATTTTTATCTTCAATTGTTGATACACGTCGAACTGCATGAATTGCTACAGCAAGCGGTTCAATCATAGCTCCTTCATCCCATGAAATGGAATCGGGAAGAATGATTGCTTTTTCTTCATCAACTACAAAGTATTCGCTAGCCATCCCTGTTGTTTGAAAACCCATCACTTTCAACTCTTCACAGACATGATACATTCCATTTTGACACATGAAACACTCGCCACACACTACTTGTGGCTGGATTGTTACTTTATCTCCTATTTTGATTCTATCCACATTTTTACCTACTTCTTTCACTTCTGCTGAAATTTCATGGCCTTGAACAACTGGATAAGATGTATATGGATGCTTACCGTGGTTAACATGAATATCGGATCCACAAACGCCAATTTTCTTAATTTTTATTTTGATTTCATGATTTCCAACTTCAGGGATATCGACACTTTGAAATACAATGTTGCCTGGCTCGGTCATAATTGCTTGTTTCATCTTCATGAAATCACCCTATCATTTATATTTTATAATCACTTTTTTGGTTTTCTTTCCATCTACAAAGTCTTGAAGTGTTTCTATTATATGTTCAAATTCAATAACTTCGGAAATGAAATCGCTCAATATTAACTTACCATCACAAATCCATTGAACGATTTGATCGTGGCATGCGCCTTCTTCTTCTTTATAGGGCATTTGTTGAAAATTCAGCTTCCAATTATATGGTGAATTCGCCCAATTTAAATTCATGTTATTCACTTTAGGTACGCCATAACAAAGAACTTCTCCACGATCTTTCAAAAGTGAAATCGCTTCGTTTATAATATTTTCTGAACCAACTGCATCTAGAACAAAATTCATACCTTTAGGATATAAAACCGAAATTTGTTCTTTTACATTGTGTACTGAACTGTTAATAACTGCTTTCAATCCAAAACTTTCAAGTAATTGCTTTTTATTTTCGTTTCGGACTACTGCGACAATGTCTTGAACATTTAAAAGCGATAGCAATTTGATAAAAGTCATAGCAACAGGACCACTTCCGTAAACAACAATAGAATCCCCGGGCTGAATATTGAAATATTTGATAGAACTAAAAACTTCTCTCAGCGTTACAAGGACAGGCGCTTCATATTTATCAATAAAATCCGGAAGTTTTTTTTGCGCATAGGCAACATCAGGAACTTCATTTGGTTCGTATGCTTCAAAATCATCAACAATACCATATTCACTAAAAGCTCCCCAAGCAGAGCCCAAAAGACTGTTATCGTGCATATGATTGGGTACAAATGATAGGACAATCAAATCTCCTACACTAAAACCTTTAACTTCAGATCCAATTTCCACTACTTCGCCAACACCTTCGTGGCCAAGCATCAGAGGATATGACGTTTTCTCAAATCCTTTAAATGATTGGTTGATTATCGTAGCATCCGTACCACAAATCCCACAGCTAACCGTTTTGACCAAAGCTTGCTTACTTGTAATTCGGGGTTTGTCTATATCCCAAACTTGCAATTCTCCTTTGTTTGAAACAACTACAGTTTTCATTTTTCTCCCCAATTCCGTTTCCTTTTTTTAGATTGTACGATCCTTTTTACTTGTTACAATTTGTAATAGTACAGCTGCAATAATTATTGCCCCTTTTATAATATCTTGTGGATAAGAAGGAACAGCCATCAGATTCATAATATTGCCGATTAAACCGAGAATTAGAGCACCCGCCACTGTATTTAATACGAATCCTTTTCCTCCCGCTAAACTGGCTCCACCTATTACAACTGCCGCAATAGCATCCAGTTCTTGTCCCATACCAACTGTCGCACTTCCTGTCGATGATCTTGCGGCAAGAAAAACACCTGCCAATGCTGCTAATGCACCTGAAATTGCGTATGTAGACATGACGTATTGCTTTGTTCGTACACCTGCTAATTGCAGTGCAGTTTCATTACTACCAATTGCAATTACTTTACGTCCATAGCCTGTATATCGATGTATAATTGTGAATACAACAATTATGAATAATGTAATTATTAAAATGGGATACATCAGATCTTTACTTACCAGCGTATTAATCGTACCTGATTCAATTTTAATTGGCCGACCTTCTGATAGGACGAATGCAACACCTCTAGCAATTGTCATGGTAGCTAATGTGGCAACGAATCCCTGAATTCCGGTATACGCTACGAGCACACCAGAAAATAATCCAAATAATAATCCAATAAGAACTGCAATACCAATTGAAGCAGTATAATGCATACTGAAGTCTGTTATTAATATTGCTGATACTGTTGAACCAATAGCCATAATAGAACCAACAGATAAGTCAATACCCCCGGCCAAAATAACATACAATAATCCAATGGCCACTAAAATCGGACCCGCTTGTTGTAGAGCAATATTTCGTAAGTTCATTGTTGTAAAAAATGTATCTGATAAAAAAGAACTTGCAACAATCAATAACAATAAGATAATAAATGTATTGTTATTGATGATAAATTCTTTCAAGTCAATTTTTTTTTTGAATATTGACATGATACTAAACCCCCATCGCTAATTTAATCAAGTTATTTTCTGTGAGATTTTCTTTCGACAACTCACCCACAATTTTACCTTCTCGCATAACTATTGCACGGTCACAAGTTCCAATTATCTCCGCCATCTCTGAAGATACAATGATGATAGCCACACCTTCTTCTGCAAGCCTGTTTATAATTCTATAAATTTCAGTTTTAGCTCCAACATCAACTCCACGAGTCGGTTCATCGAAAATGATTAACTTTTTCTCAATCGCTAACCATTTAGACAACGCAATTTTTTGCTGGTTGCCACCACTTAAGCTGTCTGCGTTATCTTCCGTTGAACCATATTTCGTTGCAATTTGAGCTAATAAATCTTTAACATGATTTTTTTCTTTTTGATGATTTATAAAGCCATCTCGTTGATGTGTAACTAAAGTAGTATTTATTCGAATTGATTGCTTAAGGAGAAGTCCTTGCGATTTTCTATCTTCAGGTAATAATCCAATTCCTAATTTAATAGCGGTTTTTGGATTTTTGATATTCACTTCTTTTCCAAAATAGATGATTTTCCCATTGGTTTTTCGGTCAGCACCGAAAATCGCACGCATTGTTTCTGTCCGCCCGGAACCGACCAATCCGCTAAATCCCAATACCTCACCTTTTCTTAAGGAGAAAGAAGCGTTTTCTACTAAATCCGCAGTACTTAAGTTTTCAACACGAAGAATTTCTTCTTCAATCTTTGCATGTCTTTCAGGAAACAGTTGCTCAATCTCTCTGCCTACCATCAATGTGACCAACTGCTCTTTTGTAATTTTAGAAGTTTCAACTGTATTTACATATTTACCATCTTTCAACACCGTAATTTTGTCGCTGATGGCAAATAGCTCTTCTAGACGATGTGAAATATATACTATCGTTACGCCATCCTTTTTTAATTTCCTTATTAAATTCAATAAGTTTTCAGTTTCTGTATGGGTTAGTACAGCGGTAGGTTCATCAAAAACGAGAACTTTTGAATTTTTCGCAAGGCATTTACAAATTTCTACAATTTGCTGGTAAGCAACACTTAACTCACCAACTTTTTTATTTGGATCAATATGTCCAAAACCAATTTTCGACAATTGTTCTTGCGCTTTTCTTTTTAAGTCTCTCCAATTAATGAATAATCCCGAGTTACTTAATTTGTCAATGAATATATTTTCAGCAACAGTTAAATCTGGAGCTAACATAAATTCCTGATAGATTACGGATACCCCCATATCAATCATTGCACGAGGAGTTGAAACTTTTGCTTCTTGGCCATCAATAATAATTGTACCTTCGTCTTTTGCATAAGCGCCCGCCAATATTTTCATTAAAGTTGATTTACCTGCACCATTCTCACCAATCAGTGCATGAATTTCTCCACGATTTACATTTAACTGAACGTCTTCTAACGCTTTAACTCCATTAAAGTGTTTTGCAATATGGTTCATTTCCACGATATAATTGGAAGTCATAATAACACTTCTCCTTCCTATGGTAGGTTCTACCTATAAATAAATCCTCCCAAAACGCGAGAGGATTTTTTTATTTTATCAAGTTTAACTAAAATCAAAATCCAAATTCGTAATATTCATCAACATTATCTTTTGTAACCGCTGCGGGTTTTGTCAGAGTGATTTTGTCATAGTCTTTTGATTCTTTTCCATCAACTAGAATTTCTTTTCCTATTTGAATCCCCAATTGTGCTACTTTATAAGGACTATTTTCACCAGTCGCGAAATATAATCCTTCTTTTATTAAATCATATGCTTCTTTTGCGCCGTCAGCTGCAGCTACAATATCTACATTATCGTTACCCGCATTTTTAAGAGCAGTCATTGCACCAAAAAGCATTTGATCATTCTCTCCAAGAACAGTTGTTAAATTTGGATTAGCAGTAATTAAGTCTTCTGCTGCTTTCAGACCTTCTTGTTCTGTCCAAGCTCCCCAACCTTGACCAACAATAGAAAATTTCGCTTCTTTATTAGAAGCCTTACCTTCATTTGTTAATTGTTTCTCCAAATCTGCAGCTAGTTTCCATGCTTCATCCTCAGATACGCCGAGTTTTCCTTCTAAAATTCCAGCAAATAATCCCGTACGACGCTCTTCACCAGCTACATTACCTTTTGCACCACTTAGAATAATAGAAACGACTTCTTCATCGCTCATCTTTTCCGCGTATGCGAGGCCTACTAAACGTCCGTTTTGTAAATTATCCGAATAGATTGTAGTGATGCTCTCTGCTTCATCGCTAACACCACTATCCAAGTTAATAACGCCAATACCAGCTTCAGCAGCTTTATTAATACTAGAAACGACAGAGTCTGGTTCAATTGCATCTACATAGATTAAATCCATACCTTGAGCAATAAATGTTTCTATATTCTCAGTTTCCTTAGCTGTATCTCCATTTGCATCTAATACTGTAAGTTTCCAACCTTCTTCTTTTGCATATTCTTTCATTGCATCAACAAGAGAAACGAAATATGGAGAATCCTGTGTCTTTATAGCAAAACCAACTTTAAATGAATCTGTATCACCATTTTCAGCTTTTGAATCTGACGAATTTCCACAAGCTGCAAAAACTAACATTACGGATAGAAGCGCTGCAATAATAAACATGTTCTTCTTCATGAACAAACCCCCTATAATTTTTAAATCATTGTAATGTTACGACAATACAATGTATTACTACTATACAGTTTAATGATAGCGGTTTCAACAACTTTTTTAATAATTCAGTAGTTTCTTTTAATATTATTACTTTTCCATATTTCACATTAGATAATCGTGAAGCCACCATCAATCGTAAGTTGGCTACCTGTTACAAATGAAGCTGAATCTGATAGTAAATAGATGACAGCCCCAGCGAGTTCTTCAGGTTTCCCTAAACGTTTCATTGGTGTCGATTCAGCCCATTGTTCTCTCCAATCCTCTCTTACGAATGAAGTTAGCTCTGTAAAAATATAACCTGGACTTATACAATTGACTCTTATATCATGTGAAGCCCATTCATATGCAAGTGATTTAGTTAAATGCACAACGCCCGCTTTTGAAGTATTATATGATGCTTGAAGCTGTGGATAATTAACGATTTGTCCGGACATTGATGCTGTATTGACAATTGCCCCTTTAATTCCATTCTCTATCAAATATTTACCGAACAATTGTGCAACATAATAGACACCATTTAAGTTAACATCAATTACTTTATTCCATTCTTCTGGAGTTGTTTCAATAACAGGCTTCTGTATGACGATACCTGCATTATTAAAGAGTAAATCAATTCTTCCCATCTGTTCAACAGCTTGTTGCAAACAAGACTTTACACCCTCATAATCAGTTACGTCTACTTCACAAGAATAAGTTTGGCAACCATACTTTTCTGCAATTTCATTCGCTGCTTCAGCAGCTTTATCGCCTTGTATGTCAAAAATAACAACATTTGCACCAACTGCAGCAACATGTTCTGCTACTACACGTCCAATTCCCCTAGAACCACCTGTTATCAAAATCGTTCTATTCTCTAATGAAAATAACTTTTTGAGCATATCCATACAATTCAATCATCCTTTTCTCAACGAATTTTACTCACTTGAATTTGTTTGTAAATTTTTGTAATATCGCTTATTTGTACTTTCCCTGTCGATTCCGTTAATGTATTCGCAGCTGACACCGCAATTGCATTACGCAATAATTGTTCGGGAGACTCTTTTTGTACTAGCCCAATTGCGATAGCCCCTACCATTGAGTCGCCAGATCCTACTGTATTAACAATTTGCAATTCAGGTGGAGTACCCTTCCATACACCGTTTTTTGTAATTAGTAATGCTCCTTCATGACCTAATGACACCATTACAATTTCTATTCCCTTATTGATATACGACATACAATAGTCAATTACTTGGTCAGTGGATGCCTTTTCAATGCCCATGATTTGTTCTATTTCTTGACGATTTGGTTTAATCACTGTTGGTATTTCTGTAATTCCATGCACTAAATATTCGCCATTTGTGTCTAGTATAATCTTTTTTTGTTGTTTTCTAGCAATAGCAACTAATTGCGCATAAATATTTTGTGGCATACCTCTTAGTACACTTCCCGATAAAGTCACAACTTCCGCCGAGGCAATATGTCTCGCAAAATGGCTTAGAAAAGAAGATACTGTCTCTTCTCTCACTTCATCACCCGACTCCAGTAGTTCAGTCGACACTCCATTTTCACTCATTATATTTATGCAATTACGAGATTCAATTGATGCTTCCGTAAATTCAAAGTCAATACCTTCTTGTGCGAGCAATTCACAAATCAACTTGCCTGTATATCCTCCTGTAATACCAATTGCTTTGACAGGATGGCCAAGAGTATCTATAATGCGTGCTACGTTTAAACCTTTTCCTCCCGCAGTTTGAATCATTTTTTCTACTCTGTATACATCACCAATAGAGAATGACGGAACTTTATAAAACTTATCGAGTGCAATATTTAACGTGACGGTTATTATCATATGAAATCACCCTTACTTCTCGCTATCAATTAAAATTTTACCTTTTACAGTACTTGGAACTTTAAACAGTTTGAATGCTTCATCAATTTCACTTAGCGGAATTATTTTGTACAGTAACGAATCATCAATCTGAATGTCACCGGCTTGTATATGTTTTGCAGTTGCAACCCATTCTTCACCAGGGAAATTATCACTGTATGACATCCAAGATCCAGTGAGTGTTAATTCTTTTCTGTTAATATTTTCCCATTCATCAATACTAAAGGTTATTTCTTGCTTAGGTGTGCCTATTAAACAAATTGAACCCTTTTTTCTCACTAATTCAAATGTAGATTTAATCGTTTCAGTATTACCTGCAGTTTCATATACAAAATCAAATTGTTTTACATTACCACTGTTGTTCAATTTACTTAAGTAGTTTTCATCACTTGTATTGATACACTCATCTGCACCAAATCGTTTCGCTAGTTTGAGTCGTTCATCGCTAATATCAAAAACAGTAATTTGTCCTGCTCCTAATATTTTCAACCATTGCAAAGTAAAAAAACCAATATTACCTATACCTAATACCGCTACTGAAGATCCCGGTCGGAAATTTAGACGCTTAATTCCATGAAGAGCTACGGTTATTGGTTCAAAAAAAGCCCCTTTAACATAGGAAATCGATGGATCTAAATAAATAGCATTTTTTTCAGGAATGACAACATACTCAGCGAAGCTACCATTTCTTCTTGAACCTACAAAACTATATTTTTCACAAAGTGCATAATCACCTTTTTCGCATTGTTCGCAATTCATACAAGGCAACAATGGTGCTCCAGCAATTCGATCACCTATTTTTAACTTCTTCACATTTGGTCCAATTTCAACTACTTCACCTGAAAATTCATGTCCTAAAATAATCGGATAATTATGAGCGGCATTTGCATTTACCCTTGGAATATCTGAGCCGCAAATACCGGTAAATTTGACCTTCACCAGGACATCCTCTAGCCCTGGTGATGGCATTTCTACTTCTTCGTAAACAATATTTCCTCTTCCATGTAATACTCCCGCTTTCATTTAGACACTCTCCTTCTGTCTGAACTATTTGCCGCGATGAAACTAGAATTTTAAATTAATTCATTCGATACCTTTAGATAAACATTTCCTTGTTTAGCCATGTAGATAATTTTAAATACAAAGCTAAAGATTCTTCATATTTTTCTCGTCGATTTAAATCTGGAAAATGTTGTCGATTGATTTTGACTGTCTGTTCAACCGCATCATCAAAGTTGTTGTAAACACCCACTGCGACTCCGGCCAATAAAGCTGCTCCAAGCGTAGTTGCTGTATCGGAACTTGGTACTTTAATCCGACAACCTGTTACATCTGAATAGATTTGAATCCATAGCATGCTATTTGCCGCTCCGCCCATTGCAGAAATGTCTAGTTTTTCGATGTCCACTCCAGCCTCTTTTGCTATCAGTAAATTATGATAGACAGAGAACACAACGCCTTCTAACACTGCACGAATCGCGTGAGACTTAGTTTCCTTAAAACTCAGACCATAAAACAGAGCTTTTACTTTCGGATTCCAAAGTGGACTTCTCTCTCCTGCTAAATATGGCAAGAATACAACCCCATCAGATCCTTCTGGGATTTGTTCCGCTCTTTTCGTTAACTCATCAAAACTGAGATGCTCTCCAAACTCATCTTTAAACCAGCGAAGAGCACCTCCACCTCCTACAGTTCCACCTTGTAATAACCAACGATTCGGAATAACATGTGGTGAAAAAATAAGTTTTGGATGTGTTTTTGGCTCATTAAGACATATACTGACACCGCCAGCTTGTCCCCCTTGAAGTTGAGTTTCATAATTTTGAATAACCCCAGCTCCCAAAGCTCCACACGCAGCATCCAAACCGCCGGCAATTACTGGAATCCCTACTTTCAATCCTGTCATTGCAGCAGCTTCCTCAGTTATAGTACCAATGACTTCGTGACATTGATAAATTTCTGGTAATTTGTCGATTGGTATTCCAAAACGACTGGCCATTTCCAAATCGTATTGATAAGTTATTGGGTTATAAAGATGCAAACCATAGTTTTGACTACGATCCGACGACATTTTCCCTGTCAATTTCATTCCTATAAAACTATTACTTTGTAAAAATTTATAAGTTCGATTGAATAACTCTGGCATGTGTTTCTTAAACCACAAAATTTTAGGTGTTGTATATGTAGGGGAGAAAGAATTTCCAGACACGTTGTAAATATCTTCATCAGTAATTGAACTAGCAATATTTGAAATGATATCAGTTGCTCGTGTGTCTAACCAAATTGGCGTATTATGCAAACAATTACCTTCTTTATCTACCGGAATTGCTGACCAACCTTGACCCGCAATTCCAATACCTACAATCTCATTATCAATTAATAATTTACTTTCTAAACACTTTTGAATCGATTTACATACTTCCATCCACCATTCCTCTGGATTTTGCTCTACCCATCCTGGCTTAGGATAATATATTGGATAATGTGATGAACTTTGGCTCACCACCTCACCGTCCGACTTAAAAATAGCAACTTTGCATGATGAAGTTCCAATGTCAATTCCTAACAATAACTTTTCCATAGTTCAACCTCGAATCAATGAAATGTAGATGCTTTTCCGTTGCTGCCGCAAGTATACATTTTTTCTTTTGCTAACTCTTTTACTTTTGTGCGTGCATATGCCATGAATTTTTTAGGATCCACAAAACTTGTCTCAGTATCAAAATACTCTTTTACAGATTCAGTGAACATGATACGCAACTCCGTTGCATAGTTTATTTTACTTATTCCATTTTCAATGCACTGTTTAACATCATTTTCAGAAAGTCCAGAAGCTCCGTGTAAAACAAGAGGCACATCAACAGTTTTACTTAATTCATCAAGTAAAGTTAAATCTAGATTTGGCTCGCCTTTATATACTCCATGAGCAGTTCCTATCGCAACCGCTAATGAACTTACACAAGTTCTCTCTATAAATTCTTTTGCTTCAAGCGGTTTCGTATAGCCACTTGCTCCGAAATCCTCGTCACCCGGCTTACCACCTACATTACCTAGCTCCGCTTCAGTAGATACTCCAATTGGTTGGCAAAGATCTACTACTGCTTTTGTTTGCTTTATATTTTCTTCAAAAGATAGTTTAGATGCGTCTATCATGACAGATGTATAGCCTGCTCTAATTGCTTGAAGTGCCAATTCTGTACTATCCCCGTGATCAAGATGCAAAGCTACAGGAACTTTCGCATGCTTAAGTGCCGCCTCTACCATCGCATAATAGTAGTCCATATTTGCGTATTTCACAGTATTAGCCGAAGTTTGAATGATAACGGGTGAATCCGTTTCTTCAGCAGCCTCTACTACCGCTTGAACCATTTCCATATTTTCTACATTGAATGCGCAAACCGCATACCCATTTTGTTTTGCATGCTGTAAAATTTCATTACCAGTCACTAGAGCCATTAAAATGTAACTCCCTCCATTTGATGTTTTTCATAAATAGGTCTTAAAGCGAAATAAAAATCATCATAACGCTGTTTTGCTTTTTCATAGATTTCAATGTTAGTCGAATCGTTTTGTTGTGATTGACTGATGGCAATGAATTTTTCAACTACTTCAAAGTTTTCATAAATTCCAATCCCAACACCACCGATAATAGCTGCCCCCATCGAGCCTGCCTCATCTAGCAACCTAGGAACTTTGACAGTTAGTCCAAAAACATCTGAAATAATTTGACGCCAGACCTCATTTTTCGCTCCGCCACCGATTATAATCATGTCTTCAATTTTAATATGCTGCTGTAAAACATCCAAGATTATCGCTAAATTGAAAGTAACACCTTCAAGAACACTTCTTAACATTTCCGCTCGTGTCGTTTCTGATGTAATTCCTATAAATGTTCCTTTTGAAAACGAATCCCAACGCGGTGCGCGCTCACCAAGCAAATAAGGGAGAAATAGCAATCCATTAGAACCAGCAGGGGCTTGCTCAATTTGATCATTAATCATTTCATAAATTGTTTTCCCCAATTTTTTTCCTTCTTGTTCTTCCGAAGTGCAAATTGTTTCTTTCATCCAATTGAATGCACCGCCAGCGTATTGCATTGTTCCATTCGGTGCATAATATCCTGGAATAGCATGTGCCCATGTGACGATTCGCATTTCAGGGTCAAATATAGGTTTTTTCGAAGTAGTAGTTACCCATGCAGAAGTACCTAACGAACAATATGTTTTCCCTTCACTAATAGAGCCCGCCCCTATATTAGCAGTTACCCCATCACCTGCACCTATGACAACTTGTGTAAGCGTTGTCAATCCCATTGCTTTTGCAGCATCTTCCGTAACATTACCTGCAACAAACGTGGACGGTTTTAAATCTGGCAATTTAGTTGAATCGATTCTACTACTACTAATAATCTTATCGGACCACCTCAAGTTTTCTAGGTCAAAGCAACCCATACCATTACCATCCGAATAATCCGTGTAGAATGTATTCGTTAATTTAAATACGATGTAATCTTTTGCATTTAACACTTTGTACGTTTTTTCATATACTTCTGGTTCATTATCACGTATCCACATCAGTTTTTGAATACCATAAGAGGCTGTATTACGATGACCGACTATTCTATAAAACTCTTCTTGTGTCAAATGTTTTTCTAACTCTTCTACTTGTTTCTGTGCACGTTGGTCCGCCCAAATAATTGAATCTCTCAGTGGAATTCCTTCCTTATCAACACAGAGACAACCCATCATTTGACCACTAAAACTGACAACTTGAATATCCGCCGGCGAAATATCCAATCGTTCAATTAATTGTCTCGTAGAAGTACATATTGCCTTCCACCAATCTTCGGGATTTTGCTCTGCCCATTTTTCATTAAAGTAATGTGTACTATAAGAAGAAATACTACTACCTACCATTTCTCCAGAAACAGCAAACAAAGTTGCTTTGTTACCAGAAGTACCCAAATCATGAGCTAAAATATACTTTGTCATTTCTTTTTAATCTCCTTTGTATACCTGCTTACTTTGTCGCTGATATTACAATTTCAAAACGGTTTTTATCTCCACGGTAACGTGCAATTGTATATTCAATCGGTTCATCCTTTATATTGAATCCAATAGATATAAACTTTTGAACGGCTCTACCTTTTTCCAAATGGAGATTTTCCATATCGTATTCTATTGCTTCAACTGCTTCAATAAACCGCTTAATTTTATTGATTTTTGTCTCTTTATTCATACTTAATACCGGATAAAGTGATTCTTCAACAAAATTATGCTTTAATACGTTTTTACATTTTTCATAGGGCAAATAAGTCTTCACCATAACGATAGGTTCGTTATCCGCAAAACGACGACGATGTATATAAATAACTTTCTCATTTGGTTGCAATTTCAAATGTTCAATCACTTCTTTTGAAGCTTCTACTACTTCTAAATTCAAAACTTCTGTTGTTGGGGTCATTCCTAAATCTCTAATCTGATCATTAAATGATCCTAATGCTTGAGCAAAACTTTGCGAAATCTTTGGTGCCCGAACAAATGTACCTTTGCTTTTTTCCCGATACAACAAACCTTCTTGCACTAATTCTGTAATAGCTTGCCTCACTGTTGTTCGACTAATTTCATACACTTCGCTTAACTCTTTTTCTGTTGGAATCGAATCGCCTACTTGATAAATCCCTATTTCAATTTTTTTTTGTACTAACTCTTTAAGTTGAAAGTAAAGCGGGATTGGCACTGATTTATCCAGTTTTTCCGTCAAATTTAACACCTCTATTTTCCAATATACCTTTTTCAAAACTTTCCGACTTGACTAAAAGCTATTGTTTTAGTTATTATAACATGTAGTTGGAATATTGCAATATCATGACAATGATACATTACTTTTTATGGAGGGGACAACATGAAATACGGTATTTACTTTGCATATTGGGAAGATTCTTGGGAGGTTGACTTTGAGGAATATATTGAAAAGGCGAAGAACCTTGGATTTGATATTTTAGAAGTCGCAGCACTAGGCCTCGTTCATTTATCAGACAGTAAATTAACACGTCTTAAAGAATTAGCCGATTTCCATAATATTATTCTGACAGCTGGCATTGGACTGCCAAAAGAGTATGACGTTTCTTCTTCAAATGACGAAACACGTGAAAACGGAATTCTTTTCATGAAAAAAGTGATTGACAATTTACACATGGCGGGAATAGACCGGATTGGTGGCACAATTTATTCTTATTGGCCGGTTGACTATACTGTTCCTATCGAAAAACCAATAGCTCTTAAGCACAGTATTGATAGCATACGAATTCTCGCTCAATACGCTCAAAAATACAACATCACATTACTAATAGAAACGCTGAATCGTTTTGAACAATTTTTATTGAATGATGCTAAAGAAGCTATCAATTTCGTAAAAGAGGTCAATGAACCAAATGTTAAAATCATGTTGGATACTTTCCATATGAATATTGAAGAAGACAATATAGCAGATGCAATTCGCTACGCAGATACATTTTTAGGGCATTTGCATATTGGGGAAGCCAACCGTAAAGTTCCAGGTCAAGGTTCGTTGCCGTGGAGTGAAATTGGGGAAGCTTTAAAAGACATCAATTATAACCAATACATCGTCATGGAGCCATTTGTAAAAACAGGAGGACAAGTAGGTAGAGATATAAAAGTTTGGCGTGATCTCTCCGATAATGCAACTGAAGAAAAGCTCGACAATGACTTAGAAGAATCATTACGTTTCATAAAAGAAACTTTCGAATAAAATGAGTGATATATTGCTAATATTGAAGATATAACTCTAAGATTTAAGCCTTTATTTTATGCTTACGAGTCTTTCAGTAATAAAAAGAATTAAAAGATGGAACGCCGTCCGCGAAGAAAGTCGCACGGCATAGAGCAAGGGAAAAGGTGGAGATAATATCAAAACCTTACCTATTGCTATTTTCAGCACGTTATTGGCCGCTACTTATATGGTTTGACGTTCGATCCTAGTCAAAAAAAGCCTCCCAGAGGAATGAATATCTCTAGAAGGCGTCTTACTTATTCAGCTAAATTCTTTATATCCGTAATAACCGTCACATCTCCATGCCCCATTAGTGCAGTCACCGGATAATCCACAGTCACTGTTCCTTCCAACAGCCTTTCAAGAGCAAAGCGCTTTCGCTCGCCCAATGCAATTAGAATGATCTTTTTCGCTGCTAAGACCGATGAAATACCCATCGTCAATGCAGTAGCGGGTATCGGTTCATCATTGTCGAACATGGTACTATTTGCACCAAGTGTAGAGTCTGTTAACGTCTCCACATGCGTAACCGAATCAAATGATGTACCTGGCTCATTAAACGCAATATGCCCATTCTCTCCGATGCCAAGAAGTTGAACGTCTAGCGGGAATTCACTGAGAAGTTTCTCGTATAATACACATTCCTCCTCAAGTTTTTCAGCAACACCATTTGGAATATAGGTATGTTTAAATTTCTTCTTGCTAAATAAATGAGCTTGCATGAAAAATGCATAACTGTTCTTATTTCTATCATCGAGCCCAACATATTCGTCGAGATTGAATGCTGTAACCTTTTCGAATGATAGATCCGAATTGACTAATGTCTCATAGATAGGAATCATTGTGCTTCCCGTCGCAAGACCGAGCACATTCAACTTTCCTTTATCCTGTTGTTCTTTTAAAATTTCCATTACATGTTGTGCCGCTTGTTTTGGTTCCTCAACCGTAATAATCGTCATACTCATTATTTTTCCATCCTTCCAAGTCTTTAAATTTATACTTATGAATGAGAAAAGTAATCCCCTAATCAATTATTAAGTATGACTAAGGTAAGCCAAATATCATTAAAGATGCTTTTGTAAAATCTCAATGACTCTCTCCTGCTCCTCAACCGTCATATTCGACCCCGACGGCAGACAAAGTGCACTACGTTTTTTCTTTTACTCTTTATTATTCTCGAACCGCCAAGAATCCCGACACATGGATATAACATCACGTTTTGCTGACCAACCTAGTTCTCGATCTGCTTTTGAAGCATCGGCATAGCATGAAGCAATATCTCCAGGTCTGCGTTCTACAATTTCATAAGGAATTTCTATTCCATTAGCCTCTTCAAAGGCCTTGACTAACTCTATTACACTAGTACCGTTACCACTACCAAGATTATAGATATGTACACCTTCAGTTAGATTATCCAATGCTGCAACATGACCTTCCGCCAGATCCATCACATGAATATAATCTCTAACGCCTGTCCCATCGACTGTTGGATACTCGTTTCCAAAAATTCGAAGCTTCTCTAATTTTCTTTTTGCTACCTGAGTAACATACGGCATCAGATTATTTGGAATCCCATTAGGTACCTCACCAATTAACCCACTCTCATGGGCTCCTACTGGGTTGAAATATCTAAGAAGTGATACTGAGAAAGCCGGATTCGCTTTTGCTATATCATTTAGAATCCGCTCACTCATAGCTTTCGTTTCACCATAAGGATTAGTCGTTGGTAAAAGATTCATCGTCTCTACAAATGGTACAGTGTTGTCCCCGTATACTGTTGCCGAAGAACTAAGGACAAATCTTCTTACACCATAATTCTGACAAGCTTCTGCCAAAATCATAGTACTAACAAGATTATTATAGTAATAAGCTAATGGCTTTTCTACAGATTCACCAACCGCTTTAAGACCAGCAAAATGGATAACACCATCAATCGAATGGTTGGAAAAGATAGTAGATACCGCTGCTATATCAGTTACGTCTATCTGGTAAAAAATAACTTCTTTTTTCGTTAATTGCTTTATCTTATCTACTACTTCAACCCTACTATTGCAAAGATTATCGGCAACAATCACTGTATGCCCTGCCTCTAGCAGTGCAACACAGGTGTGTGAGCCAATATATCCAGCGCCGCCAGTTACTAAGATGTTCATCTTTGAATATTACCACCCTCATGTATAAAGATTCTTGGTATATACTAAGCATTCTTGAGATTTTAGGTTACTTTAAATAAGCTCTTCAAGTATACTAATAACCTTCAGGGCTCCATTTCTACACAATAAATCTTGTTCATTAGATTGGACTGTATATTTACACATATAAATAAAGTCTATATTATGCTCCTTAGCAGTCTTCATATCTGATAATGCATCGCCAATAAAAACAACCTTTTTATTTGGATTATGGTTCAAGATAATTGAAGTACACTCTGATTTAGTCTTTGGAGAACCATAAATTGCAGTGAAATATTTACTCAAATCCCTACCAATCAAGACTTCATTTAATTCATCTTCATCGCTTCCAGATGCTACATAAAGCTTTTTTTTTAAATTGGACAACCGCAATAATAACTCTTCACACCCGGGAGTAATTTCTGCGGAACTATAAAACTCTTTACAAATACTCGCATATTTTGATAAAAGATAATTATATTTTTCTTCTTGAAAAGGCTCTTTTGAGAAATCACTAAAAAACTCTTTGAATTTTACATATCTTGAAACCCCAAATGTTTTTTTACAATAGTCAACAAAATTACCAACAATATCTGGCGGATAGTTATCAACAGTTTCTCCAAAGGCTTCACATTTCAAAAGATTTACATCTATCAGCACACCATCACAATCAAAAATAACGACATCATAATCTTCCAAGACTCGTGAATTCATTTAGTTCACCCTCTTTACAAATTTACTTTACCACTAAGCAATGAATAAATTATACATTAGCCAACTTTGCATTAAGTAAACACTCTGCTATTTTAAAGTCATCAGGCCAGTCGATGTCCATACCTTCAATTTTATCTAAGGAATATAATTTAGGCATATCACCAATTCTATCTTTACTATTTGTATATATATCTGCGCTTGCTAAAAAGACCGCACTATTAATTTCATGTAACGTAGGAAGCGTTTGAGTTCTAGGCCATTTTTCAACGCTACGATCATAATTGATTGGACCAGTCTCTCCCCAAACAAAGCTTTGAATAAGTGATGTTGTCATTAAAGAGTCATAGCCTTGTTCAAGACTTTCTTTATAAGAAAGTATGATCTTTTTGTAAGCACTAGAATTCAAGAATGGTGAAGTTACGTGCGTCCATAAAATATGACCATCGTTAATAAGAGTGCGCGCATGAGTAATCAGATCATCAGTACTTGTTAGACTTGTGGCTAGATTCTCTTCTCTACGATGAATAATTAGATTTTTAATTCCTGAAAGCTCAGCATATTTAATAATTTCTTCATCATTAGTTGATAATATAATTGTATCAATTTCTTCTATTTCACTTAACTGTTTCAGTTTTATTTCTATTAAACCATTACTATAAGATGAAAAAGGACGAATATTCTTATTCTTGACCCTTTCACTTCCATTACGACACGGTAAAAAACAGGTTATCTTCATTTCACATATTCTCCTATCAATTGATATACACTGGTTTTCTCAATTTGATATCTTGTTGGTGTTATTGCAACAATTGAACGTGCCCCTTCACTGTTAGCATACAGCATTAATAACTCATTCATTTCCATATTTCTACTATCATCTGAACTATATCCATCAAATCCAGCTAGTAATATTTTCGATGCATTTCCGCTAGTTGCAATAGATAATGCATATGCAATTACTAAAGCTGTTGGTACTGTGCAATAATTTTTTTCGAATTTAAATGTATTTTCTTCACATTTAATACCGAAATCTTTTATCTCTTTTTCTTTAAAAACATCAATTATTTTATCATCTAACATTGAAATCGGTGTAGCTAGTGGTTGTGGTAGCCTTGTATGAATGTAGTAATCTGCCATTAGCCTTACGGGATGACAAGCAGCTCTTATATCTATTAAATCGGCTTTTATATACTCTTGCGTATTTAATGCAATAACATATGGTTTGGCAACCCTGATATACTCTTCTAAAGCTTCTTTATGTTTAACTATTCCTGGACCAGTTCCTAAAATAATTACTTCCCGATTAGTTATTTCAACAGCGGGATTCCATGTACCAACTGGGTCTCCCATAAAAAAGTTTCTTGCAGCTTCTAAAGTATCAAAATTAAACTTTTTCCCACCTTCTAATTTAAGGTGGTCAATAACAGATAAGATATCCTTTTCATCATATCGTGAATCATTTATCATTTCCTGGATATAAGTCGGATGTATACCAAACTTACCCGCTAAATAATAATAAGTATTTGTTCCCCATCCATACTTCTGTTGCATCGGATGAAAATTTTTTCGTATTATTTCCAATAAGGGCGTTATATTTATTGATTTATTTCTATAATTGTCTAATTCAATTACAGCATACTCAGTTTTTGCATTTCCCGGACCTCTTCCCATGCCTGTAACTGTTCCATCAATCCATGTCACACTTTCTTCTACTGCCCGCATAGAATTAGCAAGTGCATACCCCATATTATCATGTGTATGTATTCCCATTGGACCTTCCCAAACCTCACGGATAACTTGGATTATTTCAGATGTTTTTTCTGGATTTAAACTACCCAAGCTATCTGCAAAATATAGTACATCTAGAGAATAGTCATTCGCTAGCGAAGCCAAATTCTTAATCTCATCCACACTACGATCAGCAATCTGCATAAGATTAAAACCTACGATATACCCCTGCTCTTTCAACCAATTTGAAGCTGGTAATGCTTTCTCAAACTCGTGAACATGACATGCTACACGAACTAAAGATACAGGTGATTCGGATGCTGGTGCAAAAAGTTTCGATAAGGCAGCTTCGACACCACCAGGATGATTTACTAAATCACTAGCATTGACCATTACACCTATGTTTAGATTTTCCGGAATTTCCAAACTGTTAATAAAATTATCTGTAGTATATGCACAAGCCCCTTTAAACCCATCTTTACTAAATCCGCGAAGTCCTAGTTCAACGTAGTCTACAGAAATTTCATCCATTGCTTTTAAGTAATCTTGTATTAAATTAATGTCAAAATCCCAAGAATTATAATAACCACCATCTCGTAATGTGCAATCTAGTAATTTTATTTTACTCAATATTCTCTCTCCCTTTATATAGTCTTTCACTCGTGGGTATTGGATATTTCACCAAATCAATCAATGATACTTTTTCAACCAATCAAACCCCAAATAAACCTTTTCTTCAACAAAATCAATACCATTTATCGAGGAAGAACTTACAGTAATAGCTTTTTTATATTTAATATTTGGATTGAAGTTTAAAATTTCTGAAGGTAGATTTTTATCCTTAACATGCACGTTCTTAAAACTATCTTCATAATTAAAATTATCTCTAGGATGTGGTTTAACTACAATATTTAGGTCGTTACAGTAGGTATCAATAATATCTTGGTACACTTCCCTTTGGATTTTTTCAGTTTGAACCATTGAATCCTCAAACAGAGGTTGGCTCAGAATAAGTACACTGTTACCATACGTAAATGACTCTACTTCTTCGTTACTTGTAAATATCATGTATATTTTCTGCTTTTGCTCCTCTGTTAGTTTACTAAACATTTCTTTTTTATTTTTGACCCTTATTTTTTTCCTGGGTATTTTAAGATCCTGTTCATCATTAACTTCCACTGTTTTAGAATACTTAGACTTGCCATAGAAATATGAGCTTTCAAAAATAAAACCAAAAATTTTACGTATTACAGACTTATGATAGTCAATTTTAACATAATTCTCCAACACTTTATAAGAATCTTTAGCATCCTCTAGTAAAGTATAATATATTTTGTTTGCTCTTAAATAATAGCCTAAGTAAGTCCAATCATTATAAATATTAACTTCTTTATAGGTACTCTTTTTTAATTCAAATGTAGGCCTAATTATCTTTTTCAATTTGTAATTCGTAATCAAGTTTCCTATTTTTCCCGATCTACTATTATTTCGTCTATCGCTTTTATATTTTTCTTCACTAAATATATACACATTACTGAAAATTCGAGCTTCATTAAGAGAGTCAAATAGTTTCTCATGTTCTGGAATAGAATCACAAATAACAATATCAGCATCACCAATATTAGAAATCTCCTTGACTAAAGTAATTAATACATGATAGTAAGTAAAACAAATATAAACTTTTTTTTTGTTCATTTTTCTTTCCTTTCATTATCTTGTTATTAAAAGCTCTTTCAGTAATTACTAAAGTTCAAATATTCCAACCATCTATTCACAATTATTATGAAATACTTGTAGGATGAATTGGCTCAAAAGAAGCCAATTATATTAATCACAATAAATATTCAATACCTACACCTTCGCTTTTAATTTATTAGAGATTAAATTAAATAGCATTCTAAATTGTGTTTTATTAAGCATTAAAACCAAACTTATAAGAATTCCAATACAGCCGCAAATCCCTGAAATAACAATCAAATCCATCCAAGTATCTATAGTCAATGGCTGACTAATGAAGTAAAAAACAGCAACTAAAATAAGGATTGTTATGAAATTTCGTAGTATCAATCCGTAAAAATTATACCATTTCACCCCCAAACATCTTGCTGAATAAACAGGTGTGAAAGCCAGATTTCGAATAAAACTTAAAATTACACTTGAAATCGGAATTGCTAAAAGTCCTAGTTCTGTATAGTTTAATAAAATAAGAACTAAGACTACGTTCAATACTCCCGTACAAAATAATACAATTGAAGGAATCTTGACTTTATTTATTATCGTATTTACATTAAATAACACATTGATTGACCCACTTACTAAAAAAGGTAAAAATATAATAACAGATAACAGATGAAGATAACTAGAATCTTCACTCGGAACCCATAATTGATAAAACTCTTCGCCGAAAACAATAAATCCTGCTATTGGGACACTTATTAGTATACCTAAGACTTTTCCCGAAAAGTCAATTTCCTTAATCATCCCATAAATATCATTTTTAGCGTAATGAGCTGCTATGGTTGGAAAGAATACCCCCACTAGCATTCCAATTAAAGTAATCACAAATAATGGTACAGTTTGTGCGATTGAAAACTCTCCAGCTTTTGCTGCTCCAAAAAAGATATTTGCTAATAGAAGATCTAAGCCAGTTAATAAAATAGAACTTAGCTGGTTAAAAGAACCCCATATTCCAGAACTCAAAAGTTCTTTTACAGCTTTTATATCAAAATAAGCTATTGAAAGCTTAATTTCCGGAAGTAGTTTTTTTGTAAAGTACAAAGAAATAGCAATCCCTATAATACCGACGCTTAAACCTACGACACCAACATAAATAATGGAAGGAGATAGTATTGAAAATAATACAATAAACAAAATTGCCTTCAATCCACTTTGAATAATTTCCTGGTAGGAACGTAAATCAATTCGATTAGTAGCTAATGTAGCTACATTAAACACTGACCCCAATACAGATATTAAAAATGTCATAAAAATTAAAGTAAAAAGAATTTTAATATCACTACGTAAATCAACTGGCACATTTAAAAGATTGTCAATAAATATAATTATTAAAGAGAGAGGTATTATCAATATTATTACCATAATAATATTTGAATAAAAAACTGAGTTGAAATATATGTTTGAACGAACTATATCTTTTTTCATAACCTCTAACATAATAAATCTCGCAGCCATTGAATTTAATGCAATTACCAATAAATTAATGTATAATACAAAATTATTGGCAAGCGGGAAAAATCCAAATGCTTCTTTACCTATATGTTCAATTAAAAATGGTGTAAGTATAAAGCTAATACCGACACTTATAGAAAAAGACATTATATTTGCTATCAAATTAATACTTAGTTGCTTTTTAAACATAAAAGGAATACCTTCTTTTTAGTTAATTACCTATTTTATTAAGTATAATTTACAAATCAACTTAATTACTTTTTAACTTACCATATATTTCGTGTATCAAATCCATTGTTTTTGGAGCTATAAAATATGACTCGTAAAATAATTTGAATTTAACGTTCTGATTGGTTTTCCTAAGTGTCATTCTTAAATCCTTTAAACTTCTCTCGAAGTTTTCCTTCATTAATTCATTTTTAAATGATTTTTTTTGTTTATTAACATCCTGATAAATAAAAAATAATTGCCTATATGTTTTGTGACTTAAGTCAATCAAACCAATATTACCGAAAAAATCAGCCCTCTCCTTAAAGGCATCCATTGCATGTAGCCTATTCTTAATATTAAATCCAACTCCCATAATGCTATTTTCTCTTTGCCAATAATATAATAACTGACTTGTAGTTAGTACAACTTTCTTTGCTTTATAAATCAATTTGTACGTCGTAAATTCATCTTCATGTATTCTTCCTAGGGGAAAACGTATATCATCAAATAGTTTCCTTTTATATAATTTCCCGCATGCTATAACCATCTGAACATAGAATTCACCTAAAAGTTGTTCTAGTGCTTCTATATTTGAATATTCATAAACTACTTCTTTTGAATTTTCAACTTGGGTATTTTCTGTTGAAATTCTAATGAAATTACCTACTGAAATATCTGAATCCGTTTTTTTTAGCAGTTTGTATAGCTTCTCAATGTATCCCACATGTATCCAATCATCGCTATCAATAAACGTAATATACTCGCCTTTAGCAATTTCAATCCCTGCATTCCGAGCATCTGATAGGCCACCATTGTTTTTATGTATTACTTTCACTCTTTCATCTAACTTTGCATATTCATCACAGATTTCCCCACACCCGTCGGGAGACCCATCATTAACTAAGACAATTTCAAGGTTCTTATAGGTTTGATTTAATATAGACTCAACACATCGATGTAGATATTTTTCAACTTTGTATATAGGTACTATTATTGAAACAAGTTCACTCATATAATCCTCCATTGGCTATAGTCAAAGAAGAGGAATTTCCCATTATCAGTCATACGAACTATATCCATATTATTTTCTATATCTAATGAGAAACTCAGCAAGCTATGCTCTATTTACTTATTAAGCAGGAAACGAATTTCTTGAATTGCCAAACACTGAAAATCAACTTCTTATTAATAGTGCTTCTCGATTATCTTTTAATAGCATTTATCTTGTGTTTTAAATTAACCAACCATATGTGAATAAATGGAGAAAATAAAAATAATTTTACTTGTAAATATAATTTTCTATTATTCCCTGTATACTTACCCATGAGGGTTAATATCATTTGGTTTAGTCCAAGGTATTTACTTTCAATATCAGAGTTCAGTAATTTTTGAGCACTATATATAGATCTTTTTTCGTGAGTGACCAAATAAGTTATACAGGAGTTAAAATTATGAAAATAGTTTCCGAGTATTAGTTCATTTTTTATCACATGGATAATATTATTAAATCTATTATCTGATTTCCCCTGTAAATATTCATAAGTTCTAATCATAGCATTTATCGCATCAAATCTATTTATATTGTAAGAATTGGATATTGAACCTTCTCTTTGAACATAATAAAAAAGGACTTCATTAATAAAACAAACATTATCTGCTACAGACAAGGCCTTTATTGTAAATTCTTGATCTTCTCCATTTACAAAGTCATCACTATATTTAAGATTCTCATTTAATAAAAGTTCTCTTTTAAAAACTGCACTCCCCGTACATATCCATAAAGTTTTTTCAATAATTATATTTTCTAATGCTTCATAACCCTTCATGTTTGTTAGAGCAGAACTGTATTTTTCAAAATAATTCGATTGAGATTTATAATCCTCGTTAACTGCATTAAACCCCCAGCAAATAACTTCAAATTTCTCATTCTCTACAGTTTTATTAATGACTTCAACTAAGTTTTTCGAAACATAATCATCACCGTCTAAAAACATTACATATTCACCGGTAGCATTAAATAGTCCTGTATTCCTCGCCGAGCTTACTCCTTCATTGTTCTCCTTATTAATAACTTTGCAATTGATGAGTTTGTTTTTTAGAATTATCTCTTTTACAATATTAGTAGTATCATCGGTTGAACCATCATCAACTACAATTAATTCAAATCTTCCATCAGTTTGCATCATTAGAGAAGACAATGTATTTTCGATATATTTCCCAAGATTATAGGTTGGTATAATAATACTAAGATTCATTTAGATCTCCTTTTTCTATTAAAACCTTTGAATACAAAATGAATAACTATACTTTGCTTACTATGCGCTCTCTTTTACATTTTCAAACTATATTGCTTCTCAAGATAATTATGTTCAATTCCCATTTCAAGTATATAAGTTGATTCCGATAAAGATGTTGCTATATATTCGACTTTTATTTTTTTACCTTGTGATTACTATAATAAGGACATTATTTACTCTAGTACTCTTGGGTATCCAATAAAGTTGCATCTTATCGTTATCATTTTAGTTTAATATGGAAAAACAAACCGAAACACGCCTGAATGTCTACCAAAATATACCAAATTAAGTCTTATTAATCTAGACTAGTCTACATTAATGATTAAGCCATTAATAGTCTCATGCTTTTTCCTTCTCTAAATAATATCTATTAATTAATACTAACATTAGCAATGGATAAACCACTGTATAATGAACATTTAATGTTAAGGACATTAAAAATACAAATGTGGATAATATATTCACTAACTTATTATATTTTCTCAATCTAAATTTAACACTAACTAACAATAAAATGAAGCCTGGCAAACCTAATTCAAATAAGAAACCAATGTATGAATTATGCGTATCCCTCCCAATATTAGAAACTAACGTCCCTGGTCCCATCCCCATTAAATTATCTTTAACAATTTGTATAGCCTCTATCTGTGCCTTAAATCTATAGTCAAGTGAGAGAAATTTGGCAACAAGTTCGTTTATTGAAAATGGTAATATCGGTGAAAAGATATTAAGAAATAACATTTCAAATTCTTTATAGTTTTGATTATATAAATATATTATTAGAAAATATAATCCAACCACCGTTAATTGTTTTACAAATAAATTTTTTAACCTTAAAAAAAAGCCACTAAAAACTGATACTATAAACAAAGCAATAGATGTCCAGGATAGACTGATAATTAAATTTATTAAAAAAACAATAATAATAAGTTTTTTATGCTTAACCTTTAAAGTATCGCAGAAAATTATTATAATTGATAACGCTCCATAGAATAAACCCAAAAAGTTCGGATCGGAAAAAGGACCTGAAAACCTTATACCTAAGTAATAGTCCGGAGACCATATACTCACATGTAGAAACAAGAATGATATTGCATCCAATATAATTAGGCTGCCCAGTATGAAATAACCGTATACAGTAATTTTTAGCACATTGTTAAAATCAAGAATTTTGTTTGAAGAAATACTGAAAATCAGAATAACTCCAAATATCGATATTAGTGGTAGTATTCTATTTACTGCATCTACTGAATTTACATTTAAATTTATAAAGTTAATCAGTATTATCACTATTATTGATAAGTTAATTGCATATAATGATAATATCCTCCCCCCTAATTTCAAATTTTTATTAGTTAGTATATATATGATAATTACAAGTTGAAGACAAAGCGAAATAATATAATCAGCATATCTGATTATAAATATTTCAGATTTCTCTAAACCGCCTAGTATAAAATATAGAGAAATAGCTAATTCGATTGTATATTTAAAATAACTGTTCTTTATTTGCATGTTTAATTCCCCTAAAGACCACAAAATAAATTATACATTTTATTTAAATTGATCTAATACTGATTTCAGTTTCAAATACTGACATTCCTCAGAATTAATTCGACTAAAATTAATCATATCTTTTAAAAAAAGTTTATGTCTTTCAATATCAAATTGTTCAATTAACCTATTTAAGTCTTTGTAGTCTTCATAAAGATATAGGTATTGATTGAGCATTTTAGAGTCATAAAACTTATTAATAAATATCGGAAGCCCTGTAGCAATACATTGCATTAGTTTGGCTGGAATAACTCCATCCATATTACCTTTATAAGGAATTATTATTGCATCCGCATAATTAACTATTTCTCTCGCCAGTAATTCTAAGTCTGAAATAAAACCATGATTTATTATTCTGTTGTTTAAATGAATCCCTTGATGTATTTCTCCTATTATGTGTACTTGATAACCATCATCAGCTAACTTATTTAAAATATGAACATCTATATGATTACCTACCGCACCAAAATAGAGTATATTATTTATTTCATTTTTTAACCTACTATTCTTTAGGATAGACATTTGTTTTTCATCTACTGTCGGCAAAATTTGAAGGACGTTTGCTTCATTATATCTATTCCTAATCTTATCTGTTAAATAGTATGAATCTGTAAGTATAATACTAGAACTTAACACTAATTTCTTTTCAATTACATTTACGTCTGCAGGATATCCTCCCCAGTTTTCAAAATCTCTAACACAATCGTAAATAATTATTTTCGCTTTAATATTCTCAAGAATATTGCACGTGGTATTAACTGGTAAATAGTTAATGACGATTTCAAAATCGGTTCCCACTTTTTCTACTAACTTTCTCACTTGGTATTTATTTATCGCCCAAAATATTCCCCTTATTGGATTTAAAAAAAAATGATTTATTACTCTTATGTTGTTTCTATTAACAATTAAATGATCTTTTTTTCCTCGGTTCTTCTTCCTTATTCTCCCAACTAACTTTTTCACGGTGAATTTTGAACTAGGTATTTTTTCCACAAAGAATACCTCATAATCTAATTCATTTAATAAATTAGCAAAATTATGATGCCGTTGAATAGTAGTATCCCATGGAATTCCAGCTAAAATTAAAACGCGCTTTCTCAATGAAATCCCTCTCTTATCAGTTATTTAATTTCAATATTAACCTTTGGTATATTTTAATTCATAAACCACAATTAATTTATGTACAAAACAAATGCGGTAACTACCCAACACATATTTGATGTTCTGTATTTTCAGTGTAAAGATTGAAGAATACAAGGATGAGAGGAGACTTCCCTGATATCGCTTGAACATCTATCAAAAAAGCAGATTGTCATTATTGAACAGTAGGCAATCCTTTTCCATGACTGCCCGAGTGGCAGTCATGGAAAAGAAGCGGAGCACAAAAAATCGTCAATACAGTGCGGAAGCAGCGCAAACAGTTAGGAACTAATTTTCAACAAAAGTGACAGATGACGAACTTAACAAGACTGAGCCCTTCAACTTCCCCGAATCGGCCAAGAAAGTGTCTTAACTGGCGCACGCCGCAAGAAGCGCTTATCGATTAAGTGTCCCACTTAATTTGACAAATAATTAATTCAATACCGCTTGACTATTTACACCTGGAATCAATTCCTTAAAACCTTTCTATAAAGTACACTCCTTAAAGCATTTGGAATAACTGCTAAAATAGTCTGTGCTATAGTGATACTAATAAATTCAAATACATTTATTAACCCACTTTTTTGCATATACTTACGTAGTCTTAATAATGATTTTACAAGCGACAAACCAGAACGGCGTTTATACATATCTTTTGTTGATCTCATATGAACTAGATTTTCCTGAATATTATAACCTTTACAACCAATACTTATCATATCCACCCAAAGATAATAGTCTTCGAGACGGTATTCATCTCTATAATTTCCTGCTTCTAAAACCTTGCTTTTTCTATACATAACACTTGGATGATTAAAAGGATTTCTCTTCTTTACAAATCTCACTATATCTTCGTGATTTTCAGGTACGGTACGAGTTGCAATAATATTGTCTATAGTATCAATAAATTCGGCTATGTTTGAACCAACAATATCATATCCTTTAATAATTTCTTGTTGTTCTCTTTCACATCGATTATTAACTGCAATATCATCAGAGTCCATTCTTGCAATTAACTCATTTTCACAATTCTGAATCCCTTGCCTAAGTGCTACACCTAATCCCATGTTTTTTTTAAAGCGATGTATCTTTAAAATATCTGGGAACCTCTTTTGGTAATCAGCTATCACGGTATTCAATTCATCCGTCAGAGGTCCATCACAAATTAAAACAAAATCATTTGTTGGATGAGTTTGAGAGAACATACTTTCTAAACTTAAATCCAAATTTACCGGTGATTCTTTACGATAAACTGACATTAAAACAGAATAATTACTTTGGGTCACCATATTTGTTCTCCATCTCCTTCGACTTCATTTTTGATACTGCCTTGCTAAGCGCTCCTGTCCCGCCTTCAACAACCCCATCACCCTTAACAACACTAACAATAGTCCCAATGAAACACTTAATATCCATCCATAGTCCAATCTTCTTAACATACTCCCCATCTAACTTCGCCTTAATCTCAATAGCAAGCTCATCCCTACCATTAATCTGTGCCCAACCAGTCAATCCCGGCGAAACGTCATTAGCACCATACTTGTCACGTTCTGCTATCAAGTCATATTGGTTCCACAACGCCGGTCTAGGACCAATAACGCTCATCTGCCCAACAAAGATATTCAAAATCTGAGGGATTTCATCAAGTGAAGTCTTTCTCAGGAATTTACCCATTTTTGTAATGTACTGCTCCGGGTTAGTTAATAAATGAGTTGGAGTGTCGTTAGGCGTATCTATTCTCATCGTTCTGAATTTCAATATATTGAAATGAGCCTTATTAATTCCGACACGTTTTTGTTTGAACAACACTGGACCTTTCGAATCCAGTTTAATAGCAGTGACTAGAATTAAAAGTATTGGTGATAAAATGATTAATCCTATAAAAGAGAGAATGATATCCATCAATCTTTTAATCTTCATATACATATCCGTAGCACTCCTTGATAGTTATTAGTAAATTAATACTTAATTGGATTCCTTGATTTTCTGTTGTCCAATCAACTACTAACCCACCAAATATAAAAAAAAGGTATCTAAACCAGCCTTACACATAATTAAACTCCCTGCCCATTTCACAAACACAAATGAACAAGGACCCCAATCACCACTAATTAATTATCTAACTAGCCTTTTCTCCATCAATTCCTCAAGATAAGCCATCAATTCATCCCTAATCTCAGGATTCTGCAAAGCAAACTCAATCGTAGTCGTAATAAACCCTAATTTCTCCCCAACATCATACCGCTTACCTTCAAAATCATAAGCAAACACACGCTGAATTTTATTCAACTGTTGAATCGCATCCGTCAACTGAATTTCCCCACCCGCTCCAGTTTCCTGCTTTTCTAAACACATGAAGATCTCAGGAGTTAGTATATATCTCCCCATAATCGCTAGATTCGATGGTGCTGTCCCCTTCGCTGGTTTCTCCACAAAGTTTTCAACCGCATACCTTCGCCCTGTTTGCAATGAAGGCTCAACAATGCCATAGCGATGGGTTTCATTATCCGGTACAGTTTGTACACCAATTATGGACGCATGCGTTTCATCATACTGATCCATAAGTTGTTTTAAGCTAGGAACTTCACTCTGAACAATATCATCACCTAGTAAAACTGCAAATGGCTCATTCCCAATAAACTTACGTGCGCACCATACAGCATGGCCAAGTCCTTTTGGTTCTTTTTGACGTATGTAATGAATTTCTACATTTGCTGATTGCCTAACTTTATCTAATAAATCGAATTTTTCCTTTTCAATAAGACTTTCTTCCAATTCAAAGTTATTATCAAAATGGTCTTCAATCGCTCGCTTCCCTTTTCCCGTAACGATTATAATATCTTCAATGCCGGATGCAATTGCCTCTTCAACAATGTATTGAATGGTCGGCTTATCAACAATCGGTAGCATTTCCTTCGGCATCGCCTTCGTCGCCGGCAAAAACCGTGTACCCAAACCTGCTGCTGGAATAATTGCTTTACGTACCTTTTTCATTGCAATGCCTCCTTTTACTTCTTTGCTAAGGGTGCCAGGCGCTGTCACAATTCGCCGTAGGACGCGAATGTTGTCAGTGTCTGGTACCCGGTATACTTCGGGACCCCTGCTATGCAGTCGTTACTTCCCTATTGATACTAGCAACCTTCCGATTAGCAATCCCAACCAATGTCTCTTTCAACTCTATGTCATTCATTTCAAGCAAGTTCTCTATTACAAACTCCATCTCCAAACGACTAACCGGCTCCGCCTTCCCAACAAAAATCTTTGGAAACACATACTCGCTCTGCCGTTCATTCTCATTCAATAACTCTTCAAACAATTTCTCCCCAGGCCGAATCCCTGAGTAGTTGATGCCAATCTCTTCTTCACTATACCCAGACAACTTGATCAGGTTCTTCGCTAGATCGACAATCTTCACCGGCTCACCCATATCAAGGACAAACACTTCACCACCAGCAGCTAACGTCCCTGCTTGAATCACAAGCCGTGATGCTTCCGGTATCGTCATGAAGTATCTTGTCATCTCCGGATCAGTCACCGTAATCGGTCCGCCTTTAGCAATCTGCTGTTTGAACAGGGGTACTACACTGCCACGTGAGCCGAGGACATTGCCAAATCGGACAGCCGCAAATTTTGTCTTACTTTCTTTTGCTAGGTTTTGTACAATCATTTCCGCAAAGCGCTTTGTTGCGCCCATAACGTTGGGTGGGTTTACTGCTTTGTCTGTTGAGATCATGACAAAGTAGGACACACCGAATGTATCTGCTGCTTCAGCGACGTTCTTTGTACCAAAGATATTATTTTTCACTGCTTCCATCGGGTTTGCTTCCATTAAAGGCACATGCTTATGGGCAGCGGCGTGGTACATAACATCAGGTTTGTACTCGCTGACTATGTCGAAAATGCGCATTCGATCTTGGACGTCTGCAATTATTGGAATTATTTCTGTATGTGGTGAAACTTTTTGACGCAGTTCCATGTCTATATTGTAGATAGAATTTTCACCATGTCCTAAAAGGATCAATCTTCTCGGTCTAAACTCACTCACTTGCCTACAAATTTCGGAACCGATTGAGCCTCCCGCGCCGGTGACTAATATTGTCCTGCCAGTTAGCTTGTCCGCGATTGCTTTTAAATCGAGTTGGACTTCATCTCGGCCCAGCAAGTCTTCGATTTTCACGTCTTGCATATCATTGACGGATACTTTACCCGTCATAAGGTCTTCGATGCGTGGAATCGTTTGTGTTTGGATACCGGTTTCAATACATAGTTTCATTAATTCAGCCATTTGTTGTTTTCCCATAGATGGAATGGCGATGACAATTTTCTCGATGTCATTGGCTTTAACAAAACCGGAAATATGTTGCGTACCGCCGACTACTTTTACACCGAATATTTCGAGACCTTGTTTCGTACGATCATCATCTACAAAGAGGACGGGTTTCATGCCGGATTCAGGGTTCTGAAGTACTTGTCTCACAATCATACTTCCAGCTTGTCCTGCTCCAACGATCATCGTGCGTTTTGCTTCTTTGTCCTCCTGGAGATTGACCGTATCCCGGAAGAGCCTCCATGACATCCGTGATCCGCCAATTAGAAGAATATGGAGCATCCAAGTGAGGGATAATGCACGTAAATAAATGTCTTGTATGACAGCGATTTGGACAACCGCAACGACAGCAATTGTTAATGTTACTGCTTTGAAAATCGATTTCAATTCTCCTATTGAAGCATAGGACCACGCTTTTTTATAGAGTCCGTAATGCCATGCAAATGAGTGATGAGCGATTTGAATCGTAATGACGCTAATGAGTAACATTTTGTTCGTAAAGATGTCTATGTACGGATGCAAGATGAAGTATCCGATATAGATGGAAAACAGAACTATGAAGGAGTCCGCAATCGCTAAATATGTCATTCTTTTTTTAATGGACATCGTATGAAGTACTCCTCTCTAATTGATAAAGTCTGAGTAGTAAAGTTCTTTTTGACCACTTACTATGTACTTCAGAAACAATTCAACTATATATAGTCTATATGGCATGACACTAAACCCACAGCCCATAGTACCACTTCACCCAATTAATTTCCACCATTTTCTTAAAATAGGGATTTCAGGTTCCAATATAAACATCGGCTCATCTTTTACAATGCGTTCGTTATTGTCGAGCAGGATATTCGCAATGTCATGCAGGTGCTTTTTTTCTAAGTAATCGAGCCCTTTATCGAAAAGAAGTGGTCTCGTTGTCATATTATGAACGTCAGACCCGTACGTGTGGATCAAGTTCGCTTCAATCAATTGAAGTGACAGCTTTTGAACGTTCTTTCCGAAGTGCCCTGCGACACTTCCCGCTGTAATTTGTGCAAGTGCGCCGTGTCTAACGAGTCGTTCGAGCCGTTCGGGTTTTTCTGCGATAGCCCGGTTCCTTTCGGGGTGGGCGATAATCGGGATTATACCTTCTCCCAGCAAGGACTGGATAATAGTCACCGTATAGGCAGGTACCGATTGTGTTGGAAGTTCAAGTAGGAGATAGCGAGAGTTAGCGAGCGTCAACACTTCTTTCATTGCCAACTTTTCGATAATATCCGCACAGAGCCGGACTTCTTGGCCTGTGTGCAGTGTTACTGGCACACCCGCTGCCCTGACAATATCTTCAAGTAATCCAATTTGACCTTCAATTTCGTTGCGCGGTACATGGAAGTGCGGACTGAATGCATGCGATGTCGAAATCATGTCGGTAATTCCCTCTTCTGCCGCTTTTTCCACGATGCGCATCGTATCTTCTATCGTTTTCGGACCATCATCGACTCCGAAAAGGAAGTGGCTATGCATATCTATCATCGTTTAGTTCTCCCCTTTCAGCTCCAAAGAAGAAGAGTAAAAAGACATACTCGCCCCTTTACTCCCCTGTCCCGTAATATTGATAATAATGGTGTTCTTTTTCAAGAACAAAATTGTTCAGTAACGTTCCGAGAATATTGGCTTTCGATGACACTAATGCCTCTTTTGCCTTGATAACGCTATCCTTTTCTGCAGTGCCTGAACTAATCACTAGAATTGTGCCGTCACATTTGTTTGACAAAATCTGTGCATCTGCAACCGAAAGAAGCGGCGGTGCATCGAAAACAACGATGTCATAGCCTGCAATAAATTCTTCGATTAGAGAATCCATTGTTTTCGAGCCAAGCAGTTCTGCAGGATTTGGTGGAATCGGTCCGCTTGTGACGATGTGGAGTCCTTCGATTTCTGTTTCGATGACGACGTCTTTCAACTCCCATTTTCGAGTCAACAAATTGGAGAGTCCCGTCGAATTCGTCTTGTGGAATGTATAATGCATCGTCGGTTTGCGCATATCTGCATCAACGAGCAGTACCTTTTTCCCTTCCTCTGCAAAAACAATTGCGACATTTGACGCACTTGTCGACTTGCCTTCGCCAGGAGTGGATGACGTAAACAGTAATGTTTTGAGATCCTTATCAGGCATCGAGAAGTTGATGTTGGTCCGAACCGTGCGGAATTGCTCCGATACGACTGACTTCGGACTATCATATGTTACGAGTTTACGAGCAACTGTTTGGATTGGCTTCTTTTTCTTGTTGAACATGACGGTCACCTTTTCTTTCTTCTCTGTTTTAAGAATCCTTTTGCACCCGGCACATCTGTTTCAGTAATCGGGCTTATCAGGCCAAGAATCGGCAAGCCGAGCAATTCTTCAATATCTTGTTCAGTCTTCACAGTTGTATCTAAATATTCAAGCAAGAATGCAATCCCAACACCGAGCATCAGACCAATAACCGCTGCAATCGCCATGTTCAACTTCGGGTTCGGTTTAATGGGCGATGGGTTCTCTACGTGCACCGCGGGTGAGAGGACATTGACGTTATCAACGTTCATGAGTTTTTGTATTTCTTCTTGGAATACTTCTGCCGTCGTGTTTGCGATATCGACCGCTACATGTGGTTCCGGATCCTGTACGCTGATGTTGAGGACTTGTGAGTTTTGCGCACTGTTCACCGTAACTTTTGAATTGAGTTGTGCCGGTGTCGTATTAAGATCCAAATTTCCGATTACTTTAGAAAGAATCGCCGGACTTTTAATGATGACATTATATGTATTGATGAGCTGGAGATTCGTTTGAATATCCTGCGAGTTAAATTGTTGTTGTTCGCTTTTTTCCTGATTGACAAGTATTTGTGTTGAAGCCTGGTAAATCGGAGTTAAAAAGAAGTAGCTGACGATCCCTGCAATCGTCACGGCAAGTATAATAGCAAAGATGATCAATATAAGCCGTTTCCTTAATGTCTTGATTAAATCTTGTAAACTAATCGTTTCTTCCATGTATGCCAGTTTCCCCTTTACAGTTGCATTGTCGAACTTTGACCAAGTATATCATAATATGTATTTCTTTTGTATCAATTATTTAAGATTGATAGATTATTTCGTATCAGTTAAGACGGGCTTTTTCTAGTTCTTAGTTTCGGGACTCTTGTATGGTATAATTCCCATATGAAAAAAATAATCGTTGTAATCATTCTACTCAGTACTCTAGTCATTTCATCTGGACAAACGTATGAACAACAATCTCTTATCCCAACGCTGGAACGTTTGTTGCCCGGTAAGCCGCTCGAATCGACGCTTTCCAAGCTCCACGTACCGTATTGGGGTAAAACGATTTCGCTTGAGGAACGGGGTTATTATCACTTCATCGAGTTCCTCCTTCGAAAAAGCGCGCATTTTATCATTTTCGGTTTCCTTGCCGTCGCCATCTATTTGATTTTACCGAAACACAAGTTTCGCATGTTGACGGCTACTTTTCTCACGCTGTTACTCGCTATCGGAGATGAGTATCACCAGTCATTGACGGGCGGACGAACACCTACTGCGCAAGACGTCATTCTCGATATGGCTGGTGCAGTTACCTTTCTCATCCTATTACGACTGCTATTACTGATGAAGGAACACCTGTT
Source organism: Sporosarcina psychrophila (assembly GCF_001590685.1). Taxonomy (GTDB): domain Bacteria; phylum Bacillota; class Bacilli; order Bacillales_A; family Planococcaceae; genus Sporosarcina; species Sporosarcina psychrophila. Next base: position 4,103,960 of record NZ_CP014616.1, read on the forward strand.
CAGCCCTGACAAGTAGGAGGGATGCTGTTCAATCTCTCCCAGGAGGTGCCTATAAGTAATAAAGGCGCTCTTTTCGCCTAGAAGCCGCATGACACACGTCCTATGGGCCCAGGAGCTAAGCGCTGAAGTCTAGACGTAAACTCTTTATGGTTACAACTTATCTACAGTACGAGAATTTTATAATTTCCTAGACAACCACAAAAAAGCAAGAATTCGCTGAGACTATCCACAGCGAATCCTTGTTTTTATATTATTGACTCATTGCCTTTTTCATAAGGCTATCGCGGCGTGCTTTTTTCTTGGCATCATAATCATCAACCATACTTTGAACGTACGATTTATCGAAGCCATTTGCCTCTAAATCTACCTCTGCGACCTTAATGACACCCGCAAATACTGCGTCAGTACGTGCTTCAAGCCCGTTTGCAGCTCCCATGTATTTATTGTAAAAATAACCGAAGTCGATACTTTCTCCGTTTGCTTTCTTATCTGTATACTCTTTCATTGCATGGCTGACCAACGTGTTTATCTTAGCGTCGGCCTGTGATTGAAGATTATCTAGCGTTGGGACATACTTGTTCTTAATCGAAGCAACTGTTGGCTTCTGATCCGTTTCTGGATTACCACTATCCCCTGCAGTCGAGCTAGAGTCTTTGTTGCCGGAAGTGGTTGTTTCGCCATCAGAAGAAGATGGTGAAGGTGTTACACCTTCTTTATCGCCTTCCGCAGAGTCTCCATCAGACGATGTCACTGCAGCTTCAGTAACCGGAGTTGTCCCCTTGGGATCGGTGCCTTGCGAATCCACAACTTCCCCATTGTCATCTAATGTAATCGTCGTTCCATCAGGTAACTCAATCGTGTATGGATTCTCAATGATTTGCTCCACTTCTTCATCTGCCACGTCATATTCTTTAAATTTAAACATGTACAGAAGATAACCAGCAGTAGCTAAGATAATAACTAACACAATCAGTAAGAAAATCTTTAGTTTTTTCTTCATGGACTTCCCCTTTTCTATCATCATATCAACTAGTTTAACAGAAAGCGGGAATGAGGTGTAGAGAAATCAGCACTATTCGACATTTTCGGTTAGTTTATAGGTTTTGTTGGAGGGCCCATGCAATTATAGACAGAAAAAGACGCCTTCCACCTGATCATTTGCTGTGATCAAGCAGAAGGCGTCTTCAATAGATATTACAGGGTGTTTATCTTAGCCTTACATCAATTTCTTTATTGAAGTTAGCATAATTACCTTGCGCATTTTGAACAGGTGACACAGTGTCTTTGACAAGTTTGACTCTTAAACTCGTGACGTAATTGGAATTCAAATTGGCTGTAACTGAGTTGACTGCATTCGATGAGTAAGTTCTAGAATCGACAACTTCAAGGACTACATCTCTTCCCTCATCATATCTTCCATTATTATTACTATCCAAATATATCACATCACTAATGTTCCTATCCATTGAAACATCATTCGCTACAGATGCTCTGATACTTACAACAAATGTATCGACATTTGAATTGGGACTGTAAACGGATTCAATGGAGTTTTTATCCACAAGGTAACCATTGAGTGTAATGTCGAAATCATATGCATCTAGATATTTAGATTGAACCGCCTCACTGAAACCAAGAACGAGTGAAGAACCATTATTAGATATTGCTGCATAATTGAATTCTGGTTGGTTTTGGTTACCACTAACAAATGTAACTTCGCCCGCTCCGGCGGATGCAATGGTGTTTCCTGCGTTGTCTCGAATATTGTTAACAGTAAGTATTGCTGTTTTAGTTGTTGTGATGCTTGCAGATGGAACACGTACTGTTACTGCAACAGATGTAGCTTTATCTGCTGACCCAGTGATAACAGTTGTGACATAAGATCCTATCGGTAACGCTCTGCCATCCCATGTATAGTTATTGATATCTTGAATCGTAGCTAGGTTCACTCCACTATCAGCGTCAATTGCTGTATAAGTAGCCGTTTGTTCAACACCTGGAGCTTGTCCATTTGTTGCAGGATTGTTAGTAACTGCCACAACTACTGGACGTGTACTATCCGATGAAATGGTATTTTGAACAATAAACGTTTGTGTTGCAATCGCATTCGGATTAGGTATACCTGCTTTATCAACGACTGTGTTTGCTGGTAGACGTAATTGATAGGTTCCGTTCGGCAATGCCTGCGTAATTGTTAATGTATCGTTAGTAATCACTGCATTCGACCCATTGTAGTGGTTTAGGTAAATTTGAGTTGCCGCTCCTGTATTTTGATCAATGACTGTGACTGCATTTGTTCCGCCTATTGCAATATCTTCTGTAAAATTCGCTACAATTTTGCCATCTTTATAGTCGACTGTTGTCAATGCTGGCGCACTAGTATCTTTATCGAAAGTAACATTAGCTGAATAAAGGGCTGTACTATTGCCAACCGTATCTTTCACATCAGCGTCGACAAATAGAATGGCATTGTACGCACCATTGAAATATAATCCTGAGCCTGTTAAAACAACCGTTTTTTCATTACTACCAGCTGAAGCTGCAAGATTTATCACAGTTCCATTCGGATGGACGAGACGAGCTTTCCCTGCGAATGAAGCTATGTTCATATTTTTATCGTACGTGATCTCTACTCTATTTTCGCCTATAACGTTTACATGGGTCACAGTTGGAGCTACTGTATCAGCAGAAATTGTAACTGTCGTTTCCACTGGATTTGGAGCGATCATGTTATTATTATAATCCTTTACATTGGTCAATTTAACTGTTGCTGCCGTACCTGCTGCAACTTGTTTACTAGATGTAACATCTAAACGATTTGGATTCGTAGGGTTGTTCGCAACGGTCGCCGCTGCACCATTAACATAAGCGATGACTCCAGCTGCATTAACAGGTTCATCGAATAGTAGGGCAAACGAGTTCGTAGATATTTTCCCAACAGCTGATCCTGAAACGAGTTTCGGCGCAACTTTATCATTGGCTTTGACAATCGCTGTATACTCCTCGAACTTTTCACCTGTTACTGATTTAATAGCATCAGTTAACTTAAACGCATACTCGCCATCAAAAATCCAATTTGCAGTAATCGTTAATGTTTTACCATCTTCGGACAATGAGCCTTTAAGTTGTCCAGGGTTCACAGTCGCGCCCGTCACCATCGTAAACGTCATATTTTGAACTTCATTCGAAGCGTTTAGTACGGTTGTTTTCGTAACAGGTGTTGCGAATTTAACTTCAACTTGTTTAGCGTTAATCGCGGTTACTTCAGTAACAAAACGATCATCCGCAGCAAAGCTAAATGTCACAGTGATTGTTTTTTCTACTTTTGCTTCACCTTTAGTAAGTGTTACTACATAACTGCCAGCTGTTGTGCTTGCCGCCACTTTTGCTACTACACCTTTTTCCGTAATGAGTGAATTAACATAGGTTTGGACCGCTGTAAGTTTGTTGGCATCAGTTGCCTCATTGCCACGCGAGACTGTGACTACACCAGCTTTTAATTGACCCGCTGCTGCTTCTACTGCTACCTTGTCTACATCTACTTTCGGCGTTGCAAGTGCTTCACTTCTAAAGACGAATGAAGCCATTTGTCCACGCGTCACAAGCGCATTCGGCGAGAATTTTGTAGGTGTTGTACCTGTCGTAATTTCATTGGCGTACAATGTCCGGACATAGTCAATATGCCATTGCTTATCATTAATATCGCTAAATGGTAGTTTTCCAGATTTCATTTCTTCAAATTCAAAGCCAAGTACAATTATTTTCGCCATTTGTGCCCTTGACAGACTATCCTCAGGTCGGAATGTGTTATCTTCAAAACCTGAAATGATTCCCGCTTCAACAAGCGCTGCAATATGTCCATAGTATGGGCTCGTTTTGCTAACGTCTTTAAACCCTGGATTTTGGACATTTTTCGTATCTAAATCTAACACAAGGGCCAACAGTTTTGCAGCATCCTGGCGGGTAATGCTTTGACCTGGTTTGAATTTACCATCTGGATAGCCACTAATCATGCCTCTTGCAGTATAGTCCATGACAGCATCATAAAAGTGATGACTTGGAATGTCCTTAACATCGAAAAATGTCGATGCTGCCTCTGTATTTGCAGGTGCAAAAGCAACAAAAGCTCCTGCTGCAACTGTTGTTGCCAACGTCGCTTTGAATATTTTTTCATAACTAGATTTCTTCATCTTGAAACCCCCATATAATGTAGTAATACTCTCTGTATACCATTCGCTTTAGGCTACTATTATAGTAGTACGATAGATTCATAACCAATTACTAAATAATAAAAATACAATTCATTCCTACTAATAGTATAATTTAATTGGTAATTTTGTGCAACCTATTGTCAGATACTAGTTACTTAGTTAACTATAATACTAGTATCCAGAAATAGTTACTCACACAACTAAAAGTCAGTGTTAACTACATCTATGCAAGCTGTAATTATGACAACTCACTGGATGTTATTAATGTACATGAAAAACCCAGCCAAATGGGATATGACTGAGCTCCCTTTTAAATTCATGCAATTGTACTGTATCCGAATTAAGAGCAGCCAAACCACAGGTACCTAAAATTTATTTCAGTGTTAGTTAGCGCGTTATTAGAATCCACAACTTTATTTTCTTTGAATTTTAATATATATAAAAGATAACCCGCGGCAATCAAGACAATTACTAACAATAGCATTAAGAAATTCTTTTTTTGTTCTTCTCTTTCATAATATCTATTAGTTTATTAGAGGGAAGTAGTGCCATGCAGTTAAATGGTGAATTTTATACTACTTTGGCCGTGGGGTGTTGTTTTTGCTATTCATGGCTTTTAACAACATACAGATGAACCTTTAATGTAAGTTTGCTATTGTTGTTCACAAGTTGGTTAATGACTTTTCTAGTCATTTGTTTATACAAAAAAGAAGCGGTTCAAGCTTATTAATATTATAGAACCTATTAATCTTGTTCAATGGAGTATCAAGGTAAATATCAATTAATTACAGTGTTTCTACAGATTCCTTACATTAATATCGATAATTTCCCCAAATAAAAAACACCCCATGAATTAAACGTTAAGTTTAAACATGGGATGTCTATTTTACTTCTAAACTAAAGAACTAATTTATGAAGTAATATTTTTTTAGAATTAGTTAGCAGCTGGAGCTGTAACTTTAAGAGTGATCACTACAGTTTCAGCATTACCTGCTGCATCAGTAAGTGTTAGAGTTATGTGTTTTTCAGTTCCTACTGCATATGCCGAGAAATCAGCGTAAGAAAGTAGATCTGCCACTTTTTCCAGGTTCAGAGTAGCAACTCCGTTTTCTGGAGTTAGTGTTGAAAGACCTTCACCCTCTAGAATTGAATTAACATTCACTGACGCAATGTCAGAAGTTCCAGTGACTTTAATGACACTATCTTCTTCAATTGTGATTTCAAGTGCTGACAATTCATTATCAGCTGTTGCTGGTACTGCTACAGTATAACCATTTGCAATCAGATCATAGTTCACAGAATTTAGTGTATATTTTCCAGTTGTAACTTTTGGAGCAGTAGTGTCAGCAGCTGGCACTAATACAAGTGCTGTAGTTGCTTTTTCTAGCTCAGCAACAGCAGCTTTTATTTCCGTTTGTGTTGCAGAGTTATTGTCATATACAGCGCGAGCTTCAAGAATTGCAGCTGATAGAGCGTTTCTGCTTGCTGCAGTGTATTTCACGTCTTCTGCAAGAAGTTTAGCAGCTTCAATTTTACCTAGAAGCTGACCTTTAGTTACTACTACTTCAGGAGTTGGTACTAATTTCACTGTATAGTTCTTAGTAACTTCAACTTTATCTGCTCCAGTACCTTTAGAGAATTTAGCAGTCAATGTTACGTTCGTTTCTTGCGTAACCTCACCTACTGTAGCAGTTCCATTAGCAATAGTAAGAAGACTGCTGTTTGATTCCCAAGCAACTGCAACACCATTAGTTCCAGGTGTTAATGCAATTGTTTGACCTGGTGCTTGAGCGTCAGTAGAGACCTCTACAGAATCAACTACTGCTGTTACGTCACGTTGATTAACAACGATAGCAGGTGCTGTAACTGCTGTTTCAGAAAGGATAGAAACAGTGATCTTGTCACCATCTTTGTTAAGTGTTACTTTGTGTGTTTTCCCTTCAAGCAATGCATCTTTGATTGTTTTTTCAAATGCAGCTTGATCAATAGTGTTACCATAGTAGTTTTTGAAAGAAGCACCTTTATAGCTTACATAGTCTTTTCCTTCAAATTGGATTTCTTTATCTACCGTATCAATGCCTGTTACTAGACCAGTATGAGTCACACCAACTTCTTTAGTAGATACGAATGATGCTTTAGCTGTATGGCTACCTAGATTAATTGTTTGTAGTCTGTTGTTGTTGTTGTTGTTGTTGTTACGGTAATTTTCAGGAATCGCAGTTCCTCTTGCTTCTACACGTACATCAGTAGTTTTATTATCTGATTCAACACTAATCATTGGAACTACATTGTTTTCTTCGTTAACTGTAACTGTAAGACTACGGTTTGGAGAAACAATATCAACGAAGTTACCTTTTTGGTCATAAACTTTTACATCATTGCTACCTGTGTTGAACACTGTGAATGATGCTTCAATGCGATCATAACCAGTTGGAAGTGACATAGCTTTTCCGCTTTGGTTAGCAGCAGTAAATTTGAAGAATGCAGTTTTATCACCTGCGAATTTATCTTCTTCTTCAACTTCTTTAGCATTAGTAGCAGCAGAGTCATATGCTTTTAGGTTACCATCTGTAAGCTTCGCTTCAGCAAAGTATGTGATGTCAGCAACTTTAGAAGGTTCACCTTCGTCAAGCGTTCCTGTTTTAGCGTTGCTAGAATTGATGTCAATCCAAACAACTGGAGTAGCATACTCTTTTACGTTAGCTGTTGCTGTAGCGATTGTAAATGATCCTTCACCTTTTGCATTTAGCTTAACAGAAATTTGTTGTCCAAGGCTTGCAGCATCTTTAGTAAAGACTGCAGAAGTATTTGTATTCATATTTCTGTCAAGAACTTCATTGAACGATACGTTAACAGTTTCGTTAGCCGCAACTTTACCGTCTTTTGTCTTAACTGTAACTTTGTATTTACGACCATTATCTAAACCAGTTGCAGCTTCTTCTCCGCCATCACGAGCTACTTCGATTGCGTATGAAGATTGAACTGCACCGATTACCAATTGTGCAGCTTTAGCTTGTAATTCAGTAGCTTCTAGACGTTCGTTACCAGAAACTCTGTTGCTTGCTGAATCGTCTAGGAATACAACCGGAGTTGCTTTCGTATTCAATCCTGAAACAGTTAGAGTAGCTTCACCTTTGCTGTTTGTTGTTACAGTTACAACTTCTGTTTTACCATTTTCTAACTGATAAGGATTTTTCCCGTTAGCAGTAGCATGTGTAATTTTGTCAATCGTTGTATCAACGTTTTCAGCAAATGTTACATGCAATTTTTGGTTAGCTACTGCTTTACCAGTTGTTGCATCTTTGTAAGTTACTTTGTAAACTTTGTTTTCGCCGTTGTTGATTTCTTCACCTTTTTTATCGTCAGCAACGATTGTTAGGATTGAGTCAACACCCCAGTATACTTTTGCATGGCTACGTACAGATGGTGCACCTGTAGGGTAAACAGCAACATCGTCATTACCTGCAGCATATTGAGTATAAGAGTAAGTAGCAATACCTTCGGCATTAGTAACTGCTTCTACTACTTGGTCTTTGTTCAACTTATCGTCAGCTTTAACGTTGAAAGTTACAGGAACGCCTGCTTGTTTCACGTTGATGTCAGCTTTCAATGTTACTTCTTTACCAACAATACCTTGAAGTGAAGTAGTATCTGTTGTGATTTTAGTTGGAACTACTTCAGAAAGACCAGTAAATTTACCTAGCGTAGATTCGCCAGCTTTAAGTGTGTATTCTTTTCCGCCTTCTTGAGCAGAAGTTGTAAGAATAACAGTTTTGTTATCTGTTTGTTTAACAGCTGCGTTAGAAACTGTTAGACCTTCGATAGTGTATTTAAGAGCGTTAACATCTGAAACTGCTTCTTTGAAAGCTACTTCAACAGTAGTAGCGTTAACAGCCTTAACTGATGCAACGCCTTCTGCTGCTTCGCCAGCTACTTTAGAGAAGTCTGCGTTAATTGTTTTGTGTAGGAATGTAGCAAAGTGTCCACGAGTTGTGTTGCCTTTTGGATTGAAGCTAGCAACTGTTGGGTTCGTGATGTCGAAGAAATCAAGAACGTCGATAGCAGCACGTGCTTCAGATTTTGCAGATGTAAGATCTTTTACATCACGCTTGAAATCTTGTCCAGCTACGTATGTAGCCAAGTCGATTTTTTCAACAGTATCAAATGCGCGAACAAGCACTAGTGCCATGTTTTCACGAGTGATGTTGTCAACTGCTAGAAGTTTACCGTTAGATCCGATGAATACACCTGCGTCTTTAACAACTGCAGCATAGTCAAGAAGTTCTGCGTTAGACTTTGTTGACAAGTCAGTGAAGCGTGGGTTAGTTCTTGCATCTGCAGGAATTGAATGTCCTTCAGTTACAAGCCATTTACCCATCATTTTAACAACGTCAGAACGAGTCAACGTTTTGTTTGGTAGGAATGTACCGTCTGAATAGCCTTTGATAACGCCTGCATCAGAAAGAGCGTTGATAGCTTCTTCGTGCGTGTTACCTTTCGTATCTTTAAAATCTGCCGCGCTTGCTACTGGTGCTACTGCGGATGCTACTAGTGCTGCTGATGCAGCCCCTACTAAAAATTTGCTGTACTTAGATGGTTGGTTAGCCATTGAATAATTTCCTCCTCTTAGATAGAAAATAAATTTGTGTCAACTACTTCCACGGCAAAATGAAAGATAGAAGTCATTACAGATTAAAGTATAGATAATTACGACAAGGATGTCAATTACAAGTTAGTAATATAGTAAATCCCTTTGGAAACATCACTAGATTCCTGAGCCGCTTCTACCATTCTATCGCATATCTGATATATATCAAGTATTTTACGACTTTTGGTTTAAAGTTACAGAACGATTTCAATTGTTAGTGTCTAGTTACTGCTGATTATGTATTTGGAATTCCTTGCGCGGTCTCCAGTCTTTTCGCCTTACCTATGCGTGTTTAAGTGGGAATTATATGGTTTTCTTGGTCAACATAAACATCGTATTCTTTTATTTTCATCTGTTTTGAATTTATGGCGGAAAATGGTTTTCTTTCCAAATCGGGAGGATTGTCATTCATTATTCCTAAAACAGGTGTCCAGTTCAGGGTGCGAATGCTTGGAATTTTTGGTGCCGGCTGTTGCCACAATTCGAAGGTTGTGTATTGTGATAGTAACTGGCACCCGGGGGCTTGCTTGTCGGGGATGAACAGGTGCTTCCGCTTTTCGGTATGTCTAGGCTTCAGGCGTCAGATGCTCGGGTCATAAGTCAGCCCTACTCTGCGGCAAAGTGCGCCGCGGCGTTGGTCCGCCTTATGCCTGTCGCATCTAAGACGACGCCTTCCGCTTTTCGGGGTTGTCTAGACTCCAGTGCCTAGCCCCTCGAGTCGCTTCAGCTTACTGATAATGGCAAAGGGCGCCATATCAGCAAGCCTTCAGCGCTTGTCGGGGCTTAGCAGGCACTTCCGCTTTTCAATACAAAAAAACTCGAACAGATGGGAACTGTTCGAGTCTTTTTGTGTGGTCAACCAACCAAATTTCGATCTGCATGGCGTTTGTTATATATTTTATAGAGGAAATTATCCTTACACTTTAGTATTCTAGCACCACTTTTACCGGAATACAAGAGTGTCAACCTTATTTTTGTTTGAAAACTTCAAATAAGAATTTTGGCAGATTCATTTGCCTTTTAAGTCGACTTGGTTCTTTTAGTAGACGATACAGCCACTCCGCACCCATTTTTTGAAATGCGGCGGGTGCTCGCTTGACGTTACCTGCAAGGACGTCGAATGAACCACCAACGCCTTGATACAACGTTGGGTATAGGTTGTCCCGATGTTGTTCAATCCATTGCTCTTGTTTTGGAGAACCCATCGCAACGAATAGAATATCAGGCTTGGCCTTATTGATAGTTTCTAAGACTTTACTAGTATCTGATTCATAGCCATCCTGTGTTCCTGCCACGATAAGATCTGGATAGGTCTGTTTAAGTTGTTGAGCCGCCTTATCAGCAACACCTGGTTTCGCACCGTAAAGGAAAACCGCACGCCCAGTACGTGCTGCTTCCCTAACAATACGATCCATCATGTCAATTCCAGTAATGCGTGACGAGATACTGCCCTTTTTTAATTTAGACGCAATGATAACGCCAATGCCGTCCGGGATTTGAAACTCGGCTCTGTTAAGAAGCGCTTTTAGTCCCGGGTCTTCTTTTGCTTTCATAAGCTTTTCCGGGTTGATGGCTACGACGAGTGATTTCTTCTTGTCTTCGATGTTGCGAAAGACTTTAGGAATTAACTCGTCGTAGTTTTCGGTGTTGACTTGAACGCCAAGAATGGTCTCTTTCATATAGAAGAAAGTCCTTTGTTCTTGCCATCGCCGAGCTTAAAGAAACGGAATCCGGCTTGTTCCCACTTGTCTCGGTTGAGTGCGTTTTTCGTATCGAGTACGAGTGGCTTGGTGTCGCCAGTGTTCACTGTTTCCGGATTAAGGTTTTTAAATTCCGTATGATCCGTCGTCAGGATAATTAGGTCGACGTCTTGAAGTGCTTCGCCTAGTGATGCACGTTGGGTCGGGTGTTGCAGTTCTTTGATATGTGGATCAAATGACGTTACTTGTAGATTCAAGTTTTGAAGTTCTTTAATGACTTCCGTCGAAGGGCTTTCTCGCAGATCGTCAACGTCAGCTTTGAATGCAAGACCTAGTACTGCGACGTTACCGCCCTGGATGCCATGCTGTTCGAGAAGTGCTTGTGCTTTTTGCGCTGTGAATTTCGGCATGCCATTGTTCGTTAGGCGCGATTTCTTAATGATATCCGAGTTTTCCGGGCTTAATTCCACAAGGAACCAAGGATCTACTGCGATACAATGTCCGCCTACACCAGGTCCTGGCGTATGGATGTTAACGCGCGGGTGGAAATTGGCAAAGCGAATAGCTTCCCATATGTCGACGTCGATTGTTTCAGCGATTTTTGCGAGTTCATTGGCAAACGCGATGTTAACGTCACGGTAGGTGTTTTCCATTACTTTGACGAGCTCCGCTGTTGTTGCGTCAGTTAGGTGGATTTCCCCTTGGACGAATGTTTGGTATAGCTCTTTTGTCATCTCTGCGGATTCAGTTGTAATGCCGCCGACGATACGGTCGTTGTTAATGAGTTCTTCGAAAATCTTGCCTGGAATGACGCGCTCTGGTGAGTGTGAGACGAATAGATCGACGCCTAATTCTAGGTTTGACTTGCGAAGCTCAGGCAACATAACATTTTCTACTGTTTTTGGTGGCACTGTTGATTCGAGAATGACCAGTGCCCCTTTTTTTAGGTAAGGGACGATTGACGCTGTTGCTTTACGGATGTACTCCAAGTTTGCTGTGTTGTCCGGGTTGATTGGTGATGGGACAGCCACGATGTAGACGTCTGCTTCGACGGGTTGTGTTGAAACCGTGAAGTACCCTTTGTCGATTGCTTCTTCAAGACGCTCTTGAAGCCCGTTCTCTTCTATATGAAGTTGTTTGTTTGCGATCATGTTAACTGCTTTTTCGTTGACGTCCATACCGTGTACGCGGACGCCACTGTTGGCGAACATTACTGCTGTTGGTAGGCCTATGTAGCCTAGTCCGATGACGCATATATTTTTATTCATAGTGGTTTTCATAGTAGTTTTCCTCTTTTCTAGGAGTTCTTCATGGCGGTTCAATGTGGAGCTAGCTGCTGCCACACTTTGAAAGTGCTAAATGGTGTCAGTAACTGGCACCGGACAGCTCGTTGATTATAACACATTCGGTGTTTAGGTTGCTAGGCGCTACGTACTTCAGCTGGCGCTTTTGACGGTAATTGGGACGTATGTGCCTTGTTTAACCGTGCGGCCGTTAGTGTTTTTTAAGCCCGGGTGGATGATGAGTTCATAGGAAGCGCCGGGTTGCAGGTTTTTGTTAGGAACAATTTCAATTGTGTTGTTGGCCTTTTGGTTGATGGTGATTGGGACGGCTACGCCGCCTACTTTAACTAGTTCTATATTATTGGACGTCTGTGCGTTGGTAAAGTTCATTGGCTGGGTAAATTGGATAGTCATTTTTTTAGTCGTTGGTACATTGTCGAGATTGTCGATTTTTTTGTAGTGCTTGTTGCTGAATGACTCGTTGAGGAGCCGCTGATGGATGTTTAACAGTTCTTTGTTCGATTCGGTTTTGATGCTAGGTTGGATTCCCTTTTTGTGGACTAGTGTTCCTCCCGGTCCTTTGAAGTGCCCAATTGTCAGTTTGAGTGCACTGCCGTCATCAAATTCGAAGAAGGATTGGACACTGCCCTTCCCTTTCGTCGTCTCACCTACTATGGTAGCGGCTTGCTGATCGATGAGGGACGCTGCGACGATTTCAGATGCAGATGCGGAATAGCGATTGACGAGCACATATGATTGTTTAGGGAATTTCGTTTTGGTTGGTATCGGTTTAATCATTTTGTTGCCTTCGCGTGTAGATAGGTAGTAAGCGTTTGTCACGCCTTGGTAAAAGCCGAGAAGCTGTTCAGCACTGTCGACGTAGCCACCGCCGTTATAGCGCAGGTCGACGATGAGTCCGGTTGCTCCATTTTTTTTGAGCTTCGTCCAGTGTGCTTCCACTTGCTTGCCCAGGTCGGCGGAAAACGTGGCGATTTTTATGTAACCGATGTTGCCGTAGAGCATGGATGATGTGATTGGGTGCTCTGGTGTTGCTGGTGATTTAGTCGATGTTGTTGCAGCTACGTTTGGGATTGACGATGGTTGGTGTTCATCCACAGCAACGGCCGATAGATAGGTACGGTATTCTCCGGCAGACATGTAGCGCGAGTATTCGTCGAGTGAGTTGACGATTTCGTCTACGTTTTTCATGGTATTGAGGTTTTTAGGGACGTCACCATAGTAGTAGGTCTCGACGAAGAATTTGACGTCGTCGAGTGTACTTGCTTGGGCGATTGGTGTAAATAGGAACAGGGTTATGATGGCGATGAATGCTGTTTGGATTTTTTTCAATGTGGTGAGTCCCCTTTCAAGGGTATGTTCTTTTATATTATAACCTATACCCAGTTTTGAAGTTTGCAAGATGGTTGGATTTGGTATTTTGTTGTTTAGTTTGGTGGAAATGTTGTTTGGTTATGTGTTTTTTTATTTTTGCGTATAGAGTTGGACCCAATACGGTTTTCCTTTGTCGTCGATCGCATAACCAGTACCGACGTGTGTGAAGTTGTTGTTTGCGATATTTGCGCGGTGAGTTGGCGAGATCATCCATTCTTTGACGACGGATTCGGGTGCGATGTAGCCTCTTGCGATATTTTCACCGTATGCGGTCCATTTGTAGTTGAACTTTTTCAGCATCTCATCGACAGTGCCGTATGTTGGTGACTTGTGGTCGAAGTAGTTATTTTTCGCCATGTCTTGTGCTTTGGCTTTAGCAATTGCAGAGAGGTCAGCGTCGAGAATGAGTTCTTTTACGCCTAGCTGTTTCCGCTGTTTATTGACAAGTTCAACGGTTTTGAGGGCGTTGTCTTGATCGTCTATTACTGGTGGTATTGGATCAGGCTTGGATTTGTCCATATACATGCTGCGGGCTTTGTCATAGTAGATGACGCCTTTTTCGCGCTCAAGTTCGAATTTTGTGGTGCGGTCGATGAATGCCGCCATATGTGCGCGGGTGACGATGTCGTTTGGCTTGTACATGCCGGCTGGCGGTGTTGTTGTGATGCCGAGTTCGGCAAGTGTCGTAATGTAACCATAGTTTTGGTTGAGCTTAATGACGTCTTGGAATTTGATGAGGTCATTGTCGTCGACGATGATTTTATAGCCCAATGTCAGTATTTTGGCCATTTGCGCACGTGTCAGTGGGTCGTTCGGGCGGAATTTGTCCCCGTCGGTGAAGATGCCACGTTCGGTGAGTGCGCGGATATGATCGTATGCGCCGTGGGCTGGGCTGACGTCTTGGAAACTTGGTTTGAATGCGGCTGTCGGTTTGGCGTTGATGGCGAGCGCGACGACTTTTGCGGCTTGGGCTCGGGTGACGGGCTCATTGACGCGGTAGGTTCCGTCTGGATAGCCGTTGATGAGACCGCGGGTGGAGATGTTGTTGATGGCTTTGTGCGCCCAGTGTGCGGTTGGCACATCTGTAAATGTGGCAGCTTGTGCGGCTGGTTGGAATGCGATTAGTAGAGTTGCTGAGAGTAGTAGGGTTGGGATGCGTTTTTTCATGGTAGTGCCTCCTTTTTCTATGATTATACTATGTTTTGCGGGCGTATTGAGAGGTTTGTTGTTTGGTTGGAAAAGTTTAAAGCCCCTTGCTGGTGGCGAGGGGCTTGTTTTTATTGATTTCTTAGTAATCGATTGATGGATTTTTGTTGTCGTAAGATAGAACAAACGTTCTTTTTGTGTTATGATAGAGTTGGTAATTGCATATGAAGTGTGGGCGGTTGGTCACTTCCATGAGAATGGAGGTGATGCCAATGTCGACTTACGAATCGATAAATTTGCTAATTCAGCTTTGCACTGTAATGTTAGCAGCCTTTACAATTGTAGTCACATTGATCATTTTCTTCGTAAAAAAGAAATAACCGTCCCCCGCTGATAAGGTATGACGGTTATTTCTGTCTAAAACCGGATCAACCGCTCTTCTTGCGGTTTGCAGTTGCTAGGCCGAGTGTTAGCGCACTCGGTCTTTTTTTATGTTATGCGTTTCTAAAGACATTATACCTTTATTCGGTGATTGTTTCAAGAATGGTACTTTTTATTGATTACAATAACGGTGGATTTGGAACTATGTGACGTTCTTTGTTGCGCCAGTTGGTTATCCAGGTTTCGAGTCGGTCCATGGCGATTTCGAGTTGGTCGAATGCGTAGGCGTAGGAAATTCGGATGTGACCTTCCCCGAATGCTGTGAAGGCGGTGCCTGGTACGACGGCGATTCGGGCTTCATCGAGCAACGTGTGGGCGAATTGTTCGGATGTTAGGTTGAACTCTTTAATAGAAGGAAAGATGTAGAATGCGCCACCCGGTTTGACTGTCGGAAGGCCCATGTTGGTGAGCCGGGTGTAGATGTAGTCGCGGCGTAGGATATAGTCCGGGTTCATTGCCGAAGGCGTGTGTTGGCATTCGGTTAGTGCGCAGATAGCTGCGTGTTGGGATGGGACGCCTGCGCAGATGGTGTTATAGGCTTGCACTTTGACGGCTTGTTGCATCCACTGGGCGGCGGCGAGCAGGAAACCGATGCGCCAGCCTGTCATGGAATGGGATTTGGACAGGCCGTGGATGAGGAATAGTTTGTCTTTGAGTTCGGGGTACTCAGCGAATGAGCGGTGTTCCCCTTGGTAGGTGTTTTCGCTGTAGATTTCGTCCGAGATGATGAAGATGTCGTGATTGGTGAGTGTTGCGGCTAGTTCGTCCATCGTTTTGTGTGGGATGGTGACGCCGGTTGGGTTGGATGGATAGTTGAAGACGATTGCTTTTGTTTTGGGTGTGATGAGTTGTTCGAGTTGGATTGGGTCCGGGATGAAGTTGGTTGTTGTTGTGTCGAGATAGATGGGTGTTGCGCCGGCGAGTGTGATGAGCGGTTCGTAGCCGGTGTAGATGGGTGCGGGGACGATGACTTCGTCTCCTGGCTCGAGAATCGTACGGAATACGGTGTCCATTGCTTGGCTTGCGCCGGTTGTGATGATGATTTCGGTTTGTGGGTTGTAGGTGAAGTTGTATTTATCGGTAAAAAAGGTGGATACGGCTTGCCGGAGTTCGAGGAGACCGGCGTTGTGTGAGTAGATAGTTTTGTTGTCGTCGATTGCTTTGTGGGCGGCTTGTTTGATGCGTTCGGGTGTTGGAAAGTCGGGTTGGCCGATGGTTAGATTGATGGCATCGGGGTAGTTTATGAGCTGGTTGGAGATTTTGCGGATGCCGGATGGTTCTATTTGTTGGACGCGCGGGTTGATGGTGAGTGACATGGTGGTTCCCCCTTTTTGATTGGTGGGTAGTAGTATATGCGGGATGGGGGGGGATGATTTTTGGGGTGTGGTTTGGTGTTGAGGGGGTGTTGTTTAGTTGGTTGGGAATGTTGTGATGTTTCGGCGGGATGTTGTTTAGTTGGATCGGAGTGTTGTGATGTTTGTTTGATTCGTTGTGAACTCTTGGATTTGATTGGCCAAGACTTTTTTCAACCGTCTTTTTGCCCGCTAAAGACTTCCCTTTCTTCTGCTTTTTAAGTTATTTCTTGGTTCTGGTTCTTGAAGTCTTCTGTAGCATACTGTATATTGAGAATAGATCTAGTAAAGAATAAAAAGGACCGCTTGACGTGTCGAGCGTCAAACGGTCAGCAATAGCTAGGTTCCCTATAAGGGGATCAGCCCATCTGGAGTAGTAACCCATCTGAGCCTCTAACTCAAGGATGGGTTATTTTTTATTTTTATGGTCAAATGAGAGTATTAACACGATTAATGTTGCAAAAGCTACTGCGAAGATTTGAGTTTGATTTTCATATAAAGGTAGCCGCCCGGTGGAGAGGGCGGCTTTTTGTTTTGTTATTTATACAATGGTAATTTGTAGTCCCAAGTGTAATTGGTTCTTGGGGGTGTTCCTTTTCGGTTGAGTCGCAGCTGATTGGACACTTTGCGGAGTTGGTTGGACGCTATAGCGGGTTCGTTGGACACTTCCGGGAGTTGGTTGAACACTTCAGGATTGGTTGGACACTATTGCGGGTTCGTTGGACACTTCCGGGAGTTGGTTAGACACTTCAGGATTGGTTGGACACTATTGCAGGTTCTTTGGACACTCCCGGGATTGGTTGGACACTATTTTCTATTTGAAGGGCATAAAGGAAGCCATCCGGTGGTCTGGATGGCTGATTGGGTGGTGATTGTCTATTCGAAAGAGACAACGTTCTATGAATTTATATGGAAAAGATTGCGTGATTAGTGAACTAAACGACATTCTCACTCCGCTTGCGTCGTTTTTTCCATAGGTCTTCTGCGGCGCCAGATCCTAGTATAACGCCGGCAATGATGAGGGCTAGGCCTATGAGATGGCGATAGGTGATGATTTCGCCAAGGAATAGTGCTGAGCCGATTAGGGAGAACATGGTGTTGAAGTTGATGAAGATGGCGGCTTTGGCTGGGCCGACTTTTCCGACTGCGTAGTTGTAAAGCATGTGACCGACAGCTGTGCCGATGATGGCGCTTGCTGCGAAACCGAGCCAAAACATGGGCGGTACGGTGGCAAATGCTTTGATTTCACCGGGTTCTTGAATCAGGCTAATGATGAGTAGTACCGCGCTGCCGACTACCATCATATAAGCGGTCATGATACGTGGATCGAGTGTTTTTGCTGCTTTTGCGATGACTAGAAATGATAATACTTGAGCGGCGATTGAAATGAAAATGAAGCTATCACCGAGCGCGAGACCGCCAATTCCCCCGCCTGCTAAAACGACGGAGCTGACGCCGCCTAGGCCGACTAAGAAACCAAGCCATTGCACTTTAGACGGGTAATTCCGCATGATAAGTGCGACGGAGATCGCCGTTAGGACGGGGCCTGTTCCGAGTATCAGTCCCGCGTTTGTGCCGGTCGTACGAACAAGTCCCATGTTAAGGAAGTAATGATGGAGGACGACATTGAGCATCGCGCCTCCTATGATATATTTCCATTCATTTTTTGTCGGCAGACGAAGCATTTTGAACGCCGCCAGAATGATGAATACCGTGATGCCTGCGAGCAGGATACGGAATGTTGTCATGGTAACTGGTCCGACATATATGAGCAGATATTTGAGGAGTGGCAGGTTAAATCCCCAGATAAGCATTGCGGTAGTGAGGAGTGCGTAGATTCTCCACATGGGGCCGTCCCCTCCTTTGGTTGGTGATTTGGTGATGATTGGTTGCTGGAAATACTGTAGGGTAAGATGGCAACTTTTCACTAGAAGTAAACAACGTTTATTGGGTACTTAGCAACGTTTTTTCTTATGTGTCAGGTTTGATGATGCTTAAGTATACACCTTTTAAAGCGTGGTAGTAGCCGCCTAAGTAATTCTTATGCGGGTTCGATGAAATATTTTACCAGACGGCGATTGCTCCGTCGGTTCGGGATTCGGTGCCGCCTGATAGAACTCCGGTTTTAGGATTTCGCCAGATGATTTGGCCACGACCAAATGAGCCTGAGTCGAGGGTTGGCTGGATTTGGTGACCAAGTCTTGTCAGTGCTTGGGCGAGATGGTTCGGGAAGCCCGGTTCGACGTGGACTAGATTGTCTTTTATCCACTGCCAGCGCGGTGCGTCGAGGGCTGCTTGTGGATTTAATTTGTAATCGATTGTGTTGATGGCTACTTGGAAATGGCCTTGCGGTTGCATGTATCCGCCCATGACACCAAATGGCCCGATGGCTTGTCCGTTTTTGGTTAGGAAGCCTGGGATGATGGTGTGAAATGTTCGTTTGCCCGGTTTTAGTGCATTTGGGTGATTCGGATCTAGCGAGAAGTCTGCGCCACGGTTTTGGAGTGCGATTCCTGTGCCAGGAATAACGATACCGGAGCCGAAGCCCATGTAATTCGACTGGATGAAGGATACCATGTTGCCTTCCCCATCTGCAGTTGCCAGGTAAACTGTGCCGCCTTTTGGTAATTCATACGGTTCTGGACATGTTGCGGTTGCTGTAATTTTGGCGGCGCGTTGTTGTGCGTACGCTTTTGATAGAAGGTGTTCGGGTTTAATTGGCATATCAGTTGGTTCGGTGATGAATGCTTGTCCATCTGTGAATGCGAGCTTCATAGACTCAATTTGTTCGTGAAGCGATTGCGTGTCGTGCGGCACTGGGCTGTTCATTTCCGATAGGATGTTGAGTGCCATGAGTGCGATCATGCCTTGGCCATTTGGCGGAATTTCATGAACGTCGTAGCCGCGGTAGTTTGTAGAGACGGGTTCTACCCATTCTGGCTGGTAGTTTGCCAGATCAGATTTTGTGAGAAAGCCGCCGTGTTGTTGCATGAAAGTGTCGATTTTGTCGGCTAGTTCTCCCGTGTAGAAGGATTCTGCATTCGACTCCCCAATGGAGTGTAGTGTGGCGGCGTGATCTCGTGATTTCCAAAGTTCACCGATTTCTGGTGCTCTACCGTCGGGCGCGAATGTGGTGAACCATGCATCGAATTCTTCTGTTGTAAATGAAGTGCTGTATTTTTTGTAGGCAGCGTTCCAGTATTTGCCGAGAATCGGTGTGAGCGGATAGCCTTCTTCGGCATAGCGGATGGCTGGTTCGAGTGATTCTTTTAATGGTAGATTGCCAAATTTGCGCGCGAGTTCCGCCCATGCTGCGGGTACGCCTGGGACGGTGATTGGCGTCAGACCGTAGACTGGCATTTTGTCGTGGCCTTGCGCTTTTACGGCGTCGATTGTGAGTGATTGCGGTGCCGGGCCGGAAGCGTTGAGGCCGTGCAATTTGTTGTTGACCCAAACGAGTGCGAATGCATCGCCGCCGATACCGTTTGATGTTGGTTCGACGACGGTAAGTGCAGCCGCAGTCGCGATTGCCGCATCAATTGCGTTGCCTCCCCTGCGCATAATTTCAATGCCAGCTTGTGCGGCGAGTGGCTGTGAGGTTGCGACCATGCCGTTTTTTGCGAAGGCGGTATGGCGTATGGATGGATTTGGGTTGTAAAGGTAGTCCATTGGTGGTTCCCCCTTTGATGTTGGATAGTTCTGTGAGTTTATTATACTGGAGATGGAGGTGTTTAGGGAGGCGAAGTTTTTTTGGGTGTGGTGTGGGGATATGATTGGTTGATTTGGTGGGGTTTATGCTTGGTTGCATGGAAGATATGATTGCTTGGCCGGGGATATGCTCGGTTGCTTGGGGAATATGATTGCTTGGCTTGGGATATGCTCGGTTGTATGGGAGATATGATCGCTTGGTTTGGGATATGCTCAGTTGTATGGGAGATTTGATTGCTTGGTTTGGGATATGCTCGGTTGCTTGGGAGATTTGATCGCTTGGCTTGGGATATGCACGGTTGGATGGGAGATTTGATTGCTTGGCCGAGGATATGCTCGGTTGCACGGAAGATATGATTGCTTGGCTCAGGATTTGATCGGTTGCATGAGAGATATGATTGCTTGGCTTGGGATATGCTCGGTTGGCGTTAATTATGATTGGTTACTAGTCTAAATGCT
The DNA here is from genome assembly GCF_001590685.1 of Sporosarcina psychrophila. Taxonomy (GTDB): domain Bacteria; phylum Bacillota; class Bacilli; order Bacillales_A; family Planococcaceae; genus Sporosarcina; species Sporosarcina psychrophila. Next base: position 4,124,300 of record NZ_CP014616.1, read on the forward strand.
GTTTTCATTGGACAGATTACTAGTTTTATTCGTAGAAAAGCGCTTCAAAGTTCATGAAGCGCTGACTCATGCTTATTTGTCTTTTCATTCATGACATAGAAACTACCTTTCCCCTTTCCTTCGTGTGATAGTCCGGATCGGGCAAGAAATCTCGTTGTTACTTGTCTGTCATTTAGCAGCATGAAACTTCTGAATTCCCTGTTAGTTATCCGGTCGCCCATGAGACATCTCCAATCTGCAAGCGCCGCAATATGACAGTCAGGTCCAGTATGATTACACGTTGGACATGCCCATTTTCTTGGCTTCCACCTCATCCCTCTAGTGTTGCATGCCGGACAAATGACTCCGGGTAAAATATCAATTGGGGATATATTCATCAATTTGGTTAACGGGAAAGGATCATATTCTTGATGGTTATTTCTTAATTCGAATGCCAATTTCCGTATAGTATCTTTGCTTATGATTTCTTTATCGATGGATAAGGAATACAAATAAGTCGGAGTTTCATTGGTGAATGTGATTTTAGTTTCGGGAACGTTTTCGAAGATTAACTCATTGGTGAATGCGAAAGTAACAAGTCCGCTAATCGGGATATCGATTTTCCTTTGCTTGAGCCATTCATTGAGAAATAATTGCTTGCGATTGAGCTCAGCGATGGGGTTGCTCAACACTTTTCGTTCACCTGTCGGGGATTCCTGGATGAACTGTGTGGGGTTTGATTTCACGATAATTTTCCCAGCAATGTTTTTCACCTCGATAATAAGAATGAAAGCTGGCGTAATAAGTACCGAATCCATCTGAAAATAAACGCCGTTCTGTTTCAAGCAGACGTCGTGCAAGATAGCGTGTGGATAATGGGGTTTGAATTCTAGTAGATGCTTGTCAAAGTGTTGCTCCCCACCATAGCCTGCTTTTCGTATTCGAAAGTCCTCTCTGACTCTAAGCATTTCGGCATGTGACGGCTGTAATCGGGGCATTAATGCACTTAATCCAATTAGTATTTTCGGCATTGATCTTTGTTTATAAATCAATTTTTATCACCTCTTAAAAATGATATCAGAATTTTTGGTGGTTTTATATACTTTTCGCCAAAGCCGAATTATGTATTTGTTAAACAGTGGCATGATTGATATTTGATAGGGTATTTGGGTATATATTTGAGATTTGAGCACTTGCTCTTTTTGGTGGGCGGTGTATTGATTTACCGTTGGCTGGTCGGGTGCTGGATATGATTGGTTGGGCTTAGGATATGCTCGGTTCTGTGGGGTTTATGATTGGTTGCTCAGGGTTATGCTTGGTTCAATGGGAGATATGATCGGTAGCATAGGGATATGCTTGGTTCAATGGGAGATATGATCGGTAGCATAGGGATATGCTTGGTTGAACAGGTTATATGATTGGTTCGACATCATATATGATCGGTTTCCCGCTTTGGTGGAAGGTATGATTTTAGATCTATGCATTTGACTTAAATCTGCTTTTGGCCGAGGCCAAAAGCTTCCTTTCTAATTAGTTTTGGATTGCTCGCGCCGGGATATGCTCGGGGATACGGGAGATATGATCGGTTGTATGGGGATATGCTCGGTTGCCCGGGGATATGCTTGGTTCCGTGCGAGATATGATCGCTTGCCTGAGGATATGCTCGGTTGCGCGGAAATATGCTCGATTGCCCGAGGATATGCTCGGTTGCGTGAGAGATATGATCGATTGCCTGAGGATATGCTCGGTTGAATGGCAGATATGATCGCTTGCCTGGCGATATGCTTGGTTATGTGAGAGATATGATCGCTTGCCTTGGGATATGCTCGGTTGCGCGAGAGATATGATCGGTTGCCTGAGGATATGCTCGGTTGCGCGAGAGATATGATCGGTTGCATGAGGATATGCTCGGTGCTGTGGGAGATATGATCGCTTGCCCGAGGATATGCTCGATTGAATGGGAGATATGATCGATTGCTTGAGGATATGCTTGGTTACGCGGGAGATATGATCGATTGCCTGGGGATATGCTTGGTTGCGCGAGAGATATGATCGTTTGCCTGAGGATATGCCCGCTCCCCGTTTTCCCACACACAAAAACCGCCTGCAAGAGGCGGTTTTTTGGTTATAATGTGGTGTCGCTTAAGAAGTTTTGGATGATGTGGTGCTCGGGTTCGTATGTTTTGATGGTATAGCCTTCTTTTTGTAGCCATTCGATGATTTCTGGGAGAACTTTTGCTGTTTGACTGCGGTCGTGTAGCAGGACGATGATGTTACGGTCGCCGGATTTATTGGCTTTATCGACACCGTCACGGACGTTTTTAATGATTTTGTCAGCTTCTTTGTCGGTGTATTTCCAGTCATTGGAGTCGACGTCCCAGTCCCACATTTTGTAGTTGTATTGGTTGAGCTCTTTTTTCATGGCCGGTGTGACGTGCGGTTTGCTACCGTATGGAACACGGAGTAGTTTAGCATCGATGCCGGTCATTTTGTTGATGAGTTTGGTTCCTTCGGTCATTTCATCGATGAATGATTTGGTGGATTTATATACTTTGTCTTTGTCGTGTGTCATGCTGTGCGTGCCGATGTAGTTACCATCGCCAGCCACTGTTTTAACGATGTCCTCGTTTTTTTTCATGTGTTTTCCTAGGAAGAAGAATGTACCGTGGACGTTATATTTTTTCAGTGTTGCGTTGTTGATTGTTGTGAATTTATTGGGGCCGTCATCAAAGGTCAAGTAGATTGTTGTTTCGGATTTCGCTCCGGGCTTTTCTGGCTTAACTGGTGGTTTGGCCGGCTGTTTTTTATCCAACAATTGTTTAACATGTTTTTCGTAATCTACATGGCTCATATGCTCGTAGTCATCACGATAAATACGCAACGTTTTCATTTTTTGGATGTATTCTACTTTGAATCCCGTCACTTTTGCGATGTATTTTGCGCTAATGAAAAGCGTGCCGTTAACGTCGACGATTGGAGTCCAACTGAGTTCCACACCGTCTTTCGATGTCAATTTTGTTGAAGCATCATAGCTGATAACGGTGCCTCTTTTTCGAAGATAAGTGATGCCTTCTTCTTTTTCTACTGGGATGTAGAGTACTTTTGTGATTTCGCTAAGTGGGATCTTCATATCGTTATCGATGACCTGGACGTCTTTAAAGTCCAATAATCGATCATGAAGTCCTATGTAATGTGTCGGCTTTTTCACCTCTGCCTCGCCTACAATTGTGCCGTAAACTAAACTTATAACTAATGCTGTACAGATGGCCCACACATTTTTCCTCACTTTAATTTCCCCCTTTCCATTCATTTAATTTCCTGTTCTTACCTTAACAAAAATCTGCCGCCAGTCAGAGCCGACTTACTAGATTATGCGAGTTTATTTTAAAAATGCTTTTTCACGCAATATTGATAAATGGCTGCTGTTGCCACACAATCGCCGATGGCATCATGGGCATCGTGTTCGAGCTGTAGAAATTCTGTCAATGTGGTTAGTTTATGGTTGGGGGCTTCGGTGATTTTTTTTCTAGCTAGTTTGACGGTATCGATGACGATATACTCGGGAATGCTTATGCCATCGATGTTGTCGAGTGCATAAAGGAAACCCATATCAAACGATGCATTGTGAGCAATGATTGGTAAATCTCCGATGAATTCGAGTAGTTCTTCAATTTTTTGATTGATACTCGGTGCCAATTCAACTGTTTCGTTTGAAATGCCTGTAAGTCGTGTAACTGTCTCTGGGATATGACGGAAGGGGTTGATGAACGTATTAAACATGTCTTTCACTTCATGATTTACATACCTAATGGCACCAATTTGAATGATTTTATCAGCGCCTGCACGCAAACCCGTCGTTTCAAAATCGAGTACGATGTAATCATTCACTAATTGGGAGGATGATTTATATTTCTTATCTTTTGCGGCTCTTCTTGCTCCCCAATTTTGTTGCTTCGGTTTCCTTTCAAGTAATTCGATCGCTTCTGTATTCCAGCTTGTCATGGGTGCACTTCCTTTTTTTCGGTTATTGTCCTTTGTTTAGTAGTAATTCTCCTTATACTATTTAATACCCTTTTTTATAGCGCTTAATCTTCAAATAAAATGGATAAAAAAAGCAGCCTACTTCGGACCATTAAGGACAAGTGATTGTACATGAGGTAAATTAAAATCATGTCTTGTTTATAATGTTGTACATTTGACTACGATTTAAAAGTGTGTATAATACAAGGTAATTACATACTTTGAATGTTTTCTAGGGTTCCGCAACTGTCAGTGTTGGTCTGGTCCGAGAGAAAACTCACAGCTATGCTGTGTCACGGAAGGATAAAAGCCTGGGAGGAACTGTTTTTTAACAGTTATCTCTTGGGCTTTTTTTGTTTTTGATGGGCACGAATATAAACGGAGGTGTTAGTTAAATGAATACAGATTGGGTTAAAGTAATAATCGCTGCTTTTTTCGAAGTTTTTTGGGTTATTGGATTAAAACATGCAAATGACTTTTGGACTTGGACTGGAACAATTATTGCTATTATCGTTAGTTTTTATTTAATGATTATGGCTGGAAAAAAACTACCTGTTGGAACTGTCTATACGGTTTTTGTTGGACTAGGTACAGCAGGAACAGTTTTTTCCGACATCATATTTTTTGATGAACCATTTAAATTAGCAAAAGTGCTTTTAATTTTGGTTTTATTAGGTGGAGTCGTTGGTTTGAAATTAGTGACTCAAGATAGCGATAAAGAAGGAGCTGAATCTTAATGGCGTGGGTTTCTTTGATTGTTGCAGGTTTATTTGAAATGTTTGGTGTTGTAATGATAAGTAAATTGCATAAAGACCGTAATTGGCAATCGGTGCTATTTCTAACTCTCGCGTTTGGTGCTAGTTTTGTGTTTCTTGCTTATTCAATGAAAACACTTCCTATGGGTACGGCTTATGCAATTTGGACAGGAATTGGTGCGTCTGGTGGAGCAATTTTAGGTATGCTTTTATATGGTGAATCAAAAGATTGGAGAAGACTTATTTTTATAGGCATGGTCTTAGGTGCTGCAATAGGTCTAAAACTCGTCTCATGATAGAGTTTTTAGATTGTAATAGGAAGAAGTTAATTTGTTTTTTATTAAGTGAAATAAAAGCTGAACTAAAAAAATCTTTAGTCCAGCTTTTATTTTTAATCTATCTACCTAATCGGGGAGCATATCAAACTCAATGAGCTCCTTTTTTTAATTAATAGCTGATAGCGACAAAGTTACCCGCGTGGTTCGCTGTGGAAGTATTGATCACAACGAAACTACCTGGACCAGTCGCTGTGAATTCAAGTACTCCATTGTTGTATTTCGCTTTTATTGTGTTAGTTGAATGTAGATCTCGTACCGCTATTTTGTTGTTCTTAATCACTTTAGACGCGTCTATCGGGAGAACGATTTCGATTTTCTCATTGAATTGATTCAACGCAAATCGATTATCGCCAGTACCGCCCTCAAGATTAACGATAAAGTTTTCTGAAATTGCATCTGCTATAGAAGATGCATTTGCTTCGCTTAACGTGATTGTAGCATCACCGCCAGCTTGTTGCATAAGTTTCTCGACTGCTTTTTTCGAGAAGAAGAATGACGTTTCGCCTCTAGTGACGAATAAGCCTTTCTTAGCATTAACGATTGTATTTAGGATTGTTGAGTTGAATTCGATTGCGATTTCCTCTCCATTTTCAGGTAGTGCAATGAAGATTTCTTTTGCCTGTTTATCGTTCACATAAGCTGCAATTTCTGCTTCTGAAACACTATATTTCTGAGCTCCTGGTGACTCAGGTACCTCAGGCGCTTCCGGTACTGAAACCATTTCGACTTTGACGAAAATGGTTGCAACGTCATTGCCATAAGAAGCTGTGATTGTTGTTTCACCAGCGCCGACTGCAATGATTTGGCCTTGCTGAACATCGATGACAGTTGAATCGAACCCGCTATATGCAGCAATTTCTGTCACGTCTGTCGATGTCGCCTCACCATTTTTCGTTTCAATCGATTGAACTGAAATGCGAGAAGATTCCCCGACTACCAATTCAAGTGCTGCTGGGTTTGTGATCAATTCTGTTGTGATTATTACGTCTTGTTCGACAATCGCTGTGACTGTCGTTGTGAAGTTCGGGTGTGAAACTGTAATGACCGTTTCGCCTGGTCCGACTGCTGTGACTAACCCTTTACTTAATGTGACGACTTTAGAATTCGCAGATTTAAATTTAGAATCTGCTATCACGTTTTTCTCTGTGACAGAGCCGTCAGCTTTTGTTGTTTTTTCTATTACTGTTAATTGTTCAGTTGCGCCTGCTTTAAGTACGACGCTGTTTTTATCGACTGAATAGGTGATTACGTCTTGCTCGACAATCGCTGTGACTGTCGTTGTAAAGTCCGAGTGTGTGACAGAGATGGCCGTTTCGCCTGGTCCGACTGCTGTGACTAACCCTTTACTTAATGTGACGACTTTAGAATTCGCAGATTTAAATTTAGAATCTGCTGTCACGTTTTTCTCTGTGACAGAGCCGTCAGCTTTTGTTGTTTTTTCTATTACTGTTAATTGTTCAGTTGCGCCTGCTTTAAGTGCGACGCTGTTTTTATCGACTGAATAGGTGATTACGTCGCCTTTCACGTTCAGGTAGACAAGGATTGGATCCTGATCTGGGATTGTGACAAGTACTTGTGTTTGACCTCCTGTAATCGCTGTGACTAGACCTTTTTGAACTTTTGCAATTTTATTGTTGACGACTTTGAATGAAGTTGTTGCTGTGACGTCTTTTTTGCTCGTTTGTCCTTTCGGAGTCAGCGTTGTTTCTGTCACTTTCAACTGTAATTGGTCGCCGACATTCATTTTCACATTTGTTTTATTCACTTTGTACGTAATGATATCCTGAGGAAGTTTCACTACCTCAACGTAAACGTAGATGGCTTCCTCGTTTGGAATCATAACACGGACTTGTGTTTGGCCTTCTGCAAGTGCTGTTACGAGTCCTTTTTTGACTGTAGCAACTTTATTGTTGACTGCATTGTAGCTGCCATTTCCTGTGACGTCTTTTTCAGTGACTGTGCCATCCGCTTTTGTCGTCGTTTGGGTGACGTAAAATTGTTCTGATTGGCCAACACCGATTGTTAGGTTCTTTTTACTAACTGAATAAGTAACCTGATCTTGCGGTGCTGCTGTCACTTCAAGGTAAACGTACATATCTTCTTGTCCTGGAACCATGACGCGTGCTTGCGTTTTACCTGCCGCAAGTGCTGTGATGAGACCTTTCTCGAATTTTGCAATATCGCTGTTGACGACATCATAATTCACTGTTCCTGTTACGTCTTTTTCAACGACTGAACCATCAGCCTTTGTCGTTTTTTGTGTGACGAAGAGTTGTTCTTGTTGACCAACGCCTATTGTAAGATTCGTTTTGCTTACAGAATACGTAACTTGGTCTTGACCATCTTTCGCTGCCACTTCGACTGCGATTGTTGCTGTGAATTCTTTGTAGCTTACTGTGATTGCTGTTTTACCTGCGGCGACTGCTGTTACTGCACCATTTTTAACTGTTACAATTTTTTCATCAGCAGACACGAATGTTGCTTCTGCTGTGACATTTTTGTCTTCTTTTGTTCCGTCCGCTTTTGTTGTTGTTTCAGTTACTGTTAGGTTTTCTGTACCGCCTACTTGCAGTGCTAGTTCTTCTTTATCCACAGAATACTTGACGCCGGTTCCATCATCGACTAGTACTTTTTCTGCGGCATTGCCTGCAGCGTCAACATATTTCACTTTGACACTGTTATCTTTTGTTAACGTACCAACGTCGATTGTAAATGATCCGTCTTGTGCTAATTTAACAGGACCGGACGATTTCACCGTGTCGTTTTCCATCACTTCGTAACTTGCTTTGAGTTTCGTATTTACGTCATAACCTAAATCATAGTTTACAAGTTCAGCTTGGTAGTCAATATACTTGTCAATGATTTTACCTGTTGCAGCTGTACCTTTAAGTGCTCCTTCAATTGTACCGGCTTCAGATTTCACGACGACCGGACCAACGTAGCCACTAAGAATTGCTGGTTCGCCTGAAACTGTTTGTCCAGTGAAGTCAATTGTGTAGAGTCCATCAGGAATTGTTGTTTGAGCTGCACCTTCAGTCCAAGGTTTGTAATTTCCTGCCACGTTAAGCGTGTAAGAACCGGCTGCGAGCGAAGTACCTGCATGTAAGTAGCCGATATAGCCGTCTCCATATTCTCCACCTTCAGGATCCATGATATCCCATAGTTCGATGTAATTTGTTGTGACATCGCCTGTCAGTTTAAATGACAGAACAGCCGAGTCTTTTATACCGTCATTGTTGAATGAAAGATCTGTTTCCGTGATTGCGAAGTTTTCAAATGCAGATGCCGGTGCTCCGCCAAACTCTGCTGCGAATGGTAATGAAACTTCAGTACCCTCACCGTTAATGTGAATATAGCCCAGAATTTCGGAACCTGGTGGTGCGTTTGCTTTTTTCGAAGCCGTTAATGTAACTGTTAACAATTGCTCGCCATTCAATGTGAATGCTGATTTGTCGACGGTCACTTTTGCATCTTCGAATGATTTCGTAACATCGACGGTTACATTATAATTTCCTCCGTTACCTTTCATATCTTTTACAAGAATGTCTTTTGTAACGGAAATGTTTTTTTCTTTGATTGATTGAGGACCGAAAGTGACTGTCCCTTTAATATTGTCGACAATTTCACCGCTTGTATCCAACACTGCCTCATCCATTGCATATGCAAGGATAGTCGGATGCGCTGCTGCATAAGCTTGCACACGTCCTGCACCTTGAGACATGACATCGTATTTGGTCGTATCTAAAATTTTTGCGCTGTTGGATAGCGCGACTTTCACGTCAAAAGCATTCCAACCTGGATTTGCTTGCTTAACAAGTGCTGCAATTCCTGCAATATGCGGTGTTGCCATTGATGTACCTGTTTTACGTGTGAAAGCTTCTTCATAACTTGCAGCTGGAAAATCTGCTTTGTACATTGGAATTGTTGACATGATATTCGTTCCAGGCGCACTAACGTCTGGTTTGATATCAAAGTTTGGAGTCGACGGCCCACGTGAACTGGAATCGTTGACATTATCTCCAATTGTCATTGTTTTATTGAAATTAGCGAACGTTACAGTTCCTTGACCACCTTTAAGAGCTGCACGAATTGCATCTCCGTCTGTTTGTGACAAATCATAAGATGGGATGAATTCAAATGCATCTCCTAAGAATGTTCCAGAAGCGTTCGGTGCATTTGAACCGCCTGTAAAGTTATGGATAAGAATTGCAATTGCGCCTGCTTCTTTTGCGACGGCAATTTTGTCGACGAATGCAATATCTCCTCGGGAGACAAGTGCTACTTTCCCGTTAACGTCGAGTCCGTTATAGTCAGCTTTAGTACCCATTCCAGGTACTGCTAGGACTTCATATTCACCCGACAATTGCGTTGCTAAATCTGCTCCAAATGTAGTTCCCATTAAGTTGATGGTTTTTGATAATTGATAGTCTCCGACTGTTACATGTACATTGCTGTCAAAATTCGCTTCAGGATTCGTTGTGTTGCCAACTGCAATTCCAAGACGTGCTGTCGACGGTGTACCCATCGTTCCACGTTTCGGACCCGAGTTTCCTGTTGCGATTACGGAAATCGTTCCGGCCATCATCGCATTATTGATGGCAAATGAACCTCCGTCAGTTTCAGAATTTGCTCCCCCACCAAGTGAAAGATTGATAACATCCATCTTTTGTTTGACTGATTCTTCAATTGCAGCGATGATTCCCGAAGTAGATCCGCTACCGTAAGCTCCCAGAACGCGGTATGCGTAAAGATCTACTTTCGGTGCAATCCCTTTAACCCCGTACGGATTCGCCCCGATTGCAGCAATTGTTCCTGCCACGTGCGTACCATGTGATGTGTAGAAAGCGCTTCCAGTTGCGCTAAATTCAGGTGTTCCCGCTGGTCGTTCAACAGGTGACGTTTCCGATGCATCATTATCTGCACGGGTTCTTGTATAAGTAGCAGAATTTGGAATGAAGTTCTTTCCGCCTTTATAAATACCAGCAAAGTCAGGGTGATCTTTGTCAATTCCTGTATCAAGTACAGCGACTTTAATCCCTTGTCCTTCAATTCCTTCAGCCCAAAGCCTTTCAATTCCTAGGAATGAAATGCTGGTGTTCATATTCGCATCTACTGTTCCAGATGAAACTGGAGCTTCAAATGCATGCACTTCAGTATCCGGTTCAATTAATGTAACACCTTTAATAGCTAGTAACTTTTCAAGATCTCCTGCTTGTACAGTCGCAGAAAAACCATTTAGTACAGTATCGTACGCGAATTTCTCAGTAAAATTAATGTTTTTCACTTGCATCTCTTTTTTCATAGCTGTCTGTTGCGTTTTCACTTTCTTTTTCACTGCCGTTGCTTCTGCAGAAGTGAATGTTTTCCCCGCTAACTCTTTAATCCCCTGTTCAAGTGCAACTGGCTTTTCGGATAAATGAACAATAACTGCGACTTGTCCATTTCCAGTTAACCCTTGTAAGTCTTTGTGTAACTTGGAACCACCATCCAACAGATTTAATTGTTCGGCGATAGCTGCTTTCTGTTGCATAATGCTTTCGCTGTGATTATCCGGCTTGAATGGTTTTGCCTTTTCTGCATTTGCCGATGCAGTGAATGGCGATAGTAGTGAAAGCACCATTGCAAGAGCTAAAAATGCGCTGAAAAATTTAGTGAAATTACCCCTCTTCAAATCCCATCTCCCCTTTACCCGTTTATTCGCACTTAACAAAATAGTGCAACATAAAGAATCTATCATAATAAAAATAGATTTAATATGATACAAAACGTGTATTTCGGGGAAAATCATGCGTTATTGAAAAAATCGTTCAAAGGGACTTCGTAAGAATCAAAGAATAGTAGTCCATACGATTTATGGATAATAGTGGAAACCATTCAATGGTCCTAGCACTCTAATTTCTGCTTTTCTGAAACGACGTGCGACAGATATAAAATTTTCAATGAAAATCAATAAATTTAACGCACTACAAAGTGGGAAAACGATCATATATCACGACCAACCGACTATATAACTTGTAAACCGATCATATCTTTTGCAAGAACAATCATATATCTACACGACCAATCATAATCGCTGCATGACCAATCATATCTCCTTGCCAACCAATCATATGTACAACTTCCCCCTGTCAGCCTCCGAACCACAAACAGACAGCCACCCAACTAAAATTGGGTGGCTGTCTGCATTTATATGACATTAGACGATTGGGGGAAATCGATCATTCGGTCTTGAATAGTCACCATCAAGAAGGACCAGGATTTTTCCTTCATTGAAGTAATCGTTGTAGCGGTTCGCTTCTTCTTCAGGGATACCCATGCCGATAAGTGCTCCGGCTAGTCCGCCAACTCCCGCTCCGGCAGCTGCGCCAGTAATGCCTGCTACAATTGGGCCAGCTGCGATGATTGGGCCAATTCCTGGTATTGCGAGTGCACCGATTCCCGCGAGCACGCCGCCAAGTCCTCCTAGAATTCCGCCAGTTGCTGCCCCTGTGGCTGCACCATCTGCTGCATATGTTCCTGTTTCTTCTGCAATAACATCCGCATTTGCTGTATGTTTACTCATAACAGATATGTCATCTGACACATATCCTTGTCTTTTTAAATCTTCAATTGCCGCGATTGCTTCAGTTTCTGTATCATAATAGCCAACTACATGTCGTGTTACCATCTCATAACGCCTCCTAGTATTTTTCAATAAGCTATTTGGCTAGCTAGTATTGAAAATACCCTTTCTAGTTCTTCTAAAACCTTTCAATTGCTACATTCCTATTACAGTTTCGTAACGAAAGAATAGTAGAGCATCAAAAACCCCCGAAGATTCGGGGTTCTGATGTCATCTTATAAGTATATATTTCACGTAATTTTTCCACCCGAATGCTCTCCATTGTTTTTTTGAAGGCAACTCTGTAGGCAATGACATGAATACCGTAGGTGAATATCCATACGTAGCAAGTTCAGGTTCATAAACAACTACATCTCCAAGATTGAGACCTTGCGACACGACCGCTCGAGTTTCCCATGTGAACGGTGTCGCAATGGCCACTTGTTTAGCACGACCTTCATTATCAATTATCCATGCATACGCCGTTTCTTTGTACAAGTCATGAAGCCACTTTTCTTTCACTGAAGTGACATCCAGCGCTTCATTGACAATAACGATTGCATTGACATTTGTTCCAAATGGCACCGATTGATCAGTAGCATCCGTCAAAATTCGTACTTCATAATAAGCAAGTGGATTCTTCACTTTGGTTTTGTCGAGTTCTTTGTAGGCTTGGAGCCATTCGTTGTCGATTGCAGGTGCCTCGGAAACAGAAAGAACCGTTCCTTCTACCGCATTTTCGATGCTATCCCCTTGGATTAAGACCTGATCACCATTTCGGATTTTTTGCCACTCGTCATTTTTTGCATATGTGACAATCACTTTTTGTGAGCTGAAAATATCAACTGACAGCGTGGAACCGGTACGCGTTACTTTAGAAACTATACCGTCAACAGGGCTAATTAGAGCAGGTCTTCCTGGATTTTGTGATAATTGCGCCTCAACAACTGTTTGTTGGCGTTCAATTTCTGCAAGATCCTGTTCAGCCGCTGCGATTGCCTGTGCAAATGATCCGTCCTGCTTCACATCTACCTGGACATCAACATTCAGTCCTACTTCCACTTTTTTGTCGGTTGTATTTTCCGACACGTTATCTTTGCGATTCACATTCGAAGAACTATCCGATTGAGCTTCCTCCCGCTCAGACTCAAGACCTGATATCATGCTTCGAACAGATGATGTCTGTTGTTGAAGAGCCTCGCGTTCGGCTTCCCAAACAGCGCGCTGTCCTTCTGCACGTTCTGTTTGTAGAATAGCAATTTCTTCCCCCACTGTAACGGGATCGCCTTCTTTAACTAGCCACGAATCTACCGTATCGTCATTACCGACGTATACTGTATAGGTTTCTTCGGGAGCAACAAAGCCTTCTTTAGCGAGCTCCTCTCGGTGATCACTGCTTGTCATACGTTCATAGCGTTCGACATATACTGATTTGGTGATGACGCTTTTATCGGAAAATAGCAGATAAAAATTCACTGCTAGAAATGCACTGATTGCGACAGCGATAGCAATATTCGTCACTTTATTCACTACCAACACCCCCTTCTACAAAGGAATGGTACAAGCTTTCTAGTGGAATAAATCCAATAGCCGCAACTATAAGTGCCATTGCTACGTGGATTCCTATAAGTATCCAGATAAACCCTTTGCGTTCGGTATGACCCGTATACGCACCGATAAACCGTGATTGAAGTGCAATGATAAGTGCAGTTGTCACTGTCAATTGATTGAGGAATAGAATGATATACCAGGAATCGAGAAATGTTATCGCAAGTGGACCAAATGATAGGAATGAAACACTTGTTGTTGCTCCCTTCATCGTAAAGACAAGAAGCAAAACTGCTTTCTCGAGTAATAGAATACCCGTCACAAGTAGTTGTAAAGGTAATAACTTTTTAAACGGAATTGCCGTCAATCGACTTAATATGTATGCAAAACCAAAGAAATGAAACGCCATATACATAAGGGCCCACATGAGTGCACCAAGTACTGATACATATCGTGCAATTGTATAGTCTGTTGTGGTCATTGTGGAAAGGAGTGCTGTGATTGACTCTGTATTCATTCCCCATATATCACGAACGGCGAATAAAAGAACACCGAAAAAAGCTATGAATAACACACGTTTTTTGAAGCCGCGCATTGAAGAATTTTCAAGTTGGTTTGCCAACTGATGTGGATTCGTCAAGAAATGCCAAAACTTAAAGTCAAAAAACATTACGGTAATCCCTTTCTGCTCACTATTGCTGAATTTGATGAAGTCACCTTAACAAAGAAGATTAAACTACAATTCCTCCCCGTCGACCTAAGCCCACGGCGGATAGTACAAATTTTGAAACGAGATAATCTCTCAAAAGCTTAGGGTCGACAGGCATAAGATGAAGATGCATCGTGACGGATTTTGCCACAGAGTAGCTTTGACTTATGACCCGAACTCCTAAGCACGGATACTGGACGTGCTCAAGCGCAATCCAAAATCCAAGCGAATTTACGCCGAGACGTAATTGATCTACTATGATTACTTTAGCAAAAATTGAGAGATTTGCAATGTTTGGATGCTAGTAAGCAATGTTTTTTTACTATTATCCTTCTTTAATGGGTTGCAGAAACATATAAAACATGTTTAAGAAGCGCACTTTTTGTCCATTCTTCTAAGAAAAGCAGAAGCGCCTGGTAGACGTGACGGGCATAAGTCGATCCAGCGACGTAGCGCTCTTTGCTACATAGCTGGATTGCTTATGACCCGAGCGGCTGGCGCCTGGAGTCTAGACAATAAGAAAAGTGGGAGGCGCCTGGTAGACCCAACAAGCGCTGGAGGGTCTGAAGATAAAGGCGTAATTTGCCTTTAACTTCAGGACTGAAGCGACTCGAGGGGCTAGGAGCTGGAGCTAGACACTATTCTAAGTCAAAAAATTATACTTTCTACTAAAACTGAATGATTTATTGGGGAATAAATACCGGCTTATTTCCCGGGAAATCGACAAAGGGGCGGATAGCTATGAATAAAGAGGGAATTTCTGCATTCACATGGCAAGACATTCTTTTTGGTTTGACAGGTTCCACCATTTTCATTGTGGCTCTTTACTGCATTACAGGTTGAACTATATAAGGTGCCAGGGCAATAAAAAAACACCTACCGTTAACCGCTAACGACAGGTGTTTGTTAAGTTTCACTTTTCAATTTTGCTGCAGTCCTTCCGTCAGTTCATTGAACATTTGTATGTTGTCTGTTTCGAGTGCATAATCAATCATGCGCAACCTGTTATCGGCTTCCAGTTGTTCAATGATACCCACCGCTTCTAATGTTACGACTTCTAGCGTCTCTACTTCCATTTCCAGCCCCATCGTTCCTTCAAGAATAGTGGTCAAATGGATATGAAGATCTGAAATAAGGAGCAATTGGTAGAGCGGTAATCGAATAAATCGGTTCCCCCGTTGGAAAACGAATACTTCGCCGAGGTTTTCGACTTGCAAACTCTTGGTATTAATGACAATTTCTTTTCCCTCTGACGGGATGAATTGAAATACGTCCCCCCCTTTAAGAATGGAAAAGTATTGATAAGCAAACACTAGTCTGAGTTGAAAATCTTCTTGACTCGTGTAAAATGGTGTCATTCGTTGAACTGATAGCATCTTTCTCCCCTCCAATATAGAATATTCTGATTGTTATTAGTTTATCACAACTGTGGCTAGTTTGTGAACAGTTTATTATTATAGTATGCTATTCATCTATATATGTTGCCGCAACACATAATTATCGTTTGGCCTTTCCATTACAAATGACATCTTTCTTGGCTCGAATTGAAATTTCAATGATGATAACCATTCATATACGCCACAGTTTACATCTCCGGGAGAATCCCTCTTTCTCACGAACACAATATTGTTACGCCTAAAGTCGAGCAGCACAAACTGAAATTCCATCGTTCCAAATGCCACCGAGCGAAAATATAATTTACGTTCCACAGATTCGTAGATGATATGATTAATGATGGGCGAAATCGTGCATGATAATGGAGTAATACTTTCTTGAAACTCTTTATTATGATGAAACTGAGACTCCAAATCAGGTACGTATAGAACAATCTTCTCCAATTCCTCACTCCTTCTTCGGCTTTTTAACGAATATGCTCTTTACTTTTATAGATAAACAAACAAAAGAACAAGATATGGAATAACTTCATTTCCGCTCACTGGAGAAAAGCGGTATAATAGAAGGAATGCTTTTCTTAGGGAGTGGTCCGATGAATATGACTGTCGAACGTGTATCCTACTTGCACGAAAATGAAATAAATGAATTTATGAATACAATTAAACATGCCCTACGGCCAGATATAGAACGCAATGCACTCGAAATCAGACGTGCTGTGGCTCTTGTCAGAAATGGTGCCACCAATTCCTATAGGTATGCGCCATCTGAAGGCGCAGTAATAGCTACTCTCCTTGGCGTAGACTCAGAAAACGTGCGCCTTTCTTTCAACAAAGTAGATGCGAATTGTACATGCGGATACGCTGGCTGGTGTTCGCACCGAATTGCAGTCGTATTTCATCTTTATTCACAACACAATTCTTTGAGCGAATGGCTACACGAATGGCGCAGAACTGAATCACAACAGATGGCACTGTCCATTTCAGAACGTACCCCAGATGCATGGATCGACGTCCTGACACGCTTAACTCAGCCGCTTCGTGCAATTGAAGTTGCGGAAAATCCGGGTGTATTCATCCACGAATCTTCTATAATTGATCAAAAAGCTACTCCGCTTATTCCGTTTGAATATGAATGGAAACCTCTTTTTGAACTTTATTATCGATTACATGTACTGGATGCTGGATGGACATATGTAAAAGGCCATCTCGGCGGTGAACCAACTTCCTTTTTCTACGGGAAGTGGTATGTGCAAAACTGGTTGACGGAACAGCTCGGAAAGCTGAATGATAGCGTCAATGCAATCGGTGCAAAACCGAAACTGTTTGAAGCAGATGCTTTTCATGAACGGATGAAAAGTCTCGTTCGAACATTCGCCCTAGGAAATTCCGGGCTCTTCCATGAGCGATTCCAAGTCTATCGTCTTTTTTGGCAGCAACTATTTCCTTTTCGAGCTGCCCGAGACACTGAACTAACGATTCTCACGAATGAAGAATCAGAGGAAGCTCGAATTTTCATCGCCTTTTTCCACTTGATTCAAGGAGAACATGATGAGTTAGCGAAACTCGTTACACATGTAACAGCTACTAATGTTGCTACATGGCTACCGCTTGCAAAACTAGCGGAAAATAATGATGAAACCAAGGCCCTATCTATAATTATGCACGCTTTGTTGCCCTTCATCGGCGATTACGTAAGTGATTCTGTTTCACTTTCATCTCGTCCTGCTTTCGTGCGGGACATCGATGGTTTATTCGAAGCGGCAGATTTCTCGGAAGAATTACGTGAAAGCATGTTTGCTCAATATGGTGAACCCGGCATCGATGTTTACGCTGACTTTTTGGTTGAACGTGAACGATTCGGCGAATGGGCGGCTCTCATGCATAGATACGGCGTTTCATATGACGGCGCAGAAGCGGGTGGCTTAAAGGTCGCACTGGCTTCGGATCCATCAGCCGTCTTGCCCCTACTCCATACATTTGCTATGGGTTTCATCAAAGAAAAAAACCGTCACAGTTATCGACGCGCCGTCAAATTGTTTAAACAAATGAAAACTGGTTCGAAGAAAAGCGGAAAAGCTGACTTTTGGAATCAATATATCGATACAGTGCGTGAAAAAAACCGCAGACTACGCGCATTGATGGAAGAAATGGAGAAAGGGAATTTGAACTTATGACAGGAACATTCACATTGAACCGCCTTTTTCGTCTGAGCATCCGTTTGATGGAAGACGAACTATATTCCATTGCCGCTGAAGATGGCAGAGGGTTGCCAGTCGCCCCAGATGATCTTGTTTCCTTCCTATTCTTCAACAATGAGCGTGCACTTTACGGGCTTCTTGCAAATATGGATGATGAAGTTGCTTATTTACAAGCAGACCAACTGCTTCAAGTTTTTTCTGTTATGCACCCCTATGTTACATTCGTTGGACTGACGGATGCAGACGATACTCAGCTTTCTTCAATTCGTGAGGCAACTAGCGCCTGGACCGACCCTAATCTATGGAATTATGCAGAAGTAGACGGTAACACTATTCGTTTTGACGGTAGCAAAGCGGGCATATCAGAAGGGGCTGCGGCCGTTATCAGCCAAGCAGTCAGCAGCAAACTTGCTGCATCTGCTATCAATCCCGATCTACTAGCTTCCCTGCTACCCCATTTACGGATGTACGGCTGGCCGGGCGAATCCGTTTCCACAATTCCAATCAGTGTTGCCTTCCGCTTAACTGAACCAGAAGCCGAGACAGATACGGAATGGCTTCTTGAAACAGTTATTATCGGCGAACGCGGTGCGCACTGGACACCTGCCGCCCGGAAAGTGAATGCACCTGCGGCTGATGCGCTTCCTGCTAAATGGAAACCATTCGCAGATGAAGTTGTGAAAAAGCAATCCGAAATGACATCATTCCTTGGCTCTGTAGAGCTTGCTTCAAGCGGAAGCTTTTTGTCCACACCGATGTCTGATCCGGAAGTACGGACATTCATTAAAGAAGACCTTCCGCTACTTCAATCGTTCGGCTATCCTGTCATCCTGCCTGCATGGTTGAAATCGGTGACAGAATCAAAATTGCGTATTCGAACGAACGCGGGCATACAATCGTATAAATCGGCTACAGGCTTGGACGAAGTGCTATCTTTCGATTGGAATTTCTCTCTTGCTGGTAATCCAATTGATCAGGATTCATTCCGTAAGCTTGTCGATGAAAACCGTGAATACATCCGCTCTGGTGATGAATGGTTCCATATCGATCCCCTTTGGCTCAGAAAAATTCGTGATTTAATGGATCGTGCGGATGCTGGGGAGTGGACTGTTAAAGACCTGCTGTTCCAAGACGTACCGGAAGAGATTGTTCCTCTTGAAGAGGACGAAGATATCGATGACCCACTTTTTGCTTTCACTATGCACCAATCGCTTCGAGGCTATATGGAAATGCTAGCCGATAAAAAGGGGCTTCCAGCAGCCGGTATTTCAAAGGATTTACTTGCTGAACTTCGACCATACCAAGAAGACGGCTATAACTGGCTTACCTTTATGCGTGATAATAGTTTTGGTGCATGTCTTGCCGACGATATGGGACTGGGTAAGACAGTTCAGCTTATCACCTATTTACTGAATATCCATGCAAGACCTGATACAGATTCACCGTCACTCATCGTTTGTCCGACGAGTGTTCTCGGCAACTGGCAGAAAGAGATTGAACGGTTTGCACCAACGCTTTCTGTCCATACACACTATGGCCCATTACGTGCAAAAGACGAAAGCTTTAAAGAACTAATGGCTCAACTGAAGCCCGACGTCGTTCTTACAACATACGGTACTGCTTCACAGGATGGCGAGATGCTAGCAGAAACGGAATTTGCCAGCATTACACTGGATGAAGCACAAAACATAAAGAACATGCAGACAAAACAGTCCCGTGTCATCCGAAAACTTCGCGGCAAGCATCATATCGCACTAACCGGTACACCGATTGAGAACCGTTTATCAGAGCTATGGGCGATTTTCGACTTTATTCACAAAGGATACTTCGGCAGTTTCCGCAAGTTCACGGATAACTTCATCATCCCGATTGAACGTGATGATTCTGAAGCGGATAAGCGGAAGCTACGAGCAAAAATCCGTCCGTTCCTTCTACGCAGAACGAAGAGTGATCCCGATTTACAGCTGAATCTTCCACAAAAACTTGAGCAAAATGAATATTGTCCTTTAACGACTGAACAGGCTGCCTTATATGAAAGTTTCCTTGAAGAAACGAAATTCAAGTTGCAGACACTTACCGGTTTTGAAAAGAAAGGCCTTATTTTAAAAATGCTTAGCCGATTAAAACAGCTCTGTAACCATCCGGCCTTATTCTTGAAAGAACCGCACGCTCCAGCAACACAATTACTTTCTAGATCCAATAAGCTAGACTTAATTGTGTCAATGGCAGCTGAAATCGCTGCTAATAAGGAACAATGCCTTATCTTCACGCAATACATTGGCATGGGGCAACTTATTCGTCAATGCTTGTCTGAACTTCATGGAATCGATGTACCATTCTTGACAGGCAGTATGCCGAAAGGTCAGCGTGACCGTCTTGTCGAGGCTTTCCAAGAAGGCGAATTCCCTATTTTCATCTTATCGTTAAAAGCTGGTGGAACTGGACTGAACTTGACTGGTGCAAACCACGTATTGCATGCAGATAGATGGTGGAATCCAGCCGTCGAAAATCAAGCTACCGACCGTGCTTATCGCATAGGCCAGACAAAATTTGTCCATGTCCATAAGTTTGTGACGATTGGAACTATTGAAGAAAAAATCGACAAGATGCTTGTCGAGAAAGCTGCATTGTCCGCGGATCTCATCCAATCAAGTCAATGGCTGTCTGATTTGTCCGAAACGGAACTGGACGATCTATTATCGTTTGACAACTAAAATTATGCTATGTAAGAAGACTCCTGAGCCACCAGTGGCACTGGGGTCTTTTTACTTACCGTTGTCGAATCCTCTTACACACGTTCCGCAAGTGGAATAATATGTACAGTTCCGAATTTTTTCTTCCTTTCTAGGTCTTCAATTCGATTCAGGCGATTGTTCTGATTGGCTACAATGCTGATTAATTGTTCAATTTGCATTTCCATCCGTTTCATGTCCTTTTTAATTGTAGTCATGTTCCACACTCCTTTCTCTTCATAATCCGCTTGTGTGGATCCCATTGACGGAAACAGCCTCCGTCCTCGGGATCCCCATTAGCGTTTTTCGACGTAAGATATCCGACCCCATCGGATATTAGCGTTACATTCCCCTTATTTACCGCGAACAGACGCCACTGAGCATCTGTTCGCGATACTTTACTCTCACTCTAACCGAACATGGGCAGAACCCCTTCTGTTGACATGTACGGTTATTTCTTTTCCTCACATATAGCCTATTAGCGCCTACAGAATACAGGTCATTCAGCCTAGAGGGATTGAGCCCCATCCCCCTTAGTTGTCAAGGCCAGCAGGATGCTGATCATGCAGTCGTTGTCGCAATACGCGGCGACTTTAGACTACCTTCCTCTTGGGCTGCGTTCCACTAACAAGAGCTTTGCTTACTACCTATCCATTTTCAGTTGTCGGTACCGCCCCGGTTTGTCGTCCGGCTAGTCTATCCCCTCCTTTTCACGACCATTCCCCGGCTTTTTATGTATCATTGTGCCTGGTCAAAAAATCGGTAATCCTTCTGTTTCACGGCTGGGGAGATTGAAATGCTCAGCATCACTTTTCTCCTCCGTCGGAAGTGTCATTCTACCTACCTGTTCACTATACAAGTTGTCATTGGTGCGTTTTTTCGTTAAAATGAACCGGATATCCTCAGCAATCACCTCTGTTACATAGACTCTACTCTTGTCTTCGCGTTCGTAGGACCTAGACTGAATGCGCCCGCCTACCCCGATTAGAGATCCTTTACCGCAATGTTTAGCAGTATTCTCCGCCGCCTTTCCCCACAGCGTACAAAGTACGAAATCTGTCTCCACTTCTCCTTTTTGGTTTTTAAAATTGCGGTTCACAGCAAGTACAAAACTTGATTGTACCCTTCCTTCTGATACTCTTCTCAGAATTGGATCTTTTGTAATACGTCCAACCAGTGCAACTTGATTCAATCGATTTCCTCCTCTCTCGTTTATTAATTTCATCTTACTTGGTTTAGTCTAATTTGTGCAATACACGATATCCCAATTTTCAGTCTATTATTCGCTATAAAAACCCTATTTGCTTAACTACGAAGTTACATTTATCTACATAAACGGCATAACCTTATGCCAGACTTGAATTTATCCGATTCGTCAATAATTTAAGTTTGCCATGTTTTAAGTTTGTCGATGAAATTTGTGCCTATGGTATAATAAAAGGAAAAAGATTGAGGTGGATACCGATGAAAACATTCAAAATGTTGTCTGTCGGAATATTACACGAAGAGCGTATGCTGGATTTCCCTCTCATAGACGGAATTATAATCAATCAGGAGAACAGTCACCGTATGTGGATATTGGAGATGTTCATTGATAAGGAACATCAACCCATTTTTGAAAAGTGGATGGCTGATGAAGAATTACTTGAAGTGAAAGTCGTTATTTCTTATCCTGAAAATGAACCAGCTGCTTTTCGCGTTGCTGTCAAAGGGGTTAAGTTGATTGGGGATAATGTCTCTGTGTTAATGAAAGGCCGCTTGAAACGAGCACGTGCACAGTATGCAGAACAGTTGCTGGAAGAATTGATTGGTGAGGGAATGGGCGGCGCCGAATTGCTACAGCGATTCGAATCCGATATGCGCTCTCGACCACGTTTAAAAAAGGATCAAGAAAAAGAGAATGAATGACTTCGTGCTGCCTGGAATACGGGCAGTTTTTTTGTTGAGAAAAACTGTAAGACACACTGCGCTTTTGTATACGGCTAGACTCCAGCGCCTAGCCCCTGGAACCACACGAAGTGGGTCATGCAGTCGTTGCGACAGGACGTCGCGATTTTAGACTGCCTTCCTTTATATTCGGACTTGAAGATAAAGGCAAAGAACGCCTTTTTCTTCAAGTCTTTCAGTGCCTGTCGGGGCTGAACAGACGCTTCCACTTTTGTATACGGCTAGACTCCGGGCGCCAAACGCTCGGGTCATAAGGCAGCCCGACTGTGCGGCAAAAGACGCCGCTTGGGCCTGTGGGATGCAGGTCATGCAGTCGTTGCGACACGACGTCGCGAACTTAGACTGCCTTCCTTTTACCTGCCTTATGCCTGTCGCGTCTGGGCGGCGCCCTGCGCTTTTGCATAAAAAAACCGCCTCTAGTGTTACGAGGCGGTTCCCGCACGGCTTGCGGTTAACGATTGTTTCCATTCGTTTTGTTCCGATCTAGATTTTTGTCGCTAGTTGTACCAGTTGGTGTATTCGTGTTCGTTTCTCCATCATTAATAACGCCTTCATTCGGAGTCGCGTTGTTATCATTTTCGATGACATCGTTTCGTACTCCATTGTTGTTATTAATGACTCCGTTATCCACACCGGTGCCGTTCTCGTTCTCGAGACCATCCATATTCGGTCCTGTTTGCTCATCGTTCACTTCGGGTGTTATGTCCTTCGTTCGATCCTCCACTTTTTCCATTGGAGTTTCATTGTTATTCGGAACTGCATCGTTGTTTGCACAAGCTGTAAGGACTAGTCCCGACATAAGAACAAGTGGTATCGCTTTTTTGAACATGAAAAGATTCCCTCCTCTCCACAAGCCGTCTATCACACAAACCTGTATGATACTTCGTAGCTTTGCCCGAAATGAGGGAACTATCCATGTTTCTTTTTTAAGCTTCTAAATATTTTTTTAGCAATGTGTCAATGTATACCGCTTCGGCTTTACAGTGATACTCGTAATGAGTATCAAGCTCTTCCTGCATGCTTTGGATCTCCACAATCTGTTCTTCAGATGGCGGCTCACTGAGGATGCGGGCGATGATTTCATTGATACGCTGCGCGAGGTCTTCATGGAATTCCGGATCAATTTTCATTTCTTCTGGAATTTTTGAATACCAGAGTGCTTTTACGGTAATATATTCACGCCAGCTGGCGATATAATCATCGATACTGAATTTTTCACCGGACCACTCGATATCGCTCATGTATTGTTCGAATGTCTGTGTGATGGACCTAGTAATGCTACTTTTTAAATTTGGAGAAAGATCTTTAAACATACTGATTTGTTACCTCCCACTTTAGAAGTGCATTGTAACCGCACCGTAATGACCATTGTAACCAAATTTCAAGGTGTTCGCAAATTTAGTTCCCATTTTTTGAAACTATAGGACCTAATGCAAACGTAATTTCTGTTTCGCATGCGATTTCTCCGTTAACCGTTGCGATTGCTTTACCTTTACCAATCGTACCGCGAAGTCGTGTGATTTCCACTTCGAGTTTTAACGTATCACCTGGCGTTACTTGCCGTTTGAAGCGACAATTGTCAATCCCGGCAAAAAAGGCAAGACGTCCTTTATTTTCTTCTTTTTGCAATAAAGCGACGGCACCAACTTGTGCGAGCGCTTCCACAATAAGAACGCCTGGCATAACCGGATAACCTGGGAAATGTCCATTGAAGAAATCTTCATTGATTGTCACATTTTTTATGCCTACTGCTCGTTTTCCTTCTTCGACCTCAAGAATCCGGTCTACCATAAGAAACGGGTAACGATGCGGCAAAATCGCTTGTATCTGTTCTGCTGTTAGCATAGTCATCCTCCTGACATTTCAGTACTTTTCTATTCAAAACGAAAGAGTCTTTTACGACTCTTTCCCATTAATGATATCCATAATGTGAATCCAAGTTTCTTTCTTAAAGACATCACTCGAATCCCCATCACCGATACTGCTGTATCCTACCAAGGCACCAAGATAGGCTGCACCGGCTAGAAGCAAGAGAACAAGTATCACACGAAGCCAAATTGGAAGGATGCGAATTTGGACCCAAAATTGCTTTTTCGGTGGAGTTTCCTCCACCGGCTTATTTTGTCTTCCGCGTTCTTTACGAGTAGACCGAATTAAAGGCGGTGCACTCTCCTTTTTCCTTGAATCATTCGAATTCAAGTTGTTTCTTTTTTCATCTGTCATATTCAGTACTCCCTAATTGTCCGGTCATCAGATAGCTACCGGATGCAGGTAGACTACCCTTTTCGTCTGTCTCATACACTTCAGAGCCGAACGATACTATTTTTATCAAGAACTTATCGGATGCCGTTAATCAGACCGAGCATTTGATCTGCAAGCGTCACTGCCCGCGCATTAAATTGATAATTACGTTGCACACTAATGAGATCCGTCATCTCTTTCTGAGAGTTAACGTTCGATGCTTCGAGTGCCTGACCTTCCAATCCAATTACGTTTCGCGCTGCACCTTGTAATTCAGTTAGAACTTGCTGTTGTGTGACACCAAGATCCGCCAAATTTTCAGGCAACGCGAAATTCGTTCCTGATAAACGCTGCATTAAATTTGGACGTTCCATCACTGTCACGGCCAGCTCGATTGTTTGCGTCGTCCCGTCTGCATTTGTCAGTTGCAAATTTCCACCTGGGTTAACTGTATAATTTGTAACATTATCGGAAAACGTAATTGGCAATCCCGCACTGTTTGCAACCGGATATCCGTCACCATTTACAAGCATCACTTGTCCATTAGCAACTGGAGAAACGTAAAAATTCCCTTGACGTGTATAGACAGTTTGTTCCCCGCCTCCGTCAGGCATTAGGACATTGAAATACTGTTTTGGTGTAGTCAGTGCAAAGTCGAGTTCGCGGCCCGTCATTTGCAATGAACCCGCTTTCCAGTTCATCTGTGATTGACCAAGTACAGCACCTGATCCGTAGCGGATGCCGGTAGGTGATTGACGCGGCGCAGTATCTGCTTTGTCATTGTTGAATTGTTGGTATAACATCTCTTGGAATTTAGCATCGCTTGCTTTATAACCATTCGTTGAAATGTTCGCAAGGTTATTTCCGATTATATCCATTTGACTTTGCAATTGACTCAACGTATTTGTTGCTGTCGTCATTGTGCGTATCATGCATCCCGCTCCCTTTCAAATCGCGTGTCATTAGTTGACACGTCCCACTTCCGTTACTGCCTTTTCCATGCTGCGGTCATAGGCTTGAAGAATTTTTTGATTGGCCTCGAATGCACGGTATGCAGTAAGCATGTCCGTCATCGTTCGTGCTGCATCAACATTGGAACCTTCGAGATAACCTTGCTGCATCGAATAGGTGACGCCTGCCGTGCCGTTTGCGGCTGCAAGGTTTTCGCCGCCTTCTGTTACGAACATGCCATTTCCTTGTTTCAGAAGCATGTCAGGGCGCTGTGCAAATGAAATACCAAGTGTTGCGACAGCCGTGTCGCCGTCCATAATTATGCCTTCATCCGTTACACGAAAATCATCGTTTTGCAAGGCAATCCGTTGCCCGTTATTATCAAGAACATAGGCGCCACCTGCACTTGTCAAAAACCCGCTTGGATCAAGTGTGAAACTACCGTTCTTTGTATATTGCTCACTTCCACCTTCATTTTCAAGTCTGAAGAAGATGGCACCCTGAGTTCCTGTTTCTGCATCAATCGGTAAGCGACCGTCAATCAGAGCGATATCGGTCGTCAGCTCAGTTTCGCGCAATTGTCCCTGCGTGAATAATGGCAACGTCTCCTGCATGTAAACACCCGTTGAAACTGAACCTACCGGAGATAAGCCCTTCATTTGAAAGCCATTTTCTGTTGGGATTTTTGCCGTGTTAATACTCGACATATACATTTCAGGAAACGAGCGAATCACCGATTGCTCCGCCTTGAAGCCTGGCGTGTTGGCATTCGCCATATTATTCGCCAGCATTTCTGTTCTGCGTTGCTGTGCAATCATCCCTGATCCAACTGTGTAAAATCCACGGAACATATGTCCACCTCCTCTTACTTCAAAATTAGAGTTGTTAACAATTTCTAACGGTTAGAGATTTTATCCATATTCTCCAATAAAATGCCTGTCCCAATTGCAACGCAATCGAGCGGATTATCTGAAATGAATACAGGTACTTTCAATTCATCAGCGAGTAATTGGTCGATGCCGTGCAATAACGCACCGCCCCCAGTAAGAAATACGCCACGATCGATAATGTCAGCAGACAATTCAGGTGGTGTTTTTTCCAAGACATTTTTCGCTGCATGGACAATCATATAGATTGATTCTTTTAGTGCTACAGCGATTTCATCTGAATGGATTGTCACAGTGCGGGGAAGTCCCGAAACCATGTCGCGTCCTCTTATGTCTATCTGTTCTTTTCGACTGCCTGGGAAAACCGTACCAACATTGAATTTGATATTTTCTGCAGTTCGTTCTCCGATAAGCAACTTATAATGTTGTTTAATATATTGTGTAATATCGTTGTCAAAAGTATCTCCAGCTACAGTGATCGAGCGTGATGTAACGATATCTCCCATTGATAAAACAGCGACATCCGTTGTACCTCCACCAATATCGACAACCATGTTGCCGCTCGGTTGGAAAATATCCATTCCAGCTCCAATTGCTGCAACTTTTGGTTCTTCTTCAAGATAAATTTTCTTACCGCCCGATTTTTCAGCGGCTTGCCGAATGGCTTTCTGTTCAACACTCGTAATGTTTGTAGGACAACAGATAAGAATTCTAGGTTTTGATAAAAATCCTTTAACGTCCAATTTATTAATGAAGTGGCTAAGCATAGCTTCTGTTACATCAAAATCAGCGATAACCCCGTCTTTCATAGGTCTAATCGCAATAATATTGGCAGGCGTCCTACCAACCATTTGTCTTGCTTCTTCTCCGACTGCCAGTACTTTATTCGTGTTTTTATCAATTGCCACGACTGAGGGTTCGTTTAGAACAATCCCTTTTCCTTTAACGTGTATTAAGACGTTGGCCGTACCGAGGTCAATTCCAATATCTTTTGCAAACATTGTTTCTGTTTCCCCTTCCACCTGCATCATCGGATATTCCCGTGTATGTATACGCTTCTAACTAACAATTTTACCATAGTTAACTGGCAATGAATATACTTTAGTACTATTTGATTGAAAGATTAAAGGAAAAGTGGAAGAGCCTGATCAGCTCCGACAGGCACTGAAAGGCTTTAAGAAAAAAGCGGTCTTTGCCTTTATCTTAAAGTCTGAAGTGACCCGAGGAGCTAGGCGCTGAAGTCTAGACAATCGAAAAGTGGAAGGCGCCGTTCAGACGCGAAAGACATATCACGAGAGAGTTTAGCGGCAGGAGCCTAGACAATAGGAAAGGCGGATCGCAATGAGTCTGCGATCCGCCTTTCATCCTAACTGCTTCCTACTTTTTTCGTTTCGTTCATCCATTTAACTCTCGTCGCCTCGCCGCCCCGTAAATGTCTGACAGACTTATGATAGGCAAGTATTTTTGCGACTTCTTCAGACAGTGCCACATCGACGTTAGGCAAACGTTCCGTCAAATCTTTGTGGACCGTGCTTTTCGAATAGCCTGTCGCTTTTGCTAACGCCCGTACGGTAAGTCCAGTTTCCAGCAACATTTTTCCGAGGCGCACGCATCGCCTCCGTATTTGCTCGTGCACGCCCTCTTCCTTTCGTGTCAGGTCCGATTCTTCCTTTATCTTATGCAATTAATGGGCTTGATATGCGGGCGGTCGTTGAGGGACAGTAGATTAGTTGGCGTGCGGATATTATCGGGTGGCGTGGGATATGATCGGGTAGCGTGAGATATGATCGATTCGGTGGTGGTTATGATCGGGTAGCGTGGGATATGATCGATTCGGTGGTGGTTATGATCGGGTGGCGCGGGATATGATCGATTCGGCGGTGGTTATGATCGGGTAGCGTGGGATATGATCGCTTCGGCGGTGGTTATGATCGGGAGGCGCGGGGTATGATCGCTTCGGCGGTGGTTATGATCGGGTGGCGCGGGATATGATCGGATCGGCGGCGGTTATGATCGGGTCGCGTGGGATATGATCGATTCGGCGGTGGTTACGATCGGACAGCGTGGGATATGATCGATTCGGCGGTGGTTATAATCGGACGGCGTGGGATATGATCGATTCGGCGGCGGATATGACCGGTTCAGCGTTGGATATGTCTGATTTCACAAAAAAAAAGCCACTCCGGATTGATTCGGGAATGGCTGGGAACGTGCTGTTTTAAAATGCAAGATATGAGCGCGGATTGACGACTACTCCATCTTTTTGGACTTCGAAATTAATGTGGATACCGACTGTACTATTCCAATCGTTTTCTGCAGCGGTGCCGAGCGCTTGGCCCTGATCCACCTCTTCACCTTTTTTAACGAGAATACCTGAGACGGATCGATAGATTGTTTTCAACCCATCTGCATGAGAAAGTATGATTTCATCACCTTTAAATGGGTCTAGCACGACATCCTCCACGGTGCCGCTTAGTGAAGCGACGACTTCGAATGGCTTGCCTTGTACTGAAATGGTTACGCCAGTGTTCATCACATATTGCTGATCGAATACGAGCATAGCACTTTCACGCATGGCTTCCTCTGCATCTACATCATAATAATCTTGCAGAATGGCCACATCATCAATGAGCGCTTCAGGAAATGGATATTTAGGCATTTCCTTTACAGCGTTCGTCTCGACCGTCAATCCGTCTTTAGGGTCCTTCCCTGCAACGTCCGCAAATCCTGGGGCATCATCTTTCATGAATGCATTATAACCCCAGATCATGCCGACGAAGACGATTGCGATACCCGAATAGACTACAGGCCAAAACCAGCTTTTTGTCTTTGCACTTTTGTTCTTCTGAGAAGGGGCTTTCGGTTTTTCTTCTCGCATTGTCATCACCTCACTCGCTATTATTTGCAAGTGAAGGAGTTTTTAAACATTGGGAATCAAGTAATGTGAATTTTTTTATTTGCGTGCCTGTGTAATAGTGTAAAAGAATTTTCTCGGCTGCCCATCCTTTCTGAGCATATGCTTCTGCTCCATATTGACTCATCCCAACGCCGTGACCATATCCTGTCGTTGTTACATGCACTATTTTATTTGTCACATCAAATGCGATATCAAAGTCCGTGGATGCTAGTCCCAATAATTCACGCACTTCCCTACCACTCGCTTGGAATTCAGAAGTTACGACTTTTTGGACACGGCCCGTTGGATTGCGTACAAGTTGTAACGACCTGAAACTATCGGCATTCCACTTGCCCCCGATTGTTTTATTCCATTTAGCAAGCGGTATTTCGGCTGTTCGTTCTACCTTTGCCTCAACGTCCCCCTCCCCGGGACTTTCCACACTTTGTAGATAGGGAATATCATTGCCGCTAAAGTTTTGTGCTGTCTCAGTCTTCCCATTAGATGTGGAAAAAAACATTGCCGATATCATTTTGTCTTGATAAACAATGGTATCTCCCGCAGTCGCTTCCACCGCTGCACGCACTTTCTTTTCATTGCGCTTAAATTCTTTTCCCCATCGCTCTTTCCGTTTCTCCTCTGACGAATAAACTTGTGCGGAAACGTCAGGAGCAATTGCCTTTTTGCCGTTATCTGTTGTCTGGAGTGCATATGTACGGGCCGCAATCGCTTGAGCTTTTAGCGCCTCTTCCTGGAACGTTGCAGGCATTTCAGCTGCGACGACCCCCACTACATATTCCTCAAGCGAGATTGGCTTGTCCGCACCGGCAATCATGATGTCTACAGGGCAAAGTTCCACTTTCTGTTCTCCGGGCTCAGTGACTTTTTCGGGCGTCTGCCTCAATAATAGAGGGATGAAAAATAGAAGTATAATGAATAACGCTGTTAGTAGTTTGTCCATGATTAATTATATGAATCATATTGGGTTTTATTCCTGCTTTTTTGGGCATACTAGCGAAAGTGCAGGACTCCGTCTAGATGCGACAAGCATAAGATGGGTAAAGTAAGGCAGTCTAAGTTCGCGACGTCGTGTCGCAATGCCTGCATCCTGCAGACCCAAGCGACGTTCTTTGTCCGGGAAGGATGCAGTTCAATCCTTTCTAGCTGGGTTGACTTATGCCTCGAGCGTAGTCTAGAGGTGAGCGAAAGTGCAGAGTACTATTACAAACGTAGGCAGTCTACGTGCAGAACATCCTGCCCGTATAATTACATAAAATGAAATGCGAAAAAGGCCGCAGTCAATGCTCTACAGCCTTTTCCAAATACGTATTGAATTTGATTAAACGAGTTGTGCTGATTTTTCCGTTTGCATTTCCGGTGAAACACGGACGATATCCGCTCCAAGTGCAGCAAGTTTACCATGGAAATTCACATATCCGCGGTCAAGATGCTCCAGTTCAGTAACACGAGTAACGCCTTCTGCTACAAGTCCTCCAAGAATAAGGGCTGCAGCTGCACGAAGATCCGTAGCCGCCACTTCAGCGCCTTGAAGTTCAGATGGTCCTGTAATAATAACCGATCTGCCTTCGATTTTAATAGAAGCATTCATGCGGCGGAATTCTTCAACGTGCATGAAACGATTTTCAAAAACTGTTTCAGTTATGATACCAGTACCCGTCGACGTTAGCATAAGCGCCATCATTTGGGACTGCATATCTGTTGGGAAACCTGGATGTGGCATTGTTTTCAAATCTACGGATTTCAAAGGCAGTTGTGCAGTAACGCGAACTCCTTCATCTAATTCCGTAATTACGACGCCCATTTCGCCCATTTTCGAAATAAGTGCAGCATTATGCTCAGGTACGGCATTTTCAATGATGACATCGCCACCTGTAATTGCAGCTGCTACCATGAATGTACCTGTTTCGATACGATCAGGTATAATATGATGAATTGTGCCATGTAATTTATTGACGCCTTCGATTCGGATATTATCCGTACCAGCTCCAACAACTTTACCGCCCATTTCATTAATAAAGTTGGCAAGGTCTACAATTTCAGGTTCCTTCGCCGCGTTTTCAATGATTGTCGTTCCTTTAGCCAATGCCGCTGCAGTCATGATATTTTCAGTTGCACCGACACTTGGGAAATCGAGATAAATTTTAGCGCCTTTCAAACCGTTTTCCGCTTTCGCTTCAACGTGCCCGTGGCCAAATGTAATTTCTGCTCCCATCGCTTCAAAGCCTTTTAAATGTTGGTCAATTGGTCGAGATCCAATTGCACAACCACCAGGCATTGCAACGCGTGCAAAGCCATTACGCGCAAGTAGTGGGCCCATGACAAGAATAGATGCACGCATTTTCCGTACATATTCGAACTGTGCTTCACTTGAAAGCGTACCCGAAGAATCGATAATGACTTCATTTAATTCAGGTGTATAATCCACATTCGCATTTAAACTTTTCAGTACTTGATTTATTGTCCCAACGTCTGATAGATTTGGGACGTCACGTATTACGTTTACACCCTCTGATGCAAGAAGTGCAGCCGCAAGTATCGGTAATACTGCGTTTTTAGCGCCCTCGACTCGAACGTTTCCTTTAAGTACACGTCCACCGTTGATAATTATTTTATCCAAAACAAGTCCCTCCGACTCCTAAGTTGTAGCCAAACATGTTGTAGTTATATATTATTTTCGCAAAAAATTCATCATCAAAACATATACTATTCTACAGTGCCCTTGCTTATTAAACAAGTAACGTCTGGTCTATTTTTCGGTCTAAGCGCCAAGTAGTTTATACTATGTGCACTTTTGCCGTTTTGTGTCATAATAGCTCTCCGCTTGTCACTTAAGTTCCCCGTATTAAGTAATAACAAACCTTACATTAACACAAAGTGATGAATTTCATGTCATCGCCCCGAATACGAATTTCTTTATCAAGTCATAGTAGTATTCTTACGGAGACATCTACGGCTTTTTCGTATACGCGGCGACTACATGTATCTTATCAACTCATCGTATAAAAAGTACATATATTGAATCGAAATTGAAACTTTAGCCAAACATAAATGGAAGTCTTCCTGACCAATAGGATAGCTCTAAAAAGAAATTCGATACTGCCCAACCCATTAAAATACTGAGTAAAATGAACAATAATTGTGCTTGGAAGACACGGTTCTTTTTAATAATTTTTTCTGGCATGATTGCCTGTAGTGCATAAAATGAGATGGCTATAAAAAAAGTATGCGATACGATGGCCAAAAGTGGTTGAAATGCAATTATGTCGCCCATTTGAAGCCCTCCCTTGTTCATTAAGCTAGAATTGAAGATTTGGTATGACTACATTGAAAAGGCGAACAGAAGAATTTTTTCCCCTGTCCGCCCACATCAACAACTCATTTTTTTCTTGTTTCGTAGACATTGATACGATTGAGGGCACGTTCTAAATCCAGTGCCGCTAATTCGTGTTCTCTGCCTTCTTTTTTTGCCTGAAGTGTCTCTTCTGCTAGTTTCGCCGCTTTTTTAGCACGGTCGATATCAATAGAAGAAGCCAGTTCTGCACTTTGTGCTAAAACAGTGACAACATCCGGACGGACTTCGATGAAACCGCCATGAACGGCAATTTGTTCCGTCGAATCATCCTTCTGCAGGCGAAGCCCACCGATTTGAAGCGGTGCGACCATCGCGATGTGGCCGGGAAGGATCCCGATTTCACCTGTTTCGGTAACTGCGATGATCATGTTCGCTTCAGTTTCAACAACAGGGCCGTCGGGAGTGACGATATTGACTTTAATTGTCTTCATTTTTTTCCCTCCTGGTCCCTTCTAATCAAGTACGCCTCGGTGTATTTACACCCAGTTTTTTATCGAGTAAGCCCAATAAAAATCTGTGACATCCGCCTGAGGCTATAATTCAATTCAGAAGGGGTTAGAATCCTGCTGAATTGAATTAAACTTCAACACCCATACCTTTAGCTTTAGCAATTACGTCTTCAATCGTTCCAACAAGTCGGAATGCGTCTTCTGGAAGGTGATCGTACTTACCTGCAAGAATTTCGCTGAAGCCTTTAATTGTTTCGGAAACCTGTACGTAAGATCCTTTTTGTCCTGTGAACTGCTCAGCAACGTGGAAGTTTTGTGACAGGAAGTTTTGAACACGACGTGCGCGTCCAACTAACTGCTTATCTTCTTCTCCAAGTTCATCCATACCTAGTATTGCGATGATATCTTGAAGTTCACGGTAACGCTGAAGCGTTTGTTGAACTTGACGTGCAATGTTGTAATGCTCTTCGCCAACGATTTCCGGGCTTAATGCACGTGAAGTCGAAGCAAGTGGGTCAACCGCAGGGTAAATACCCATTTCAGAAAGTTTACGCTCAAGGTTCGTCGTTGCGTCAAGGTGAGCAAACGTCGTAGCAGGAGCCGGGTCAGTATAGTCATCCGCTGGTACATAAATTGCTTGGATAGACGTAACAGAACCTAAGTTTGTCGATGTAATACGTTCTTGAAGCATACCCATTTCCGTTGCCAGTGTCGGTTGGTAACCAACTGCTGATGGCATACGGCCAAGTAGTGCTGAAACTTCAGAACCCGCTTGTGTGAAGCGGAAAATATTATCGATGAACAGAAGCACGTTCGCGCCTTGTACGTCACGGAAATGTTCTGCCATTGTAAGACCAGTTAATGCAACACGCATACGTGCACCAGGTGGCTCATTCATTTGACCGAATACCATTGCCGTTTTCTTAATAACGCCGGAATCTGTCATTTCGTAGAACAAGTCATTACCTTCACGAGTACGTTCTCCAACGCCTGCGAATACGGAAATACCACCGTGTTCTTGAGCGATGTTATTGATCAATTCTTGTATTAGAACTGTTTTACCTACACCAGCACCACCGAAGAGGCCGATTTTACCACCTTTAATGTATGGAGCAAGCATATCAACAACTTTAATACCTGTTTCAAGAATTTCAACTTCAGTT
This sequence comes from Sporosarcina psychrophila, assembly GCF_001590685.1. Taxonomy (GTDB): domain Bacteria; phylum Bacillota; class Bacilli; order Bacillales_A; family Planococcaceae; genus Sporosarcina; species Sporosarcina psychrophila. The sequence continues at coordinate 4,158,481 of NZ_CP014616.1, forward strand.
GAAAGTTCTTCGAATACTGGAGCTAAACGGTGAATCGGGTCGCGGCGTTCTGAAGCCGGGATTTCCTCACCAAGGTCAATAATCTCTCCAAGTACGTTAAATACGCGTCCTAGTGTAATGTCACCAACTGGGACAGTAATCGAAGAACCCATATCATCAACTACAGTACCACGTTGTAGACCATCTGTTGAAGACATCGCAATAGTACGTACAGAATCATCCCCGAGGTGTAGCGCGACTTCAAGTGTCAACGTTTCAGGCTCAGCGTTTGGACGTTCAATTTGGACCTTCAATGCGTTATAAATAGATGGAAGTTGTCCGTCTTCAAACTTAACGTCAACAACCGGACCCATTACTTGAAGAACATGTCCTTTATTCATACTTTTTCCCTCCTGTCTTACTCTTTGCCGTACAGTGCCCACTCTTATTCAAGAGCTGCGACGCCGCCAACGATCTCCGTAATTTGTTGCGTGATCGCAGCTTGTCGTGCACGGTTGAATGAAAGTGTTAAAGAATCTATCAAATCAGCTGCATTATCAGTAGCAGTTTTCATCGCTGTCATACTGGAAGCATGTTCACTCGCTTTTCCGTCAATTACAGCTCCATAAATAAGGCTTTCCGCGTATTGCGGCAGAAGCACTTCAAGAATTGCTTCGCCAGAAGGCTCAAACTCATATGAAGTAGTAGCGGCAGTCGATGTGATGTCAGTGAGCGGAAGCAATTTCTTTTCCGTCACTTCACTTGCGATGGCGGAAACGAAGTGGTTGTAATACAAGTACACTTCGTCATACTCGCCTTCTGTGAACATGCCAACAGCACGCTTCGCGATATCTTTTATTTCGTCGAAAGAAGGATGGTCAGATAGACCGATCTTACTTTCAGCTATGTTGAAACCTAGTCTTTCGAAATAGTCGTGGCCTTTTTGTCCGATTGAAATGATGCTCACTTCTTCTTTCGAAGTGTGGCGTGTTTCAATCGCACGTTTTGCGATACGTAGGATGTTAGCATTGTAACCCCCTACAAGTCCACGGTCAGATGTAATCACGATATAACCTGTCTTTTTAACAGGTCTAGATATCATCATCGGGTGACTCAAGTCACTTGTTCCAGCTGCGATTGAACCTACAACTTCTTGAATTTTTTCCATGTATGGGATGAACGCTTTCGCATTCAGCTCGGCACGGCTTAATTTAGAAGCAGAGACCATTTGCATTGCTTTCGTAATCTGACTTGTCTTTTTCGTCGATTTAATACGGTTTTCTATGTCGCGTAAAGATGCCATTGGCAATTCTCACCACCTTTTGTTTTTTTTTGGTCACTTTGACGAAGAACGTCAAATTTGATTCCAACTAGAATTATTCAGAACGTGCGAAAATCTTCTTGAATGCGTTGAGTGCTGTTGCCATCAATTCATCAGCTGGAAGGTCTTTCGTCGTACGAATATGATCTAAAACGTCAGTGTGGTTAGTTTCAAGCCAGCTTAAAAGTTCGCTTTCGAAACGAAGAATATCTTTGACAGCGATATCGTCAAGGAATCCACGTGTCAATGCGTAAAGAACCATAACTTGTTGCTCAACTTTAAACGGTTTATTCAAGTCTTGCTTCAAGATTTCAACTGTACGCGCTCCGCGATCCAGTTTCGCTTGAGTTGCAGAATCAAGGTTTGAGCCGAATTGTGAGAACGCTTCAAGCTCACGGTATGCCGCAAGGTCAAGACGTAGTGTACCCGCAACTTTTTTCATTGCTTTGATTTGCGCTGATCCACCAACACGGGAAACTGAAAGACCGGCGTTAATCGCTGGACGTACACCCGAGAAGAATAGGTCAGATTGAAGGAAAATTTGTCCATCAGTGATAGAAATTACGTTCGTTGGAATATAAGCAGAGATATCTCCAGCTTGTGTTTCAACGAATGGTAATGCCGTGATAGAACCTGCACCAAGTGTGTCATTCAACTTCGCTGCGCGTTCAAGTAAACGAGAGTGAAGATAGAAAACATCACCAGGATAAGCTTCACGGCCTGGAGGACGACGAAGTAGTAAAGAAAGTTCACGGTATGCCGCTGCTTGTTTAGATAGATCATCATACACGATTAGAACGTGCTTACCATCGAACATGAATTCTTCAGCCATTGTTATTCCTGTGTATGGTGCAAGGTATAGTAATGGTGATGGTTGTGAAGCAGACGCCGTAACAACGATTGTGTAATCAAGTGCGCCGTTTTTACGAAGTGTTTCAACAACACCACGAACTGTTGATTCCTTTTGTCCAATTGCTACATAAATACAAATCATATCTTGGTCAGCTTGGTTCAGAATTGTATCGATTGCAACTGTCGTTTTACCTGTTTGACGGTCACCGATGATCAATTCACGCTGTCCGCGGCCGATTGGTACAAGTGCATCAATCGCTTTAATACCCGTTTGTAGTGGTTCATGAACGGATTTACGCGCCATAACCCCTTGTGCTGGGCTTTCGATTGGACGTGTTTTTGTCGTATTGATCGGACCTAATCCATCAACTGGTTGCCCAAGTGGATTTACAACGCGTCCGATTAATTCTTTTCCAACTGGAACTTCCATAATACGGCCTGTTCGACGTACTTCATCGCCTTCTTTGATGTCTGTGTAAGGCCCTAGGATAACGATACCAACGTTGTTCGCTTCCAAGTTTTGAGCCAGACCCATGACGCCAGTTGAGAACTCTAAAAGTTCCCCAGCCATGACGTTGTCGAGGCCATGAGCACGTGCGATACCGTCACCAATTGCGATAACTGTACCGACTTCGCTCACTTTCATCTCAGATTGATAATTTTCAATCTGCTGTTTTATGAGAACACTGATTTCCTCAGCTTTGATGCTCATGCATGTCACCCCTCAAATTTCAGATTTATGAACCGATAAGATCCCGTTCCAGTCGCTCAAGCTTCGCGCTTACGCTGCTGTCGTAGATAATGTTACCAATTTGAAGACGGATGCCTCCAAGTAAGCTCGGATCGATGATGTTTTCAATTCGCAATGCTGTTTTACCAATCTTTTTGGCGAATGCAGTAGAGATAGCTTGGCTTTCATCAACTGTAAGCAGACGTGTAGAATACACTTTCGCGTCAGCGATGCCTGCTGCATCATTCGCATAAGAGATAAACTCGTTAACAAGGTTTACAACCTCGTCTATGCGTTTTTTATCGAGCATTAGGAACAAAGTATTCAAAATGAGCTGATTCGCGCCTTTGAATGAATCTGCCATAAGCTCTTTCTTTTTTGCTGATTTTAATCTCGGTGATTGAAGTAATTGACCGAGCTCTGGATTTGTTTGGAAAACTTTTTTCAATTCAAGAAGATCTTCTTGAATTGCGCCAGTTTGTCCGTTTGTTTGTGCTAGTTCAAACAATGCTTGTGCATAGCGTTTTGCTACAACCGATTGGCTCATCGCCCTTCGCCTGCCTTCGCAATCGTTTCTTCAATCAATGCACGATTATCTTCCTCGGAAATTTCTTTACCGAGCACTTTAGATGCTGCAAGGATAGAAAGAGATACGAATTCTCCGCGAACTGCCGCGATCGCTTTGTCTTTTTCAGATGCAATTTCAAGAGTTGCTTCTTCTTTCATACGACCCACTTCTGAACGAGCTGCTGTGATGATTTCTGTACGTTGAGTTTCGCCTTGCTTACGGGCATTTTCAACAATCGCCTGAGCGTTATTACGCGCTTCATTCAAAAGGTTACGCTGTTCTTCAAGAATCTTTTGTGATTCTGCACGGCTCTTTTCAGCCGATTCGATTTCATTTGCAATCAACTCAGCACGTTGATCCATGACACCCATAAGTGGGCCCCAAGCAAACTTCTTCAGAAGAAGCATGAGAATCGTGAAAAACGAAAGTGTGACAATTATATCACCAAGGTTTATTCTATCGTTCAGTTTTGCTAAGAATCCTGGATCGGCTACATCTGCTGCCAATAGGACGAAGGTATCCAAAAACACGATTGTTTCACTCCCTTCAAGAGCTTATAATTCATCGAATATAGTTAGTTGTTCATTATTTCGCAAGTTGTGTTACACATTTTTCTCCATAAAGGAATGGCGAAGGACTTTGTAGTGCGCTCTTCGCCATTTTGTTACTGTTGGTAATTATTATTTGTTCATAACGATGAACGCTACTACTACTGCGATAATAGGAATCGCCTCAACTAGTGCAACACCGATGAACATTGTTGATTGAAGAACGCCACGTGCTTCTGGTTGACGAGCGATCCCTTCAACTGTTTTTGAAACGATAAGACCGTTACCGATACCTGCACCAAGTGCACCAAGACCGATTGCGATTGCAGCTGCTAATAAACCCATAGTATAATTTCCTCCTAATATTTTCGAGTTTTTTTGTTTGTTCACCCGTTAAACGGGCAGTATATGTTTAATGGTCTGTTTTGACTTTATGCGCCATATAGACCATCGATAACATAACAAAGATGAATGCCTGGATTGCTCCGATAAAGATCGAGAACCCTTGCCAAGCGAGTGCTGGAACCAGGGCGCCGACAAAGCCGTAGACACTTCCTGCTCCAAGTGTTGCAAGAAGACCAAGTAGGACCTCACCTGCATAGATGTTACCGTAAAGACGCAGACCAAGTGTCAGCGTGTTTGCAAACTCCTCAATTACTTTCAATGGGGCCATAAATGGCATTGGTTTTAAATAACCTTTCCCATATTCTTTGAGGCCCAATAATTTGATACCGTAGTAATGCGATAAAACAACGACCATTGCAGCAAGTGTCAATGTGACTGTTGGATCTGCCGTTGGTGATTTCCACCACAGCACGTGATTCACTTGAATAGAGAATGGAAGTCCGATTACGTTGGCTACAAAAACAAACATTAATAGCGTTATTCCAAGTACATGGAAGCGCCCGCCTGTTTTCCAGTCCATATTGTTCTTAATAATACCTTTTACGAAATCCATGATCCATTCCATAAAGTTCTGCATACCCGTAGGTTTCAGTTGCATTTTACGTGTTGCAATGAATGCGATAAGGAATACAATCAGGCACGTGATGAAAAGCATAAGGACGTTTGACAAGTTAAATGTCAATCCGAGCCACACTCTCGTCGGATTTTCGTGGGTCACGTTTCGTTCACCTCCCTTTCACAATCGGTTTAAGCATTTTCTGAGAAACAGAAAAGTTCGATGTTAGCTCATTTCTTCGAAAAAGCAAAAATCGATGTAAGCTCTTTTCTTCGAAAAAGCTTTAATGGTTTTTTGTACGGAATATAATCCCATCAGCCAATAGCAGGATGTAAGGAATCATAAGCCCGATAACCGAACTAACCAGGTTAAAATGTTCCGGCAGCGAAATCGCGACTGCCGCCGCAGCCACACCGGATGCGAAACGCATCAGCGTTCCAAGTGATGCTCTTTTCTTACCCTCCGTAAAAATCTTGTCGAATCTCTCCATTCTACGGACAAGAATCCAAAAATTATACAATCCGAACAGAGATCCGAGAATTAATCCTGCGAAAATCGGCTTCAAATCAGTTAATGCCCACCCTAGAACGAACAATGCGAGCAAAAAAAAGAGAGCCTTCTTTTGCTTTCTATGAATTTCTTGCAATGTTTGCATGTAGGTGATTCTCCTGATTCGTATTTCCAAATTGTATGGAGCCTTGCAACTTCGATTGAGATAAGGCTTAGTAGCAAGCAAATCACAAGAAAAAGCGGGGTGGTCCCGTTTCGCTGTCCAGCCAGTTATTTGTCCAGTCTAAGCAGGCCGCTTACACTATTCTTGGCAAGACTCTGAAAAGGATGGAACCTGTAAGTTGTGCGAGTATTGTCGAATGGAAGGCAATTCGGCAGATGCTGCGTTTAATCAAATGCATGATGCTATTTAAGCCTCTGCACATCCGTCAAAAAACGATAGGATGCTAACACAGCCTTAACATTCACATTATGTCGCCGTTTCATATATGAAAACCCTATCATTCTTACCCTTTGTAAGCATACAATAGGCATATTTTGATGTCAATTGATTACAGTGAAATTTTTCACAAAGACTTCACATTGTCAAACATTCGACAAAATTGGAAGGTTGTTCGATGAATATTAATGATTTTGGGTTTTCAATTAGGACTTTCCCTATTTTTTTGAAATTCCATGACCCTATTCCAAAAAAATACGACCGGATTTATCCGGTCGTCGTGCTACTTGTTATTCTATAGAAGATAAGTACTCTTTCAACGCTTCAACGATTCGTTCAGAAGCGTGTCCGTCACCATATGGATTGGACGCTTTTGCCATTCTGCTGTATTCTGCTTCATTGGTTAAAAGTTCATCCGTCAATGTGAAGATTGTTTCTTCATCCGTACCGGCCAGTTTTAATGTCCCCGCTTTGATACCTTCCGGGCGTTCGGTTGTATCGCGCAAGACGATAACCGGTTTACCAAGTGAAGGCGCTTCTTCTTGGATACCACCTGAGTCCGTCAAGATAATGTGTGATCGTGCTGCAAAATTGTGGAAGTCAACAACTTCAAGCGGTTCGATCAGATGAATGCGGTTGTTGCCTCCAAGAAGTTCATCAGCTACTTCGCGCACTGCCGGATTCATGTGAACAGGATAGATAACTTGGATATCATCATGTTTCACAAGTAACCGGTTTATAGCACGGAACATGTTGCGCATTGGTTCGCCAAGGTTTTCACGACGATGTGCAGTTAGTAATATAAGCCTGTCCGTTCCGATTTTATCGAGAACAGGGTGTGAGTACTCTTCACGCACTGTCGTTTGAAGCGCATCAATCGCAGTATTTCCGGTGATATAGATGCGATCTTTCGATTTTCCTTCGGCTATCAAATTGTTAGCCGATTGTTCTGTCGGTGAAAAATGAAGATCAGCAATGACACCTGTTAGCTGCCTATTCATTTCTTCCGGGTACGGTGAATATTTATCCCACGTACGAAGCCCTGCTTCAACATGTCCAACCGAAACTCGGTTGTAAAACGCTGCAAGTCCACCGATGAAAGTTGTCGACGTATCTCCGTGGACCAGTACGATATCGGGTTGCGCTTCTTTCATGATACGGTCAAGCCCTTCGAGTCCGCGTGTTGCAACATCAACAAGTGTTTGCCGATCTTTCATGATATTAAGATCAAAATCTGGTGTGATACCGAATGTGTGAAGCACTTGGTCCAGCATTTCACGATGTTGCGCTGTAACCGTCACAATCGATTCGATGTCGTCCGAATGCTTTTGCAATTCCAACACAAGTGGAGCCATTTTAATAGCTTCCGGCCTTGTACCGAAAATCGTCATCACTTTCCATTTCTTTGTCAATATCTTCACGCCTTCCAAATCATTTTGTTCCGAATAGACGGTCGCCAGCATCACCAAGTCCTGGTACGATGTAGCCTTTTTCATCCAATTTCTCATCCATCGCAGCGATATAAATATCCACATCAGGATGTGCATCTGTCAATGCTTTCACACCTTCTGGAGCAGCAATTAGACACATGAACTTAATGTTTTTCGCACCGCGGCTCTTCAACGATTCGACCGCTGCAATTGCAGATCCGCCCGTTGCAAGCATCGGATCGACGAGAATAAAGTCACGTTCCGATACATCGGAAGGTAGTTTTACGTAATATTCGATGGGTTGCAACGTTTCAGGGTCACGGTACAGGCCGATATGTCCTACTTTTGCTGCTGGAATTAATTTTAGAATTCCATCTACCATACCAATACCTGCACGTAAGATTGGAACGATTCCAAGTTTCTTGCCTGCAAGTACGCTCGATTTAGCTTTACAGACCGGCGTTTGAACTTCCACTTCCTTAAGTGGAAGTTCGCGCGTGATTTCGTAAGCCATAAGTGTCGCTACTTCATCGACAAGCTCACGGAATTCTTTCGTTCCTGTCTCGATATCACGTATGTACGTAAGTTTATGTTGGATAAGTGGATGGTCAAAAACATGTATTTTCGGCATTAATATTCGCCCCTTTATTAGAATGTCCTGTTCATTATAACAGATATATTCCAGTTCAGGTACGCTAGACATCTGACTACTTAATGTCTAACTATTCGGCAAGCAATCGCTGAATTTCTTGCAAAGGCATTGGCTTATAATAGTAGAAACCCTGCCCCACTTTACAGCCTAGATTACGTAAAATTTCAATATGTCTTTCCTCTTCGATTCCTTCTGCAACTGTTGTCAAATTAAGGTTTTCAGCCAGTTGAATGATTGTTCTGACGACTGCGAGCGTGCCCGGTTCATCAAGCTCACTAATGAAACTTCGATCAATCTTCAATTCGCAAAGAGGTAATTGAGGCAAATAGCTGAGCGAAGAATAGCCGACACCAAAATCATCGACGGATATTTCAAAGCCTGCCGCATTTAGTGCATGAAAAATCGATTTCGCCTTTTGTATGTCAACGAGTCCGATACTCTCCGTCATTTCCAACATAATATACTCGGGTGAAAGGTCATGGTTATCAGCTAGCCTTATTAACTTCTCGACGAAAGTCCGGTCAAAGAAATGGTGGACAGAAATATTGACGGCCACCTGATACATCTTTTCACCTGTCTTTTGACGTTTCCGCAGCCATTCCATTACTTTTGATAATATAATTATTTCCAGTTCAATGATTTTACCCATATTTTCAGCGGCTGGGATGAAAAGATTCGGCGGAACTGGGCCTAGCACCGGTGAAAACCAGCGAGCAAGCGCTTCGAAGCCAATGATTGCTCCATCTTTCAAATCGACTTTGGGCTGAAGGTAGACATCGATTTCCTGTGCAATGAGTGCTTTCGATAATTCATTGACAATCTTCATTTCTTTGATTGTTTCTTCGTTTTGAAGATCCCTGTAAAATGACATCGCATTGCCAGGCTTCTTTTTCGCGTCTGACATAGCTATATCCGCCCGGCGCAGCAGTTCCTCTTCACTTTTTTTGTCACCTTCGGAAAATGAAATTCCGATTTTCAGTGTGATAAACAGTTCCTGTCCCGCAACAATGAACGGTTCCGTAACAATCGTACCTAATTCGAAAAGGTAGTTCCCTTCACCGCTTTCACCCGTTATAACGAGTGATGCACTTGAAAAACGCCCGATAAAGTTCGAGTTTCTTTTCCCTGCTTTTTCGATTCGTTTGCCCAGCTGGATAAACAATTCATCGGCTGCATTTCTTCCATATAGGTCAACTATTTTTGCGTATTCACCTGGTTCTATGACCGCAACAAAATGGCCTTGACCATCTAAGAGATTATGTTTAAGTTGGTTCAAAAACGCATGACGGTTCGGCAATCCTGTTTGCGGGTCAGTAAAAGCAAGCCTGCGATACTCTGCCTGCTGTGTATAATGCTTTCTCGTCATTTGGACAATCGGGACCATCTTTTTGAGAAACTGAATTTGAGTTTCTGTTGGATTTCCGTTTTTCTTCACGAACACCGTTACGAGTCCGTCCATTTCATCTTCACTGTCAAATGTCGGAACCGACCAGTTCGAATGGAAATCAATTACCGGTTTTTCTCCTTGTAGAACTTTCTCTTGATTATTTTCCATGACTATCACATCTTCTGATATATAACTGGTTTCAAGTGCCTCATTATCCAATATTTCTCCAAGCAATTGATCAGGTACTGAATCCGCTGCTCCGATGTACCACCCATCATTTTGCTCTTTGAAAAGAATCGAACATACAGACCCTTTTGGAAAGAAAGATTCGACAACGGTTCCTATCTTTTGTAATAAATCAGAGAGTTCTGCTCCCGTATTTATCCCTAAAAAAATCTCCTCTTGTAATCGAAGTAGGGATTCGTCTTTTTTCCGTTCCGTCACATCTAAAATGAAAGAAGAGGTAAATAAAACTTCCCCTTTTTCGTCGACGAGCGGCTGGATGACAAGCTCATTCCAAAATGGAGTACCGTCTTTTTTATAATGAAGGATCTCGGCATTCGCAGGCATTCCCTTGCGAAGTTTCTTATTAATTTCCTCAATAAGCTCCATGTCGGTTTCTTCGCCTTGCATGAATCGCAAATTTTGCCCAATAACTTCTTCGGACGGGTAGCCCGTAATTTCTGTAAATGCTTCATTGATAAAAACAACTGGATCGTCTGAAACAGATGGATCCGTCAAAATGAAACCTGTTCGAAAACGACTTCCAAAACGTTGAAGCCAATTAAACAATATTGCTTTTTCAGCTTTTTCAGTCTGTGTTTTTCTAGGATTACCCATCATTCAACCCCCCTTCAAATGAAAGAAAAAATAAGCCGCCATCCATATTGATAGCGGCTTATTTCTTTAGATATTATGCATATAGCGGAAATTTGTCCGTCAATGCGGTAACACGTTGCTGAGCTTCTTTTTTCACAGCTTCGTCTTCATGATTTTTCAGAACCTTCGCCATGATCGATGCGATTTCTCGCATTTCTTCTTCCTTGAAACCACGTGTTGTAACAGCTGGTGTTCCAAGTCGTACTCCCGAAGTAACAAACGGGCTTTCAGTGTCATATGGAATCGTGTTTTTGTTCGTAGTGATGCCGATTTCATCTAGTGCGTGCTCTGCAATTTTACCCGTGATTTCAAGTGAACGCAGGTTAAGCAAAACCAAATGGTTATCTGTTCCGCCTGATACGATGTCTACACCTTCAGCTATTAGCGCTTCAGCTAATGCTTTCGCATTGCTCTTCACTTGTTGGATATACGTTTTGAATTCCGGTTTCTGTGCTTCGCCAAATGCCACCGCTTTTGCAGCAATAACGTGCATCAATGGTCCACCTTGAACTCCTGGGAAGATTGACTTGTCAAGTTTACGACCAAATTCCTCTGTAGAAAGAATAAGTCCACCACGAGGTCCGCGTAATGTTTTATGCGTTGTCGAAGTGACGAAGTGTGCATGCGGAACTGGGTTTTGATGTTCGCCGACTGCTACAAGCCCTGCGATATGCGCCATGTCGACGAATAGGTACGCGCCCACTTCATCCGCAATTTCACGGAACTTAGCAAAATCAATTTCACGTGGATAGGCACTCGCACCCGCTACGATCATTTTCGGCTTATGCTCAAGCGCTTTTTGACGGACATCTTCGTAGTCAATTAGCTCATCTTCCTTGCTCACTCCGTAATCAACAAAGTTATACAATTTACCTGAGAAGTTAACTGGGCTTCCGTGTGTCAAGTGACCGCCGTGCGAAAGATTCATACCAAGAACAGTATCTCCAGGCTCAAGTACTGCAAAATAAACAGCCATATTTGCTTGTGCACCAGAGTGCGGCTGAACGTTTGCATATTCCGCGCCGAAGATTTCTTTCACTCGGTCACGTGCAATATTTTCAACGACGTCGACATGTTCGCAACCGCCGTAATAGCGTTTGCCAGGGTAGCCCTCAGCGTATTTGTTCGTTAAATAAGAACCTTGTGCTTCCATAACCGCTTCTGTTACGAAGTTTTCAGATGCAATTAGTTCAATATTTGACTGTTGACGCTTTTTCTCCGCCATAATCGCTTCGTATACTGCCTCATCTTCACGTTGTACGTTGCCCAATTTGTTCAATTCCATATTCTCATTTCCCTTCATCATCTATTTTTTTGTCCAGTCTACAGCGGCCAGACGCTCGGAGGCCCACACGAAGTGGGTCATGCGGCGGAGAGGGATTGAACTGCATCCCTCTTTGTTGCCACAGGAAGTGGCGATATTAGGCTGCGTTCCTTTTCCGTCTTGCGCCTGTCGCGTCTATGCGGGCCGCTTCCGCTATTCTAAATATGTTGCTCTAATTCCACCTATTAACTTCGGTCTGGTTGTTGCGACCGTGACAACTGCATTGCCGATTTGCCCAATTGATGTGCGTAAAGGGACAGCAACCCGTTTCAAATGCATGCCGATTAATGTTTGTCCAATATCGATGCCTGCACTTGCGCGAATTTCCTCTACAACTACAGGGTCATTCATATGCTGATAGGCGTAGGCCGACATTGAACCACCCGCATCTATCATTGGAATGACTGAAACTGGCTCTAGCATGAACTTTTCAGCCGCGTGACGTTCAATTGTCAGCGCCCTGTTAATATGTTCACATCCTTGGAATGCAAGAAATAGTTTATGTTTTTTGGCAAAGTCTTTTAAGGGGTCGTATAGCGCTTTTCCAATTTCAAGCGCCCCTCCAGTGCCGATTCGTTTACCGGCAATTTCAGAGGTCGAGCAGCCGATGACGAAAATTGTGCCCGGTATAAGGTCTGTCTGTTCAGCCATTTCCGCTAAAAGCTGCTCGAGTTGAAGCTTCCATAAATTCAAAGCGTCCATTTTATACCACCTGCCTTCTTATGGTGTCTAGCTCCAGCGCCTAGCCCCTCGGGTCGCTTCAGTCTTGCCGAAAAGGCATAGGACGCCTTTGTCGTCAAGACTTCCAGCGCTTTTCGGGGCTAAACAGGCGCTTTGGCCCACACGAAGTGGGTCATGCAGTCGTTGCGACACGATGTCGCAACGACTGCCTTCCTTTAAATTTAGTTTTCCAGTTCCATGAGCTTGCCGATGCGGCGCTCATGGCGTCCGCCTTCGAATTGCGTGTTTAACCAAGCTGCAACTACTTCCCTTGCATGACCTGGTCCGATGACACGTTCTCCCATCGCAAGGATGTTTGAGTCGTTATGCTGCCTTGTGGCTTTCGCACTGAAGACGTCATGAACAAGCGCACAGCGGATACCTTTTACTTTATTTGCTGCAATAGACATGCCAATCCCTGTTCCACAAATAAGAATGCCTCGGTCGAAATCTCCCGATGCTACTCCATTTGCGACGGGTGTCGCATAGTCCGGAAAGTCAACTGCCTCATTCGAATCCGGACCAAGATCTACAAATTCCAATCCTAACTCTGCTAATAACTTGATAATTTCCTGACGAAGATTGTTTCCGCCATGGTCTGAAGAAATCGCGATTTTCACAGGATCCCTCTTTTCATAATATACTCACAACTCATTCTATCATTTTTCGGCAAAAAAAACACAGCCCTAATGAAAATTGGGCTGTAAATCGAATTTTCTTATTGTCTGACTCCCTAACCTACAGGATTCAGTGGGGAAGGATCGAACTTCATCCCCCATATTACGACAGGACGTCACGTCTTAACGGTTGCTTCCGCTTTTCGTTATGTCCTAGTTACAGCAGTCAGACGTTCGGGTCATAAGGCGGCTCAGCTATGTGGCAAAGGACGCCACTCGGGCCTGCATCCTGCAGGTCATGCAGTCATTGCGACAGGACGTCGCGACCTTAGACTGCCATCCTTTCCGCCTTATGCCTGTCGAGTCTTAACGGCTGCTTCCACTTTTCGTTATGTCGAACTGGCTAATGACATTATATAGATCTTCGGATTGGCTCTTCAGTTCACTCGCCATCGCATCTGCCTGTTCAATTGATTGAACTTGTTCCTCTGTTGCCGCTCCGACTTCAAGCGCACCAGCGGATGTTTGTTCCGCAATTGCTGCGACTTCCTGTGATTGGCGTGCGGTTGTCTCTATATTTGTCAGCTGAAGTTCGACAAATTTCGTGATTTCTACGACGGAATCTGCCATGCCGTTCACTTTAGACGCCATTGCTTCGACATTTTCACTCGTTTCATTGGCACGGTCTGCTTCGGTCGCCGCCGTCTTCACTTGTTCTTCCATTTCCTTCACGACTTTTGTAACATCGGTTTGAATAGTTACTACAAGATTAGAAATTCCCTGTACTGCTTTGGCGCTTTCATCGGCGAGTACACGCACTTCTTCTGCAACTACCGCAAATCCTTTACCATGTTCACCTGCACGCGCCGCCTCGATGGATGCATTCAGCGCCAATAAATTTGTCTGTGCCGCAATGTTACCGACAAGCTGGACGATTTCACCGATTTTTTGTGCATTATGATCTAGTTGCCTAATTGTGCCAAGTGATAGTTCACTTTGTGAAGACATATTTCGGATGCCATCGACAAGCATACGGAATACCTCTGTCGTTCGTACAAGTTCCTCAAGCATCTCTTTTGAGCGTTCAGACGAATCTTCAGCCCTGCTGCTCACTTCAACAGCCAATAACCGAACATCTTCAATCGCTTCCGCTGTTTCTTGGATGGCGATCGCCGATTCCTCTGCGCCCGAGGCTATTTCCTTGATCGTAGATGCTACTGCATCCGCCTGTCTCGCAGCGGCTCCGGTTTCAGCAGATAAGCTATCAACTGTAGTGGCCGTCTTTTCATAATTCGTCTCAATTTGCCCAACTATCGTACGCAAATTAAGGACCATATGCTGAAACGCTTCCGCCACTGAGCGGATTTCATCAGACGAGTTCGGCAGTACAATATCCGTTCCGATTTCGCCATCTGCGACTTTGTTAGCCGCTTTCTCAAGATTTTGTAATGGTTTCGTTAAAATCGTACTGAAGAGTGCCGCTAACACGCCCGACCAAAATATTCCCATTCCATATGTCATCACTGCAAACCAGAACGGTTCAAATTTCGGAAAAAATTGTGGTTGTACGACATTAATAAATAAGGCACTCGTTGTGTAAGTGACAATCGCAAGTATTGTTATAAATAGAATAAGCTTTCTCTTTAATCCAAACTTTTTTCCCCTTTTTTCTCTCATCACGATTCCTCCATCAATTTCTGTTCAAGCACATCGATAATTCCCGACAACTCATTGAATACATGCCGATATGTATCGATATCGCCTCCGTACGGGTCATACACATCTCCAGTTGAATCCGGTTTCACAAATCCTTTTAGTGTAAATGTTTTGTATTTTACTTCTGGGTGAGAGTAAATGAGATTTGCTTTGTGCCCTTCTGTCATTGTTAAAACAACATCAGCCCACTTCAAATCCTCACTTGAAACAGCTCTTGAAACGGGCGTGTAAAGCATGTCCGCTTCTTCGATAAGCGTTTTCGCGTTCAGAGAAATCGGCCAGCCATCTTGTGCGAGAACACCCGCTGAACGAACTGACACATTCTCAATCCCTCTGGAACGAAGAATTGCCTCTGCCATCGGGCTTCTACACGTGTTTCCGGTGCAAATCAAATATATATTCATTATTTTCACCCTCTCTCTTTAGAATAGCCGAGTTTTGCGAATAAAGAAACATCAAATTTCAACGAAAACATGACAATACTCCTATTATTATTAAAGCGAATCCTGCAATTAGTCTTAGTGCTTCCCCATTTTTAAGGCCAAGACGTCCTTTTAATAAGAGCGCTGCACAGGAAAAAATAAAAGTAAACGCTCCCGATGCCACGATAAATAGAACTTTATCCATTTGGAGCATACCAAATGAAACACTCACTGAAAAAGCGTCGATACTTACGGCGAATGCAATGATAAAAGGAGAAACTTGTTTCGATGAAGAGCTCGGTGTATCACTTTGTAACAACATATGTATACCTATCAACCCAAGCATTACGCCTGATAATATACTGCTCCACACTGTAAATATATGTGCGGATAACTCCCCAGTAACGAATCCAAGGAACGGGAAAGCCATATTAAGAAATGACGTCCAAAGCGCTAACGTAAGTTTCCCTTTATTTACTTGCAGGAATGAATAAATGACTAAAACATCTAAGGTCGTAATGCCAGCCGCAAATAATTCCGCCAAAATAAAACCTCCCCGAATACCGCATCGGTTCATCTTATGCGGCATTTGAGGAGGTCATTCGTATTAGCTTCAGTTCATAAAGTGTTTTCCTTCGGCCGCTTTCATTAATCTGTTCATGACAGCGGCGCCAACTCCAGCCAAGTCCGTTTCAACAGCTAGAATAAGATCCGCTTCCGTCAAATCACACTTACGGAGCGCTCCGTATAAATTTGTCGCCATTGCTTCATTATTACCTGCCACACCAATTGCAAAGTACCAATCAGCGCCTGAAATACCCAATTCATCTGGCCCAATCAGCGCGACCTTCTTGCCTTCAACATGAAGCTTATCAATAGCTGCACAAATTTTATCCACGTCGTAATTAATGACATAAAGAGGAGCTTCCGGTGCATAGTGCAAATACTTCATACCTGGGGAACGTGGTGCTTGTTCACCAGGCGACTTTGTTTCAGAATTTACAGGACCAACGATGCTCTCAATCATTTCTTGCGTTGTCCCCCCTGGCCGTAAAATAGTGGGCGGAATGGTCGTCATATCCAATACGGTTGACTCCACGCCAACACCAGTTTGTCCCCCGTCAAGAATGAGTGGAATGAGCCCATCAAGATCTTTATGTACATGAGCCGCTTCAGTTGGGCTCGGTTTACCGCTTTGATTAGCACTCGGTGCTGCAAGCGGTTCACCAAGTGCGCGTAGAAGTCCTAATGCAACCGGATGATCCGGCATTCGTACGCCCACGGTCTCAACGCCGGGTGTTACGTTCGGGGCGATGACGCCTGGTATTTTGTGAAAGACAAGCGTCAATGGACCAGGCCAAAACGTATCCATCAGCTTTTCTGCATCTGCGGAAATATCCGTCGCATAATTGAAGACTTGTCCTTTATTACCAATATGTACGATGAGTGGGTTGTCGGAAGGTCTGCCTTTTGCTTCGAATATTTTTTGTACCGCTAACTCATCAGTTGCAAGTGCGCCTAAACCGTATACTGTCTCCGTAGGAAACGCGACGACACCGCCACTTTTTAAAATATCCACAGCCTGTTTATAGTTTCTTTCGTTATCCATAAAGTTATCCACTGAAAAAACTTTTGTTTCCATGAGCTAATCCCCCACTTATACACATTTTAATCACTTTATCCACAAACTTTGTTGGTAACTTTATGCGAATAGCCCTTTTATCCACTCCCAGACGAAAAAAGTGACTTTTTCCTCTTCTTCCTCTTTCTTATCCGGGAAACAGATTTTCGGGAACATTGCACACCACCAGTTATCCCCACGTCCACTACCAATTGTCAAAATATAGGCATCATATGTTGCTTGTGGGCTAATAAATAGACCCGACCGCTTCGGTGGAAATAATGCTTCTTTTCGTTCAAGTGAAATGGTAGCACCGTTTGACATGGCGTTAGCAATTTGAAGGATTTCACTTTCTAGTGCGACCAAGTTATCCCCAAGTTCTTGTTTCGAATGTGACTTATTAACCGCGTTTTCGATTAGCGGCTGTATTTCACGTTGAATCCCTATTTTAATCTGCTGATCTGCGGGCGTATCTGAGTGGGCAAGCAATCTGAAACGGATAGCATCATCCTCTTCCGTCGCCGTTAGGAATACCGCTATGAAGGCCTGAATAATGATAAGCAGGATAATAAATTCAATATAAGGCACCAATTTTTGAACTATAGTTTTCTTTCTGATAATCTCGTAGTCTGTTAACATCTTTATCCCCTCCTACTCTGCATTGTTGCCAGAGTAAGGGGGATTTATTCACGAGTCTCGCAAAATATCATTCGATCTTTGCCGTTAATATCTTTTACTGTTTCAACTAAAGCCTGCGGAAATGCCTCTGTGAATAACTTATGCACATCTGGTCCCTGAAGGTAACCGATTTCGACTGCGACGAGGGAGGGCTTGTTCATAAGTGGCGGCAATGTTTCAGCAAGTTTTCGATAAAAGTAAAGTCCATCTTCATCCGCAAATAATGCATTATGCGGTTCGTGATCGAGGACTGTACCTGACATTAAAGTCGCTTCATCATGTGCGATATAGGGCGGGTTGGATAACACGACATCCCATTTGTCCTTCGCAATCGGTTCAGTAAGATCGCCTTGCAGGAAAGTCACGTCGGCGTCATTTGCTTTTGCGTTATGCTTCGCGATTGCAAGCGCACCTTCACTGATGTCCGTTGCAGTAACGAGAGCTTCGGACCATTCTTTTTTGAATGAAACTGCGATTGCACCGCTACCTGTTCCGATATCTGCAACGGTAATTTTTTTAGTGGCGAAGAGTTTCTGGCTTCGTTCAAGCGCGCCGTAAACGAGCTCTTCTGTTTCTGGACGCGGGATAAGAACATTTTCATCCACTTTGAAGGTGTAGCCGTAGAAACCTTCTTCACCAATTACATATTGTACGGGTCTTCCTTCGAGCAGTTCGTCGGTTTTATCCCAAAAGTCCTTGTGTTGTTCGCCTGTAAGTTGTTCCTGTACATCTGCAAATAAAGAAGCCCTAGACTTTTGTGTGACAAATTCCATAAGGAGCTGTGCAGCATGTGGTTCAATGCCTTGTTGTTCCAATAAAGAAGAAGCCCGCTGAAGAGCTTCATAGATTTTTTCAGTCATTACGATCCAAACTTTCTAGCCGATATGCCTGTTCTTCCATAATAAGTGCGTCGATAACTTCATCGAGTTTACCTTCAATAATCTGATCAAGTTTCTGGATCGTCAGGCCGATACGGTGATCAGTTACCCGATTTTGTGGGAAGTTGTATGTGCGAATCCGCTCAGAACGGTCGCCTGTACCAACTGCTGATTTCCTTTTTTCATCGTACTCATCTTGGATTTCACGTGTGAATTTATCAGAAACGCGTGCCCGTAATACTTTCATCGCTTTTTCTTTATTTTTGATTTGCGATTTCTCATCTTGAATCGACACAGTGATGCCTGTTGGAAGATGCGTCAACCGAACGGCGGACATTGTTGTGTTGACCGACTGACCTCCAGGACCGGATGATGCAAATGTATCCGTCCGAATGTCTTTTTCATGAATAACAATTTCAACTTCTTCTGCTTCAGGAAGGCATGCGACAGTTGCTGTCGATGTATGTGTACGCCCACCGGATTCAGTTTCCGGGACCCGCTGTACACGGTGCGCTCCGTTTTCATATTTCAATTTTGAATAAGCACCCGTTCCATTAATCAAGAAAATAATTTCTTTAAAGCCACCGAGTTCTGTCGGAGACGAATCCAACACTTCGACTTTCCAATGGTTCATTTCCGCGAAACGGCTGTACATGCGGAATAAGCTACCGGCAAATAATGCCGCTTCATCGCCACCTGCTGCGCCCCGGATTTCCATAATAACGTTCTTGTTATCATTCGGATCTTTTGGCACGAGCAATAACTTTAACTTTCCTTCGAATGATTCGATTTGGTCTTCCAGTTCGGAAACTTCCATTTTGACAAGTTCTTTCATTTCATCGTCGAGAGATTCGTTCAACATTTCTTTAGCGCTTTTAAGTTCAGCTTTTGCATGTTTATAGTCACGATAGACTTCAACTTTTTCCTGTAAGCCGGATTGTTCTATCGAGTACTCCCGGAGTTTCGTCATGTCACTTACTACCGCGGGATCACTGAGCATTTCATTCAAATGATCATATCGGTCTTCTACTGCTTGTAACCTTTCAAACATTGTGGACACCTCATTTTCAGGACTGTTTTGTACGTTTATTGTACGGGAAATCTCTTGGTAAATACAATTATTTCACTGATGCTGACGTTGTGCGTGAAGTTCGCAACGTTTCGGTGAATGTAAGCAACGCTTCGCACGAAATTCGTAACGTTACAGAAAAACTAGACAACACTCCAAAGAAACACCAACACCCGCACCCTTTCACACTAAAAAACCCGCCCTCTTCTGCCGGACGGGCTTGATTGCTGTTATCCTTTTACAGTTGCTGCAGCTGTTACGCCTTTTGGTACTTCGTGGTGCTTGCGACATCTTGGTTCGTACGCTTCTGAAGCGCCAACTAGAATAATGGGATCATCGTAGCCCGCAGGCGTGCCGTTAATGAGACGCTGCGTCCGGCTAGAGGGCGAGCCACACACTGTGCAGACAGCCTGTAATTTGGTAACGTGTTCAGCCACAGCCATTAGACGTGGCATCGGCCCGAATGGTTCGCCGCGGAAATCTTGGTCAAGTCCAGCAACGATTACTCGGAATCCACGATTGGCCAATTCCATCACGACGTCAACGATACCCTCGTCGAAGAATTGAGCTTCATCGATTGCGATTACGTCATAATCTTCGGTGACAAACTGCTCAATATGGTTTGAGCTGGCAATCGGATTCGCGATAACAGTTGTCCCATTATGGCTGACGACGGCTTCTTCACTAAAACGATCATCGATTTCCGGTTTGAATACCGCAATTTTTTGTTTAGCGAACTGCGACCGTCTTATTCGGCGAATCAATTCCTCGGATTTCCCTGAAAACATACTACCGCAAATGACCTCAATCCAACCGCCTTGCATTGTTACGTACATGGTGAATCTCCTTCCAGTTGCCTCTATATAATTATTTATTTTCATATCATTAGATTATCTATCATACCCTAAAATCAGTTGCATTTAACGTCTTTTATTTCAGACCTAAATGTGTTAGTCACATTTTTCTCCAAAAAGAAATACCCGCCCGGCGCATGTGCACCTGACGGGTATTGTGAAAATCTTACTCTTAGCCTTCTTCTTCGCGGCCTTCTTCTTTGAGACCATATTTTTTGTTGAAGCGGTCGACACGTCCGTCCGCTTGAGCAAATTTCTGGCGTCCAGTGTAGAATGGGTGGCATTCCGAACAAACTTCAATTCGGATGTCCTCTCTTACAGAACCTGTTTCAAATGTGTTACCACATGAACAAGTAACAGTTGCTACTTTATAAGCTGGGTGAATTGCTGCTTTCATCAATCTCTCTCCTTTCGCCCTGAACCATCTGGAACAGAGTTGTATTATAAGACTGATGCCTTACACGGTCCGTATTCGTCAACCGTATATGCACGCAGATATTATTTAAGTTACCTAAAATATTATAACAAGTTTTTTTTGTAGATGCAACTATTTTATTTGCTACGACATATGCTGTACTAAAGAATTCCACTAAATTCGCTACGGCGCTCGGGGATGCCTCCCGCCCTAAGTCAAGCAGCTTCGCCGCAAGTCTTAGGGCTTCGGCTCCCCCTTGTAAGGCGCCTTCGCTTAGTTTACTTAGGCAAAGCAGTCACCATGGGCTTTTGATTATAGCAACCCTTTACCATTACGGTGGGCTTTCATTTCGTCATTTAATTTATCGAAGAACTCTTCATTTGTTTTTGTGAGACGCAATTTCTTCATGAAACGTTCTGTAAAGTCATGCGAATCGGAAAATGTTTTACGAATCGCCCATAGCTTTTCAAGCTGGTCAGCTGGAATAAGCAATTCTTCTTTCCGTGTACCTGAGCGGCGTATGTCGAGCGCTGGGAAGATCCGTCGTTCCGCAAGATTGCGGTCAAGATGCAATTCCATATTGCCTGTCCCTTTGAATTCTTCATAGATGACTTCATCCATGCGTGAACCTGTGTCGATCAAAGCCGTCGCAAGAATGGTCAAGCTACCGCCTTCTTCAAGATTACGTGCTGCCCCGAAAAATCGTTTTGGACGATGGAATGCAGCTGGATCGATACCACCTGACAGTGTGCGTCCACTTGATGGAATAACAAGGTTATACGCGCGCGCAAGTCGTGTGATGGAATCCATAAGAATGATTACATCCCGCTTATGCTCTACAAGTCGCATCGCCCGTTCTAATACAAGTTCCGCCACTTTGACGTGGTTTTCTGGTAACTCATCGAATGTTGAGCTGACGACATCAGCCTTAACGGAGCGTTCGATATCAGTCACTTCTTCTGGTCTTTCATCAATCAGAAGGACAATCAGTTCCGCGTCAGGATGATTCATTGTAATTGAATTCGCAATTTCCTTCAACAACAATGTTTTCCCTGCTTTTGGCGGAGCGGCAATGAGTCCACGCTGACCGAAACCAACCGGCGAGATAAGATCCATAATACGTGTCGATAGCTTTAATGGATCCGTTTCAAGTTTGATATGACGGTCTGGATAAAGAGGTGTTAGTGCCGGAAAATGCACGCGTTCACGTGCTACTTCTGGATCTTCTCCATTGACAGCTTCTACTTGTAGAAGACCGTAATAGCGTTCCGATTCTTTTGGCGGCCGAACTTTCCCACTTACTTTATCACCGTTTCGAAGATCGAAACGTCGGATTTGTGAAGCGGATATATAAATATCTTCTGAACTTGGTGAGTAGTTGATTGGACGAAGGAAGCCGTAGCCCTCGGATTGAATAATTTCAAGAACACCTTCCATGAAGAAGAAGCCTTCCTGTTCCGCCCTCGATTTCAATATAGCAAAAATAAGTTCCCTTTTCGTCAACTTGCTGTAATAAGCAATTTTATATTCTTTTGCATGGGCATATAACTCTTTTAAGATCATATTCTCCAACGCTGATATTGTTAGCACTGTCATCTTTTGGCACCACTCTTTAGGTTAATGGGTTGAATTTTTGAGGTTAATCTAGGAAGGTATATCATAATGAATATATCCTGAAGGTCCACTTCAGACGAGGACCTCCTGGGTATATACAGGTACTTCCTATGCAAGCGAAGATGCCCGGTTTATGACCGGGCGATGAGCTATATCAGTCTTGCATGACAAGCAGAGGTTTTTTCTCCATGCTGTGACGGCCTTCAACAAAACGAATTGTGCCGGATTTCGAACGCATGACTAATGAATGTGTTTCACAGTAACCGCCTTTAAATTGCACGCCACGAAGAAGTTCTCCATCTGTTACGCCAGTTGCAGCGAATATGGCGTCGTCCCCTTTGACAAGGTCGTCCATGTAAAGCACTTTGTCGACGTCGATTCCCATCTTGATACAACGTTCACGTTCTGCATCATTTGACGGAACCAGTCTACCCTGAATTTCGCCGCCAAGGCATTTCAATCCAACTGCAGCAATAACACCTTCTGGTGCTCCGCCAAGTCCGAATAAAATGTCTACTCCGGTTTCATCAAAAGCAGTATTGATGGCTGCTGCAACGTCACCATCATTGATAAGCTTAATGCGTGCGCCTGAAGCCCGAATTTCTTCGATGATAGCAGCGTGACGTTCCCTGTTAAGAACAGTTGCAACAATGTCACCAATGTTTTTATTTTTAGCCTTAGCAACAGCCATAAGGTTTTCAGTTACGGATGCATCGATATCGATTTTACCAACCGCTTCAGGGCCAACAGCGATTTTGTTCATATACATATCTGGTGCATTCAAAAGATTGCCTTTATCCGCAATAGCTAGAACTGCAAGTGCGTTCCAGCCGCCTGCTGCGACAATATTTGTTCCTTCAAGCGGGTCAACAGCGACGTCCACTTCAGGACCAATTCCAGTCCCTAGCTTTTCACCAATATAAAGCATCGGTGCTTCGTCCATTTCCCCTTCACCAATTACGACAATCCCTTGCATCGGAATAGTATCGAATACTGTACGCATTGCTGTTGTTGCAGCGTCATCCGCCTCATTTTTCAAGCCGCGTCCCATCCAGCGTGAAGCTGATACTGCTGCTGCTTCTGTAACACGAACTAATTCCATCGATAAACTGCGTTCCATTTGTGTGCCTCCTGGTATACGGTTAAATCCCGTAAGTTTTGCCACTCTGACTAATTATAGCATAATTTTTTCTGGTGCTGGGTCGTTCATTCGCCCACGATTGCTTCTTTCGAAATCGATACTTTGCGGATATCCGCTCCAATTCCCTGAAGTTTTTCGATAAGGGAGCTATACCCGCGCTCGATGTGCTGAATTTCTTGTACTTCCGTCACTCCGTCGGCAATGAGTCCCGCAATAACGAGCGCGGCCCCTGCGCGAAGGTCGGATGCGCGTACTGTTGCCGCCTGAAGCGGCGTCGGTCCAGCTAGAATCGCCGACCGTCCTTCAACTCGCGCATCAGCATTCATTCTTGTGAGCTCGTCGATATGCTTAAATCTAGCCGAGTAAACTGTATCCGTAATGACGGAAGGTCCAGCTGCTTGCGATAGTAACACAGAAAATGGCTGTTGGAGATCCGTTGGAAAACCTGGATATACAAGTGTTTTCACATCGACGGCTTGCAGATTTCTCGACTTTGGAATGAAGATTTGTTCTTCTCCTTCAACAATATCCACACCCATTTCACGAAGCTTCGCCGTGAGCGCCTCAACATGGAACGGTATGACATTGTCAATTGTAACGCCATCGCCCGCTGCTGCGGCCATAATCATAAAAGTACCTGCCTCAATTCGATCAGGTATAATTGTATGTTTTGTGCCGTGAAGTTTTTCCACGCCATCTATACGAATGACATTCGTTCCTGCGCCCTTAATTTTCGCACCCATATTGGACAACAGTGTAGCGACGTCAATGATTTCAGGTTCCTTCGCTGCATTCTCAATTGTCGTACGACCCTTTGCGAGAACTGCTGCGAGCATGATATTAATTGTTGCACCAACACTGATGACGTCTAAATAGATTTTTGCACCGCGTAATTCTTCCGCACGCAAATAGATGGCACCGTGTTCGTTGGTTACTTTCGCGCCGAGCGCTTCGAAACCTTTGATATGTTGATCTATTGGTCGTGGCCCCAGATGACAACCACCTGGCAAGCCGATGACCGCGTGCTTGAATCTTCCAAGCATCGCGCCCATCATATAGTAGGATGCACGAAGCTTCTTCACGTTACCGTTCGGAAGTGGCATCGACATCATTTCTGTTGGATCAATCGTCATCGTTCCTTTATTAAATTCAACTTTCCCACCGATATCTTCCAGTAGCGCCTGAAGGGTAACGACATCCGAAATTTCTGGCAGTCCTTCGATTGTAACTAGGGAATCAGCCAGAATAGAAGCAGGGATAAGTGCAACTGCACTGTTTTTAGCGCCACTCACTTTAATTGAACCTCGTAATGGTTTGCCGCCTGTTATTTTATAAACGTCCATATGACTCTCCTTTGATGCCTTACTTGTTCTTTCTAGTTTCCCAGTCCGCAAGAAATGCTTCGATTCCTTTATCCGTAAGTGGGTGCTTGAATAGCTGCGTCAACACGTTGAAAGGTGTCGTTGCAATATCTGCACCACTAAGCGCTGCGTCTGTAATATGCTGTGGGCTGCGGATGGATGCAGCAATAATTTCTGTTTTGATATTGTGGATTGAGAAGATATCTGCAATTGTAGAGACCAACGCCATGCCATCTTGTCCAATGTCATCGAGTCTGCCGAGGAATGGGGAAACATATGTCGCTCCTGCACGTGCTGCAAGAAGTGCCTGATTTGCACTGAAGATAAGTGTTACGTTTGTTTTGATGCCTTCCTGTGAAAAGACCGCACAAGCTTTCAATCCTTCAGGTGTCATTGGCAATTTCACCGTAATATTTGGAGCAATTTCCGCCAATACTCGTCCTTCTTTGATCATGCCTTCAGCATCAAGTGCGATGACTTCTGCACTGACTGAACCAGGGACAAGTGCTGCAATTTCTCGCAACCTATCATGAAAAGGTACATCTTCTTTCGCAACAAGTGAAGGATTTGTTGTAACTCCTGATAGTATGCCCCAAGTATGCGCTTCTTTGATTTCTTCAAAATTAGCTGTATCAATGAAAAACTTCATGAATAAAATCCCCCTTATAATGAATGAATACTCTATAGTAAAAACTTTATGAAGAGCTCCGAAAAACTCTTAAAAGAAGGAGAATACATCACCATTGATGTTTCTCCTCTTTCTGTTAACTAAATATAATTAAGCTTTTTGTGAACTACCGAATTCGCGCATTTTACCAATAACCGTTACTTTGATGGCATCGCGCATTGGCGTCAAGAATTTACGTGGATCATAGGCTTCAGCGTCTGCCGCAAGTGTTTCACGTACAGCTTTTGTTCCTTGTATTTGGTTTTCTGTATTGACGTTAATTTTAGCCGTTCCGAATGAAATAGATTTTTGGATATCTTTTATCGGAATACCTGTTCCGCCATGAAGGACAAGCGGTAGGTCAGATTGACTTGAGATTTCTTCCATTTCCTTGAAACCAAGGTTTGGCTCGCCTTTATATGGTCCGTGGACTGATCCTAATGCAGGTGCAAGACAGTCGATTCCTGTTTTGTCCACAAGCTCTTTACATTCTGCAGGGTTCGCATAAATGACGCCTTCAGCAATAATATCGTCTTCCTGGCCTCCAACGACCCCAAGTTCTGCTTCTACAGAAACTCCCCGTTCATGCGCATAATCAACTACACTTTTCGTAATTTCAATATTTTCTGCAAGTGGTTTTGATGAAGCGTCGATCATAACGGAAGTGAAACCTGCTTCAATCGCTTCTTTACATTTTTCGAAGCTTGAACCGTGATCCAAATGAATTGCAACAGGAACTGTAATTTTATAATCGTGCATAAGACCTTTCACCATGTGGACTACCGTTGTGAAACCGCCCATATAACGTGCTGCACCTTCGGATACCCCAAGGATAACAGGAGATTGTTCTTCTTGTGCCGCTAGTAAAATCGCTTGCGTATATTCAAGGTTGTTTATATTAAACTGACCTATTGCGTACCCTTCTTTTTTCCCTTTGATCATCATTTCTTTCATGGAGACAAGTGCCATGCGAATTCCTCCTTAGGATCTTGAAAAGAATAGTGTGATTATTGTATACCACCAATATCATAACAAAAACAGCCAGTGTTTACCACTGCCTGCTTTGTCAGTTTTCAAACATTGCGTTCACCGCATCACGGACTTCATAAATATCAAACGGCTTAGTAAAATATTTCATAGCCCCAGTTTTCAATGCATCTTCTGTTAATTCAATTTCACCGTACGCAGTCATCATGATGACTGGTATCTCTGGCTAGCCAATTTTTAATCTTTTTAAAACCTCTAATCCATCTATGCCTGGCATTTTCATATCAAGCAGGACACAGCCTGGTACTTCTTGTTCCACCGCTTGGAGCGCTTCTAATCCATTTGCTGCGAGGGTTGTTTTAAACCCTTCCCGGCGGAATACTTCATCCAACAAAAGTCGTATCCCCTTTTGATCATCCACAATTAAAAGACTTTTCAATCTCCATTCCCTCTTTCTGCAATCCCATGTTGTTATACCTACTTATTTGACAAATGTCACAGATACCCTTCTTTTTTTGACAAAACTTTGTCCTTTGCTTTCCATGCTCCTTTTCCTATAATTAGGTGGAGGTGGTAATTTTGAAAATGTTGACGACACAAATCAGCGGACTTCTTCAGCGTATCGCCGGAAATGGTGAAGAGTCTATTGAAGAAACAGCCCGTCTTCTCGCACAGGCAACAATTGGGGAAGGTCGTGCTATTATTGCGGGATTCGGTGAAATGGAGGCAGTTACTGCAACCGCCTTTCACAGTATCGAACCACTTAGCGGTGCCGTTCGTTATGAGTTCGGGATGGACATTACAGCAGCCGACCGGATTTGGCTATTAACTCGGGCTGCGACGGATAGGCCTGCATTGGAACTTGCACAGCAACTTGCTGGACGATTCATTCCTTTTGCCGCGCTCGCCGCTGAAAAACCGGGCAGCAGCAATGAACTTGCAGAATTATCCTATACATATATATCGACCGGGCTTACGCGCGGTTTATTACCAGGTGACGACGGCGAACGGATTGTTCAGCCGCATGCGCTCAGTGCGTTGTTTGTTTATGAAGCTGTGAAGATTGCCTATGATGAAATGATTTTAGACAAGGATTAAAAACAAGTAAAAGCTGCACATAAGCGGGAATTCCCCGTTTATGTGCAGCTTTTTTAGTTAGTGATTGGTGGATATGATTGGTTGCGTGACCGATATGATTGGTCGAGCGACGGATATGCTCAGGTCCTGACATATATGATCGGGTAGATGCCCGATATGCTCGGTTGACCGATACATATGATCGGATAGACAGCGGTTATGCTCGGGTACTGATATATATGATCGGGCAGCCGGTGGATATGATCGGGTCCTGACATATATGATCGGGTAGATGCCCGATATGCTCGGTTGACCGATACATATGATCGGATAGACGGCGGTTATGCTCGGGTACTGATATATATGATCGGGCAGCCGGTGGATATGATCGGGTAGATGCCGGATATGCTCGGGTACCTGATATATGATCGGTTAGATGCCCGATATGCTCGGGTTCATGATATATATGATCGGGTAGACGGCGGATATGCTCGGTTGACCAATACATATGATCGGTAGACGATGGATATGCTCGGTTCATGATATATACGATCAGTTAGATGCCCGATATGCTCGGTTGAGCGGCATATATGATCGGTCGCGCGCTATATATGGCTAGTCCAACAGGTTGCAACCGAAACGTTATTCTTTTCCAGCGATTATCGCTCCTAAGAACTCGCGGAATAGCGGTTGTGGGCGTGTTGGGCGTGATGCGAATTCTGGGTGGAACGAGACACCGACAAAGAATGGGTGACCTTCTAATTCTATGATTTCCACGAGTTGTTCATTCGGGCTTATACCAGAAATCCTCATACCTGCAGCTTCGAATTGCTCGCGGTATTCATTATTAAATTCATAGCGATTACGGTGACGTTCGTAAATCAACTCTTCGCCGTAAGCAGCACGCGCTTTCGTTCCTTCTTTTAATTTACATGGGTAAGCGCCAAGTCTGAAGTAACTTTCTGGATTACCATTACTTTCAGGAGGACTCTCAATAATTTGATTTTCCGTATCTTTATCAAATTCAACTGAATGAGCGTTTTCGATTCCCATAACATTGCGTGCGTATTCGACTGCAGCTAATTGCATGCCAAGGCCGATACCGAAAAACGGGATGCCATTTATACGGGCATAAGTAATTGCTTCAATTTTACCATCTATACCACGTTTTCCAAAACCAGCTGGAACGAGGATTCCGTCGACATCCGATAATAATTCAGCTGCACTCTGTGCTGTTACATCTTCCGAATTGATCCATTTTATTTCAATTTCTGTGTCGAAACCGTAACCTGCGTGGCGAAGTGCTTCAACCGCTGAAATATATGCATCCTGCATTTCAACATACTTCCCGACAAGTCCGATACGAACTTTTTTCGAAAGGGATTTCACAAGTGTTACTAGTTCTTTTATTTCTGTCATATCAGGTTGTTTCGTCTCAAGTTCAAGGAAATCTACTACGATTTGATCCATATTCTGTTCATGCAATCTAAGCGGTACTTCGTATAGCGTTTCCGCGTCAAGTGCTTCGATGACTTCTTCTGGTTTGATATTACAGAACAAAGCAATCTTATCTTTCATTTCTTGCGGTACTGGATATTCGCTTCGTACAACAATCATATTTGGCTGAATTCCGAGACTCCGAAGTTCCTTAACACTATGCTGTGTAGGTTTTGTCTTCATTTCACCGGCTGCATGCAAGTAAGGAATAAGGGTGTTATGAATATACATAACGTCACTTTTCCCAAGATCCGTTTTCATCTGACGAAGTGCTTCTAGATAAGGAAGGGATTCGATATCGCCGACACTGCCACCAATTTCTGTAATGACGACGTCTGCGTTCGTTTCTTTTCCAGCACGTTTGATCAGGCTTTTGATTTCATTTGTAATATGAGGGATGACTTGGACAGTTGCTCCATTGTATTCACCGCGACGTTCTTTTTGTAGGACAGATGAATATACTTTCCCCATCGTTACGTTCGAATACTTGTTCAATTTGATGTCAATAAAACGTTCATAATGACCTAGGTCTAGATCCGTTTCTGCCCCATCTTCTGTAACGAAGACCTCACCATGCTGTAAAGGACTCATCATTCTTGGGTCAAGGTTAATGTATGGATCGAATTTTTGGATTGTCACCTGAAGTCCTCGAGATTTTAATAGTCGTCCAAGTGATGCTGCGTTGATACCTTTACCTAGTGATGAGACAACGCCACCGGTTACGAAAATATACTTTGTCATGTTTTACTCCTCCATTCGTCTGGTTCGTTCTAGTTAAATCAAATTCACCTTGACGTAATTGCGTACAGATCAAGTAAGGAAGTTAGCGTAAATGCGTCGTTTCCTTGCGACAACAGCTAACCAACCTGCATCAAGCAGGCCGTGAGTCTACTCAATTCATTCCCATCAAAATCTGTGACATCCGCCGGAGGCTTTAACATTATTCAGCAGGGGTTTGGAGTTCTGCGGAATAATGTTAAAACAATAAAAAGCGCCCCGTCTGTAGACAGTATCTACAGGAGGAGCGCATATACACTGATTCATGTCCATTTAAGGAGCCCAGTCAAAATGTTATAGTGTCGGACGTGTGAAGTCAAGTAATTATTCCTTGATTTCATCCTCGTCTTCATCTTCCTCTTCTTCGTCTTCTTCATCAAGTTCAAGCTCTGCATCATCAGGGATGATTTCAAGCTCGTCGTCTGGATCAATAAGATCTACTTCGATCTCGACAACGTCTTCTTCTTCCTCGTCGTCGTCATCGTCGTCGTCTTCATCGTCATCGATTAGTTCATCGAATTCTTCATCGAACAACTCATCCTCGTCATCCTCGTCTTCAATGATGTCGTCGTCTTCAAGCAACGCTTTTTTCTTTTTCTTCTTGCGTACTTTTACGACTGGAGCTGTTTCTACTTCGATTTGATCAACCGGATACCATTCGCGCAATCCCCAACGGTTGTCGTTGATAGCAAGGAATCTCCCGTCAATGTTCATGTCTGTATAGAATTGTTGTAATTTTGTTCTCATAACTCGTTCAGTTATGCCATTCAGTTTACGGATTGCGTCCATCAGCTGAAGCAATGTTAGCGGTTCTTTTCTTTCCGCCAAAACCGCATATGCGATATCAATCATCGATTCTTCTATCAGTTGTTCTTTCGTCATTTCACGGATGTTCAATTAACGCACGTCCTTTCTATAAACACAAACATACTTATCATTATAAACAATACAGTCCAAAATATGCTACATTCTTTTATTCTTTTTGGAGTGTCGAAGTTCTGTCACACAAATAAACCCCAAATAAGCCCCAGAAAGTAAAAAAGGGATAGCACCTAATCCTTTATCATATAGCAGAAAAAAGAGGGTGGCAAGGGTGGCTATGATCAATATATGTATATATAGTTTCACGCCCGCACCCCTTCCAGTCATTCTCTCTATTATACGTGAAAATTACAAGCAATATCCATATAAAAGAAAAGTACATACCAAACACTTTCCAGGGGAATAATGGACATAGTGATTTCATTCAATACCGCTATGGCGCTTGGGGATGCCTCTCGCCCGATTTACATAGATGGGGCAATCCCCGGCAGCATGGAGTAAAACGCATTATGACAGCGGTCGGTACTACACACTAAAAAAGGAAAATCCGTGCTAAACCGAAGTTTGCACGGATTCGTGGCCTACAGGAAGTAGGTCATGCAGTTGCACTTTTAGACTGCCATCCCTAATTGTCCGGCTCCAGCGCCCAGACGCTCGCGTCCGCTGGATGTGGGTCATCCAGCAATTGCGACAGGACGTCGCGCTTTTAGGCTGCGTTCCTTAATTACATATTCCGTCTATACTGCCCGCCTACTTCATATAACGCGTTGGTAATTTGCCCCAAACTTGCCACTCTCACCGTTTCCATTAGTTCTTGGAAGATGTTACCGCCTGAAACAGCTACTTCTTTCAGCTTCTTCAAGGCTTCTTCGGTTTGATCGGCATGCAAGCTTTTGAATGCACGTAAGTTGAGGATTTGTGTTTCTTTCTCGTCTTGTGTGGCACGCGCGATTTCCATGTTATCGACGTCATCAGACGACGGTGGATTCGGGTTCAAGTATGTGTTAACGCCAATAATTGGCAACTCACCTGAATGCTTTTTCATTTCATAATGCATCGATTCTTCTTGGATTTTACCGCGTTGGTATTGTGTTTCCATCGAACCGAGCACGCCGCCGCGGTCATTTAAGCTTTCAAATTCGCGCAAGACCATTTCTTCAACGAGATCCGTTAATTCATCGACAATAAATGCGCCTTGAAGCGGATTTTCATTTTTCGACAGGCCGTGCTCATTTGTAATAATCATTTGGATTGCCATCGCACGACGAACTGATTCTTCCGTTGGCGTTGTAATGGCTTCGTCATACGCATTCGTATGGAGCGAGTTACAGTTATCCTGCAATGCCATAAGCGCCTGCAGCGTTGTGCGGATATCGTTAAAATCAATTTCCTGCGCGTGCAAGCTGCGGCCTGATGTTTGGACATGGTACTTCAATTTTTGGCTACGTTCGTTGGCGCCGTATTTCTGACGCATCGCGACTGCCCAAATGCGGCGAGCAACGCGTCCGATAACCGTATATTCCGGATCAAGGCCATTCGAGAAGAAGAACGATAAATTCGGAGCGAAATCATCGATATTCATACCGCGGCTCAAATAATATTCTACATATGTGAAGCCATTTGATAGTGTGAATGCCAATTGTGAAATCGGGTTTGCGCCTGCTTCTGCAATATGGTAGCCAGAAATCGACACCGAGTAGTAATTACGTACTTTTTCATCGATGAAGTACTGCTGGATATCCCCCATCATGCGAAGCGCGAATTCTGTTGAGAAGATACATGTATTCTGTCCTTGGTCTTCTTTCAGAATATCTGCTTGCACTGTTCCACGAACTGCTTGAAGCGTTCCTTCTTTGACTTCAATGAATTCTTCAACAGTTAGTGCCCGCCCAAGTTTTTCCTCGTTGATGCGCACTTGTTGATCGATTGCTGTATTCATAAACATGGCAAGAATAATCGGTGCTGGACCGTTAATAGTCATGGAAACAGACGTTGCCGGTGCACACAGATCGAAACCTTCGTACAGTTTCTTCATATCTTCTAACGTACAGATACTGACGCCAGACTCCCCAACTTTTCCGTAAATATCTGGACGTTCATCCGGGTCTTCTCCGTATAATGTCACAGAGTCGAACGCCGTTGACAGTCGTTTCGCATCGTCATCTTTCGATAAATAGTGGAAACGACGATTCGTCCGTTCCGGTGTTCCTTCTCCGGCAAATTGACGTTTTGGATCTTCGCCTTCACGTTTGAATGGGAATACGCCAGCTGTATATGGATAGGACCCCGGGACGTTTTCTTTATAAACCCAGCGAAGAATTTCACCGTAATCTTTGAATTTCGGCAACGCGACTTTCGGGATTTTTAATCCTGAAAGACTTGTGGTTGTCAAAGCAGTGCGCAGTTCTTTACCGCGAACTTTTGTGATGAATTCATCGCCCGCGTAGGCTTCTTTCAATTTATCCCAGTTTGCGAGGATACGTTTCGACTCTGACGTCAATTCTTCTTTAATGCCTTCCGCAAGTGATTGCAGTGAAGTCACGAGCGCATCGTCTGGCGCTTGTTCGTTGACCGTTTGAATGGCTCCTTCGAGCTGGAATAATTTGCGTGCAAGCGTTTCCTGCACTTCAGATTTTTTATGGTACCCACGGACCGTATCAGAGATTTCACGTAAATATTGCTGACGGTCGTTCGGGATGATGACGTTTTGTTTTTGTGTTTTGACGAATTGTCCGTAAGATGTTTCCCAGTCGAGGCCGCATTTGTCGTTCAATACGGAAACGAGTGCTGCAAAGAGTGAATTCGTCCCTTTGTCGTTGAATTGGCTTGCGATTGTGCCATACACTGGCATTGTATCGAGATCTTTATCCCACAGAAGATGACTGCGTTGATACTGTTTTTGCACTTGGCGCAATGCATCTTCAGAGCCTTTACGTTCGAATTTATTGATGACAATTAGGTCTGCGAAATCAATCATGTCAATCTTTTCAAGTTGTGTCGGCGCACCGAACTCGCTTGTCATGACATACATCGAAGCATCGGAAACTTCCGTAATTTCAGCATCCCCTTGCCCGATTCCACTTGTTTCAACAACGATTAGGTCGAAACCAACTGTTTTTACAATGTCTAACACATCCCGAATCGCTCCAGAAAGCTCTGTACGCGAACCACGTGTTGCGAGACTTCGCATGAATACGCGCTTATTGAAGATGGCATTCATACGAATACGGTCACCAAGTAAAGCCCCACCTGTTTTCTGTTTCGTTGGGTCAATTGATAGGATTGCGACTCTTTTTTCCGGTAGTTCGTGGAGGAATCTGCGAATTAATTCGTCAGTAAGCGAACTTTTCCCCGCTCCACCTGTTCCAGTAATCCCAAGAACCGGTGTATTTTTAGAAAGTGTACGTGCTTTTTCAACAACTGCAACTGCTTGCGCATCATTCTGACCGTACATTTCTTCCACGTACGTAATGACATTCGCGAGTACTTCGGGTTGGTCGACAGTTATTTTTTCAAGGTTTTCCATTTCATTGTCAGTCGCTGTGAGGTAATCACATTGCTCCAACATCCGATTAATCATCCCTTGAAGACCCATTTTACGTCCATCTTCAGGAGAGAAAATCCATGTAATACCATAGTCATGCAGTTCTTTGATTTCCTTCGGGATGATAACTCCGCCGCCACCTGCGTAAATGCGAATATGCGGTGCCCCTTTTTCCTGAAGAAGGTCATACATATATTTAAAGTATTCAACATGCCCGCCTTGGTACGAGGACATCGCAATTGCTTGAACGTCTTCCTGAATGGCCGCGTTGACAACTTCCTCGACTGAACGATTATGCCCCAAGTGAATTACTTCTGCGCCGCTCGCTTGCATAATACGACGCATGATATTGATGGATGCGTCATGCCCGTCGAAAAGACTCGACGCTGTAACGAACCGGATATGGTGTTTCGGTTTATAAATCTCAACTGTTGCCATATGTGGAACACCCCTTTGCATTAATGAACGTTTTACCCAATTAACCCTTTAAAAAGTTGGTCTGTTTGAACACGTATATAGGTTTCTATCGTATAACTTCTATGCAATGCCCATCTGCGAAATGCCCACATCTGTCCTTGTACGACGATATGATGTGCCGCGATGCCGACTTCTTCTTCTGAAATGCGCAGTTCCCCCGACTTTGCACACATTTCTAAAAGATTCTCGAACAAAGCGACCATTTCCATTTCTTTTTTCAGAACATATTGCAGTGCATCTTTCGGTAGAGATTTTGATTCTTGGTACATGACCAGAAATTCGTCCGACATATCGTCAATCAAATGATAATACTGATTAATGGCCACTCGCAGTCCATCCACTGTCCCTTCTTGGGTAGGCAGGGCAGAAAGGCGGTCATGCACTTCGTTATAAATACTGTCACAAACGAGATAGAGTACATCTTCCTTGGTGCGTATATATTCATAAAGCGTTCCGATGCTAAATCCCGCTTCTTTCGCGATTTCGCGGGTTGTTGCGCGATGGAATCCCTTTTCTTTAAAAAGTTTCACCGCACCACGAATCATCTGTTCACGCCGTTTTTCAATCAGACTTTCATCTTTGACAGACGATTTCACTTCTCGTTTATTCACTTTCCTACACCTCCCCGCTTATTTCGTCAGCATTCGGGAGATAACGAGACGCTGAATTTCTTGCGTTCCTTCGTAGATCTGCGTAATTTTCGCATCACGCATATAACGCTCAACAGGATAATCTTTTGTATACCCATAACCGCCGAAAACCTGAACAGCGTCTGTTGTAACTTTCATAGCTGTATCTCCAGCCATTAGTTTTGCCATTGCAGATGCTTGACCATATGGTAAATTATTCGACTCGAGCCATGCAGCTTGGTATGTTAACAATCTTGAAGCTTCCGTTGCTGTCGCCATATCTGCCAATTTAAAGCCGATGCCTTGGTTTGCAGCGATAGGTTTACCGAATTGAACGCGCTCTTTCGCATAGTCAACAGCTGCGTCAAGTGCCCCTTGTGCAATCCCGACTGCTTGTGCAGCAATTCCGTTACGGCCGCCGTCAAGTGTTTTCATAGCGATGATGAAGCCTTGCCCTTCTTCACCAAGAAGATTTTCTTTTGGTACACGACAGTTGTCGAACATGATTTCAGTTGTAGGCGATGAACGAATGCCGAGTTTACGCTCTTTTTTCCCAACAGAGAAGCCAGGGAAATCTTTTTCTACGATAAAAGCACTTGTTCCTTTATGTTTTGAATCTGGATCAGTAACTGCGAATACGATGTAGATGTCCGCAATGCCGCCGTTTGTAATGAAAATCTTAGAACCATTTATTACGTAGTCATCGCCGTCACGTTTCGCTGTTGTGCGCATGCCGCCTGCATCAGAACCAGAACTAGGCTCCGTTAGACCGTATGCCCCCATTTTCGTACCTTCTGCCATTGGACGAAGGTATTGTTGTTTTTGTTCTTCCGTTCCGTAATTAAATACCGGCCATCCCGCTAGAGATGTATGCGCAGAAAGTGTTACGCCTGTTGAAGCACAAACGCGTGACAGTTCTTCTACAGCGATACAATATGCGAGAAAGTCACTGCCGATGCCGCCATACTCTTCAGGCCAAGGAATACCTGTTAGGCCAAGGTCCGCCATTTTTTTGAAGATATCCATGTCGAAACGTTCTTCTTCATCACGTTCTGCTGCTGTTGGTGCAACTTCATTTTCCGCAAAGTCGCGGACCATTTTACGGATCATTTCGTGTTCTTCGGATAATTTAAAGTTCATTGGGTTTCCCACCTTATTTGGTATTTGGTTGGTATTTATTGTATAATTCCTGCAAAGGGCACAGGAATTATACAAACCGAACTCTTCGTTGTTCGGTTTGCAATTACGATTGGAAAGTTGCAGTTAGAATCCCATAGTTGCAATTACACTAAGAACGCGTACATCACTTCATCAGATGTTTCGAAATAACAATACGTTGAATTTCACTTGTGCCTTCGTAGATTTCAGTTACTTTTGCGTCACGGAAATAGCGCTCGACTGGGTAATCTTCTGTATAGCCATAACCGCCGAATACTTGAACTGCTTCAATTGATCCTTCGACTGCCGCTTTTGAAGCAAATAACTTAGCCATCGAGGCTTCTTTTCCACACGGGAGTCCTTCTGCACGCAGTTGTGCAGCGCGGTAGACGAGTAGTTTTGCTGCTTCGACTGCAGTTGCCATATCCGCAAGTTTAAATCCTACGCCTTGCTGAGCAGCAATCGGCTTGCCGAACTGAACACGATCTTTCGCGTAACCTGTTGCCGCTTCAAGTGCTGCTTCTGCGATACCGAGTGCTTGCGCTGCGATGCCGATACGACCGACGTCGAGATTT
This sequence comes from Sporosarcina psychrophila, assembly GCF_001590685.1. GTDB lineage: Bacteria > Bacillota > Bacilli > Bacillales_A > Planococcaceae > Sporosarcina > Sporosarcina psychrophila. The sequence goes on from NZ_CP014616.1 coordinate 4,195,377, forward strand.
GCCATCGCAATTTTGAAGCCGCCCCCTTCTTCACCAAGTAAGTTTTCTAGTGGAACTTTCATTTGATCAAACGACAGCTCTACTGTTCTCGAACCGTGAAGTCCCATTTTCCGTTCATCTTTTCCAATGACGAGGCCAGGTGTATCTTTATCGACGATGAATGCTGAGATACCGTAAGTCCCTTTAGATGGATCTGTCGATGCAAAGACGATGTAGACATCTGCTTCTCCGCCGTTGGTAATAAACATTTTAGAACCGTTAAGCACATAATGATCGTCTTTTTTGACCGCACGTGTTTTAAGAGATCCTGCGTCAGAACCAGATGACGCTTCTGTCAGGCAGAAAGCACCAAGGTATTCGCCGCTTGCCAATTTTGGGAGGTAACGGTTTTTCTGTTCGTCGTTACCGAAATACATAATCGGGTTTGTTCCAACCGATGTATGAACGGAAAGAATGACACCGACAACGGCGCTTACTTTCGACAGTTCATGGATGGCGCTAATATATGAGATGAAATCCATGCCTGCCCCACCATATTCTTCTGGGACAGTAATGCCCATCAAGCCGAGTCCGCCCATTTTCTTTAAAATGTCACGTGGGAATTCCCCAGCTTCCATACGTGGAATGAACGGTTCGATTTCAGTCTTCGCAAAACTTTGTACCATGTCGCGCATCATCTGCTGTTCTTCGGTGAATGTTAAATCCATTATGATTTCCCCTTTAAATGTAAGCATTAGTTATTCGTAAACGTAAAATCCTCGGCCTGACTTCTTCCCTAACCATCCTGCTTTTACATATTTTCTTAGGAGGGGACATGGGCGATATTTCGAATCGCCAAATCCTTCGTGTAGCGTTTCCATAATATATAGACATGTATCGAGTCCAATAAAGTCTGCGAGCTGAAGCGGACCCATTGGGTGATTCATGCCGAGTTTCATGACTTCGTCAATCGCTTGTTCGGTTGCAACGCCTTCATAGAGCGTGTAAATTGCTTCGTTAATCATCGGCATAAGAATTCGGTTTGCGACGAATCCTGGAAAGTCATTTACTTCTACCGGTGTTTTAGACAATTTCACTGTCATGTCTTCCACCGCTTTGTACACGTCGTCAGCAGTTGCTAGACCGCGGATGATTTCAACGAGTTTCATCACTGGAACTGGGTTCATGAAATGCATGCCAATCACTTGTTCAGGACGCTTTGTTGCCGCCGCGATTTCCGTAATTGGAAGTGAAGATGTATTGGATGCAAGAATTGCATGTTGCGGAGCGATTTCATCCAACTTCGCGAAAATGGACTTTTTAATGTCCATATTTTCAACTGCCGCTTCTATGACAATGTCAACGTCCGATGCATCTTGCAGATCGAGTGATTTCGTTATGCGACCAAGGACTGCGGATTTTTCATCTTCTGTCATACGACCTTTTTCGACATTGCGGGACAGATTCTTTGTAATAACTGCAAGCCCTTTAGCATATGATTCTTCTTTTATATCATTCAGTTTTACGTCGAAGCCGGCTTGTGCACAGACTTGAGCAATTCCTCCGCCCATTTGTCCTGCACCGATTACCATTATTTTTTTAATATCCATTGATTAACGCCTCCACATTATTCCGATTTTGCTACTTCAATCATAATTGCGTCGCCTTGGCCTCCGCCTGAACAAATTGCTGCAATACCGATACCGCCACCTTGGCGTTTCAGTTCATGCGCAAGTGTTAAGATAATACGCGCTCCGCTTGCGCCAATCGGGTGGCCGAGTGCGACTGCACCGCCATTGACGTTCACTTTTTCAGGATCCAGTTCTGCAATTTGTGAACTTGCGAGAGCAACAGCTGCGAATGCTTCGTTTATTTCAAAGAGTTTTATATCTTCTAGTTTCTTACCCGTCTTTTTAAGTAATGCATTAATGACAAGCCCAGGTGTTTGCGGGAAGTTTGCAGGTTCTATAGCCACTTCTGCATGACCAATAATGACTGCTAATGGTGTTTTCCCTTCTTTTAGCGCACGCTCTTCATTCATCAACACAAGTGCACATGCTCCGTCATTTACGCCTGGTGCGTTTCCTGCCGTAATTGTGCCGTCCTTGCCGAATGCCGGTCGCAATTTCGCCAGTGATTCGAGCGATGTGTTGCGGCGTGGTGCTTCATCCGTATCGACTAAAATCGGATCTCCTTTACGCTGTTGAATTTCAACCAGAACGATTTCTTCCGCGAACAATCCTGCGTCGATCGCTTGCAATGCACGTTCATGACTTCGGAGCGACCATGCGTCCTGTGCAACGCGCGTCAGTGCAAATTCTTCAGCTGTCGAGTTACCGTATGTGCCCATATGAACGCGGTCGGGTGAGAATGAACAAGAAAGTCCATCGTAGATCATACCGTCGATCAGTTCTGCATCACCCATTTTCAACCCAAATCGTGCTTTTGGTACGTAGTAAGGGGCATTGGACATAGACTCCATACCGCCCGCAACAATAACTTCTTCATCGCCAAGACGGATCAACTGGTCGCCAAGTGTGACGCTGCGCATGCCTGATGCACATACTTTGTTGATGGTCTCCGTTTTCACCGACCAAGGAAGTCCACCTTTCGTCGCTGCTTGCCTAGAAGGAATTTGACCTTGGCCTGCTTGCAATACCGTTCCGATGATGACTTCACCGACTTCATCTGCTTTCACGCCCGCACGATTTAATGCATCTTTGATAGCAATCCCCCCAAGCTCGCTTGCCGTCAGTGACTTTAACGCTCCGCCAAATTTTGCGAATGGTGTTCTTGCCCCATTTACTATGACCGTTCTTCCCATATCTATCGCCCCTTTGATGATTGTTGGTAACGCTTTCATTCTCATTTGAATTGAGCGACTGAACGCTCGCTCGATAAGAGTTTAAGAAAAAAGGAGTGTTTCCACTCCTTTTGATTTCACAAATCATAGTTCACTATTCTATTAATTGTACGACAATACTGATTGTTCCGCAATGGCTTATTGCAAAATAGACTCTACTTCAACCTCTTCAGCTGGCTGCCAATCCTCACCGAAAATCGAACGTTCTAGTAGTTCGGCGATGTCATATGTGCCAACAGACTCTTCTACTTCTTTCGCTTTCGTGCCGTCTGACAACATCGTCAAGCAGTATGGACAGCCGGATGATATGATTCCCGGGCTGACTTCAAGTGCTTGTTCTGTACGAGCAACGTTGATACGGTGGCCAGTGTCTTCTTCCATCCACATAAGTCCTCCGCCCGCTCCACAGCACATGCCGTCTTCACGATTACGTTTCATTTCGACGAGATTTACGCCAGGAATTGCTTTAAGAATTTCACGTGGTGGATCATAAACGTCATTGTATCTGCCTAGATAACATGAATCATGGAACGTAATTGTTTCGTCGATTGCATGCTCCGGTTTCAACTTCCCTTGGACAACAAGTTCGTAAAGCATTTCCGTATGATGAACTACTTCTGCTTTAAATCCGAAGTCAGGGTATTCATTTTTGAAAATATTGTAGGCATGCGGATCAATCGTGACAAGTTTTGTGACGCCTGCTTTTTCGAATTCTTCAATATTGGCGGTAGCCAACTCTTGGAATAAAAACTCATTCCCTAAACGACGCGGTGTATCTCCAGAGTTCTTCTCTTTATTGCCAAGAATGGCGAACTTGATGCCCGCTTCATTCATAAGATGGACAAATGATAGGGCAATTTTTTGTGAGCGGTTGTCGAATGACCCCATCGAACCCACCCAGAACAGGTAGTCAAATTCTTCGCCCGCTTTTTTCAATTCTTTAACCGTTGGAATATGAAGATCTGGACGTGCATCTCTCCAGTTTTCTTTCTCTTTACGGTTAAGCCCCCATGGATTCCCTTGACGTTCGATGTTTGTCATCGCGCGCTGTGCATCCGGATCCATTTTCCCTTCTGTCATAACAAGATAACGGCGAAGGTCAATGATTTTATCAACGTGTTCATTCATAACCGGACATTGGTCTTCACAGTTACGACATGTTGTACAAGCCCAGATTTCCTCTTCCGTGATGATATCGCCGATGAGGGACGGGTTGTAAATGTCATCCATTGTAGCGCCTTCAAGTCCAGCTGCAAATGCAATCTGGTTGCCTTTTGTTTTATTGAACGCGAGTGTTGGTACCCACGGTTTCTGCTTTGTCACAAGTGCACCTGTATTTGTCAGGTTATCACGTAGTTTCGTTATGAGATCCATCGGAGACAGCATTTTACCTGTTCCAGATGCTGGACACATATTCGTACAACGTCCACATTCAACACAAGCGTATAAGTCGATCATTTGCAGCTGCGTGAAGTCAGTTATTTTACCTACTCCAAGCGGCGGCATCTCTTCTCCTTCTTCTACATCTTCCAATGCTTCGAAGTCGATTGGCTTTAAACGGCCTGCATGATCAAGACGGTGGAAATAAACGTTAGCAGGTCCTGCGATCAAGTGCGCATGTTTCGATTGTGGCACATAGACAAGGAACGTCAGTAAGATTAGCAGATGGATCCACCAAGCAATGAAGAATATGACGGCCGCCCCAGTTTCCGGCATGAAACTGAATACTGTAGCAATCGTCGATGCGATTGGTTCCATCCATGTCGTTTCATGTCCTTGCCAAATCATGTTCATACCGTTTGCAAGTAATGTTGAAAGCATGAGTCCCCCGATGAAAATAAGGACAAGTCCGGATTTCCACCCACGTTTTAAACGTACGAGCTTCTCAACATAACGGCGGTGGAATGCCCACACTACCGCGACAAGTATTGTCACAGCAACGATTTCCTGGAAGATTGTAAAGACAGGATATACTGAACCAAATGGTAAGTGGGATCCCGGTTTTAACCCTTTCCAGACAAGATCGATAGCTCCAAACTGTACGAGTAAAAACCCGTAGAAAAACATAACGTGGATAGCTCCACTCTTTTTATCTTTTAATAATTTCTTTTGTCCGAAGACGTAAATCCATATTTTGCGGAGACGTTCCGAAATGTTATTATCAAACTCTTCTTTTCTCCCCAATTTGATAAATTGAATCCGTGTTTTGATTAGATATGTGAACAACGCAAGCGCGTAGGCCACGACTGCGAGAAACAAAATCCAGTTGGCAATGATCAATGGATGCATTTATTCTCTCCCCTTCCCTTGTTGTTTGAATAGTACAGATAGTGTAGTCGAAAATAAGTATCGTGTCGATGTCTATTTTCTAGTTTAATTATGAATGAGCGTTCAGTCAACTAAAAGTTTTGATAGTTTTGAGATATTGGTGAAATTAGTTGGAGGGTTGGTGGAAGATATGATTGGTAGGAGGGTTATATGATCGGGTGGCTGGTGGATATGATTGGCGCGGCGATAATATGATTGGGTGGCTGGCGGATATGATCGGCGCGACGGTTATATGATCGGTGGCTGGCGGATATGATCGACAAGACAATTATATGATCGGTTAGCCAGCGGATATGATCGGCAAGACGATTATATGATCGGTGGCTGGCGGATATGATCGACAAGACAATTATATGATCGGTTAGCCAGCGGATATGATCGGCAGGACGGTTATATGATCGGTCAGCCTGCAGATTTGATCGGTAGGAGGTTTATATGATCGGTCTCACTATTAAAAGTTAGAAAAACCTGCAAAGACAATGCAGGTTTTAAGTAATCATCATTAGTTTATTCAAATGGACACCGAAAAATGCTTTAGCTTCCTCGATATTCATTTCAGGAATGGCTAGAAGAACCACTGTCGACGGTCCCGCTGATTTCATCGAATCCAGCGCGGTTTCGACGCGCGCTTCCTTAATGCCAGTTAACAAACGGACCTCTTGTAAAATCCCGCTTGAGCCAACTGGCCAGATTTGATGGACGATTTCACTTTTCATTGCCTCGTGAATTAGCCGGACGGACGCAATTTCATCTACGCGAGTTCGCACTTCATCTCCAACGAGCGGTGTGCCGTAAGTAAACCATACACTATTTTTCGGAGCTGGTGCTTCCATCTTTTTGCCGATGATGGTTACTGCCATCGCTGACTGAACAAGCTCCATATTGGTTTCTGAACTGCCATTAATGGGAGGAACTTCAAGCCCCGCCTCGTGGAATAAATCCGTCACGCCTATCACATAATTTTTCCAACTCGTGCTGCCGCTAAAATTATGGACGAGGATTGAAACAGGTTCTGCATGCGTCACCCACTGTTCAAGCAATGCGACGCGAGCTGCAAAATACGCTGTGACGCGATCCGGAACATTAACTATATCCTGCAACTTTTCGCCGATGCCACCTGAATTATCCGTTGTCACGATGAAACCGTTGCCGATATCAATGGCATTTCTCATCGAAGTGCCCCCATGCGACTATCAACCACATGCTGAAGTGACGGCAGAACGACCGCTGCAACAACTGCGTTAACGATTGTCGCGAGCAAGAGAAATGGAACTGCTCCGAGGAAAAATGCCGGTGAAATCAGGAAATAAAACGGCAGCGGTGCGATTAAACCATTTGCCACTATGAAAAAAATCCACTTCGTTAGATTGCGTCCCGCTTTGTGTAGGCGTGCAAAGACGATAACGATGACGAACATTTCAAGTGCAACGAGCACATGAAATGGACCTAACAGAAACCCCGAATTCATAGCGGAGGCCATGTGCCCAAGCATCCCGACTACCCCCGAAAATACCGGCGGGAGAAAGGCCACGGAAATGAGTGCCGGGACAGTATCAAGTGCCAATGAACCAATGCCGGATGGGATTTTGATTAATCCACCGATAACACAAAGGGCTACAAAAAAAGCCGCCAATGTGAGCCGTTTCAATTGCATTGATTAATCCTCCTTCTTCTTATCCGTTCTGAACACTTTAGCACTTCTTACGTATTCATTATCCGGTACGTTAACCCGGGAATTCGCAATGCGCGCTGCAACGAAAAGATAATCGGAAAGCCTGTTCAAATAACGTTGTACTACTGCCGGTACATCTTCTTCTGCTTTTAAAAGTGTAACCGTCTGGCGTTCTGCGCGTCTCGCAACAGTTCGTGCAATATGAAGTGTTGCAGCAGCAGGCGATCCACCTGGTAAGATGAATTTCTCTAATGGCGGCGCTTCTTCCATTAGCACGTCAATGCGTTGCTCAAGCACATCAACAGGTTCCTCAGACAATTTGTAATGACGTTCTTTCATAACGTTTGCAAGGTCGCCCCCACCATCGAATAATTCGTTTTGAATGGCTTCCAAATCTGTCAGCATATCCGCAAAAATTGCAGGATCGAGTTCCGTCATTGCTTTACCGACAAATGAATTCAATTCATCCATCGTGCCATATGCTTCAACACGCAGGCTGTCTTTGTCGACGCGGCCCCCTATTAAACTTGTTTTCCCTTTATCCCCTGTGCGTGTGTAAATTTTCATTGTTGTTCTCCCCTTTTCTTTAAAGTTTTTGCCAAGCCATACCAAATTCTTGTCACTTCATCCGCTTCCGCCATTAATTGCTGATAAAGCCGACCGCAAGCATCGCGTAATTTTCGCTGGTCTGCATCGATAGGAACGATTCCCCGTCCAATATCGGTTAATATAAAAACTGTCTGACGGTCCTTGGCGATGCAACTCATTACATATTCAATGGCCGCTTGTTCCGGTAAATTCGTTTCCGCAAGCCACTTCTCGACTCCAGCTATGACAGTCGTCTGAACGGTTTCCCTATCCACTATGAAACTATCTCCCAGACAATTTCCTTCTACCCAGTGTACGTTTTCTTGCCCCTGCTCGGTCAGCCATTTTCTTACGTATTCTCGTTTGCCGTTATGGGCACCGCCGATATAGACGTGCATGACTCCCCCTCCTCGAATGCTTTGTCGCTTTCCCATTCAAATCGGTAACCCGTTCCGTGCGGGATGTCCCACGACCAAAAACCTTTATCTTCAGATGAAAACTTCGTCAAGACTACGCGAATAGGTCCCCCATGTGTCACGACAACCGCCTTGTTCGGCAATTGTTTCACTGCAGCCACTACCCGCCTTTCTAGATCTGTTAAACTTTCACCATTTAATGGTGCGAATTCATATGGATCATCAATCCATTTGCGATAGTCCTTATTCTTTTCAAGTTCCGCATATGTTTTCCCTTCAAACTCGCCAAAATTACATTCGCGCCAACTGGCAGTTGTTTCAATAGACGCATCTGGGAAATAGCGAGCAGCACTTTGTTTTGCACGACGAAGATCACTGCTGTAAACGTGTATCGGGGCTTCGGGTAGACGCCAATTCAAATTAGCCGAATCTAAAATCGGTTCATCTGTCCAGCCAATATATTTCCGTTCTTTATTGCCCAAAGTAGGAAGATGCCGGATTAGATAAAGCACAAAACGGCTAGCCATAACAATACCTCCATTCCTTCAATGAAGGCACCACATAGGTCGCCTGTGACGCCTCCAAAATGCTTCAATGACCAGTTACGAAACGTGAAGAATGCGATTCCAATTATAACCGCTATCACAATTGGAATTAGTACACTTGTCAACATAAACCCTAGCGCGAATAAAGTCATTGCACTACTTACTAGCGTCCAGCTAATTAGTATATTTATTGAAATCATTTCTTTGAAAAAGTGTGCGATTCCTTTATCTTTTGCAAGACGTACCGTGGAGAAATATAGGTTCATAGTGGCTCTTGCTAGGAAAGGAATCGCTATAAACAGCGCAATATTCCCTGAACCACGCATCAGTATTTCATTGAACACAGCGATTTTCACGATGATCAATAAAACAAGCGCCATCGTTCCAAATGCACCAAGTCGCGGATCCTCTAGAATTTCGAGTCGTTTTTCGCGATCTTTGTATGAAAAGAATGCATCGCCCGTATCCGCCCAGCCATCCAGGTGCAAACCGCCGGTCAGTATGATAGCCGTCAATACGATAAAAACCGATGCAAGAAATGTTCCAACATGTAAATAATTCACTAGAAGTTCCGACACTCCGTACATCGCGAGCCCAATTGCCGCTCCAACGAAAGGTAGAGCCACATACATTGCTGTCACTTCTCTTCGTCCGAGTGGCAATTCTTTTCGAACGGGGATTGCCGTGAAAAATTGCATGGCTAGCAGTAATCCGTTCATTCCATCTCTCCGGGTTGTGACAAAATTTCTTTGATAAGCGGCCAGTTGAGATGCGCTTTAACATGTTTTGCCCATGCATCATAGACGTCGATTCCCGCCGGTGCTTTCATTACCGGTCGATCCATATCTTCCTCTTCGATGCCATGATCGATTTTATACGGGATAACACCTGCCACTGGAACTCCAGTGTAGGATTCTATAAATTCAATCCCTTCTTGGAATAAAGAAACGTCACCGTGGAATTTATTGATAATAATAGCTTTGACACGTTTTCGATGCTCAGTTGGTAATAGTTGTAGCGTCCCGACGATTGATGCGATAGCACCTCCGCGATCAATATCTGCCACCAAAATAGCAGGTACATCCGCAATTTCTGCCACCCGCATATTCACAATTTCCCTGTCGTTGAGATTCACTTCTGCAGGACTACCCGCACCTTCAATAATGACCGTTTCGTACGTTGCTGCCAGTTTGGCAAGTGAGTTTTTAATCGCCTCAATTCCACGCGTGAAGAACTGTTCGCGATACGCCATTCCAGCAATTGGACCAAATTTCTCTCCGAAAAAAAATACTTCCGATTTCATGTCCGCAACTAGTTTCAGCAAAATCGGATTCATATAAATCGATGGCTTCGTTCTAGCAGCCTGTGCTTGAATGAATTGTGCACGGCTCATTTCTTCGCCATTTTCCGTTATCGCTGAAAAACGAGACATGTTTTGCGATTTGAAGGGTGTTACCCGCACGCCTTCGTCCGATAAAATGCGGCACAACGCTGTACAAATCATCGTTTTTCCAGAGTCTGATGCTGTTCCTAAAACAATTAGTCCATTCACTGCGTCATCTCCTGTCGTTCATTCTTCCATATGAGTGGGATTCCGTAATCCATTTCAATTGCTGTATCTGCTTTTGAGACAAGCGCTTGGTGAATACGGCCAATCCATTTACTGTAGAATTCCGTTTCAGCATATTCTGATGGCAGTTCGTCTAGGACTTCATTCGAAACAATAACGAGATGGGCGGCTTGCGACACTAGTGTGTCAATCGTTGTGTACAACTGTGTTTCCTTGCGCTCCATACAACCCGCTTGTCCAATACAAGGTTTTCCTGACTCCCAACCTGTGTATAACTCATTTGCTAACCATGTCGTCAGGCAATCCCATAACACGTAATCCCCCGGTTGAATGGAGGGCGATACCTTTTCCAGCTCGACTGGTTGTTCAAGGGTTGTCCAACTATGAGTGGAACGATCCGATTTGTGATGTTCAATACGCGCCTGCATTTCTGAGTCCGTTGCGACGCCGGAGGCAATGTAAACTAGCCGGGCCGCATTTTTCTGCGCTTCATGAACAAGCAGCTTTTCTGCATAGGAGCTTTTCCCGCTTCTAACGCCGCCACTTATGAACGTCAGTTTTCCGCGAACCATTGCAACAGCTCCTCCTTCAGGATGTTCATGGACGCATCGTTTTTCATGCCAATCCGCAACCATCTGCCATCCATGCCGCGGAAATTTTGTGAATGGCGGAGGACGATTCCACGTGTGAGCATATCTTTATACAACTTATTCGAATCACGGCCAGAACTAAGTGTGAATGAAATAAAATTCGTCACTGAATTCGTAACGTTGCACGCATTGTCTGTTAAAAACCGTATCATTTTTTCCCGTTCACGATTACTATACTGAATTGCCTGTTCGCGGTATTGCTCTTCCTGTAAGCACACCGCCCCGATTTGAGCAGCTAAACCATTCACATTCCAATGCGGCGCGAGTGCTTTTATCCCCCTAATTATCGACGGATTTGCCGCGATATACCCGAGTCGTATTCCCGGAATGGCGTACATTTTCGTCATAGAGCGAACGACGATGACGTGCGGATTATTTTTTAATTCTGCAATGAAAGACAGTGATTCATCAACAAAATCGATAAAAGCCTCGTCTAATACGACTTCACAACCTACTTCAGCACCATGCCTAATAATTACGTTCAAATCCGTGCGTTCAGGCATGATTCCAGTTGGATTATTTGGTGTGCAAAGGTACAGAACTGATGCTGAAGTCATGGCCTCAAGGATAGCTTCCAGCGGCAATTTAAAGCCGTCACTTTCCGATGCAATAACGCGAACAATCTCCACATCCTTCGCCAAGAGAGTCGCTTCGTATTCGGAAAATGTCGGGTGCACGACAATCGCTCGCTTTGCGCGATAACGCTCTGCCAAAAGTGCCAGCAGTTCTGCCGCCCCGTTCCCCGCGAATAAATAATCGGTCGAAATGCCATGGTAATCAGCCGCCGCTGACAGAAACGGCTCCCCTTCTGGATTTGGATAAGCCGTAAGCAAATCTCGTAAACTTGGCCACATCTTGGTAATTGAATCAGGAGGCCCCGCAGGATTGACATTTTCACTGAAATCCAATAACCGTATTGGCTGTTCAATGCCCAGTGTTGCGTAAAGGTTTTGCGGATTTGCGCCATGTTCAGGCAACTGCATATAAAGCCACTCCAATCACCGTCATTACTAGCCAGAAAATAAACACTATGATATGCATCTGTGTAATGGTTTGTTTAATATGTATTGCGGTTAGCGGGGTGTTGCCTGGTCCAAGCTCAGGTCGCTTCGATACGATTCCGCGGTATGTACTTGTTCCGCCAAGCGTAACGCCAAGTTGCCAAGCCGTCGCTGCCTCCAAAAATCCGCTGTTTGGACTTGGATGTTTCCTTGCGTCTTTACTCCAGCCAGCAAAGCGTTTCCAAAAGGACAACTGACTTTTATTCGGCGCATATAAAATGATTAGAAAACCCGTCACACGTGCTGGTATGAAATTCAAAATGTCGTCCGCGCGTGCAGAAAATTTACCGAACTTCTCATATCGTTCGTCTTTATAACCAATCATCGAATCTAGTGTATTCACTGCTTTGTACATCCAAAGACCGGGTGCTCCCAGAAGGAATGCCCAAAATAATGGCGATGTAATGCCGTCCGCAATATTTTCTGACACAGTTTCAACTGTTCCACGTACGATGCCACTTTCTTTTAGTTTATCGGTATCGCGACCGACAATCCATGACAACTTCGTTCGTGCTGCAGGTAAATCCTGTGCAGCAAGCGGACGGTAAACGTCAAGTGCAGCGTCACGCAAACTTTTTTGTGCCAGCCCGACGGCGATCAGAATTGATTCCACACCAATACCTACATAGATATTGAATTGATAGGCAAAACCTACTAAAGCAAAAACGATACCTAACACAATCCCGACTGTGATGAAGAGTGTAGACGCCCCTTTTAATGTGCGGAACCGACCTTTATTCATAACACTAGTCAATTTGGCAATGAACGTCCCAATTAAGCGGACTGGATGCGGCCATTTCGGTGGATCCCCAATGATTCTGTCGAGCAGAAAACCAATTGCGATGGCGATAAAATGTGCAGGAATCAAGTTGTCCACCCTTTCGCCTTTTTGTAGGCACGGATTGCCCGTACAGTGCAGTCATAAACTCCGTGGCCAATCAGTTTTCCAAGCGGCGTAATCGGACCTGCATACGGCAGGAATTCTCCTTGTTGTGTTGCCGCGACTAGCAGGCTGTCCGTCGATGTACCTGTCGCAATTGTGCCTGTGAGCGGATCTGTTATGGATTCCATTTGAAGCGCTTTCGTTTTCGCTTCTGTTGCCGTTATCATTGCTTGGATAAATGCTTCATCAGGTAGCTGGCCATTGACGATAACCCATGTATTGATTGTACCGACACGAGGTTTCTGATCACGCGTGAGTGCTTGCGAGACATCGACAGCATTACCAACGCCAGCTGTTACCGCAATCAGAATCGTTCCGAAATCCCCTGTGTATTCCTCGACTTCGGCATGCTCCGTCATGACCGCGGTCATCATACCGACCGTATCCGTCAGATGAAAACCTTGCTGTTCAAGATAGGAAGTATTTTCAGCTTTGACGTCGTCTACATTGTAATCAGCATCAACATGACGATTGACAAACGACCGATACCAGCCTGTTCCAGCATTATGAACGGCGGAGGAAATGGTTTTCAACGGATATTTTGTTCGTAATGCAACAAAGTCCGATGCTATCGAAAAGTCCTCTTTTACAACGGCGAAAGGCTTAATTTCCTCTTTGGTATCCGGCAGCAGTGTAATTTGAGGTTTTGGCAATTCAGGATGGGGCTGTGTTTTTATTCGCGCACCGTAAACAGATTCGATTGCCTCTTCCATCACTACGTCTTGTGGCACACCTATTCTGGCAATCCGCCCTTTATCCATCAAGAGAAGTCGATCGCAGTATAAAGAAGCCAAATTGATATCGTGAAACACCGAAATAACTGTGAGTCCTTTGTCAATTGCCTGTTGACGAATCGTATCGAGTAATTGTTGTTGGTGAGCGATGTCCAAGTGATTCGTTGGCTCATCGAGTAATAAAATCGGCGCCTCCTGTGCGAGTGCCTGTGCGACGAAAACGCGTTGCTGTTCGCCACCTGATAGCAGTTCGATCGAGTTTTCAGCATAGCGTGTGATGGACATACTGGTTATGGCATCGGTCACGGCGCGCTCGTCTTCATCTGACCATGAGGAAAATAGTCCTGATTGGTGCGGATAGCGACCGAGTTCAACCGTTTCTCGAACAGTGTGGGAAAATGCATGTGCATGGAGTTGTGGCAAGACGGCTACTTTTTTGGCAAATTCTTTTTGTGAATAAGTAGAAGCGTCTTGCCCGTCAATTGTGACGGAACCCGTTTCCTTCGGGAGAATGCCTGAAATAATTTTCAAAAGTGTGGATTTACCACTGCCATTGGGTCCAATTATGCCGAGTACTTCGCCTTTATTGACATTGAATGTCACTGCTTTCACGATGGATTCTTTGCCATAACCACCGGAAATATTTTCGACTTTTAACATTTCACATGCCTCCTTTCCTCCGTTGTTTATAGAAGATAAATGCAAATACGGGTGCACCGATAAACGCTGTGATGACACCGACCGGAAGTTCTGTCGGCGAAATGATTGTCCGTGCAATTAAGTCGCAAATGATGAGCAACGTTGCACCGTTCATGAACGATAATGTCAGGAGATGGCGATGATCAGATCCCCAAAGAAGTCGCGTCATATGCGGAACGACTAGACCAACAAAGCCAATTGTGCCGGACACCGCGACTGCCGAACCTGTCAGGATGGATCCACCAATCAGAATGGCAAACTTACGGCTTTTGACGTTGACACCTAAATGATGCGCTCGTTCTTCTCCAAATAACATCGCATTTAATTCGCGGCGATTCAGCCACAGCATGAATGAACCTACGACGACGAATGGCAAAATCATCGTAATATAATTCCATCCCCGCATTGATACACTGCCGAGTAGCCAACCAATAATTTGACGCAACTCTTCCCCTGTGAGCGCTATCATAAGTGATAGCACAGAACCGAGGAACGAACCGAAAATGATTCCAGTCAAAATAATTGTTTCCATTCTCATCGCTCGGTCAACGAGGCGTGCAAATCCAAGAACGAGGAACATTGTCAATGCAGCACCAACCATACTGAATACAGGAAGCGTATAAGTGCCTAAAAACGGGATGGAAATACCAAAAAAGAGCGTCATAACGGCACCGACCGAGGCGCCGGATGACACTCCGAGGGTGTATGGATCAGCGAGCGGATTTTTCAGCAACCCTTGGAAAGCGGCTCCCGAAATCGCGAGCGATGCGCCAACAAGTCCGGCAAGCACGACACGCGGCATACGAATCTTCCACAAAATATTGGTAGCTGTTGCATCCGCCTCCGCATTCCATAACGTACTAATCGGTATTTTCACAGACCCGATCGACACACCGAGCCACACCGCCACAAGAAGTGCGGCGGCGGAAACGATGTAGGCAACGCTGGATTTACTCACCGAAAGCCTCAGGGTAGATGGCTTTTGCTATTTCTTCAAGCCCTTCAGCAAGGCGGGGGCCTGTACGGCTAGTGATATTCTCTTTAACTTGAACAACAGCTTTTTCTTTAATTGCTGTAATCGTATCGAAACCTGGGCGTGCATAAACGTCTGCAACTGCCGTTTCGATATAATCATACAACACGATAATTACATCCGGATTACGGTTAATAATTTCTTCCGGAGCTATCATAAACCAGTCTTCCTGATCAGCAGCAATATTTTCAGCACCAATCATTTCTAGCATTTGATCCATAAATGTATTTTTTCCTGGTGTGTAAATGTTTGGCTCAGGTGATGTTTCAACAAAAACTGTTTTTTTATTGTCGACTGTTACTAATTTCGCCAATACATCTTCTACTTTTGCTTTCATGTCCGTAATGATTTTTTCTGCTTCTACTGTTTTACCAGTCGCTTGACCGATTGTTTCAATCGTTGTGTACGTTTCTTCGAAACTCGCTGCATTTTTCACAACAAAGACTGGGATTCCTGCATCGCGGATTTGTTGCAGTCCTTCTTTGCCTTTTCCAAGTCCTGATTCATGTGCAAAAACAATTTCAGGGTTCATGGAAACGATTTTTTCGACGTTGAAATCCTGGCCGCCGATTTTCTCTTTTTTAAGTGCTTCTGCTGGATAATCATCGTAGTCATTGACGCCGACAATCGCATCCCCAAGACCTAGTTCAAACAATATTTCCGTGTTGCTTGGCACCATAGAAACGATTGTTGCCGGTGCAGTTTCCAGGGTAATTTCATTGCCAACCGAGTCCGTTAGCGTAAGCGGGAAGTCAGCTTTGACCACTTCCGCTTCCGGTGTTCCATCTACTTTCGGCTTATCTGGTGTAGCAGCTGTTCCACATGCTGCGAGCAAGAATACTGCCAAAAATGCCGTTAATCCTAATTGCCAAATCTTTTTCATGTTGTTTTCCTCCTGTTTGTTCCAAATAAAAATCCCCCGTAATTGCTACGGAGGAATAAGCTGAGTAAAAATCTGGACGCACAATGACGTCGATTTTCACTAATCCTATCCTCGTAGGGTACGTGTGATCCATAAAGGCAGGTCTCCTGGCTCGTGTTCAAGGCTTGCCGCGTCTTCCCGGAACTTTTTCCAGTGACACATTGCGACTAACTCACACTTACAGTGGCGGGACCGCGCCGGCATTGAACCGACTTCCCTTTTAACCCCGTTTTTAATGCGGGGCACCTTTATGTTTGGTATGTATTTTGTACAACTTTCAGTATACTACAAATTTTTATTGTGTCGATAGTGAGGGAGATTTGTAGATTTAGATATGTTGAATTAAAGAATCCCGTTGAATCTGTTGTGTCGCTCGATGATGAGAGAGTATTAATTCGGAATGTGGATTGTAGATCGCTTGGCGCTAGAGTGTACATTAATCGGAAGAGTTGTAGTTCGGCGTGTAGATTACAGATCGCTTGGCGCTTTGGGGATGCCTCTCGCCATGAGCCTGGATTGACGCTTCGCATCCAGTCTCATGGCTTCGGCTACCCCTTTGCCGCGCCGGCGCTGGAGTGTACATTATTGAAAGTGATTTTGAGATGTTTGGACTGAGATTATAATGTGAGTACTATTTTATACTAATTTCATTGAAGAAAGACATACTACGAGCTACAGGTCTTTTCCCCGACAATGCAATGTGCATTCTATTATATAGACTATCCAGCGAAGGCACGCCTTCGTGGTAGCCGGAGCGATAAGACTGAAAGCGGTCTTCTTTCTGGCTTATCGCGGGAGGCATCCACAAAGCGTCGAAGCGATATTAGCAGGATTTCTAATTCATTCCAGGTAGTTGGACTTATTCAGCGGCCTTCCAAAAGCCCTTGTAAAAGAGCAAGCATCGTATTCATTTGTTCAACATATATAGAGAGAATATCTGCATGTGAAAAACGCCATACTTGAGAGATAACAATCTCTCAAGTATGGCGTTCAATTTTATTACATCTTTTCTGGAGCAGAAACACCAATAAGTTTCAATGCATTTGCAATTGTTGTGCGTGTGATTGTAATTAATGCTAGACGTGCTTCCGATAGTTCGCGGTTGTCTGGGTCTAGCACTTTTTCTGCGTTATAAAAGCTGTGGAATGTAGCCGCTAGTTCTTGGATATATGTTGCAACGCGGTGTGGTGAACGGATTCTCGCTGCATCACTGATTACTTGCGGGAAGTCACCGATTTTCTTCAGTAATTCCAACTCTTTTTCAGCTTGCAATAAAGAAACATTATCCACAGATACAGCCATGCCATTTTCATCAGCTTGGCGCAAGATTGATGAAATCCGTGCATGCGCATATTGTGCGTAGTACACAGGGTTTTCATTCGACTGAGAAATCGCTAGGTCTAGGTCGAAGTCCATCTGCGAGTCACCTGAACGCATTGCGAAGAAGTAACGGACTGCATCCAAACCAACTTCCTCAACTAGCTCACGCAAGGTTACGGCTTTCCCCGTACGTTTACTCATCTTGAACTTTTCACCGTCTTTATATAACTGAACCATTTGCACGACGCTGACTTCGAGCGTGTCGTTGCCGTAACCAAGCGCTTCGATTGCCGCTTTCATCCGTGGAATATAACCATGGTGATCTGCGCCCCAAATATTGATAAGTTTATCGAATCCGCGGAACAATTTATCCTCATGGTACGCGATATCCGGTGTCAAATACGTGTAAGTACCGTCGTTTTTGATTAACACACGATCTTTGTCATCACCGAAAGTTGTTGAACGGAACCATGTTGCGCCATCTTCTTCAAAGACATGGCCGTTGGCACGTAATTTATCAAGAGCAACATCGATTTTGCCGTTTTCATACAATGAAGTTTCAGAGAACCAGACATCAAACGACACACGGAAATTCGCAAGGTCTGTTTTTAGCTTTTCTAATTCATGCTCCAGGCCATATTGGCGGAAGAATGCATAACGCTCTTCATCTGGCGTGTTGACGTATTTGTCGCCATATTCAGCTGCCAGCATTTTACCGATATTAATAATGTCCGGTCCTTGGTAGCCGTCTTCAGGCATTTCTTTATCCAACCCGAGTGCTTGGAAATAACGTGCTTCAACAGAATTAGCAAGGTTGTGCACTTGATTTCCTGCATCGTTAATGTAGTATTCACGTGCCACATCGTAGCCAGCGAAATCGAGAACGTTGGATAGAGAATCACCAAGAGAAGCTCCGCGTGCATGTCCAAGGTGAAGGTCACCTGTAGGATTAGCAGAAACAAATTCAACTTGGACTTTTTGTTTATTGCCAAAGTTTGAACGGCCGTAGTTCTCGCCTTGTTCAAGAACGGTCTTGACGATGCCGCCTAAGTAATCCGTTTTTAATTTTATATTGATGAAACCAGGACCTGCAATTTCAATCGATTCGATCGAAGTGCCATCCGTATTTAGTTTTTCAAGTATCGCTTCCGCAATTGCACGCGGCGGCTTTTTCGCTAACTTTGTCAGTTGCATAGCAATGTTCGTTGCATAATCGCCGTTGTCTTTGTTATTAGGCGTTTCAAGCATAATGTCCGGTATTGCCGTTTCTTCTGCCAAACCCGCATCAATTACAGCTTGACGAAGTGCCACTTTTACCTCTTGTTGAATCTGTTCTACCGCGTTCATATTGTTCCCTCCGTGTATGTAATAGTCAGTTCGTATGTTCCAAGAAGCGATCCTTCTGCATGCAAATCGTAATGCACATTGAAGCGTCCTCCGGAATTGTCTTCTTGCTCCTTGAAATCGAGCTTGTCCGTTTTGACAACTAAGTCAAACGTCGCCGGTCCACTGCCGTACGTTCCTGGACGTTCACCAGCTGCAACAAATGGCAATCGCATCGTAACTGCACCGCGACGCATAATAAGTGCGTCTGTAGAATCCAATTTAACAATTGTTTGAATCGACTTTCCACTTTGTTGTTCTTCATATTTCAAATAAGATTTGCCTGCTTTTTCAATCAGCAAACCTTTTGCATTCAATTCATGCTTCTCCTCGTCTTGGCCTGGATGGCGAATTGACGAATGGAGCTTAATCGTTACATATCGCCCTTTTTCCCGCGATTCCATATACTCACTGTCCTTTTCATGAAAACATCTTCTTATTATATCCTTTTTACGGTCTACATTTCAATCTATCCGAGCAATGCATGTTTTTACGCATGTTCCGTTTAATCTGTTTCCATGCGTCCCATACTAGATGCAAAGATATGGACGGGACGGGATCGTATGCAACGGACAGTATATGTGAAACAGAAAAAAAGACGCTCGGCATTACGAAGGCTGTTGCTGCTATCCGTCACGATGATAATGGCGGTGCTGACCATCTTCCTATCGCTCAGGCTCTATGCTCAAATTACAGGCGCACCTTCTTTAAGCGTGCCAAAAGCTTCTGTCTTTCTTGATAAAGATGGCAAGCAAATTGGCGACCGGTTTTCCGCGGAACGACGGTACTGGGTAGACCTCGATGACATGTCACCGTTTCTAATCGATGCAGTCGTTGCGACAGAAGACAAGAATTTTTATAGCCACAACGGTTTTGATTATAGACGGATTGCAGGCGCCCTTTTGAAAGATGCGAAATCCGGGCGCAAAGTCGAAGGAGCCAGCACAATTACCATGCAATATGCGAAAAACTTGTATTTGACGTTTGAAAAGACATGGAAACGGAAAATCACTGAAGCACTTTATGCCTATCGAATGGAAATATTTTACGAAAAAGATGTCATCTTAGAAGGTTATTTGAATACTGTTTACTTCGGACATGGCATGTATGGTGTCGAGGCGGCAAGTAAGTTTTATTTCGGAAAGTCAGCAAAAGATCTGACGTTAGAGGAATCCGCCGTTATTACTGCCATCGCGAAAGGTCCTTCGGTTTATTCGCCTATTGAAAATCCCGAGAAATCGAGGGAACGAACATTGCTGGTATTGTCACTTATGGAGGCGCAAGGGTACATTACTGCGCGCCAAGAAGAACGGGCGACGAACGAACAAATTACGTTAAAAAACCGCGAATGGGCTGACTCTAAGCGCGTTGCCCCTTATTTTCTGGATGAAGTGTGGCGTGAGGCTGAAAAAGTACTTGTAGCGAAAGGACGCTATCCGGCAGAAGGTGGTTGGACAATCCGGACAACGCTGGATCCACTTCACCAACAAGCCGCCGAAGAAACGATCGCTAAATGGATGCCGGATAGCGGTTTACAAGTTGGGTTCATGTCGATAGAAACAGGAACGGGTGCAATCACATCGCTCATAGGTGGGATAAATTATACCGAAAGTCCGTTCAACCGGGCGACCCAAGCAAAGCGTCAGCCCGGCTCGGCGATGAAACCTATTTTGTATGCAGCTGCACTCGAAGATGGGTTCAGTCCACTGACATTTTTATCGACGGAAAAAACCATTTTCACTTATGATGAAGGCCGTTCGACGTATGAACCAAACAATGTGAACGGTAAATTTGCTGGCCACCCTATCTCGCTTGCGCAGGCACTGGCTATTTCCGATAATATTTACGCAGTGAAAACGCTTGAAGATATCGGTTATAAGAAATTCAGCAAAATGGCTGAACGTCTTGGCGTTGACGGTGAATTCGAAGAATCTCCTGCAACCGCACTTGGCACTTCACTTGTCACACTTTCTGACATGACAAATGCCTATAACCGAGTTGCGTCAGGCGGTATCGAAACAGTCCCAACGACGATTCTATCCATATCAGATGCAGACGGAAAAACGGTCTATGAACATCCGAAGCAAAGCAAGAAACATGTCATCAGCGAACAGGATGCATTTGTTCTTACTCATCTGATGACTGGTATGTTCGATCCAGTGTTCAACGATTATTCTACTGCCACTGGTTTATCTATGCGCTCAAAACAGACGCGGCCCTATGCAGCAAAATCTGGAACGACGATTTCGGATCAATACTTAATTGGCTACACCCCTTCACTAACGGCGGGGATTTGGACCGGATATGATGTCGGAAAGCAACTGACCGACACGACGGATAAAGCGGCATCGAAAAAAATATGGATCGACTTCATGGAGACCGTAAATCGCGGTCTTCCACCCGAACCGTTCATCCCTCCGAATGGAGTCAATGGCGTCATCATTGACGTTGACACAGGTGGTATCGCTGTAAATGAATGCGAGAAACAACGGCTTGTTTATGTAAAAGAAAAGGATATGCCACAAAAGCTATGTACGGATAAAGTGCTACGAGAACAGCGCACAGTAGGCGAAACTGACGGGAAGAAGTTTGAACTATTTCCGTTTTCGTTTTTTGAGTGATTTTGGTGTTGAGGATATGATTGGTTGGTGTGGGATATGATCGGGTGGCGCTGGGTTATGATCGGTTTGCGCGGGATATGATCGGGCGGCACTGGTTATGATCGGTTTGCGCGGGATATGATCGGACGGCACTGGATATGATCGGTTGGTGTGGGATATGATCGGGTGGCGCTGGGTTATGATCGGTTTGCGCGGGATATGATCGGGCGGCACTGGTTATGATCGGGGCGAGTGGGATATGATCGGGCGGCGCTGGTTATGATCGGTTCGCGTGGGATATGATTGGTCAGGGCTCATTTTTGATCGGGTCGGGTGGGATATGATCGGGCGGCGCTGGGTTATGATCGGTTTGCGCGGGATATGATCGGTCAGCGCTGGGTTATGATCGGTTTGCGCGGGATATGATCGGGCGGCACTGGTTATGATCGGTTTGCGCGGAATATGATCGGGCGGCGCTCCCGAATTCATCAAAATCAAAAAAGCTTTCCTCTCCCGAATTAAATCGGGGAAGGAAAGCTTTTTTACCGTTCAAGGCGTCCTGCTAAATGGTGTATCGCGCTTGGGTTTGTTTGATACGTTATTCATCAGGGAGTGCACGATTCCGGTTGTCCTAGCTTACAATTGCAAGCTGTGATTTCAGTGTACTGCCTTTCAAGCTGACATTCAACCTCGGATTGAGAAGTATGCGGAATTTGTCACTTTTTGTTCACAACTCCGGCGAATCCACACTCAAATCAACATGCAGTTTTGGTTCGCTTCTGTCCCACATTTCCTTGTTATGAGCAGCAAGGAATTCAGCTAAAATCTGCTTTGATTTATCATCCATATGATCAACAATGATATTCCGTTTCATCGATTTATCCATCCGATTAACGTGATCGGCAAGCACTTTATACCCTCGGCGTTTTTCACGATTAACGACCATTTCACACGCTGTAACGCCCGCATAATAAGGCCCTTGTTCGCGGAAATCGATTGTTACCCAGACAAGCCAATATGGTTTGCCACCTTCTGAATCTTCGCGGTTCAGCGTAAATTTGACACCGCGTTCTGTATCGCTTCTAGCATGCATCGCACCTATCTCAATACGCGCAACGCCTTCATTGACATCGATAATGACAGGTGACACGTTTTCAAGTGACAACGAACCAATCCCGTACCCGCCATGACCGTCAGTCGGATCGTCCTTTATAATTGTGAAACCCAATTTCTGTTTCGGTTTATTTTCATTTGTCATTTATTCGTCCCCTCCAAATCTGATACTATGTATACTATACCCAATATATACAGAGAGGGGGAAATGTAATGCCAATCGTAACTGTGAAAATGTTGGAAGGTCGTACAGATGAACAAAAACGTGCGCTATGCGAAAGAGTAACAGAAGCTGTTGCTGAAACAACAGGTGCACCTGCTCAAAATGTTTCTGTCATCATTGAAGAAATGTCGAAAAACCATTATTCCATCGCTGGAAAACGTCCAAGCGATCAGTAATTAATTTCCAAAAAGGCTGCCTCATGACGGAAAGTTTCCGACATGGGGCAGCCTTTTATTACTGTCCAGACTCCAAGCGTCAGCCCCTCGAGTCGCTTCTGTCCTAAAGATAAAGACAAAGAGCGTCTTTATTTTAGGCCATTCAGCGCTTGTCGGGGCTTAACGACGCTTTCCGCTTTTCTTTACTGAACCGCGTACGTTTGAATTTCACTTATGAAGTCAAATGCAGCCGTCATCTCCTCCGCAGAGAAGTTCAGTTTATTTTTCACGATAAGGACTTTAGCGATTTGCTCGTCCTTGTCAAGATGATCAAAGTACAGCAATGTCGAAACGAGTTCGAGGAAACGGGAGCTCTTGACGTTCATGCTGTCGATGCAGGTCCCTAGCATTGCGTGGGCAGCGTCTGCCATTTCGAGGAAACCCGCCCCCTCGCCTGTCACTTGATAGCTATATTGGACGTACGATCCTTTGTCCGTACACTGCTCCGCCAGAAATCCCATTTCGCATAGTTCCTCAATACGCAACGTTAATTCTTCCGAGTAGGGTCCGTACATGTGAAGCTCATATTTTTCAGCGAATGGGAAATTCATCTTTTTCGCAATATAAATCATTTTTTGTAACTTTTTTCGTCCAGTGACTTCATTTGCCATTGAGATGAATTGCACAATTTTAGCGTGTTCTGATAACACCTTCCCTCACACCTACCCTTTCAGCATATCTAAAATTCGGCCATACAGCGGATTTTGTTCTTTTCCTGCTTCCAAAACATCTTCCGGGAAATAGATTTTATGGTCTGTTCGTCTTTTACCCGAAATCGCATCTACGACATCCGATGAACGCGATAATTCGCTTAAGTCCCCATTTCGCATTTGTAAGTATATCGGTAAGCGTTCGTTTTCTTCACCTGGACCGTAAAAGTCGTAAGGTAAATCTGACGACGAATCTGTAACCAGGTAATAAGCCGGATCAATTCCTGCTTCCTTGAATAACTGCTCGAGTTCACCGATTTTCCGGTATTCTGTTGCCGGATCAAATTCTGCGTACTGGAACAATCTTCTATTGATAAACCGATAGCAAAGGTCCGACAAGATTGCGTCGTCTTCCTTCATCCACATTTGGAAATAGGTTAATAAAATACTTTCATCAAGCGCAATATAGTCTTCAAGCAGAAATGTCTTATCAAAAAAAGAGCGGAAATGGACAGGTTCTTGTTTAAAGATATACCCGCTTTCATGTAATTGCTTTGCACGGTGTAAAATTTTGATCAAAATAACTTCAGCGCTACGTGACACTGGATGGAAATAGACTTGCCAGTACATCTGGTAACGGCTCATTATATAATCTTCCACTGCGTGCATACCGCTATATTTAATAACCGCCTGTTCTTCTGTAGGTCGCATGACACGCAGAATACGTTCCATATCGAAATGACCGTACGACACCCCTGTAAAATAAGCGTCACGCTGTAAATAATCCATCCGATCGGCATCAATTTGACTTGAAATCAGACTGACGACAAGCTTATCCGGATAGGTTTTCCCAATTATATCAGCCACTTTTTGTGGGAAATCAGGTGCCACACGACGAAGCACTGCATTTACTTCTGTGTCCCCTAACAAAATCGCTTGCGTAAATTGTTCATGATCGAGATCGAACACTTTTTCAAAGGCGTGCGAAAACGGACCGTGTCCTAGATCATGCAACAGCGCCGCACACATCGTTACTAGCCGTTCCTCATTGTTCCATTCAGGCCTGCCACTGAAACCGTCGTCAATGATGCGTCTGACGATTTCATAGACACCGAGCGAATGGTGAAACCTACTATGCTCCGCCCCATGAAATACGAGATACGTCGTGCCTAGTTGTTTGATCCGGCGAAGGCGCTGAAATTCACTTGTGCCAATAACGTCCCAAATCACTTTATCGCGCACGTGAATATATCGATGCACAGGATCTTTGAAAACTTTTTCTTCGACCAGTTTTTCATCTTTGTATTCCATAGTGCACCTCCGTCAACTCATTCCCTTTAGTATAATCGTAAAAATGGTTCGTAGGAAGATGGAAAAAGGTTCATTTGAGTGAAAAAAAGATAGAATGCTTTTTTCATTATGAATAAAGTAACGAAATCCTGTCCACACTGACCGTAGAAAGAGACTATGAACATATGACTGGAGGCACGGAGATGGTGAAAGTTAGACAGGATGCTTGGATTGAAGAAAACGATACTTTATTAGCCGACACAGTACTACGACATGTTCGCGAAGGTAGTACACAACTTAGCGCTTTCGAAGAAGTTGGGGACGCGCTCAACAGAACGGCAGCAGCTTGCGGGTTCAGATGGAACGCAGTTGTAAGACGTGATTATGAAAAAGAGCTTTCGGACGCGAAGAAAGAACGCAAACAAGCAATACGTGTACTTGGAAAAGACTTTAAACGACGGGGACAACAATTATATAGCCCTTCGCAAGGACTAGAGGAAGAACAAAAGATTTCCGTTCCGTTATCAGCACTCTCACTCGATACGGTTATCGCATTTCTTGTCCGCATGCATCACACAGGCGTGGGAGATAACGAGTCACTTCGCTGGAGGCAAACTGCTAAAATCGCGAATGAAAAGTCGGAGCAACTCCAAAAAGAAATCGAAAAACTGCAACAGGAAAATAAAACCCTGCGCGCCGATTACGAACAATTTGTTCAAATTATGAACCGCGCACGCCGTCTCGTCACGCTAGATGATGATGCTGATCGCACAGCACCGGTTTTCAAAATGGAGCAAAATGGAAACCTAGTTTCAAAAGAACCGCCTATCAATCATCATTGATAGGCGGTTTTTCTTTGGTTTTGCTGGGGTGTTGTTTAGTTTTAGGAAGATGTTGTTTAGTTTGGCGAAAACGTTGTCTACTCGCCAAAATAACGCTTTCTCCCACTACTAAACCGATTGTTCATCCGCGCGCCAGCATTTTTTGATTGCGTTCGAAGACTCGGTTCAAATAAAAGGTGTATAACTCCATTTCTTCCGGTTTCAAGCCGCCTATCTCCACATGATCCGCAAGCTCGCGCAACATAAGCTGGATACGAATAACAACATCGTTCACCGTGAGCGGCATGTCCAGAAGTTCTGACAGGGATGCCATCACTTCCGGTTTAATGACCGGATAAGTGAACTTCGTTTCTTCTCCCTGCAAGCCCGTTTCGTAAAAATCACGGATTAGCTCAGCACGTTCCGCCCCACTTCCTTCAACGCAAAGGTAGACTTGGACTGCGATACCTTGACGCAATCTACGCTGTGAAATACCGGCAAATTTGCGGCCATCAATACTCAAATCATACGAGCCCGGACAATATGATCCTACAATTTCATAGGCTTCAATACGGTCTCCTGCTTCCGGAAAAAGCATACGAACAAATGTGAGCATTACTTCATAACCTGCTGGAATATCGATTGAAGAGTCGAGTTCAGATAGAACAATTGATATGTTTAATACACCTTCGTCAAGCACTACTGCAAGTCCACCTGAATTGCGGACAATCGCGTTATAACCAGCATTTTCAAGTGTCGAAACTGCTTCTGTAACATGCGGTAGCCGATGATCCTGGATACCGAGCACGACCGTTTGATTGTGCACCCATGTACGGACTGTCGGGACGCTTATCTGCTGGCCGACGAGATGACAAAGCGTATCGTCGGCGGCGAATGATTCTAGTGCGGAACGGGTACGTGTTGTCATGGATTCATCCACAAAACGCCATGTGGGAATAGTTAAAAAAGACTCATATGATATCATTCCAATTTCTCCTACTCATAGACTTTGTGCCGCGGTTAACAAGGCAAGCTTGTAGACATCGGCAGCGGAACAACCGCGTGACAAATCATTTACGGGTGCGTTCAATCCTTGAAGAATCGGGCCAATTGCTTCGTAGCCACCAAGACGCTCCGCTATTTTATAACCGATATTACCCGCTTCAAGTGATGGGAAAACGAAGACGTTCGCGTTACCTTTAATGACTGATTCAGGTGCCTTTTTCGCAGCAATTTCCGGAACATAGGCCGCATCAAATTGGAACTCACCGTCGAGTAGCAAATCAGGTGCAAGCGATTGAGCGATTTTCACCGCGTTCGCAACTTTTTCTGTTTCTTCCGTTACGGCAGATCCTTTTGTAGAGAAACTCAGCATCGCAACACGTGGATCCACACCGAATGCCTGCGCTGTTTTGGCGCTTTCAATCGCGATTTCAGCCAGTTCTTGCGCTGTTGGTGCAACCGTAATCGCACAATCTGCAAAGACGAGCCGTTCATCGCCTTTCATCATAATAAAGGCCCCGCTAGTCCTTGAGATACCTGGTTTTGTTTTAATAATTTGAAGCGCCGGTCGTACGGTGTCTGCAGTTGAATGCGCTGCCCCACTCACCAATCCGTCCGCACGCCCTGTATAAACGAGCATCGTTCCAAAATAATTTACATCTGTCAATTGTTTACGTGCTTGCTCCAATGTCGCTTTGCCACCCCGACGTTCCACGAACTTTCCGGCTAGTTCTTCAAAGTAAGAAACACTCTCGGGATCAATGATATCTACTTCCGAAATATCAATTCCTGCTTCAGTTGCGACTTCTTGCACTTCGGTTTCATTGCCAAGAAGAACTGGCTTCACAAGCCCTTCCCCTTGCAAGCGTGAAGCCGCTTCTAGTACGCGGATATCCGTTCCTTCCGGTAGGATAATCGTCTTTCTTTTGCCACTCAAACTTTCTTTAATTCCTTTAAATAAATCAGCCATTAGACAGCCACCTTTCACATACTCTCATGCTCTAAGCATACACCAATGATGCGGGTGGTAAAAGCGTTTCACTTCATGTCAAATTCGTGACAACAGCGCTAGCAAAGGACGTTTTACAGCCTTCTATGCTACACTCATTTAAGAAGTTAATTCATAATGAAGGAGTTTGATTTCATATGATCGAAGCAGCAAAAACACTTGATGGTTGGTACGTTTTACATGATTTACGCTCGATGGACTGGGCATCTTGGAAATTAGTTTCAAAAGAAGAACGCCAAGCAGCAGTAGAGGAATTTCTTGTTTACCTTGAAAAACTTCAAAAAACAGATGACGATAAAACAGGAGCACATGCTTTCTATACAGTAATTGGCCAAAAAGCTGATTTCATGCTTATGACTTTGCGTCCGACAATGGACGAACTGCAAGAGCTTGAAACGGAATTCAATAAACTCGCAATCGCTGATTTCACGATTCCAGCGTATTCGTACCTGTCAGTCGTTGAACTATCGAACTACCTTGCAGGCGAGTCCACTGATGATCCTTATCAAAACCCATATGTACGCGGACGTCTGTACCCTGAACTTCAACGCAGCCAATACATCTGCTTCTACCCGATGGACAAGAAGCGCGATGGCGATGTCAACTGGTACATGCTCGATATGGATAAACGCAAAGAATTGATGCGCGCACACGGTTTGATTGGCCGCAGCTACGCTGGAAAAGTGAAACAAATCATTTCCGGTTCTGTCGGTTTCGACGACTACGAATGGGGCGTTACACTGTTCGCGGACGACGTTCTTCAGTTCAAAAAGTTGATTTATGAAATGCGTTTTGACGAAGTAAGCGCACGCTACGCTGAATTCGGCTCATTCTTTGTGGGTACGATTTTAGAAGGCGACAAAAAAGCAGCATTTTTCAACATCTAAATCGTAGGTTATATCGCCTGACTGTGACTTTGCAGTTAGGCTTTTTTGTATTTGGTAGGCATGTTTCATTCCAGCTGCGCATATGATTCCCCAAGGGGGTTGTGCCGTGGCAGTAATAAAGTACACGGATGCTGAACTGGATCTACTTGCACGGTTAATGCGCGCTGAAGCAGAAGGCGATGGCCAATTAGGCATGCTTTTAGTCGGTAATGTCGGAGTGAATCGCGTACGTTCCGGATGTCTCGATTTCAATGATATACGAAGTTTGCAAGATATGGTTTTCCAAAGTCCAGGAGGCTTCGAGGCTACGACGAAACCGTATTTTTATCAGCGTGCTCGCGAACTGGATCGAAATCTAGCAAGGCGCGTTGTCAACGGCGAACGTTTCACTCCGGGAGAACGATCATTATGGTTTTTCATGCCAACAGGAGATTGCCCGGCACAGTGGTATAACCAATGGAACACAGGTAGATTCAAGTCACACTGTTTCTTTTCCCCAACGGTTCAAGACTGCCCTAACCTGTAACTCAAAAGAAGAAAGGATGAAGAAATGGTCCAATACTATTGGAATCCGCCCTATCAAAATCAGCATGTCACACCGCCGCAAGTAACGCTTCCAGCTGGAGGTAGGCCACCCGGACCCCCCGGACGTGAACAGTCATACATCGAAAATATTTTACGATTAAACAGAGGCGAACCTGGAACTTTCCATTTTTCATTCGAACATGCACTGGACTCTGGTAAAAATACGAAAACCGTACGTGGTACCGTAGAGGCTGCTGGACGTGACCATGTTATCTTAAGTGATTCGACAACAGGACATCGTTTTCTATTTCCAATGATTTATTTTGATTATGCTGAATTTGATAATGAAGTGAAGTATTTTCCACAACAGCCCTGAATTTAAAAAATCTTCCGCGAGCCTCGTATAGGGCCTCGCGGAAGATTTTTTTAGTTTGAAAATTTAATAGCTGCAACAATCAGCATGATCCAGCCTGCGATGAATGCAACGCCACCGATTGGTGTGATAGCACCGAGTATGCCGATTCCCGTGAGGCTCAGTACATACAGACTACCAGAGAAAATGATGATACCCGCGAGGATCAAATAACCTGCCCAGCTTAGCTGTGTGACTGGTCCAAAAAGCGATGGACTCATAAGAATTCCGATTGCAAGCAAAGCGAGTGCGTGAAACATTTGATACTGTACAGCGGTTTCCCAAATTGCTAAATAATGTTCGGATAGTTTCTCTTTTAAAGCGTGAGCGCCGAATGCACCAAAGGCGACGGCGATGGCTGCGTTAACAGCCCCTGCAATAATGAAAAATGGCATATAAGCTCCTACTTTCTTATTATGATTTCAATATATCAGCATTTGCGAATCGTCTATCAAAAATCAAATAGCGAGCCGCCGTTTGCATCCTCTTCTTCAAGCAGTTTACCTTCCAACGATGTGGTTGACTGCACAGCGCTAGTGGTTGTAAGCATTTTAGGAACAATTTTCTCTTCACGCTTACTTTGCCCACCGAGTGCAACTTCGCAAAGTGATCTGACGGCGGAAAACGCTTCCCGCATCGTACTTTCATCATTGGCGCGCCTCGCAACACTTAGTTGCCGCTCCATTTCAGAGATAATCCGGTCGTATGGTATCACTGTTTAGTGTCCCCTTTCTTCTGTTCAAATTGCAAACAGTCCATGCCAGACGATCTCCTCACGACGACCGATGGCATTTCTCGCGTTTTAAAACCATATGCTTTGCAGCCACGTGGATTTCGCTGATCCCATGTTATGAAGAAATGTTGGCATTGAAAACAATTCACTGCCACAATGCTCCACCTCTTTTCTCTCTCAACTTTAGCACTATCACCGTTCTACTTACAGCACGCCGCCTATTCGGCACCAGTCAATCGGCGTCTCATTCCACGATTCAAGCAACTGATTGGTCTTCGAATACGGACGGCTACCGATGAAACCGCGACTCGCGCTTAACGGGCTTGGATGAACCGATTCGATGATTGCGTGTCGCGATACATCAATGAGTTTCTTCTTTTCTTGCGCAGGACGGCCCCATAAGACGAAGACGATTGGATTTTCTCGCTCCGACAAACGCCGGATTACTTCATCCGTAAACGTCTCCCACCCTTGTTTGCGATGCGAATGCGCTTGTCCATCCCTTACAGTAAGTACGGTATTTAACATGAGTACGCCTTGTTGCGCCCACCCCGTCAATGTCCCGCCCTCTGGCAACGGACAATCGATATCAGTTGCGAGTTCCTTGAACATATTGCGAAGACTAGGCGGTATTTTGACGCCAGGTTTCACGGAAAAGCTTAATCCATGTGCTTGTCCAGGTCCATGATACGGATCTTGTCCTAATATAACGACCTTTACCTCATTAAAAGGAGTCAACTTAAATGCAGTCCACAAATCATCCATCTGTGGATGAATCATTTCTTCCTCATATTCCTTCTTCAGGAATTCACGCAGCTTACTATAGTAGGGTTTCTCGAATTCATCATCCAAGACTTCATCCCAATCGTTACCGAAAAGTTCCTTATGCACAACCCATCACTGCTCCTTGAATTCAATCGTCACATCGTACCCCGCAAATGAAAACATTTCTTTTAGTGTTTTCTCGGCATTCTGCTGCGCCGTTAGCAAGACACCTTGTCCTGTGGCTTCTTCCAATATAAGCACTTTTGCTTCAGCGGCAAGTTCATAGGCCTCTTCAATATTCGCTTTTTCTCGGAAGACTCCTTCGTAGGAATACACTTCAACCTTATCAAAATAAATTTCTGCTCCTCCTAAAAAGGTAGCAGGCGGCAAAGTAAGTTTTGCTGTTTTTTTCTTTTCATCGACAACGACATCTTTTTCCGTAAGGCCGGACATGTCGACACCAGCTTTCACTGATCCCGGAATAACAACCAACAACTGCCGTTTCGTTCCTGGTAAATTGAGTCCGATGCTTTGTCCAAACAATGTATTATCTTGTCGTTCAATGATAACCTTGGTATAAGCTTCAGCAGTTGCGAGTTCGTTCAAGTCTTGGATTTGTTCAAGGAATGCGCCTTTTTGTTCTGTAAATGTGCTCCCTTGTTTTAAAATGAAGAATGTTGCAAACGGCAAAGCGACAATCAACAGTAAAATTAGAAGGGCAATTGCGATGAACGACTTTTTCCATACCGAAAAAAACACTTTCCCGACACGCCAAAATCCGTGCGGACGGTCTTCTACTTCTTCTACCGTCACTGCAGTTTGTTCTTTGGAAGCTTTTAATTCTTTCATTAGTTGTTCGATTTTCTTGTCATCCGCCACTTCATCCCTCTTTTCCTCTTTTTCCGACACTATCATATACGTTAACATTATAGGAAAGTTCCCTTTCAAACAACTAGAAAGACATGGTACGATTGTATGGGAGGGATGCGACATGGCTGATATGCAATTACGCGACAAAATGAAAAAAGTTTCTGAAGCCGCGAAACATGGTAATCGCGTGCCAGAACGTTCTAAAAACGCTGGACTCGTCGTTTTCCTTATTTTTATAGGGTGTGGAATTATCGTCATGTTTGCTCTTGCAATCGGGCTTATGATAAGCAAACACTTTATCGGTGCTGCTGTGATTTGTAGTATTGCGGCACTGCTCACATACTCCGTTTTCAAAATGATGAAAGCTGATAACATCGGACAATTGTAATTTCCGATTTTTTTGATAAGATTAAGTTAGAATTTATCCAAAAAAGGAGACAGACCAATTATGACGCTTAAAAAGACTTTAACAATCGCAGGATCCGATACATCAGGCGGCGCAGGGATTGCTGCGGACTTAAAAACATTCCAAGAGCACGGTACATATGGAATGACGGCAATTACGGTCATCGTGACAATGGATCCAGACAATAATTGGTCACACGGCGTTTACTCATTGCCAGTCAACGTTTTGAAATCGCAAATCAAAACTGCACTTTCAACAGGAATCGATGCCATTAAAACTGGCATGCTTAGCACAGAAGAAATCATCAAAATTGCAGGAAACGCGATTTCAGAATCAGGCCTCAGTCATGTAGTCATCGACCCAGTTATGGTTTGTAAGGGTGAAGACGAAGTGTTGAATCCTGGAACAGTGGACGCAATGGTTGAGTTCCTTCTTCCAAAAGCAGAAATTGTAACACCGAACTTGTTCGAAGCAGGACAACTTGCTGGCACAAAAACACCGAAAACGATTGAAGATATGAAAGCAGTTGCAGAAAAAATCCATTCACTAGGCGCTCGCAATGTTGTCATCAAAGGCGGCAAACAGCTTGACCACGATAAAGCCGTGGATCTGTTCTTTGACGGCCAAACGTTCACTCTTCTTGAAGCGGAAAAAACAGCGACAACTTACAATCACGGCGCAGGCTGTACCTTTGCCGCAGCAATCACAGCCAACCTAGCAAATGGTCTAGATGTAAAGGAATCTGTATTTGAGGCCAAAAAATTTGTCACAGCAGCCATTGCAAACGGCTGGAAACTGAACGAATACGTCGGACCTGTTATGCACGGAGCGAAAAACCGTTTCGGCGCACCTGAAATCACAACGACTGAAATTTAATAACATTATTTCAATTAAAAGACCAAGAGCTGTTGTCTCTTGGCCTTTTTTTGTTCTGTTCGTTGGACGCTTTCTGTAGATGGTTGGACACCTCGAGGAGTTTGTTGGACGCTCCACAGATTTCGTTGGAAGCTTTACGATTTGTTGGACACTTCCAATGAATGGTTGGACACTTCTACAAATCTGTTGGACACCTCGAGGAGTTTGTTGGACACTCCACCAATTTCGTCGGAAACTCCTTGATTCGTCGAACGCTCTCTACGTCAAGACCCATGAATCGCATTCAACAGCCCCTTTCTATATACTAAAGAGAAGAACGTTTACAGTTTTAAGGAGGGCTATTCATGGAATTAGTAAAACCAGATCATTTACAGGAACTCATAACTTCTTTTGTTAATAAAGATGTGTACATCCATCTTGAAACAACGAACGGCTCATATGCTACCCACTTCAATGAAAGTGTTTTCAACGCTGGAGCATTCATTCGCAATATCGTTATCAAATTCGAACTCGGTAAAGTGGCTGGCGATTCGCCTCACCGCATCGGATTAAAACTGCCATCTGGCTGGATTTATGCGCAAGGCATCACTCATTATAAACTCGACGAACACGGGCGTTTGCTTATGGCGGGACTCGATGCAGAAGGAAAACTTGCAGTCGCACTTGAAATCAGCGAAACACCATTCACATATTAATTAAGGAGGCAATTTTTTAATGATTAAAAAAGAACGTCATGTACTTGTCGTATTCCCCCACCCAGACGATGAAGCATTCGGTGTATCCGGTACCATTTCTTCTTACAGAGATATCGGCGTGCCTGTTACGTACGCTTGCTTAACATTAGGTGAAATGGGACGTAACCTTGGCAATCCACCATTTGCAAATCGCGAAACATTGCCTCAAATTCGCAAAGAAGAATTGAAAAAAGCGTGTGAAGCAATGGGACTCGATGATTTACGTATGATGGGATTCCGTGATAAAACAATCGAATTCGAAGATGATGAAAAAATGGTTAAACTAATTGCAGATTTAATCGAAGAAACGAATCCTTCACTCGTCATCACATTCTATCCCGGACTTGCCGTTCATCCCGATCACGACGCTACTGCGCGTGCAGTTGTGCGTGCAGTCCGAAGAATGCCAGAAACAGAACGTCCTACACTTCATACACTCGCCTTTGCGAATAATACCGTTGAAGTCCTCGGCGAGCCCGATGTCATTCACGATATTTCAGCAAATGCAGATAAAAAAATCGCAACACTCAAAGCTCATGCATCCCAAACCGTTTGGATGATGAAAGACATGGAGATAAAATGGAAAGCGCAGGACCCAGATGCACTTAAATGGCTTAACTTTGAGCGTTTTTATACCTATCAGTGGGATAAAGACTTCGAATAAGAGGATAATAAATGCTTCTCTTCAGGAATATTCATATAGAAAGAGACTACGAAATCACCTTGATTTTATAGTCTCTTTTTTCATGTATTTTTATTAACTAATCAAACTATTTATACCGTAGAACAAAATTCGTTACTATATGATAGCTACAAGGTTTTCCGAAATCAATAGACTGAAAAGTTATAATAGTATATACTTTATTCATTAAGATATAAAACAATATAATGTGTATAATTATTCACCATATACATGTTATACTGTTACAAAAAGGGGAATATAAAATGAAAAAATTTGCTTTATCCACATGGTTCTATTTTCTAGTTCCATCAATTCTCGGTATTCTTTTGTTCATGATCCCGATGAAGTATGCCGGGGACTGGAAAATACCAATTGCCATATTTGCCGATTTACTATCAGGGGCGATTGCTCCGGTTATGCCATGGGTTGCTACAATTACTTTAATTATTGCTGCACTTGGTTCTGTGATATTTTTAGTTATTCCAAAGGACAAAGTTCAGCCTTCGTTTATAACAAATTTATTCAATGTATCGCTCTTTTGGACAATCGTCCGAATTATAGGTGCTATTTTAGCGGTACTTACCTTGCTTCAATTAGGTCCAGAAGCTATTTGGAGTGAAAATACGGGCGCACTACTGCTAAGTGAAACCGGTCTCGTTACATTCCTGTTTACAATCTTTTTATTCGCAGGAATTCTCTTACCACTTCTTCTAAATTTCGGTTTACTTGAGTTTTTTGGAACGATGATGGTAAAAGTCATGCGCCCTCTATTTAAAATACCAGGCCGTTCTTCCATCGATGCACTGACATCATGGGTTGGGGATGGAACAATTGGTGTTTTGTTAACAAGTAAGCAGTACGAAGAAGGTTTTTATACAAAGAAAGAAGCAGCCATTATTGGAACAACTTTCTCTGTTGTATCGATTACATTTTCTATCGTAATTATTGAAAAGGTTGGTCTTGGGGCTTATTTTTTACCATTCTATGGTACGGTCGTTTTAACTGGTTTAATCCTTGCATTTATTATGCCGCGGATTTATCCTCTTTCCAGAAAAAAAGATGAATACATAGACGGTAGACCATTTACGGGTGAAGAAGAAAAATCACCAGAAGGATACAGTGCATTTTCACACGGACTTGAAAATGCATTAACAAAAGCGAATAACAGTCGTTCATTGGTTAAAACTTTTTCAGAAGGCGTGAAAAATATTCTTGATATGTGGATTGGTGTTATTCCAGTCGTTATGGCTTTCGGAACAATTGCATTGATTCTTGCAGAGTATACAAGTGTCTTCACGATTTTAGGGAAACCGTTCGAACCGATTCTGTCCATCCTTGGTATCCCCGAGGCGGCAGATGCAGCGCAACTTATGGTCGTCGGATTCACGGACATGTTCCTACCTGTAATCCTTGCGGATGGCCTGATTACATCTGAGTTGACATTGTTTGTTGTTGCCACTGTTTCAGTAACACAACTCATTTTCATGGCGGAAGTTGGGGGACTTCTGCTAGGCTCAAAAATTCCGGTAAACTTTTTCGAACTTGTTGCCATTTTCCTTTTGCGCACAATCATTTCATTACCGATTATCGCAGGAGTAGCACATCTTTTATTTTAATGAAACATGAAGACCTTGCAGATCAGTGCAAGGTCTTTTTTGTGGGTGGTTATGATTGGTTCTACGTGGGATATGATCGGGTGGTGTGGGATGTGATCGGTTGGCGTAGGTTATGATCGGTTCGCGTGGGGTATGATCGGTTCGCGAGGGATATGATCGGGTGGCGTAGGTTATGATCGGTTCACGTGGGTTATGATCGGGTGGCGTAGCTTATGATCGGTCGACGTGGGATATGATCGGTTCGCGTAGCTTATGATCGGTCGACGTGGGATATGATCGGGTGGCGTAGCTTATGATCGGTCGACGTGGGATATGATCGGTTAGCGTAGCTTATGATCGGTCGACGTGGGATATGATCGGTTCGCGTAGCTTATGATCGGTTCACGTGGGATATGATCAGTTCGAAGTAGGTTATGATCGGTTCGCGTAGCTTATGATTGGTTCGACGTAGCTTATGATCGGTCGACGTAGGATATGATCGGTTAGCATGGGATTTGATCGATTGGCATAGGAAATGATCGGTTCGATAAGGAAGTGCCATCTTTCATTCCAAAATAAAAGCCGCGGAAAATTTTCCGCGGCTTTTATTTTACACATTCAATTTAATTTTCAGTTTCGACAACATGTCCACTGTCATTTTATCCAAATCATAGTTCGCTTTGAAGCCCCATTCATTTATAGCAGCTGTTGGATCAATCGAATCTGGCCAGCTATCAGCAATCGCCTGGCGTACTGGATCTACATCGTATGCCATTTCAAAAGTAGGAATCTGTTTTTTTATAGAAGCCGCAATTTCAGACGGTTCAAAACTCATCGCTGTTACATTAAATGCATTGCGGTGAATCAGTTTCGTTGGATCTGCTTCCATTAAATCAACAATCGCCTGTAACGCATCCGGCATATACATCATATCCATGCGCGTTCCTTCTGCAATATAAGAAGTGTATTTCCCTTCTTCAAGTGCTTTGTAGTAAATATCGACCGCGTAATCCGTCGTTCCGCCGCCCGGTTGCGCTACATACGAGATGAGCCCAGGGAACCGAACGCCGCGCGTATCCATTCCGAATTTGTGGAAATAGTAATCGCATAGTAATTCACCTGCAACTTTATTGACACCGTACATTGTCGTCGGTCGTTGCAATGTGTCTTGCGGTGTATCTTTTTTCGGTGTTGAAGGACCGAATGCACCAATTGAACTTGGTGTGAAAAACTGCATATCCAGCTCGCGCGATACTTCAAGTGCGTTCATAAGACCGCCCATATTGAGATTCCATGCAAATAATGGCTCATCTTCCGCTTTAGCAGATAATAATGCAGCCATGTGCATCATCGTATCTGCACCGAAATCCTTTGCAAGCGCATGCATATTGTTCGCATCTGTCACGTCAAGTATTTCAAATGGGCCTTCTGTTGCCGAATCCATGCGACGTATATCTGTCGCCAAGACGTTCTCTGTGCCATATTCTGAACGTAACTTTGTAATTAATTCTGAACCGATTTGACCTAAAGCACCCGTAACCATGATTTTTTTCATTATTAATTATTCCCCGCTTTCAAACGTTTGTATTTATGGAGAGTACACGAAAATTATATTTTTATAACTTCACTGATTCTATAGCTTTAATTCATTATAAAACGTTCTCCTAGAAAAGACAACATTGTTTTAAACCTCTACAAATTACTACCAAACTTCTCCATTATAATTAAAGTAAAATATAAGATTCACGGTGGTGAGATAAATAAATTCAACATGCAACGATATATGTTACTTCATAAAAGTTGAATTTTAAATTTAGCGAATGAAAAAAGCCCCAAGTTAAGGGCTTTTTGTTTGTATAAGTATGTGCTTGTTCCTTGATATTACTCTATTTTCATTAACAGCGAACCGTTTTCTTTTTCTTCGGTTCACCGCGTGTTAGTACTTTCTCAATATAATCTGTTGCAAGCGGAACTTTACACGCAGTATTTCCGACATCGACATGTACTTTCCCAACTGCTTCTGCAACTTTTTTTGCTTCATCACGGATTTCAGGCACATAGGCTCCTACACAAATGATGAACTGATTCATATTATAGCGCACTCGGTTAGGCGCTTCATGAATGGTGTTACAGATTTCTTGTAAAAATGAACTTATTTCTTTCAAGTCCAGCTCATCCGCTCCTGCGTACGTAATATAATTCGAATAAGTGCTCCAACCGGCAACCGCCGTCATTTCACGGTCAGACCTAATCCATTCCCTTGCTAGTTTAAGCGCATTTGGACTCTCCGCTGCAACCCATCCCACTGCATATTCTGCATTCATATACCAATTCGCCGCGTCTACCCACCGCTGAAGATCATCCTCTGTCATCAGTTTTGGATCCACTGCAAGCGCTGCGAGATAAATCGCATCCGAATTTCCAGTGTCATAAAGTCGAAGCGCTAGCTCATGATCTTTCTTAATATACTTTAAGATTTTCTTCAAATCGCCTACACGAACACCGAAAAACGGTTCGGATGCTCCATGATTCAAGAATGTTGTCTTCGTTTGTTCATTGCCGAATTCTTCAAGCTGCTTCATCACTTCTTCAAACATCATCAGGGTTCCCCCTTTTTCTTTTCATTTTCTCCTATTTGTCTTGAAGGATGCAAGTTTAGGTCCAGTCGATTGATTAAGTGATTGCTTGCCATGACTCCACAGCGATCCTTCTAACCCCTAAAAAATCCCGGACAGCATACAAGCCATCCGGGATTCCTCATTTATTATGAAATTACATTCAGTTCTTTACCAACTTTTTCGTAAATGACGAGTGCTTCGTCAATCATTTCTTTGGTATGCGCTGCAGTTGGCATGTTGCGGACGCGACCTTTTCCTTTAGCGACTGTTGGGAAGACGATTGATTTAGCATATACGCCTTCTTCCGCAAGACGTTTAGAAAATTGTTGTGTCAGCTTCTCTTCGCCGATGATGCATGGTGTGATTGGTGTTTCAGAAGCACCGATATTGAAACCTAATTTCTTAAGTCCCGCTTTTAAGTAATTACCGTTTTCCCAAAGTTTATCATGCAGCTCTGTGGATTCCGATATCTTGTCCAATGCGCCCATAATCGCAGCGACATCCCCTGCAGGAAGTGCCGTCGAGAATAAGAATGGACGTGAACGAACTTTCAGCCAGTCAATCAATTCCTGCGTTCCTGCAACATAGCCGCCGACAACACCGATTGCTTTCGATAGGGTACCCATTTGGAGGTCAATCTCTTTTTCAAGACCGAAATGTTTGACGGTCCCTTTTCCTTTACCAGTAACGCCTGAACCGTGCGCGTCATCGACATAAGTGATCAAGTCGAATTCCTTCGCGATTTTCACAACTTCAGGAAGGTTGGCGATATTGCCGTCCATCGAGAACACGCCATCCGTAATGTACATCACTTTTTCATACAGGCCGGATTCCGTTGCTTCTTTTGCTTTTGCACGGAGGTCGTCCATATCTTGGTGATTAACACGAATGACTTTCGCACCGGAAAGGCGGCAGCCGTCGATAATAGATGCGTGATTTAATTCATCCGAAAGAATCGCGTCTTTTTTAGTCATGACAGCGGAAATTGCCGCCATATTACAGTTGAAGCCCGATTGATAAGAAATTGCAGCTTCCGTTCCTTTGAACTCAGCAAGCTTCTTTTCCAACTGAACGTGGATATCGAGCGTACCATTGATTGTACGGACTGCACCTGCACCGACACCGTATTTTTCAGTTGCGGCAATCGCCAATTTT
Source organism: Sporosarcina psychrophila (assembly GCF_001590685.1). GTDB lineage: Bacteria > Bacillota > Bacilli > Bacillales_A > Planococcaceae > Sporosarcina > Sporosarcina psychrophila. The sequence continues at coordinate 4,235,264 of NZ_CP014616.1, forward strand.
TTCAAATCTTCGTCTGTTGCAAGTCCCAGATAGTTATTTGAAGACAAGTTAATAAGATCTTTTCCTTTAATTTTAATGATTGGGCCGTTTGGTCCTTCAATAGGGTCAATTTCGTTGTAAAGTCCTTGATCACGAAGTTCTTTTAGATTCTCCTGTAAAAATGCAGTGAGTTTTTTTGACAATGTAATCTTCCTTTCAAACAAATGATACCCCCATTTTAGCATACGACCGGCCCAATCGTAGTATAAAGCGCATACTTGTTAAGTTAGTTCCGAAAGAATTTTCGATTTTTTTTCAAAAACGGATGGCATAATCGCAGTATCCATCGTAGCTTTCATGCTATTTTCCGCTTGTGCATAGGCCTGCATATAGCCAGCCGCGTCAAGCATTTTCTCCGTGTAGGCTTCGTGAATTACACTGATTTCCTTTTCCGCCTCTGCATCTTCCTCACACATATGCACGAGGTCCAGCAATTCATCCCCCGGATATTCCACATCGTAAACATGTGGATTCGTTGCGTCAAGAAGACATACCGACAGTTCAGGGAAAATAACTAAATCGACTCCCGCTGGATCCAGCCCACACCAGCCATATTGAACGTCAAATCCACGCTTTTCCGCTTCGGAGCCTAGCGCTTTCATAAGTGTCGATTTCCCGGTTCCCGGAAGGCCTTTAATAAGAATTCTCCGTTCCAAACGCTTCGTAATGGATGGGATGAAATCTTGCGCCCCTCCAGATGTCAATGAACCGATTAGCCTGTGCGAGACAGCCGCTTCCTTATTCAGCTTGATTGTTCCAAATAATTCTTCTTTTAATGATGCTATTTTGTTTTCATGAACCTCCCACATCATCCTTCTGATATTCACTTTTTCCCAATCGTCATGAATATCTTTTGCTTCCGCTAGCGATTGCAATGCTTTGCCGAGTGCAATTCCAGACTCAGCTAATTTTTCAACAATTATTCCATTTTGCCCTACCAACTTGACTTCATCATAGACATCGTAAAAGCTGATCACTTTATGCTTACCGCCGATATCCGCTGGTTCGAGTGCAACTGGATGTGACGCTTGTAGAATAAGCAAGTTCGGTCCTTTAACATAAATTGCATCCGTTTTGTCGGGTTGCACAGGATCCATGAATCGATCGACGTCATAGCCACGCTTTAAGTAATGCGTAGTAGCTTCATTCAACACGTTTGAGATGGCGTTTGTCGGTGGACATTTTAGAAAAAACGTTTGTGAAGCCGATGCAATTAGTTTGTCATATTTATGGGAGATACCAGCACCTGTATAGGCTGTCCCCATATATTGGGTTATCGTTCCATACATACCGATCATCCTTTCTGTACATACGATTAACGTATGCTCAGACAATAAAAAAAAGCACGGCTTCGAGGCACATGCTTAAAAATAATTAATGAGTTTCGATTTAAAATAAAGCGTCTTCTTCCTCTTCGCCGATAACTTTCAACAAGAACTTGCGGCATTGTGGCAATGTATAATGAGCAATTTGCCCCAAGAATAAAGCAATTAACACAGTCCCAATTCCAATTGGACCGCCGAATAACCAGCCTATAAGTGCGACAATGACTTCAAGTGTAGTACGAACTTTTTTTACGCTGGCTCCCGTTTTTTTAACAAAGACGAGCATAAGACTATCCCGCGGACCCGCTCCGATATTTGGTGAAATATAGATTCCAACGCCATACCCCATAACAATTACACCCACTGAGAACATCAGTATTTGCGCACCCATCGAAGTGATATCTGGTAGCAGCCAGTTGAATAAATCGATAAAGAGTCCAATCAAAATCATATTCAGCCATGTGCCAATCTGCGGCCATTCTTTCAAAACAGCAGCAGTTGAAATGATAATAATGAATCCTGAAATAATCCCCCATGTTCCAATCGTCAAGCCGAAGTTTTTGTACAATCCGACATGCAATACATCCCACGGAGCGATTCCAAGTTTTTGACCTTTAATCGTCATTGAAATGCCTAGCGACAGAACCATCATACCCACCAAAAAGAATGTCCATCTCCATATTAATATCTTTCTCATATAAGTCCTTCTCCCTAATGATAGTGTAAGTAGCTAGCAATAATAAAAGACACCCACGTAGCTAACGTGAATGTCTTACTTGTAATCTATTCATTGTAACATGGCTTCTATCCTATATACAGACCGTCAACTTTTCACTATGTCGATAAAAAGTGCTTCAGTCACCCTAGCCAACTCTCCGGGAATCAGTTTCATTTGTAATCCTGGTTTACCCGCACTAACAATCATCGAGTCGAGACTTTCGGCTGATTTGTCAATGAATGTCGGGTATTTCTTTTTCATCCCGACAGCTGAACAGCCTCCGCGCACATAGCCCGTTTCTTTCGTCAGCTCTTTCAACGGTAGCATATCAAGCTTTTTCACTTCAGCAGCTCTTGCCGCTTTTTTCAAATCAAGTTCGTCCGCTACTGGCACTAAAAAAATGAATAGTTCACGCGGTCCTGCAATCGTGACGAGCGTCTTATAAACGACATCCACTGCTTGTCCTGTTTTTTCAGCGACGGAAATCCCATCCACCAAACCATCGTTTACGTCATATTCCATTAGTTCGTAGATTACATTTTCCCCATCCAAAATCCGCACTGCATTGGTTTTTACTTGCTTACCTTGCTTTGCCATTCGTTCATCTCACCTTTCCAACAACAAAAGGTCGCCATTTACTAGGCGACCTTCCGTATCCATTCATGCAATTTTATAAAAGCTCGGCCGATCGATTTCAAATCCCTTCTGTTTCATTAAAACTTGAAAAGAATAAGATGAAATCGCCTTTTCGTACCGTCTTTGCGTAATGAGTATTTCGCGCTCGAGATCGGAGGGAAGTTCTTTGGATGCCATTTTTGCAGTATCGGCTTCTTCACGTGCTGAGGTAATGTCAATTTCGGATTGAGCCCTGTTGTGCAATATGATCTGTGCTTCTGTCCGCATAATTTTTGCTGATGCAGTTGCTGCAAGATTATAATCCGCCGTTGTCGGTTCCGGTTCTGATATTGCTTCAGCCCGCACATCTTTCCAACTAGCAATCGTCTCTTCAAGCGTCGTTCCAATCGGCAGCGCAATCTGCTTCATTTGTCCTGCGCCAAGCTGCCGAGGTTCAGGCCTCTTCGATTGATCGATTTCAGGTTCTTTCTTACCTATCAACAAAGCCTCTAGATTTTCAACCGTTTTCTGATTCTGCCCATTGTATTGCACATTACGATTATAAGCACTTTCAGCATTCCTGCGCCTGCTTGCATCATATCGTTGTATAGGATCGCTTGCTATAGCTTGGGTCATAACGGCATTCATCTTACTTCACCTCCACACTGTCGTATTTGCATAAATCTATTAACTCAAGTATACCCAATTCATTTTGAAGAATAAACCCTACGAAAGCGCTATAAAGGAATCACTTATCGAATAGTTTCTTTAGCGCATCTGCCATCGCCGTATTCTCCAACTCTTCCGGTGCTCCTTGTTTTTTCATGTACTTCTGAACATCGCGTTTATCGGCTTTCTTACCGCCTGAGTTTTCTTTACGCTTCTCAAATGCCGATAACTTCTCACGGTGACCACATTTACAAACAAAAATTCGTCCGTCGCCTTCCCCGCGCATCTCCAATTTCTTTTTACAAACTGGGCATCTGGCATTCGTCAGCATTGAGACGTTTTTACGATGACCGCACTCACGGTCCTGACAAACTAGCATTTTGCCACGTTTGCCGTTCACTTCTAACAGTAGTTTACCGCAATCTGGACACGCTTTCCCCGTGACATTATCATGTTTATATTTTTTATCATCTGTTTTAATTTCAGTAACGGTTTGCCTCGAAAAGCCAATCATATTTTTCATGAATTCTTCCTTTTTCATCTGGCCATTCGCAATTTTTGTTAGCCCTTGTTCCCATTCAGCTGTTAGTGCCGGTGATTTCAAATCTTCCGGAACGAGCTCAAGCAACTGGCGTCCTTTAGATGTCGTGTAAATATCATTGCCTTTTTTCTCCATAACAAACGAGTTGAATAGCCGCTCAATGACATCTGCACGTGTTGCAACTGTTCCGAGTCCGCCTGTTTCACCAATTGTTTTGATAAGTTCTTTTGATTCACCCTGCATGAACTGCGAAGGATTTTCCATCGCTGCAAGCAAAGTTCCTTCATTGAATCGAGCAGGCGGTTTTGTTTGACCGTTCGTCATAACGATGGCTTGAATTTTCACTTCTTCACCTTTTGTAAATGGTGGAAGTGTATCCGTGTCTAGCTCTTCTTCCTCTGTCGAATAAACTTTTTTCCAGCCTTCATCCGTAACAGTACGCCCTTTTGCTTTGAATGTCTCCCCGCCAACTGCGAGTTCAGCGGTTACTTGGTCATAACGGAACGGACCGAAGAAGACAGCTAAAAAACGTTTGACGATTAAATCATATAAACGTTGTTCCTTATCAGATAAGTTTTGAAGAATTGGCGTTTCCTCGGTAGGAATGATGGCATGATGATCTGATACACGTTTGTCATCAATGACGCCTTTCTGCGGTTTAACAGTGCCAGCACGCAGAAGTGAGTTGGTCGCTTTACGGTATGGACCAATATCCACAGCTTTAATGCGCTCTTTCAACGTGCTTTCCATATCTGATGTCAGATGTTTCGAATCGGTACGCGGGTACGTCACCGCTTTATGGCGCTCATATAAATTTTGCAATGTCGACAGTGTCTCTTTCGCTGACCACGACCAACGACGGTGCGCTTCTTTCTGGAGCTCTGTTAAATCAAATAAATGCGGTGCTGGCTGTGACTTCGGTGTCGTTTTCACTTCTATCACTTTTCCAGCATGAACCCCGTCAATTTTCTCGAGTAACTTTTCAACCTGTTCTTTATCGAACGACTGCGTTTGACCTGCTTTATCGTGCCATGTAAACTTCGCGGTTTCCGTCAATGCTTGCATACCGTAGAATGATCTCGGCTTAAAATCACGGATTTGATGCTCACGTTCTGCAATCATAGCAAGTGTCGGAGTTTGAACACGTCCCGTTGAAAGTTGGGCATTGTATTTAACTGTCAGCGCACGCGTTGCATTAATGCCGACAACCCAGTCTGCTTCCGCACGGGCTACTGCTGCCTGATATAAGTTTTCATAAGCGCGGCCGTCTTTTAAGTTGTTGAAACCATCTTTAATTGCTTTATCGGTGACCGATGAAATCCACAACCGTTTAACAGGCTTGCGAACTTTCGCTTGTTCTAGAATCCAGCGTGCAACAAGTTCCCCTTCGCGCCCCGCATCCGTCGCAATGATAATATCTTTCACATCGTTGCGCAGAAGCTGTGCTTTAACCGCATTAAACTGTTTCATCGTCTGACGGATGGGTACCAGTTTGAACGGCGCTGGAATAATCGGTAAATGTTCAAGTTTCCATTCCTTGAATTCATTGCCATAGCCTTCTGGATCCGCATGTGTCACTAGATGGCCCAGCGCCCACGTCACGATATAATTGGTGCCTTCAAGAAATCCATTTCCTTTTTTATTGCAGCCGAGTACCCGTGCGATATCGCGAGCTACGGATGGCTTTTCAGCTAATACAAGTGATTTAGACATAGGTAAATCCCCCTTCTTCATACATCGATTATACGGGAGAACGCGATTGGATGCATGTCGGGCGAATGAATAAAGCCCTTGGCGTAAAAAATCCCCCTAACCGGAAAATCCGATTAAGGGAATTGCATCAATTTCATATTTTACGATTGGTGTTCAATGTATCAAAAGCAATGGCTATCTGCCTGTTACAGATCTTAGTCAGCCACTTGGTACTCCATTCATTTCGCAGAAAGTGGTGCATCTCCCGGAATAACCGGCTTTACCTGCTTTTCTTCCCTCGTAAATAAATCTTCTACTTTTTCATAGGATATAGACGTTTCACCGTTCACTCCATCTAGACGCTCTTTCACCCGTTCAATTGTTTTCACAGGTGATGTGAGTGCGATAATTGCATCTCCCGCGAAGGCCTGTGGTTCAATTCTTGGTGTGAAGAATTCAATTGTGCCGTCAGCACGTAAAATGTAAAGCAAAATCAATTTGTCATCCCGCTCACGTAAATATTGTGTGTAACTATATTGTTTTGTAATTACCGTTTTACGAATACCATGCCCAGCGTTCATCCGCTCTTCCAAATCATAGATTGAAATGGCAGGTGAGAACAACGACTGTCCTCCCGTTATCGTGAATTCATTAGCTTCGTTCCCGACGTGGAATACCGTCTGATACAAGTTATTACTTCCGAGATGTGGTGCAAAGTCTGAACAAATATGTGCATTGTACGTATCGGTCTTCGTCATTGCGAGGATATACCGATATGGCGTCAAGTCGAGATGATAGTCGATTTGCTCCGATAGGATATCCCCAACGTAACTATTGAGTCCAAGCTTTCGAGCATGTGATAGTCCCGCCCAAGACTGATCGATGAGCAGCACATCATTGCCGGTTTCTTTCACCGATTGGGCAAGCTCTGCGGCGAATCGGGTGCCCCCAACGAGAAGTACACCTGATTCGTCCGTTGTTGTTAGATTCAGCTTCTTAGCCAAGAAGCCAATCGAAAATCCATGTAAGACCACTGTAGAGAATACCAGTGCGAATGTCAGCGCCGTCAATAGTTCTGCGTCCTTGTAGCCATTGTCGAGTAGAATCGTCGCGAAATAGCCTGAAACAGTTAGAGCCACAATTCCCCTTGGTGCAATCCATCCTATTAGAATCTTTTCACGGATGTTTAACTCCGTATTGATTGTTGCAAGCCAAATCGATAACGGCCTGACGATAACTAGCATCGCCAAGACATACAAGATAATATTCAAATTAAAAATTTCGATGAGAATTTGCGGATTAAGTGACGCCGTCAACATGACAAATATACCCGAAATAAGAAGGACGGAAATATTCTCTTTGAATTGCCGTATGTCATGCATCGACGTCATGCGCATATTCGCCATCGTCATCCCCATTGCAGTTACCGCAAGCAACCCTGTCTCATGCATGATTTCATCCGCGAAAACAAATGTGAATAAGACGACCGCAAAGAGTACCGGCGCTTTCAGAAATTCTGGAATACCGCCGCGCTCGAAAGCACTTCCAATGACCCGGGCAGCCCCCCAGCCTAGGAGTACCGCAAAAATAGATGCTGCAAAGAACAACAGCAACGCATTCAATGTCACTTGGCTATTCAAAAATTTGATGAACTCAAAAGCGAATACCGCAAGCAATGCACCAAACGGATCAACAACAATCGATTCCCATTTCAAGATTGCGGCTGGGCGCGGTTTCAGCTTCGCCTGCCTCAATAGCGGCAAGATAACGGTAGGTCCCGTAACAATGAACAGACCACCGATTACAAAGGCAACTGCCCAAGAAAGTCCCGCCAAATAGTGTGCTGCAAGCGCCCCAGCAATCCATGCAATGAATGCCCCAACGGTTACAATACGAGCTATCGGCTTACTAAAGCCTTTAATTTCTTTAAAATCAAGATTCAAACTGCCTTCAAACAAAATAATTGCCACGGCAAACGTAATAATTGGACCGAATAGATCTCCCATACTCTCCTTAGGGTTAATAAGACCGAAAATGGGGCCGACGAGAAGTCCTGCAACAGACATGACAACAATTGCCGGCATCCGAAATTTCCAAGCTGTCCATTGCGATAAAATCCCGATTAAGACAACAAGCATTAACTCGAATAATAGTGAATCGAACAATGGAATCACTCCGTTCCCCAAATGGAAATAATGTTAGTTTACCATACTGGCAGTTTCAGTCCACTAGAAATAGACATATCCCAATCGGTCAATACATAAGGTTATAGGGATGAATTGAACAATCTAGCAAGAAAGGGTGATTCCAATAGACGGACAACAAAAGAAAACAGTCGCCATCCATATTTCCAGGTCGGACGGAAAAGGGACATACCCCGCACGCAGAGCAGCCATGATTACAAACGCCTTGGCTGACGAAATAGATATCGTATACTTATGCGGAGTGGATTCTCCGCCAGTGCCCGAGGGATTTAAAGCAATTTCAACCCCAAGCAATGCGCTATTTTTACAGGCACTCGCGTCGATTAAACCTGATCTACTTCTCCGCGATAGCGGCTCTACTATTCAAGAGGAGATTGAAAAAATAACTGAACTCGTCCCCTCCATCATCCATTTCGATGATTTCGGCGACGGTGGTAAATGTGCTGACCTCGTATTCCAGACATTGTATGTCGAATCGAATGATAGTGCGCCAGATCATTACGTACTTGGACGAGAGAGTTTCATTGCTGACGAACAAATGGCTTCAGTTAAGCACATTGGACTTCGCAAAGCCCAACTGGGACCTCTTCCCCATTTAGTGATTTCATTTGGCGAAGAGGATGAAGGTAACTTGACCTACCGGGCGTTGCGTCATATTATGCAACTTCAAATCCCACTCAAAGTGACCGTTCTCATCGGTGAACAGTATGCCCATGATACAAGTACAATCCGTATGATGGCACTCGAAAGGCGGAATACAACCGTATTGGTGCCTCCGTATAACTACGCCGAAATTTACGCCGCAGCAGATATTATTTTATGCGCTTCTGGCTACATGCCTTATGAAGTCGCTGTAATGGGTATCCCTTGCGTCGTGCTCGCACAGAATGATTTCGAAGTGGGGCTTGCTTTTCCGAAAGAACAGCACGGTTTCATTCATCTTGGTCTCGGTCGAAAAGTAAAACAATCGAGTTTGTTGAACGCCATCATGGAACCCCTCTTGCACGAACCGCTACGCAAAAAAGCGATTGCACGACAAACCGCACTCGGGCTTGGGGACGGAAAAGATGCTGTATGCGAAGCGATACGCTATTACCTCGAGTATCCGAAGCGCAATACTAGTGGCGGCGCAGGAAAAAAAACGTCCGATATGCTACACTAAGGAAAAGCGCAAGCGCCTTGGTAGACCCGAAAAGCGCTGGAGGGCCTTAAGATAAAGGCGCTCTTTGCCTTTAACTTAAGGACTGAAGCGACAGAGGAAGGCAGCTTAGAATCGCGACATCCTGTCGCAAAAGCTGCATGACCCACGTCCTGTGGGCCCAGGGGCTAGGCGCTGGAGTCTAGACACTAGGTTAAAAAACTTATACTTTCTAACTTTTAAAAAAGCTGAGGTGTTTTTCTGATGAACAAACGTCAAGTAGAAACAGCAATCATGGAACTCAAAATGGACTATATCAGTTTGCAAGGTGATATCGAGAAGCTAGAATCGACCGGTAATGACAGCTTCGTCAAGAAAGCGGAACTGCGTCTTGCAACGTTGGAAGAAAGCCTCGCGGAACTGAACAAGCAACTTGCTGAATTTGAATGAACAAAAAGGCTATCCGGGACAAAGGATAGCCTTTTTGTTATGCATTTTTCCACGTCTGTTGATTAACCATCTATTTGCATAAAATACTGGTGAGTAGGGCTTGGAAGAATCCATTTTCACTGGATCATTTCCGGTTCGCTTTCGGCGAACTAATCACGACATATTTACCGTGAGTCATGTGTGGCTAGAAGTGACTCAGTCATTTCTAGCCACACTTTTTTCGGTAACCCTGTTGCGAATAGTTGCCTGTCGTGTACCTACAATGTTCAAGTGAAAAATGCAGTTATGTTTGAAAGAAGCGAATAGATAACTTTCTATAGGGATTGTAAATGCCCGAAGATACAATTTCGGGCACTCTTGCACGTTAACAATGCGTTCCTTGCTTACTATTAGCAAAGAGTATGCATGTAATCATGTGTTATTTTATAGAAAGTAACACTTCTTTACTAGTAAAAATGAGCAAACCCTAAAGAATATTTCAGCCGCCAAAATTGCATCTTTGGCGGCTTTTATCTAGGTAGATGCCCCTCTATTCTTTCGTCCAAAAAAGCTTTAGCACTTCGTGTACTGATCTATTTGGTGCGCAACGGATGAAGGAACACCATACGATTAACGACAAAGTCGCATCCCTACATATCCAGACATCTCGGTAATCGTATAGAAGTCATCCAATCCAAAGCAATCCAAAATCGCCTATACACGTAGCGACCTGTTAGTGTTCATGTTATTCACTGGTTACTTTTTGGTATTCAACAAGTGTGGCATTTTTCCATTCGACTATAACTGCTGGCAAACCGACTATATATCCTATCTAACCAACTATATCAACTCAAAAACCAGCCATAAAATTATTGCCCACCTCAATAAGTCGTCATTTTCAACAATTTCTGTAAACCATAAATACCTCGTTGGAAGAAAGTGAATCCATCTTGAAATTCTTCCACGTCAAGCGTGTACAGCGCATCCTCATTGTTCCATAGTCTACTAAAGTATGTGTCTATCTCTTTAGTTAACTCGCTGTCATTCGGAGCAATGATCCGCAGATTGGCTTCTAGATTATAATTATCGAGCGTGCGCTCAGTTAAATTAGCAGAGCCGTTCGCAATATAGGTTTCCTTAGCTGTCTGAACAACCACGAGTTTTGTATGGTATTGACCAATAACCGTATTGTACCAGCGAACATCAATTTTCCCATCCGTTTCTTCCAGCATCTCCTGTACAACCGGCCTGTTCGGCAATCCAGACTTTTCTTTACCGAAGGAGTTTTCATTCGGGTCTAAAATCATTTTCACATCGACGCCGCGGTTCGCAGCATCGATAAGTGCATTGACAAGATCACGTTTTGCAATGAAGAACATCCCAATTCGAATTGTATCCCCTTCTTGCGCTTTCGCAATATCTCCAAGAAGCCCATCCAAGATTTTCTTCTCCGTCAAATATTGGACGGCATAGTTTCCCCCGTTTTGTTCCGGCACTTCTACGCGTGGTAATTTTCCACCATTCGTATAGTTGACGACCGCTTCTTCCGCCTCTAAAATATCGTTCAGTACACTGCCTTTCACCTTCAATGCCACATTACCGTGAAAACCGCTAGCGTTATGCGGATTTCCTGATGATACCAGTGCTTCTTTATCTGTTACAACGGTCTTGCGGTGGTTCGCCTTGACATTCAGTAACGTAATGTAAGAAGCCAACGTCATTTTAGGTGCTTCGCTTGACATAGCGTTTGCAATCCAGCTCGTTTTCTCAATATCCAACCAGCGGAATATCGTCCTGTATAAACCAGAATAAACTGGAATTGAATCGCGGAGCGGATCCAAATCAGTGTAGATGACTTCGATTCCCGCATCTTCCATCTTTGTGAACCATTTTGTTTCATAAGAACCGTATCCTGTATTCAACGGATCTGTAATAAAAATAATCGGCATATCAGGATGTTGCTGTTTTTTCTCCACCAGTTTCTTTGTCATTGTTTGTGCGATTTTCGGGAATTCTATGTCTTCATCGTAATAATGATCGAATAGGAAATAATCGAGCACGATAAATTGCTCAGCCCGGTCGATCATCGCGTAGACTTCATCGAAAATCGCCAACTCATGCACCATACTGTCCCCGTCTTTGTTTTGTGCATAGGTCAAGTCCGTAAACATATCAACTTCGTCCGTCCAGTGCAAATCACCTTCGTATGAAATGCCTTCGGGGAGTTTTTTAAATGTATTCAGTAAAACAACACCTATATAAAAAAGAGCATACACTGACAGCACTATCACAATAATTCGCTTGCGTTTGCTCCAGCCTTTCTTTTTGTTCTTTTTCAACACACAACCATCCCCATTCAAACATACCAATCTATTTATCTAATTTCCCTCTATTACTTTTTTACAAACAAAAAACACAGCCTCCTTTGGCTGCGCTCTTATGCAGTGACGTATTCGTGCACTGCTGTATCTGCAATCATCAGTTCTTTCAAATACTTTTTCGCGCGGAATAGCCGTGATTTAACCGTACCAATTGAGACCTTCATTACTTCTGCAATCTCAATCAAAGAATATTGATGTACATAGAAATACTCAATTGTTTTTCTGTAAATAACATCAAGTTCACCAATTTTTTGCTGAACAATTGATTGAATGTCATTTTGCTCTAGCAATTCCGCAGGTGTCAAACTATCACTCGGAACAAGATCAAGAATCGGCACATCGAGCGTTTCCGGCTGGTTCATCACATGCTTGCTTCTTCTGACATCTTTGCGGTAACGATCTCGGAATGTGTTCATACAGATTGTTGTAAGCCATGCTTTCATATGGTCGACACTATCCATCCGATCGTTGTAGCGAACGACTTTCACCCATACATCTTGCATAAGATCTTCTGCTTCCTCTTTATTACGTGTTAATTTAAGACATAAATGATATATGTAACGGCCATATTCTTCATACAACCCATTTAGATTTTTGTTCATAACATAACGCCCCCGTCTTCTACCTGTTGTTCTCATTATCGGCAATCGGGACCTTTCAAACCATCGTATTCTCTTTCAGTATACTTACAAACGTGTAAGCTTGAAAAGCGAAAGGCGCCTTCTAGACGCGACAGGCATAAGTCGACCCAGCGACGTGGCGCTCTTTGCCACACAGCTGGGTTGCTTATGACTCAAGCGGCTGGCGCCTGGAGCTAGACATTGAAAAGCGCAAGGCATCTTTCGAAGGAATGCATCCTGTGAACCACCATGTATCGAACGCCGGACACTAGACAAAAAATATCCCCGTAACGTAACCGTTTTACTCGATTACAGGGATATGCATGTTAATCAGTTTATACCTTCACTGATTGTAATTGTCATACGGATAATCCGGTTGCGTTCCATCTCCTCGATTTCAAAACGCAGATGATCGTATGTAAAGCGTTCGCCTTCTTCTGGAACGTGACCAAGCTCTTGCAGTACAAATCCTCCAAGCGTCTCATGATCCATTGGCAATTCAATATCGAGTAACTCCATCGCATCCACGATTTCAAGCCTGCCATGACAGATTAACCTAGTATCAGTCTTTTCATAGACAAGTTCTTCTTCATCATCATCTGTCTCATCCTCAATGTCCTGGCCAATCATTTCTTCGATAATATCTTCATGCGTTATCATACCTAGCGTTCCACCGTATTCATCCAGAACGATTGCCATATGTTTCTTTTTCGACAGCATCATTTTGAATACTTTTTCAACGCTAGCAGACTGCACTACGTAAAACGTATTGCGGTCAATTAAATCACCAAGAGTCTGTTCAGGATCAATCGACCATTTGATTAACATTTTCGAATAAAATACACCTAAAATCGTATCCATACTTTCTTCGTAGACAGGATAACGCGTGTAAGAATGCTCCAAAATTGTGTCGCGAACTTCTTCATACGTCGCTTCAATCGGTAATCCGATGATATCCATACGATGAGTTTCAAGGACGTCGGACACATCTTTTTCCGCAAAGTCGAGTACTTCCTTCAACCGATTCGATTCGTCCATCTCAAACGTTCCTTCTATAGAAGCAATGTCAACCATCGAACGGAGGTCATCTTTTGTGAGCGTAGCTTTCGTTACAGCCCCTTTCGAGATGATGCGGATGAATATATTTGTGAAAAGACCAAGTAAAGCCGTCAAAGGTGTTAGTAACTTCACAAGCAGTGTAATTGACGGTGTAACCATATAAGCGACTCGCTCGGAAAAAGTCGCTGCAATCGTTTTTGGCAATACTTCGCCGAAGACAATGATAATAACTGTCAGAATTCCGGTCCAGATTCCGACGCTTAGCCCCTTGTCGATTGCTATCATTGTAACTAAAGTTGGCATTAGAATATTCGCAGTATTATTCCCGATAAGTATTGCTGTAATCATACGGTCCGGTTTCGAAATCAGTTTCTGCAGCTTAATCGCATGCCTGTCTCCCTGATCTGCTCGAAACTGGACCTTTCTCCTGTTTACTGCTGTAAGTGCTGTTTCACTTCCTGACAAGTAAAAAGACAGGAATAAAGATAATCCAAGTGCGATAAACAAAAGCGATTCCTCCCGGAAATAATTTCATATTTATATATTCAGCCAATTAATAACTTTCAAACAGCATACCATATTATTCATATTTGCGTTCGTCTTTCTTACTCACTATCTACATCATCTGCTATACTATTTCTATTCACGAAATTATTTGAAATGAGGGATTGTGTTGAATCATTTAGAGACGCTTGACGAGTATTTTAAAGAACAACGGGACGAACATCTTGGACAATTAAAAGACTTCCTCCGTATTCCAAGTATTAGTGCTTTATCCGAACATAAAAACGATATGCAACAGGCTGCTGAGTGGTTGCTGAATTCATTCAAAGAAGCAGGACTTGAAAACCTTTCAATCGACGAAACAGACGGACAGCCTGTTGTTTACGGCGATTGGCTCCACGCAGAAGGAAAACCGACAATTCTAGTCTATGGTCATTACGACGTCCAGCCGGTTGACCCGCTGAATTTATGGGAAACTGGACCATTCGAACCCGAAGTTCGTGATAACAAATTATATGCGCGCGGCGCCAGTGATGATAAAGGACAAGTATTCATGCATGTGAAAGCCGTTGAAGCACTTATGCAAAAGACAGGCGGTTTACCAGTCAATGTGAAGTTCATCATTGAAGGTGAAGAAGAGATTGGCAGTCCAAATCTCGAAAAATACATTGAGGCCAACAAAGACAAGCTCGCGGCTGACGTCATCGTCATTTCTGATACAGGCATGCAAGGACCTGGACAACCTGCAGTTTGCTACGGACTTCGAGGTCTGTGCGGCGTACAAATCGACGTGCAAGGTGCGAAAAGCGATCTTCACTCCGGCTTATATGGTGGAGGCGTCCAAAACCCGATTCATGCGCTTGCAGAAGTTCTCGCCTCGTTCCGTGACAAAGAAGGAACGATTGCAATTGAAGGGTTTTACGACAATGTCCGTCCTCTATTGGATGAAGAGCGCGAAGCCTACCAAGCACTTGGCTTCAATGAAGATGAACTGAAAGAAGAAATTGGCGTGACAGAACTGTTCGGAGAAAGAGGATATTCACACCTTGAGCGTACATGGACTCGTCCTACGCTTGAAGTGAACGGCGTATTTGGCGGATTTTCAGGCGAAGGCATTAAAACCGTACTGCCAGCTGAAGCAGGCGCGAAAATTACATGCCGTTTAGTTCCTGACCAAGATCCAGACGAAATCATTGAGAAATTGAATGCGCATATCGAAAAACATAAACCAGTAGGCGTAACTGTAACAGTCACCGAATTCGATAAAGGGAAACCGTTCATCACACCGTTCGATCATCCTGCAATCCAAGCTGCAGGACGTTCGTACGAAAAGGTTTACAATGTACCAACTGCCTATACACGTGGTGGCGGATCAATTCCAATCGTTGCAGCATTTGATGAAATACTAGAATTACCCGTCGTCTTGATGGGCTTCGGACTTGCGTCAGAAAACTTCCACGCACCGAACGAACACTTCCATTTGGAAAACTTCGACCAAGGACTACGTGTCATCGGCGATTATTATTATGAAATTGCAGGCTTTGAGAAAGATGAATTGAAAAAGTGATACGTGTGCCGGATCCTTCTTGTGAGGGTCCGGTTTTTTAGAACTTAACAACACTTTCAATTAAGTTAACAACGCCTAAATGCAACTTAACAACGCTTCTGTCTAACTTAACAACGCACGGGTCGCTCAACACCACCGATATAGAACTGCAAAAAAGCCCGAATCGCATTATCAAATGCAATCCGAGCAAAAATTACTTCAATACCATTATGCTTCTTCGATTTCCTCACCGTAATACGTGACAAATTCTTCAAGCGGTTTACGTGGACGAGCCTTTGGTCTTTCGTCATAATAACCAAATTGAAGCATACTGATAATGCGTTCACCTGGTTTAACGCCAAGTTCTTCTCTGAATTTCGGGTTATCCAGGAAGCCAGGTGTTTTCCAGCATGTTCCGATTCCTTTATCCCATGCGAGCAGCATGGTGTTCTGAACAAACATGCTTGCCGCTGCATAATCTTCTAGACGTTCTTTCTGACGAGGGTCCTCAGGGACAATAACAAATGCAACTGCACCCGGTCCTGTGAATTTCTTCATTTGTTTCTCAAGCTCTTCTTCCGAAAGTTCTTTCCATTTCGGTACACCATATTCACGTAAAATATCGAGGAATTTCACATATCCCTTATCAGCAGCTACAACAAAGCGCCACGGATTTCGATTGCCATGATTTGGTGCCCATGCCGCATCTTCAAGTATTTCGGCAATATTTTCCGGATCAACCGGCTGACCGTTAAAGTTCTTTATTGAACGACGCGTAATAATCGCATCTCTGACAGATAAAGCTTGCTCATTCATAACTCATTTCCCCTTTACACATACTTCTTCTATTATACCTTAACCATTGATTTTTAGCGAAGCTGCCTAAATTTCGACATATTTAGTGTTTTCTAAATATGTTCTTATTACTTTTCATGGTATAGTAATAGTAGCGTATATTATAGTGATAAAGGATGATTTTAATCATGATAAAAAAGCCAATTGCGTGGATTGTAGACAGCACAGCATACATTTCAGAGGAACTTCGTCAACACCCAGACTTCTTTTCAGTACCTTTAAATATACATTTCGGTGAAAAACAATTTGTTGATGGTGTAGACTTGAATCCTCAGCAACTTTACGAGAAAATCAAGAACGCTAAAGAATTCCCAAAATCATCACAACCTTCTGCGGGCGCATTTGCTGAACGTTACAAGGTTATTGCGGAACAGTACGAGCAAGCAATTGCTGTTCATGTGTCCGGTAAAATGAGTGGGACACTTGCTTCCTCTATAGCAGGCTCAGAAATTTCGGGATTCCCTGTTACATTCATCGATTCACTTTCCTTATCCTATGGGGTCACAGGATTAATCGAACGGGGCATAGAAATGCAAGACGAAGGTGCAACTGTTCCAGAAATTGAAGCGCAGCTTAAGAAAATGGCTGGCACAATGCATAACTATATCCTAATGGGACAGCTTGAACAATTGTACAAAGGCGGCAGAATGAGCGCTGCACAATTTTTCATTGGGAGCTTGTTGAAAGTAAAACCAATTGTCCACATTACGCCCGAAGGTGAATTACAACCAGTAGACAAAGTGCGTTCCGAGAAAAAAGCACTTCAATACTTGGTCGACAAAGTAGTCGCTGGCCACCATCCAGGCCGAACGAAAATTCATTTAATGCAAGGCAATGTCTTAGAACAGGCAGAGCATTTGAAAACTCTCATCACGGAACAAATACCTGATCTCGAAGTGAATATTGGAGATATTAGCTCCGTCCTTGCGGTTCATGCCGGCGAGGGAACGCTCGCTGTTCTATGGTTTGACTGAACAAACAAAAGCGCTAGAGTCTAGACAGTAAAAAAAGCAGTCCATCTTAAGTTGACGGACTGCTTTTTTACGATTACATTCGCAACTATAGTCATCATGAAAACTGGTCATTAATTTTAAAAAAGATGTACTTTGCATTTGGCGAAAACATATATGAATCTTTGTATGCCCAGAAACGATACTGTGCGTCGAACGTATGTGCATTAACGAGTGGTGCTGAGCCATCTTTTGCGGTGACGATGGTCGAATGATCGAATCTGCCATCACCTTCAAAATCGTAGACAATGACATCCCCTAGCCCTAATTCTTCAGCTGATGAAACTTGTGTTGCAGTTAATCCTTTTTTCGAACCCGCTAAATACCAACGCAACGAATGCGACGTCGACCAACTGAAACTCCACGTTCCTCCACGCAGCCACCAGCCTCTTTCGCGATTCGGGTAACCATGCATTGGTGCTCCCCCCGCAAGCAAACATTGTGAAATGAAATTCGTACAATCTACATCGAATGATGGAAATGCCGGATTGCGGCCATTCCACCACTGGTTTGCATAGCGAACAGCCGCTTCCCTGTTGTACATGATCAAACCCCTCCTTATTCCATCGTATGAATAGAACAAAGTAGGAATGCCTTTCTGACAAATTGTAGCGCCTTTATTTCATCTAAAAAGTTCATTTAAGCTCCACGGAAATATCTCCATTGATGTAGTTCGGATACGCTTGAAAGTATACTTTTAATAGACTTTCATTATAATTCTTTGTGAAATTGATCGATGAATATTGATATTCTTCATCTCTCCAACTACTTGAACTATTAGACTCAACCTTTTGCCCATCCCCATTTTCAGCTGTAAAAAACAAGAAGTAGCCAAATTCTTCTGCTAGCGGGAATCTTGCTTCTATCGTGTTCTGAGTCATTTTTGTCACTTCAATTTTCCCATCAGAAGGTTGCATGATGACCTCCTGTTTTTGAAGATCAACAAGAAGATAGGACTCGTCTTTCGGCAATGCCTGCATCTTATTAAATTTAAAATATAGCTTATTAGGTTGTTCAAAGTAATTGCTCTGCAAATAGAAAGTTTGCTCATTGTCACTAAAACCAAGTCCAGTCGTACCATTTTGAATGCTACTCCACACTTCCCCTTTTTCATCTTCAATCCGCATATCCATAAAGTTCAATATCTTCATGGAGTTCGGTTCATCAAAAAACACTTTCACTTCCACACGTAATGGATAGATTGTAATCTCTTGAATCGTCATTTTTTGACCTTCAACTTCGACCACTTTGTCGAGCGCAAAAACTTTTCCTTTCTTCACTTCTTTCGGCAGCGTAAAAGGAAGGGAAAAAGCCGTTTCCTTTTCATTATCCAATTGAAGTTCCAGTACAAAGTCCTGCGTATCAAAGGATTGTTTTGCTAAGAATAATACTTCTATTATGTCTTCTTTTCTATTTTCATGCCGTTGATTTGGATTATTGTATGATACTGTGCCAGGTGGAACTACCTCGCCATTATGATAAAGTTCGATTTTTTTATAATCGAGTACTTCGATGGAATAAGGCGCTTCAAGTGTATAAGAAATGACGATTCCACTTTCATCCAGTATGACGCCGTTGATGGTAAGCGTTAAACCATCCTTCATCTGACTGGCATGGACAGTCTGATAATAATCGTTATCCATAATCGCCTGTAACCCTTTGTCGTATTGAATGTATTCTACAAGTTTTCCCATTCCAGGAATCGAAGCGATCGCATTCGCAAAGGCCGGTGACACCCGGATGGACGTTATGAATGCGAGTAAAAATACTGCAGCGATAGCAACCGTCCAAAGTGATTTTCGACGTTTTTGGCGTTTCGCCCGCCACTCTGAATTGGCAATTAAGAATCCACTCTGAATCGCGTCATTCAACTGCTCATTTGGAATTGGAAATTCTTCTAATTTCGACCTAACTTCCCGCAATTGCTTTTCTTCGTTTTCAAACATGGTCCACATCCCCTTTTTCAGAAAGAAAACTTCGTAATGTCCGCAATGTTTTATGAAGCCTAGACTTGACGGTCCCTTCAGGAATACTTTCAATTACGGCAATATCCTTAATCTTGATATCTTGAAAATACATGAGGTGAATTAATCGTTGCTCGACCTCTGATAATGTTGCAATTGCCTCCTCAATTTCAAGATATGTATAATCCATTTCACTTCCAAATTCATCTAATTTATCGCTTTGAACATTTTGTTTTTTCTTCCTCAACTGATCCTGACAATAGTTCATCATAATCCGTATTAGCCACGTTTTTACATACCTCGGTTCTTTCATAGTGTGAATTTTTTTATATGCGCGAACCGTCACTTCCTGTAGCGCTTCAACGGAGTCATGCTCATTTTTCAAGAAAGCAATAGCCGTTCGATAAAGCGGTTCTTTATATAGATGGATGATTTCCAAAAATGCTTGCTCATCGCGTTTAATCGCTCGTTTAGCAAGGTCAACTTCATTCACAATGCCACCCCATTTCCACCGTTCCTACTCATTAGACACACAAAGATGGAAAAAGTTCATTTATATTAAAAAAAGCGCCAAACTTATGCAAGTTAATTGCATGAGTTTGACGCCTTTTAACTATCCAATAAAGTTGAAGCACAAAAAAATTAGTGGTTCAGTACTTTGGATAAGAAATTCTTCGCGCGTTCGGAGTCTGGGTTCGTAAAGAATTTTGATGGTGGAGCCTTTTCTACAATTTTCCCCTCCGCCATAAAGACAATTTCGTCGCAAATTTCTTTGGCGAAGCCCATTTCATGTGTAACGACGACCATCGTCATGCCATCGTGTGCCAATTTACGAATCGCATCAAGCACTTCTGTCACCATTTCCGGATCGAGTGCGGATGTCGGTTCGTCGAATAGCATTACTTGTGGATCCATGGCGAGCGACCGTGCAATAGCTACACGTTGCTGTTGTCCACCAGAAAGCCGACCAGGATATGCATCGAATTTGTCGCCAAGGCCTAAAGAGATAAGCAATTCTTTCCCTTTCTTGTCCGCTGCCTCTTTATTCATCCCTTTTACCTTCAAGAGTGCTATTGTCACGTTTTGAAGCGCTGTCAAAAATGGATACAAGTTGAAATTCTGAAATACAAATCCGATATTAATGCGCGCTTTGTTAATATTCGTTTTTTTATCGTGAATAGAAACGCCATCCACAATGATTTCGCCATTATCAATAGGTTCTAGCGCATTCAATGTCCGAATGAGCGTTGATTTCCCGGCACCACTCGGTCCAATAAGTGCGATTACATTGGATTTCGGTACTTCAAGTGATATATCCGTTAGTACTTGATGAGCACCAAAGGATTTATTAACATTTTTAATGGTAATCATAAAAAACACTCCTTCATAACAAGCTTACACTCAGTTCTCGCGCGATAAAAGTCGTTTCTCAAAATATCGTATAATCATCGACATACTGAACGTCATAATTAAATAAACGATCGCGACAAATGTCCATATTTCTAGCGAGCGGAACGATGTTGCGACAAGATTTTTTGCATTCAACGTTAAATCCGTCGCTGCAATGACTGACACAAGAGAAGAGTCTTTAACTAAAATGATAAACTGTGATGCCAAAGGAGGTAACACTCGTCGAAACGCTTGTGGTAAAACGATATATCGCATTGCATTCGTGTGGGACATGCCCGATGAACGCGCAGCCTCCATTTGTCCTTTTGGTACTGCTTGAATTCCCGAGCGAACAATTTCTGCGATAAACGCCCCCGAAAAAATAGCAAGGCCTAAAATGGCAGACCAATAAGATCCAAGTCTAACGAATTGACCAAGTACAAAAAATATCCAAAATAGAAGAACAAGTAATGGTACACCGCGCATCACTTCCACATAGATAGAGGAAATAAGTCGAAAGAATTTGTTTCTTGAAATACGTCCTAGTCCAAAAATGATTCCTATGGGTATAGCAATCAGAAGCGCTATCGCTGAAATTTCCAACGTTTTCAACGCTCCATCAATAAATATATCCATATTGTTTGTTATAATACTCCAGTCATAATTATAGCCGCCCATTTAATTTCCCCCTCTGAAATTGAAGAAGTGGTTATTCTTCTACGACTTCATTCAACCAATCGCTTGTTTCAAACCACTTATTTCTTGAAGCCAATTCAGCTGGGCTATCAATATAGTTCGCTAAAAATGAGTTAAGCCACAAAATTGTTTCAATGTCATTTTTCTTTACTGCAATTCCTAAATTTTCTGAAGAAATTAGGCCTTCGACAGCTCTGACTTGATCGCCATTGCGAAGTTTCCATACAGCGATGGCAGGTTCGTCATAAAGAACAGCATCTGCTTGCCCTTGCGCCATTGCTGTTGCAGCAGATGGGAATTCTTCAAAATCCATTATTTCAGCATTTTTGAAAAGATCTTTCGCTAAGAGTGCCCCAGTTGTTCCAATACCAACTGCAATTTTTTTCCCTTTCACATCAAGTTCTTCCCAAGACTTCGTCGAAGTATCTTTGGCAGGAACCATAAGGGCTTGGCCAGTCTTATAATATGGGTTGGAAAAACTGACAACAAGTGCTCGGTCTCCTCGGATTGTCATACCTGCAAGAATCATGTCGATTTCTCCCGTTTGAAGTGCCGGAACAAGTCCGTCAAATGTGAATTGTTTATACTCCACATCTACTTTTAACCATTCACCAATAGCATTTGCAGTATCAACGTCATAGCCTACAAAATCACCATTTGGATCTTTCATGTCAAACGGGAAGTACCCTGGCGACATCCCAATTACTAGCTTCTTGTTTTTCGCCACGTTTTGCAGAGTCGAGTTTTCTGTAGTGACGCCCCCAGCATCTTTACTACACCCTGCAACAAGTAGAACTGCAATCATTAATGTCGCTGTTAACCACTTTTTCATTGTTTTTCATCCCCCTTTAGTATTATGTAAATAACATTCACCCATTCTGATGAATTATGTAAAGTATAAAGTAACGCTATTAATCTGTCTACAAGAATAATTAAATTATTCTAACCATTTATATACAATAAATTAATGTATTTGTTAAAATATTCAAGACTTCAAGCTTTATCTGTAAGGAACTAAGTTATATTGTACTACTCTATTAATTAATACTTATTTTAATGTATATTTACTCTTTTAATTCAACAAAAAGCGTTCGGATAAACCGAACGCTTTCGTAATCCTATGAAGTGTAGTGATATATGAACCCCTGACCTTCATACTAATAGCGTGAAGGTCAGCTTATGAACGCTCTTCAATAATCACCTGAAGTAATATCCGGATATTCTGAACGACCACTCTTCGGCTAACATTATTCGACATATTCGTATAAAACTACACTTTCCATATAGTTTACAAAACGTCGAAGCTCTTTCGCTTCTACCGTGCTGATGGCACCGTCCTTGAACATTTCTGAAATCTCTTTTCTCTGCACTTCAATAGCATTCAAACATAGAATCTCCTTTTGTTCGTCTAAAATGGATTGATCCATCTCTACTTTATGGGGCAATTCCTTTTTATTCAGAAGGCGTTTATAATAATAAATCATATTGTGTAGAACTTCTGGTTGTTCACTAATAGAAGCTCGTTCTTCCAAACCCGCTAGTACTTTCTCAAACGTAAATATTTGCACCGCATCTTCCATTTCCTGAACCTGCTCTAATTCTCGGTCACTTAAGCGCCCGCGTTTCCAATCTCTCAGTACTTGATAGAACCGTTGACGGATAAAGTGATTCGCACCGCTTGTTGCCGCCTTTTCACGAATCGAAACCGACTTTTCGATACTTTTTAACGTAACCATCTTCACTTGGTGCACACTCATATATTCCTCCGTATATTGACGCTCCAACATTAAAGAATGCAATCTTTCCATCTTCAGCTGCTCGTTATATTCTCGTAGCTCTTCTTCGTTTTTATTTTTCGACCGCAACATATGCAACATGAGTGTATAGTCGTTTAATAATTCATAGACAATCGAAGCATTCTCTTCTGTTTTTTCCGAATTGATTTTCTGAATAGCTCCCATGATCATACGCTGCTTTTCATTCGTTAAATCTGAACTGGTCGTATGCGTGCTCGTTTCCCCCTTACTTAGGATAGGTAGAAATATTGTTGCCATAATAAGTGTCAATAGAATAACGCCTGCCGCCAAAAAGATAATAAGTGAACGCTCTGGGAACAAATCGTTCGTTGATGTAAAAAATGGAATCGATAGCACACCGACCATTGTAATCGTTCCACGGACACCTACCAAACTCGTAATTAGACTTGTTTTCAGAGATGGTTTTTCTGTCACATTTTTCAAAATGTAATAATCGAAATGATTAATGGTGTGCGACCACAAAAATCGTATACCGAGTACGACGAAACCTAATGCAAGAACATACCCTAACAACAGCCAATTACTCATCTGTTCATTTTCCAGTAATGAACGCATTGCAGATGGGAGTGTTAAACCTAACAGTAAGAAAATTAAACCGTTTAATACAAATGCGATAATTGACCACAGGTTATCCGTCAACACTTGCTCCTGCGCTCTAAAGTTTTCTGTACGCTCTCTTACAAGCGCATGGATAATCCCCGCTGCTACAACCGCTATAACACCTGATGCATGGAACATTTCCTCTGCTATAAAGAAAATAATAAATGGCGTTAAAACTTGTAATAGCGAATGGAATACTACGTCGACAAATCCCCCTCTACGTAGAACGTAGCGAAGCAAATTAATCGAAAGTCCAAGCCCGATACCAAGCAATGCCCCAACGATAAACATATATAAGAAGTCTCCTGTAGCCTTTTGAACTGAAAAATAACCGGTTACCACCGCTAAAACAGCATAATTAAATGCAACAAGTCCTGAAGCATCATTGATTAAAGATTCCCCACGCACTAAATTCATAATATGAGTTGGAATTTGAATACGTTTCGCAATGCCATTTACAGCAACTGGATCCGTCGGTGATAGAATTGCTGCGAGCGCAAATGCAGCTGCTAAAGGAATTGCTGGAATCATCCAATGGACAAATATTCCACCAAGTATCGTAGTTAGAAGTACTAAAATAATAGCATTCCCAAAAATTGACGCACGCATTTTCCATAATTCCTCTCGCGGAAAATGAGCGCCTTCATTGTATAAAAGTGGTGCTATAAACAGTAGAAGAAACCATTCTGTCTCCACTTCAATTGTAAAATCTTTAACAGCTAATGCAAAAATAAGCCCCACAATAATTTGGATTAATGCAGTTGGTAATAGTGTCACGTAATTCCCAATAACGTTTGTAACAAGCAATAAGACTAGCAACATTAAGATAATCGTTAATAATTCCATCCGTTTTTCTCCTCTTCACTTTTTCTGTTCCAATAATCAAGAATAAAGTGATTATTTCGTCCAAAACGCGCCGAAAATGTACAAGTGTAGGCTGTATGCTTTTCTTACAGGTAGCTCATGTAAGAAAGTGGATAATCAACAGACGTGGTTCAATATATAAAGTTAGCAAATATGATATAATCGTGCGTTTATTTTTATTTTATCATGAATTTTAAAAATACTGTTAGCTCCTAACCTCGTTCTCACAGAACAAGATTTGGAGCTAACAGTATTTATCGTTGGATTAATTATGTATGGATTCCCATTTTACTACTCGCAGCACGAAAGACTATTTTCGAACAAAAAAAGGGCCCAGTTATACTGGACACCCTTCTAAACCTATATGGAGCATAGGGGGCTCGAACCCCTGACCTTCACACTGCCAGCGTGACACTCTCCCAGCTGAGCTAATGCCCCGTATCTTTGATACAATAAGAAGTATAGCAAGATGATTTGAAAAAGACAATAGGCAGGGGGAAGTCTATATGCAGCATGCAGAAAGAGAAATTACCGAACCCGTTGCGTTATGTGACAACAAAGGGTTATTGAATCCAGAAGCAATCGGCTTCGCACGTCAGCCTTTCATCCAGAGCAATCTCAAGAACCACTTCATGCGGAAGAAGAAGTGGAATTATTGGTGTGTGTACGGGGAAGATTTGTTATTTTCCGCAACGATTAGCCATCTTGATTATGCAGCTGTCTGCTTTGTCTATATTTTAAATTATGAAACGCAGCGATTTTATGAAAAGCAAATAACGATTCCAATTGGGCGCAATGTGAAGATGCCTGAAAACGTGTTGGATGGCGTTAAATTCGTGAATGATAATCTAACTGTCCAGATCATACATATTCAAGGCGAAACCCATCTGTCCGTGACAATCCCAGACTTTGATAATGAAGTACTACATGCAGATTTCCATATTGGTCATCCAATTAACGATGAATCATTGAATGTTGTTATACCCAGGAGCAGGGACGTTTTCCAGTTCACAGCTAAGCATCATTCATTACCAACATCCGGGTTCGTTAAAATCGGGGACAAACGGTACGATTTCAATCCAGATTATAGTTTTGCTGTTCTCGATTACGGCAGAGGAATCTGGCCGCGAAAAGCAGAATGGAACTGGGCGATGGCATCTCAGCGTCTCGGTGGTCGTCGCATTGGACTTAATTTCGGTGGTAAATGGACGGATGGGACAGGCATGACTGAAAACGCGGTGTTTGTTGATGGTTTGATGACTAAAATTCATGAGGATGTTCTATTTACATATGATAATAAAAACTTCATGATGCCTTGGAAAATTCGAACGAAGTTTTCAGATACAGTCAACATAACATTTACACCTTTTTTTGAACGTGTTTCCATGACGAATGTCCGGTTAGTACGCACGGAGGTCCATCAAGTTGTCGGTTACTTCAACGGAACAGTACGCTTACATGACGGCTCCACCCTACAAATCCGCAACATGCTTGGCACTTCGGAAGAACATATCGCGAAATGGTAACTAACACAATTATATTCGCACATTATACATTACTTTTACTAGCCGGCTTAAATGCCGGTTTTTTTATACGATAAAAAAGTAAAATTGTATTTCACCTTGAGCAGTGGGTAGGGATTGAACTACATCCCCACTCTCTGCAACAGGGAAACACTAATTTAAACTACCTTCCTTTAGTTTAACGCCCTCCTGCGCTTACGCTTTTCTTATTTGTACAAGTATTTTGTTTAGAAAGTGGATTTTAAGGCAAAATAATAGATAAGACAATGAATCCGAAAGGCAGTGAGTATTTTGAGAAAATTGAATGCTGTAGGTACAATCGTAATTACAGGTGCATTGCTGATGGGCGGATGCGGCAACTTCGGGAAAAATGCAGATAAGCCAAACCGTGAAGAAGCAATTATTATTAATGAAGATGAGAAAGCTGGCGGATCCATCGAAACCGGTAATGGATTCGGTTTTTCGTCATTCGATCT
Source organism: Sporosarcina psychrophila (assembly GCF_001590685.1). Taxonomy (GTDB): domain Bacteria; phylum Bacillota; class Bacilli; order Bacillales_A; family Planococcaceae; genus Sporosarcina; species Sporosarcina psychrophila. The sequence goes on from NZ_CP014616.1 coordinate 4,261,938, forward strand.
TGAAATCGATGTCGATGGTAAAGATGCAATTGATGCTGATTACGATGTGACCGAAAAAGCAGATGCAGATTATGAAAATAAACTGAAGAATATCAAACTAAAAGATAATAAAGCGATGGATGAGCTTAGTAAAATGTTTATAGAAATTCGTATCACAAAAGATACACCCCAACAAGAAGTGATTGATAAGATTCTCCAATGGTATGGTTTGGATACTTACTCAAAGTTTGACCTTGATGTTGATTTTGACGATGGTACGTTGCTCGATATTGAAGACGTAAAATAATAAAAGGCTACAAGGATATAATGTCCTTGTAGCCTTATTTTGTGCCGCTTCCGCTTTTCTAGACTGTCCAGACTACAGCGCCTAGCTCGCTGTGGAAAAGATGAAAGACCCATAAGCCAAAGGGCGGCTTCCGGGTCTTTCCCTTTTTCCTTCACGAGCTACACAGGCGCTTGCGCTTTTCTATACTGTCCAGACTACAGCGGCCAAACGCTCGGGTCATAAGTCGTTCCAGATATGCGGCAAAGTACGCCGCTCCGCCGGCACGCCTTATGCAGGCCGCTTGCGCTTTTCTATACTTTCGATTCTAGCAACATGTTGTAAAATACACCTTGTTGTTCAATCAATTCTTCTTGGCTTCCGGATTCTATCAGTTTCCCTTGCTCCATGACATAAACGGTATCGGCTTTCCGTACGGTATTCAGTCTATGCGCAATAACAAAACTAGTTCTGCCTTCCATAAGGCGATCGAGTGCTTCTTGGATTTCTAGCTCTGTAACTGTATCGATACTACTTGTGGCTTCATCAAGAAGGAGTAGTACTGGATCTGCAACGAGTGCTCTTGCAATTGACAGCAACTGCTTCTGCCCTTGTGAGATCTCGCCGCCATCTGCCGTCAATATAGTCTCATAGCCATCTTCCAGCCGACTAATGAAACTATGCGCATTGGCCTGTTTTGCCGCCTGAATGACTTCTTCATCTGTCGCATCAAGTTTTCCATAACGAATATTTTCAAGGACTGTTGCTTCGAACAGAAATGGATCTTGCAAGACAAATGCCGTTTGGCTACGAAGCGTTTGCCGCGGCAACTTGCTAATCGGGATACCGTCGATATAGATTACTCCTTTATCAACTTCATAGAACCTAGCAAGCAACTGCATAATTGTGGTCTTCCCTGCGCCCGTGGCCCCGACAAATGCCGCTGTTTCCCCCACCTTCACACGAAATGATAAATTGTCAATTGTATAGCCATCGGTTTCGACTGCATAACCAAAGGAAACATCTCGGAACTCAACGTCCCCCTTGAGGATCATATCCGTATATTCCGTCGCTTCATCCTTCTCGACTGGTTCATCCATAATCTTAAAGACTCGCTCTGCTCCAGCTATTGCCGATAGCACTGTGTTAAATTGGTTTGCAAGATCATTAAGTGGACGTGTGAACTGCCGTGCAAATTCAGAGAAAATGACGATTGTCCCCACCGTTATAACACCGTCCCCTCTTAACGCAAGCAATCCACCCACCCCTGCAATAACCGCAAAACTCGCGTTGTTCAACAGATTCATTACTTTGGGGATAAAACCTGAGTAGGTCAACGCCCAAAAACCCGTTCGTCGAAGTCGCTCACTCTTCTGCGCAAACTCTTCCATTACACGTTCTTCCTGCGAGAATGCTTTGACAATGCGCTGGCCAGAAATCGTTTCTTCAATCATGCCGTTTAACTCGCCCACTGCTTGCTGCTGTTCTTTAAATAAAGGTCCCGTACGGCGCGTAATCCACCGAATCGCTACGAACATCACTGGAACAATGATCATCGTGAGTAGTGTCAATAACGGGCTTAAGTAAAGCATGACCCCAAGCGTCCCAGTTAGTGTCAAGATGCTCGAAAATACTTGGATGAAAGACGAGTTCAGTGTTTGGCTAACGTTTTCAATATCATTGGTAATTCGGCTCATCAGTTCACCGTGCTGCCGTTTATCAAAAAATGTGACTGGCAGCTTTTGAAGATGAGCAAACAAACTCGTCCGTAAACGAAAAACGGTTTGTTGTGCGACGCCAACCATCCAATAGTTTTGAAAATACATCGCTAGTGATAAGCCTACATAGATAGTGATAAGCCACCCGATACTGCCGCCTAAACCCGCGAACTTCATCGGAATAATATAATGGTCAATAATTTTACCAATCATCAATGGCCCAAGCAGCGCCAGGACTGAACTGACAAAAACAAGCGTGAGCACAGCAATGAGTAGGCCCCGCTGTTCATCGACAAGTTGCCAAATCCGGAAAAGAACTGATTTCCAGTTACTCGCACGTTCTTTTTTCTTCTTCCCAGTACCATTAATATCTTCCTTCGATAGAATCGGCTCGTAGCCGAACGGTTTACGAATTGCGCGTAACATCGGCTGCCACCTCCTCATCGGATTGGGATTCCGCAATTTTCTGATACAGTGCGGACTGCTCCATCAAGTCGTCATGTGTTCCATAGCCGACGACTTGTCCTTCATCTAAAAGGAGGATTTTATCAGCCCCTTGTGCGGTTCGGATTTTCTGTGTGACAACGAGCATCGTCGCTTCTTCCCCTTCAAGCGCATCCCATAGCGCCGTTTCCGTTTTCACGTCAAGTGCACTTGTGCTGTCATCGAGAATCAAGATAGATGGTTTCCGAACGAGCGCCCTTGCTATGGATAATCGTTGTTTCTGACCACCCGATAAGTTGACGCCTTTCTGTCCGACCCTTGTGCCATACTTTAACGGGAACAGATCAATCGATTCATGGATTTGTGCTTTTTTAGCCGCCTCTTCCAGTTCGTCGACATCCGCCTCCATATCGCCCCACGATAAGTTATCCAAAATCGACCCTGTAAATAAAATCGATTGCTGCGGTACGAGTCCAATCGTATCCCTCAAATCTTTCAACGGCCAATCCTCTACTTCTGTTCCACTAACATAGATCTTCCCTTGTGTTTTTTCAAAAATACGTGGAATAAGATTGAGTAATGTAGATTTTCCAGACCCTGTTGCCCCCATAATGGCGAGCTTTTCTCCCGGTGAAACATGGAATGACACGTTATCTAAAATCGGTTCCAGCTTACCTGGATATATGAACGACACGTTGTCGAATTTCAAATCACCTTCATTGCGTAACAGTCCTGTACTTTCCGAACTATGGAGTTCCAAGTCTTCATTCGCAAGCAGAACTTCTTCCATCCGTTCAGAAGATGCTTTTGCACGCGAGAATGCCACAATGATGAATGAGAACATCGAGAACGCACCTGTCATGCGCATTGCATAGTTAACAATCGCTACTAGTTCCCCCACCTGCGCGCCGCCATCACGCACTTCAATAGCTCCGAACCATAGTACAGCCATCAAACTTGCGTTCATAACAAACAACAGGATTGGCAAGATTAGTTCCATCATCCGCATCGCTTTTACCGTATCTTTTCTTAACAGATCAGATACTTTTGAGAAGCGACTCGCTTCATAAGCCCCACGTAAAAACGCTTTAATAAGTCGTACAGCCTGTAAATTTTCTTGGATAACACGGTTTACTCGGTCAAGCCTGTGCTGGACATGCGAAAAATAACTGACCCCTTTTTTCGCCATGAAATAAAGAAAGATCAGCAGAAACGGAGCCCCAACTACAAGAAATAATGCTAGTTTCACATTGACGAAAAAAGCCATAATTAAACTTCCAATTACGAGTAATGGTGCACGCATCATAATCCGAAGTCCCATAAATAGGACGTTTTGAGCCATCGTGACGTCACTCGTCAACCGTGTGATGAGTCCCGATGTCGGGAACCGAAGAAATGTCGCCATGGTAAACGCTTGTACTTGACGAAACAATGCCTGTCGTAGATCAAATCCAAAACTTTGCGCCGCATGTGCAGCAAAGAATGAATTAATGACCCCCGAAAAAAAAGCCACAAACGCCAGCGCCATCATCACGCTTCCCCACGTCCAAATAACAGCCTCATTTCCAGCCATAATGCCATCGTCGATAATTTTAGCGATGAGCAACGGCTGAATTAGCTCTACAGATAATTCCAGTAACATAAGAAATAACGCAATAACGATTGGCCATTTATATGGCCAGGCATATGAAAAAACTGTTTTCATCTTTTTGACCCCCAAAAACTCTTTCGTTTCACGAATTACTTCTCGATAGAACTTATTATGACACAGCGACCCAATTGTGTATAGCCAATTCGACTGAATTGTAGGTTATCTTAAAATTGATTGATGTTGACTACAAGTGATCACATTTCATGTATGAGTTGTATTTCATTTCCAATTAACGTATAGTACATTACAACAGTAATGCACTAACGATTAGGAGGTGCCACCGGTGCTTAACATGGACGGCTCGAAACCAATTTACGTCCAAATTGCGGAGTGGATTGAAACGGAAATAATTGACGGCACCCTTTCCCCCGATGAAAAAGTCTATTCACAATACCAACTCGCGGAAATCTTCACTATTAATCCAGCAACGGCTGGCAAAGGACTTACGTTATTGCTCGAAGCGGAAGTTGTCTACAAGCGACGCGGCCTAGGAATGTTTGTCGAGCCTGATGCTCGCGACAAACTACTGTCTAAACGCAAAGAAGATACTCTGCGGAGACTTATTCGGGAATTGCTCAATGAAGCTACACTTCTTGGTGTCGACGATTCACATCTGCTGTCAATGATTGAAGCAGAGCGAGGAAAAAGGGGGAACAAACATGACGGTAATTGAATTTATTGATGTAACGAAAACTTATGGTAGTCGTACTGTGTTGAATAAGATGAATTTCAGCATTCGACAAGGTGTTCTTACGGGAATCATTGGACGTAATGGTGTCGGGAAATCTACGCTGATGAAAATCGTTGTAGGACATACTCAAGCTACGTCTGGAGATGTCCATGTTTTTTCAGTCAATCCATTCAACAGTTTGAAAGTGTCTGCGAATTCTATTCTTGTTGATGACTCAATGAGTTTTTCGGACAAACTGACGTTGAAGGATATTCTGAAAGAGGCAGGTCGTTTCTATCCGAACTGGGATGGACCACTTGCACAGCGATTGTTCGATCATTTCAGCTTTCATTCGAATGCTCGGCAGATGGATCTTTCTAAAGGGAAGAAAAGTACATTCAATGCCATTATCGGTCTTGCCTCCCATTGTCCACTGACGATTTTTGATGAACCAACCACTGGTATGGATACAGTCGCACGAAAAGACTTTTACCGTGCATTACTAAAAGATTATATTGCCCATCCACGGACTATTTTAGTATCTAGCCATCACCTTGAGGAGATAGAAGACTTGCTTGAAGATATTCTATTAATTCACAATAAAACCGCCCTTTTTCACGGTCCTACAACGGATTTGCAAGGGATGTTCGTCAGCTTAATTGGGAAAGAAGAAAAAATAAGTACCTTTATTGCGGATAGAGAAATTTTCAGCAGCCAGATAAATGGTTCTTTCAGTGAAATACTCGTCAAAAACACTTTCACTTCTGATGAAAAAGTAAAGCTACACACACAAGACATCCAACTAGTCCCTGTCTCGGCGGATGATGCATATGTTGCACTGACAACCGGAACAAAAGGAGGAATCGATCATGTATTTAACGGAACCCCGGCTGACTGATGTCGTAAAAAAACAATTTCTTCATAAATTGAATGCCTATACTGGTGTCTTTAGTTCACTTCTTGTTATGCAACTGATTGGTATTTTTTTAGGTTTTGGAACCGGAAGTGGTGGTTCCACTTCCGGGGGTACACTGACAGTAGACTATAGTTCTTCAACCGGAGATATGCCCGTTGTCTTCACACTTCTCTGGGCGTTTTCAATGGGCATCCTTGTCACTACATTAGCTTATCGTAACGATGCTTTTTCTTTCGTATCCAATCGACTTAGCCACAATATATCCAGCTTTCTGTTTTTACTGTTCGCGTCCGTCATCGCCGGTACCCTAGCAACCCTTGCAGGTTCAATCATTAAGTTCATCTCTTTATTTCAAAGTAATCCTTTGTTCACCGAAACATCGGGACTGTTCAGTTCTCCAATCGACTTTTTCACCATGGTCCTAACTTCGGTTCTTTACACCGTGCTGTTTGCAAGTTTGGGTTATGTAGTGGGTTCATTCATCCAGCTCAGCAAGTTCGTTCTCCCACTCTTAATTGCAGCAATCGTTGTGATTCCGCTACTCCAATTAAATATAGGCGGGCTTGACCTGATTGCAAGTATTGTTTCTTTCTTTGGTACTGAAACATCGTTACTATTTTTCCTTTTGAAAATAATCGTAACAGTTATCATGCTTTTCGCCATTTCCATAGGCGTTACAACTAAAACGGAGGTGAGGAAATAATGTCCGGTCTTTTATCTCTCATCTTTATAGCCTTAATTATCTGGTACTTCTTGCAAGGAAGAAAAAAACCAACACGGCAGATAAATAAAAAGTGGACGTATGTTTTTTTGGTAACATATGCAGTCATTTTAATCATTGCGGCGATTTCCGTAGAACTAGTTGACAGTAAATCATTTACCACTCAACCGAAAGCGAAATCAAATGAATACCTTAATCTTCTAACGAGCGCTATACAAAACGGGGATATTGAGTCCATTGATTCTTCCAATATTCTCGACAAAAGAACGCAGATAATAGGAGATATACTCCTTATGAACGCACAAGGCTATGAAATCAATTCAACAATTATTGTAGAACGTAAAAGTGAAAATGATGGATTAATTGAAGAAACACTCATTAAGCCCCTTCTTCTGTTGGACGATTACGATTTCTCAAACCAACTTAAATACAAAATACCAGAATGGACAACAGACTCGGTCACGTTCCTAGAACCACCCCTTACCGAAATAACCTATACCACTTATCAGGAAGCCTATCTGTTAAGTCAGTTCACACATACATCCCGACAAAGGAATAATTCTCACCACACTTCGGAGCGCCAGATTGCTGTACATCTGCTAGTTCCAAAAGATTTGATCATCACCGCAGACGAACATCTTTACATCAACTACATCAATGAATAAGAAAAGCGCAAGACGCCGTTTAGCCCCGAAAAGCGCTGGAATTCTTGAGGATAAAGGCGTATTATGCCTTTTCAGCAAGACTGAAGCAACTCGAAGTAACTTATACTTTTTACCTTTAACAAAAGGACCGGCCCCCCAACGGGAACCGGTCCTTCTACTATTCTATGTTTTTGCCCTACTACCCGCAACCGACAGCCAAGTCACCCCGATAAGCATAATTATCGCCCCTGTCAATTGCCACATGCCAAGTACCTGACCGAACCAGATAACGGAAATAACCATTGCTGTCAGCGGTTCAAAGCTCGACAATATGCTCACTTCCACTGGTGATATGTATTTCATGCTACTCATGAATAAAATAAAGGCAACGGTTCCTACGATAATGACGAGGAGGAGCATGCCCGCTATAGTCCAATCTGCTAAATAGTCCAAGTGGGTCACAACTGTCAATGGATTCAAAACGAAAAGCGTTATCCCCCCTATAATCATCCCCCAGCCAATGGATAGCAAACCCCCCCATTCCTGCATCAGCCGGACGGGATATAACGTGTAAAACGAGAAGGCAAAACCAAGCGCAAGTCCCCAAAAAACAGCAACTTTACTCATTGCAAAACCAGCAAACGATCCGTCAGTCAATAGGAGGAGTAATCCTACTAATGTCACGAACATTCCAAGCACCTGCACGATCGGTGGCCAGGTCTTTTGTGACGCTGTTACAAATATGATAATAAAAATCGGTGCCAAGAACTGAAATAATGTCGCAATTACTGCATTACTCGTATTAATGGACGCGGCAAATGTGTATTGGACCCCGAGCATGCCAAATACTCCGAAAAGAAGAAGTTGGCGTGCCCATACTTTTTGTCTCCATGGAAGAGTGATGCGCTTCCCCTGCATCTTCAGCATAGCTAGTAAAAATGAGCCTGCGAGTAGGAGGCGAACTGTCAGCATGAAGGAAACTGACATCTCACTGTGTAGCAACATCCATTCCATCATAGGACCCGTTGCCCCCCAAAGTACCGCACCTGAAACAATTAGGGCAATGCCTTTTAATCTATCCATGTCTTTCCACCTCCTAATTTGACTATTAAACTGCTAATATGGCTAATTAATTAATGATTTATCACTTTCATGATGTACAGACACGAGAACTTCCCTATAATAGTAGTATCATCCATATCCGGAAGGGGACATTTATATGAAGCCAGATTATGGACAATTCGTGCCGGAACTGCCGGACATAATGAATAGTCTTGAACAATTTTATATGGTAACCCGAGCAAATAGTGAAGGTTCAATTATTTACGCAAACAAAAACTTTTTGGAAACAAGTAAATGGACACCAAGGCGGGTGCTCGGAATAACTTTGTGGCAAATGTTCCCGGAAACTGTTGAAGGTCAAAGTCAGGCACATGCCATCTGGAAAAGTATAACGGCCGGGAAAACATGGTTCGGTATGATTGAAAAAATAACACGTTTGGGTAAGCCATATTTCGTGAATATGATTGCTATTCCCAGCATGCCGTCACATGATAAACCGTTTTCCGTTACTTTTCTTGAATTGGATATCACTGAAGACGTACAGTTACGGGACCAGCTACAACAAATTGCATTCATTGACTACGAGACCGGGCTAATGAGTCGTTATAAACTTGAAACGACCGTGACAGAAATTATTGAAGAGGCAAAAAGTTTCTCATTTGTCTTCATAACCATTGATCACTATTATACATTGAAAGACCTTCAATCATCCGAGTCAAAGATAGAACTTATTAAATCATTTTCAAATAGACTTAAGCGATACTTCCAAGATAATCCAATAGCCAGAGTCGGTGCAAATGAATTTATCGTTCTTACCGCCTTCGGTGATTGGTATGTGCGAGGCTTTCTACTATTCCTTGAACAGCAACCGATTTATATCAATAATATTGCCATTCCGTTATCCATTAGCGGTGGCGTCGTCCGCTATCCTGAAGACCAAAAAACCTATAACCATCTTATGAAAGCCGCATTGGCCGCTACAAAAGATGTTATCAATAATGGTGGCGGTAAGATTTCTTCACTTTCAGCAGCTTCACATAAAGTGCTAAATCGGCGGGCAATTATCGACCAAAAAATGTTATCTGCCCTAAATCACCAAAGTTTTAAAGTAGTCTACCAACCACAATTCGATCTTGCGTCTGGAGAAGTGACACTTTACGAAGCCCTCGTTCGGTGGGAGGATGAAGATCTTGGCACTATTACGCCTGACGAGCTTATCCCAATCGCGGAAGAGAACGGTCTCATTCACGATATTGGAGCTTTCGTACTTGAGGAAGCTGCGACCCTCGCCGCACGGTGGAATGAACAAGGCCGTCATGTAGATATTTCAGTAAATACTTCCGTTCGCGAGTTCAGTAATGCACAAATGAAAAACAAAGTGATAGACATCCTTAATAAGACGAAGTGCCCCCCAAGTTGCATTCAATTTGAAATAACTGAGAAATTCGCTTTTCAAGCTGAAGAGGAAAACTCAATCGTCCTTCAGATGAAAGAACTTCAAGACGCCGGGGTCGAGTTCGCACTAGATGATTTCGGTACTGGTTATGCATCATTCAGGTATATGCAGCATCTACCGATTACGAAAGTAAAAATTGATAAGGTATTTATTGACTCCTTGACGACACAGCCAAAAACGCAGAAACTCGTCGAAGGGATGATACGTTTCTGCAAATCGATGGGATTATACATCATTGCAGAAGGCGTTGAAACAAAGGAGCAGTACAAGCTTCTCGAAAAAATGGGCGCAGATGCCGTACAAGGTCATTATATCGGCATGCCGATACCCTCTAACGACATCCAATTTAAGGATATAAAATAATATAACGGAGTATCTCTCATAAGGAGAATACTCCGTTTTTCATATTTTTTTCACTCTTTTCCTTCCGATACCGGACCGGAAAATAAGCTGAATAATTACTTCCGCAAAAACTAGTCCCATGGCAATCGCACCCGATACCATAAATGCACCCGATGCAAATGAGATTGCCGTTAAATAATCTTTTTCAACGATATGCCGCATCGCATTATAAGCCATTCCCCCCGGCACGAGCGGAATGATTCCAGCGACACTGAATATGATCATTGGCGTACGAAAACGCTTAGCAAAAATATGGGCAACGAGTGCAACCATGAACGCGCCCAGGAATGAAGCCTGCATAGGATCTCCCGATATTCCATTAAACAGGCTATAAATAAGCCAACCCGTCATCCCTACAAAACCGCAATAAAACAACATTCTACGTGGGGCATTAAATATAATTCCAAACCCTGTTGCAGCAAGGAAACTAAGAATTGCTTGTACAATCCACGTCAAAACTCAAACCCCTTTTCCATTCAGAAAGATAAAACAAGTGCTACGCCAGCTCCGATTGCAAATGCCGTCAGAAATGCTTCCGCCCCTTTTGACAATCCCGACATAAAATGACCCGCCATCAGATCGCGCACTGCATTCGTAATGAGTAAGCCTGGAACGAGCGGCATGACCGATCCAACGATAATTTTATCGAGTTCCAATCCTAGTCCAGTTTGCACCGCTGCAAATCCGATAAGCCCTATAAATAATGAGCCAACGAATTCCGCAAAAAACTTCACCCTTGTCAACTCATGTATTTTTGTCACTATGACGTATCCAACACCTCCCGCAAAGATAGCGGCGGGGACATCTGTCCAAAGACCGCCGTACAAGATTAGAAAGGATCCACTAGCGACAGCTGCTGCGATAATTTGTAGCCAAAGCGGAAACATGACATTTGTTTTTTCGATTTCTTGGAGCTTAGTATACGCTTCTTCAAGTGTATATTCATTTGCAGATAGCTTACGTGAAACGTCATTAACGAGTGCAACTTTTTCAAGGTCCGTCGTCCGGTCCTTTATCCGAATCAGCTTCGTATGATGCGGACTACCTGGTGAAAAAATAATACCTGTCGGCGTAACGAAACTATGAGTGGCTGACAACTGCTGTGTTTCAGCCATTCGTGCCATTGTATCTTCTACACGGTACGTCTCAGCTCCAGCTTCCATCATAAGACGTCCCGCGAGCAGACAACAATCGATTGCTGTCTCTTTGTCCACTATTGACATATTCCGTCCTCCTAACCCAAGTGGTATAAAGTACGATTTTTCTATATATGAGTTGAATGAGTGATCTCACTCCATACCGCTTCGGCTACCCCTGTAAGGCGCCTACGCTAGTAAATATACCGTATTCAATACTTCAACATGTATTGAGAAATAAAACTCAAATTCTCTCCATTAAATAATCTTATCGAAGCTGAAGACAAATGACAATGAACAAAGTGATTTGATCAACTTTCTGCATAAGAAAAGGCCCAGCACTAGGCCGGACCTTTCAACTTTGAATCCTATTCAGTCAATTTGCAAGCTACCAATTAGAGCGAACGTATCGAGCGAGTAATTATTGATTTCCTTCATTGAAACTGTATACAAGATGTCTTTGCTGTACAGCATACGTTGGATTTCTTTCTCCCAATCCCCGTATTGCTCTCCGCGGCTTTTCACTTTCAGTAAATCCCCTTTTAGGACGATACCATGTTCCGGTGTAATTTCGTAAACAAGTGCGCCGGAACTTTGAAAATCAATGTTATGGTCTTTCCCGATTTCATCGTAAATCGATACCGGGAAACCGTATAAATTTCGTCCTTCATGTTGGAACAATGCCTTGTGATCATATTGAATTTGTGAGTATGTTCCACGACCACCAATGATTTCAGTGTCCTTCTCTTTTGGGTTATTGAAATCAGTCACATCAAATAAGGAAACTTTCATACCCATCGTCAAAATAAGTGGCTCTCCCCCTTGTGGATTTTTCTCAGCAACCGTTTCATAACCAAAGCCAATGAGATGGTTTTCGTCAAGCGGATGCAAGTAATTGCTAAAGCCAGGAATCTTCAGCTCGCCAAGCACTTTTGGGGCAGTCGGATCGGCCACATCAATGACAAACAGTGGATCCGTTTCCCGGAACGTTACCATATAAGCCTTATCCCCCATGAATCGTGCAGAGTAGATGCGTTCGCCTTTCGCAAGACCCTCGACGGATCCTGTGGTATTAAGGTTTTCATCCAAAATGAAGAGATGGTTTTTAGATGGTTTTTTATCATCCCACATATTCCCTTCCGTCGTGACGGCACGGAAATAACCATTATGTTCATCCATTGAAAACTGGTTAAGTAAATGCCCTTTCAGTGTGGCTGAATTTTGGAATGTGACAGTTGTCTTGTTCAATGTAAACTTGAATAACTCACTGTTTGCAGTGCCAGGGTTCCAGATCATTTTATTCGATGTGGAGGCGTTCGTTTCGTGAATTGTCGCTGTGAGATATAAATTGTCTTCGGACATGTAAAGCTGCTCACTTCCACCGAGATAGCCTTTTGTCACAACTTTACCTTCTACTAGCGATGAAAGGTCGATGGCTGTAATGACGGAATACGTCGGTTCCATCGCACCCGGTAGAATCGCGATGTCCTTGTAGTCAATCAGTTCGGGATCATCGCCTACTATGGAATCATATACGCGGGGACGAAGCGTGTCTCCGTCGATTTCATTCATGATCCAGAAGTTCGGCTGTACATTCGTTACAAAATACAGCATATCTCCTGTTTTCCGTGCGCCGTTTAGATAGCCTTCCGCTCCGATTTCTCGAATAAGTTTAGGCGTTTTCGGATTCAACACATTATACATTCGAACCGTAGTCATTCCATTCATTGGCCTGCTGATCCTTGCCTCGTTCGTGTCCTCTTCGTTGTTGTAAGGTTCATATTTCTCACCAAGGACAATTAGCGTATCGCCGTGGAGAAATAACTGGGACGGATAAAATTCTTCTTCCATCTTAATTTCCGAAGCTTTTCGGATTTTCTTCGGGTCGCGGATATCGGTAATGGTGACTTTGTTATTGCCCATTACAGTATATATATAGTTACCGTCTGTCTTTACGCTATCAGCTTCATCGACTCCTTCTACTTGATTGTTCGTTGTCGAATGATCTGAACTACTACTTTTAGCAGATTCTAATGTTGCAGTATTTGACGTCGCTGAATCTTCTCTTTCTTCTGTTACGGTAGGATTTGATTGTTGCATGGACTTCGCCCGTTCAAAATAGGCTTCCAACTCTTTTACTGATGCGATGGATTCGATCGTTTCGTGGATAGTAAATTTGATTTCATCGATTGGCATCGATTTTAAGACCTTGCCATTAAACGCATTTTTCTGGACGTGAAGTGTATATGCCCCTGGTGCGAGGCCCTTTACAAATAGGGTCTTACCAGCGTTTTCAAGCGTAACTTCGGCAGTTACCCGCTTTCCATTTCGATCAGTTATATATAAATCATCTGATCCTATTGCCTCCTTTTTCAACGGTGTGGAGAAGTTTGCGTGCCATCCTTGATTGGAAAGTGCAATATTGGATGCCGTAACAGTCACTTTGTCGATGAAAAACGCGAAAGATATTGCAACTACTGTAATGAATGCCGTAATAAAAAGCCAACTAACCTTTTTTCTCAATTTGACCAACCCTTTCCTTTTGGTTTGTTACACCATTAGACTCTGATAGGGCGATTTCGTTTCACTAAACTGAAAATTTTTATTATATATGTTGAATTAAAGAATCCTGCTAAGAACGCTTGGCGCTAGGGGATGCCTCCCGCAATAAGCCAGACGAAAACCCACTGTCTGTCTTATTGCTTCGGCTACCCCAGTAGTCGCCTTCGCTGGTGAGTAGACAGAATCATAAGTTCAACATGTATAGTTCCAGTTTTTTATAACAATACGCTACAAACAATCGATTGAATGAGTAGCAAAGTATGAACTTAGGAAGGATTAGAGATAAGGGGGATGGTAGAACATAGCTCACGGTCGACCGATCATATAACCTTACGAACCGATCATAACTTTCGCACTACCAATCATATAACCCCACGAGCCGATCATAACCTTCGCTCTACCAATCATATAACCTCACGAACCGATCATAACCTTCGCTCGACCAATCAAATAATCTCACGAACCGATCATAACCTTCGCTCGACCGATCATATAACCTCACGGACCAATCATAGCCCACGCTCGACCGATCATATAACCCCATGAACGGATTATTCCCCTTATTCAGCCGCCACGAATATCGGTAGCGGATCTGCAAATCCAGACCAATCCATCGCCATTTCCTCTTCTGTCAACAAGCAATCATCTAGATCCTCTTCAATCTCTTCTCTGTCCATATCAAGTCCGATGAAAACCAGTTCCGTCTGACGATCACCATGCTTGTCATCCCAACGTTCCAACAATTCCGGGTCGTCGGCGAAAACTAACTTTTGTTGTGCCTTCGGAAGTGCTGCAATCCACTGACCTGCCCCTTGGAATATAATTGAAGAACCAGCCTGCGATAGCAATCCTGCCATATCCGGGCGCGTTGCTAACCAGAAAAAACCTTTCGAACGAACAATTTCTTGTGGGAACCCTGTCAGTCATTCATGCCATCTCGCCGGATGGAATGGACGTCTTCTCCTGTACACAAAAGATGTAATGCCGTATTCATCGGTTTCCGGTACATGTTCCTCGTTTAATTCCTTTATCCACCCCGCCCCTTGACTCGATTTGTCGAAATCAAATAACTGACGGTTCAAAATCTTCACAGGATCCACACGACCGAATTCAATCGGTATGATCTCTGCGTCTGGGTTCATCTTCTTAAGGAATGCAAAAAATGGCTCTTTATAATCTTCATTAATAAGATCCAATTTATTTACTAATAATATATTAGCGAATTCAAGTTGATCTACCAATAGATCTGCTATATCTCGATGATCGTTTTCATCATCGGTTTGCTTGCGATCGAGCAACGTTTCCCCGCTTTCATAGTCCTTCCAAAAACGGAACGCATCCACAACTGTCACCATACTGTCGAGTAGACATACTTTGGATAAATCGATTCCAACTTCCTCATCAATGTACGTAAACGTTTGTGCCACGGGAATTGGTTCGGAAATACCCGTCGATTCAATGATGATATAGTCAATATTACCTTCAGCCACAAGTTTTTCCACTTCTATCATTAAATCTTCACGTAATGTGCAGCATATACAGCCATTCGACAGTTCAATAAGTTTTTCTTCCGTACGTGAAAAACCGTTGTTTTGTATTAAAGCCGAATCAATATTGATTTCACTCATGTCATTGACGATAACTGCAATTCGTAGTCCTTCGCGATTTGCAAGAAGATGATTTAAAACGGTTGTTTTACCCGCTCCTAAATAACCACTCAACACCGTGACTGGAACTTTTTTTATTTCATTCATAATGGACTGTCCTCTTTTCCTAAATCGTAATGATTACGTTTTAAATATTACACAGAGAGATTCAATAATGCAAGTCGAAAATGAAAAAACCCTTACAAAAACTCATATATTTACGTTTTACAGCTTAAGTTCACAAGTTCCATCGAATTGCTTTAGATTATTAAGTCTATTAGTTTCAATGCCTGCGTTTGTTGGGTAACCTAAAAGTGTAGCTATATTTAAATAAGAAAGGGTCGAATACATTTGGAAAGCACAGAAAATATTACTAAGCCAAAACGAAATTTAAAACCGTATTGGATTGCCCTTGCATTCACCGTCATGATTGTCATCATGCTTCTTCCTAATTCTGGCGACTTGCCTGTAATGGGGCAACGTGCACTCGCTATTTTGGCATTTGCCGTCATTCTTTGGATGACGGAAGCAGTGGCATATCCGGTAAGTTCAGCAATGATTATCAGTCTACTTGCGGTTACGCTCGGCCTTGCGCCGGATATGGCAAATCCCGATGTCATGCTAGGCACAAAATCCGCTCTTCAAATGGCCCTTGGCGGATTCTCCAATTCGGCAGTTGCTCTTGTTGCTGCCGCTCTATTTTTAGCCGCAGCAATGCAAGCGACAAATCTTCACAAACGGTTGGCGCTCTATATCCTATCAAAAGTCGGGGTTAAAACAGGGGCTATCGTTTTCGGCGCCATAATTGTATCCATTGTACTTGCGTTCTTCGTACCAAGTGCAACAGCACGTGCGGGCGCAGTTGTTCCGATTCTCCTCGGAATGGTTGCAGCGTTCGGACTACCTCATAATAGTCGGCTTGGTGCACTTTTGGTCATCACTGCTGTTCAATCCGTCTCAATCTGGAATATAGGAATCAAAACCGGAGCCGCACAAAATATGGTTGCGCTCGGTTTCATTGAAAAGGAAATGGGTGTATCCGTCTCTTGGGGAGCTTGGTTCTTGTATGCAGCTCCGTGGGCAATCCTTATGTCTATTGCTTTGTATTTCATAATGATTAAGCTGATTAAGCCGGAAACACAGGTTGTCGAAGGCGGGAAAGAATTGATCCAAGGTCAGCTAAAAGAACTTGGTCCGATGAAATCGTCAGAAAAAAGATTAATTGTTGTCGCACTAGCACTGCTGTTCTTCTGGTCAACAGAAGAAGTACTCCACCCGTTTGATACGACGACAGTGACTCTTGTCGCGATTGCGATTCTGCTCGCCCCAAGAATCGGCGTATTTGACTGGAAAACGGTTGAAAAACTTATTCCATGGGGTACGATCATCGTCTTTGCTGTGGGGATTGCACTTGGTACCGTCCTCTTAGATACAGGAGGCGCTCAGTGGCTGTCCAATAGAGTGTTCGGTGCAATGGGTCTTGACAATATGCCGCTTCTTGCAACGATTGCCTTGCTGTCGTTATTCAACATTCTCATTCACCTCGGATTCGCCAGTGCGACGAGCTTATCATCGGCACTTATCCCGATTTTCATCGCGCTTACCACGACGATTTCCTTGGATGCGAACAGTGTCGGATTTGTCTTGATCCAACAATTCGTTATCAGTTTTGGGTTCCTTCTTCCAGTCAGCGCACCGCAAAACATGCTCGCTTACGGTACCGGTTCATTCACGGTAAAGGATTTCTTGAAATCAGGTATAGCGCTAACGGTTATCGGGTATTTACTCATCCTGCTGTTTAGTGCTACGTATTGGAAATGGATTGGACTTTTATAATATAAAACGAGTTACTTGGAAATCGACTGCCCAAGTAACTCGTTTTATTTTGACTTAAATCTCTCTGTTTTATCCCAGCCAATTGTTTGGCGGTTTTTCTTAGCCTTTATATAAAAGATTAAACTGCGCACGAACAAATAGGAAAATAGCTGTGCGTACGTAAAGTACATAATGACACTGACAAAAATATTAACTGGTGAAAAGGTTCTTTGACTCGCCTGTGCTGCAAATAACTGCGCTGTATACACAATATAGGCAAGATACCAGATGAATAAGAGCGGATAGGTGTATTCGATAAAAAAGACATCAAGGATTCCCAGCACAAACCATATATAGGAAAACACAAGAAAAAACCAAAAAATGACGTAAACAAGCAGCTGATGAATGGAATGGACGAGCAGCTTGCCTTTGAAATAACCTGGTTCTGTTAGTGTTTTTTCTACAATATACAAGTTCCCTTGCAGCCATCTTGTCCGTTGTTTCAAGTAGACGCCAAGCGTTTCAGGCTCTTGTTCCCATGTGATTGACTCTGGGACAATCGGCAAATAATACCCTTTTTGTGTAATACGCAGTGTCAATTCTGCATCTTCCGCAATAGCGTATGGATCGTATCCTCCAAGCTCTTCTATGACCGATCGCTTTACAAGCATGTTCGTGCCAGTAAGTGATCCGGTTTTGAACAATTGCCACCTTCCCGATTGCATAAGCAGTTGAAATACTTGAAACTCAATAGAAATCATTCTTGTAAGCCAAGTGGCTGATTCATTCATCGTTCTTACATATCCGACAGCCCCGCCTGCCCGTTCCTGTGTCTCTGCAATTGCGACCAACTTTACAAGCGCATGCCGCTCTGGTTGATTATCCGCATCATAGACACAATAATATTTGTTATCCGAAATACTTAGTCCATAATTAAGTACCCTCGATTTTCCACGTGGCTCACCTGGAGGTACTTTTATATGGTGGACATTTTTAAAGGCATTTGCAAACGCATCCGCGATTTCGTCTGTATTATCAGATGAGTTGTCATTCAATATATAAATTTGCAGAATACCTGGATAATCGATTGCAACCATCGCTTCTATTGTGTCCTTAATAACAACTCCTTCATTGTGAGCTGGGATTAAAATATCTACACCCGGATAATAGTCCAATACCGGGATTTTTTTGTTTGTAAGTCGGCTATACAATCCAGCAATCGTTAAAATAGAATAATAAAGGAGCAATACTAAAAAAAGTGCTGTAGTAAAAAACAATAACAATCTAACATTGAATATCACCGCGACTACAAGCAGAGTAAGAAACAGAGAAAAACTCAGAATTAAAACCCAAAGTCGACCTTTCATGTGACCACCGCCGATTCACGCAAGGTCTTATCTCCGTCTATTTTTATTACGGTCCACCTAATCTTCTCGATGGTACCCTCTTCTAGACGTTCTATCATGAGTTTTTCGAGCCGTCCCCTTACAATACCAAGGCCTTCTTCTTCAGTATTCTGAACTAGAACTATCAGTGTTGTATTATCATATTGACCGACGATATCATAGTTTTTCCTAAACGCCGCATACATCATACTTGCTAGAGTATGCATGACTTTCTTCTGAACCGTCCGATTCATATCAATTAAATCTGCTTTTAAATAGAATCCTGTTTCCTGACGGCGGCTCATATTAGATAATATAAGTACCGCCTGTTTCTCAAATTCATGCTTCGTCAAAACGCCCTCTTCCAAAATATATTCTTCTAACTGAGCAATACGGCTTTTTAGTAACCTATTTTCCGTACCAATCTGATAGACATATTTCGACAAGCTATATAACGAAAATAAATGAATCAAGAAAATGAAATGCAGACCGATTGCCAACGCCTGTTCACCCGGTTGCCAGCCTTCTTTAAATGCTAGGAAGAAAATATAGAATACTGTCACAAGCATTAATGTGATATAAAAGAAAAATGCAGCTCTGTCCGACACACTGAAGAATAATAATGCTAGAACACCGAATGCCAAATAGTAATAAAGCGGTACCGCATTGTATGTAATGATCAATATGGCTAGTATCGACAAGAGCCAACTGATTGAGGCAACCGGCAGTTTAACTCGGTCCCAAACTGTTTGATTCCTCAATGAAATCACCTTCTTTCTTATTTTCCTATTCCCTCTTTCAATGGTAAAAAAACCGGTGAAACACTTCTTTTATAGTTAAACAATGTGTTTATAGAAATCGATTCAGGGAATAATCCCTCTATACGACAATCAGCAGAGGAGGAATTATTATGCCAAAAGATAAATACGAAAAAATTGATAATCAGGTTTCAGGGCAGACTCAGGACCAGCAACCTGGTGTAGAGGAGGAAATGAATCCGGCGCCGATTTATGACGATGAGAATTATAAAGGTTCAGGCAAATTGACAGGAAAAAGCGCTTTAATCACAGGCGGCGATAGCGGTATCGGTCGGGCAGTAGCCGTCGCCTTTGCAAAAGAAGGTGCGAATGTAGCGATTGCATATTTGAGTGAACAGGAGGATATCGACGCAGATAAAACGGTGAAGCTCATTGAAGGCTATGGTGGAAAAGCACTGAAAATCCGAATCGATATTAGTGAGGAAGAGCATTGCGAGCAATTGGTGGATGAGGTTGTTAATGAATTCGGTGGTTTGAATATTCTTGTCAACAATGCCGGTAAACAGTTTCCACAAAAAGATATCTCGTTGATTTCAGCCGATCAGCTTCGGGAAACGTTCGACACGAATTTCTTCGGTTTATTTTATATGACGAAGGCGGCTTTGAATCATATGACTGACGGCGATACCATCATCAATACCTCATCTATTACGGCGTATAATGGGTCAAAAGAATTGCTCGATTATTCCGCAACAAAAGGTGCGATTACTTCCTTTACACGTTCTATTGCACTAAACTTGGCCGAAAAAGGAATACGTGTCAACGCCGTTGCGCCTGGTCCAATTTGGACACCGCTCATTCCGGCCACGTTTGACGCAAAGAAAGTCAAAGAACATGGAGCAAACACACCGGTTAAACGTCGGGGCCAACCTGCTGAAAATGCGCCGGCTTATGTGTTTCTCGCTTCAAGTGATTCCAGTTATATGACTGGCCAGACAATACATGTTGATGGTGGCGATTTTGTAGGATCTTGAACGGATTATATAACCATTCGTGGGAATTCCTATAAGGTATATTACTGCGCGTTGTTTAGTTTCTGCAAAGCGCCGTCTAGTTGATGCGATACGTTGCTTAGTTCTTTGGTTACGTTGCGAACTCCGAATTATGTTGTTTAGTTTTAGGCAAACGTTGTCTAGTCGACGCAATGCGTTGTTTACTTTTGGCAGAATGGTGTCTTGTTCAGCCAAAACGTTACGAACTTATAGCAATCAACAAAAAGCCCCTCTATCACGGAATTCCTTCCGCCTAGAGGGGCTACTTTAACTTGATTGAGCCTCCGGCGGATGTCACAAATTTTGAAAGGAGTTAATTGCGCAAGCGCAATTCAAAATTTGGACGTAATTTCGCCGAGGCGTAATTAATTTACGCTTCTACTGTTTCTTTTGAATACCTCTTTTTGTAAAGAAGTGCAAAGTATCCGAATGTAATCGCAAGGAACGCGACCATGAATCCGATGAGAATACCGTTATTCATCCAAAGGAATGACATATTGCCTGTTGAGATGGCGGCTTTGAATGCTTGTACGGAATACGTCATCGGCAATAATGTGTTGAAAATTTGCAGTGGTGCCGGTATTAATTCGAGCGGGAATGTCCCTGCGCTTGTCGTCAATTGCAAGATCAGGACAAGGATTGCTACAAAACGTCCCGCGTCTGAAAGAATGGACACGCACATCTGTACAAGCGCAATGAATGTGTAGCTCGTGATGATCGCAGTCAAGACGAATAACGGTGTATTCACTGTTTCCATGCCGAGTGCAAATTTCACAACTCCTGCTGCGATAAGTGCCTGCAATAGACCGACGATCGCCAGCACAGAAACTTTACTTGTGAACCATCCGAATGCCCCTGTCGGTTTAATAGCCGGTTCGACTAGCGGGAAGACGATGGAAAGAAGAAGCGCACCAACAAATAATCCAAGTGACAAGAAGTATGGTGCAAAACCGGTACCATAGTTCGGTACTTGGTTAATGCCATCTTTCTCAACATCTACAGGTGCCCCGACCATTCCATATGTTTTGTCTGTCGGATTCACTTCACTGGCAGTTCCATTTGCTTCCGCAAGTTTTTCTTGCAGTGTCAATGTTCCTTCATCAAGTTCAACTATACCATCAGCAATTGTCGCTGATCCTTTAGCAAGTTCTTGCGATTTAGATGCAAGTGTTTCTGTTCCTGTTTGTAGTGTACCCGTTCCTTCTGTTAATGAAGTGAGGCCTGTTGCAAGATCGGATGACCCTTTCTGTGCAGCCGTGACGCCTTCAGAAAATTGTTTCAATCCAGCTGCAAGTGTATCGTTGCCTGACGCAAGAGCGTTCGCCCCTTCAATTAGTTGTGGGGAAGATCCGTTCAACTTCTCTAACCCAGCAAGTCCTTGACTATGTGCGCCGGAAAGTTGACCTGCAGCGCCATTTAAATCTGTGGTACCTGCCGCCATTGAAGCTGTACCAGCAGATAATTCTTTCATTCCGCCAGAAAGTTCAGCGCTTCCTTGTTTCAATTGGCCGAGTGTTTCTTTGATTGCAGTTTGTTGTTCCTCTGAAAGTTCAGCAAGAACAGGAGCGAGCTGTGTAGACAACCCCTCAATTCCAGCAGTTAAATTTCCGGCCGCACCAGAAAGCTGACCTGCCGCACCATTCAATTGCCCTGATTTCTCTTTCAATGTCCCAACAGCTGCGTTAAATTCTTGTTCCTTCTGACCCATTTGACCGTAACTTGCGGTCAATTGGCCGACACCTTCTGTATAGCCAGCGATGCCATCCTTAAGTCCTCCAGCTCCTGCTGACGCCTTTTGTGCACCTGCAAGAAGATCTTTTGACCCTTGCGATAAAGTACCGAGTCCTTTATTCAACTCATTGGCACCTTTAGCTGCATCGTTCGCTCCTTGTGCAAGTTTCTGTGAACCATCCGCAAGTGTAATCGTGCTACTTGCCAACGTTTCAAGATACCCTTTCAATTCATCTGCACCTGATGATAGTTTTGCGGCACCATCATGTAATTCACCGGCGCCGTCCGCCGCTTCACCGAATCCATCGCCCATTTCCGTAATGGAATCAAAGAGCTTTTCCGCGTACGTTGAAGCGACTTGTTCATTCACTTCTGCACGGATCCGATCCATTGCCGTTTCTCCGATCTGAGCAGATAGGAAGTTGAACCCTTCATTTGGCTTATAGACAATTGTCAGTTTTTCCGGTTCATCATCCAAAAGTGTTGTTGCATGTTCGGAGAAGTTTTCCGGTATTTCAATTACGACGTAATAATCTTCATTTTCGAGCCCATTTTCTGCATCTGATTTTGATACTTTCTTAAAATCAAACTGCTTACTGTCAATTAATTTATCGGTCAGTTCTTTCCCAAGGGCCAACTGTTTGCCGTCCATTTCCGCTCCATTATCAAGGTCGACGATTGCAACAGGCAAATCACTCATATTGGCATATGGATTCCAAAACGCCCATAAAAACATGCCTGCATAAAGGACAGGGATAAACAATATAGCTATCAGTGGAACGATTATTTTTTTTGAACGTAAGAGCAGTTTCCACTCTGCCCATGTCATTGAATTTTTCATCTATTTACTTCCTCCTGTACTGGTTGACCACTTTCCTCAAGTAGTCATTTCAGAATAAAAAATAAAGTCTCAAACTAAGAGACTTTTAAAAATGGTCCCATTTAATAACGCAGCGATACGCTCTTCCGATAGCTCTTCATCGTGGGTTTTATCCCAGTCTGAGACAAGTGCGAGGTATGCTTTAAATAACATATATGCGACAAGTTCTGTATCGCAAGGCTTTACTTCACCTTTGGCAATTCCCTTTTCGATCTTCTCTTTTACATAAAAAACGATTTCTTTTTCAATTGCCTGTAGCACTTCACCTACGGCAGGTGTACGCAGTTCTTTTTCTTCATCTATTAACTTCACATACAATTGATGCGTTCCACGGAATTTGAGCATTTGCATCAGTCTAGCATGGGCATTTTGTTCAAAAGGTGCACCTTCAACAGAAACAGCATCTGCTTCCGCACGCATTTCGTTAATCATCTTCAATACAATGGCATTGAACAGTTCTTCTTTATTGGAGAAGAACGTATAGATTGTTCCTTTGCCGACATTCGCAATTTTCGCAACTTGGTCCATCGTTGTTGCTTTATAGCCGAACAGCGAAAATGATTTCGCGGCTCCCTCGAGAATTTCTTGCCTGCGGTCCATTTTTCCACCTCACTTTGAATGGATTATTTTATTGACCATAAAACCATTTCGGTCATCTAGTCACTATATTACTCCGCCTGAAAGAATTATGCAAGTTTTTTTAAAGAACGAAAAAGTCTGGGAAAGGATTACGCCCTCCCAGACTGTATACACTCCGTACCTATTCTACTTCTCTCATCCATATTTCATAATAAGACTCTAGCTCTTGTTTAATCACGGTAACTTCCGCCATGATTGATTCATATTTCATCCAATCAGATTCGTCTTCCGCTTCCTTTTCCAATGAATCGATTTTTTGTTCAAGTCTCGCTATTTCTTGTTCCACGTTTATAGTTACTTCTTTTTCCTTTTTATCTATCTTCGGCTTTTTCACTGCAATGGGTTCAGGCACTCCGACTACCATGCGACTTTGAATCTCTTGCCACTTTTCACGTGCCCAATTATAGGGTCCTTCAAATGTCGTCATGAGTCCATCTTCCAACCATGCTGTGCGAGAGAATAATTTATTCAAGAAATAACGATCATGTGAAACGGCAACGATTGTACCCGTAAAGTCTTCCAGTGCCTCTTCAAGCACTTCACGTGACTCAATATCCAAATGGTTTGTTGGCTCGTCAAGCACAAGGAAATTAACGTCCTGGTACATCAGCTGTGCCAATCGAAGCCGCATGCGCTCTCCACCGCTTAGGTCGCCAACTCGCATGAATACATCTGGACCGTAAAACATAAACTTCGCTAATATATGTCGGGCTTCCCCTTCGGCAATAGTTACTTCACCCCGAAAGACATCTATCAAACGCGCCTTCGGATCCGAAATTTCAAAGTGCTGCGACAAGAATCCGATTTTCACATTACTTCCCACTTTACTCATTCCAGTGTCAATCGGAAGCTCACCTAAAAGAATTCTCAGTACGGTCGATTTCCCGCACCCATTCCGCCCTACAATCGCTGTTCGATCCTTCCAATACACATGGAAGTCCGCACCCTTCAATAGCTCCTGTTGACCAAATGATTTCGTGATTCCTTCCATTACAACGACTTCCTTACCACTCCGTGGCGCAGCTTCAAACGACAAAGTCATTTTCTTCGGGTCGATAAGTGGCTTTCTTACCTTTTCCATCCGTTCTAGCGCCCGTTCCATATTGCGCGCTTGTCGGTGCAATCCAGGGTTTGGAGGATTGGCTTCATTTGCCCATTGGTGGAGCCGTTTAATGGCCTCTTTCATTTTTTTAATTTTCTTTTGTTGCTCTTCGTAATTTTGGAATTCCCTCATGAGACGCGCTTCTTTTTCTAGAATAAAGGCAGAATAATTCCCGTAATAAAGATGAATCTCCCCTTCTTCAAGATCAGCAACCTTCGTCACGACACAATCCAAGAAGTAACGGTCATGTGAAATAATAACTACTGTTCCTGAGTAATCCGTTAAATATGCTTCCAACCATTCAACTGCAAATAAGTCCAAATGATTCGTCGGTTCATCCAATAACAACAAATCAGGTTTCGTTAATAATAGCTTCCCAAGCATAATCTTCGTCTGTTCGCCACCGCTCAATTGCACAAAAGAACGTCCAACAAACGGTTTCAATTGCAATCCATTGATGACTTTCTCAATTTCCGAATCTACGGCATAGCCCTCACGATTGGCGAATTCCTCCTGTAAATCTCCGTATACCCGAAGCAACTTATCCATGTCCGCGTTTCCGGCATTGGCTAGCTCTGCTTCTAACTCCGACATTTTTGCCTGCATTTCTTTTAGTTCTACAAATGCACTGTTGAGCACATCATAACCGGTCGTTTCTTTTTCATATAAAGGGATTTGCGCTAAATAGCCTATCTTTGTACCCTTTTTAAAATGAATTGCCCCACTGTCAGGTTGCTCCGCTCCCGAAATCAACTTAAATAACGTTGTTTTCCCACTACCGTTCCGTCCGACAACACCTAATTTATCACCTGTTTTAATGTCCAAAGAAAGATTCTCAAAAATCATATTCCCACCGAGCATTTTGCTTATTTGTTGAACTGTACATATCATCATTTTCCGCTTCCCCTCGTCCTGTTTTCACAACTGGAAGCATCTCACGAAAAGAGCTAGCGCCTTGGTAGACCCAAAAAGCACTGGAGTCTAGACAACAAAAAAGACCGCGTGTAAGCGATCTTCCCCTTAAAAATTTTCGCAAGGAATGCATGCTAAACAGCTGTGTGATTACTGAAATTGTCTAGAAAAGGACAGACTCGTCCCGTCGACTGCAATTTCATGAGTAATCGCACATGAAGTGGCTAAATATTCCAATAGACTTCCACGTGCATACACAGTGTCTAACATCATTCCTCACCCCCGCTCACTAATAGTAAGAATAGTTTAACACGGATAGGTTTTTATGGCAAGAATTGTATAGATGACTTCTATACAACATTTAGGACAAGTGAATGTACACGAGGTTACTTAAAATCATGTTTTGTTAATAATATTTCACATATTATTAACAAGAGTACATCACTTAGATATTCTTGAGGTGTACTTTTGGTTTTATCAGAGTACAAATATAGCTCAGCCTTCAATATCCCGTTTCGAATACCCGATAAAGCCGACAATCACTAACACACCCGCAAAAACTGTCAGTATGAAGAACATCATAAAATTCATACCTTCAACAGGAAGTTGAGGAATATGACCATATGGAGATAGATTACCCATCCATTCCGGAAATTTAAGCAACCCACCTAAGTAAACAACAATGAATGAATAGAGCAAGTATACCCAAGTTAAACTCGTCACTCTCGGTGCAATCCCAATGAGAAGTACCGCAAACCCAATCATAATCCATATCGCAGGGAGATAAACCATTGCCGCCCCGTAAATCATTCCAAAAGAGATACCCCCGTCTATAACGACTACACCTGCTGACCAAAGACCGATTGCTGTAAGAGACAACATTACAAAGCTGACGGCAATGGCAACGCTAAACGTGCTGCCCATCAGCCGCGAACGGGATACCGCCCGACTTAGTAAATGCTCCGTACGCTCCTTCCTCTCTTCCCCTATCAACTTGAGCATGGCCATTAGAGCCGGAATTGTGCAGATCATCGCCATAATGGACATAAGCATTGGGATGAATTGTTCTGTTAATGAAAGCCCTTCAACAGGTGCTATAAGATCCTTCATTATGTCGATATCTTCAAAGAAGGAATCCAAGTCCCCTAAAACCGAGCCATAAGAGGCGCCTAGCACGTACATTCCAATTGCCCAGGCTATTAACGATGTACGCTGAAGCCTTAACGTCAACCCAAGCGGGCTTTGTAAAAAGGCTGATGCATGTTTTTTCCCAGGTTTGGAGGATAAAAATCCCGATCCTAGATCACGGATAGCATTCAGATAGAGTGCGACAATGACCAAGATAAGTGCGGCACCAATCGTCAGTAAAATTGGCCACCAGTAATTATTCACATATACTTGCGCACCCAATACCCAACCAAACGGCGAAAACCAAGAAAGTCCCTCATTGCCTACATCCCCTATTGCACGGATGAAATAAGCAATACCCAACGCTGTAAAGGATAATCCGGTCGTGCCTCGAGAACTTTCCGAAATCTGTGCAAACACTGCAGTTAGCGCTGTGAAAAAAATACCTGTTGCCGCTAAAGCCGCTCCATATAAGAGCGAACCTTCCATACCCATACCTTCTATATTCAGAACGGACAAACCAATACCGATAATGAGCGCCATGATGACATTCACTCCGCATATAACAAGAATGGTTGCATGTAAATTTGATAATCGTCCAGTAGGAAGCGAACGGATCATTTCAATACGTCCGTCCTCTTCATCCGCTCTTGTATGACGTACAACAAGTAAGATACTCATAATTGCAACTGCCACAGCTGTGAAGAGCAACATTTGGTGAGCCATCATAGCACCTGACGTGTAATTTTCTAAGCCATATCCTTTACCGACCATCGCAGTCATGGCAGGGTTCTTCATCGTTTCAGCAATTGCCTGTCTGTCTTGCTCCGTCGCGTAAAGATCTGTAAATGAGAGGGCGATAGAAAATGTAAGAATCGCTAAAGATAGCAACCAAATCGGAAGTCGGATACGATCTCTTCTTATGATTAAACGAGATAAAGTTCCAGTGTTTTTGTACAAATGCTTCGCCATTAAGACGCACCTCCCACTCCCGTTTCTTCAGTTCCCTCAGAGTTTCCTTCATAGTACCCCATAAATAAATCCTCTAAAGTTGGTGGTGCACTTTCCAATTTCACAATACCGAATTGACTAATATGTTTCATAACAGTGTCCAATGCTTCAGTTTCTACTTGGAATGACAGTGCTTGATTTTTCTCTTTAATATCATAGACACCTGTTATTTCTTGTAACAACGTAATCGGTTGTTTTGTCTCTACCAAAAGATTTGTACGTGTTAAATGTCGTAATTCACGTAAAGTTCCTGTTTCGATAATCTTCCCTTGCCTAATAATACCAACCCTGTCACACAACTTTTCTACTTCAGATAAAATATGACTGGAAAGCAGGACACTCTTCCCTGCTCTTTTCACATCCATCACACACTGTTGGAAAACTTGTTCCATTAACGGATCAAGGCCTGACGTCGGTTCATCCAATATATAAAGATCTGCTTCTGACGAGAAGGCAGCAATCAATGCCACCTTTTGCCGGTTTCCTTTTGAATACGTTCTACATTTTTTAGTTGGATCTAAATCGAATTTGCGAATGAGTTCCTCACGCCGACTTTCATGATTTGCCCCTCGCAATTTCACGAATAAATCAATTACCTCACCACCGGTTAAATTTGGCCACAGATTCACATCTCCTGGCACATAAGCAATACGCTTATGTATTTCAACTGCGTCTTCCCACGCATCCTTACCAAAAATCTCAACAGTTCCCTCTGTTGCCTTTAAAATTCCGAGTAATACGCGGATAGTGGTAGACTTTCCAGCACCATTCGGACCGATGAAACCAAAAACTTCTCCTTTGTTCAATTCAAGGTCTATTCCATCTAAAGCTGTAAAACCACCGAACTTTTTCGTTAAATTGGTCGTTTTTAATACAGTCATTATTAATCCCCCATTCATAAAAAACGTATTAGTTTTGAAATATTATAGTCTTTATAGTTCATAATATAAGAAAACAAACTCCTTAGCAATAGTTTATGCACTATTTATATTGTTTTATTACATATCTTCCGCTAAACTAGCAATGAGGTGAAAGAGGTGGATGGATTTCAACGACGTAGAGAACAAAAAGAAAATGCGATTCTACAAGCCGCATTGACATTATTTATGGATGCTGGTGTCCAAAAAGTTTCGATTGCTGAAATCGCTGCGAAAGCGAATGTATCTCAGGTTACGATTTATAAATACTTTGAAAGTAAAGAAAATTTAACCCAGCTCGTTCTCAAATTCTATGTAGACCAAATATGGGAAGAACAAAAAAAGCAAT
Organism: Sporosarcina psychrophila; assembly: GCF_001590685.1. Taxonomy (GTDB): domain Bacteria; phylum Bacillota; class Bacilli; order Bacillales_A; family Planococcaceae; genus Sporosarcina; species Sporosarcina psychrophila. The sequence continues at coordinate 4,290,907 of NZ_CP014616.1, forward strand.
TAAATAGTGATCTTCCTTTTTTGGATAAAATAAAGCAAATTACTTTCAGCAAAAGTGACTATGCAAATCAATTTAACAGCCAATTTTTCCAATACTTTATGAATGATTATTCAACCGGAAAAAGTTATGTTGAAGAAATATATACAAGAGAAGCAATTCCTCGCATGATTGCTTTGTTTGACGAGGGAAAAGAGCAAGGGTTTATTGATCAAAACATGTCGAATGAAGCAATTTTAGTTTATATGCAAATGTTTAAAGACTATTTACAGCAAAAAGATGTCTCCTTAACTGTACTCCCGATGACTGAAGATCTTATAACGCTTTTCTTTTATGGGATAGTCGGAAAAAAAGAGGAGTAAACCTCGTTAACATACAAAAAGGTGTTGCCCTATGAGTCGCTAAATTTCCGACTTGTGGGCAACACCTTTTTTAAAAGATAAGTATACGTTTTCAACTAGGTACAGTGTCTAGTTCCAGACGACCTCTGTTTTTCATGTACAATATAAAGCAAATCGAACAGCTCTTCCCTATTTTCTCTCTTACGCCAATTGTTGTTCAGCAAATTCACGATACAACGCATGTGATTGTATCAATTCTTTATGAGTTCCACTGCCCGTCACTTGCCCATTTTCGATGAAAATGATTTTATCTGCATCGACAATAGTTGATAACCTGTGGGCAATGACGAATGTTGTACGCCCTTCCATCAATCGCGTCAGTGCATCTTGAACGACGCCTTCCGATTGGCTATCCAGGCTCGCAGTTGCTTCGTCCATCATCAAGATCTTTGGATCCCGTAAAAAAGCACGAGCGATGGCGATACGTTGCCTTTGCCCTCCAGAAAGTTTCACACCTCGTTCGCCGACTTCTGTATCCAATCCTTTCGAAAATGTTTTAACAAATTCGTCGGCATACGCCATTTCAGCGACTTCCCAAAGCCTTTGATCCGAAATGCTGGCCCCATTTTCTAAACCGTAACATAAGTTTTCACGAATTGTCCCCGCCATCATGGCACTCTCTTGTGAAACGTAACCGATTTGACTACGCCACGACGCCATCGACAACTCTTTTATCGGCACACCGCCAATTTGAATTTCACCGGATGTCGGTTCGTAAAAACGCTCAAGTAATCCGAACATCGTCGTTTTCCCTCCACCACTCGGTCCGGCGAACGCAATCATTTCACCAGGCTGGGCCTCAAAGGACACATTTCCAATCACCGGCTCGTCGTCTTCATAGGCAAACGATACGTCTACAACTTGAATTGGTTTGTTCGTAATATCCATCACCAGGCCATCTTGTCCTTCTTCCAATGGCAATTCCAAAATGTCGATAATACGCTCTGTTGCGCCTTTCGCTTTCTGCAATTGCGTGAAGAACATCGCAAATGATGTAATCGGAAAAATAATTTGGAACAGATACAATAGGAATGCAACAAGTGCACCTGTCGACATTGTACCGTTTGCAACACGCATACCGCCGTACCCAATAATCATGACAATGACCACCATAACAACTAGATACATAAAGGGAGCAATCAGAGCAGTGATTCGAGCTTCTTTCAAGCCAAAACCGAGTAATTTCCCGATTCCAGCTTTTCCACTCGCCTCTTCGTTCTGTTCAGCATTAGAAGCTTTCATCAAGCGAATTTCGCCGAGTGTCTGTTGAATATTGCCTGTGAATATAGCTGTTTCATCTTGTAATCCACGAGAAATTTTCGCCATTTTGGTGCCTAATGGAATCATAATTCCCACTGTAATTGGAACCGAAATCAACATGATAAGTGTCATTTTCCAATCCATAATAAGCAGGATCGTCACCGCACCTATAATCGAAATGATACCCGTAATGAATTGCGGGAAATGTTGCGTAATCAATTCTTTCACGATTCCCGTATCATTGACGACACGGCTCACCGTTTCACCGCTAGATTCCTTGTCAAAATGACTGACAGGCAAACGAAGCAGTTTTGTCCACATTCTTTCACGTAATCTCGCAACTACTTTTTGTCCTACATAACTTAGCAAATAAATGGATACCCCATCAATTACTGCTTGAACAATAAATGCTACCCCGATAGCAATCATTATCGGGACGCTTAACGAGGCAACTGAAAAGCCATCCACTAAGTTTTTCGTTAGTAAAGGAACAACCAAACCTGCAAGTGTTGTCAACACACCTGCCGTCAAGCCTACAGCCAAAGCTAGCTTCGGGATTCCTGTTGATAAAATCAGAGAGAAAAACGGCTTCAAGCCGACTTTTTTCTTGTCCATAGTTTTTAACTCCATTCCGTTGAATCTTTTAATAAGTTCATTTTAGTAGATGTATGTAAACTCAATATCAACAAACTACATTTTGTCACTCGAAATAAATAAATCCAACAACTTATTTTGAATGCATCTATCCAAAGGAACTTGGTAAGATACCCTGGTTTACAAATTGGATCACCGAGAAGTCCATTCAAGTTCTCGGGACGGATTATTCCCGTGATATTATTACAAATGTACCCATAAAATCGGATCATCATAACGTTGAATACGCGAGAAAAGTTGCACAGGATTCACTTGACTACTTAAACTATATTAACAGGAATCAAATCCGGGCGTTCACTATTCATATAATGTGTGCAGACTATTAGGATTGCTTGATTATCGTTTATAGTAAAATCTTAACCCAATTCAATCTATAAATACACTTTACAAGATTGACCCGTACTTAAATAAACTCCCAATAAAAAGGTTAGCAGGGACAGATATCTCCGTCCCACGCTAACCTTACACCGCTTAAATACTTAAATTCCGTAATCGATCAACCGCTTTCTGCAGCACATCTACTTTCTGAACAAGCGCCAACCGAACGTATCCAGCGCCTTCAGAACCGAAGATACTGCCCGGAACCATGACAACACCACATTGGTCGATTACTTTAAATACAAATTCCTTATCATCCATCTCAAACGGATATTTTGCCCATACAAACATCCCGCCGTTTGAAGGAGTAGCAGACCAACCAATCTCCTCCATGCCTTTCATTAATACCCTATGGCGCGCAGAAAATTCTGCCCGCAGGCGATCCGTAATCTCTTCCGCATTATCGAGCGCCATAACAGCCGCTTCCTGAATCGGACCGAACGTTCCATAATCCAAATTTGATTTGAGTTGTCTTAAAATATGTACTATCTCAGCATTACCTACGATATAGGCGATACGTGCACCGGCAAGGCTAAAGCTTTTAGATAATGAATTAATCTCCATTCCGACCTCCATTGCACCGGGAGTCGATAGAAAACTAATTGGAGAATCACCTGTAAAATAGTATTCAGAATAAGCAGCGTCATGAAGCACAATAATATTGTATTTCTTGGCGAAAGCTACTACTTTCTCGAAAAATGCACAATTCGGCATAGCAGGAACAGGGTTTCCTGGTAGATTCAAAATCAGCAATTTAGCTTTTTGTGCAATGTCTTCAGGAATTTCATCCAAATTAGGTAGAAACCCGTTTTCTGCACGTAACGGCATCTCATATGGAACAGCGCCAGCAAGCTTAATGCCAGCCTCATAAGCTACGTAAGCAGGATTCGTTGTCAACACAAAGTCCCCTTCATTGCAAAAAGCGAGTGGCAGATGGACAAGTCCTTCTTGAGAACCCATTGTTTGAATGATTTCCGTTTCAGGATTGAGCATAACACCGGAACGTCGTTCATAATAATTCGCGACGGCTTCGTTAAACCGTTTTGTGCCGCCAAGTGTATAGCCATATGTATTCGCCAGAGCGCTTTGTTCTGATAACACACGTCTCACTTTTTCGTCAGGAGGAAGATCCGGACTCCCAAGACTTAAATCAAAGACTTCAGCGCCCGTTGCTTTTTTCGCTTCGGCTGCTACTTTTAAATCGCCGAAAATGGCAGGTGCAAAAATGGACATTTTTAACGAAGGTTCAATCTTCAATGGGAAACACTCCTTGTTTGTGGGAAATTGTTTTTAAGGAGTATTTTATCACAAACTATGTAGCTAGTGTAAATAAGGTTGTAAAAAAGGTAATTTGATTTACCATTTATTCGCATAAAATACTAGCGAGAAGGGCTTGATAACCTCCATTTCCACTGGACTATTTTCGGCCCGCTTTCGACTACCTATTCATGACAGATTTACTGAGGGGTACTAGTGTGGCTACACTATTCAAGTGAAAAATGCAGTTGTTTTGGAAGAAAAGAATTTATGATATTCTATATAGTGTGTAAGTGCCGCTCGGAACGGAAATCAACGGGATTGAAGGTAATCGTACTTTTTCAGTGCCCTCATACATGTACTTATGAATTTGAAGTGCGACGGATGAAGGACCACCATACGATTATCGGAAAAACTGTGTAGGGATGCGACTGTGTTGCATCCCTACACATCCAGACATCTCGATAATGGTAGAGTAGTCGTTCAATCCAAGCAATCCAAGTGCAACTATGCACGTAGCACCCAGTGTATGATCATTTTAATTACTGGTTAGTTAATCAACAGACGTGGCATTCTATATCTTTGAATTCAACAGGATAAGCTTGTTAGTCACGAGGATCCATTCCCAGTCATATAAACTTCTTCAAACGGTTGAATGATAACAAAACCTTCACCGCTAAACTCCATTTGAATCGATTCTCCACTACCGCGACCAAAGAAGGTCTTAATACTAATATCTGTTCGGAACTCCGGTGTTAAATGGCCAGACCAGGCGACCGTTGCATTAGGATCTGTAATGACGGGTTCTCCAGGATGGACAAGTAGCGTTAGCGGCTCGAAATGGGTAGTAATCGCAACCTTGCCCTTCCCTTTCAACGTTACGTTGAACAGTCCACCAGACATCATGCCTGCCACTTTCTTCATAAGCTTAATATCCCATTCAATAGTTGGTTCAAACGCAAGAAGATCATTGCCGTTCACCGTAATCGATTCATTATTCAAATCGAAAATGGTTATCTTCTTCCCTTGATCCGCTAAGTAAAGCCGACCATTCCCTGTTGCTTTCATCAGCGAAGTACCTTCACCCGTGAGCGCTTTTTTAAACATCATGCCTACACCATGCTCAAGCACTTTTTCCCGCTCGAATTTAATCTGACCCGCATATGAGATCATGGAGCCCATCTTTGCCCAGACAAAGTCGGTTAGATTCACTTCCAGAATTCGCGGTGTTTCCAATTCAAAGTATTCACTTTCCCGCTCATCCTGCTTTGTTTGTTTAATGAATTCATTAATCGTATATTTCCCCATCTATATCTCCCCTTTCGTAACAATGCCTATTACTTGTTGTCGAAACTTAATTTTCGACTGTCATTGTACCAAGAAAAAATCCTGAGAGGTCTTCCCCTTCAGGACTGTAATTTCACTCAAACGGCCATTCAGGTAGCCGATTACTCAATTTCTTATCTTCACGATACCCAAGCACATATTCTGCCTGCATAACCGTATGGATCTCACGAGTTCCTTCATAGATGACAGGCGCCTTTGAGTTTCGCAGGAACCTGGCGACAGGGTATTCATCCGAATAACCATAAGCCCCATGAATCTGGAATGCATCATCCGCTGCTTTATTGGCAAAATCGCATGCCTGCCATTTCGCCAGCGACGTTTCGCGCGTATTGCGCAAGCCATTATTTTTCATGTCACCTGCTCGATAGACAAGAAGTCGGCTCATCTGATAGCCCGCTTCCATGTTAGCAATCATTTGTTGGACGAGTTGGTGTCTGCCGATTTCCTTACCGAACGTTTCCCGTGCATGACAATATTTCACGCTTTCTTCGAGGCAACCCATGATTAAGCCAACCGCTCCCGCAGCGACAGTGAAACGCCCATTATCAAGTGACGCCATGGCAATTTTAAATCCATCGCCTTCTTCACCTACTAAATTCGCAGCCGGGATACGCATATCCTCGAAAAATAGTTCGCCTGTATTGCCTGCACGAATACCGTATTTTCCTTTGATCGCTTTCGATGAAAAACCTGGTGTCGTTCGTTCGACGATGAACGCGCTAATACCATGGTGTTTTTTTGCTTTATCCGTATAGGCAAAAACGAGGAAATGATCCGCGACATCACAAAGGGAAATCCATGTTTTTTGACCGTTTAATACATAGTCATCTCCGTCACGCACGGCAGTTGTTGCCATTGCCGCAACGTCGGAACCTGCACCCGGTTCTGTCAACCCGAATGCACCTATTTTTTCACCCTTCGCTTGTGGTACAAGGTATTTCTGCTTCTGTTCTTCATCGCCCCACTGCAGTAGACTCATCGAGTTCAAGCCGATATGGACCGATACCGCTGTCCGGAACGCCGTATCTCCACGTTCCAATTCTTCACACAGTATTGCGAGCGAATTATAATCCATTCCACTGCCACCATATTTTTCGGGTATACACACGCCCATGAAGCCAAGATCCGCAAGCTTCTTCCAAATCGCCTGATCGAATCCACCTTGTGCATCCCATTTCTGGATATGGGGCATAATTTCTGCGTCGACAAACTGACGCGCCGTTTTCCTCAGCATCTTCTGTTCTTCCGTAAATCCGAAGTCCACCTCTTCATCTCCTTTCATAAACCACTATGTCGTTAGTGAGATTGGAAACTATACGTTTTCAACATGGAACATTGTTCGACTCGATACTTTCTTCGATAACGACACCGCGCTTTTTCATCTCTTCAATATACAATTCACCGGGTACGATATTCTCTGGCGGATGGACTCCACGTTTCGAAATAGTGCCATTGCCAATCATTTGTGCCACGATGGAAATCGTATTTGCCGTCGCACGAGCCATCGCAGTCTCGTTTACTGCAGTGTCTTTCTCCGTAATAAGGTCATATTCGTATGTTACTGGCATAGCACTTTTTTCACCGCTCACAATAACGCGTAGCAACACTGCATCTGATTTCTTACCGAGGCGAAGTTGAGGCGACAGATGCTCTCTCATGACGTCGCGGACTTTCACTTTTTGACCGTCAACAGTCACTTCGTTGTCCCGAGATAACAAACCTAGATCGACAAGCAGCTGGAACTTCTCTGCGTGCCCTTTGTAACGAATCGTCTTGTATTCAAGTGTCTCCACGTCCGGGAACGACTTCGTTAGTGTCGACGTGCCACCTGATGTATGAAACGCTTCAAGCTCGCCGTATTTATCAAAATGGATTGTTTCGATTTCGGACAATGATGGAACTTCCAACAGTTGCCCGTTTCTAATAACGTGGGAAGGGTCAGTGTAATGATCAAACACGCCTTCCAGTGAAAAGACGACATTATAATTAAGTGGCGGCTCCGGCTTTATCGGAATTCCTCCAACATATAGTTTGATGGAATTAACCTTTTCGAGTTTTCCCGCCCCGTAACCAGTAAGAATATTAATCATTCCAGGAGCTACCCCTAGATCCGGAATGATTGTCACGCCTTTTGCAATCGCCTGATCCGCCAGACCGAGCACCGCATCCGTAGCGCCACCGATATGACCGCCAAGATCAATGGAATGGACACCGATATCTACTGCGATTCGGGCAACCTTTTCATTAAACGTATAGAATAGCGCATTGATAACCACATCCCCTAATGCCATCACTTCACTTAATTGCTTATCGTTTTTAGCATCCAGTAACAGGATATCAAGCTTATCGGACATGAGTTCCTCCGCAAAGTCTTCCGCTTGCTTGACGTTCAGATCCGCTAAATAAACTTTTTCGACGTCATCACCCTTCACTAGATCGCGTGCCGCCTCTTTCCCCATTAAACCTGCTCCAAGTATGACAACCTTCATTTCCCCATCCCCTTACGTTAGGAATTAATCCGTGTCAATCTGCGCCCGTTGCAATTTCCCGCTGAAGTCTATATAAATACTCTTCCATTCAGTGAAGACATCCAGTGCAGCAACGCCAGAATCGCGGTGTCCGTTGCCCGTACCCTTTGTTCCGCCGAATGGCAGATGGATTTCGGCACCCGTCGTTCCCGCATTCACGTAGACAATACCCGTATCTAGATCACGTTGTGCTCGGAATACTTTATTGACATCGCGTGAGAAAATCGAACTTGAAAGTCCAAATTTCACACTGTTATTAACCTCAATGGCTTCATCTAGACTTGAAACTTCAATCAGCGAAACAACAGGTCCGAAAATCTCTTCTTGCGCAAGGCGGCTATCCCATTTCACATCTGTGAATAAAGTTGGTTCGTAATAATGACCATCTGCAAGCTTTCCATCTGTTAATATATGTCCACCTGCAAGAAGTTTCGCACCTTCATCCTTACCAATTCCGACGTAGCCATGAATTTTATCAAGCGCTTTTTGATTGATTACTGGGCCAATTTTTACTGATTCGTCCATTCCATCGCCAATCGATAACACTTTCATCGCTTCCACGAGTTTTTGCTCGAGTTCTTCCTTTACATCTGTATGCACGATGACACGGCTACATGCCGTACAACGCTGACCCGCTGTTCCGAATGCACTCCAAAGAATCCCTTCCACTGCCAGTTCGATATCCGCATCATCCATAACGATGACCGCATTTTTACCACCCATTTCAAGTGATACTTTTTTCAAATGACGTCCACCTGTTTCCGCAACATGACGACCTGTTTCAGTCGACCCTGTGAATGAAATAACGCGAACATCGGGATGTTCAATCATTGCCGTCCCAACTTCTGCTCCCGACCCGAAAACGATATTCGCAACGCCTGCTGGGAGTCCTGCTTCTTCAAATATAAGCGCCATTTCATACGCCATCATAGGTGTTTCCGTCGCCGGTTTCCAAATGAAAGTATTGCCCGCGACAATTGCTGGGAACGATTTCCATGTCGCAATTGCCACCGGAAAGTTCCAAGGTGTAATAAGTCCGACAACACCGATTGGTGCACGGACACTCATTGCGAACTTGTCTTGAAGCTCTGAAGGTACTGTTTCCCCGAACATGCGGCGTCCCTCACCAGCCATGTAGAACGCCATATCAATGCCTTCCTGCACTTCACCGCGCGCCTCTTCGATGACCTTCCCCATTTCTTTCGTCAACACTTGCGATAAGTGTTCTTTCTTTTCTTTCATAAGTCGTCCAATTTCATATAAAAAGTCTGCACGTTTCGGTGCGGGAACGAGTGCCCATTTTTTCTGAGCCTCTTTCGCCGACTTTACTGCAAGACTCACATCTTCTTTAGTCGATAATCTTACTTGTGCCAACTCCTTACCATTTGCTGGATTCAAGACTGCAGTATAATCTGCTCCCCCTGCCTCCTGCCATGTACCTCCGATATAATTGTTCAGTTGCATTGCAACATTCCCCTTTCTATAACACAGCATTTTGAAAGCGCTCACATCTATTTAACTAATTTCGACATTTCCTACGCAATTCCTTTAATCTTCCGACAACTATAATTTTACTTCCCTCCTACTTAAACACAATAAGCTATGAAAAACCCCCAATAACCAAGCTATTCGAGGGATGAGATTATTATTCATACTATGAACCCCATTTCCTCGAATTTTTCTCTTTGTCAGCACCACACCGAACGTGAGATAATTTCTCTTCACCTTCATCCCTGTTTAAAGTTCATATACAAAATACCACGTCCGTTGATTAACCATTTTCTTGCATAAAGAGCAGGTAAGAAAGGCTTGAAAAACTCTATTTTCACTCAATCATTTCCGGTCTGCTTTCGGCGAACTATTCATGACATCTTTACCGAGTGGCAAGTATGGCTAGAAATGACTACGTCATTCCTAGCCATACTTGTTTCGATCATCCTGCTGCGAATAGTTGCCTGTCGCATTCCTACAACGTTCAAGTGAAAAATACAGCTATTTTCCAAAAAAGAATAGATGACTTTTTATAAAGGTTGTAAGTGCCCGAAGATACAATTTCGGACACTCTAGCACTTTGTATAATGTGTTCCTTGCTTACTTTTAGTATAGAGTCTGCATATTATCATGCGATGGACTATAAGAAAGTGACTCTTCCTTAACTAAAAAAGACAAGACTATGGAGAAAACATCAGCCGCCAAAATTGTATCTTTGGCGGCTATTATCCAGATAAGAAGCGTCGCTATTCTTTCGTCCCGAAAAGTTTTAGCACTTTGTTTACGTATCCATTTGGAGAGCGACGGATGAATAAGCACCATACGATTACCGAAAAAATGTGTAGGAATGCGATGAAGTCGCATTCCTACACATCAAGACATCTCGGTAATCGTATAGAGGTCGTTCAATCCAAAGCAATCCAAAAGTAATTGTACACGAAGCGCCTAGTGTTGGATTTAGTTATTTACTGGTTGTTTTTGGGTGATCAACACATGTGACAAAATGCAGAAAAACTCCGCACTGGATATATCGATCCCATGCGGAGTTTTCATAATGAAAAAATATTTAATTTGTACGTTATTTTGGTTTCAGGTTATGTAATACCCATTTGGTGTATATCCATTTCTGCACTATTGCTAATACCACGGATTATTCTTTTTCTTGCTGACGGCTCCGTTCGTACATTTCAATGACAAATTCACGGATGTTATCTGCATGTTTCATCATCGAACTTGTCGATACAACGAACAATTTCGCAATTTCAGCGTTCGTCAATTCTTCATCCTCCATAATTCCTAAATCAACTGCTACAAAAAATACGGCAGCGGCAATAACGCCAGGTTTACGGAAATTGGGGCGCTCTTTCAAAAAGTACGTTACGACAATATTTCTCAGTAATTCACGCGCTTCTTTAGGCGTATTTCTTAACTCAAGTACTTCATCCAGACTCTCGATTACTTCCTGCTGAACCGGTGTAAAATCATGCTCTATGAGTTCATCTACTGTTCGTGAATCCCTGGCAAGCAAAATTTCGTAGACATCCGTCATATGCTCTTTATAGAACGCAAGACTCTTATCGAATCCGCTTGACTCCGCAAGTTCAACTATCTGTTTTTCGAGTGCACCATTCCAATCATTAATGAACATAAGCGAAGAAATTACATAGATATCATTGTTCTGGTCCCGATTATCGGGTAAAACAATGCCGAATATGAATGAATGCTCTTCCAGTAGCATTCCTTCTTTCTTTTCAAGATTGAATATGCCCTCGCCAAGTATTTCTTGGACAATAACATATCCTTCTTTCACTTCTTTCACCTTAGCAAACAGTACAACAGGCTCTTTCCATAATTCCAGAACGGATCGAACTGTCTCTCTTATCGGGCTATTCAACACTCTTAGGAGGTGACGCTTCCACAAATCACGGCGTGCAACGAATAAGAAATATTCACTAACAGCCTCCTCAACATCATCCGGTCCCATCAGTTTTTCAAGTTTACTTTTCCAGTGTCTTCTATGGCTTTCGAACTCTGATATATCAGCTGGGCTTGTAGCCTGTTCATATGCACCAAAGATGATACGCTCAAGTTCCTCATCAATAAGCGTCTCTAAAGGTGATTCATTTTTCTCCGCACAACACTTTTTATATTTCTTTCCGCTCCCACATGGACACGGATCGTTTCGTCCAACCATTTTCCCACGTCCTAACAATTATACGTTAATAATATTTACCTCACATTCAATAGTAACAGAAACAAAAAAACTCCGCAGTGGTATATATATATACCCATGCGGAGCACTCTTTAATCCATCGCTTATTTTTTACTTTCCTCTAAATTAGTAAATGATTTTTCATTAGTTGGTAGTGCTACACGTTTCATGAAGAACGATAGAGCCAAGGCTACAATTGCAACGATTGTCGATATGAAAAATGAGAAACTAATTCCGTCCAACATTGCTTGTGCTTCAAGTTGTTCCTTTAACTTCGCTAGCCCCTCAGCGGTCGATGGAGCATTGCCAGATGCTTGGACTTCCGCAAATAGTCCTGCACCTGTCGATTCCATCCGTTTTGTCATAATCGTTAACAGAATTGCGGATCCGATAGCACCGGACACTTGCTGTAACGTGTTGTTCATAGCCGTACCATGTGGATTCGAGATCATTGGCAATTGATTCAACCCGTTTGTCATAACCGGCATCATTACCATTGAAATCCCTAACATCCGAATCGTATAAATCCACATAATGTAATAATAACCAGACTCCATACCTAGTCTACTTAAATAGAATGTTGAAATGACAGTGATGGTAAGACCAATAACCGCCAAAATTCTTGCGCCGTACTTATCGAATAAACGACCTGTAACCGGCGACATAAGCCCCATCACAATTGCCCCTGGTAACATCAGCAAACCTGAATGGAACGGTGAAATGCCCCGTATGGTTTGGACATAGAGCGGCGTAAGAATCATGCCCGAAAACATTGCAACCGATAGTACAATCGAGATGGCCGATGATAAAGCAAACATCGGATGTTTGTAAATCTTGAAATCCAACATCGGGTCATCCATACGTAGTTGACGCACAATGAACGCGATAAGTGCGATTGCACCAATAACGATTGTTCCATAGACAAGCGGTGAATCCCATCCCTTATCACCCGCTGAACTAAAGCCGTAAAGAAGACCGCCGAAACCGATACTTGACAAAATAAGTGAAAATACATCTAATTTCATGTCACGGTTCGGTGTAATGTTGCGCAATTTAAAGAACGCATAAACAAGTGTCAGAATTGAAAACGGCAAAACGATACCAAAAAGTGTACGCCATGTATAATGTTCAATTACCCATCCCGACAGAGTTGGACCAATTGCTGGCGCTGTAATCATTACTAGCCCAAAAATCCCCATTGCCGTTCCCCGGCGCTCAATCGGAAATGCCGTAAGCATAACGTTCATAAGGAGCGGCATCATCATTGCAGATCCACACGCTTGAATCATTCGAGCAGCAACGAGTACACCAAATGATGGTGCAATCATCGCTAAAATCGTCCCTAGAGTAAACAGCACCATTGCTGTTAAGAACAACCTTCTATTTGTGAACTTCTGAATGAAGAACGCACTTGCTGGTATTAAAATACCATTGATAAGCATATATCCTGTCGTTAGCCATTGGACAACAGACGGTTTCACATCGAACTCAACCATAATTGTCGGCAATGCAACGTTCAACAATGTATTATTTAGTAGAGCGACAAAAGCACCTATAAATAAAATTGCTATCATGCCGTAAGGCGGTTTTTCGTGCATTTTTTTTATATCCATTATTACTTCCTCCTATTTAATACGTAACGTATAAAATTTGTACCCCGTGTACATCATGTTAAACATATTATACCGATAGTCCAAAACTTGCAACCTTAGAAAACGCTTTCACACAATAAAAACTTTTTCCGTTGATATATCAACCTTTTGGATATACCATAATAAATGTACTGATAGTATAAACATGATTTCATTTCCAGGGAAACTCGACATATATAAGTTTATTCACACCCGTCAGATAAGCCGAATAGGTTCGGCAACTAACTTTAGGATAAAGGTGATTAGTATGAATGATCGAAAACGCCAGGTTTTATTAACAGCGCAGCGACTTTTTATAGATAAAGGATTTTCCACCACGTCTGTCCAAGATATTTTAGATGAATCTTGTATATCAAAAGGGACATTCTACAATTATTTTTCATCCAAGAATGAGTGCCTCATCGCGATACTCGTACACGCACGTGATGAAGCAACTGTAAGAAGACGTGAATTGCTTATTGGACAAGAATTATCAGATAAGAACGTTCTGGTAGAGCAGATTTTAATTCGTATGCACGTGAATCGCGAACAAAACTTGATGCCAATTTTTGAGGCAGTTTTCCATTCTGGTGATAGCGACCTAAGAACTTACATCAAGAACATGCTTTTAGCTGAATTTTCTTGGTTAACAAGAAGACTGGTGGATGTATACGGCAAAGCTGCTGTGCCTTATGCAGCCGATTGTGCAGTGATGCTGTTCGGAATGATGCAACAAATACTTCATGTATGGTCAGCTGTTTCGAAAGAGGAAATGGACACTTCAAAACTTGTGAGATTCTTACTCCGAAGAATCGATTCCATCATCCTAGGTATGATCAGCACAAAAGACGCTTTCTTCACTGAAGATGTATTTTTCAAGTTAAGCGGGGATGAAGTAGAACAAACAGAAACAAAGGAGCAATTACTCGAACGTCTCACGGGATTTTTGGAATTTCTTGGAGATGATACGCTTCCTGCCGGCAAACAATATGTGCAATTTCTTTTGGATGAACTACGCGCCGAGTCTCCGCGGGTATTCGTGCTGGAATCTGTCGTCCGCTCATTCCGAGAAGCTTTCAAAGGATTTTCCCATGAACCTGAAGCTCACGAGCTTGCTTATAAAGTTTGGCGCTATATGGACACGGTAGAGTAACCGAAATTCCGTCTCAATTTCTTGAAACTTTTCCGACTTTATTTCGTATAGTTGAGTAGTAGAAAACTTATTTTAGGGAGGAACGAGACAAGATGAACAATCACGAAATTGATTACAAAATACATGGCGATGATATGCAGTTTGTAGAAGTCGAGCTTGATCCAAAAGAAACGGTAGTGGCAGAAGCAGGCGCGCTGATGATGATGGAAGACGGCATCGCCATGGAAACAATCTTCGGTGATGGATCCGGCTCATCAGGTGGAGGAATTATGGGCAAACTAATGGGCGCTGGAAAACGAATGTTGACTGGAGAAAGTTTATTCATGACAACATTCACGAATACGGGGGCAGGCAAAAAGCATGTCTCTTTCGCGTCCCCTTACCCTGGAAAAATAATTCCGATGGATTTAAGTGAGCATAATGGCAAAATTATCTGCCAGAAAGATGCCTTTCTTGCTGCCGCAAAAGGCGTGTCCGTCGGAATTGAATTTCAACGGAAACTCGGCACCGGCTTTTTCGGTGGTGAAGGGTTCATCATGCAAAAACTCGAAGGTGATGGTATGACGTTCATCCACGCTGGAGGTACGATTATCGAGAAAAGGCTGCGACCGGGCGAAATATTACGTGTAGACACGGGATGCCTCGTGGCAATGACACACAACGTTAATTACAACATCGAAATGGTAAAAGGCGTAAAAACAGCATTATTCGGCGGCGAAGGACTCTTTTTCGCAACACTGAAGGGACCTGGAACTGTTTGGATTCAATCACTCCCATTCTCTAGACTCGCAAGCCGTGTCTTTGCAGCTGCACCGCAAACACCTGGTGGAGGATCACGTGACGAAGGCAGCATTGCAGGCGGCTTGTTCAATATGCTTGGCGGTAAATAACTAATTCGTAGACATAAAGTCGGATTATCAATCGTCTACATCCAAAACTCTCCAAACTAAAAAAGGGTTATATTATCGATCTATTTTTCGACCGACGATATAACCCTTTTAGTATTAAATCTCACTTAATGAAGCAAAACTTATGTTTACTTCACACCATTCAACAACAGCCATATATACCTGGCTTCATCTTCACTACCCGGTTCAATCGCTTTAAATCTCGGGTACGGAATCGTTTTCGCTTTGAATGTCATCAAATGCCTAACATGGCCATTCAATTTCGTTGCAGCATTCAACATTTCTTCTGCATCTAACGATTTCCCTTCGGATGCTATGTGTTCAAGCTTCCAATCAAGATAAAGATAAGCCGCATCATGCTCGGAACCTTTTTCATAGCGCACCATGATTTCCGCCGCTTCTGTGAACCGTTCGGCGTGAATGAGCGAAGCCACCGCTTCATATCTGGCCCCAAGGTTGTCCGTACGGTTCATCTTCAATAGATCCGTGAACATTTCCGCCGCCTCTCCATACTCTTCGCGACTGAACAAGTGAACACCATACGCAAATGCCGAGCGCATGAATGGCCGATTCGGTATGTTTTGCCAAGGGTTCTCCCCCGGTTCAAATGTCCTGCTTGCAGACTGGATTGCTTTTTCATACAATTTAGCCGCTTTCTCAGCATCCTGTTCAACTTCCGCTTGAAGTAAGATGACATCCGGATTATTTGGTCCGATTTCCATTGCACTCTTCGCAAGTTTCCGACGTGCTTGTTCAGATTCCGCGCGATACGCCTCATATGCAAGAAGTTGCGCACGACCTTCTGCAATGCCAGGCTTGCGTTCAGGCTGAATAACCCCGCCCGTCGTCATCGATGTTTCCCAAAGTGCTTTTTCTGTCGGCCGAGGATCTGTTCCAATATCGTAAAGTCGTGCCGCCACCGGTTCATCCCCGCTATCCATCATGTCTGCATAAAGGGAGGCAAGTTCCATTTCATACAAGTGCATTCCTTCTTTTGATGCACTGTACTTCCGTAAAATGTCATCTTCTATAAGCCCTGTATCCTGTAGCACTCCAAGTTGAATACCCGTTTTCACTGCAGCAGCAAGAAAATCACCTTCTATCGGAACATCTTTATTCTCATTCAGAAAGTAAGCGACGGCCAGTTTGTGCATGATTTCACGTCCATCCGCACTTTGATTCAGTTCACGAAGTGTGATGTCAAGTGCGGTCAGCGCACTCAATTGTGTGGGTACCAATACTTCTTCAACAAGCTCGTTCATGGAAGCCATGCTCCTTTTGATGAACAACTCGTAAATATCGAGCGTGTGATCATCTAGAAATTGCTCAGTCGACTTGTCCGATACCGCATCTCTTAATTCAACGAGCGACTTTTTCGTCTGCTTGCTCCACTTTGCCAAGAATATCATTGAAGAAACAGGTGCAACCCCGAAGTCCCCTTTTCGCGGATCGTGGAGGACTACACCAAATAGTAACGTCCCCAAATCTGCAGGCATTCCCTCATTGCGCGTCACAAAATAATCTCGCTCACCAAACAGCTCCCGTACTTTTAGTCTGCCTGACTCAACTTCGGTAATTTCTGCAAGGAGCATAAACGGTTCGTCCCACTTTTGTAATACTGAAATAACTGAATCACGTTTCATCTGTTCAAGCTGCTGTGCTAAATATGTATGCCAAATCTTTTTATTGTGGATGAATAAATAAAACTCACTTGCCGCCTCTTCAATATGTTCCTTTTCCCAGCTACCTGTAAGGCGGTTTACCCACTCCCGCATCGTCTGCATCATTTCCTGGCGGTCTGTATCTTTCGGATAGTCATTAAAATAACCGACGAGCACACGATCAAGCTCTTCGTTGACAATCATATCGACAAGATTTGTTCCTTCCGTTCCACAACATTTCTTATATTTTTTACCACTTCCACAAGAACATGGGTCGTTTCGTCCAATCATTTAATTCTCCCCTTTCGGTTACAAAAAACCGTTTTACTCCTTACTTAATCATAACAGACAGACTGATTTGCAACGAATCAATCAGAAACTTTGTATTCGAAAAAACCCTCCACTTCCATTATGAACGCCTGTATAGCTGGAGAGACATACCTGTTTTTCATGTACGTCAAATACACAGTTCTTTCAAGTGCCCGGGAATCGATGATCTTACTTACAATCGTAAGATTATAAGGCCCCTGTAAGTAATTTTCTGGAATAAGCGCAATACCTAAATTTTCACCGACTAAACTTAATGCTGTTTCAAAACGCTCAATTTCATATTTAATCGTAGGGACAGTATCTTCCAATTCAAAAGCACGCAATATGTCTTCCCTTGTCTGAAACCCTTCGGTGCTAATGATGAACGGCTCCTGTTCCAATTCTTTCAGCATAATTGATTCCCTTGTAGCCATCGGGTGGTTTTCGTGAAGGACTAACACAAGTTTTTCCTTATACAAAGGGACCGTCTCTATATCCACTTCTTTAATTTGCTGGTTCGTGATAATGGCATGCGTTTCATATTTCCTCAACGAATTCTTCACATCGTCACCACTTAACACCTCCATCAATCGAATGTGCATTTCGGGAAATTTTTTATTGTATAGAGAAATCACTTTTGGAATCCAATACTTCACCGATTCAATCATACCGATTTGGAGTTCACCTTTACCAATAAGCTTTACTTCTTCCATTTCCTTTTTTACAATCGCCATTTCTGATAAAAGATGAATCGCCCTGCCGTATAAAACCTCTCCAGCTTCTGTCAATCTACTATTCCTTGTATTGCGTTCAATGATTTGAAACCCCAAGTCTCGTTCCAAGTTTTTTATGGCGTTGCTTAATGATGGTTGAGAAATATGCAACTTCTCTGCAGCTTTAGAAAAACTCATATGATCCACGACTGAAACAAAATAACTTAACTGCTTTAGATCCATACTAACCACTCCTCCACTCAATTATAGATGCGGGCTATAAGTATATAGTAATTATATATTAGAATTAATAAATCATGTACTTTATAATAAATGAGTAACGTTGTATCTGAAAGTTCAGAAAGGGTGAGGCAATTGCTTAATAAGGTAAATGAACATGTATGGGCCGGACGTACGGATCATACTGAAAATAGAACAAGTTTCCGATATCACCAAGTGGTTGAATTAGTAAATCTCGAGGTCATCTGCCAGTCACCCAACACATGTGCAATTATCGGTTTCGAAAGCGAGGAAGGCGTCCGCCGCAACAAAGGGCAATTGGGTGCAGCAAAAGCTCCCGATGCACTTCGCAGTGAACTTGCCAAATTGCCATGGAAATTCCCGGAAAATAAAAGGCTTGTCGATGTCGGAAATATTCAATACATGGATACCAACCTGGAAAAAGCCCAACAACAGCTAGGCGATACGATTGCAAACGCATTAGAGAAAAAAATGACACCGATTATTCTTGGTGGCGGCCATGAAACCGCTTACGGTCACTATCTCGGAGTCAGAAAATCAATTGGTAAGGAAGCTTCTCTTGGAATTATTAACATAGATGCCCATTTCGACTTACGCTCATATGATGAACAACCGTCTTCCGGCACGATGTTCAAACAAATCCTGGAGCATGATAACATGAGCAGCTATTTCGTCGTCGGAATCCAGCGCTATGGAAATACGCAGGAATTGTTCGATACAGCCGACAGGCTCGGTGTCAAATATGAATACGAAGAGAATATGCATATCGGAAATATGGACAAACTAACATCCGATCTCGAACAATTCATCAACCAACATGATTATGTTTTTCTAACATTATGCACGGACGTACTGAACTCTGCTTTCGCACCCGGTGTCAGTGCTCCTTCACCATTCGGATTAGATCCTTCCATTGTTCGTTCAATCATTCGAACAGTTACAACACATAAAAAAACACTGTCGTTCGATATTTCGGAAGTGAACCCCGTTTTAGATGAAAACAACCGTACAGTAAAACTCGGTGCTTACTTAACAAATGAAGCAATTACAACTTTTTTAGGAGGGGAAATTCATGACGCTAGTTCTTAATCAAGTCACCACAATCTTCCTTTCCATTGCATTGCTAACTTTAGGGATGGTTTTAGTTAAGAAAGTTGGTTTCTTACGGAAATTCTGCATACCTGCTCCCGTTGTCGGCGGATTATTATTCGCTGTTTTTGCGACCATTTTCAAGTCTCTCGGATGGCTAGAAATTACACTTGATACATCATTGCAAAGTTTATTCATGCTTACATTCTTTACAACAATCGGTTTAGGAGCAAGCTTTAAACTCATTAAACTTGGCGGAAAGGTTCTTGTCATATACTGGCTGGCATGTGGATTTTTAGCGCTCGCGCAAAATACAATCGGTGTATCCATGGCTTATTTGTTCGACCTGCATCCACTTATTGGAATGATGGCTGGAGCAGTTTCAATGGAAGGCGGACACGGAGCCGCTACTGCATTTGGACAGACGCTCGAAGACATGGGTATCAATTCAGCCCTATCGATTGGAGTTGCAGCAGCTACATTTGGACTTGTTGCAGGAGGTCTCGTTGGTGGTCCCACCGTAAAATACCTTATTTCAAAACACAATCTCAAGTCATCTGAAGCGGATACTGATCTCGGTATTCCTATTGAAAAGAAAGAAAAGCCGATTCAAACAGATTCGTTCTTCACACAAATTCTACTCATCACACTCTGTATGGCCCTTGGTACGTATTTGGGTGAACTATTTTCAACCGCAACAGGGTTCGTTCTGCCGGGTTACGTAGGAGCCATGTTTGTTGCTGTTCTTGTTCGGAATATCGTTGACAAAATTAATCCTAAAGCGATCGATATGAAGAGTATCGGCTTAATCAGCGACGTTACACTGGGGATTTTCCTGTCAATGGCATTAATGAGCATTAAATTGTGGGAAGTTGCCGATTTGGCCCTTCCACTACTTGTTATCGTCTTCGTCCAAGTTGTCTTCATCGTCCTGTTTGGGGTTTTCGTCTTGTTCCGTCTACTCGGTAAAGACTACGATGCAGCCATTATGGTAGCTGGTTTTACAGGACATGGTCTCGGCGCTACCCCTAATGCTATGGCAAATATGGCGGCCGTCACTGAAAGATATGGCCCTTCGACTAAAGCGTACCTCGTTGTTCCGATTGTTGGTGCTTTCCTCATCGATGTATTTGCGATGCCAATTATTATAACGACGATAAACCTGTTCAATTGATAATAGTAAGCTTCCCTCATTACGTTTCCATGTAATGAGGGAAGCTTTTTCATTTGTTCAGATACTCATACACAGGCTTTATTCATTAATAGCTCCTCTAAGCCGTATACTTATAATGTTCTGAAACTTGTTATTTTAATGACAGCCTCCTTAAAATACGCTACCCTTAAACTAAACGACTTGTTTTATAAGTACATACATATTCGTTTCATCGAAAGGACTGACCTTATGCCTCAACAAGAACACTGGAAATCAAAAATAGGTTTTATACTAGCTGCTGCCGGTTCAGCAATCGGGTTAGGCGCTATTTGGAAGTTCCCTTACGTAGCCGGGACTGGCGGTGGCGGCGCTTTTCTACTGGTCTTTTTATTATTTACGCTGTTATTAGGATTCCCTCTCTTAATCGGTGAATTCATTCTCGGTCGTAAAAGTCAAAGTGACGCAATTACTGCCTACAAAAAGCTTGCGCCCAATTCAGGTTGGCATATAACAGGGATCATTGGCGTCGTAACCAGTTTCTTAGTGCTATCATTTTATAGTGTTGTCGGAGGATGGATTATCCTCTACTTATTCAAAGCATTAACCGGTGGTATTTCCGGACTTTCGCAAGACCAGTTCGGACCGTTATTCGACCAAATTATTGCAAATCCATTCGCTACGTTAGCCGGTCAACTGATCTTTATGGTGCTAACAATTGCTGTTGTAGCCCAAGGCGTTCAAAAAGGGATTGAGAAAGCAAGCAAGATTATGATGCCTGCTCTCTTCATATTATTTATCATTATCGTTGCCCGTTCTCTTAGCTTGGATGGGGCAATGGAAGGCGTAAAATTTCTGCTGGTACCGGATTTCACTAAATTAACGTCTGAAACGATTTTATTCGCTTTGGGACAAGCCTTTTTCACTCTCACATTAGGTGCTTCTGTCATGGTTACGTATGCTTCCTATCTTCCTAAAACGCAAAACCTGCCGAGCTCGGCGATGTCCATTATCGCTATGAATATCGTCATCGTTCTGTTAGCCGGCCTTGCGATTTTTCCGGGTGTGTTTTCATTTGGAATGGCACCGGATGCAGGACCGACATTGATTTTTTCAGTACTGCCAGCTGTATTCAACCAAATGCCCTTTGGGGTGTTTTTCTTCATTGCATTTTTGGTTTTATTCCTATTCGCGGCTTTAACTTCCGCTTTCTCTATGATTGAAATTATTGTTGCAACAATGACGAAAAATGATCCTTCAAAACGAAAACGATTCACTTGGATAATTGGAATGGCAATTTTCGTTGTTGGAATTCCATCTTGTTTATCATACGGAGTAATGGCTGATGTGAAGTTTTTCGATAAAACGGTATTCGATTTAGTCGATTTCGCAGTAAGCAATGTATTGATGCCTCTTGGCGCATTATTGATTTCGATATTCATCCCTTTGAAAATAGCTAAAACTGATCTGTTCAATGAGATGAAGCAAGGTTCGAAAGTCGGAAAGACCTTCTTCAACATTTGGTTCTACCTATTAAAATATCTGACCCCTATCGCAATCATTATTGTTTTCCTTGATGCACTGGGTGTGTTTAACTTGTTCGCAGATCGGTAAAAATTGAACTGGCAATAAAAAAGGAAGACTCCTTCGACGAAGAGTCTTCCTTTTTCTATCCTTCTTTCTCGCAGTTCAAATCCCACGTAAAGCCAAATTTATCTTTCACTTTCCCATACTTAGCTCCCCAGAACGTATCTTGCAGGGCCATCAGTACTTCGCCTTCTTCCCGCAGGCCGTCGTAGAGCTGGTTCGCTTCTTCCACGCTTTCACAGTCGATAAGAAGGGCAACGCCGTTTTTGTTGTATTCAGATGGCTTGTCCGCAGAATCGGCAAGCATGATTTGAAATTCACCTTTTTTCAGATGGCAATGGAGGAGATAATCTGCTGCTTCCGGTGGATGCGGGAAATTAGCATCCGCATATTTCTGCATTCCTACTTCCTCAAGTCCTAGCAAATTCGCATAGAATTCAGCCGCTTCTTTTCCTTCTCCGTAAAACGTTAAATATGGAATGATTGTACCTTTCATATTGTTACCTCCTCCTATTCGACGACAGTCATCAAGTCAATTTAGACATAATTCATTCGTCTGCTGTTCTTTACTGAACGATACCTTTTGGCTTGCGGCCTTCAAGTACATCCGTAATTGCCTGTGCGTTCAAGTTCATCATCGCAAGGCGTGTCTTAATGCTGGCACTTCCGATATGCGGAAGGACTGTTACGTTCGGCAATGTAAGAAGCGGATGATCGAGTGGGATTGGTTCTTTTTCAAACACGTCGAGCCCCGCCGCCCAAATCGCACCGTTTTTCAATGCATCATAAAGAGCAGCCTCATCAACAATTCCACCACGAGCGACATTAATAAGAACGCCCGTATTTTTCATAAGGTCAAGTTCCCGTGCACCAATCATCCCGGCGGTTTCCGGTGTAAAGGGAGCTAGAATGATAACGAAATCCGCCTCTTTCAGCAGTGTATCCAACTCCCTGAATTCAAGTCCGTACTCAGCTTCTGCGTCTGGCTTGCGGTTGCGATTATGATAAAGAACTTGCATATCAAAGCCTTTTGCCCGGCGCGCAACCGCTTCACCGATTCGTCCCATGCCAATGATGCCAAGTGTCGCTCCTCCAACATCCATGCCTGTAAATCTCATCGGAGCCCATGAAGTCCAATTACCTTTTCTAATTTCATTTTCTGCAGAGATCAATTTACGTGCCGTCGCTAGTAGAAGCGCAAAAGCAAGATCTGCAGTTGTTTCAGTCAACACACCCGGTGTATTTGTTACGATGACGTCATATTCCTTTGCCGATTCCAAGTCAATATTATTATAACCAACGGCCATATTTGCAACGATTTTAAGCTTCGTACCCGCTTCAAAAACCTCGCGATTGATGCTATCCGCCAAAACCGACCATAGTGCATCCGCTTCTGCCACTTCTTTCAATAAAACAGCGCGCGGAACTGCTACACTTTCTTCGTCCCACATCCGTACATCAAATTTTTCATGAAGCGGCGCAACCGCCTCTTCTGTCAGCTTTCTTGTAATGAAAATTCTTGGCTTCACTTAAATCCCCCTATTCTAACAATTAACAATAGTGTAGCATATAGTGTGAACCAATTGGCCGACGTTCAACTTTGTAGAAAGCCTGCCCAAGACCAATGTAAGTAGATACGGTTACTTCAAGATTGAGAGATGATTTCTATGAAACCCGCTACTTTACAATCCCGCATTTTTTCATATGGCGCACTCTTTGTTTCCATAATAGCAATCATTATCGGTGTTTCCTTCTACTTTACAATGTCGCAAGGTATCGAGCAACAGATTGGGGACCAGGCGCTAAGTATAGCCAGAACAACAGCAGACCGCCCCGATGTCCGTGCAGGATTTGGACACGCTGATCCAACGGAAATATTGCAGCCTATCGCCGAAGCGGTACGACTCAAAACTGGTGCTGAATATGTCGTTATCGGAAACAGCGAAGGTATTCGGTATGCTCATCCTGTTCCAGAACGGATTGGGCAAAAAATGGTGGGTGATGATAATGAACGTGCGCTTCTCCTAGGCGAATCCTATATTTCCGAGGCGACTGGGACACTCGGGGCCGCCTTACGCGGGAAAACACCAGTATTTAACGAGGATGGCAAGATTATCGGGATTATTTCCGTTGGTTTTTTAAAGAAGAATATGTCCTCTATCTTTTTTCAGTATGCCGACAACATTTCCTACATCGTACTTATCGCAATCATTCTAGGTATTATTGGTTCTAGCATTCTGGCACGCAATATTAAAAAAGAACTTTTTAATTTAGAGCCTGCGGAAATAGCGAACTTATTCACCGGACGAAACGCTCTTATTGAGTCTGTGCGAGAAGGAATCATTATGGTTGACGCAAACGGTATCATTACAACTGTGAATGTGGCTGCATATGAAACTCTTTCTCTCCCTAATCAATCGGAACTAATCGGTCGGACGATTCAGGAAGTGCTTCCAAACACACTTCTTCCAAAGGTACTTGAAACCGGAGAACGACATCTCGATCGCCCGATGGAAATTCGCGGCAAAAAGGTAATTGTAAATCGCATCCCCATCCGTGTTGGCGAACAGATTGTCGGTGCGGTTTCAACTTTTCGGCTACAATCAGACATTGACCAACTCGCAATGGAATTATCACAAGTGAAACGGTATACGGAGGCGCTTCGTGCACAAACCCATGAATACAATAACTTTTTATATACAATATCGGGTCTCATTCAACTCAATTCATACGATGAGGCACTAAGCTTGATTCATGAGGAAACAGCTGAACATCAATCGCTCATCCAATTCGTGACAAAGCGGTTGCAGGATCCCTTTCTAGGAGGAATTGTTATCGGTTTCTTCAACCGGGCAAAGGAATTGAAGGTCCGCTTCCTTCTTGATGAAGATAGTCTCTTAAAAAAACTCCCGAAACACTTAGAAAAAAACCATTTCGTTTCAATCATTGGAAACTTAGTTACAAATGCTTTCGAAGCGACCGACTCTTTTCCGGAAGAAAAACGAATGGTCCGCATCTTCATTCTGGATAACGGCGAAGAGATTTTAATTGAAGTTGAAGATTCAGGACATGGGATAGCTGATGAAGTGCTGGATGTACTCTTTCAAGAAAAGGTATCGACAAAAAATCAGAATCACCGTGGATATGGACTTATGAAAGTAGCAGAGAATGTGAAAAACCTCAGCGGTTCTATCACACTCGAAAAAGGAGATTTAGGCGGTGCATTGTTTATTATTTCCATACCGAAAGGAGGGTTTTCAGATGACAACTCTAATTGAAGTCTTAATTATTGAAGATGATTTACGAATTGCCGACATCCATCAGCGGTTCATCGAGAAAATAGAGGGCTTTACAGTCGTAGGTTCCGCGTATACCGGTGATGAAGCAAAAGATTGGATTTCAGCATTGTTGCCAGACCTCGTTTTGCTCGATGTCTATTTGCCCGATGTACTTGGTACAGAGCTAATGGATTTCATCCACAAAAACAGCCCTGAAACAGATATTATTTTCATCACCGCTGCGGCAGAGATTGAAGTTGTAAGAAAGGCATTTCGCCACGGAGTCATCGACTACATCCTAAAACCGCTCACATTCGATCGATTTAAGGAAAGCCTCCTTTCTTATAAAGTTAAAAGGGAAACACTTTCAGGTGTAGGACTCATACAGGAAGATTCCATCAAATCTCTTTGGAATAAAACGCTACCCGCTTCATCAAACCCTGATTTCATTCCACCAAAAGGGATTGACCCCATGACGAAAGAGAAAGTGGTCAGCCATATAAAAAATATAGAAGGCGGAATTACTGCAGAAGCACTTGGTTTGGAAATCGGCGTTAGCCGTTCGACCGCAAGACGTTATCTAGAATACCTCGTCTCAGAAAAACGTGCATTTACAGAACTTCTATACGGCTCAGTCGGGCGTCCCGAAAGAAGATACTTCATAAAAAAACGCTGAACAGTATGAACAAAATGATGTTTACTCTCATTATCGAACTTATAAACGATAACTTTTAATTGAATAAATATTCTGATAGATTGATGACAGCGAATGAAAACGCTGTCATCATTTTTAATTATAAGGGGGATTACATGAAGATGTGGAAGAAACTTACGACGGTTGCCCTAGCAAGTATCCTGGCACTCGGCCTCACAGCATGTTCTGCGGATGAATCTGAAGGAAAAGTGGAAGGCGCTACCTCGAAATATCCGGAGAGTAACATAACAATTGTCGCTCCATCCGGCGCAGGCGGTGGATGGGATTTAACTGCCAGAGCTATTGCAAAAACGATGAGTGAAACAAAGCTAATCGATAAGTCAATCGTAGTTGAAAACAAACCCGGCGGCGGTGGTGCTGTTTACATGGCAGAATTTGCAACAAAGGAACTAAAAAATGATCATGTCCTTCTTGTAAAATCTCCGCCAATCTTAATCAACAATAACAAAGCGGAAGGAAACAGTGCTTACGGCTATAAAGACACAACACCATTGGCTCAGCTGACGCGTGACTACGGAGCTATTGTCGTCAAGGCGGATTCAAAGTTTAATTCATTGAAAGATGTACTAGAAGCAATTAAGAAAGACGCGAAATCGGTGACACTTGCCGGCGGATCGGCTCCGGGATCGATGGACCATCTTGTCGGTGTCTTGCCCGCATTTGAATATGGAATTGATCCAAAAACAGTAAAGTATGTATCGTATGATGGCGGCGGAGAGGCAGTCGCAGCATTGCTCGGTGGAAATGCAGACGTTATCGCTACAGATGCCTCCACTATTGGAGCGTATCTGAAGTCCGGTGATGTCCGTGTCCTCGCTGTCAGTTCTTCAGAACGGCTTAGCGGTGAATTGACAGAAGTCCCTACATTTAAAGAAGAAGGAATTGACGCCGAATTCACCATTTGGCGCGGCATCTTCGGTCCAAAGGAAATGTCGGAAACGGCTTATGACTATTGGTCCGAGAAGCTAGAGAAAATGGTGGAATCAGACGAGTGGAACGCAGAATTAGAGAAAAATGGGTGGGAAAGCGAGTACCGTAATGCTGACGACTTCACTACCTATTTGGAAGAACAAGATAAAGTGATCGTGGAATTGTTAACGGCACTTGGAATGCAGAAATAACATTATTCGGGCGGCTTCAGCGCCGCCTTTTCTTTTAGGGAGGTGTCAAAGACTATGAGTAAAACGTTCGATCGATATGCCAGCATCGTCTTTTTACTGATCGGTCTCTTATTTGTAATCGAAAGTCAAAAAATTTCGGACAGTGCTTACGGATCATCAGTTGGACCGAAAATCTTTCCAATGTGGCTTGGTATTATTTTAATTCTTTTAAGTTTGAGATTGCTATTCGAAACATTTAAATACAAATCTGAAACGACAGCTGGAATGAAGCTTCAATACAAGAAATTCATTATTATCATTATCAGCGCAGTTTTGTATGCATTTCTATTGGAAAAGGTCGGATATGTCATTTCGACGTTCCTTTTTTTACTCATTGCTTTCCAAACAATGGAACGTGGCCGATTATTGCCCTCCTTCATCATTGCAGCGGCATTTTCATTTGGAATTTATTATTTGTTCGCGAAACTTCTTGGCGGGTCATTGCCAGGATTTCCTGTATTTTAGCGTGAAGGGAGTTAAGCTATGAGCACTTTACAGTTTTTAGCCGATGGTTTCAGTGTTGCTTTTCAATGGCATAATCTATTATTTGCATTCGTCGGGGTAATAATCGGCACGGCTGTCGGCGTGTTACCCGGCATCGGTCCAATGAGCGGTGTTGCCCTTCTCATCCCCGTTACTGCAACCATCACTTCTGGAATGCCGACAGAAGCAGCCGCTGCCAGTTCGATCATTTTACTTGCCGGAGTCTATTATGGAGCAATGTATGGAGGTTCTACAACATCGATTTTACTGAACACCCCTGGTGAATCTTCGTCTGTCGTCACGACGCTCGACGGTTATCAAATGGCTAGGCAAGGGCGTGCCGGAGCAGCTTTGGCTATCTCGGCAATCGGCTCATTTTGCGCCGGAATCATTTCGCTAATCGGTCTGGTCTTATTAGCGCAACCTCTTTCCAATGTCGCAATCAAGTTCGGCCCTGCAGAATACTTTTCCTTAATGCTATTGGGTTTAGCTGCTGTAAGTGGACTTGCTGGAAAGTCGATGACGAAAGCATTGATGATGACTGTTTTCGGACTTATGCTTGGAACAATCGGCATTGACGCAGTTTCAGGAATTGCCCGCTTTACATACAACCAGCCTATTCTTTTTTCCGGATTGGAATTTTTAACAATTGCTGTTGGATTGTTTGCGCTTGGTGAAGTATTCAAGACGGTATTGGAACGCGATGAAGAAGACGGGGCCATTGCAAAAATCAATCGCATCCTCCCGACAAAACAAGATATGAAAGACAGCGCAGTTCCCATTGTACGCGGTTCCCTACTAGGATTTTTCATCGGGGTACTTCCAGGCGCCGGGGCAACACTCGCATCTTTCTTCTCCTATATAACAGAGAAAAAGTTCAGTAAAAATCCCGAAAGCTTCGGAAAAGGGAACATCGCCGGAGTAGCGGGTCCTGAATCTGCCAATAATGCTGCTTCAGGGGGCGCAATGATTCCTTTACTTACATTAGGAATCCCTGGTTCCGGTACAACAGCCATATTAATGGGTGCACTTATCATGTATAACATTCAGCCAGGGCCCCTTCTCTTTGACGAACACCCGGATATCGCATGGGGGCTCATTGCAAGTATGTTTATCGGCAACTTGATGCTGTTAGTACTGAACATGCCGCTCGTTCGTGTGTTTGCAAAAATCATTCAAACGCCTAAGAAGTACTTATTGCCTATTATTATCGCCATTTCATTTTTCGGAGTTTATGCCGTACAGTACACGACTTTCGATTTATACTTGTTGCTTGGTTGTGGTGTAGCGGGTTATT
This sequence comes from Sporosarcina psychrophila, assembly GCF_001590685.1. Taxonomy (GTDB): domain Bacteria; phylum Bacillota; class Bacilli; order Bacillales_A; family Planococcaceae; genus Sporosarcina; species Sporosarcina psychrophila. The sequence goes on from NZ_CP014616.1 coordinate 4,319,827, forward strand.
TACTATCAAAAAATGATTATCCAGTAGCTCCATTAGTTTTGGCACTCGTATTAGGTCCAATGATTGAAAACAACATGAGGCGAGCACTCACCATTTCGAACGGTGAATTCAGCATTTTCTTCACAAAGCCGCTATCGCTTGTTTTCATCATAGTAGCTGCATTATGGCTTCTTGTTCCAATGTTGCTGAAACTCAAAGGACGCTCAGTCGTCGTGGAAGATGAAGGTTAATAGCGAACGTATATTTCGAAAGCGGATCGCCTTAGATGTAAGGCGATCCGCTTTTTTTATTAAAGAGTGTAAGCAACGTTTTAAATGAACTTAACAACGTTTCCGTCCATGTTCATAGCATTTCCAATGAACTTAACAACGTTTACACGAAACTTCACAACACTTGAACAACTTAACAACGTTTTGCCCAAACTAGGCGACGTTGCAACTGAAGTTCCAAACGTTTTAAATGAACTTTGCAATACTCCCGTGAAACTAAGCAACAGTCTCATAAAACTAAACAAAGTCAGCATCCCCTCCGTCTCTCTCCATAATAAAAAGCGTCGCCGCAGCAACGCTTCACCCACCTATATAACTCATACCAATCTTTTTCCGATTCTTCGCTGTCTGTTCAGTTCGCTCATCTGAATAACGGTCTCCACGGTTTTGCCACACGCCTGTAATGACTTCCAACAATTCTGCATCTGTCAGTCCACTACGAATTAATTCACGCAGATCGAACCCTTCTGATGCGAACAGGCACGTATACAGTTTACCGTCCGACGACAGTCTGGACCGCGTACATGTTGAACAGAATGATTCTGATACAGACGTGATAAAACCGACTTGTGCTCCATTATCCAAGTAACGATAACGTTTTGCAACTTCACCGTAATAGTCTTCTTCCGCCGGTTCGATATCATAAACAGCACTGATCATTTCGTAAATTTCTTTTTTCGTGACAACCTTTTCAAAGCTCCATCCATTATCATTACCGACATCCATAAATTCTATGAACCGCAACGTAATATCACGCTCTTTAAAATAAGCGGCCATTGGTAGAATTTCTTCCTCATTTACGCCTTTTTGAACAACCATGTTCACCTTGATTTCAAAGCCGATCTTTTGTGCATGATCGATATTGGCTAGTATCAGTTCTGGTTTAATTCCGCGTCCATTTAATTTACCGAATGTTTCCGGATTAAGTGCATCGAGGCTCATATTCAAACGACGCAGACCTGCATCATAAAGGGGTTGTGCGTATTGTTTCAACAGTACACCATTCGTCGTCAACCCTATATCTTCAATTCCTTCAATCTTCATCAGTTTTTCAACCAGTTTTGGCAAATCGCGCCGCATAAGCGGTTCGCCGCCCGTCAAGCGGAGTTTTTTCACACCAAGTAACGCAAATAGCTTCGCGAACCGTTCAATTTCTTCAAATGAAAGCAGTTCGTTCTTGGGTAGAAAAACATAATCATCACCAAAAACTTCTTTTGGCATGCAATAGGCACATCTAAAGTTACAGCGATCCGTTACGGAGATTCGGAGATCCCGGATCGGACGTCCGAGCTTATCTTTAACTGTTTCCATTTCGTCATCCCCTTTCCAGGGTTTCCGGCGTATTCACGTTCGTGAACATCCGTTTTTCATCGTCAGTCAGAACGCTTCCTTGAACCCACGCTGTATTACTAATAGAAAGTAATTTCATTACACTCAGTTGGTTGTTTTTCAAGGCTTCTTTCACTGCATTTTTCATTTGCGTATCCCAGATAGACACGAGAGGATGATATCTTCCATCCGAAATGACAGCCGTGACACATTCGTTATGAAGCGTTATCAACTTCGATATAGCTTTATCATCTATAAATGGCATATCACACGGTAATACTACATAGCGGTTCGCTTCCACGGATTCCATCGCAGACAGAATCCCTGCAAGCGGACCGAGTCCAGCATATTCCACTTTATCAGCCATCAGGTTTTCACCATCACCAAATCGGTCCATTAGTTCAGGTAGCGTCACAATAACAATCTCGTCACAGGATGCCGACATTGCTTCGACTGCAATTTTATAAAAGTACTTATTTCTTAGTTTAGCAAATGCTTTCGGAGAACCGAACCGCCGAGACAATCCGCCCGCCAGAACGATGCCTACTGTCTCCTTCATCCCCCGCTCACAGGTGGGATGAATGCACAAATATCTCCCGAATGAATGACATCCTCCTTTAAGGCATATTCTTCATTCACTGCAACATGCACTGTATCTTTCCCAAAACCCGGATACATCATTTCCGCCCAGTCCAGCAGCTCGCGGACAGTCATCGATTCCCGTTCGATGGTTTCTTCCGCCTTGCCGGTCAATTCGCGCAGCCTTGCAAAATAGTTCACTTTAATCACTTTTGTTCGCCTCCCTTTTCAGGATACTTTTTTTGACCGCCAATCCATTCTTCGCCGTCTTCCCAGATTTCCTTTTTCCAGATAGGGACTATTTCCTTAATGCGTTCAATTGCATACTCATTCGCTTCATATGCTGCATTCCGATGAGGGGAGGAAACTGCAATGACTACCGCAATATCTGAGATATGCATTTCCCCAATCCGGTGAGCAATCGCCACTTTCACGCCTGGCCATTTCGCTTCCATTTCTCCACCGATTTCCGCCAGTTTTTTTTCGGCCATTGGTACATAGGCTTCATATGCCAAATATAATGTTCGGACCCCGTGTGTCCATTCCCGGACATGTCCTGTGAAAACAGTGACAGCTCCTGCTCCAGCATGAAGGACATAATCAGTATATTTTTGCGGTTCAATCACTGTTTCAACAATTTCAAACGGTTTCATTGCCATCCTCCTTTTCAATCCAGTCAAGTAGCCACGAATCGAGTTGTTCAACATTCTGCGCAGATTCAATATGCGAACTAACAGCTGTAATTTCTGGACATCCGATAACTAGCTGTATGCCATCCAATCCGCTTAACGATTCCCAATCCCCGGCATCTCTAAGAAGGACTACTTTCTCCCCTTGTTCTTTCTTATACCCTTCAATGAGCAGAATATCCGGTTTTCCGATTGCTGCCAGCACCTTAAGCTCGGCAAATTCGGGCTCTTCATTCAACAGGATTTGAACCGCACCCCCACCTGCAACAACTGAAACGTCTGCCCCACTACCAAAAAACTGCATCGTATCCGTCGATGGATTTGGCATGGCAGGCTGCCCACCGTGGCCATGATGCTTTAATACAGCGACTGAAAGTCCTTTGTTTTTCAATAAACAAATCCATCTCGATGTAAGTGTCGTTTTGCCACTATTTTTATAACCGACAACTTGAAGTGTCTTCATAATACCCACTCACTAACGCCTTGCTCAGAACCGAGCAGCAAAATATCAACATGGGTTCCTGCTGTGTAACCGCGCGTTCCGCTTGGAAGAGCGATAAGGCAATTTCCCCGGGCAATCGATGATACTGCATTTGATTTATTAAAGCCTGCGGGTACTGCAACAATACCTTCCGATGTCATTTCCCAGAATGCGCGAATGAAGCGGGTAAAAGGGTTTGGCTTTCCGAAATCTTCACCTAATATCGCTTGCATGCGCGGCATATACGGTGTGTTTGCACCTTGCATAGCAAGAATAGCGGGTCTAGCGAATAATTCAAAACCCGTGAAACAAGCAGATGGATTTCCCGACAGACCGAATAATAGTTTTTTACCAAGCCCGGCGACCGTCGTTACGCTTCCCGGACGCATCGCAACTTTGTTAAATAGGACCTTAGCTCCCAACCGTTCATAGATTGCGGGTAAATGATCATAATCACCAACAGAAACACCGCCTGTCGTAATAAGTACATCTGTTTCAATGAGAGCTTTTTCGACGACTTCTATGCATGCATCTAGATCGTCTTCTTGCATGCCATATGATTTGTAACCTAATCCCATACGAGTTAACTGGGCAGCTATCATCGGCCCGTTCGAGTTCCGTATTTTCCCAGGAACAAGTTCATCTGACACATTTAGCAACTCCGTTCCCGTTGAAAGAATGCCAACAACTGGTCGTTTCGCAACTTTGACTGTTGCATAACCAAATGTCGCTAATAACGCGATTGTACCGGGATGGATAAATGCTCCCGATTCAACAAGGAGTTCCCCCTCCTTTGCGTCTTCACCCTTAAAGGATATATTTTCCCCTTCGCTAAACGGTTTACGCAATGTAAAACGATCTTTTCCTTCTGTCGTCTGTTCGAGCATGACAACCGCATTGGCATTATCCGGTATCGTGGCACCCGTCATGATTCTGTATGCTTCTCTTGGACCTATTCCACTAGTCGCTACATGGCCCGCACCAATTTCACCAATCACAGTGAACTGTATACGATTATCTCCAGAAGCACCCTCTGTGTCCTTTGCACGGACAGCGAATCCATCGTATGGCGATCTGTCGAATGATGGGACATCATGCTTTGCGATAATCGGTTCCGCAAGTATTCTTCCGTATGTATGTTCAAGTGGAATCGTATCAGTTCCACCTAGATAGCTATGTTCCATGACGAGTCGAACAGCCTCAGATACTAAGATAGGCTTTCTCATTTCTACCATGTTGATTCTCCTCCTTCTGCTATACTGAATGTATTAGATATGTACGAAAGGAATGACTCCATTGTCAGAGCTCACACATTTCAACGAACAAGGCCGTGCAAAAATGGTCGATGTTTCCGACAAAGCAGAAACCACTCGAACAGCTATCGCAAAATCGTCCATCATTGTTAATGAAACAATTCATTCACAAATCACAGAAGGTACCAATAAGAAAGGCGATGTATTCGCGGTCGCTCAGGTCGCGGCAATCATGGCAGCAAAAAGTACATCATCCATAATTCCTATGTGTCATCCGATCCCACTGACAGGTGTTAACATCCATTTCGAATGGAACATAGATAAATCATCTGCTCATTATGAAGTATTGATTGAAGCGGAAGTGAAGACAAAAGGTGTGACCGGTGTTGAGATGGAAGCACTTACTGCTGCCTCCGCTGCTGCACTCACTATTTACGACATGTGCAAAGCGGCCGGCAAAGAAATGGTTATTGGACCAACAATGCTATTACGTAAAACAGGTGGAAAAAACGGCGATTACGAAAGACAATTCTAACTCTCTTCCACGACTCACTTCAGGTGAGTCTTTTGGTCAGTAGAACCAATTTTATAATAGTGGATTTTGTATTGAAATCCTTACAAGGTTGATTTACACTCCAGGCGGACGCCTTCCGTTACAATCAACGGAACTCATCCATGCAAACTAATAATCGATATAGAAATTTCGTTAGCGTTAGGTTTTTATTTAAAATAAGTAATTACGGAATTAAGTTAGTCCTCTAGATGTTTGGTAAGTTCATGCACAATATGGTGAATTTCAGGCAAAATTAGCTTGTCCATTGCAAGTTCCACTGCTTTAACGGATCCGGGAAGCGCGAAAAACACCTTCTCTTTTACCACGCCTGCCGCAGCCCTGCTTAATAGCGCCTTTGAACCTACATCTTCTGTATAGCTAAGGTAACGGAATAACTCGCCGAACCCATCAATCGTTTTTGTGAAATAGGTCGACACAGTTTCAATAGTAACATCACGAAAACCAATGCCAGTCCCGCCTGTAGAAATAATGCCATGAACGTTAGGATTCCGCAGCCATTCTTCGACAATCGATTCAATTTCCATCGCGTCATCCTGACAAAGCCATGTTTCAAATACATGATGACCCGCCGATTCAAGCTTTTGCCGAATTGTCCAGCCACTGCGATCATTCGAGACATTACGCGTGTCACTCGTCGTCAGTACGCAAAAAGTGAGTTTCTTCTCTTTGTCCGATTCATTCAAATGTGACAATCTGATTCCTCCCTTTCATCCAAAAAATTGATGGTACAATTTACGTCCTATCTTTATATCCTTTAATCCATGAATTAACAAACGACCATTGCCAAATAGAATACAGCGATAACTATCTGCATTAAATTCCACAAAAAATGGTGTCACTTTATAGGGTGACCCCAGCCTTTTAGCGACTGTTTCCCCATCCTCAATCGTCAATGTGCGGTTTGCATTCGGAATGATTTGCACTGTACCCCTACCGCATAACACTGCGTATCCTGTATCTTCTGCTCGATGCAACGCCGGGAAGGTCGGTTTATTTCCGCATGTCTCACATACTTCGTTTCGCATACGGGAAATCCCTGCTTCTATATGCGTATTGTTCCATACATCAAAATGGAATAGCTTCTTGCGCATTGCATCTTTATTCCCCGTTAACCATTTCAGCGCTTCTGCACTTTGATGTGCCGCCGTAATTTGAACAGCAGGCGCAATGATTCCTGACGTATCACACGTTTCATTAACCGACGGTAAAACCGGTAGCAAACAGCGGAAACAAGCTGACTCGCCTGGAATGAATGGAAAAACTGTACCTGAACTGCCTACACACGCACCATAAATCCAGGGAATATCTTTTTTCCATGCAATATCATTTATCAACAGACGCGTTTCAAAGTTATCCGTCGCATCCATGATTAAATCAGCGTCATCAATAATTTGTTCCATAATGGATCCATCCACATGATCAAGCACGGTTACGATTTCAATGTCTTCCCTAATCATTTTCAAACGAGCTTCAGCAGCAACCACTTTTGGTATGCCGTCCCGTGCATCTTTTTCGGTAAACAGCTGTTGTCTTTGCAAGTTAGACGGTTCTACATAATCTCGATCTGCAATCGTCAGTTTTCGCACTCCACCACGGACAAGTGTCTCTGAAACAGCTGAACCTAAAGCTCCACACCCAATGACAACAACGTGGGAAGAACTTAACTTGTCCTGCCCATGTTTACCAATTGGTTTGAACAGCGTTTGCCTTGTATAGCGATTTTCCAATGTCCACTCCTCCTATAAATTGAAGCGAGGGCTACCGGTCTTTACGACCGGATGCCCTCTTAGCCTCGCGGCGTTATATCACTGAATGTGCCGACGTAACGAGTTACATCTCCGGAACCATCCTTCACCGCGCTAATTGACAGCAGTTCAAGGTATTCTTCGCCATTTTTGCGTTTATTCCATATTTCACCTTGCCATAATCCATCTTGACCAATTTGACTCCACATAGACGTGTAGAATTCTTTCGAGTGTCTACCTGAACTGTACATATTCGGATTACTTCCAATCACTTCTTCTTCGGTATATCCTGTCAGCCTTGTAAAAGCAGGATTCACAGACTGAATTGTTCCCGAAGCATCTGTTACAAGAATCCCTTGACCCGTTGAATTGAAGACTTCTGCAGACATGCTAAGTCGATCCATATAATAAAGCCAAATGACAAGGACCAAGCTCGCAAGTGCAACTTGAGAGAATGCCATGAAACCGATTGAATAGGAACCTGTCATCGAATGAATAATGGATAGTAGTAAAGGTGGGAAGAATCCTCCAAGCCCCCCCATCATCGATACAATCCCATTAGCAATTCCAGCTTGTTTGTTGAAGTAAAACGGAACGAGTTTGAAGATTACACCATTACCTATTCCTGCTGCAACAGCAATTAACATACTTCCCGCTGTATATAATGCAATAGTAGGTGAAAACGCGAGAATAATAGCCGCAAATGTAAGTCCCGCAAAGACACCCATCAATAAGAACAACGGTTGGAATTTGTCAGCAAGCCATCCTCCGACCGGGCGCAGGAATGTTGCCACTGCAATGAAACCCGCAGTCCGCATTCCTGCATCCACTTTTTCCAGTTCGAAGTACGTGACCAAAAAGTTCGGTAAAAATATTGTAAATGCAACAAATGAACCGAATGTAATGAAATAAAATAATGAGAAGAACCACAGTTTTTCATTTTTATAAACGCCTTTAATTTGCTCAAGTATCGGTGTTTTCACTTTCACTTCTTGCTTGTCACCAAATATGAAATTCAAGGCCGCGAAGATAAGCAACAGTACGAGATAGAATTTGACGGTCATTGACCAACCGACTTGTGTGGCAATTACCGGTGCAGCAAACGTTGAAATTGCAGTACCCATATTCCCCATACCGTAAATACCATTGACGAGACCATGCTTCTCTTTCGGGTAATACTTAGGTAGCGATGTTACACCCACTGAGAATACAGCCCCCCCGATTCCGAGGAACGTACCGCCAACGATCAAATCCGCGAACGTTGAAGCAGCACTTATGTAAAATACCGGAAACAGGAGTAATATGAAACTCACAAAAAAGATAATTCTTGCGCCAAATATATTTGCATAATAGCCAAGTGGAATTCTAAGGATAGATCCCAAAACGACCGGAACAGCAGTTACAATCGCAAGTTTTTCGGCAGGAATAGCAATATCTTCCCGGATGAATGGCAATAGTGAGGATATGAGTACCCATACCATAAAACCGACTACTAAGTTCGCCGTCTGTAATGGAAGTTGTAATTTTTTATTCATTCAAATCAATCCCATCATTGTATTTTGAATGAAACCGACATTGATTCCCTGCTTTAATTATAATTGAATTAGTTCAGTGTAAAATAGTAGGTAGTCCCCGATAACCTATAAGGGTTTTCCCTACATCTAGCAATCTACATACATATGTTGATCATCCAAAAACAACCAGTAAATAACTTAAGCCAACACTAGGCACTTCGTGTACAGTCACTTTTGGATTGCTTTGGATTGAACGACCTCCAAACGATTATCGAGATATCTTGATGTGTAGGGATGACGAAGTCATTTCTAGCCACATTTGTCCCTCGGTAAAGATGTCATGAATAGTTCTCCTAAATCGGACCGGAAATGATCCAGTGAAAATGGTGTTTTTCAAGCCTTTCTTACCTGTTCTTTATGCAAGAAAATGGTTAATCAATAGATGCGCTATCTACGTTATATATGCTTAAAGAATCGAGGTATATAATTGTTCATAGAGTTTATCCTGCTCTTTGATATTGAGGATATTATTAACCATTAAAAATAGTACAGATTCTTCTTTCACAAAATGAACAGTGATAACCTCAAATGCTTCTGCGGCGTCTTGAACTACCTTCTTCATTTCCTCCAGCGTAAAGTGGTTTACATTACCGCGTGTGTGATGAAGAAAATGACCGATGTAGGCATCAATTTCACCATGTTCTTCCTCCGTTGCATTGACTGGTCCCTGTTCTGAACCGACGTATTGGGCAAGCATTGGGAACAAAAATTCTTCTTCTTTGTCTGTATGATTCTTTAACGGTTCAATGAAATCAACGATGAGTTTCCGAAGTGACTTCAGTGCTTCATGGCCTTCTTTGACAGTATAGATATCCCGTTCAAAAGCCAGAACAATTGTATGCCAGCCACTCATTAAATACTCTAAATAGCGATGTTCATTTTCAAGCACACGTAAAGCTGGTAAGTCGAACTTGAACTTTTGTGCCTCAGCCATTTGAAACACACCTTTCTGCTAAAAGTTTAATAGTTTTTTACGTAACGCATATTCAACGAGTTCAGGCCTGCTTTTCAACTGTAGTTTTTCCATAATCCTAGCTTTGTGCGCTTCGACAGTCTTAACAGAAATATATAGTTTCTCTGCAATTTCTTTGTTTCCAAACCCTTTTGCCGCAAGCGGAAGAACTTCAATTTCGCGTTTTGTTAAGATCTTGAAAGGATCATCTTCAACCACTTCCGTGCCCTTTTTAACAAATTCACGGACAAGTGAAGTGGTCATAGCAGGATGAATATACGTATCACCGGCGTGAACTGTACGTATTGCGGCAAGTAATTCACCATCGGGCGCATTTTTTAGAACATAGCCCGATGCTCCATTTTTTAACACATGAAATAAATATTCTTCATCATCATGCATTGTCAAAATAAGAATTTTTGTTTCTGGAAAATCTTCATTAATTTTACCGGTAGCAATTAGACCGCTCTCTCCGGGAGGCATGCTTAAATCCAACAGCAATACATCTGGTCGGTACTTTGCGACTAAAGCATATGCTTCTAGACCATCTGCGGCAGTGGCAACGACTTCCATATCACTTTGGAAATTCAGGATATGCATAAATCCACTACGAACGACGGCGTGGTCATCCGCAATAATTATTTTCATTTGTTATCCTCCCCTTCCTCAGACGCTCTAAGTGGGATTTCCAATCGTACAGAAGTACCTTTACCAATACTCGATTGAATAACGAACTGGCCATTCACCAGTTCTGCTCGTTCTCTCATTCCATAAAGGCCAAGACCTGTACCAATTGGATTGATTTTATTTTTATCAAATCCTGCACCCTTATCATTCACACTCAATTCAAGGTTTCCTGAACGTTCAAACAACCGAACGAAAACTTCATCCGTTTCTGCATACTTAAGCGCATTGAGAATGGACTCCTGGCAAATCCGATAGACAACTGTCTCAATTTCACCTTCATATCTTTTAGCTTCAAGTTCAGCAGTAAAATGAACGATTAATCCATAATTTTTCTCAATCCATTTAAAATGTGTCCTAAAAGCAGCTTCGAGGCCAAGGTCATCTAAAGTAGCTGGTCGTAACTCAACAGACAAGTGACGAATATCATCCAGTAAACGCATCAATGAGCCTTCCGCTTGTTGAATCTTTTTGAGTACTTCAGAATCGACATTCATGTATTTCAACACACGCAAGTCAACAAGGGAACTTAACATTTCCTGGGCTACGCTATCATGTAATTCCCTCGACAACCTCTTGCGTTCATCTTCTTGTGCTTTAATGACATTTTTCATCATGGTTTTCTCGTTAAGTGTTTCTTGTGTCTTGTACTGCTTCGTCAAATCTCTCAGCATGAAGACACGAATTCCATTTTCCTCATCGATGGTCTGATAACTTGCCGTGTACGGAGTTATTCCTTTGCCTTGCGTATCTAGGTAAACTTGAAATGAACTGAAATCTTTTTGTGGACTTACCAAATAGCAGGATAGGCATGTCTGAAGTTCCGATTCACTTGTATACCCTTTACAAGACATGCAAATTGCTTTTACATCTCCCGCAATCATTCCATCCAGTACTTCCGCACCTATAATAAGTTCCGCTGTACTATTCATAGCAATTACTTTTCCAGCTGAGTCAAAAAAGAAGATGGCCTCAGCTGAATTGTCGTACATTTTCATTAACAAGTCTGTCAACTGAAAACTCCCGATTTGCATCACTGTTTTACCATCTCCTTATTATAATACGGACCGAATCTCAGGCCGACATGATTTATAAAGCCTGAAAATTCTTCTGCAGTCATCCTTTTTCCCTCTCGATAAGCTACAAGTAACACACCATGGACACGATTATATTTATAAAGAGGTATCGCTCCAAAACTTTTTAAGTCTTCTGCAACAATAATTGGATAGTTAAACAGATCCATTGAATCAAGTTCCAGGTCTCTATCGTGAACAAAAAATGGTTTTCCTGATTTAAAAACATGCCCTGCAACACCTTTTCCAGTTTGCAAAGTGATACGTTTATATCGGTTGCTACGATTGCCTGTTACGTATTTCCATTTCTGGACGAAACGCATTTCCGCTGACTCAACAAGAGCCAGAGCGACAAAGTCGAAACCAAAAATCGATTGTAACCGTTCTATTTCTTGCTGATAATCAAATCTTAATTGTTCATCCATTGCTATTTCTCCCTATATAGAAAAAAGGCAAAGCTGCCTTTTTTCGTTCATTAGTTTTCACGGTGCCTTCTATACAGGATATAGCTTCTTCCTACATAATTCAACGGTACACTCCAGACGTGAACCAATCTGGTAAACGGCCACATTGCAAAAATGAGGAACCCAGATAAAACATGAAGCTGAAATGCCAGTGGTACACCTATCATATAGGCACCTTCCGGTCGAAAAATCAGCAAGGAACGGAACCATATTGAAATTGAACTTCGGTAATCAAATTCTGGCTGTGTAATACTAGTTGCAATTACACTGTACATACCGATGAATACGATGAACAGCAATAGAGAGTTGACGATTAAGTCTGATGCAGATGACAACTTACGTACGCTTTTTAATGCAAAACGGCGATATGTTAAAATAAACATCCCCGCAAATGTGACGACACCAAAAAATCCTCCACCCCAAACAGCGCCCATATGATACATATGATCACTAACACCAAGTGCTTGCGTCCATTCCTTCGGGACAGCAAGCCCCACGACATGGCCCGCTATTACAGGCATGATGCCAATATGGAACAGTAAACTACCTATCATCAGTTGTTTCTTTTCTATAAATTCACTTGATTTTGCAGTCCAGCCAAACTGGTCGTTCCGGTATCTGAAAATATGCCCTACAACAAATGTTGCCATACACAGATAAGGGAAAATGACCCATAGAAATTGATTAGCCATTTGTAGGCGCCTCCTGACGAGCACATGACTTAAAGGTTACCCTCATCCCCTTAATTAGATGGAAATAGGGACTATTATATTTCTCCAGCGCTTTTAACAGATGATATGTTCCGTCTTCCAAAACAGCGAGTAACATACCAAAACTTTGTTCTGCCCTCGGGTCACCTATCCATTCGCATGCGTAGATAAATTCACACATAAGCGGCAAGAAGTCGGAAAGTTCACCGTCTGGCATATTCAGGCCAAACATTTCATAAAGCACTTTTAATTTAGCAAGCATTTGACCGCGATCTTTCGCATCCTGATACTTTACGTAAGTCATGAACAGCGTTGAATCCGTTTGGAAATCAAACGTATATGTATACATTTCCTGGATATCATCAAAGCTGTAGTCATGCATTAACTCCCAGTAAGTTTTAATATGCACATACGCCGGATGGGAAGAGTCAACTGACTCTTCCATGACTGACGGATGAAAGTTTATCTTTTCCGGGTACGTAAGTTGCTGTGCGAAGAAGCCAAATGTGTGTTTTTCGTTATACAGCTTCTGCAGATCAATCACGCCAAATCCCCCCGTAAAAGTTCTCTTCGTAAATTTCTTTACCTGACTTCACTTGTGGTTGTGTACCACAACCATCACAGCTACTATCTTCTTGTTTTATACCTGCGTAGTTGTATGGACTTTCTGAAGTACCCATACTGTAGTCGCCCATTTCCACATAGCCTTCAGATCCTTGTGAACGGTATGCATTCATATGACCTTCTTTATGTGCTGTCGGGATAACAAAGCGATCTTCGTACTTTGCAATCGCCAGAAGTCTGTACATTGACTTCGTTTGATGAGCAGTCAGACCGACACGTTCTAGACGTGATTCATCGAATTCTTTACCAGATGACATGGCACGCATGTATGAACGCATCATTGCCATTCTTTGCAGTGCACCTTTCACTGTTTCGGTATCTCCTGCTGTAAGCATATTTGCGAGATACTGAATCGGAATACGCATTTCCTCAATTGCTGGGAAAATCATATCAGGATTCTTAATCGAGTCTTTACCTTCAAAATAGTTCATGATTGGGCTCAATGGCGGGACATACCATACCATCGGCAACGTGCGGTATTCAGGGTGAAGCGGGAAGGCAAGTTTATATTCAATTGCTAGTTTATAAACCGGTGAATTTTGTGCGCCTTCAATCCATTCTTCGGAAATACCATCTTTTCTAGCCTGAGCAATAACTTCCGGATCATTTGGATCGAGGAATAAATCAATTTGCGCTTTGTACAAATCTTTTTCGTTCGGTGTAGAAGCCGCTTCTAAAACGCGATCTGCGTCATATAAAAGAACACCAAGATAACGGATTCTGCCTGTACACGTTTCAGAACAAACCGTTGGTAGTCCCGACTCAATCCTCGGGAAACAGAATGTACATTTCTCGGCTTTATTTGTTTTCCAGTTAAAGTAGACTTTCTTGTATGGACAACCGGTCATGCAATAACGCCAGCCTCGACACGCTTCTTGGTCTACGAGGACGATTCCATCTTCATCGCGTTTGTAGATGGCGCCTGATGGACAGGATGCCACACAACTCGGATTGAGACAGTGCTCACAGAGTCTTGGCAAGTACATCATAAATGCTTGTTCAAAGTTAAATTTAATTTCTTCTTCTATCTTTTCAATATTAGGATCCATTGGTCCCGTAATGTGAGCCCCAGCAAGTTGGTCTTCCCAGTTTGGGCCCCATTCTAGATCAATGTATTCTCCTGTCACAACAGACTTTGCACGAGCAACGGGCGTATGTTTACTGTCTGGTGCCGAAGTCAGTTTTTCATAGTCATATGTCCATGGTTCGTAATAGTCCTTCATTTCAGGCATATCCGGGTTATAGAAAATCTTCCCTAGAGCAATTTTTGATAGCTTCGAACCGGATTTCAATTCGAGTTTACCTTTTTTATTAATTTGCCATCCGCCTTTATAAAGCTCCTGGTCTTCCCAGCGTTTTGGATAGCCTATCCCCGGTTTTGTTTCGACGTTATTAAACCACATATACTCTGCACCTTCACGGTTTGTCCACGTCGTTTTACACGTAACACTACATGTATGGCAGCCAATACATTTATCCAGATTCATTACCATTGCAACTTGTGCTTTAATTTTCAAGCCAGTTTACCTCCTTCATCTTACGGACTGCAACGTACTCATCTCGCTGATTTCCGATTGGTCCGTAGTAGTTGAATCCGTAACTGAGTTGCGCATAGCCGCCAACCATTTGCGTCGGTTTCATGTGAATTCGCGTCGGCGCGTTATGGCTTCCGCCTCGTTCCTCTGAAATTTCAGAGCCTGGTACTTGAATATGCTTGTCTTGCGCGTGATACATGAACATGGTTCCTTTAGGTATTCTGTGACTGACTACGGCACGTGCAGTAACAACACCGTTTCGGTTGTAAACTTCAAGCCATTGGTTGTCGTCAATACCATGCTCTTCGGCATTTTCACTGGAAATCCAGACAGTCGGTCCCCCACGGAATAACGTCAGCATATGCTGGTTGTCCTGGTACGTCGTGTGGATATTCCATTTACCATGCGGCGTCAAATACCTAAGTACAAGTGAATCTTGACCGCCTATGATTTTTTTGTCTCGCGGTCCGAATACCATTGGTGGAAGCGTCGGTTTGTAAACGGGTAGACCTTCTCCGAAATCCAGGAATAATTCATGGTCAATGTAGAAGTGCTGTCTTCCGGTCAATGTCCTGAACGGAACCAGTCGTTCGATATTTGTCGTAAAAGGCGAGTAACGGCGCCCGAGTTTATTCGAACCGGAGAATACTGGTGTCGGTATGACTTCACGCGGCTGTGCAGTAATGCTTGCAAACGTGAAGCGCTCTGCCGCGCGATCGGCTGAAATATCTTTCAGTTCAACGCCGGTATCTGCTTCTACTGCTACGAAAGCCTTTTGAGAAACGCGACCATTCGTTGCAGAAGATAGTGTCAGCATTGCTTCTGCCGCATGTTTTGCTGTGTGCAGTTTAGGCAATCCGTTTTTGATAGATTCATCGAAATAGGTGCCGTTGATGCCCTTCATCATTTCATATTCATCGGCTACAGAAAAACTGACGCCGTGCGCTCCCACTTTACCAGTAGATAATAATGGTCCAAGCGTGACGTATTTATCATAAATTTGTGTATAATCACGTTCGACAATTGTCATAGCTGGCATTGTTTTACCCGGTATCGCTTCAACTTCACCTTTTTTCCAGTCCTTCACTTCGCCATAAGGCTGAGCAATTTCCTGGATAGAATCATGCGCAAGTGGCGAAGTTACAAGGTCTTTATAAACGCCTGGAAGATGAACTTTTGCCATTTCCGAGAATGTTTCCGCAAGTGCGCGGTAAATATCCCAATCAGAACGAGATTCCCAAAGCGGGTCAACTGCTGGGTTGAACGGGTGAACAAATGGATGCATATCTGTTGAAGAAAGATCGTGTTTCTCATACCAAGTTGCTGCTGGAAGAACGACATCTGCGTACAACGGAGTTGTTGTCATTCTGAAATCCAGTGCCACAAGAAGATCGAGTTTTCCTTCCACATCATCGCGCCAAACAATTTCTTCAGGCTTAACATCTTCATTTGGTGTTG
Organism: Sporosarcina psychrophila; assembly: GCF_001590685.1. Taxonomy (GTDB): domain Bacteria; phylum Bacillota; class Bacilli; order Bacillales_A; family Planococcaceae; genus Sporosarcina; species Sporosarcina psychrophila. The sequence continues at coordinate 4,335,820 of NZ_CP014616.1, forward strand.
CAAGCAGAGCGTGGGAAGCGCCGAATAAATGTTTCATAAAGTATTCCTGACCTTTTGCAGAACTCGACACTAAGTTGGAGCGCCAAACAAATAGAGAACGCGGGAAGTTTTCCGGTGCATCCGGATCTTCAATTGCAAATTTTGTTTCGCCTGACTTGATTTGTTCCAGTGTATAATTAACGATTTCCTGTGTTGTTGTTTTTCCTTCTTTGGCTGCCTCTTCTGCAAACGTCAGGCTGTTCTTGTTGAACTGAGGGTAAGATGGCAACCAACCAAGTCGTGCAGCCAAGACGTTATAGTCTGCAGGATGCTGATAGCGGGCTTTTCCGCCTGTCGGTGACATAAGAAGATCCGCGCCCATTTCCTCGTACTTCCATTGATCAGTTGCAAAATAGAAATAAGATGTCGCGTTTTGAAGTCGCGCCGGCGCTTGCCAGTCACGTGCAAATGCGATTGTGCTCCACCCTTCAATCGGACGGCATTTTTCTTGACCAACGTAATGGGCCCAGCCACCACCATTAACGCCTTGACAACCAGTTAACATAACGAGGTTAAGGATCGATCTATAAATGGTGTCACTGTTAAACCAGTGGTTAATACCTGCACCCATAATAATCATCGAACGGCCGCCTGTTTCAAGCGCATTATGTGCAAATTCCCGCGCGATTTGGGTAACCAGTTCAGGTTTAACACTTGTGATTTTCTCCTGCCATGCTGGCGTGTAGAATGATTCTGCGTCGTCATAACCAGATGCTTCGAGTTCACTACCAATCCGGTTAACACCATACTGGCTAAGCATCAAATCGTGAACAGTTGTTACAAGACTTTCGGTTCCGTCTGCAAGTGTTACTTTTTTCACCGGAATCGGACGTTTGAATGTTCCGTTTGACACGTTGTCGAAGAATGGGAAAACAATTTCTTTCCATTCCGCGCCATGATCGGCCACTGACAAGGCCGGTTCAACGCGTGTTCCGTCTACATTATCAAGAATTAGATTCCACTTCTTGTCCTCTTCCCAACGTTGTCCCATCGTACCGTTCGGAACAATAATTTCATTTGTCGTTTCATCAAAAATAACCGGTTTCCACTCAGCGTGCTGGGATGCTTGCCCTATATCACTTGCCCGTAAAAATCGACCCGCTTTATAAGAATCTTCATGTGTATCGAGTGTTATTAGGAAAGGCATATCTGTATATTGTTTCGCGTAATTCAAGAACATCGGCTCTTTACGCTGTTCATAAAATTCATCGAGAATGACGTGCGTCATTGCTTGAGCAACTGCAGCGTCCGTTCCGGGATTTGCCGCAATCCAGTCATCCGCATGCGTAACACTTTCTGCGTAATCCGGGGCCACAGAAACTACTTTCGTCCCTTTGTAGCGCACTTCTGTCATGAAGTGAGCATCTGGCGTTCTTGTTAGCGGTACATTCGATCCCCACATAATGATGTAACCAGCGTTAAACCAATCACTCGATTCAGGGACGTCTGTCTGCTCACCCCAAATTTGTGGAGAAGATGGCGGTAAATCCGCATACCAGTCATAGAAGCTAAGCATTTCGCCGCCAAGAAGAGAGAGGAATCGTGCACCTGACGCATAGCTGACCATTGACATTGCCGGAATCGGTGTAAATCCAGCTATCCGATCGGGACCGTACTTTTGGATTGTATAAATAAGCTGTGCCGAAATCATTAAGGTTGCATCTCTCCAGTTAACCCGGACATGGCCGCCTTTGCCACGCGCTTTTTTATATTCATCTGCCTTATCAGGATCTTCTACGATGCTAGCCCATGCTTTTACAGGGTCTTTCAGTTCAGAAACTGCTTTAGTCCACATACGCCATAACTTCCCTCGTATGTATGGATACTTCACGCGAAGCGGGCTATATTCATACCAGGAAAATGAAGCTCCACGAGGACATCCACGCGGTTCAAATTCAGGCATATCAGGGCCACATGAAGGATAATCAATTTGCTGGTTTTCCCAAGTAATAATGCCGTTTTTCACAAATACTTTCCAACTGCATGACCCTGTACAGTTCACGCCATGCGTTGTCCGAACCACTTTGTCATGAGACCAACGTTGGCGGTACATATTTTCCCAATCTCGACTTTTTTCTTCTAAAATTGACCAATTTCCTGAAAAACGTTCAACTGGCTTGAAATAATTAAGTCCAAATTTTTTCTTCATTGGAATAGCTCACTCCTTTTTAGAATAACTAACGATCTATGACGGGAATCAAAGACTTATTCATTCTCATACTATTAATTTTAAGAATAATCCTGATTCTTTCCTAGTAGGGATGTGCCTATTTGATGTGGGGAATACCCTTATAAAAAGAAAGGCTCAAGACGCCCTGAGCCCGGAGCTAGCCAACGTTCCATGTTGAAAATCAATAGTTTCTATCTTCAAATAAAAAGACTGCCTACTCTACCCATTACGGACTAGATTAAGCGACTTTTTTCGAATCGCTATATACGTGTTACTACTTTCTCTGTCACTATCAGTACTTCTCCAAACTTACCTAGCACCCTGGCGAACGTTAAAACGCCTACTGGCTAGCAAACCTAGCCATGCAAGTGGTTTCATACTATCCCAGACTCTTTCATATCTATTTCTATAGTCATAACGGACTTCGCTAAACCATTCCACACAAAAAACCACCTTTGTAGATAGGTGGTTTTTTGTCCTTTAATCAATCACAGTGCGACCCGGACACGGTCGAATAAGTTGTTATTTTCGAGATGGACATGTTCAAATGTGTCTTTTTCAAGTTGTGCAAGACGTGCGTACACGAGTCTATACGTTCCACAGGCTTCGTCTGGTAGCGTGAAATTATTCGTTAGATCACGTATTTCAAATAATAATTTACCTGCGTGTTCGTGCTCTTGCTCAAGTTCCGTTACAAGCGGCTTAACCTTTTCTTTCAATTCAGGTGTAGGATTTTCTAAAAACTCCAGAATTAGCGGAAATACGTTGGCATCTTCGTCTGCCGTGTGATCAAGAAGTTCACTTCGTAATTCTTTAAAAATCTCTTGAACGCGAAGTAGATGCGGATGATTTTCTCCATGGACACGGGCAACCTTTGTAATGTACGGTGCGAGAAGCGGTAATTCTTCCCGTAGCCCAGTATGATACTTTTCTTGAATATAGGAGACGAGCGTTTTTGAACCGAATGACGTTGGATCGATGCCACTTTGCTGCTCGCGTTTCTCCTCTATTTTTTTGACACTATTTAGAACCTCTTCAGGATTGAGTTTTCGTTCTTTAGCTGCATCTTTAAGAGCAATTTTTCCACCGCAACAGAAATCGATGCGCAAACTTCTAAACAAATCAGCACTTTGAGGGAGCTCCGTGACGATATCACAAACTTGTGTATCAAGTGTTAGTCGACTCATAATTTTTTCCTCCTCTGCTTGTTTTAATGAGAATTATTCTCACCCTTAGTTTACAAGGCAGCCATTCGTACCGATAGTAGGGTTTGCCCTATTTAAGATACTACATCCCCATTCAAATCCCTTCTTACTTGAAAAAAAACGCACACGATTTTTCCCGTGTGCGTTCATATACTTACAAATCATCAAATCCATTAAGATCGCTTGTTTTGACGTATTGACGTGATGATTGTTCAAAGAAGTCGGTTTTTGTATCGTCGAAGCTGTCCACATATGCACGAATCCATTTCATTGGGTTGTCAGTGAACTCCGGATAAATTTCACTAAGTCCGAGCATGCGAAGCATTTTGTTCGCGCGATATTTCACATAGCCTTCCATTTCGGCAAGTTCGATACCTTCAATATCCGCTAGTACGTAACGGCTCCAGATGACTTCCTGTTCGACCGAATGTTTGAACTGATCGTAAATCCAAGCCGTAAATTCATCTGTATTTTGTTCAGGGTTTTCTGCAAGTGCTGCGCGGAAAATGTCACTAATTGCTTTCCCATGTTGCAATTCATCACGATTAATATACGAAATCATTGTCGAAGTACCGACCATTTTCTGATTGCGTGCGAGATTGTAGAAGAATGCGAATCCACTATAGAAAAATAGCCCTTCAAGCAGCGTCGTATAGACCATCGCTTTCAATGCTGATTCGATTGTCGGACGCTCGGCGAAGTCATTGTATACTTCTACAATGCGCTCATTCCGTTTCAATAGCACTTCATCTGAGCGGCCCATTTCAAATGAAGCCATCTGCTTATTAAGTGTCGTAACGGAAGATAGTACGTACGCATAGCTGTGATTATGTTCACTTTCTTGATCGGCAATTGTGGCCATAATTGATTTAACAGAAGGATCGGTTGTATAATCCGCCATTTTCAAAGCGATTATCGTCTGTGGTCCGTCAAGTGTCGCGAGTAAGCCAATAATTTTAAGAAATGCGTCTTGTTCCGGCTTTGTCAGCGTCGAGAATTGCTTAACGTCTTGTGTCATATCGACTTCATTGGCCGTCCAGAATAGTGAACGGATTTGTTGACGCAATGTATAGAAATGGGGATGTGCGATGTCATTCCAGTTGAGGATACCACTCGCCTTGCCCCCGAAAATAGCCGTTGATTTGTTTGGATGTGCAGGTTCCAAGACCTTCACTCGTTTAAGTTTTTCCAATTTCTGATGACTCCCTTCGACCATTCAATTACTTTTTCTTGCTGTATGCCACGTGGACTTTGTTCGATTTTAAGCGGCTCATAAGGGGATGCGTAAAACCGCGCTAACTTCACCGCTGCGTGGCAGAATAATGCATCGCCGCCAAATTGGGTATCACCCGTTCCGAAGACGTATACATTATCCGGTTTATACCCCACATCCGCTACAAAGTCTTTTACTTCGTCAGGCGTTGAGCCTTGCTCCCACGTGAATGACCCCAAGAGCATCGCATCGAAATCACGAGGGTTCGGAATGACGCCCCCACCGATTCGAAACGTTGTAACAGCTATATTTTCCGCTACTAGCGTTTCTTCAATCATTTCAGCAACTTCCTGCGTGTTTCCGCTCCACGATGCGTAGACGATTAAGAATGACACCATTCACACTCTTCGATATCCGTCGCAGTTGAACGTGTGTAGTATGTCGTTTTCATACCAGACTTCCACGCTTGCAAATGAAGTTCAAGCAGAACCGATGCACGAATTGAATTCGGAACATAGATGTTGAAAGAAATTGCTTGGTCAATATGGCGCTGTCTTGCTGCGTTTTGTTTGATCGACCAACGCTGATCGACAATATAAGCGGAGCGTCGATAGACGTCATATGTGTTGTGATTAAGGTCAGGCGCAACAACTGGAAGCTTATAATCTTTCTTTTCTTCATGATAAAACGGTTTGAAAACCGGATCAATTGATGCAGTTGACCCTGCGATAATAGACGTCGAGCTATTCGGTGCAATTGCCATCAAATAACCATTTCTCATACCATTTGTTGCAACATCGATGCGGAGTTCATGCCATTCCTTCGAGTCATAGTTCTTGTTGTCGAAATAAACGCCAGACTGCCATTCGGATCCTTCATATAATGGGTACGATCCTTTTTCAGTAGCCAGTTGCATCGAAGCTTTAATCGTCAAATAAGCTATTTTCTCATATAATTTATCAGCGTAATCCACTGCTTCGTTTGATTCCCATTGAATGTTTTGCAAGGCAAGCAAATGATGCCAGCCAAATGTCCCTAGACCGATTCCACGGTAACGCGCGTTAGTTCGTTGCGCTTGGACAACCGGTATTTTATTAAGATCGATGACGTTATCAAGCATGCGCACTTGAATTGTAATGAGTCTTTCTAAAACGCTTGCTGGAACAGCTCGTCCAAGGTTAATGGATGATAAATTACAGACGACGAAATCGCCCGGTTTTGAACGCGTGACCACGATATCGTCTTCGAGCGTAACAGACTCGAATTCAGTCGGGCTCATATTTTGCGTGATTTCTGTGCAAAGATTCGACGAATAAATCATGCCTTCGTGTTTGTTGGCATTCGCACGGTTCACTTCATCACGATAAAACATGTACGGCGTTCCGGTTTCCAATTGGCTACGCATAATCCGCTTCATAAGATCGATAGCAGGAACGATTTCCCGGCTAAGTTCAGGATTATTAACACACTCTTCGTATTTCTCACGGAACGAACCTGCACCTTTTGTTTCATCGTAAAAGTCCTCTAGTGAATAACCCATAACCACCCGAACTTCATGTGGATCAAACAAGTGCCAGTCTCCACGTGCATCAACTTGTTCCATATAAATATCAGGAAGGCAGACGCCCGTGAAAATATCGTGTGCGCGCAAGCGGTCGTCTCCGTTGTTTAACTTGAGGTCAAGGAACGTAAAAATGTCTTTGTGCCAAACATCGAGATAAACGGCGATTGCTCCTTGTCGCTGACCAAGCTGGTCAACACTTACTGCCGTGTTGTTCAGTTGCTTAATCCACGGAAGTACGCCACTTGAAGCGCCTTTAAATCCACGAATGGACGAGCCACGACTGCGGACTTTCCCCATATAAACACCAATGCCGCCACCGTATTTCGACAAGTTAGCGATATCCGTATTGCTGTCATAGATGCCTTGCAAAGAATCGTCGACCGTATCGATAAAGCAACTTGATAACTGGCCGTGCGGTTTTCCAGCATTCGACAATGTCGGCGTTGCAACCGTCATATAGAGACTGCTCATCGCCCAGTATGATTCGGCTACTTTTTCAAGCCGGTTAGTTGTCTCATCCTGCATCAATGTCATTGCAATAACAAGCCAGCGCTCTTGCGGAAGTTCAACCGATTGTTTGCTAAAGTCAACAGCGACATAACGGTCCATGAGTGTTTTCAAACCGATATATGTAAATAGCTTGTCCCGTTCTGGTTCGATTAGATTACCGAGAATAACAAGATCTTCGCGTGAATACTTTTCCGTTAAGACGGGTGTGTATAATCCCTGCTCGACTAGACGGGCAACGTTTTCAGCAAAATCCGTATAGACCTTTGCACCGCGAAGCTGAGCTTGACGATTGTAAACATCACGTAAGTGAATTCGGGCCGCAACGAAAGTCCAGTACGTCGATACCTCATCGATATTGCTGAGCGTTTCTAGAATCATCGCTTTTGTCCATTCTGATGCGCTTGCTCCAGGATGACGCTCATTCCATTTTTCACTCGCAGCAAATAATGGACGAATCTTCTCCCCACCAAACTCGTTCTGTAAGTCTTCCAATAGCATCTCCGTACTCGTCTTAGTAATATTCATTGTCATTTTCATCGGCTCCTTTATCAAACCTAATTTTTCTATTTCCAATAAAAAACGATAATCCCACCTTTTTCAGGCAGATCCATCGTTTATGAGTTTTATTTACTGAGGGATAATTTGTTGGCTGTAGTTAGGTAGTCAAGAACTTATTTGACACTCTAAATTCCTATTTGTCAACAATACAGCTTTCGTTCAATTTCGCCACTAACACTATATGTAGTGTCTTAATCATTATACTTACCCTAACATGTTGTGGTCTAATCGTAAATAGGGAAAAAGTTTACTTGCCCTACCATCAATAACTTATCCACATATCCACAGTCATTTTCTCGTGTCGCTTTGACCGTCATCATCGTCATTCTTGCAAACGATACACAAGTTATAAACATTAATTTAAAATCTAAAAAAAATTGGGCTGACATCACTTTCAGCGGTCAGTCCAATTTCTCAATTCATTTTTCTACATTTTTCACCCTTTATATTGTGGAATAAAACTCGCTTAAAATGTCAAATATCCTTTTCCCCCTGTTACCGACACAATATATTGGGTCACCTTCCATAACTAAGGCAGTTGCGTTAGATAGTCGGATAATAGTGTACATATTGCGGATTCCAGTAATAAGGGGGCCTCATTCCAATTTTCGGTGCTTGCACAGGAATCGGATTGGAATTATAAATGATATCCACTTTTTCGGCTGAATGATTAATCAGCAATACTTCCACTTCATTTTTGACGCTATCGTTCCGCAAAGTAACATCCTTCCATCTCTTTTTCTATCCTATTCGAACTCAATCAGGAAAGTCATTCATTGTTATTGCTTTGCTAGCATAATGTAGTTCATCTTGAATCTTAGGAGGTTTCCTGTGACAAAAGAAAGTCAGGATTATCCGCTGCATCCGAACTTCGGAAAAATCACAAGGTATCAAGAAGTCCCGATAACAGTGCCCGAGCAACGTCAACTGCGCCAACCGGGTGTCGAAGGATTGATGGTCCCGGCCCCAATTATTGAAAACCCGAATTATAAAGGCAGCGGGAAACTGAACGGTAAAGTCGCACTCATAACAGGCGGAGACAGCGGGATGGGAGCAGCAGCAGCGATTTCTTTTGCAAAAGAAGGGGCGGATATCGCAATTTCTTATCTGGATGAACACGAAGATGCGAACCGAACAAAAACGAGGATTGAAGAACTTGGAAAGCGTTGTCTGCTCTTGCCCGGCGACTTAAGGGAAAAACAACAATGCATCGATATCGTGGAACAGACCATCAGCACATTCGGACAGTTGAATATCCTTTGCAATCACGTCGGGATCCAATTTCAGCAATTAAGTCTGCTGGATATCAGTGATCAGCAATTCGATGATACCTTCAAAGTAAATATCTATTCCTTTTTTTATACAACCCGTGCTGCACTCCCCCACTTGCAAGCAGGAAGTTCTATCATTAACACAACTTCTGTGGTAGCTTACGAGGGCAATGAACAATTGATCGATTATAGCGCTACAAAAGGAGCCATTGTCAGTTTCACTCGGGCCTTGGCGAATAATCTTGTGTCGCAGGGTATTCGAGTCAACGCGATTGCGCCCGGCAGGATATGGACCCCCCTCATCCCTTCAAGTTTCTCCGCAGACGAAGTAACGCAAGCGGGAAATCCAATGGAGCGCCAAGGTCAGCCTTTTGAAGTTGCCCCAACTTTTGTCTATCTCGCATCCGATGATTCACGTTTCGTGACAGGTCAAACACTTCATGTGAATGGCGGACAATTCACTTCGTCATGAAAATGGTTTATAACTGTGACTTATGCCCATATTGCCATAGATTATGATAAACAACGAAAAACACCAGACCTTTACCGGATTCTGGTGTTTTCATCATGAAGGGCGGTTTAATAGGGATTTTTCTTTTTCCGTTTTTTCGGTCTGTATTTTTTGCTCTTATCTTTCGGCTTATCTTCAACTAGCTTCTTGATATCAACCTCTGATCCGAACTCGGTCTGCATGTTATTCTTTTGGTATGAGTTAAAGTTTTCTTCGGGAACCACTTTTTCATCAGTAAAAATCTGTTTTTGTAAATACTTGTGAAACACAAATTCCCCCGCCGCAAGAATAATTGCAGATATAAAAGCAGCCATGCCTAATCGAATGGGCTGATTGAAAAAGTAAGCACCCACCAACCAAACCAGAACGAATGCTAAAACAAAGTCAGCAATTGTTGCGGACATATTTCCCACCCTGGGCAAAACAAACATATCCCCGATGAATGAAACACCTGTCAATAAAACACTTGTGAGTAGGATATTTGCAAACGAAACTCCGTATAGCCCTAATACAATCCATAACACAGCTACAATCATTATAAATTTAACTATCAGTGCTGTTATGGTTTTCACCTGTTACTTCCCTCCATTCTAATTTGAGCCTTTGCTTATTATCTTTTTTAAATAGAACCAGTATCGCAACTAGTTAAATTTTGCGATACAGATCATATGATTTTGATTACGATTAATTCGTCCCAGACGTTCTTATCGTCCCGTACGATGTGTTCTTATCGTCCTTCATGTGTAAACACTCCCTTTAACGTTGTTGTTATATAAATCGCTTAAATCCACCTACAGGATGTATGATAGCCCGTACCTACAAACATAACCTATTGTTTATTTAACAATTTACCCCACCATCATTGTCGTCTCGGCCGTTTCATCAATCGATGCTTTTATCAACAAATTTCCCGTGGTCGGGTATGGCAATACGGTCAAACTCTTCCACAAGCCTCCGTAAACTATCTGTCAACAACTCGCCGACCATAGGCAAGCCATGCCCAGTGATGGCGATAGAAGGTTTCAAGGATTCTAACTTTTCAACAGAATTCCTTACGGCTGACCAATCGGTTGTCAAATACCTTGGGGGACCGCTTATTTCCTGTTCTTGCGTTAACACCTTATAAAGGTACTCCTGTTTTACCGTAACAAATGCATCCCCTGCAATTAGAGCCCTATCCTCATCTCTAAAAAGCGACACATGTCCCGGTGTGTGACCAGGGGTATGAATCCATCGGAATCCAGGTAAATGAGGGACACTGCCGTCTTCAGGGAGTGGTTTTACATAATTCTCTAAGTTAATTGGTTTGATTGGAAACATGGATGACATTTTAGATATCATACCGCCTTCTACAGTTGTATCCGGTTCAGGATAACTCGTTTTACCCGTCAGAAAAGGCATTTCTAATTCATGAGCATATACGGACACATCCCAGTGCCTTACTAATTCGATAATTGCACCAACATGATCAAAATGACCATGGGTTAAAATAATGGCCATCGGTTTACTATTAGTACCAAAACGTTTTTCGGTAACGGAGATGATTTTATTAGCCGAGTGGGGCATGCCTGCATCAATCAAGACAAATTCTTTTGTTTCAGGATGTCCAACTAAACAAATATTCACAATTTGCACCGTATGACTGTATAAGTCTGGTAGCACTTCCGTTCCATTTCCGCTTTCTACCGACGTTGCAGGGATGAATTTATAGTCTTCCCCGTATGAAATTTTATTGTCCACAATTTCACCTCCATTTCATGCCGAATCACCATTATTTTGTTGCTAAACGTATTTTTTATACTAGCAATACAAAATAGAGGTTATACCTCTACAAAAAACTATCCAGCCATTCTTGGTTAATGAAAAACGTATACAAATTCCTTCATTGCAAAGGATAGTATCGGATAGATCAAATAAAATTCAAGGAGGAAAAAGCAATGAAATTGGCGGGACATGAGCTATATGAATTGAGTGAATTGATTGCAGGATGCTTCAACACTGTCACATGTATGGGCGCGTTTATTAATCAGGCTCAAGATCCAGAATTGAAAGAACTATTAACTCGTCACTTTCCGCAACATGTAAAAGACTATAATTTGAAGGTGGAGTTTGTGCAAAGCGAGACAACGCCAGAAATTAGTAAATTCAGCCCCGATGATTTAAAACCGACGCTCCAGGATTTCACAAAAGCGCCCGTCCCAATTCAACCGGAACAACCAAGAACATCCGTTCAAACCCACAATGATCGGGAAATCGCCACCGCCTATTTACTCAATCAAAAAAGCTCAGCCAAAAATTATGGAGCGGCAGCTGTCGAGTGTGCGAATCCTGATTTAAGACATTTTTTAGAAAATGCTTTCATGAATAGTAATCGTCATGCTTATGATATATGGCAGTACATGGTTAAAAATGGATATTACCCATTAATGCCTGCGACCGCAGAAGCGACTACTGTAATCGCGACCATGTACTTGCCAATTCCCGAGTCTTTTTAAGGTGACAGTGCACCTAAACGAAGCCACTGAATAAGTTCTTTTTTTAGTAAGAACTAGTTGATTGTAGTGAAGAGCGGCGACTCCAGCGGGAACAGCGGATAGGAAGAGAAAGTTCACTCTTCCTTGGCTAAAGACCCCGCAGGAAGAGCCGTTACGAAGAACGGCTTTTGCGAGCAAAAGCGCTAGCGTTGGGAGCACGGGCAAGAATGCCTTAATTTCTGCCCGCGGAGAGCGTCCGCTCGGAACGGAAATCAACGGGATGGAAGGAAATTGTACTTTTTCAGTGCCACCTGCACCTAAACAAACATGATTTTCTCAATTAACATGTTTGTTTTATTTACTTAGAGATCTCTTTTCCAAATTTCTGTATTTTTAAAACTCGTTGACACTGATTCGTCATCTTGCTATGATCACATACAATATCATTGATGAAGAGAGTAGCAATTATTTCTTTTTCAGCGAACTGGGGATGGTGGAAGCCCGGTGAAGAATACTTGTGAACCGCACTTCGGAGATGCTTTTCCAAGCTTTTTAGGAAAAGCCGGTGTCTCGCCGTTATGAGGAAGTGGCCCTATACGGGCAATTTGAGTGGTACCGCGGAAGTAAGCTTTCGTCTCATTAATTTGAGATGAGGGCTTTTTTTTACGCTTTTTTAGTTCAATCAACCAAAAGGAGTGTTGAAAATGAAAATGGATGTCTTGCAAGTGCTGCAACAATTTAGTCCGATTCCCTTGGATGAAAACATGCTAGAAAAGCCTGTCCATGCACATTTAGGCGATTTGGCATTACCATGCTTCCCATTCGCAAAGGAACTTAGAAAATCGCCTGTTGTCATTGCCAATGAAATCGCCCTGGCAATCAATCATCCATTAATTCGTAAAGCAGAAGCCGTTAACGGATATGTGAATATCTTTCTGAACCGTACCGCTATTACCAGTGCCCTACTGCAGAAAATTCTAGATCAATCCGTTTCCTATGGTTCATCTAATGAAGGAAATGGTGGGATTGTCACAATCGATTTGTCATCCCCCAACATTGCAAAACCGTTTTCCATGGGGCATTTGCGCTCCACAGTCATCGGGAATTCGATTGGGCTACTACTTGAAAAGAATGGTTTTAAGACCGTGAAAATCAATTATATCGGCGATTGGGGCACACAGTTTGGCAAGCTACTGACAGCCTATCGGAAATGGGGCAACGAACAAGAGGTCCAACAAGCGCCAATCCAGACGCTGCTAAAACTGTACATCCGTTTCCACGAAGAAGCGGAACAAAATGACTCCCTTAACGACGAAGGCAGAGCGGCATTCAAAGCCCTGGAAGGCGGAGATGTAGAAGCGCTGGCATTATGGAAGTGGTTCAAAACGGAATCCCTCAAGGAATTTCAACGCATTTATGATTTACTCGGTATCGCCTTTGATTCCTATAACGGCGAGGCCTACTATAATGACAAGATGGAACCCATCGTTAAAGATTTGGCGAATAAAGGACTTTTAAAAGAATCGAATGGTGCACTCGTCGTTGAACTGGGTGAGGATATGCCGCCTTGTTTGATTATGAAGTCAGATGGCGCGACGTTATACGCCACACGCGATTTAACCACTGCAATCGATAGAAAAGAAACGTATGATTTCGTGAAATCTCTCTATGTCGTTGGAAATGAACAAAGTCTCCACTTCACACAATTCAAGAAAGTACTCGGTAAAATGGGCTACGAGTGGGCAGACGATATCCAGCACATTCCTTTCGGTCTCATATTAAAAGCCGGAAAAAAGATGTCCACCCGCAAAGGGAAAATTGTTTTGCTAGAACAAGTTTTGAATGAGGCGATTTCACTTGCACAGTCGACAATTGAAACGAAGAATCCAAACTTAGCGAATAAAGCGCAAGTCGCTGAAGAAGTTGGCGTCGGTGCCATCATTTTCGGTGACCTGAAACAACATCGCAAACACGATATCGAATTTAACTTAGAAACAATGCTCCAGACAGAAGGTGAAACCGGTCCCTACGTCCAATATGCTTTCGCACGGGCCAAATCAGTGTTAAGAAAAGCTGGCGACATACAGCCCTATAGCGTGGGTGACGTCAATGATTTCGAATGGGAAATCATTCGAGCATTGGAGCAATTCCCACAAACAGTCAAGCGCGCTGCGAATGATTTAGACCCTTCCATCATCGCAAAATATGCAATCGATCTCGCTCAAACTTTTAGCTCGTTTTACGGCAATGTCAAAGTGCTCTCAGATACAGACCATCTACCGTACAGAATTGCGCTGATCACGAGTACCGCGATTGTCTTGAAAGAGGTGTTACGTTTGTTAGGCATGAAGGCACCCGAGGAGATGTGATCGGAAATAAATCATACCGAAGTCAACAGGTCTGTTCAGCGGTAAAAAAACAGAAAAAAAGCGCTAGTGAAAACGCCAAACATTTACGTTTGGTATTTCACTAGCGCGATCCATTAAATTCTCTTGTTGATTACTTGTTCTTTGTTCAACTAACTATCATTAGTTGAGCTAGAATGGATTTTCTCCTTTATTAAAAGGAATAAAGACGACATAAGCCGAGACAATAAAAAGTACCCAAAAAACCTTGGATTTCATACGTTTTTTAAACAATTGGTTATTTTCATTTGTAAATAGTACACGGATTGTTGTATAGAAAAAATACAAAAGATACGACAACCCGAACCAATTAACCCATACGTTCCCCATAAAACTAATCCCGAAATCTTCATAAATTACTCCTAATACATTTTCAGTTAGGATGAAACCAATAGCCAAATAAATTAACACTTTAAAAAATGTAATAGCATCCCTTTTCAAAGCTGACAATTTTATTCCTCCTTACTCATCTATTATATTAGGCCAAAATACGAATCTCTTTTCCAACTCTTTTTCTCCTATTGTTCAAAAACTTATTTGGTATATTTTTTGTAGCAGAGTATCTGTTTTTTTGAACTCTAAGTATTTCTACCCTATCAAACCTCTCCTACTTCTTAATCCAATCTTATATATGTTGAACTAATGATTCTATATAATCTCCATCGAAGGTGCCTCATAGGGTTAGCCGAAGCAATAAGACTGACAGCGGTTTTCTGTTTGGCTTATTGCGGGAGGCATCCTCAAGTGCCAAGCGTTGTTGAGAGGATTCTCTATGTCAACATTTATAGTCATTGGAACGTATCACTAACCACAAAGTATACCATTTTCCCCCAACACAAACCTGTACAAAATTAAAAAACCACCTGAGTAGACTGACATAGCGATATGTGACACATATAAAACACCTTTATTAGGCTGCCATGACACCATACTTTATGGGTGTTAGGTAGCCTAATTTTTCTTGGATACGTTCTTCATTATAATAATTTAAATAGGTAATTACCCGCTCAGTTACGTCTTGATTACGTAATGAATTAAATTTAACATATTGAAATTCCTCAGACTTCAAGTTCGAATGAAAAGATTCAATCACCGCATTATCCCAATAGTTTCCTCTACGCGACATACTGCTGGCGAGGTCGTTATCCTTAATGCAGGCCTGGTATGCATATGACGTGTAGACACTTCCTTGATCTGAATGCACAATCACGCCTTCGGGGTGATTACGGACAGCCAGCACCTCCTTTAACGTGTCAATCACGAGCGGGGTTTGTTGATGATCGTATAATTTTTAAGCGACAATCTCGTTCTTGAATAGATCCATAATAGTCGAAAGATATTTTGTAGTACTGCCATATTGGATATATGTGATGTCTGTCACCCACTTCTTGTTCGGTTTACTAGCCTTGAAATCGCGGTTAAGAAGATTAGAGGTAATTATGATACTTTCACCTTGGGATTTCCACTTCCGTTTTGGCTTGATACGGCACTGTAAGTTATGCTTTTGTATGAGGTTCTGAACTGTATTGCGATTCAATTCTATATTATATTTCTGCTTCAATATAGCCTTTATTTTTCGATGACCATTCCGATACCTAGTGCTTTTACACAGTTCCATAATGGATTCCTCTTCTACTGAAAGCGGCTTATTGATAGCTTGAAGACACCATCTATAATAGTTCGCCCGTGGTACTCCTAACGCGGACAAAATGGCTGTAATCGTGTACTTCTTTTTAAGTTTCTCTACACTCTGTAGAACTATTTCTTTTTTAACTCCCTTTCGATCTCCATGTACTTTTTCAAGATTTCGTTCTCCATCTTCAAATGAGATAATTGATGTTCCCGCTTGTCGTCTTCACTGGCTAACTCGGGACCGTGACCAAATGTATATTGTTTACCGATTGGCTGATCAAATCGATAAATTTCTTTCGCACGGTACCATTTCATCCAAGTTTCAACCTGTGATTTATTTTTGATTCCGTGTTTTTCCATAATTTCATTAGTTGTCAATTCACCACTTAGTTTATCTTTAACAACTGCCCATTTAACTTCGCTTGAATATACGTTTTTACCCATGCAAAAACACCTCCGATGTAAGTACATTTTACAAATGTACCACTCCGAAGGTGTTTTATATTATCTCAATAATTTAGGCTAGTCCAGTTCAGATATATGGATAGGTCGCTTTTTAACAAATCATCTTGACTTTGATTTCAGCTTAAAGGTTCATCGTGAACAGTATCAAAAATACCCTTATAACCCATTTTTATATAATCAATATTCTTAGGGTCTTTAGAAAGGATATTGATTACGTCTCCGCTCGCTCCGAAATGGATCAGATACTTACTCGTAACAATAATAAATAAAGCATTGAAAGCACAAGTGTTTTTATTGAGAAGTACATCTATTGTATATAAGATTGCCTCACTTACTGGTACATCTTTTATTGATGCAATCTTACCAAACCCATCGTCAAGATCAAACTCTTCACTTGTTAGTTTATATTCTTTCCAATTAACTAAACATATACGCTTTGATAAGTTTTTAGCAATATATTTCTTTCTCCTATTGTATTCTAGGGAAATGAATAGATCGATAGTTGGCTCACCCAACGTGAGGTCTTTAATAAACTTTTGAATACCTTTTACTCGAACTTCACTAAAATAATCCGTTGAGAATCTAACACGATTCTCCATGGGTGCATCAAAATACATAGAAGAACTCCACGGTTCAGTTAGGAGAACCCCGGACTTAGTATTAATGGATTTAGTCGGCGACCCTGTCGAGTTTCGTATCATACGTACCACTCCTTCTATCTTTTGAACAGAGATTTTGCGGCGAAGTGCCACCTTTCCAAGCAGCCTTACCGCTATGATTATCTATATCACGAGATATAAAACCAGGCCCTTTTGTGGATTTTTTCACCTTATCAAAAATCGCGGCTTTACCACATTTCTCACTAATTTTTTTATAACCAAGTTTTTTTGCAGCTGCTTCTGCTTCCTTATCTGTCTTGTATACAGGATCATTTTTAGAAAAAAGTAAATTTATGATATTCTTTGCAACTGAAGTAGTGGCTTCCCACATCACATCTCCAATAATAACAGCACCTGTTATAAGTACCATAACTGTTCCAATACCCGGGATGACATATTTACCAGCCGCTATGGTTCCTCCATAAACAGTATATATATCATCTCCTTGATAATCTTCTGATAAAACTCCTTCATCGGATGACTCTAACTCTTTTATTATTTCGAGTACTTTCAAATCATACTCAGTAAGCTCACTTTGTGGGCTCTCTTCCAGTCGGTTAAGATCGGTGGAAGTTAGAACCTCTCTTTCTTTTGCACTTGCTAAAGGAACCAAAATAGTGGTGCTGAATAAAACTAAAAGACTTAATAACGTAATAACTTTTTTCATCTTTTCCACTCATAACTACCTCCAAATATTTACATTAAAGCCAAAATCAATTATTACACACAGGATTAACTAAATACAGGTTATTATGTATCATTTTACCAATTTAAATGTATATTTTTCTTCTATTTTGTTGCAGAAAGAGAACAAGACGTGGCAATTATCAACGGGAAATGTCGCAACTCTACTGGCAGACTTCCACGTAGAGAAAGAAATCGTTCGAAAAGAAACCGAATTGGCTATACTCGAATTTTATTTGGGGGAAATCCAACAGGGGTTGCAGTCTCCTATTCACCCTCGTTTCATTAAACAATACAGAATAGGTTAACATAATGCCTGTTCACGGAAGTAGTTAACTTCTTTACGCAATAAGAATTCTCGGAAGTTGATCATACGCCATAACCCCTTATAAACCCTCATTTCATCTCCAACGGTCCTTTGTTTTCTGTATGCATCAAATATACATTGTTGAGTTAACGGGCTTTCTGGTGAACGTCAGGCCTGTCTACCTGAATAATTATGCAGATTTACCTCAATGAGGGGCATTCGAATTTATCCATAAAATCAACCAACGCTAAATTTAAAATGTCCGATTTATTGAGGTGTTCCGCTTCGCAAAACACATCAAAGCGCTCCCCAATAGTTTGATCAATCACAATGGTCTTTCGCGTTCTCTCTTCTTGTGGAAGTTGTTTAATACGTTCATGAAGCGTTGGCTCCCTTTTAATTACTGGAGCTGATTCTTGCCATGATTTTAACATCTCTTTGATGGCTCGCATTTCGTCATCGGTGAATTGCCGATGAATAGCATGTGAATCTGTTGTAACTGTCTTGGGAACCGGTTGTGAATGAGGTTTCTTGGCCGATGATTTGGATTTCACAAAGTCGAAAATGCTTTGATCAAGTGGTTCATCGCTGTCGCCAACGAAGGTCCACCCCCTCGGAGTTGCACTACTGTATTTATAGTCTGCTGTATTCAATGCGCTCGCAAGAGGATCCTTTCTAATGCCATCGATTTGCTTAGCTACATCCGTATGTACGTCCATATAAAATCATTCGCTAGACCAACCATTAGCGCATCCATAAACATAGTGATACCTCACTTTCTCATTAAGATTTTTATTATTCTCTACCCCAAAACAGAAATAATCCACCTTACTTTGTTCGCTAACCATTAGCCTTTCGCGACAAGCACCTAAACAAACGTGAGTAATAAAATAAACATTTCGCTTTGAAAAAGTGAAAAATTAAAATTCGGAAACCTCTGTCTGATACTTCTTTTATCGACAGGCGGATTTTATATTTCTCACATACCTTCTATTTTTAATATCCGAAAAAAGTAAAATTGCATCTTAAAGATGGAGGGAATATCAAAATAAAAAGAATTCTTGTATTATTTAAGCCTTGTTGGGAATCCTTGTACTTTCACCTCACAAATTTCATATTTTTGTAAATAATAACACAATTTCCAATCGCTAGTAAAAACACCGGATTCCTAATTGGAATCCGGTGTTTTTATAGTCTGATGCTTTCCTATTCTGCTAATTCAAGGAATTTCAAATAACTAATCCGTTTACACTTGATTGTCGCCATCTTGTTCGACTAACTTTCCAATGCAATGTTTACTACTTTTTCCGTATATAGTTGATACAGTGATACCGAAGATAACGATATCGATGCCGTTTTCAAAATAGAAACCCAATACTCATACTTTAACCTTTAACCTTTAACCTTTAACCTTTAACCTTTAACCTTTAACGCGATTATCAAAGTTGCTATAGCAATTATCTGTATAATATTCATGATTTAATAAATATTAATCACCTAAGAATTCATCTTTCATTCAATTCAACATGTCCTTTGCCTTTGCGGGAATCTCTTCCTTTTTCACTTCTTGATAGGAAGTTACTCCCTTTCCTTTCTTTATAAACAACTCCAAATATGCATCTTTACGCAATTCATGATCACCTGTAAACGTAAACTCTTTTTCATTTCCTTTTTTATCAAATGCAGGCAGTGTGTATTCGTATCGAACATATAGCTCTCCGCTAGGTGATTTGTCCTCGAGTTTAGTACTACTTTCCGTGATTTGAACATAATAACTTTCTGCGCCTAATCGATTGAAGCCCACTGATCTCAAGGCTATTAGGAAACCAGTGATAACAACTATGATTGCAATTGCTGCGAATACTTTCTTCATGATTTTGCTCCTTTTCTATTCGTAGTTGAATTTTTTCTTCCATAGGTCATAAGACGCCATACTTTCTCCAATGGCCCCATCTTGAAAAATTTAATCCATAGGACACTAAAAAGTATTTGGATAATGAAAATAACACTGGCAATCAAGACGGTCTGACTTGAAGATGCAAATTTGATGCCCATTAGTGACATAATTGCCAAAGCAATGAAACTTTGAGCAACATAGTTAGTCAAAGCCATTTGACCAACACGAGCTACTGGTTGCAGTAGTTGTACAATGTTTTTATTTTCTAGCAATAAGAACATCGTTGCCAGATAAAACAGCACGGTAGGAATTGTGCCAAGAGAAATGATTAACTCCACACTATCTACACCTTGTTGCTTTGCTATCCAAATCCATACAGAAAAACCAATGACGATTGGCAGTGTCACAATCTGAATCCATCTGACTTGCTTTTGCAATCGGCCAATTTGTCGTGGCCAGTCCGCTTTTGCAACTAAGAAACCTGCCAAAAACATAATGTAGACCAGCACTGTATCATTTCCGATTGAAGCCATGGAACTGGCCATTGTCGGAATGACTAACGCCATAATCAGTGCAATCAGGTAAACGCAAGTGAAGCCTGCCAGCCATTTTTTGATGGTCGAGATTTGTACCCTGTAAAATGGGAGGAGAAGAAATCCGATAACAGCATAGGCTGCTAAAATAGATCCCCAAAATATGATTGCGTGAATGATACCGAGTACCAATAAGCTAAGCAAACGGCGAACAAAACGCCATCTTGGCTTATCTCCACGCTGCTGGGCACGTGATGTAAAAATGTAGAAACCGATACCGAACAGGAAGGAGAATATGGAGAAGAATTTCTTTTCCACCAGGATATGAATGAGCATATCTACATAATGATTCATACCACTATTTACGGGGAGAATATCACCTTCCATAACAACTTGATAAGCAGGTATGTTAATAAGCATAATACCAAACAATGCGATTCCACGGATAATATCCAATGAAATAATTCGTTCTTTTTTTGCGATTGATGGGTTCATCCAACATTCCTCTTTCTTACAGGTAGAATAAGAATTCCGCCTTCTTTATTCATTTAATTTTTTGTATGTCTTCTTAAAGAAATTATATTGCTATACTCATTAAAATAAAGTGGCTTGTCTTTTTTTATCCAACGAATTAGTATATGTCCGATTACAGTCATCCATAAAAGCACTGATAAAAAAACAAGTCCGATTGAGAAAAGGAGTAACAGTAATTCTGCTTGACTTGCAAACTGATTTGCTACACCTGCAAGTCCACTGAAGAAATAAGGCAAGTAAATCGCAAGGTATCGTCTGCTTAAACTTGTAAACCATTTGGTCGTGTCGGGCTGTAATTTCATCCGAACAATTCTTGAACCTAGTGTATAGCCCTTCCAAATCATCGGTACAATTACAATTCCCACAAATAGGACAACCGTAAAGAGCGCAAATTCGGTAAACGTACCTGTCCATTTCATCACATTCATAACAACACCCGTGATGAACCTAACTAGAATAATATCCAAAACAAGTCCAAAAAGTTGTGCACCTATGGTCGATTGTTCTTCATTCATATGCGTTTCATCCTCTTCATTTAACTTATCTCTTGAAGGAATAAACGCTAAAAACAGGGGTGCAAAAAGAAAGCCAAGAAAGGTGCCAAGTGTATTCGCCATTAGATCATCGACATCAAACAGCCGGTATGGACATGTAAAAATCCCAAAAACACCCGTTAACTGCGTAATTTCAAAAAACAAAGACACGCCGAATCCAATGAAAATCACATAAAACCATTTGTCCTTCGTTTTGAATAAATAACGTAAAAACACGCCAGCTGGGAATAATAGGAGTACATTAAATACGACTTGATACACCGAGAGAGCCCCAACCAATGATTTATATGAAGAGGGCCTTGACCAAACTACACCTGTATCATGTGCTATATCCTGGATGAATTGAAACGGTCGTAATTGCATATACGACATTATCGGATCTGCAAATTGACAATTATTCCGTACTATAGGTAAGGGTAAAATCACAAGAAAAAAGGCACTTAAACTGTAAAACAGGAAACTAATTATCAAAAACGTACGCCAAAAACTAATGTACCCATATTTTCGGTATTGGTAGATTGCCCAAGGCAAAGTCAAAAATGATGCGAGCATAAAACAGACAATAAATGCGATGAAAATTGGCATTATATGAGTTTGCAATTAACCCCCCCCTTCCTAACCATTACCTCTAACGTATTCTTGAAATGAATCCCTTTTATCGGAAATGGCACCCAATCCACTTTTACATGAAAGAGTGCCACTTCGAAATTAGAACTATTCGTAAAGTTAAAATCAATTATAGTGCGGCTTTCACCGTTTTCCGATAATAGCCGACAGTCAAGAATGCGAATACGAGGTAAATCAATGCATAAAGGCCCATAGCAATCGTTGTAGGTACTGTAATATCGGACATGAATAGGAACGACGCCGCTTTTATCGCAAAGATAGAATGCAATAGACCAATCAGTAGCGGCAAGCCAAAGACAAATACTTGTTTGCGGATAATTCCGCGCATAATATCTTTAACCGTAAAGCCAAGTTGACGAAGTGTTGCATAACTTTTTTTCTCTTGTTCAGCTTCCGTCATTTGTTTGAAGTACAAAATACTACCTGTTGAAATTAAGAACACCAACCCTAAAAACCCGGCGATAAAGATGAGAAGTCCATTACTTTGCATGGATTTTACATACGTCAAATAATAATCGGTGCCGTATGACGACACGGTGTCTTGATTTGGGTTACGGATAGAAGAAGCAATGGCAAGTTGGCCTTTGTCTACTACATTAAAAACGCGGACATTCCTTACTATACTCTCTGGGGTCATCTCTACTATTTTTTCTGGTTTCATCGTTCTTTTATACTTTTCAAAATCGGCATCACTCACTACAAGTTGAGATCCCCAAACTGCGTTCACAACGTCCCCTTCACCATATTTCACAGCGGTAAATATGCTTTCTGTTTCACCGCTTGTAATATACATCTCGAATGGTATCTTTATATCTTTTGCCATAGCCACCATGGAAGCATTATGAAAAATGACAGATCCATCTTTTGGTGATTCAACTTCGAGACCTGCTTTTCGTAATTGCTTAGCATTTACAAAATAGGCATTAAAAATTTCTTCCCTCATATCAAGAAATGCAGGGAAAACACCTTTTTCATGAGTTCCTTCCACTCCGAGTAACTCGATTGTCCCAGTTGTATAATCAATTCCATTTTCTTTTAACTCAACCTCAAAGTCCACTGCAGATATTTCGTTGTCTGAAAGCGGTGTTGCCACTCCTTCTTCAAACGCAAAATCGAATGGCATCATGTAGCGCGTTTCTTTTTCCGTTGAATAATAAAGCGAATAAGAACCTGCAAGCATCGCTAATGTCATTGCAGATAAAACTGTAATAATGGTGAGCGAGTTCGCATTCCCTTTTAGACGGTGCATGAGTGAGGCAAGTGACAAACTATTGGAAAGTCCTAAATGTCCTTGCTTTCTCTTTCGTACTTGATAGAACAACCAACTGATTGTCACGCGGAATAGAAGATAGGTTCCTAATATCGTTGAGAATAAAACGCCAAGCATATTAAAGAATAACAATTCATTCAACATATGTGCCGATAACCAATAACCAAAGACAATCAATCCGATACCAAGAAAAGCAAGTATTGCCGATAGCCCACTTTTCGGCTTCTTCGGCTGTTCCCCTTGTTTGTCTGCATTGAATAGGCTAAGCAATGTATTACGATACACTTTAAACACCATTTGAATCGATGTAAGCGCAATGATAACCACGAATACAAGTGCTGTCTGTAAAACGGCCCCCATCGAAAACGATAGCTCTACAATGTCATTAAAGCCGACCAATTTCATAAGTATCAATAAAAATACTCTGGATAAAAGCATCCCGACACCGATTCCGATAACGAGCGCTCCGGCTCCAAGAAGTGTGTTTTCAATAATAAGGAGCCGTGCAACTGCCCCTTTCGTTAATCCAATCAATTGATACAGTCCAATTTCACTACTTCTTCTCCGAAGGAAAATCGAATTGGCGTAGATAACGAATATGCCAGCAATGAATAGAACCAAAATGCCCGCCACCTTGAATGCGGAATCCATCTTCATGGAGCTATTTGCCTGCTCAATAACTGCAGAATCATATTGCAACGTCGCGAATACAAAGTAAAGGACAACACTGAAAATCAGTGCAAAGAAATACAAATAATAATGCTTGATATTTTTCCGCATACTGCGGATGACAAGATCAAATAGTGTCAACGCTGTCACCCCCGAGAACGCCTTGAACTTTCAGGATTTCCTGGAAGAAGACTTGTCTCGTTTTATCGCCACGGTACAATTCCGAGTAAATGGTGCCGTCTTTCAAAAAGACAACGCGGCTGCAATAGCTCGAAGCAAGTGGGTCATGCGTCACCATCATGATTGTGACGTCCCGCTTTTTATTGACATCCTCTAATGTGCCTAATAGGGAAGATGCTGACTTGGAATCGAGGGCCCCTGTTGGTTCGTCTGCAAATACCATGGAGGGTCTATTAATAAGAGCACGTGCAGCAGATGTCCGCTGTTTTTGACCACCTGAAATTTCGTGCGGGTATTTGTGTGCGAGGTCTTTAATGCCAAGGATGTCTGCGATTGCCGTGAACTCTGCTTCCGCTTCTTTTTTATTCATCTTACCAAGTGATACAGGTAGCAAGATGTTTTCTTTTACAGTTAATGTATCTAGTAAATTATAGTCTTGGAAAATGAATCCTAATTTTTCACGACGAAACGCGGAAAGTTCCCGATCTTTCATCTTCGAAATATCGGAATTACCGATGAGGATAGACCCCTCTGTCGTACGGTCAATCGTCGCAAGGACGTTGAGCAATGTTGTCTTTCCTGCTCCCGAAGAACCCATAATGCCGACAAATTCACCTTCATGGACACGAAGTTCGATGCCTTTTAGTACTTGTTGGACATTGCTGCGTGATCCATAGGACTTTCGAATATTCTGCGCATGCAGAACTGTTTTTTTTGTTGTATGTGTTTCATTCATATGAAATGGCCTCCCTGTTTGCTATGTCCCTATCTTATCCCGCTTAGTGCATTGGGTCGTTTGATTTGCATGACAAACAGGTCGTCCAACGTTACATAAACGTCACGTTAGTACGGAGTCGAATTCATTCTCAGTCATGAATGTCAGTCGCATTGTCGTTCCTTGCCCCGCTTCGGATTGTGCAGTAAGTGTGATGCCAATCTTGATAGCAACGGTTTGTGCGAGGTAAAGTCCTAGACCTGTTGCTGCATTATGTAGTCTTCCTGTACCGCCAGTGAATCCTTTATCGAATAACCGAGGCAAGTCATGCGATGGAATACCAGGTCCTTCGTCTCTTATAGTTAGAACCACATTGCCACTTTCTACAACGTTTGTTGTGATCCAAATTGTTCCGCCTGACGGACTATACTTCACTGCATTCGTCAACACTTGACGGATTATGAACCGACACCATTTACTATCCGTTACAACTTCAATCGCTTCATCTTCAAATTCGATAGCCATATTTTTTTGCCTGCACCACGATGCAAGCTCGCGCACTTCCGCAGCTACAAGCTGGTGGATGCCGCTTTTCCCGACAACATAATCCGATTCCAAAGAAGGCAAACGGGAAATGTATAACTGCTGGTCGATGAGCAAATGAACACGTAGCCACTCCGTTTCGATTTTCTGCAATGCAGGTTCACTTCGATTGGCTTCAATCACCAATTTCATGGCAGTCAGCGGTGCTTTCACTTCATGTACCCAAGCTGCCGTATAATCACTTTCAATCACGTTAGTTGCTTTTAAATCGTACAATCTTTTCGTATAATCATCCGCAACTTGCCGCAACATCTTATTCGTTATTGTGTCACGTATTGATAACGGCTCCGGCAGCGCTTCTTGCCAATCTTCTTCAATTATTCCATTGGGCGGGATTAATGCTTTCATAAACTTCATTTCCTTGAAATAGCGCCATATGAAAAAAGTGAAGAACACACTCAGCAGTAAAACGTTAAAATACAAAACAGATGAAAATGCCGCATCGATTCCAGCGTCCAGCCAAATAACTATATCCGCAAACCCGAGTGCCGCTATAAAAAAGAGAATCCAACTTTTCATATCCATCAGATAACTTATAAACAAAAAAATAGCCCCTTCCTACAGCGTAGTCGCCATATAGCCCAGTCCTTTTTTCGTGACGATTGCTTCACCGAGGCCCAGTTCCGTGAGCTTTTGACGGAGGCGCGTAACATTCACCGTCAATGTATTATCGTTAACAAAACGTTCATCATCCCATAACTTACGGATTAACTCATCCCGTGAAACAATCTCGTCATTTGATTGAACAAGCACCGCTAATATGAAAAATTCATTTTTCGTCAATTCGACCTCATTGCCACCTAAACGGATGACACCGCGCTTCATGTCAATCATCGCTCCATTCCATTCGAGTACATCCGGCGCTTCTTCACCGTATGCGTATGTCCGTCTTAAGAGTGCCTGAATTTTTGCAAGCAATACATCTGAATGGAATGGTTTCTGAACATAATCATCCGCTCCCATATTCATCGCCATAACCATATCCATCGGGTGATCCCGCGATGATAGAAAGATAATAGGTACCTTCGAAATTGCACGAATTTCGCGGCACCAATGAAAGCCGTCATAGGAAGGCAACTGAATATCCATAATAACAAGATGCGGTTTTTCATTAATAAAATCGACCATGACATCATGAAAGTCATTCGGTCCAGTTACATTAAAAGACCATTGCCCTAGTCGCTCTTTCAGTGAATCAAAAATTGCTTTATCGTCCTCTACGACGAAAATTGTCATATCCATTGCCGATGCACTTCCCTTCTATTATCCATTCTAAAGGAACATACAACAGACAGGCAATTTGGACACTTCCGGGATATCATGCAAAAAAAACTCAAAACCCGCTCCGAATATGATATACTAAAGGAGTGAGACATCACTCCGAACGTTATCTGGAGTGCAAAGTGTCTGCTTTTTTTTAACTCCGAATGATTTTTTCATCTACTATTCGGAAATAAATTCGTTGTGAAAAACTACAGGGAGGTACACATGCTCAAATTTGAAAATGTAAGCAAAGTGTTCGATGGTGGATTTCAAGCAGTAAAATCTGTCAGTTTCGATATTCCAACAGGAGAGTTTCTTGTCCTCATTGGACCAAGTGGTTCCGGGAAGTCGACAACAATGAAAATGATTAACAGAATGGAGCCCCACACAAGCGGTAAAATCACAATTAACGGTAAGGATACCAACTCCTACAACGCCTCTGAACTACGCCGGAACATCGGGTATGTCATTCAGCAAATCGGGCTTTTCCCCCACTATACAATTGAAAAAAACATTGCAATAGTACCCCAGCTAAAAGGTTGGAACGACAAAGAAATTAAGGCGCGCGTTAACGAACTTCTTGAATTAGTTGGTCTTGATCCTGAAATTTATGCAACTCGCTATCCAAAGGAACTTTCAGGCGGACAACAGCAGCGTATCGGTATCGCAAGAGCGCTTGCAGCAGATCCTGATGTTATTCTGATGGATGAACCCTTTAGTGCACTCGATCCACTGACACGTGAACAACTTCAAAATGAATTTCTCTCCTTGCACAAGAAGTTAAAAAAAACGATTGTTTTTGTTACACATGATATGGATGAAGCGCTAAAAATGGGCGATCGCATCGCCATTATGAAAGATGGTAAGCTGCTACAGTTGGACACCCCAGAGAAATTACTTCACGAACCAGCCCACGGCTTTGTAGAGGAGTTCATAGGGAAACATCGGATTATCCAAAACCCTGAACTCATGCCCGTTATCGACATCATGTCAGAATCGGTTTACACCGCTCTCCCTCAATGGTCACCTGAGAAAGCACTTTCATTCATCCGTCAGCGAAAAATTACGAATCTTATCGTTGTCGATGATGACAATATATTAGTTGGAATTGTATCCGCACATGATCTTATTAAAAAATTAGACGACATTAAAATAATTGAAGAGATCATGGTTTCGCGAGAGCCATTTTTATATGACACTTCGACGGCTAAAGACGCTATTATCATGATGAATGAAGCACCTTACGGCATTCTTCCAGTCATCGATAAAACGCAAAAATTAGTAGGCGTTGTTACACGAGGTTCGCTGTTGTCCGCCATGTCCAGCCAGTGGACAGAAACGGGGGATATCCAATGAATAAATTAACTATTTGGCAACAACTTGTTGAACAATCTCAAATGCGATGGAAAGAAGTACTTGAGGCGACATCAGTCCATATTCAACTTGTTTTCTTCTCGATGCTTATTGCCATTGTCCTCGGTATTACACTTGGTATTCTTATTACACGCGTTCCGAAGCTCACGACAATCGTACTTGGCGGTGCGGGCGTTATGCAGACAATTCCAAGTCTTGCATTGCTCGGTTTCATGATCCCGATTTTCGGAATCGGCGTAAAAACAGCAATCGCTGCCCTATTCCTCTATTCCTTATTGCCGATTATCCGAAACACGTACACTGGTATTAAAGATGTCGACAAAGCAACAACCGAGGCTGCAAAAGGGATGGGTATGACAAGCATGCAAGTCTTGTTAAAAGTGGAACTACCACTTGCGATCCCCGTTATCATGGCTGGTATCCGTACAGCAGCAGTCATTAACGTCGGTACAGCAACACTTGCCGCTTTCATCGGAGCAGGTGGACTCGGTGATTTCATCTTCCTAGGTATTACTCGTGGAATTGATGGTTTGATTTTACTTGGGGCAATCCCGGCAGCAATCCTTGCGATTATCCTAGAAACACTCTTTAGTGGGATTGAACGCTGGACAACGCCGAAAGGATTGAAGTAACTATGAAAAAGAAATTCCTAGTTCTATTCTCGACAGTGCTCATTGTGAGTATGCTGTCGGGCTGTATTTTCATCGAAAAAGAGTCACTAACACTCGGTTCACGGAACAATACAGAAAGTATCATTTTGTCACATGTCATGGGGCAATTAATTGAAGATAAAACAGATATTGAAGTCATTTATAAAGAAAACCTTGGCGGCTCCAACGTTGTTTGGAACGCTATGTTAAACGGCCTTATCGACGTTATTCCTGACTATACAGGGACAATCGTCGTCAACTATTACCATGAAGATCCCGGCACAGCCGAAGAAACATTGGAAGCAACGAAACGACTCGTTGATGGCGACGGTATGATTGCGTTCAATACGTTTGGTTTCAACAATACGTATACACTCGCCCTTGATGAATCAAGAGCCGAAGAACTCGGTGTTGTGACATTCAGTGACTTCGCTAAAGTTTCAGAGGACTTCATACTAGGTGCAGTCTTCGAATTCATCGACCGCCCGGATGGTTTACCAGGCTTTCAAGAAGAATACGGACTGAAATTCAAAGACGTCAAAGGCATGGACCATGGTATCATGTACCGTTCCATTGGCGCGAAAGAAGTGGATGTTATCAACTCATATACGACAGACGGTCAGCTACAAGATTATGACTTACGTGTACTAGAGGATGATAAATCCTATTTCCCACCATACCATGCACTTCCAATCGTACGGAAAGAGACGTTAGTGGAGTACCCCGAAATTGAAGAGGTGCTCATTATGCTTGAAGGAATGATTGATGAAGAAGCAATGCAGAAAATGAATGCGAAAGTCGACAATGACGGTATGATGGTCGAACAAGTTGCGGCAAATTTCCTTATTGAGTCAGGATTAATAAAAGAAAAATAAGCCGTGGGTTCGAACACACGGTTGAAAATAAGTACCTTCATGGTGCTTATTTTTTTGCCTAAAAGCTTTGACATGGACTTTTCCGAATACTTCTTCTGGTTCGCAAAACACTCACTATCAAAATAGTGTTAGAATAGTAAATATGAGAATTTTAAGGAGATGAATTAAATGAATGAAAGACTTAACAGACCAAAAGGATTTGGAGAAATCCTTGATCTAACATTTAGTTTGAGCAAAAGCAGGTTTCGGGATTTTTTCATTATTTCCCTTATTTTTATGGGTCCAATTTACTTGATTCAAGCATTGATTAGTCTCAGTTCTGGAGTAGGCTTTTTCAGGGAAATGGGTGCTACTGGAGCTTGGTATGAAAAGATAATTTCAAGCTTCGAGGGGGCGGAATCCACGGGTCTAGGAGCCGATCTCGGAACTGCTCTTGTAGGAATTACTAGTTTCTTCTTATTTCCAGTCGCTACAGCAGCCATTTTATTAGTCGTTAATCGGATAAGAAAAAATGAAACATACACCATTGGTTCAGTCATTAAACAAGCTTTTTCACGATACGGTCCTATTATTGGTAGTACCATCTTATTTTCTTTAATAACAATTGGCTTGATCCTTATTCCAGTGTTTATTTTAGTGTTTTTACTAATAAGCTCCCTTGCCACTTCTTCAACTGTTGGAATAGTTGTAGGGATTATCCTATTCATAGCACTTGCTATCGGTAGTGGCTACCTGTTAACTCGTTGGAGCTTTTATCTTGGATCTGCTGTACTCGGTGAAGGTTCTCCGGGTTTCACTAGAAGTTGGAGGCTAACTCGTAAGCGCGGTTGGTTTTTAATCGGCCTCTATATTATCTTTTCTTTAATTATCGGTGTTATTAGTACCGTAATTGAATTGGCTTTCGGTCTATTTTTAGGAAATAGTGTACTCCTTTCACTGATTGTATCCCTAGCGACTATATTTACGACAATGATTTTCTCTGTTGGTTATGCAGTCATGTACCTAGATTTAAAAGTCAGGCATGATGCAGACGATTTAAAAGAAATGATTGATGATTATAACGTGGTTCAATAATGAAACAATTAAAGGTGATAATCTATGGATAATGTAGATGACGCAAGAGATGAACTCGAAAAGATTTTAAACGAAACTGAGTATACGAATTATAGTGATCAGTCCAGTACTATATTTTCGATTTGGTTGGAAAAAGCTAAAAACTGGATTGCAGATCAATTAGACCATTTGTTTCCTGCATTAAAAACAACGAGTATGTTAGCTGGACCGATTTTGACGATTATTATTGTCATTACGATTCTATTAATGGTAACCGTACTATTTTTTGTTATACGTAATCGTAGTCGAAAAAGGAAGTTCCGTGAGACACCTCCCCTGCAATCAACGCAGGAAATTGATTGGTCGTATCAAATGCATGTAACTGAAGCAATGAAACAGGAGGACTTGGAAAAGTTCTCTTCCGCTACTCGTCATCTATTTATAGCATTGCTCCTGTATTTCCATGAAAAAGAATGGTTAGAAGCAAGGATTTGGAAAACTAACTGGGAGTATTATGAAGAATTAAAGAAAGTAAATCAACAATCAGCCGATCAATTTCAACATCTCGCCTATTTTTTCGATGAAGCCACATATGGAGAGCGAGAAGTACAAAAAGAGGACTACGTTCAATTTCAGAAGGAAGTAATGAAATACCTAAGTGAAGCGGATGAATAAGCAAAGTGTTCAGGAGAAAGGAGGAAGGAAGATAGATTGCAGAACCCAATAGCGAATAAAAAAATATGGGTATGGCTAGTAATTCTTTTGACTGTGCTACTGTTTTCACGGTATATCTTAATCCAAGGACAACTAAAAGAGTATCCAATGTATGCTTCTGATTCTCCTTCTCCTACAGGTGTGAAGGCATTTTATACATACGCACTGAATCATCAGGATGTTGTCAAAAGATGGTCCGATTCTCCAAGCCAATTGCCAAACAAGCCAGCAAATCAACTACTCATTATGATCGAACCATACTTTACACCGAACAGTGCAGAACTGGACAGCTACAACCGCTTTATGGAAGCAGGAAATACAATCCTGTTATTCAAAGAAAATCCGAAAGGGATGTTTGGACTAGAAACAGAAGTCGTGGAAACTGACGCAGTAAATCTGTTTGACCCAGCAGGCGCTAGTTATCGTACTAAAACTGACGTGACTAGCCAAGTGAGGCTTCTAGAAAATGCTCAAGATGAAATCTTACTATCTGATGATGCAGGCACAATTGCGTTAAAGCGAGTAGTTGGTGAGGGTCAATTGATTGTAACTAATTCTCCGAAATGGATTATGAACGGAGAAATAGTAACGGATGATCATCTTGCACTCATTTTAGCACTTCTAAAAGACGTGGATAGCAAAGTCATTTTATTTGATGAATACATCCATGATGTGAAAAATGCCACAACCATTTTGAACATCTATCCACGCTGGTTTTTGTTATTAATGATTCAAGGTGCCCTTTTGACAATTCTTTGGCTGTGGCACCATGGAAAGCGATTCGGACCTATTTTCATTTCAAGACAAGAAACAGTTCGCTTCAGTGATGAAGGGATAAAAGCTTTAGCTGCCTGGTATATTAGAGGGCATCGTTATCATGATTCGTTAGTTATTCAAGCTAATTATGTCATGACTTTGCTACAAGAACATTGGAGAATTCCTTATCATCAGGAATGGAAGGATCTCACCGCACAATTCGAACGAAAGTGGCCACATTTGGAAAAAGGAGAGATTCACTCCCTATTAAGTGGTTTGGCAGATATGTTAGAAAAGAGCACAGTGAGCAAGCAGGAATACTTGTTATGGTCTAAAAGACTAGAGAAGATCAGGAAAGAGGTTGAAGAAGGATGAGAGCACAAGTTTTAACCTTATTAGAAAAATATGAAGAACGTATTTTAGGTCAAAGCACTAACCTCAAGCTCCTATTATCTGCAATTTTATCAGGAGGACATGTTCTACTCGAAGGAGTTCCGGGTACTGGAAAAACACAGATGGTTAGATCGCTCGCAGAACTTCTTGGCGGAAGTTTTCGCCGAATCCAGTTTACACCAGACTTACTTCCAAGTGATATTACCGGAAGTATGATCTACAACATGAAAGAAGGCACGTTTGAAACGCTTAAAGGACCTGTATTTACCAACATCCTTTTGGCAGATGAAATTAACCGAACGCCAGCAAAAACGCAAGCAGCACTTTTAGAAGCGATGGAAGAACAACAAGTTACCATTCAAGGAAACACGTATCCATTACCAGATGTGTTTTTTGTTGTGGCGACACAAAACCCGATTGAATTCGAAGGAACGTATCCCTTGCCTGAAGCTCAGCAAGATCGTTTCCTATTTAAGTTAAAAATTGATTTCCCTTCATTTGCAGAAGAAAAAAATGTACTTAAACAAGTGATTGAAAAAACTTTTGATACAAGCCTGGTTACTCCCGTACTAGATATGGAGTCTTTCTTGACAATTAGAGAAGAAATTCAGCGTGTGACGATTGAGGATGGCGTGCTAGATTACATTATGCAGATTGTCAGAAAGACCCGGGAAACAGATTCAATCCGCTTTGGTGCGAGTACAAGAGCAGCGATTTCGATTGGTAAGGCATGCCAAGCATGGGCCTACTTAGCGGGTCGAGACTATGTGACGCCAGATGATATTAAAATAGTAGCGAAACCTTCATTAAGGCATCGGATTCAATTAGCGCCACATGTAGAAATGGAGGGAGCGGCCGTTGACCAAATCATTGAAGAACTTGTGGGCTCGGTTCCTGTTCCAAGGTAGAGGAATTTTACCGACGAAACGATTACTCAGTGCTTTCCTAATCTTTTCGTTGCTTGTCATTTTACTTGGAAGCCTACTCGATATTACTTGGTCCTTGATCATTACCTTGAACGTCGGTGTTATTTTAGTAAGTTTACTGGATTTAATTTATTCACCTAAGAAAAGTCAACTGAGCTTTCGGCGTACAATCACTAAAGAACTAGAGCGTAATCTCAGCTATACAGTAGAGATTGAAGTAAGTAATACTTCCGAATTTGATCTTCGCTTTTTCCTAGTGGATGATATTCCCCAGTCATTTGAGCGACCTTTTCCGCTCCGTGGGGAGGCTCCGAGGGTATCCGCAAGTATTGTTACATACGAAACAAATGCACCCGTTAGAGGTAAGTATGACATTGAGCGGCTTTACTTTCGTTATACAAGTCGTTTTGGGTTGTGGGCAAAGCAACAGACGATTGAATTAGTCGATTCTGTAAAAGTGATCCCCGATTTAACAGAGACGAAACACTATTTAGGGAACGCTCAGCGTTTTTTATTATATGATGGCTCGAAAATTCGTAAGCAACAACGCGGTGTAGGAGATTTCGCACAGATTAGAAACTATGCTGTAGGTGATGATCCACGGATGATCAACTGGCGGCAAACTGCAAAGCTTCAAGAAGTGATGACTAATGAATATGAACCTGAGCATGGAAAGTATGTAACCATTTTAATTGATTGCGGGCGAATGATGGGCTCGGAACTAGCGATAGGCAATCGCCTTGAGAAAGCGCTGGAAGCCGCATTAACAGTGACCGCGGCGGCTTTACAAAAAGGAGATTATGTCTCTATAGTAGCATTTTCAAAAGAAGTGAAAGTATTTATACCACCCGCAAAAGGCATGACACATTTACAGACAATCCTTCAGGCAGTCTACAACCTTAAAGTCGATACAGCAGAGTCAAATTATGCGGCTGTGCTCACTTATTTGGAAACGATGCAAAAGAAACGAAGCTTGCTACTCTTATTTAGTGATGTACGCACATTTCTTCATGAGGAAAGCGCGCTAGTATATTTACAGCGTCTAAGACAAAGACATATGTTTTTGATGATCGGAATTGAAGATGTGGCGATATTGAAGAAAGCCAATGAGGTACCCGTAGACGTTCGAAGCGCGATGGAAAAAAGCATTGCCCAGCAGCAAGTTTTGATCAAGAAAAAAGAAAAATTAAAATGGGAAAAGCAAGGCCTACAAATGATTGAGGCCCGCGAGGACAAACTTGCAGTAGCTGCAGTTTCCCATTATATCGATATTATGAATCGTAATCTTATATAAGCTGTCTTTTTGCTAGTAATACCCTGCCAATCACTATATACAGAACTAAGCCAAACACGGTTATGCATGCAACACTATACTTCGCTGCCAAGGGAATCGCTGCTGGGGTGATGAAACCTTCGATCAATCCAGCAATTACAAATAAAGGAATTGTCCCTATCAAAAGTTGGACAGAACGTTGTGCCTGTTTCTTTAACTGATAGCCTCTGGAAAATTGTCCTGGAACAAAGAGCTTATAGCCCATTAACAGACCGGCACCACCTGCGATAAAAATAGCTGTAAGCTCAATCATTCCATGGGGAACGATGTATGCCCAAAACTCATATGATTTCCCATAATGAAAGAACAAGCCAGCGAGGGCCCCCACTACAATACCATTATAAATGAGTACATAGACTGTTAATAAACCAAATGTGACCCCGCCGGCAAATGCCAAGATCGCCACATTAATATTATTTGTCATGATACTGGCGGACATCACCGAAGAATTAACCTGACCATCTGCACTACCTAGTTGTTCAGGATTCACACCTTGAGCTATTTCTGCTGGTAAGATCCCATGCATCGTTTGCGGATCATTGACAACCGCGAAAAAGCTTCCTACCCCACCTAATGTAAACAACAGCATTGCAGCAACGATAAACTTCCATTGTTCTAAAAATAGGCGAATAAATGTTGTGCTCAAAAAATGCCCAATTTGTTTCATACTCGATATTTGGTCTTTATATAAGAGATTATGCGATTTCGAAACAAGTCCATTTAAGTAAAGTGTTACTTCGTCCTCGGGAAAATACGTTTGTGAATAGGATAGATTCTGGGTTGCCTTTTGATAGAACCGATAAAATTTATCAATCGTGGCACCCGTCATACCGGATTTCCTTTTATGCATGATTGATACTAGATCTTCAAGCTGATTCCAATCATCACGATGCAACTTTACAAATTGCTTTATATTCATCTAGTCACCTTCTTGTTTTTTATTGATTGAAAGAGTTTCCAAAATACCTCTGTCTAGTTATGTTGAACTAATGATTCTATATAATCTCCAGCGTATGCGCCTCATAGGGGTAGCCTAGCGTTGTTGAGGGGATTCTTTATATCAACATATATAGTTAGTAACAAATGTATATAAATACAAGTATAGCAGATGAACTTGAACAACTTGTAATAAAATGAAAACTCCACCAGAAATGAGGAAATCATTGTGAAACAAGAGCAAGTAGGAATTAAAACGCCGGAATTCGTATCTCTTCAATTTCAGCTTGCGGGTCTTGGTAGTAGAGCCACAGGGTTTATAATCGACCAACTTATTCTACTCGTCGTGAATGCGTTAATCATTATTTCTCTTATTATCCTTTTTACTGGCGAGATGGACCTATTGGCTTATGCAGGTACAGACTCCCTTCTATTAGGACTTACAATCGTTGGCCTCTTTATTATTAACTCAGGGTATTTTATCGCTCTCGAATACTTTTCAGGCGGGAGAACAATTGGAAAGCGAATCGTCGGGATTCGAGCCATTCAGGAAAATGGCCATAGTCTGACACTCTTATCTAGTTTTATTCGTAACTTTCTTCGGATTGTTGATAATTTACCGGCAGGTTACTTTCTGGGCATCATAATGATTTACTTCCATCCAACACATAAAAGAATTGGGGACCTTGTGGCAGGGACAATCGTCGTCCATGAGAGAAAAGCGAAACGAAAGAAGAAGCTTTCACCGATTGAAAAAGAAATCATAGAAAAAGGCCTAACGAAAGACGATTTCACCATTGATGAGTGGGCTTTACAATCACTCAGCCAGAAAGATTGGAACCTCATTAACACCTATAGTAATCGTCTTATGCAGTTGCCAACAAACGAAAGATCTGAACTTACCCTACAAATGGCCGGATTATTATTCCCTAAATTAGGATTAGAAATAGCAGGAAAAAGCCACCTTGATCTTGAAAACACTTTGCTTGTCTTATATTTGATCTTGAAAGAGGAATGGGCGTACGAATTGTGACCAGCTTCGCGGTTGATGTTAGGGTTATCACCGACGTGGGTGGGTTTATCACCGCCTCCAAAGAGATTATCACCGCCATGGGACACTTTATCACCGACTCGAACCAGTTTATCACCGTCATGGCCAAAATAACTCAAAATGAAAAAGCGCACTTGAATTAGGTGCGCTTTTCATATTTCAATCTGAGATTCATCGAGTAACTTCGATTTCGATTTGCCCCTTCCGTTTGTAAATCCATGCTGTTTAAAATCCGATTTGCTGTTTGTTGGCGATCAATGTGTAAAAATTCACGGCAGTCTTTGTTTTTCATTGCCCCTCCGAATAAAAGAAACCAATCACGGATTGCTTTTTTATGGGCATCTGGACTTGTCCCATCACATGCTGTACAATACCAACCTTTCATATATTTTTTCATTCCAAAAAGACCGCATGATGGGCATGCAACGCCTGTTATAATTTTTTTCTGAATATCAGGGTAGGTGAAGCTGATTGGGGGTGGAATAAATTCGCGATGGCTGGCAACAAGTTCATGCCCTAGCCTTTTGAAGCTTGCATCGTCCAACAGTGGGGTATCTGCGGAAAGACTGCGAATGTAAGTGGGAACTGCCTTTGGGAATAGGAATGGAATTTCCGTGTCAAATAGTTCAATACGTTGTGTTGAATAAGCCAAAACTATTGCACCGTAAATCGGTAAATAGACATCGCGTGCTTGAAACCAGTCCCGCAGTAGCTCACAATTACTCTGCACTTGGGTAATAGGGCTGTTGAAACCCTTCACTTCCCCGTTGTCCAGTGTACGGATTAATTGTGGTGGATTATTAATTACTTTAAGTTTTCCAGCAATGTTCTTTACTTCAAAAATTATTGCATACGACGGTGTGATGAATAATGTATCCATTTGAAAATGAGTACTCGATGTAAGAGATAAATCGTACAGGACTTGGTGTTTCATCGGAAAAGAATAGCTTTCAAATATCCTGTCTAGTTGCTGTTCTCCGCCGAACCCAGCTTTTACTGATGCGTATCTAGCCTTCAATAGAGGAAGAATTGTTCCTTGTTCCGGCGCTATACGCTCGATAGCCGCGTTTAACCCCTCAAGTAGCAATGGTTCCTTTCTTCGTTTACTGATGAATTTCCTCAACCTCCTCGCTAGTTTTTGACGTCTGCTTAAGGAAATCGTACCATATTCTGATCACAGAAACCATCATTAAAAAGAGTATTCAATTTATTATCTTTTTTGACCAGCAAGTGGCATGCTATGCTCGCCTTTCCATTAGTTGTACCTTCCCATCGCCTAGTTGAATTGCTGGTTTTATCACCGTCTTAAAGCATTTTATCACCAGCATGAACTTGGTTATCACCGACTCGAACGGATTTATCACCGCCTATCTCGATATCGTAATTTACAAGACACAAAAAAAGCATCCCGAATAACCGGAATGCCCTTGCTTATTTATCACATATCTCAAGTACGGAACGAACTGATTCAACCGACTTGTCTAGCGCGGCCTTCTCTTCAATCGTTAACGGAAGCTCAATAATGCTCTCTATACCGTTCCCGCCAATCACAGCCGGGACACCTAAATATAAATCAGTATAGCCGTACTCTCCTTCTAGATAAGCAATTGACGGTAAAATCCTTTTCTTATCACGAATAATCGATTCGGCCATTTCGACAAGTGAAGCAGCTGGCGCATAGTATGCACTTCCGTTTCCAAGTAGGGAAACGATTTCGCCGCCGCCTTTTCTCGTTCGCTCTACGATTTGATCCATGCGGTCTTGAGGAATGATTTTCTCAAGGGGTATCCCACCTGCGTAGGAATACCTAACAAGAGGAACCATATCATCCCCATGCCCCCCTAAAACAAACCCAGAAATATCCTCCACTGAAATATTCAACTCTTCAGCGACAAATGTATTAAAACGGGCTGTATCAAGCACACCGGATTGACCAATGACTCTATTTTTAGGAAATCCTGTCGTTTTATAGCAGACATATGTCATTGCATCTACAGGATTACTTAAAATTAAAATAGTGCTTTCGGGTGCATATTTTTTCACTTGCTCCGATACAGCACGCATAATTTTTGCATTCGTATTGACAAGATCATCTCTACTCATACCAGGTTTTCTTGCAATACCTGCAGTAATGATGACCATATCCGCGTCTTGAATATGCTCGTAATTGGAAGTCCCCATTACTTTTGCATTGAAACCTTGAATAGGACCTGTTTGTAGTATATCAAGCGCTTTCCCTTTTACAGGGTTTTCTTGTTCAGGGATATCGAGCAATACAATATCACCCAACTCTTTTTGCGCTAGCATTAAAGCTACTGTGGCACCGGTATAACCCGCACCAATTACGGCGATTTTATTTCTCCGAAAAGCCAAATATGCTCACCCTTCCATAACCATTAACTATCAGTCTTTTTTGTTACCTGCTCTTTAGTAGTAGGTGCAGGTGTAAGTTTCACTTGTTTTTTCTGTTGTTCAAACTCATTATAGTCAA
Organism: Sporosarcina psychrophila; assembly: GCF_001590685.1. Lineage (GTDB taxonomy): Bacteria > Bacillota > Bacilli > Bacillales_A > Planococcaceae > Sporosarcina > Sporosarcina psychrophila. Next base: position 4,374,884 of record NZ_CP014616.1, read on the forward strand.
GGGGTTTAACCATTTTATAAACAGATTCGTCTGGACGCGGAATAACGTGAGCTCCTAAAAGTTCACCTACACGCTTCGCAGCTTCACGGCCGGCGTCGACAGCTGCTTGCACAGCGCCAACATCACCTTGAACAATAACCGTCACGATTCCGCCGTCAATAAATTCTTGTTTTATCAATCTAACGTTAGCCGCTTTAATCATTGCATCTGCCGCTTCCATGGAACCGACTAATCCTTTTGTTTCAATCATTCCGATTGCTTGACTCATCGATTTCACCTCTCTTCACTTCTGTTGAATCGATTATTCCAATCACAACCGCATCAATTGGAATGGGGTTATCTTTATCTATAAAACGCGATGAACCGCCACTTGTAACAATGACTTGATCACCAATTCCGGCGCCAAGTCGATCTGCGGCTACAAAATGTGTTCTCACCGGGTTACCATACGCATCTTCAGGTTGGATGATCAGTAATTTCACACCTTGTAATCCTTCTTCTTTGCGTGTTGCCCAAACGTTTCCAATCACTTTTCCTAAACGCATGACTATCACCTTTTTCTATTTTCTAACAGAAATAGATTTACCTAAATCTCTTGCTGTATCACGCGCAAGTGCTGTGACGATTGTTCCTTTTTCAACGATAATCTCAGTTGCCGTAATTTCTCTGACATCATCATTTGACAGCAATTTCTTTTTAAAATCATGCTGTTTTTTAACAATAATCTCTGACGTTTTATTGTCGACAAGTACGCTTGAACGAACTTCGCCAGAGCGAATAACATGCCCAACCGTTCCCTGCGTGATTAAACCCGCATTTGCCTCATCTGTATCGATATGCATTTCTAAACGATACCGCTCAGAAACTCTAATCTTCACGTTACGATAAGCAATCGGTCGTATTCCAGCTACTTCTACCGTTACATACTCGCCATTTTGTACGCCCAATTGCATTGCGTCCTCGGGCTGCATATGAATATGAGCTTGGGCAATGATTAACCCTTCATCGAGATATAGACTTGCTTTTGTCCCGATTAACGTAAATGCTCCTGAACCTGCAATATTACCTGATTCACGAAGTGGCGGCTTAACGCCAAGCTTCATAGCATCTGTCCAGCTGACTTCTGCTTGCGTCAACGAGCGCGCAGGGCCAAGTACACGAACACGTTCAATGCTCCCTCTTGGACCTGCAATGACTACTGTCTCATTCGCTGCAAATTGATTTGGTTGGGATAAATCAGCTTTCTTCGTTAATTCATACCCTTTACCAAATAGTATCTCAACATGTTCTTGCGACAAATGGACGTGACGAGCAGAAACAGCGATTGGTATTGTATTTGGAGGAAGTACAGGTGCTTGTTTTGGTTCAATTTCTGCTTTTGTTAATTGGCCAAGTACTTCCCCCACAATTTTTTCAATCAATTGCTGATCCATGTCGTTACCGCCTTCCTGTTAAAAACATGCGAGTATTAGTTATCTGATTTAGGTAATAGCATTTCAAGCTCATCATGCGGTCTTGGAATTACATGAACAGATAGCAATTCGCCTACACGTTGTGCCGCTGCAGCTCCTGCATCTGTCGCCGCTTTAACTGCACCTACATCTCCACGTACTAAAACAGTTACAATTCCGCCACCTACGTGTACTTTACCAACTAGATGTACGCTTGCTGCTTTCACCATTGCGTCTGCTGCTTCGATTGCACCGATTAATCCTTTAGTTTCTACCATTCCTAATGCTGTACCTTCTCTATTCATGTCTGTTTCCTCCTAGTAATTTTTAGTTTGGTGTGTTGAAATGAAGCATTTCATTGAATCCGCTGCGGCGCTTGGGGATGCCTCTTTTAAGGCGCCTTCGCTAGTTTGCAGAGGTATTGAAGTATTCTTATTTAGATAATTGTTTCACGATTTCGTTGACTAAGTCTTTCACCATTTCAGGATTGACATTGTCACTTGAACTCATAGATTTCAATACTTGTGAGACTACTTGTTCTGTTACGTCTTCACTTGAAACAGCTGTATTTTTCGGAAGCTGTACTTCTTTAATGCCATAAGCCATTCGTTTAATGTTCAACAAATGCTTAGCTGTTACATTGTCGGATGTAATATTCCCCCCGAATGTCCCACAACCTAATGTCATCGAAGGCATTAAACCTGTTGTGCCCCCAACCGCTCCAACGGATGACATCGTGTTTACTAAAATACGTGAGACAGGCATATCCATCGCAAATTCACGTGCGATAGCGTCTGTTTCTGTATGAATGGACAGCGAATGCCCACGGCCGCCTAGGTTTAATAATGATAAACAAAGTTCTTTTGCATGATTCAGATCAGATGCTACATACATTGCGAAAACAGGGGATAACTTTTCAAGTGAGAAAGGAATTTCTTTTCCTACTTTTGTTTCCATCCCAACGATGACACGTGTCCCTTCGGGTAGTGTAATGCCTGCCAATTTCGCAATGACTTGTGGGCTTTTCCCAACAATTTTAGGATTCACTTTTCCCGGAACAGGTGAAACTACTTTTTCCATGATGAGCTTTTCTTCATCTGATAAAATATACGCACCGTTTTTCTTTAATTCGCGGTTAACTAGCTCTAAAATGTTGCGGTCTACCACTATCGCTTGCTCTGTTGCACAGATTGTTCCATAGTCGAAAGATTTACTGTCGATGATATCTTTAACAGCTTTCTCGATTTTGGCAGAACGTTCAATATAAACGGGAACATTTCCGGGACCGACTCCATATGCAGGTTTCCCTGAACTGTATGCCGCTTTTACCAATGCACTGCCACCCGTTGCAAGAATTAAGTTCACATCGGGATGCTTCATCAATTGTTGTGTTGCACCCATCGAAGCCATCGTTAAGCACTGGATCAACCCTTTTGGTGCTCCCGCCGCCACAGCCGCTTCGTCACAAACCTTTAACGCTTCGTTCGTACATTGAATTGCATAGGGATGGGGGCTTACGACAATTGAGTTTCTCGTTTTCAAAGCAATTAATGTTTTAAAAAACGCGGTTGACGTTGGATTTGTTGTTGGAATGATTGCTGCCACCACTCCAAAAGGAGCAGCTATCTCAACAACCTTTTTAACTTTATCCTCACCGACTACACCGACTGTTTTTAAATCTTTAATACTTTCGTAAACATCTCTTGAACCAACTTCATTTTTAATGGTTTTATGAGCGGCTACACCCATTCCTGTTTCTTCTACTGCCATCTTACCTAGTCTCGCAGACTGTTCGTACGCCGCATCAGCAACCGCCTTAACGATACGATCCACTTGCTCTTGTGTAAAACTCATATAAGCTAATTGTGCTTCCTTAGCGATTTGCACTGCTGTACGCATTTCCTGGAGAGCTAATAAATCAGCATCTATTGCTATTACCACTGCACTCTCTCCTTTCCTAATATTCTAAAGGCCTCTTCGCCATATTCAAAATGGCTTCTCTAAACGCATCCGCCGCTGCTTGGCAAGAAGATTGACTGCCTGTTAGTAACCCTCCACCAAAGTTCGTTTCAGAAGGCGGAGCGAAAAATTCACACACACTAACGTCTGCCGCCTTTAACGCCGCATCCAGTCCTACAATTGCTTCGATTGGCGGAGCGATTAAGTAAGCAAGCGATTGGCCGGGTGAAATCCCAGCAACCTCTGCCAAATAACTTCCACAGCTTGAAATTGTATGCGCATATAACGCATGATTTTCATCATCATTGATGGCTTCAAAGTAAGCCGTATTTTCGATTGTGGTACGAATCGAATCAAGGCCGCTTTTCACTTCATCCGGAGATGAACCTGCTATGATGCCGATAAATTCTCCTGAAAGAGGACCCGATGCATGTGCCGATCCTGCGTAAAAACTTTTTGCATAGACCACTTCGACGTCCGAATCTTTCGTTGCCTGATCGGCAGCCGTATAACCCACGTCATCAATCGTTGTTGTAAATAACCCCAAACTCCGTTGGTAAGGCTTTAAATTAAACTTCGTAGCTAGCCCAGCATCTACATTAGGAATAACTTGCATAGACAACACTTCTGCATGAACTTTCTTCATGACATCTACACACCTCCTATCCTTCCTTCTTAACAAGTGAAACGCCACTTGCTTCATACTTCAATATCTTTTGGATAACAGTTCCAAGATACGCTCCTGCTTCCACCGGTGGAATTCCACCTTTGTGAATATTTGAAACGACCATGCGTTCCGCTTCAATCGTTCCAATGCGGGGTTTGTAACAAATATAGGCGCTTAATGATTCTGCCGAGACAAGTCCTGGACGCTCCCCAATTAAAATGATGACGACATCAGGCTGCAGGATTTCACCTATTTCATCCATTAAAGCAACTCTGCCTTTATCAACATAAATAGTGGTACCCATCTCAATATTTAAATTGTTTAACGACTGCTCCAATGATAAGTAGACATCTTCTAAATTCACTTCAAGTGCTTTGGCACTTAGTCCGTTAGAAGCAACAATTTGTACCCTTGGAGCGCGCTGGCATTTTTCCGCAACCATTTTTTTAGAGTCATCCGATAATCTTCTTCCTAAATCAGGTCGTCGGATATACTCTTCTTTGTCCAACACTTTTGAATGAAATTGGAGGAAGCCCAATCGTTCCAATATTTCTTGCGGAACTTCACCGTAAACAGCGTCTACAGCTGCTGCATGGTCAAATCTGAATTGGAGCCAGGTAGCTGTTTTCGGTCTAGTACCAGCTCTTCCCACTACAATCCGTGCAGGTGTTTTCTTACGAAGATCAGCTAAGTACGCTTCCTTATTTGATTCCTCTATTACAGGCTTACTTTTGCTTGCTTGCAGATTTACGCTTTTCGGCTTTTTATCCTCTAGCGCCGTATCGAAGAATTTCACATTTCCATCAGGAGTTGCACGCACTGTTTCCTCTGTAAAATGATTTCCTACTAAAGTCTCTTGAAACAACATAACAGGCATCTGTTTGTTGTCATTATCACGATCATCTGTTTTCAAGTTACTTGTTTGGAGTTTTTCAACGACCATCTTCGTAATCTTTTCAATGAGTTGTTCATTCACAGATGTCATCTCCTAACGTGTAAATATAGTAGGGTCGCCTGCTCGAGCACTTAAGCGACCATTTTCATAAATCCCCATTTTTTCAAGCCATTTTAAGTATTCCGGCGCCGGTGTTTTACCAAACGTTTGTAAAAGCGTTGCTACATCGTGGAAGCTCATCGACTGGTAATTCAGCATTACATCGTCTCCCATAGGAGTAGCGATGATGAAGTTGACACCTGCAGCAGATAATAAGACACCTAAATCTTCAATGTCATTTTGGTCTGCTTTTATATGATTTGTGTAACAGATGTCCACACCCATCGGAATGCCGTGCATTTTACCCATGAAGTGATCTTCGAGACCAGCACGTATGACTTGTTTGTTGTTATACAAGTACTCAGGTCCGATAAAACCGACCACCGTATTTACGATGAACGGATCGAAGTGTCTTGCGAATCCGTAATTTCTAGATTCTAGCGTTAATTGATCAATTCCATGATGCGCTTCTGCCGACAGCTCTGACCCTTGACCCGTTTCAAAATACATAACTTGTGGGCCTGAACCCGTTCCCTGTTTCATAGCGAGATCTTTTGCTTCTGCAATAAGTTCTGCAGTAATACCAAATGAGCGATTTGCTACTTCGGTTCCTGCAATACTTTGGAAAATCATATCTGCGGGAGCACCTTGTTCAATTGCTTTCATCTGCGTATTTACATGAGCTAACACACAGTTTTGAGTAGGAATTTCCCATTCTTGCATGAAATCTTTTGTCGCATGCAATAGCCGTTTAACACTTTCAACGGAGTCGTCAACAGGGTTAATCCCAATTACTGCATCGCCAATTCCATATGACAATCCATCTTTCAGAGACGCAATCATTCCATCCACGTTGTCTGTCGGATGATTTGGCTGTAACCGAGATGAAATCGTTCCTTTTTGACCAATCGTAATATTACATGTTGTTAATATTTCAACTTTATTGGCCGCATGTACTAAATCAAGATTAGACATTAACTTCGCAACTGCAGCAATCATTTCGGAAGTTAAGCCCCTGCTAATACGTTTCAGTTCACGGTCGCCCACTTTATTACTTAAAATGTATTCCCGTAATTCAGCGACACTCCAATTTTTTAATTCTGCATAAATCCGTTCATTTATATCGCCTTCAATAATTCTGGAAACTTCGTCCGTTTCGATTGGTATTAAAGGATTGTTACGAATATCACTTAATAAGATTTCACTGAGGACCGTTTTTGCAGCAATTCGTTCTTGTACAGTTTCCGCTGCAACACCCGCCAGCCGATCTCCCGACTTTTCTTCATTTGCTTTTGCCATTACTTCTTTCAGATCGGCGAAATTATAACTTATGCCGCCTAAAGTTGTTTTTAATATCAAAAGTAGACACCCTCCTTCACGATGAGTGAAATGTTAATGTTTTGACGACGACAGGGACAACTCCGGATTCAAGTGCTCTTCCGATGTCCATATAATCACCATGTTCGACAGTAATTTGATCGATACATATAACGCTTTGCCTGACTTGCATAGCAATCAAAGTTTGACCTAACACTTTTGCATGATCAGTTTGTAAAATTAGAACAATCGGTTGATCGGGATCAGGTCGTTGTTCCATCACCTGAATAATGGCGGCCGCTAACTTTTGAATATCTCTAAAGCCCATATAAGGCAGTTCGGAAATGTATAATGCAAAGTTCTGTCCTTCTCTGGCCGCATCATATATATCGATTGCATTTTTAACAGCTATTTCAAAGTTTTCTAATCCAGTTTGGAGATTCTCACGAAACGCATAATTGTAAACCGGTATATTCTTAAGCGGTAATTCATCCGATGCCACCTGGATTGTTGCTCCGCTAATTTCTGTTGTTTGCGTGCCCGCTCCAAGAACTGTTGCCCGTACTGTTTCAATAGGCTCCAACCATGAATAGCTTTGCAATGCTTCATTCCTTTGAAGAGCTTTTGCCAACTGTACACCTATATCATCGTAATTCGATTTCTGACCCTTATCCGGTTCATGATTATACATGCACTCAGAAATACCACCTGAAAAAACAAGCGTGTCAATCTTTTCGTGCCAGTTGGGATGATGTCCTAGCAAAAGCACTTCATCCTTTTCTTGGACATCATTTTTCAGTATTCTTCCCAACGACTCCGCCATGAAATCGGTTACAAATTTTATATTCCTTGATTCTGGATTATCGCCCACATGTAATAACACATTTTGCTCTGTTAAAAGCTTTTGTACAGGCGGAGAAATAGAATTTACTTTCCCCTCATGAAATTCTATGAGTCGCCCTCCAATATGCAATGTACATGTGCCAAGAAGTACCTTATCTTTGTAAACAGCAATGTTCGCCGTTCCTCCGCCTATATCGATATTGGCAATTACTTTTCCGCTACGACTAGAATAGTCATATGCTCCGGAACCTTTAGCAGCTATAATTCCTTCTAAATCCGGTCCTGCTGTAGCTACTAAGAAATCACCAACTTCACCTGACAAATAGTGAAGCATCTCGCTCGCATTTTGCTTTGTCGCCGTTTCACCGGTAATAATGACTGCACCGGTTGCAATTTGCGAAGCAACGATACCGGCCTTTGCATATTCTGAACGAACAATTTTTTCAATCTCCACAACATTTATCGTCGAAGGATTGGTTAAAGGTGTTCTGAAAATAGGACTCTTGTATAGAACTTCTTTATCTACAATTTCAATTTTGGGAACATGAGTGGTACCTGCTACATTCATCAATGAAAATCGGCTAATAATTAGCTTTGTTGTGCTCGTGCCAATGTCAATCCCCGCACTAATCATCGTCTCCGGTTCGCGATTGGAACCACCCATACTCACACCTCATTTAAGTAATATAAAAGCGCAAGGCGCCTGGACTCTAGACAAAAAATAAAAGCGCCTCTACAGACCCGAAGAAAACTCTCCGAGTAGTAAAGGCGCCTTTGCCGTGTTCATTAACTTTTAATAGTATTAATATATCAAACATTACGTGAAGTGTAAAGGTAGTCGTTGAATAAAAGCTTATCGTCCATAGCGGCGATTACGAAGTTTTTCATTGAATTCATATCATTTAACTTCACTAATTCTTTCAAGTACTCAATGCCAATTCCTTCAACTGATGAAGTAATGACAATGGGCCCACTCGAAACAACAGACTTTATCATGTCAATTGACCGCGCTATGTCTGCATTGGGATGATCACTTTTGGTAATCACTCCAATCGGCAATTTCGTAATCCCCATACTAAATCCAGGCGGAAAAATCATTTTCCCGTTTGTTGCATCCTGCAAGTAAAACACATGGGTTACTTCTAAAGCAGTAGCCATAATGCTTTTATAAAACATTGGATTCTCTGTATATTCACCGGGTGTATCTACAATCCAATCGTAATAGGTCAATGTCTGTGTTTTAAATGCCTCGACTGTTTTTCCTAATAACGCATTCGTTAACGTAGATTTTCCAGCGCCAATTGAACCAATAAGCATCGCCCTGTTTTTCATCTTCTCAAACACGTCCTTACGACTTTGTAATGAGTGCTGGCGTATATCCTAATCTTTCAGATAAAAATCGATTAATTTCACTCATAGCCATGTCGACTTCTGAAACACTACCAACAATAACAAGACTTCCCGTAAATCGATCTAAGAAACCAATCGATACATTCGCTGCTTTTGTTGCCAAATCACCCGCGATTATTACTGTTTCACTTGGTGTGCATGTCATAATTCCTAACGCACCTGCTTGTTGAATACCAAGTTTTTGAAACATATCAGGATTCGGATTAGCGATTAAATGACTTAATGTGATTTGCTTACCGGGTACAAATTCTTGGATAAACCTTTTTTTCTCTTCACTCACTTTATTTGCCCCTTTCTGCTAGATATACATCGAAAGTATTTATACAAGTAAAACTTAGCGTAGCATCCCCTAAGCGCCGGAGCGAATTGGAAGGGAATCTTTATTTCAACTTATATAGTTAAAAGGTTAGTACAATCAGGCTTAATCTTACTTCTCGGCTTTTTCATCTTCTAAGTACTCGCCTGGAAGAATGGTTCCATCTGCACGGTCTTTCTCTTCAAGTTTCAGAGCTGTTGGAACAGATAACCAGTACGCTATCCCAATTGCACAGATACCGGCTGTTAATTTACCAATAATTACTGGCAAAATAATATTTGGTTGGAAGTTTGCCGTAAAGGACAAGTGATCTCCTAGCAAGAATGCTGCACAGACTGCAAATGCGATGTTAATGACCTTATCTTTCGGTCTCATGTATCTAACTAGCGAGAACATCGCCAAAATATTAGCCATCGTCGCTAAGATACCAGCACTCCCTGTGGAAGATAGTCCAATCCTACGTCCACCTGCTTCCAATGGTTTCGCTGCATATTTACGTAGTAAGTAAACCATTGGGAATGCCCCTGCTAACATAATACCAATATAACCAGCCGTTTCAAGTGCGCGGAATTGATCTGCTTCATCCGCCATAATTGGATCGAAGCCCCATGCGCCGAAAATAGTTGTGAATAAACCCGTGAATATTTCAACGATCGAGAAGACTAACACTAGTTTGATAGCCGCATCCATTACACGTCCAAAAATCATAAACCCTGCAATCATGCCGCGCGGGAAGAACTTCAACCCTGCCGCGATTAAAAGTACGAATATGAGTAACGGTAATAGGTTAATTAGTATTTGTCCATAACTGATGACAAATTCATACGTAGAATCGGATGTTGTGCTTATGACATCACGAATTTCAGTATTAAATAATACGACCAATACAGAAGCAATAAATGCACCGATCGGAATTGTTAAAACACCAGACATTACGCCAAGTGCCATGTATTTATGATCTCTTTTATCAAGCATTGCAAGTCCCATAGGTATCGAGAATACAATTGTTGCCCCCGCCATGTATCCTACAATTAATGCCATTACCCAGCCTTCATAGGAAGTTTTCAATGCATTTGCTAACTGATACCCGCCCATATCCGATGCTAAGATTGTCGTCGCGGCAATTGCCGGATCCGCCCCAATAGCATCAAAAATAGGTCCGATAAACTTACTGATAAACCATGTTAAATAAGGTATGGATGCCATGATACCTGCTGCCGGTACAAAGATATGACCAACCGCATGAAGACCAGACATAAATTCCTTACCAAGCCCATCTTCCGGGTTTTTAATTGCCGCAAACGCCCCCAAAACTGCACAAAACATAATAATATATACAATTACTGTGCCTATCATCGCCATTAGTATTCCCCCTATTATGTAGTAATTTAATAAAAACGTTATCATTTTGTTCTTTATTTAGTAGTCAATTAGCAATCACCCCCCCAAAGAAATACAAAAAGGCCCTTAAAGAACAATCTCTTTAAGCGCCTTTGCTTGTTGTTATTCACTTTTGTTGTGCAATAATTTCCTTAGCCAATGACTCCATTGTCATTTGTCTGGTCATACTAGAATCTCTCATTCGTTTAAACGCTTCTTCTTCCGTTATTTGTTCCATTTGCATTAGAATTCCTTTGGCTCGTTCAATCAGTTTTCTTTTTTCTACTTCTTGTTTCGCGTTTTTAATATCCTCTTTCAGTCTTTTTGCTTTACCCGACTGATGGAGAGCGATTTCAACTGCTGGTATTAAATTTGATTCCGCAATAGGTTTGACCAAATAACCTACAATATTATCCTGTTGTGCTTTCTTGATAAATTCTTTTTGACTATAAGCCGTGATGATTAAAATCGGTAAGTCTAACTGATTGGCAATAATTTGACTGGCTTGTAGTCCGTTAATCTTGGGCATTTTAATATCCATCAAAATTAGGTCCGGTTTATGTAAAAATGCGAGTTCAATCGCTCGATCACCGTCCCCTGCCTCACCGACAACATCGTAGCCATGGTCTTCTAACATCATCTTGATATCCATACGAATTAAGGATTCATCTTCAGCTATCAATATTTTCTTTCTCATAATAAATAATAACCTCCGGACTTACTGGAAACATAATTGCTGCGTGTGTTCCTATGTCTTCCGGCATATAACTAAATTCGCCATTCAAGTCATTCACAACTAAATTACGTACAATTTCTAAACCAAGTGATGACTTCGTTTGTTTAATCCCAACACCGTTGTCGGAAATATGAAGCTCCAAAGAGTCTGCCTTCGAATAAAAGTTAACAATAATCTCACCGCGAGTGTCTCCAGGAAATGCGTGTTTCAAGGAGTTTTGAACGAGTTCATTAACAATTAGTGCAATTGAAACCGCTTTCCTTGATGATGTTAATATTCTATTGCCATTTGACCTAATAATCAAGCCCACTTTTTTATGGGGACCATTTATTGTCATTGCTGAACAAACCTTTTTTGTAAGCTCAATGATATCCACATCATCATCTTCTGCATCTTCATTAGCCAAAATCAATTCGTAAACGGAGGAAATACTAAATACTCTGTTTAGCGTATCTTCAAAGTAGGATTTACTTTCTTCGGAAATCCCCTTCCTCATTTGTAGCCTAAGTAAGCTTGCCACGGTTTGAAGATTATTCTTCACTCTATGGTGAATTTCTTGAATAACAACGGATTTCATCATAAGTTCTTTTTCTTTCGTACGGAGCTCAGTTAAGTCTTGGATAACGAGTAAGGTCCCTCTCATTTCATCCTTTTTCCGCAATCGAATTTTTTTGACAACGAGATTCTTACGGTCTAATGTTAATTCAGATACAAAAACGTCATCTTGCTGATCATATACAGGTTTAAGAAAAGGCAATAACTCTACTAAGTTTACATTTTGTATTTCTTCCGTATGACTCATCTCTGTTATGAATTTAACACCTACTGGATTTGCATAAGTCAACTTATTTTCATGGTCAGTCAACAGGAAAATTTCCATTAATAAGTCCGAAACTATCGGCATTTCACTATTCTTATCCCCCAAGACATAGCCGATTGACTCCTGTCCAAATGGAAGATCTTCAAGATTATTAGTGTAAGGCATGGCATGATAGACTTCTTTCTCTTGTATAAGTACAGCTATTACTTGATGCATATTATTTTTAATAGGAACTACACTTTGCTCCACAGATCTTCCTTCTTGTGTTACCGCCTGACGAATTAGTGACTTCTTCCCTTTACGATAACTATAAAACACACCCGGCTCAAAGGAATCAAACACTATCTTTCCAATAACCGAATTTTCATAAACAGCATTAATAGACTTTGGAAAAGCCTCGGCAACAACAATTGCCTGTTCATTGTCTTTCATCTTACAATCAATGAACATGTAAGCATCCGATAAATCCGCATACATTTGTAATGTAGAAGCAACACTTTTTAATTGTTGAATATCATCAGCTGACAGGTCCGTATATATAGTACACAATTGCTCGAGTGTAGATTCTGCCACTGTTAGTTAATACCCACCTTTATTTGAATTCTTTGAATACATTATAGTATTTATATCCTACAGGGTCAATATTATTCTACACTTCCTACTTTCAATTGACTCCGTTTCAAGGTACACTTTTTTCACTTGCAATGGAATTGGAGGAATTCATAATGAAAATAACACCAATCGGTATCTGGGGTGGATACCCGAAAGCAAATAGTGCCACTTCGTCTTTTTTGATCGAACACGATAACTTCCATTGTCTCATTGATTGCGGCAGTGGCGTACTTTCCTCATTGCAAAATTATTTACCTTTAGAAAAAATTGACGCCGTTGTCATCAGTCATTATCACGCAGACCATATTGCTGATGTCGGGAGTCTCCAATTCAGCAGGATCATTAATTTTTATCTAGGTCATCAAGCTCCTCCATTACCGATTTATGGGCACACTAAAGATCAAGAGAATTTCGCAAAACTCTCGTACCAAGATCAAACAGTAGGCATTGGTATTTCAGAAGATGATGTCATTCAAATAGGTCCATTTAAAGTGAGCTTTTGCCGTACGGTACATCCCGTCTATTGCTTGGCAATGAAATTCAAGGTCGGTGGCCAGTCCATTGTACTCACCGCAGATACAGAATGGCGAGATGAACTGATTGATTTCGCACGCGGGGCTGATCTTTTAATTAGCGAGGCCAATTTATATGAAGAACACGTCGGGAAAGCACCAGGTCATATGGGCGGAAGCGAAGCTGGAAGAATGGCGAAATTGGCGGGAGTAAAACAACTTGTGTTAACCCACTTGCCGTTGCACGGAAATATTGAAGAAATTCTTGATGCAGCTGTCGTCGTATATGATGGGCCTACTGAACTTGCTGAAGTTGGGAAAGTATACGAAGTGTAAATTATTTTTCCCCATAAAAATAGGGCTGTTCAGGAACAGCCCCTTTACTTCAATCATTATCTTTTTCACTATCTTTTTCAAATTTCAGAACTTCACCTGAAATTGCATCAATATCAAAGTCGTAGTCATATTTTCCATCTCGAATTTCGATTTCATAGACTACTCGGCCATCATCTTCGTCTAATTCCACTTCTGTCACAGTGCCTTTTGCTTGTTTCATCGCAATATTGACAGCAGCTTTTTCTGTTATGAATTTACCATTTGGAGCAATCACTTTATCGTCTGAATCGTCGTTATCAAAGTCGTCATCATTATCATTTTCTTTATCTGTGCGCAATACTTTTCCTGTTTTCGCATCGATATCGAGATCATATTCAAAGCCGTTTGATTTAACTTCAACCTCATAAATATCACCCACTAGTTCACGGTCCAATTCAATTCCAGTCACTGTTCCACCTACTGATTTTACAGCAATTGCTTCCGCTTCTTCCATCGTCAATAAACCTTTTGGCGTCGCCGCAAAACTATGTCCCGCGTTCCCAGCCACCGCAACTCCACCTATTACAAGCACGCCAGCCAATGCTGGAATCATCATCCATTTCTTCATCTTGTATCTCCTCCTTTTGTTGTTACCTTCATATTACTCGGCGAACATGAGAGGACATTGTGAGGAGTATTAGAATTTGATGAGAGATTAGTCATCCCATGTGACAGACATTATTTTTCCTGAAATTGCATGAATCTGGAAGGTACCTTCCCGGTCATCAGCTGCTTCGATTTCGATTTGGTAGTAGCCTCCATCGCTTGTTTTTTCATACGAAAAGTCATCTACATCACCTTTTAATTGAGTTTGCGCAATTGCAATCGCCTGTTCCTTGGTAATAAGCGCATTTTCCCCTGTCGTTTCCTTCACGGTTTCAGTGATTATTTTCCCCGTCATGGCGTCGACTGTCACCTTTGTAAACTTCGGGTCTTTCGACAGCTTCACCTCGTAAATCGGGGCTTCTCCGCCTGTATTCAATGAAATCCGTTCCGTTTCACCGCTATATTTCCCCGCTATAATTTCTTTCACCTTAGACTCAGAAAGCACGTCCGGAATCTCTTCCTTCATTTCACCAGTCTGGGTAAGCGATAAAACACTTCCTGTCGTTGCGTCAACTTCAGCCGAATAAACCGCTTCACCTCGACTCATTTCTGCTTGATAAACGCCGTTCGTTATTGAGATGCGGTCAACAGTTCCACCGTACATGCTCTCCAACTGAGTTCGGATCGTATCAGCCGCCATCGGTTCCTGCTTATTGATCAAACTTCCTATATAAAATCCGCCCACCGTTAGAAGTACTAAGGTTAACAGGGACGGAATAAACCATGATTTTTTCAAAAAATGCATACTCCTCGCCTCCTTTCATTCATCATACGATTCCAACATTAAAAATCGGTGAGAATCTGTTTTTTGGGCATGATGATCCGGAAGGTGGTTCCTACGCCAACGCTACTTTCTATATTCAATTCTGCTCCAAGACCATCTGCAAGTTCCTTAGCAATTGCCAGCCCAAGGCCCGTTCCACCTGTTTTACGGTTTCGGTCTTCATGGACTCGATAGAATCGGTCAAAAATGTGCGGCAAGGCTTCTTTAGGGATTCCGTTTCCATAGTCAGTAACAGCAATGGAAATAGAAGTTTCATTTTCCGAAATAGTCGTTTTAATTTCTCGTTCGCTATATTTTCGTGCATTATCAAGGAGGATGAATAATAATTGTCTAAGTTTTTCAGCATCCGTTACCACAAAAACAGAACCGTTCCCTTCTAGGATGAAATCTCTTGCGTGTGCTTGACACATTGGTTGTAAGGTCTTTTCAACCAACGAATTAATATCCGTTTCCTCAAACTTAAATGCAACCTGTTCTTGATTTCTTGCAAGATGGAGCATTTGCTCAATCATATTCTTCATCCGAATGGATTCCCCAAGAATTGCCCCGACTGCCTCTTTTGCCACCGAAAGGTCATCAAATCCGCGGCGTGAGAGAAGCCGCGCGTAGCTTTCTATAACAGTGAGTGGCGTTTTTAATTCATGCGAGGCATTGGAAACGAACTGTTCTTGTTTTTTAAAATTGCTCTCGAGTTGCCCCATCATATCGTTGAACTCATGGCCCATCTGCGCCATTTCGTCTTTCCCTTCGGCTGGGACCTCAATCTTCTCGTATGTTCCCGTTTGCCGGCTTTGTGACATCGTTTTAATGAGATTATCAATTGGTTGGATCACGATGCGACCAAGCGCAACGCTTGAAATCGTTATGGGAATCATCGCGATAAGGGTCACTCCGAAGAGGATAAGCTTGAGCAAGCTCAAATTATGTTTTACATCACTTAGCAGTTGAATCATCTGCAGTTCAACCACTTTTCCGTCTGTCCAAATAACTGGCTCGCGCATCGTAAGTATCGGTGTATTGTCAAATTCACCGATTGAATAGCGTTCGCCTGGTTTTATTTCAGGATGGTAACTTCTAATTCCTTCCGCCGATTCGGACTCCACTTTCAACTTGCCCGTTGGACCCAAAATACGGACCGCACCATTCGGTGGTCTGTAGGCATGGAGAACCGTCGCTGGATTCGTTTTTTCGGTCATCTGACTGAGCGAAGCAATCAAGTCTTGCGATTGCGTTTTTAGCTGATTATACTCCGTGTCATATGCCAATTTCCCGTACACAAAATAGATGCCCGTGTTCGTCAACGTTAAGATAACGAGCATCAGCAACGTAGAAAAAAGGTGGATCTTTGTTTTAAGCTTCATTAACCTGTTGCTCCTTTAAAACATAACCAACACCCCGTATCGTTTGGATAAGCGTGCTTTTTTCCCCTTGTTCGATTTTCTTCCGGACATATCGAATGTACACATCCACGACGTTTGTATCACCGTAATAGTCGAATCCCCAAACAGCATCTAGTAACTGTTCACGTGACAACACTTGGTTTGGGTGTTTCAACAGATGAAGTAAAAGATCGTACTCCCGTGGTGTTAGCTCAATGGAGCGACCATTTCTTGTTACGTCACGTGTTTGCTCATGAAGAGACAAACCCGCAAATTCAAGGAGATGTTCGTCTTTAGTCCCTACAGACGCCACAGGTTTAGAGAATCTAAGCGCCGAACGAATCCTTGCGAGTAATTCATCGATTTCAAAAGGTTTCGTCACATAATCATTCGCCCCGAGGTCAAGCCCCGCCACCTTATCTTCCACATCACTTTTCGCCGTCAATAATATGACTGGCGTGTCTGCTTCTGTTGCTCGAATCCGTCGCAATACGTCTAATCCATTCAATCCAGGTAACATAAGATCTAATAGAACCAGATCCCATTGTTGTTCACGATATTTGATAAGCCCGTCTGGTCCTGTATGTGCAATGCCCGTTTCATAGCCCTCAAACTCAAGCTCAAGCTGAAGGACACGTGCGATATTTTCTTCGTCTTCGATGATTAAGATTTGCTCTTTCATTCGATTCACCTGCCACTTTTTCTTTCATCTTAACAGATGCAGACAATAAATAGAGACCTTCACTATTTCCGAAGGTCTCCACATTTCAGTTATATTAGCCTGTACATGTTTCCAAACTTTCATTCGTGACATACATGCTCTTCACGAGCGTTTCCAGCATAACAGGCATTTCCACAAAAGCACTGTCGACATGTAAACGCTCCGTCCGTTGATGTGCATCTTTCCCAAACGGACCTACATTGAACACGGGCGCTTTCAACTGGGCCATCTCAGTGAATGGAATGCTATACGTTTCGCCCCATACCGGCGTATTGCTTTCGAATGCAGCCCAGCCATTTGTGTCGTCATCGTAGTTAACATAACTTAGGTCACAGATACCGTTGAAGTAATGAATCTGTTCGACTGTATTATTAAATGTTTCCGCTGTTTTCTTCATCAATTCAATCGACTGGATGACAAGCGGGTTATCCGACGAGTTAATGGCTGGATAGTAAGGTGGTGCATAAAGAAGGACAGTTGCCGGCGCAAGTTCCTGGCATTGGATCATCAAGTTATCGACGATACGAAGCGATTTTTCACGATCATCCCACTCTTCGTTATGGAGTACTTCTTGCTTCAAGCGATCCACTTCTTTTTCCCCTAATTTTAGCAAAGCATGTTCAAGGAGCTGTTCATAACGCAAAACGTTCACTTCCCCTACGCCTTTCACTTGCTCTCGTTCACAAATAACCTTGTAGCTATCGTTGCACGCTGCCATTGCCTCAAGTGCCACTTGTTCGAACAAATCCATCACTTCCGATGCCGTACGCTTCATCAGGAAAACATTATATAATGCTACTGCGCGGTAAGGCGTTTGCGTCGAGTATTGAAGCTTTAAATCTTTTTGTTGCAATGAAACCGGCAACGGCGTACTTTCTCCAAGATCCGTCTCGCGGAATAATTCGTTCCATTCCATCCGTTGTGTCAGATATGAAGCAATATAGTTCGCAGTCATACCTTTCATTGGCTCGCCGACATGCGTTTCTTTGCCATAGAACAATGCAGCGGGCATGATTTTCCCGATGGTACCCGAGTAAACATATTCAGCAATATCCGTTGGGTTTTGGGAAAACGATGGCTCGCTATTTAAAAATAGTTTATACGTTAACCCTTGCTCCTCACGAATACGGACAAGCTCCTTCACTACAGCACGCATCCCTGCTGAGTTAACTTCCTCATCAGGAACGGTAGCTAATAATAGATTGATTGGCCATTTTTCGACACTGGCTTTTTCAATGAGTTGCATATGAAGCGCAAGCCCCATTTTCATATCCATTGTGCCTCGACCAAACAAGTAATTTCCGGTCTCCAAGTCGATGCGTGCATCCTCCGGAAGATCAGCATTATGCTGGGGTTCAGACAACATTTTCGTCAGCATTTCCGGATAAAATGCAAACGGCTCCAACACACCATATTCTTCAGTCCATACGGTATCGAAGTGACTTATAAGAACAATCGTTTCTGTTGCTTCGGGATGCTTGTACAAAGCAGTGACAGCTTGACGACCAAGCCCTGCATCGTGAAGTGCCAACTGATTCGGGTTATTTATGAAATACGCTAGTTCATTTAATTTCGCCTCTAATTTGGGAGCAAATGTATTCTCCCCTTCAGTTAACGTACGGCTGTCCCAGCTAACGAGTTCACATAACAGTGACCGAAGTGTAGAGGGTGTGCCCCATAGTAATTGGTTCATAATAATTCTCCTTTAATTTACAGGTTTCACTTCGGTTTCAACACTAACCTTGTTCTTTTTTTCCAACCTGAATTTATAAAACAGCATACATGCAACTAAAAATCCGACCCCGTAGTATAACCCAATCCGCTGTGTTGGATCGAATGCCAAAAAGACGAGAATAAGAAGACAAAAGGCGATACAAAACAATGGGACATAAGGATAGAAAGGGACTTTATATTTTAGGTCTTCCAATTTTCCGCCCTCTTTCAAATAGTGACGACGGAACATCAATTGAGATGTCGCAATCCCCATCCACGAAATTGTGACAGCTATTCCTGCAATCGACATGAGTAATACGAACACTGCCTCTGCTTCCATCACACTTGTCAATAATGATAAGAGGGAGAACGACATTGTGAAGATAAGTGCATTGAGCGGTACTCTATTTTTCGATAATCGCCCGAACATCTTAGGTGCCATCCCTTCGTTTGACATTGCCCATAGAAGTCGCGTTGACGCATATAAACACGAATTTCCCACTGACAAAATCGCCGTCAAGATAACAAAGTTCATAATACCCGCCGCGTACGGAACGCCGGCAATTTCCATCAATGTCACAAACGGACTGGCAAGTAAACCAAGTTCGGATGCAGGAAAAATAGCCGATAAAACAATAATCGAAGCGATATAGAAAATGACAATTCTAAAAATTATCGTTCGGATTGCTTTTGGTATGTTCTTTTCAGGATTTTCTGTTTCCCCTGCCGCAATTCCAACCAACTCCGAACCTTGATAGGAGAAGATAACGTTCATCATCGTCACAAACACGATCGCGATGCCCGCTGGGAATAACCCTGTAGGAGCTAAATTTGTTAAGAAGGGTGTTGAACGACCTTCCATAGGAATGAAGCCAAAAATCGCCGCAAACCCAATGATAAGGAACAAAATAACTGCAAGGACTTTAATACCTGCAAACCAGAATTCAGCTTCTGCAAATCCTCTCGTCGACAACGCATTCAAAGAGAATAAGAGGACCATAAATATCAAACACCAAATCCAAATCGGAACATTTGGGAACCAATGTTGCATAAGTATTCCAGCAGCAGTGAATTCCACTCCCGCAGTGGCAGCCGAACCTACAAAATACATCCAGCCAAGTGAAAAACCAGCCGAAGGACTAATATAACGCGTTGCATATGTTTGGAAAGACCCTGTCACAGGCATATGGACAGCCAGCTCGCCAAGACAAACCATAACCATATATAAAATCAAACCACCGAATAAGTATCCAAGCAGCGCTCCCCCCGCGCCGGCTTGATTAATTGTATAGCCTGCATTCAGAAACAGACCGGTTCCAATTACTCCTCCGAGAGAGAGCATAAACAAGTGACGGCTTTTCATAGAACGTTTTAATAGATTATCTTGCGGTTGTTCCCCTTTGTTTGACATGATATTCACTCCCCTGTTTTCCCCATTTACTTTTCGATTACGGTTAGAAGCGTAATGACAAACAGCTTAATCCGCCGTCATGCTTCTGAACTTCAGACATTTCCAGTTCGATTGTTTCATAGCCCGCTTCATTAAATTTACGTTTTGTTTCTTCATATCCTGACGGAATAATGACATAATCATTCACACGGATACAGTTGGCTGAATACTCGTCTTCCTTACCTATAACAATTTTTTCATATGAATCAAATGCTGGATGATCCACAAATTCTCCCGCAACGACCATCCGGTTATCTCCTAGGTAAGCAATTCCTGTTTTCAAATGGAAAAACTCTTTTAACGGAATAATCGTAGCTTCATAACCTTGTTGTTCTAATATCCCTTTCAATTGAAGTGCTCCTTCTTCATTCGTCCGTTCAGAAATCCCAATATAGAAATTGTTCTCCGCTTGAAGAATATCGCCGCCATCTAGTGTTCCTGGCGATTTTATATAGTGAAGTTTCTCGTAAAATCCTTTTAGAGTAGCTTCGATTTCCTTGATTTCTCCATTACGTGATTCCGCTCCTGGATTTGTAATAACCGCGAAATCAGATGTCAACACGGCAGCATCTTCTACAAATGTCGAGTCTGGGAATTCTTCGCTTGCTGGAAGATGTGTAACAGTCACGCCGCACTTTTCCAACGCTTCAACATACTTTTTATGCTGTTCTAGTAACTTTTCAAATACGGGCTTTCCTAAATCAGAAGTCGTCAATCCATTCAAATAGCTTTCCCCAGGTGTTTTAACAATTACGTTTGAATACATACCCATTCCACTCCTCATTTTTAGTTTCTTACTACGGGAGAAGTCAAACACGTTGGACCACCCGTCCCTTTTACACTTATTTCTTCACCTTTATATTCATAAACTGTAGCTCCAGCATCGAGCAATTGTTTTTTCGTGGAAGCGTTTCCAGAAACAATTACACAAACCCGTGGTGCCAGTGCCAACACGTTGCAACCAAGTGTGTCATATTCATCTTTCGGAACTTCAATTAGCTGGATTTTTCGTTCAATCAACAACTGCCGGAAAAAAACAGGCATTAGTGGTGAATGCACGACTGCCAAATCACGATCGACCATACTGATGAACGACATAAGATGCAGACATTCCGCTTCTCCTTGATCATGTGGTAGTTGAACGACGATGAATTCGTCGACGAAAGACGCTGTCATTTCTTTCAATTGCCGGATTGCTTCATCATTCGTACGGTATCCACGGCCTACAACAAGTGTCTTGTCGTCCAACCAAACAATATCACCGCCATCTGACACTGCGTCTCCAGTCAACTCACCAACAATAGCAATTTCTCTTTCTGCAAGAAACTTTTTATATACTACCGCTTCCGGTTGTCTCAGTTTTTTACCTGATTTCAAAATGATTGCTCCTGCTGGCGTAAACTTCACCGGATCATGTGCATACAACGAATCCATACCAACTTCAGGCGATGCAGGTAAATAATCAATCTGTGGGACATATTTTTCAAGAATCCCTATAAAATTCGAATACTCGCGAACCGCCTCTTTAAAATTCGGTTCCTCAAGGTAATTGAATGTTTTCCATTGATCCGCGAGATGATTTTGATTTTGAAAAGCTTCATTTGGATGCTTTACAATCACCCGTTCTAATGGACTGTACATTGATGAACAATAAGTCAATTTACGTCACCCTTTTCCGCATAGTGGAAAACGTTTCCGAATAACGGAAAGTTTATATATAAAATATATTCTCTTCATGGTACAATGTCAATGTATTTCAAATACTTTTAATTCTTTTTTTCAGAGTAATGAATTTTACTTAGTTATTTATATGATAGGTGGTGCTTTAAATGCAATCAATTGACCGCGCTATGATCGTAGCCAAAACTCTTGCTACACACACTTCAGAAAACGGAGTGTCTATTTCAGACCTTTCCAAGCAATGCGAATTACCACTCAGTACAATGCATAGATTGCTGAAAGCGATGATTAAACAAGGTATGGTGGAGCAGGATGAGCGTACGAAATGCTATCGGCTCGGAACGATTTGGTTAGAATACGGTTTGCAAGTGTATGATTCGATGGATTATGTCACTAAAATAAGGCCAGAGCTAGAACGTTTGAGCCATGAAGTAGATGAAAGTGTCTATCTAAGCCGCCCCGCAGGATTAGAAGCAATTATTTTAGAGAGAATAGATAGTGAAAATAATACAATCCGGATTTATGACCAACTCGGTTTGCGCATTCCAATGAATATCGGTGCGGCTAATAAAGCGATGCTTGCCAATATGCCTTCTTTTAAGTCCACGGACATTTTGAAGAAACTGTTGCCTATCGAACAATTGGCTCCAGTAGAAGTAACGCTAAAACAGATAAAAAAACTAGGATATGCTACGAGTCACGGTGAAAGGACGGAAGGTACTTCTTCTGTCGCGGTGGCCATTGTTGATGGATTAGGAGAAGTTGTCGGGGCAATCAGTATAGGCTTCGTCAGTTTCAATCTGACTGAAAATCGGATGGATTTCCTTATTGAAAAAGTTATGGAAACAGGTAGACGGATTTCGGAAAAACTAGGTTCGAACAGTAATTAATCACCAATTTATAAGTAGATCAGATATTTTCAGACTGCATTGCAAAGACAAAAAAACGACTCCCGCGCACCAATGTGCAGGAGTCGTTTCAGATTCTTATAAAAACACAATAACCGCTAGCACAGCTGCTAATATAAGTCGGTAAATTGCGAACGGTACAAGCTTGACGCGTGAGATGAGCTTCAAGAAGAAGCGAATCGAGATAAGCGCAAAGATGAATGCACTGATGAATCCGACGATATAAAACGACAGATTATCCATTGATAAGTACTCCCAGTTTTTCAAAACCGATACAAGACTTGCACCCATCATAATTGGAACAGCCATTATGAACGTGAAATCTGCCGCCGTTCTATGGTTCATGCCGAACAGTACACCACCCGAAATCGTGGCGCCTGAGCGCGAAAATCCTGGCCATAATGACAGACATTGGACAAGACCAACCGAGAATGCCTGTTTGTATGTGATTTGGTCCAACGTTTGTACTTTCGGTTTTTTTGGACCAAATTTATCAGCCACAATCATAAGAATAGCCCCTGCCACCAAGGCAAAAATAACCGTTTCCACTCCGAATAAATAATCATCAATCAGATCTTTAAACGCAAATCCAAGAATGACTGCCGGAAGCATACCGATAATGACATGCCCTAAATTGAAACGTGAATTCATCTTTTTACCATCAATCTTATAAAGTCCGACTAGGCTAAAAAGACGTTTCCAAAATACGACGACAACCGCTAAAATCGATCCTAGCTGGATAACAATCTTAAATGTAATCGCGGGATATTTACCTAAAAACTCTTCTGTCTTCAGCCACATATCATCGACAATAATCAAGTGACCCGTCGATGATACAGGTGCGAACTCCGTCATACCTTCAACAAATCCAAGTATTAACGCTTTAATCAAATCAAATAATTCCATAAGTTAGTTACACTCTCTTTCTACGGAAGCGAATATACCAAATGCAAATCGCAATTCCGCCAATTGCTAGCAGTGCGTACGCAACGTTCGAATAGATGTCCATATAATGAACAATCGATTGCCAATTGTCGCCGACTGCTGCGCCGATCATAACAAGTGCCGTATTCCAGATCAGACTACCGATTGTTGTAAGTAAAATGAAGAGCGGGAAGTTCATATTCGACATACCTGCTGGAATCGAGATTAGGCTCCGTATTAGTGGAACTAGGCGACAGAGCAGCACTGTCCACGGACCATATTTGTCGAACCATGCATCGGCCTTGCGGATATCTTTTCGAGTTAGACGTAAAACGCCACCCCACCGATCAACAATTTTCTCAAGGCGTGCCACATCGAGAAATAACCCGATACTATACAAAATCATCGCCCCAATAATTGATCCGGCCGTTGCCGCAATGATTACACCCATTCGAGTCATATCCGAATAAGTCGTCATGAATCCACCGAATGTCAAAATAACTTCAGATGGTATTGGTGGAAACACATTCTCAATCATGATTAATAAAAACACACCAAAATAGCCAAACTGGTCCATAAATTCAGTAATCCAATTTTCCACGCTTCGCCCCCACCAACTATTACTTTACTAAATACCGAATGCAAGTGCAAACTGACTTCGTGAAATGAATAGACGTTCCTTTATAAGAAGAAGTTGCCTTTCTTATCAATTATTTTATGCAAAAGAGTCCATTCCTATGATTCTACGTCGGTATTACCCGCTTGAATCATTCTAGAGGATTGTTCATTTTTTGTTGATAACTTCATAAAGTGCCTAGTTATCAACAGTCATCAGTTGATAACTCGAAAAAATGTTTATAGTTTCAGAATTTTCTATCGAAAATCATCTTTTTGGGTTATTAATCAAATTCTAATGATAGATATCCACAATTTCCTCCCCAGTTAACAATTCCTCCACAATGATCAATGAAGTTATACACTACCCACCAAGCTATATATAATCCATAGTCTGGTAAGTTATATTTATACTGAATATCAGGAATACGATTCACTAAAGTACTAACTATCTGGTTGATTATTCAAGTACTAAAACCATACTATATATGCTGCACAAATGAATACGGCATATGCGCTTTACAAAGGCTTTTTTGAGGCCGCTGAAAAGTACTGATACTTGGAATGAAATAGAACTCCTACAAATACCGCTTCGACGCTTTGTGGATGCCTCCCGCGATAAGCCAGAAAGAAGACCGCTTTCAGTCTTATCACTCCGGCTACCACGAAGACGCGCCTTCGCTAGATGGTCTATGTGAGAAAGAGCATTTCATTATCTGTGATGAAGTCTGCAAGCTAAGGCACGTCTTTCTTGAATATAAGTAGTATCAACTAGTAATCACCTTATAACCTCGCAAATACATCTTAAAATCACATTTCTCTCGATAATGAACAAGCCTAGCGCAGGGCATCCGCAAAGCACCAAGCGTTCTACAATCCACACCTCGAATTAAAACTCTCTCCTTATTAAGCGCCACAGTAAATTCAATGGGATTCTTTAATTCAACACATATAGGTTAATTAATCACGTCTGTTGATTAACCATTTCCTCACATAATATTCTTCTAAGGTAGGCGCGATTTTTTTCATTTGGACTAGTACTTTTCCGGCTCGCTTTCGGCTAAAATAATCACGATAGTTTTTCCGTGAGACAGGTGTGGCTAGTTACGACTTATACAAACCGAACCCTTTGCTGTTCGGTTGACTGCCTTTATCCAGGTAACAAGCCCACTATTCTTTCGTCCCAAAAAAGCTTTCGCACTTCATGTACTTGCACCTTTAGAGAGCGACAGATGAACGACCACCATACGATTACCGAAAAAATCTATAGGGATGCGACGAAGTAGCATCCTATAGATTAAGATACCCCGGTAAAGATATAGGAGTCGTTCGATCCAAAGCAATCTAAGCAACTGTACGGGGGATGCTTAGTATTTGATTAAGTTATTTTCTGGTTATTTCTAGTAAATCAACACGTGTGTTAATTTACTATACTGTTCTCATTGCGGAGCTTATTAAGGCCTGAAACGGATCTATATACGTTGAAATGAAAAAAAGACCAAACCAGTGTGGTTACGGCCCCTTTTTGTGTGTTTTACACTTGCTGATAATGTTCCGTCAATTGATTACGTAATGAGGCTTTCAGGAATTTACCGACGGATGTTTTCGGGATTTCATCCAAGAAGACAACATCGTCCGGTACCCATAATTTAGCGAACTGGCCTGCCAAATAGGTTAGCAACCGCTGTTTCATCTCTTCGTCAGCAACCTTCCCTTCTTTCAAGACAACACACGCCAGTGGACGTTCAATCCATTGCTCATGCGGTATTGCTATCACTGCCGCTTCAAAAACATCTTCATGCGTCATTAGCGCATTCTCCAAGTCAACAGACGAAATCCATTCGCCTCCACTCTTGATCAAATCTTTTGTGCGGTCCATCAATTTAAGATAGCCGAACTCGGTCATAACTGCGATATCGCCTGTGAATAGCCAGCCATCACGGAAGGCTTCTGCTGTACGCTCATCATTGTAATATTCGCTTGCAATCCAAGGCCCCCGAATAGCTAATTCGCCCATTGTTTTACCATCCCAAGGCGCATCTCCGGCTTCATTAACAATACGGACTTCAAGACCTGGCATCGGCATCCCTTGAAGTGCACGGACATCGATTTTCTCATCCATTGTCAAATCGGTCATCCCTGATGAATAGACAGATAGACTGACTAGTGGCGATGTTTCAGTCATGCCATAACCAACTATGAACGGTACACCTAGTTTTTCTTCGAATGCACGGATCAATCCTTTTGGTGAAGCTGAACCACCGCTTACAACGGCTCTAAGTGACGACAAATCTCTCGGGCTCTCCTCCTGCTCCTTCAGTACTGCTAGCCAAATTGTTGGAACTCCCGCTGTTACGGTCACCTTCTCCTGCTCGATCAAGTCCAGCAGCAGCTTCGGATTTAAGCCTGGCCCCGGCAGGACTTGTGTTGTACCAAAAAAGACCGCGGCGAATGGCATTCCCCATGCATTGACGTGGAACATTGGCACGACTGGCAGAATTACATCTCTCTCCGATAAGCCCATAGCATCAGCTAGTCCTAGCGCATAACTATGCAGAACAAGTCCGCGATGGGTATAGACGACTCCTTTCGGATTGCCCGTCGTAGCGGATGTATAGCACATGCCAGCTGGCGTATTCTCATCGAGATCCTCCGGGAATACAAAGTCTTCAGATGCTTCAGCTAGGAGTGCTTCATACGAATGGACATTTTCGAGTGATGTTTCAGGTATTTCAGTGCTGTCTCCCATGATGATATAATGTTTCACCGTTTTCAGATAAGGCGCAAGTTTTTCAAGATGCGGAAAGAGATTATCATCGACAAGCAGGATTTCATCCCCGGCATGGTTGATAACGTATGCAATATGTTCCGGAGATAATCGTATATTGATCATATGAAGGATGGCACCTGTTCCCGGCACACCGAAATACGCTTCTAAATGTCGATGGTGATTCCAAGCAAACGATCCAACTTTCGTTCCGTGCTCCATCCCGAGTTTCGTCAGGGCATCTGCCAGTTTGCGTGTTCTTTTTGCGAACTCACGATATGGAATCCGGTGAATCGAGTTTTCTCCTGTTCGTGAAATAATTAATTTGTTAGGGAAATATTGCTCTGCTCGTTTAATAAAGGAAGATAATAATAGTGGTGTTTGCATCATACTAATCTCGCCCCTTTTCATGTAGAATATTTTTTACGTAAACAGTGCATTATAATAGTAGGTATACGTCACATATGGTCCCGAAAGATAATATGCCCTACGAAACCAAGTTATTCCTACTTATTTATATAGTTTGCAGTATTGAATACGGTGTACAAACTGAGCGTATGTGCCTTAAAAGGTTAGCCGAGCGCCAAGACAGATTCAATGGCGTTCTTTATATCAACTTATTAAGCAACCCTAATTTCTACAAGCCCATATTCTTCGCGATGATGACTTTCATGATTTCATTCGTCCCTGCGTAAATCGATGCCACAGGGATATCCCTGTAACGTCTCGCAATTTTATATTCTTCCATATAACCGTACCCACCGTGCAACTGCATACATTCTGCCGAAATTTCTCGCGCCGTATCGGTCAGCCAATATTTCGCCATCGATACTTTTGTGACGACATCTTTTCCCGCTAGATGATCTTCGATAAGTGATTCTAGAAACACTTTTCCAATCTCCACTTTCGTTGCAATTTCAGCAAGTTTAAACTGCGTGTTTTGAAACGAACCAATCGGCTTATCAAATGCTTTCCGCGATTTTACATACTCAAGTGTCATTTCTAGCATATCCTCTGATGCCGTTTGTGCGGCAATCGCAACAACAAGCCGTTCCTGCTGTAGTTTCTCCATTAGATAGCTAAATCCTTTTCCTTCTTCGCCAATTAAGTTCGTTACAGGTACACGGCAATCTTCAAAGAACAATTCCGCCGTGTCTTGCGAATGCAACCCTACTTTATCGAGTTTTCGACCTTTTGTGAAACCTGGCGTACCTTCTTCTATAATAAGCAAACTGACGCCACGATGTTTCGGTTCGGCATATGGGTCAGTTTTTACAGCAACGAGTATAAGATTCCCATTAATACCGTTTGTGATAAACGTCTTTTGACCATTCACGACGTAATGGTCCCCATCTTTAATTGCCGTCGTCCAGATATTAGCCAAGTCCGATCCTGTTCCTGGCTCTGTCATTGCAATAGCGGCAATATTGTTAGCGCTTACACAACCAGGTAGCCAGCGCGCTTTCTGCTCCATTGTGCCGAACGATTCAATATATGGAACAACGATGTCATTGTGCAAGCCTACCCCTGTGAGACCCGCGCCTACACGCTCAAGTTCTTCCCCGATGATTACACTAAAGCTGAAATCCAGACCAAGACCTCCGTATTTTTCATCCACTTGCGGGCAGAGGAACCCCATCTCCCCAAGTTTTTTCCAAAATGCGATTGGTATAAGCCGATCTTTTTCCCATTTATCGTAGTGCGGAACTGCTTCTTTCTGAAGAAACTTCCGAAGTGAATCTCGAAACATGACGTGCTCATCCATTTCAAATCTGTATCTCGCCAACGGTCTAGCCCCTCCTTTTGTAACATGTGCTTTGGAACGTGTTTGAGTTGCCATGTTTATCGGCGAACCATTGTTTCCAACTCACTTTGGTTGCATCCGAATCGCACCATCCAACCGAATTACTTCACCGTTGAGCAGTGTATTAGTAAATATACTTTCAACAAGCTTTGCATATTCATCTGGTCGCCCAAGTCGTTTCGGGAACGGTACCATTGAAGCAAGTGAATTACGTGCGGCTTCCGGTAGCCCGTCGAATAACGGCGTTTCTACAAGACCCGGTGCAATTGTCATCACTCGGATACCGAATGCCGCGAGTTCACGTGCAATCGGTAATGTCATTCCAACAACGCCGCCCTTTGAAGCACTGTATGCAACCTGTCCAATTTGTCCCTCGAAAGCAGCAACGGAAGCAGTATTCACAATAACCCCACGTTCCCCTTCTTCGTTTGGCTCATTTCCTTGCATTGCGGCCGCCGCAACACGAATTACATTAAATGTGCCTATCAGGTTTACTCGAATGACTTGTTCAAACTGGTCAAGCACCATCGGACCGCTACGCGACAACACTTTCCCGGGCGTCGCAATACCTGCGCAATTAACAACGGCTGTTACTTCTCCAAACTTCTCCTTTACGGAAGCAACGTTTACTTCCACTTCTTCCGCATCCGCAACATCCGTTTTGAGGAATAAAACACTTTCCTCTCCAAGCTCTCTTGCAAGTGCTTGTCCACGCTCTTCATTCCTGTCGAAGATAGCTGCCTTTCCTCCGGCGTTTACTATCCTCCTTACAGTGGCCTCCCCAAGACCGGATGCTCCACCTGTCACGATTGCCGTTATTTTTTCCATTTCCACACCTAAATCCCCCTAATCGAATACACCTAAATTTCATTTAGCAGGGGTTTGACCCCTCACTGGATGAAATTAAATACGTTCAATAATTGTCGCGTTCGCCATACCCATTCCTTCGCAAATTGCGAGTAGCCCATAACGTCCGCCAGTCCGTTTTAATTCGTGAATCATCGACACCAGTAATCGCGTGCCTGTCGCGCCAAGTGGATGACCGAGTGCGATGGCGCCGCCGTTCGGGTTCAATTTCGTAGAATCAGCACCCGTTTCTTTCAGCCAAGCAAGCGGCACTGGTGCAAATGCTTCGTTCACTTCATACGTATCCATGTCTTCTATTGTAAGACCGGCCTTTTCAAGTACTTTCCGTGTTGCTTCAATTGGACCAGTTAGCATTAACGTCGGATCAGAGCCAACAACCGCTCGTGCAACAATGCGTGCGATCGGCCTCACGCCAAGTTCGTCCGCTTTGTCGCGTGACATAAGGAGTACAGCAGATGCCCCGTCACTCATTTGACTTGCATTACCCGCTGTAATTACGCCATTTTCATCAAAGACCGTCCGTAATCCTGCCAACACTGCTGTTGTCGATTCGGAACGAGGGCCTTCATCTTTAGAAAATAGTTCTGTTGTGCCATCTTCTTTCGTGATTTCAACAGAAACAATTTCTTCTTCAAATTTCCCTTCATTAATTGCGTAAATCGCCTTTTGGTGACTTTCGAATGAAAAGCGATCTAGTTCTTCCCGCGACAGTTCCCACTTCTCAGCAATTCGTTCAGCTGATAGTCCTTGATTAATGATTTCATATTTTTCTAGGAGCTTTGTACTTGGTTTTGCATCTCCCATATTGGACATCATTGGTGCACGCGTCATACTTTCAACTCCACCTGCAATGACGATATCCATATCCCCAGACAGAATAGCTTGTGACGCAAAATGAACAGCTTGCTGACTCGATCCGCATTGCCGGTCAATTGTCACACCAGGTACATGTATTGGGAATCCGGCGATGAGCGCTGCTGTCCTAGCAATATTCCCACCTTGTTCACCTGATTGGGTAACACAACCAAGAATGACGTCTTCCACGTCTTCTTTATTTATCCCTGCGCGTTTCATAAGTTCCTCAAGTACCACAGCCGCAAGTTCATCAGGTCTGTAGGCCGAAAAGCTCCCTTTTCTCCTACCTACCGCAGTTCTAACCCCCTGAACAATAACAACTTCTTTCATACCTACACCCCGTTATCCGAATTAATTAACTTTTCTTATAATAATAGAATACATGAAAACACTTACAAAATCTAGTATGACTTAGATCGAATCAGCCTCAAGTCCTAGGTGGAAATCCGCTTAGCGCCCGTTTGGACGAGCCGGAAATCGTTATAAGATTAAGCTACAAACGAAAGGAGGAACAACAAATGAAAAAACTAGGTCTTGCAGCACTTGGTATTACAGCAGCAATCGTTGCCCTTGCGAATCTCGGATCACTTCTCGCACTTGCATTTTCAGCATTGATTGCATACGCGGGGTTCCATTACTTCAAAAAGAGCACTTCCACAATCTTGAAATTGTTCTGGGGAGGCGTACTTGTCATTGGCTTGTTAACAGCAATAGCAAATGTACCGGCATTCATCGGAATCATTGCTTTAGTCGGTGTTCTGTATGTTTGGCGTAAATGGCATGGCTCAGAAAACAGTAACATCATCAATAACCCTACTGACGATCCATTCGTAAACTTCGAACGTCAGTGGAATGAAATTACAAAATAATGAGGAGGAACTAACTATGAACTCACTTTGGAATAGATTTAAATACTCGGTACAAGCAGATCTTCACACGGTGCTCGACAAAAAGGAAAGCAAAAATCCAATTGCCATGTTAAATCAATACATCCGCGAGGCAGAAAAACAGACCGAATCAATCGGGAAATTGCTTGAACGTCAAAGCAAACTAAAAACAGAACTGCAGAAAGAGTTGGCAGAAGCTGAAAAAATGTCAGAAAAACGTCGTAGTCAGCTTGAACTTGCACAAACTGCTGGTGAAGAAGACTTAATCGCATTTGCCGAGGAGGAAATCGCTGCGTACGATACGCGTGCAGCAGAACTTTCGGAAAGCGTTATGGAAACGGCTTATGAATTAATTTCACTGGAGCGTAAATTCGAGGAAATGAAACATAAAGTGAAAGATATGAAAGTTCGTCAGCTGCAATTGATGGGGAAAGAGAATGTGACCCGCGCCCATCACCGGATGGATCAAATCATCTCTCCTGAAAATGCAGACAGTAAAATGGCATCAGTTGGCGATATGAAAAAGTATATCGAAAACCTTGGCGGAAAGATTGAACGTGAGTACGAAACGTCATCAATGGACCGTCGCCTTGAGACATTAGAGAAAGAATCCGCAAAAGAAGTAGAAATTGTGTAAAATAGACTGTAGGATGCAGGTATGCAACCGTCGCCGCAGGAATCGGTGTACTGAGGTTGCGTACCTTTTTTCTTATTTACAGATAATCTGACCTCAAGAAGGGAGAATAACAAAATGAAACGAATCGATACAAGCAAAATCACATTTTGGGGGCTAACTTTCCTGCTACTCATTTTTGTGGAGGCAGCTTTCTTTCATAACGGCAATATCGTGTTCGTCCTTCTTGGTGCCGGACTAATTTATTACGGTTTGCGGAAACGATCGAAGCTGCTATTTTTACCAGGCCTGTTTTTTATCGCAATGGCACTTTTCACTTTGTGGAGTTTACGGATGCTCATTTTCACCGTCATCATCTACGTCCTCGTAAAACTATGGAAGGGCGTACCGTCGGAAGAAATAATGCGTCCTCTCAAAAATCTTCAACGAGAAACGCCCAACGGAATTTGGAAAAACAAACTATTTTCCGTCCAGTCATCCCCCTTTGCGTCTTATGAATGGGAGGACATCCATATCCACGGATTCTTTGGTGATATTCACATCGATGTAACGGATACAGTACTGCCAAAAGGAACTTCTTTAATTTCTGTTAGGCAAGGTATTGGAAAAATAAAAATTGACTTACCTTACGAAATCCCCGTACGCATTCATTACACGACATTAATCGGTGATGCTAAGCTTTTCAATATTTATCGGAAACGGCTCATTAATGAATCGCTCCATATGAAAGATAGCTATGAAGGAAAATCTGCTGATTCCCCTGAACTTATCATTACGCTTTCCACTTGGGGCGGAGATGTCGAGGTGACACGAAAATGAAGGCAGTCATCGGACGCGGACTTGTTTTATCAATTTTATTTATTGCGATTGCAGCGGTGTACATCTATTTTCTTCTTGGTTTGCCAATAGAGGAAAGTTGGTTTGCGTTTTATGAATTGCAATTTGCGAATGTTTCGCTTGGCTTGTGGATTTTGACAACTATTTTCTTGCTTGCCTGGGGAATTGCTATATGGACAGGTTTTTTAGGAAGTTCAAAAGAGAAAGCAATCGAGCAAAGAATAACAGGGTTGATCGACACTGAGCTAGAAACTGATTCAATCGAGAAGTTCTCTCCACGTATGGACCGGGCAATCGGGACCGTATCAACGGTCATTCATACGCAGCGAAAAAGTCTGCAACGGATCATAGATGAGCGTGCGGAGGAGCAAGACAAACTTATCCAAGAACGAATTATACAAGAACGACAGCGACTCGCGCGCGAGTTACATGATTCTGTATCCCAGCAACTGTTCGCCGCATCGATGCTATTATCCGCTATTACGGAAAATAATGAAGTTGCTATAGCACAAAAACCGGTACTCCAAGTCGAGCGAATCGTCCAACAGGCGCAACTGGAAATGCGCGCCTTGCTACTCCATTTACGACCGGCGCCCTTGAATAACAAATCACTTGCCGAAGGACTTGAAGAACTTTTAATTGAATTAAGGGAAAAAGTGCTATTCGATATCCGATTCCGTTTGGAAGAAGTGACATTATCAAAAGGTGCGGAAGACCAGTTATTCCGAATCGCGCAGGAGACGCTGTCCAATACACTGCGCCATGCACAAGCCACGGAAGTCGATGTGCTATTTGTGGAACGAGACGGGCTCGCAATTTTCCGGGTGCAAGATAATGGTATCGGATTCAAAGATAGTGATGGAAAAGGCGGCTCATATGGTCTGCAAAACGTTAAAGAACGTGCAATTGAAATCGGTGGAACATGCAAAATCGTTTCCGTTCCCTCACAAGGGACGATTGTGGAAGTGAAATTACCTGCTCGAAAAGGAGATGGACCGAATGATCAAGATCCTGTTAGTGGATGACCATGAAATGGTGAGAATCGGTGTTTCTGCCTATCTACAGATTCAGCCCGATATGGAAGTCATCGGCGAAGCGGTAAATGGGCGCGAAGCCGTAGGAAAAGCACTTGAGTTACGCCCCGATATTATATTGATGGATATGGTGATGCCGGAAATGAACGGTGCCGAAGCAACTGCTGCCATCATTAAGGAGTGGCCGGAAGCAAAAATCGTTATCGTGACAAGTTTTTTAGATGATGACAAAGTATATCCAGCACTCGAAGCAGGCGCAATCAGCTATATATTAAAAACATCGAATGCGAAGCGAATTGCAGAGGCCATCCGTGAAACATTAAAAGGACAAACAGTATTGGAACCTGAAGTCACAACAAAAATGATGCGCAAAATGCGAGCAGGCAATGAACGGCAGCCCCATGATGAGTTGACGGAACGTGAACTTGAAGTATTATTGCACCTTGCGAAAGGTAAAACGAACCAGGAAATCGCAGATGATTTATTTATTGCACTGAAAACAGTGAAAACACATGTTAGCAATCTATTATCTAAACTAGAAGTGCAAGACCGGACACAAGCAGTCATTTATGCATTTAAGCATGAATTAGTAAATTGAAAAGCAGTCATCTTACGTCAGATTAAAACGGACGTGTGATGACTGCTTTTTTTAATGCAGGAAATTATATAATTATCGGCCCGAGGATAACCTGAGAAAGGCGATATTTCACGCCCAGACTCTAGCGCCTAGAGGCTTACGCTTTTGCTTTAGAATTATTCTGAAGCCAAACGGTTCAAAGCATTAATCATGCCTGCATGAACGCCTTCATGCCACACTGCAAATTGAACGACTGCCTCAACTGTCACCATTGTATGTAAGGGTCCAATTGACATCGGTTCCTGTAACGTATTGCTTAGTTTACCTTCGAGCGCTTTAACGACACGTTCTGGTTGTTCCTCTAATGCCGCGAGGAGCTCGTCTGTTGATGGAGCATTTCCTTCCCAGTCGTTAGGGCCTGATCCCGACACAAAAAGAGAGATCCATTCGGGATGGACAGGTTCATAACCTTCCACCGCTTTTTGAATGAGTGTTTCCATCGTTACAAAAATATGACCCGCATTCCAACGAATCGTGTTATTGAATCCTGTTGGTTGTGCATCCCAAGCTTCTGCTTTTGACTTTACAAGACGGCCAAGTGTATAAATACGTGTGAATTTTAACTGATTCATTGTTTCGATGACAATCATCCCTTTCTTTGCTTCTCTTCTACTCTACCGCATCTTATCTACAAATCAAAACGGTCGCTCCACAAAGGGACGACCGCTACTAAGTTATGGTTTAAATGGATCTTCGTTCGGTTTCTCTTTATTCCATTTTTCGTGTGTTTCTTGATCAAACTTGTTATCTTCTTGATGTTTTTCACCAAAAGGGTATTGTTCGCCCGACCTTGGCTTATTATAACCCGTGTCCGTTTTGTATGTTCCGTATGCTGACTGTTCATTCTCACCAGTCTTGTCCAAGGTGTTTTTTCTAAAGACATCCGATGTATTCGAATCGGATGGATCCGCGAGTGGAAGCTCATCGGAATTAGCTACCCCTTTCACTTTCGGTTCAAGATCTTCTTTGTTTGGGTACTTACCATCTGATTTTGTCATAGTATCTATTGATCCTCCTTCTTCGAATAGTGATTCTATTCCCATATTTTAAACTAATGATACAACACATTTCATTAAACAAGCAAGTAGAATCCCATACTAGACAGCAGGATGGCCACTCCAATTACCACGTCTATCCATCTACTTGTCAGCTAAACTATTCTTCTAAATAACCAAAAGCAATTATTTCTTTGGCAGTCGTAAAGGCGTTTGTACTTAGTGCCTAGTAATCTATTTGCATAAGCTAAATTAGACCATTCATGAAAGGAGTGTTGACAATGGGTCAATACGGAGGATATGAGAGCGGAAGCTCATTTGCGTTAATTATTGTGCTTTTCATCCTGTTAATTATTATCGGTGCTTGCTTCATTGGTTAATTAAGGATGTTGTGCATCTAGTACCAGCATACTTGCTATATATGTTGAAATAAAGAAACCACTGAATTTGCTACTGCGCTAGGGGATGCTGCCAGTCTTATGACTTTGGCTCCCCCTTAAAAGGCGCCTTCGCTCAATTTATATGGGTATTTATTTGGTCAACATATATAGTTTTTTTTCTTAGGGAGCGCTTGATAAGCGCTCCCTTTCCATATTTCCATTTTATTAATTTTAATGAAACTTTAGACATTATTTGGTCGTCCAATACTGAATCAATGATTGGAGGATCTACTGTGATACGGGGAATTATTTTATCGTTATTCAGCATCACTTTTCTACTGTGGATTGAACAATCAGTAGAAGTTACATACATCTGGAAAACGGCGGCGAAAGTGACTCTATTCCTGCTCGTCCCACTCCTATTATTCCGCAAGACGGGATTCCCATTCTTACGCTTGGTCCAAACTGATCGAAAAAGCATGTTGATTGCGATTGGTTCTGGAGTTGCGATTATGGGGATTATCTTTGCGGCGTTCATCATCTTACAGCCTTTCATAGATATTGCTGCACTTCTAGTTGACCTTGCTAGTGCAGGTATAACGACTACAACATTCCCGTTCATCGCTCTCTATATACTGTTCGGCAATTCGATGTTAGAGGAATTTTACTTCCGCGGTCTGTTGCCAAATCTTGTTGGCAAATCTCGGATTCGGTTTATTTTACCGTCATTCCTCTTTGCCATTTATCATATTTCAATTTTTCTTCCATGGTTCAGCTCAGCTCTTCTTATACTCGCTGTAACAGGGCTCTGGGTTGGTGGAGTTATCTTTCAACTTGCCAATGAAAAAAGCGGAACAATTTTGCCCTCTTGGACGATTCACATGTGTGCAGATATTGGTGTACTACTTATCGGTGTCTATATCATGTACTTCTATTGAATAAGGCCGCATGACAAAAAAAGCTGTACACATTCCCCTTCTATAAGGGCTTTGCATACAGCTTATTATTTGTATATCTATTTGTTAAACCGCCGCCACGACGACCGTTACTTTGAATAAATCCCCATCTACTTCGATTTTCATATTCCCATTATGCAAATCAACGATGGATTGCGCAATCGCAAGACCAAGTCCTGAACCATCTGTATGGCGTGATGTATCCGCCCGTTTAAAGCGTTCATATAATTCGTCGATATTTTCACCGAGCTCATACTTCGTCACATTTTTCACGACGAATTCGGCCGTATCCCCTACTTTTCGAAGCGTAATATAGACACGGGTACCCGGCAATGTGTACTTGATGGCATTAACAATCAAGTTATCCAATACGCGCCACCATCTTTTCCCGTCCACATAGGCAACGAGTGCAGCTTCAGGGAAATTCACCCTAAAATCCAGTCCTGATTTCGAGATTTCTTCTTCGTGCTCTGCAAGGGCTTGTTGGAGTAATTGCGTCATATCAACACGCTGCTTGTTAAGCTCCAAGTTACCACTTGCCATTTTCGATACTTCGAATAAATCCTCGATTAACGTCTTCAAACGCTGTGACTTTTTGTCTAAAATGTCTACATATTTTGTACGTTCTTCAGCTGTAATGTCTTCCTTTTTCAAGAGATCCGTGTAGGTAATAATTGATGTCAATGGAGTCCTGAGATCATGACTGACATTCGTAATTAGTTCTGTTTTCAGTCGTTCGCTTTTCGCCTGTTCAGTCACGGAAATATGGACACCTTCACGAAGATTATTCAAATTCTTTGCGTGTTCCGCTAGTGGTGATTTCCCCTCAATATCAATTTCTTTGTGCAATCGCCCATTCGCCATCGCTTCCGTAGCAACCATAATGCGATTCAAATACGCTGTTCTTCTCACAAAGATATAGAGGAATGGCAATCCAGCAAACAAGACAAGCGGAATATAAATCATAATTAATATAGGTTGGATGAGGACAATGCAAAGTCCGATACCTGCTAGGAAAAAACCAATTAACAGTAGGAACATTTGAATACCAATGGATCGATTCAAGAACATCCCTTGCCACGCAAGTATGAACCTCATACTGTAACTCTCTTTAATATCCTGTATTAGCGCACCCCTAACTTTTACACGCTCTACAAGTAGGACCAATTGGAATACTATCGCCCATAGGAAGACCATTAAAATGACAAGCGTCATTCCGAGAATGACTCCGGATTCTAATCTATAATGAGTAAAAAATGTGACATAGCGCCCTACAGCATTTCCTAATAAAACCCAAAAAACACTAGCTGAAAGCAATAGCAATGCTGCTTTCAGGTCAATTTTCTGCCGTTGGTATCTCTCTACATAATAGCTTGTCGTGACCCATTCCTTGTTGAAACGTATAACTGTCAGCAAAGCCGCTAAAGCAAGTATACCAAGCGTCCAAAGGACATATAAAATTAACTGTTTTTGATTATATTGTTTTACATTTTTACCCAGAGAACCTTTCTGCAATGCACTTTGCGGTACAACTACAGTCCCCTCAAATTTCTTCACAGTTTGTGGCTGAGTAGACTCCAAAGCGGCGTCTTGTGCATGCTCTGACGCAGTCTCTTCTGTTACGGTTGAAACAGTATCTCTGAACGCCGAAACTCCACTTTCATAGGCCTCTGACGAATAACTATCATAATAAAAGTCATCCAACTGATCAGGCGCCGCAAAGAGATAACCTTCCTCCGCACTGAAAGTCTCTTTATAGCCCGTCGTAACATGGATATCTCCTGAAGTGAACTTTTCTCCCGTTTGACTATCCGTTAACTCATAAACAACAGGAAAATAAAGATTTTCCTCGGTGTTCTGAATGCGTCGCTGCAACTCTTCTTCTAGCTGTTTCTCTTTACTTGCACGGATCTTTACTTCTACATGCGCGTCCGATTCAAAGTTCTTCCGAATGTCGTCAATTTTCGCATCGCGCTCTTCTATCAATGTCGCTTTCAGCTTTTCACTTTTCACCGCTTCCGCATCGGTGATTCGTTGCGTATATTGCACTTCAATATTACCAATCTGCTCAGAAAGAGTACCATAGTAATTACGATGCTCTTCGATTTCGGATTTAGTAACTGTAATCCGTTTTTTCTCCGCTTCTATATCAATCGGATTCAAAACAACTTGAGTAAGATTTCCATAAAAGTTATTCATTTCCCATTGAAAATCATTCGACTCTACATAGCTCTTACCAATATAACGTAAGTTACCACCTGTCACTGAAAGCAATGCCGTTAAAAATAATACCGCTAATGAAGTCCACACAACAATTTGTATACCATATTTCTTTTTCACCATCATACACTCCCTTTCATCAGCCGTGTGAGATAAGCGATGGCCCGACTAGAACGCTCCACACCATTGCCTACCAAGTCGATGATATAGGAGAAACAGTAACCAATACTCAGTGCCGCTATAACAATTGCAAGAATCGACCAGAAAGTAGTATAATCATTTTTCGATTTTGTAACCAATGCCCCATACCACCTTTACATACCTTGGATTTTTCGGATCTGCTTCGATTTTCTCACGAATTTTACGAATATGAACTGCGACAATATTTTCAGCATTGTACGCCGCCTCGTTCCAAACCCGTTCATAGATTTCACTGATAGAAAACACACGTCCTGCATTCTTCATCAGTAATTCTGTGATTTTGTATTCGATAGGAGTCAGCTTTACTACATCACCATCGACGGTTATTTCCTTCGCCTCTTCATCAAGAACAAGTCCGTCGATTTCTACTTTTTTCTGACCGTCATATGTACCAAATTGAATATATCGACGTAATTGAGACTTCACACGTGCCATCAATTCCATTGGATGGAACGGTTTGGTCACATAGTCATCGGCTCCCACAGACAAACCGTGAATTTTATCTGAATCCTCTGCTTTTGCACTTAACATGATAATCGGGATATTGCGCACTTCCCGAATTTTGAATGTCGCCGTAATACCATCCATATTCGGCATCATAATGTCGAGAATGAGAAGATGGACGTCGTTCGACTCCAATAACTCGATCGCCTCTTTGCCATCCGCCGCCTTTAGTACGTCGTATCCTTCATTTTTTAAATAAATTTCAATCCCGTCACGGATATCCTGATCGTCATCCGCTACCAACACCGTGAACTTCGCCATCTTCCGCACCTCGCTTTTCTTAACTCTATGATACCAATTGTACCCGCCAAATCTTAACATTTACCAATTGTAATTATGAAGAAAGTCTTAAGATGTGTTGTATCAAGATTCCAAACAAACACGTTAATCCAAACTTTTGTGTTTGTGTTTGCTTTTGAATTAGCTAAGTGACTGTCCCCATCAATTCAAATGATTATTGCATGTTTGGACAGAGACTTACATATTGATAGGGTGCAAGGACAAACTACTATTGGGGGTAATGTTAATGTCAAACCGTGCTGTTGTATACAATAAGCCTGGAATAGTTTCAATCGAAAATATTGGCTTTCCCGACTTGGTGTTACGAGATGGACCCGGGGTAAATCCATTAAATGTCGGACGTAAGTGTGATCACGGTGTCATTCTAAAAGTCGTTGCTACAAATATTTGCGGGAGTGATCAACATATGGTGCGCGGTAGGACAACTGCACCAAGCGGTCTAGCATTAGGACATGAAATTACCGGCGAAGTCATTGAGGCAGGTCGGGACGTAGAATTCATGAAAGTCGGAGATCTTGTCTCCGTGCCTTTTAATATTGCTTGTGGTCGCTGTAGAAATTGTAAATCACAAGACACTCATATTTGTGAAAACGTAAATCCAGACCGTCCTGGATCAGCTTACGGTTATGTTGATATGGGTGGTTGGGTCGGTGGACAATCGGAGTATGTAATGGTTCCTTACGCTGATTTCCAACTCCTAAAGTTTCCAGATAAAGCACAAGCGATGGAAAAAATTCTTGACCTTGCTATGCTATCAGATATTTTTCCAACAGGATTTCACGGAGCATACAGTGCTGGAGTCACAATCGGGTCGACTGTATATATAGCTGGCGCTGGCCCAGTAGGATTAGCAGCCGCTCATTCAGCACAACTGCTCGGTGCTTCATGTGTCATTGTAGGAGATATGATTGAAGATCGATTGGCACAAGCGAGAAGTTTTGGATGTGAAACGATCAACCTTAGTCAGCATGATGATATAGGCGAACAAATTGCCCAAATACTTGGTACTCCTGAAGTCGATTGTGCTGTTGACTGCGTCGGGTTTGAAGCGCATGGTAACGGACCTAATCGAGGAGAAGCACCTGCAGCTGTTCTTAACTCAATTATGGAAGTGACACGTGCTGGAGGCAAATTAGGAATTCCAGGTTTGTACGTAACTGGAGATCCAGGAGCAACTGATGAAGATGCCAAATTTGGGACGCTGAAAATCCGAATGGGATTAGGCTGGGCAAAAGCACATCA
Organism: Sporosarcina psychrophila; assembly: GCF_001590685.1. Classification (GTDB taxonomy): domain Bacteria; phylum Bacillota; class Bacilli; order Bacillales_A; family Planococcaceae; genus Sporosarcina; species Sporosarcina psychrophila. Next base: position 4,416,176 of record NZ_CP014616.1, read on the forward strand.
TTTCGTTACGGGACAAACTCCTGTCATGAAGTACCATGAGTTTTTAATGAAATCAATACTGAGCGGGAAAGCCCAAATTGCCAAGGCAGTAAATGCTACGCTTATTTCATTAGAAGAGGCACCGAATGGCTACCAAGTTTTTGATAAAGGCGCAGCGAAAAAGTTCGTTATCGATCCACACGGACTGATAAAGAGATAACTCTTTTAACATAGATGATAACATCCACGACAAAATCTTCGGAATTTCGAAAACGAGCTGTGGATGTTTTTCTATCCCGTATCGACAATCAGGGGGGATTTCCTATGTCGGCATTTTTAGGTGAATTAGTTGGAACGATGATCTTAGTGATTTTAGGTTGCGGTGTTGTTGGCGGAGTCGTGCTTAATAAAACTAAAGCACAAAATTCCGGTTGGATTGTGATCACGATGGGCTTTGGTCTCGCTGTAGCAATAGCTATTTATGCCGTAGGCGGGATAAGTGGCGCCCATATTAATCCGGCAGTTACAGTAGGATTAGCCGTAATTGGGGCTTTTCCTTGGGCAAATGTTCCGTCGTATATTTTAGCTCAACTCATTGGTGCTTTTATCGGAGCAGTCATTGTTTACGTTAACTATTTACCACACTGGGAAGAAACAAGCGATAAAGACCAAAAGTTAGTTATATTTTCAACTATTCCGGCCATAAGAAAGCCTCTTTCCAACTTAGTAAGTGAAATGATCGGTACATTCGTACTCGTCCTCGGGATATTAGCGATTGGTGCAAATGAATTTACGGAAGGACTTAATCCACTAATCATCGGATTTCTTGTCCTCTCCATTGGTTTGTCACTTGGGGGAACAACCGGTTTTGCGATTAACCCTGCACGTGACTTAGGTCCAAGAATAGCTCACTTTTTCTTACCGATTCCCGGAAAAGGATCATCCGATTGGCATTATGCTTGGGTTCCAATTGTTGGCCCATTACTTGGTGGAGTATTTGGAGCTCTATTTTATCAACAAGTGTTCAGTGGGGTAAATTCTTTGGCATTTTGGATAGTAGGCTCAATTTGTTTGGTCGCAATTCTAGGTGCATTTTTTATGAACAAAGTGATGAAAACTCAGCAAGTTTAATAAAGTTCAGTAGCCCTAATACAACCATGTAAAACTTGAATATACACCCCCTGTATAGATTCAGTTAGTAACTAAACTAACTACACAGGAGGGTGTTTTTTTATTAGGTAAAATTAGGCTGTTTCAAGAAAAAATGACCAGGTGACAGTCACTCGGTCATTTCCATTTGGTATACTAAGGTAATATACCAATTAACAAACAAAGGAGGATATATTATGAAACCCCGTTTTTTTTGGATCGCACTAATTCTGATTGGTATAAGTTGGATTTCAAACTCTATTTACGCTCACTCCAAGCAACTAGATAAGCCTATTTTCTTGGATCATTATATTGATGTGGAGTTGCAGGATTATATATATATAACGTTTTATTATTTAACGAACAAGAATGACTCTTCAGTAGTCTCGTCTGTTTCTACTGGTGAACTAATCGGCTATCCAGAAGACCCTTATTTTGCAGACGAAGGAATTCAAAATAGACAGTCATTTAATAATCATGTATTAAGAAGTGTCAATGTGAGGTTCGACTTAGAACAACCCTCTGTTCCTGAAATTTATTCTTTCACTGAAATGGACATCTTTTTTTCAAATGGAAAAAAGATAACAACCCCCATTGGCATCGTGAATATCTTTCCGTACTTCAATGAAAGAATCCCCCTCGAACAAGTAAGTACAATGATGGGTAGTAACTATAATAACGCAGATTATCGAGCTACTGAGCCCCTTACAGTCGATACAATTAAAGGTTCATATCAAGAAGTCTTACAGGATAATTTCCTTATTAAAATAAACTCGCCGAGTAACCCTACAGTTTCCCAGACCACTGAGAAAGAGTTTCTCGATCCGATGGAAAAAGAGTGGAGGAAGTTGCCTGGGCTAGATTTGAAAAATGTTCAACTTCCATTCGACTTGAAGAATGGTGAAAGACTAAGCGTGTACAGTAGCATTTCTAAAAACCTCAAAGCAGTATTTGATTTAAGTATACATATTTCCGGAAAGTCAGAGTCAGGCAGGGTTTTCTCAACAACCGTCAGATTCAATCATCAACCTTATTTGGAACAAAAAGATGTCAATGCAATTATCAAGGAGAAAACAAGGGGGGATACCAATGGATAAAGCATTAAGGTATATGTTCTGGGGGTATCTTTTCATTTTTTTCCGGGTCCATATTGGTTTTGATTGGCTAGCTGACCCTGTCGGATATTATTTGATTTACTCCGGATGCTTCATGCTTATCGATAAATATCCTCATGCAAAAAAAGCAGGAATCGTAGCTGGACTAGGCATAGTCATTTCTTTCCCGGCAATTTTCGTTAATCTTTCTGCGCATTATCTCGGTATTTGGGAAGTCTATTCACTTGCTTTACTCGTCCTAAAACTGATTGTCGCCTATTTTCTTTTCGCTGTTCTAAAAAGTATTGTCAATGACTATGCTAATCAAGCATTGATAAACCAGACGAAAAGTGTCTATACATTTTATATAGCTATCCACTTATCCGTGCTTATGCTCATGTCATTTTCCATGAATATAGCTGAGGACCAATGGATCACACTTACATTCATGCTGACAATGGGCGCCTTAGTTATGGATATCATGTTTCTTCTACTACTTGCAGCCATTCGGCAAGCACAACCGCGACAGACAGCTCACGACTATTCGGTATGAAAACAGTGGAAATTGGGAGGGATAAGATGTTTAAAAACCAATCAGGTCAAGTAAGGGCTGGCTGGCTTATTTTACTAACTTTTATAGCCATGCTAATTGTTCAACAGTTATTCTCACTTCCAGGGATTCTTTTATTGATGTTCACTGAAGCACCTTTTAGTGAGGGATTTAGTTATCTCGATATGCAAACTGCTTTCGATTCACACCCTTGGATTTTCCTTTTAATGCAAGGCGGTGGTACAGTCGGTGGAATAGTGATTACTTTTTTACTATGGCGTTTTATAAATAAGGGTTCCATGAAAGAGCTCGGCTTTAGAGGTTCGTTGAAAGACTTATGGTTTGGACTGTTTCTTGGTGCATTATCGATTATCTTTATTTTTATTGTATTGATGGCGACCGGCAATGTGACACTCCTTAATTCATTGTCAAACCCTCATTTCTCAATATTTACGATTACTTTTCTAGTTCTATTTATTCTTGTCGGAATCTTTGAAGAGATGTTCTTTAGAGGATATGTCATGTCCACCATGGCAAGTAGGGGAAATAAAAAGTGGATTATCTACGTAGCATCCGCTTTAATTTTCAGCATCGCCCATGGTGCAAATCCAAATGTAAGTCTTTTAGGATTAATGAATATTGCACTGGTCGGGCTTTTATTCGCTTATATGTTTGACGCCACAAAAAGTTTGTGGCTACCGATTGGTTATCATATTACGTGGAACTACTTCCAAGGGAATGTTTTTGGATTTGCGGTAAGCGGTACAGCACCAAATGGCATCTATAGCGTTGAACTAGCCGAGGGACATGATTGGCTGACTGGTGGTGCATTCGGCCTAGAAGGTGGAATCCTAGCAACGATGCTAATCTTGGTCGGTTTTATCACTACAAAGCTTTATTCCAAATCGAGAAATCAAAAAAATACAGGAAGCCTTTAAAGCTTCCTGTATTTTGAATTTCAAAAACAAACAAGACTGTTCAAACTTTCACTTTCCTACCACTCAACGTCAACACAAGAATTCCACCAAGCAACATCGCAATACCCATCCACGACGTTCCTGTCAGTCGTTCACCTACAACAATCACACTCAATATAGCAGCAGTAAGTGGTTCAGCAAGTGACAGGGTGACTGCTGACGATGAAGGTATCCGTTTCAATCCGGCAGAAAACAGGATATATGCCACACTGGTTGTGACGATCCCAAGATACAACACAACAGAAATTCCACGCCCCGTCATAAGCCCTTCCGTTTCGAATAAAAACAAGAATGGCATGAGCATTATCGCACTCATCGAAAAGATAACCGCAACAGCAGGCACAGGATCTACCTTGTCTAGTACGTCTTTATTGACAAGTGTATAAAAGGCAAACAACAATCCAGCTCCAAGTGACATCGCGATTCCCACTGGATTGACAACAATCCCATCTCTATTTAAAAAGAGCAGTGCACACCCTATAATTGCAAGTGCTGTCGCCATGATCCACACCCGGGTCGGACGGCGTTTCAATAGTAACCATTCAATGATTCCAGAAAAAACTGGAGCACTTCCGATTGTGACGACCGTGCCTATAGCAACCCCCGTTAGTCTTACAGAAGAAAAAAATAAATATTGAAAAATAGCCATTGAAATAGCTGCGTACAGGGTAGATTTCCACGGCCAATTTCGAAAATCGATTTTACGCATAATGAGCAAAATAACTAGTAACGAAAAACCCCCTATAGCAAGCCTCGATGCCCCAACTGCCAACGGATGAATCGTTTGCGGCATGAATGTTTGGGCTGTGCCAGTCGTCCCCCAAAGTATCGCACCTACCAGCACGACTAGATATGAAATACGTTGTGACAAAGTGATCCCCCCTTACTCTCTCTACAGTAGAAGATACCACATAAATCAAATTCTCCAATACCTTAATTCTACTTAATTGAATCCACAAGTGATTATACGAACCTAGCTAAACCGGTGAGATACAACATCTATCTTCATAACTTTTGCTTCACCAGTTCTTTAAACCTCTCCGAATCATCTACTCGAATAGCTACTTGATCATAGAATTTCTTTACCCCCATCAACAGTGTCGCTTCTACTGGATATTTCAACTTTAATAGGACACTCGGGTACACTTTCTCAAAATCACGTGCAATAAAATCAATCGTATTCTTCGAAAATTTTTGTTCCAATACATCAGGGTCTTCTATTATCTCCTCAATATCTTCCCATCGGATTTCCATACGCTTCATCAAACCTAGAGAAACATACATACTTTCATGCTCTATCTGCAAAGGATTGAAGCGTAGTGCTTGAATATCACCTAAAAATAACAGGACTGAGTAGATGTTTATCACTAGCAGAATAAGCGATAAAATAAATGATTTGTCATGCAACCACCAGTGAATACCGATTGTTTCAATCACAATTGCATGGATCATCATCACTTGAAAGGCGATTAAACTTGATTTTTTGTAGAGTGTGAACGTATTGTCTTTTTCTTGCGGTTTCTTTTTCCAAATACAAAAAGCATAATAAAACATGAGCATTTCCGAACAAATCACTTGAATAATCGGATGCTTTCTTACCTTTTCGTCCACTGCATGAGAGAAAGAAAATAAAAGTGGTAAAGGGCTTTTCTTCACCGTTTGAATGATTTCGGGTAAATATTTAAAAAGAGTTACTAACAACAGAACTTCAAGTAAAACGAGTGCACCTTCTATTACAAAACCTGCTAACGTAATCGTCTTAAAAGGAGCTAAATACTCCATCGGAATCATAAAGCGTGCAACCATAAGGCCCCCAGCCATCAACACAATGAGATACTTCCAACTCATTTTACGTTGCCAAGCTAAAAATAAAACGGGTGCCACAATGGTTAAATCAAGGATGGAACCTAGCACGACACCATTCGTTTTTGTAGGCAACAGGTTAAGCCCAAAGGAAGAGCGGTATAAAGCAAAATTAGAAGCCAAAACAAGTAATAATAAGATTAGCCATACAATATGGATTGATTCCCTTTTATATACCATGTTATCCACCTCACTTTTTTTGAGTTATAATGTTTTCCAACTTTTGAAATATACGATGTAACTCCTGAATATCCTTCATTCCTAACTTTCCCTAACTTTTCCTACTACTTTTCGTTAATCGTTTGCTCAATTTATGTAAGTTTTTCGAAATAGGCTATCCTTCTTAATTGATCGAGTTTTATTTTCAATTCCCTACGATTTTCTTTATTGATTTTTCTCAGGTCTGTTTAATAATTGGCTTACAGTACTTGACGTAATTCGTAACCTTGTCGTTAGCTCACTTGTTTTACAGATGCCTATTTTCAATCACATCTTGGTATTCGGAATCTGATTGCAATTCATCTCTTCTACGTTTAATAATCTCTTTCATATTGTTAGATAACCTAGAATCCATTACAACACCTTCTTTCGTTCCGATTAACAGTTAATTAGTATTAACCATAAATACAACTTAACATAATGTCAATAATTGTTATTAATATAAACTAAAAATCTGTATACAAAAAAGCCCGAAATGCATGTAGCATCCCGGGCAAGAAATTTCTTATATAAAACGCACAACTTCATCTAAAGGCAAGCGGGAAGACCCGTATGCCGGGGCAGCGGCCTTTCCTAAGGCAATCAGTACAATTGGGAATTGATCACTAGGAAGGTCGAATCTCTCAGCAAATTTCACTTTATCAAAGCCACCTATTGTTGAAGTATCATAGCCTTTTTCTTTGGCAATCAACAGCAATTGCATAGAAACTAGCCCCGCATCGAAAGAAGCGATATTCATTCTTGCCTCTCTTGGAATAGTTGGATAGACCGCATTCGTACTGGCAATCGTACGATCTTTAATCGACTCATCCATATGACCTTCTGCAACGTTTTGTGTATAGATTTGCTCCACCTTTTTATACGCATCGATATTACCTAAGACAGCGATAACGGCAGATGAATCCCCCACCTGGACTTGATTGTTAGCGATTACTTGCAGTTCTTTCTTCACCTCGGGGTCTTGGATAACTATAAAACTCCAAGATTGCAGGTTACTAGATGATGGAGCTATTGTTGCCAGCTTCAGCATTTCTGCAATTTCCTCTTTTGCGATTGTAGCGTTCGGATCGAACACTCTTACCGATTTTCTGTCCTTCATTACACTATATAAATGTGAGTTCAATGTTGTAGTCATTGTATTGCCTCCCTTTCTAAAACTTACTAATAGTAAGTACCTATATTCAACTTACCATTAGTAAGTTTGTTATGTCAACCCTAACGATACATGTTAAGATAGATGAAAGATAAAGCAGAATGGAGGTTCGACTAGTGAATCAACCGAAAAATTGTGGGAATTCATCACATGTCTGCAACAACTTTCACGATACAATTGAATTTATTGGTAAGAGATGGATGGGGGTAATTATTTATACACTAATGTCCGGACCCAAGCGATTTCATGAAATCACTGAAGGTATTCCAGGGATATCAGATCGACTTTTAACAGAACGGTTGAATGAATTAATCAAAGAAGGCCTCGTTACAAAAAAACAACTTGAGCCTTCTTCTACTATAGTTGGATATGAGCTAACGGACAGCGGGATGGAATTAAAAGAAGTTATTACTGCCATACGGAACTGGATGGCAAAGCGAACAAACCTTTAGATCAGAAAGGTTAGAAAATTCATTAAACTCCCAAAGAAGAGCTATTTCCCCTAGAGGTTGATAGCTCTTTTCCCTTGCCCTAATTAACCACATTCATCTTTCCTACACTTTTCTCAATCATTTATACCCAGCTATTCCATGGCTGCAACAAGACTTCGAACATCGATATTTATCCTATCCAAATTCTTACTTCTTCATTTTTCACACGTATTGACATGTACGAATCAAAAACACTATGATACACTGGATTGCAGGCTTTTTAACACGTGGTTCGTCAACCATCCCACGCTAAAAAAACTAGGAGGAAATGAATAATGAAAATAAAAACAATGGCCATTAGCGGGATTATCGCCGCTTTATATGTAGCTGTTTCCCTATTAATAGCACCATTAGCATACTCAGCCATCCAATTTAGAATCCCTGAGATGTTCAACCATCTTGTCGTGTTCAATAAAAAGCTCATATTTGGAATTGTGCTTGGTGTATTTGTGACAAACTTATTTTCCCCACTTGGTATGTATGACTTATTTTTTGGGGTAAGCCAATCAATCCTAGCCCTTTCAATTACGATTTTCTCTGCTAAATTCATATCTGGAATATTCAAGCGAATGGTCTTCAACACGCTTGTTTTTACCTTTACAATGTTCATCATTGCTTTCGAGTTGAATCTAGCATTAGAACTGCCTTTCCTACTTACCTGGTTAACAGTCGCAATAGGTGAATTCGTCGTTATGGCTATCGGGATTCCGATTATGATGATTTTAAATAAACGTTTGAAATTCGAAAAACTTATTTAACATAACCCATCCCCTCCATTTCACTGTTAGCGATTGAAATAGAGGGATTTTTTAAGGAGATGGATCGATGTACATAACAATCCAAGAAACCGCTGAACATCTAGGTATGCCTGTCGAACAAGTAGAAAAGTACGTGCGGGAAGGTCGCATCCGTTCCGTCCATGATGGTGAAAAATTCCTTATTAACAAAGATCAGTTTGGACTCTATTTAGAACAGCTCGAAATGTTAAAACACCAAATCGATGAATGGCGGAACGAACCTATTCCACCCGATCGTGACATTAAAGATGAAGATTGAAAAACCGGTTGAAAATCTACGGATTTTCAGCCGGTTTTGTTTTATTTAAGATAGGGTATCGTTCCGTTAAAGGTATGGAAATCGCTATAAGAGAAAATACTAAATACATCGATTGGTTGCTTTCAATATGCTTTGCTAGTATAGTAAGAAGCTGTTTCCAAATTACCAGCTCCACGAGGGGGAATTATGAAGAAAATTTCAAATGTCTTTTACATCACAATTGGTCTGATTATTTTGACCGTCGGATATGGCGCGTTTGCACCTGAAAGTTTTGAGGCTGTTACAACGAATGTCCGAAACTTTGTTGCGTCGTCTTTCGGTTGGTACTATATGCTGCTCATGTCATTTATGTTAGCGCTCAGTTTCTTTTTCATCGTCAGTCCATACGGAAAAATCCGGCTTGGAAAAGATACGGACCGTCCGCAGTTTTCAACAGTTACATGGGTTGCCATGCTGTTTTCCGCCGGGATGGGTATCGGCCTAGTCTTTTATGGTGCCGCTGAACCATTATCACACTTTGCAATCAGTCCTGCTTCGGAAGATCCAAATACGGATGCTGCTTTCAAAGAAGCCTTACGTCAATCTTTCTTTCACTGGGGGATTCACATATGGGCCATGTACGGAGTCATTGCGCTATCTTTAGCCTTCTTCCAGTTCCGCAAAGGGGAACCGGGATTAATTTCAGCAACATTGAAGCCGATATTCGGTGAAAAAATGGTTGGACCATGGGGTACTCTCGTCGATGTACTCGCCGTTTTCGCAACAGCATTCGGCGTTGCTACATCACTCGGCTTCGGCGCTGTTCAAATTAATGCAGGCCTAAACTACTTATTTGGTGTTGAGATCAATATCTTTTCACAATTTGTCATCATCGCAATCGTCACGGTCCTGTTCGTTGCATCTGCATGGTCAGGATTAAGTAAGGGCATAAAATATTTATCGAATACAAATTTAGTCCTTGCTCTTGCACTGCTTGGATTTATCGTCGTTCTTGGACCGACATTACTCATTTTCAATATGTTCACTGATTCATTTGGCGGCTACTTTTCAAACCTTGTCCAAATGAGTTTCGGTACAGCACCATTGGACTCTACCGACCGGAAATGGCTTGACGACTGGACAATATTCTACTGGGCATGGTGGATTTCATGGGCACCGTTTGTCAGTATGTTCATTGCCCGTGTTTCAAAAGGCCGTACAATCAGGGAGTTCATGATTGGCGTACTTGCTGCACCTACTTTGCTGGTTACATTCTGGTTCTCAGCGTTTGGAACGACAGCGATTGATATCCAGAAAAAAGGGCTTGTCGACTTGACACAATCCAGTACAGAACTGACGATTTTCGAAATGTTCAATGTTATGCCAATGTCGTTCATGATATCAGTCTTCGCAATTTTATTGATTGTATCGTTCTTCGTTACTTCAGCCGATTCAGCAACATTTGTCCTTGGCATGCAGTCAACGAATGGTTCGTTGACACCGCCGAATAATGTGAAGCTCATTTGGGGCGTTATCCAATCGACAATTGCGCTCATTTTGCTATCTGTCAACGGCCTCACCGCTTTGCAAAACACGATCATCATCGCTGCATTGCCCTTCTCTTTCGTCATGCTGCTCATGGTTGTCGCGTTGCTCAAAGCGTTGAAAGCCGAATTAAAGTTGATGAAATTAAAATAATAACTAGAAAAAGCGATTCCATAAATGGAATCGCTTTTTCTTAACTATTAACAAGAACCTTTTCACGTTTTCCAATCATTTGAAGGAAGTCTCCGACCATTGCGCTTGCCGTTGGGTACATACCTGCACCCGGACCGACAAGTGTTAAGGCACCGAGATAGTCAGTTTCAACGATGATTGCGTTGTCCACACCTTCGACACCATATAGCGAATGATGAGTTCCGATAAGTACCGGGCCAACACTTCCGTGCAATGTCCCCTTTTCGTCAATCAAAATATCAGCGACATGCCGATAACGAAGCTTAGCCTTAGATGCATCCGCCACATCTTCAATAGTAATCTTGTCGATTCCAACAACCGAAACGTCTTGCCAATTTGGTTGCGTACCGAATGCAAGTGCACTCAAAATCATCAGTTTCCGAAAGGCATCTTTGCCACTTATATCGTCCGTCGGATCCGCTTCCGCATAGCCAAGCGTCTGTGCTTCGTGAAGCGCGGCTTTAAATGGAATTCCCTCTTCCCGCATCTTCGTTAAGATGAAGTTGGAAGTGCCATTCAAAATACCTCTAATTCGTAACACCCGGTCTGTCGGTAACAAGTTTGTCACCGTACGGATAATCGGTATGCCACCCGCCGTCGTTGCTTCATACCCAACGTAAACTCCACGGAACTCCGCATGTTTTAGTAACGCCGGACCATGTTTCGCAAACATGGTCTTATTCGCAGTTATTATATGAAAAACTTTTTCTATTGCATCCGAAAGAAACGTATAAGCGGGTTCTTCTCCAACAATCGCCTCAAATATGAGGTCAATGTCCGGATTTAACAGGATTTCTTGAATGTCATCCGTTATCTTCGTTCCAGGTGTCGCTAGACGTTCTTTCTCCTTATCCCGGACCAAAATGGAAACAATGTCGATTGTACAGCCCATTTCCCGCTTAATCTCTTCTTTCCTTTCATTCAAAATCCTATAAATCCCTTCACCTACAGTGCCGAAGCCAAGTAGAGCGACTTTGATTGACGCCATAACGCCACCTCCATGGACTGTTTGATGATGAGTCCCCATTTTTCAAATTCCGTTAAAAAACTTTCATAGCCATGTTTTGTATTGACCAAACAATATATAGAGTTGGGAATCATATAGGCGAACGTTCGAATTTCATCCGTCGGATACATCGGATCGTGTGTAAACGCAAACGCCACCACTTTTGCAGATATCAGGCGGGAAGCTAGTTCAACGCCTCCTCGACCACGGCCGATGTCATGCGTATTCATGGCACGGATTAAGGGGTAGAAGCTCTCCATGTCATTTCTGTTATTCCCAAAAGGAGATTCCATGTTCCCAATTTTAGTTGATTGTGGTGTCACCGCCATCGGGAAAAGAATATCCATACCCTCGGGATACATAATGCCCCATTCCAGTACACGCATGCCACCGAGCGAACCCCCGATGACCGCCCTTAATCGATTGACACCTAATACCGTCAGCGCTCTCCGTTCTGCATGCACCATATCTCGAATCGTTACTTCTGGAAATAAATTTCTATACAGCTCGCCTGTGTCCGGATTTACAGTTAACGGTCCTGTTGATCCGTCACTTCCGCCAAGTGCGTTAAAAGAGATAACGGATAATTCATTTGTATCGATACTTTTTCCTTTGCCGACAAGACCGCTCCACCAACCCGGATAGTCATCCGTTCCAACTGTCACGTGACTTCCTGTCAAGGCATGACAAACAAGTACATGGGGTGCATCCAACCTGCCCGTTCTTTCATAGGCAAGCTGTACATTTACCAAGACGACTCCTGATTCCAATACCAGATGCCCGATTTCCACTATCCCCGTCTCCACGATTGTCACGCCCTTTCTTGTCACCAAAAAATTATACTGTTACTGGTACCGCTAGTTCGATTGCTTGTGCAAGGTCTGTAATAATATCTTCCGCGGATTCAAGGCCCACCGATAGTCTAATCAATTCTTCAGTCACACCTGATTTTTTCAAGTCCTCAGGCCCAAGCTGCTGATGCGTCGTTGAAGCTGGATGGATAATTAGTGATTTTGCATCCCCAACATTCGCAACATGCGACCAGATTTTGACGTTATCAATCACGTTCCGGCCTGCATCCCGTCCACCTTTAATACCAAATACAATAATGGAACCGAAGCCGTTTTTCAAGTACTTTTTCGCAAGGTCATAAGATGGGTGATCTTCGTTGCCTGTATATGTTACCCATTCGACAGATGGATGTTTTTTCAAGAACTCCGCTACTTTAACGGCATTTTCATTATGTCTTGTCACACGCAAATGCAGTGTTTCAAGTCCTTGGAGGAAATTAAATGCACTATCTGGATCTAAGCAAGGTCCGAAGTCACGCAATAGTTGAACGCGTAGTTTAGTCGCAAATGCCGCCGCTGCTGTATCAATTCCGTAACGGAGACCATGATATGACGCATCAGGCTCTGTGAAGCCAGGAAACCTCCCTTGCGTCCAGTCAAATGTACCCGCATCAACAGCAACTCCACCGATCGTGGTACCGTGTCCGCCAATCCATTTTGTAGCGGAATGGATGACAACATCCGCACCAAATTCGATAGGATTCGAACCATATGGCGAAGCAAATGTACTATCAATAAGAAGCGGTAGACCGTTTTCATGCGCAATGTCCGCAACCGCTTCAATATCGAGTACATGAAGACTCGGGTTACCGATTGTTTCTGCGAATATTGCTTTTGTTTTATCTGTAATTGCTGCACGGAAGTTTTCAGGATCTGTTGCATCGACAAACTTTACATTGATACCGTAGCGCGGAAGTGTAGCGGCGAATAAATTATAAGTACCGCCATATAAGTTGCTTGCTGCGACAATTTCATCTCCAGCACCAGCTACGTTCAAGATAGAGAAAGCGATAGCTGCCATACCTGAGGAGAATGCAACTGCCGCCGTACCACCTTCAAGAAGCGCAATACGCTCTTCAAAAACTGCAACAGTTGGATTTGTAATTCGTGTATAGATGTTGCCTGCTTCTTGTAGTGCAAATAGTTTTTGAGCATGTTCTGTATCACGGAATACAAAAGATGAGGTTCTATGAATTGGAACTGCGCGTGAACCTGTTACAGGATCCGGTTTTTGTCCACCGTGCAGAAGAAGTGTTTCGGGTTGAAGTTTTGTCATCGTCATTACCTCCAGAGTTTTTTTAGATGGATGTGATTGTAATGGGCGGAGACGTTAGGGGTATTTTTGGAATGAAAAATAACCCCCTTCGCTTAAGAAGAGGGTTATGCTTTCGCTTATTCCTCCCCTTATCTTTCAGACCGTTCGCACGAATCTGTAGGAAGTAGCACCTTTGCAAGTTAGTCACTTGCTGGTTGCCGGGCATCGCAGGGCCTATTCCCTCCGCCGCTCTTGATAAGAGTTTGTGATATTCAGTTTTCCATCTTGTGACATAGTATAGTAGATATCTCAATACTTTGTCAATAGTTTACCGAATAATATTTCTGAAACTTGTGTCTATGTGGAATGTTACACTTAGACTACCGTTATTTTAGGAGGAACTTGATATGTGGTTATGGATTGTAGGCGTGCTCTTATGGGGATATGCAGTTGGTTGCCTGCATGGATCAGTTGTTGCGCAGAAAATATCCGGCGTTAACTTGAAAGAAACCGGTGTGAAAAATGCCGGTGCCTCGAATGCGACCATTGTTCTCGGGAAGAAGTTCGGCGCATTAGTTGCAGTAATCGATATCAGTAAAGGTGCAGGAGCTGTCTTACTTGTGCACTATTTCGCAGAAAACGCAGGATTTTCAGAAGCCTTTGTGGCTTTACTTTTATTTCTTACAGCCGCCGCAGCCGTTATTGGGCATAACTTTCCATTTTATATGAACTTTAACGGTGGAAAAGGAACAGCGACAATAATTGGTGTACTGCTTGCAATCGACTGGCAGATCGGGCTCATTGGTTTTGCATTATTTGTCGTCGTAGCGCTAGTAACAGACTTTCTCGTGTTTGGTGTGCTGATGCTCTACGTCACGCTCATCGCGATGGCAGTATTGGCAGACGGATACTGGCCAGTCGTAATAGCAACTTTGTTATTTGCAATCGCCATTTGGAAACATCTCGAGAATTTTCAGCGTATGAAAGAGCGTAGCGAGAAGCGCGTTTCAATGGTCTTTAGAAAAAATAAAACCAAAAACTGAGGACCCCTATAATTGGAGGTTCTCCGTTTTTGGTTTAGCAAGATTAAAAATCTCATCCTAACTCATGCATTTTCATTGAACACTTTCTTCATAACCGCAATAATAAAGTCCACGTCTTCATCGGTACAAGACAGCGGTGGGCTTAGCGCTAGAATATTGTTATAGCCAGCAACTGTATCGCCGTTCCTTCCAATAATAAGTCCATTCGCCTTACATTCGCCAATGATTTTCGCAACACGGGCGTTTGCAGCAGGTTCTTTCGTTTCTTTGTTCTCTACAAGTTCAATGCCTAACAAGAATCCGAGCCCGCGAATATCGCCAACAAAAGGATGATCCAATAAGCAAGCCAACTCTTTTAGAAGGCGCTCGCCAAGCTCAGCCGACCGTTCAACAAGATTTTCTCTCTCAATGATTTCAAGATTCTTCAACGCGACTGCACAAGCCGCAGGATTCCCGCCAAATGTATTAACATGCCGGAAATGACTGTTATCTTCTCCTGTATCGAACTTTTCATAAATATCTTTTCGAATAGCCGTAACCGAAAGTGGCAAGTAAGCGCTCGTTAGTCCCTTTGCCATCGTAATAATGTCCGGTTTCAACTTAAAATGCTGATGACCAAAGTCTTTCCCAGTTCTGCCGAATCCACAAATGACTTCATCAACAATTAGCAGTACACCGTGGCGTGTACAGATTTCCTGAACCTTTTCCAAGTAGATTGGATGTGGGATGAGTATACCGCCTCCTGTAATAAGCGGTTCCATAATAATCCCAGCGATTGTTTCCTTCTGTTCCCAAATGATTTTCTCTTCAAACTCTTGGGCACGTTGTATGTTGTACTCCTCAATTGACTGTCCCGCAGGTCTGCGGTAATTGTCCGGAGGGGCGATGTGCAAGAACCCCGGTGCAAGTGCCTCATACTTGTATTTCCGCAGTGCTTGCCCTGTTGCTGCCAGTGCCCCCATGGAGCTCCCATGATACGCACGATAGCGGGAAATGAATTTGTAGCGTGACGGTTCCCCATTTTGCTGATGGTATTGACGCGCAAGTTTAAACGCTACTTCGTTCGCATCGGATCCGCTGTTTGAGTAAAATATTTTATAGTCACCACCAAGCATTTCATTCAACTTTTCTGCAAGCAGAATAGCAGGCTCATGACTTTGGGTCATCGGTGCATAGGCCATCTTTTTCATCTGATCATAGGCAGCTTGCGCTAGCTCCTCACGACCATAACCGACATTCACACACCATAGTCCAGACATTCCATCTAGATAACGATTGCCATTATGATCTGTAATCCAAGCTCCTTCCCCACTCTCCACTACCATTGGTGGGTTCTTTTCATTATAGGAAGAAATATGGTGCCAAACGTTCTCCCGGTCCTTTTCAACTAATGACCCTGTAGTCTCTTTTGCTGTAGTCATCTTCTCTACCCCCTCCTAATTTCACGATTAATTTCTGGTATTAGTGACGCGCAGTCAACATTTTCTTACGTGTGTAAAACTCAATTCCGTCGCGACCATTCGCATGCAAGTCACCATAGAATGATTTTTTATAACCAGAAAACGGGAAGAACGCCATCGGAGCTGGAACACCAAGATTCACACCAAGCATCCCCGCATCAATTTCTTCTCTAAACTTCCGGATTGCACTTGCACTATCTGTAAATAAACAAGCCCCGTTTGCAAACTCTGATTTATTCGCAAGTTCGATTGCTTCATCCAATGTATCCACTCTTACAATAGATAGCACAGGAGCAAAAATCTCTTCTTTCCAAATTTTCATTTCCTGAGTGACATTATCAAAAATTGTCGGACCGACGAAATAACCGCCTTCGGAAGTAGACTTGTCTTCACGGCCATCCCGTAATAGTTTGGCGCCTTCCTCAATACCTGATTCGATGTAACCCAGCGTCTTGTCTTTATGTGAATTCCTAATAACAGGTCCAAGGAAAATCCCTTCTTCTAGTCCATTACCAATCGTCAGTTTATTCGACTCGTCTACTAATCTCTCGACAAGTTCATCTGCAATATCACCAACTGCAACGACAACCGCACAAGCCATACATCTTTCTCCAGCGGATCCGAAAGCTGCGTTAATAATATTTGTGATCGTCAAATCCATATCCGCGTCCGGCATAACGATTGTATGGTTTTTCGCGCCCGCTAATGCTTGGACACGCTTACCATTTGAAGTTCCTGTTTTATACACATACTCAGCAACCGGCTGTGAACCTACGAACGACACGGCCGGAATATCTGGATGATTGAGAATGCCATTTACGACTTCATGCGCACCATGGACGATATTGAAAACACCGTCAGGCAGACCCGCTTCATGCAATAATTCTGCAAGACGGTTCGCCAAAAGTGGCGTACGCTCTGATGGTTTTAGGATGAATGTATTTCCACTAGCGATTGCAAGTGGGAACATCCAGCAAGGGACCATCATCGGAAAGTTGAACGGTGTAATTCCACCAATTACGCCTATTGGATAACGATACATACCCGATTCAATGTTCGTTGCGATATCAGGAAGCTGATACCCCATCATTAACGTCGGGGCTCCTGCAGCAAATTCAACACACTCAATCCCGCGCTGTACTTCGCCATACGCTTCAGCATAGTTTTTACCGTTTTCAATCGTAATGATTTTCGCTAGTGATTCCCAGTTCTCTATTAACAATTGCTGGTATTTAAATAAGATCCTTGACCGTTGAGGAACAGCAACCTTCTTCCACTTCGCAAATGCTGTTTTCGCCGCCTCTACCGCTTTATTCAAATCTTCAAGTGTGGAGATAGGAACTTCGGCCAATATTTCTCCTGTCGCTGGATTTGGTACCTCTTCATATTTATCTGTCGTTGATTTTACCCATTGTCCATTGATGAAGTTTGTAAGCGTCTTCTTTTCTACCTGCGTTAAAATCATTTTCATTCCCCCGTTCTATTGTTCTTGCTACTTTACGCTATCTTCGCTAGACTTCATATTATACTTTACAAATAATTTAGATTACTTTCAATTTACACTTTGTCTAATCATTAGGCGATTATTTTAACGTTATGGAGGTCTACACCTATAATGAATACCTTAAAACTTACTGTCCGCGATGTTCTTTCACGAAGCTCATTCAAACACGCCAAAGTCGTTGCAGGAAAAGAAGGATTGGACCGTCAAGTAAAATGGTCTCATGTATTAGAGGTAAAAGAATTCGATGCCTTAATAAATGGAGGAGAGATGATTCTTACGACAGGCGTTGGCTTACAACTCGATCTTCCAAGCCAGCTAATGTATGTATCGAGGCTGATAGAAAAAGATGTGGCATGTATATGTATAGAAGTAGGACCTTACTTTAAGCTAATTCCACCTGAAATTATTGAACTCGCAGACAAACACGCATTTCCATTCATCGTCTTCGAAAAAACTGTGAAATTTGTCGATATAACTCAAGACCTTCATACATTTATCATTAATCAACATCATCAGATGCTTTCACAACTCGATATCTTATCAAGGAAATTCATTACACTTTCTCTTGCACCCAACGGTATTTTAAAAATCCTACAAGAACTAAATCAATTTTTCCGACATAATATCCTGTTCATTAGTGATGATACGAAGCCTTATTACTATCCGTCTGAGATCAAAGAGTTGGAAATAACCATCCGAGTCCATCTTGAAAGATCCCCATCGATCAATACAGGACAGAAATTCCTCATGCTGAAGGATCAGAAATTTGCACAAATGCCCGTTAGTGGGCTAGGACAAATTTGGGGGTATCTATTCCTCGAGGTGACAGAACAACTGTCGGATGAATTTCCATTTCTCATATTAGACCGCGCTGCACTTGCAATCGCTCAAATTTTGTTACGTAACCGAACAATAGAAGAGCGCAAACAGAATAACGAAGATGAATTCGTTCGGAATTTATTGAGCGGCAGATCCTTTGAACAGGAAGACCTTCATGCCTATTTGCCCTCCAAAAGCCGCAATACATACTTCAGAGTGTTCATCATACAAATGAAGACATTCGAAACGAATCTTGGTGAAGAAGAATGGGAAGAGATTAAACTGCAACGCTCGATGATGATACGGTCACTCTTTAAACGTAATGGGTTCTTCCCCGCAGTTGCATCCAGCAAAAGTGAGATTGTCATCATTGCATCCTTCATCGCTGCAGATCACTTGATAGATGAGACTAATCGTTTTTCTCAAATTATTGAACATATTGTTAACATAAAAGACAACACTTTCATTGACGGAACCAGATGTACATTTGGAGTAAGTACAGTCTACAAAGAAATTACGGATGCAAAAAAAGGATACAAAGAAGCTGAAGATGTTTTAAAAATGCGCGAGTCTGGCATTACAAAATCATATTTCTATGAAGACTTAGGCATTTATAGGCTTCTTCTATTAGTGGAGAACAACGGTTACCTTGAAACATATGTCCAAGATTACTTATCAACAGTTTTCGACTACGATCTGAAGATGGAAAGCAACCTCTTTGAAACACTTTGTGTTTATCTCGAATGCGGTGGATCGAAAAAAGAGACTGCAGACCGTCTTTTCATAGTTAGACAAACACTGTACCACCGTCTTGAAAAGTTGGAATTACTTCTAGGCGAAGACTTTATGGAGCCATCTAAGCGTCTAGCGCTTGAGGGTGCTATCATGACCTCTCGATTGTTAGGTAATAAGTAAGTTAAACCGGTTGCGCTACTAAACGCAAACCGGTTTTCATGTTCAATGACCGGACCAAAATAGTGCAGCAAGTCCTTATTTTACACTCCGTAAAATTTAAATTCATTTCATCTTACAACTTGTCTACAAATTTTCAGATTTATTTCTGTATGATTGACTTAACAACTTAAAAGAATATTATAACAAATGATTGGAAACGCTTACATCTTAAAAAATTAACTATTTACACAAGGGGGAATGTATATGTCTAATCAACAGGGACAGTTAAATCCAGATTTAAAGATCCGACACATTAGTATGATTTCAATTGCAGGTGTTATCGGAGCAGGTTTGTTTATCGGAAGTGGAGCAGTTATTAATGCGTCTGGACCAGGTGCGATTCTATCCTACGCTTTTGCAGGAACAATTGTCGTCTTGGTTATGCGCATGCTTGGTGAAATGGCGGCCGCCCATCCGACAAGCGGATCCTTCTCTACATATGCAACCGAGTCGATTGGACCATGGGCAGGTTTTACAATCGGATGGTTATATTGGTTCTTCTGGGTTGTCGTTATAGCAATTGAAGCAATTGCCGGTGCTGCTATTATGCAATACTGGATTCCAGAATTCCCACTTTGGTTAATGGCATTAATCTTAACCATTTTGTTAACACTGACAAATCTTTTTTCAGTAAAATCTTTCGGGGAATTTGAATATTGGTTTTCACTCATAAAAGTTGTAAGTATTGGTTTATTCCTTGTCCTCGGTCTTTGCGTGATTTTCGGATGGTATCCAGGTGTTGTTGCACCTGGAACAGTAAACCTCTTAGGGGCAGGTGGATTCATGCCAACAGGATTCGGTTCCGTCTTGTTAGGAATTACAGTAGTCATTTTCTCATTCATGGGTACCGAGATTGTTACGATTGCTGCTGGCGAATCAGATCATCCGGCGAAAGCGGTCCGAATTGCGACAAACAGTGTCATTTGGCGGATTCTTATCTTCTATATCGGTTCTATTGCGATCGTGGTCACTTTGTTGCCATGGAACTCTGCAAATCTGCTGGTCAGTCCATTTGTTGCCGTTCTCGATTATATCGGAATACCTGCCGCAGCCCAGATCATGAACTTTGTTGTATTAACGGCGGTTCTCTCTTGTTTAAATTCAGCATTATATGCCAACTCACGCATGTTATTTGGAATGGCACAGAAAGGCGAAGCGCCAAAAGCCTTTTTAAAATTGAGTAAGAAGGGCGTTCCTGTTCGAGCAATCTTATTCAGCACGGTTTTTTCCTATATAGCGGTCATATTCAGTTACGTATCACCCGATAAACTATTTTTATTTCTCATCAATTCATCAGGGGCTGTCGCACTTTTAGTGTATCTTGTCATCGCCTTCACACATCTAAGAATGCGCAGAAGATTAGAACGTGAAAACCCTGAAGCACTTCAAATTAGAATGTGGTTGTTCCCTTATCTAACGTATGCGACTATTTTCGTTATTACAGGAATCTTTATCGCAATGCTCGTCATTGAATCGTTACGTGTGCAGGCAGTACTTACCTTGCTCATTGCTGGGTTGACCATCGCTTGTTATTTCATCTTTGTTCGAAAGAAAGAAGGTATCAAAGAATTGAAGAAGGGAATTATACAAGCTTCTTCAAGAACGCTTCGCTAATAAATCTAAAAGTCCGGTATCGCCCATTCCATGAGCGATACCGGATGTTTTTATTCCACTACATACCTATCCATTTCTTAATTGCTGAGCCAACGCATTCACCTTCATTTATTATTTATTAACGATTATACTTCTTCATCACTTCCATCAGTCGTTCATGATCAATAGCTTCAACTACTTTCCCGCTTGGTTTAAGAGCGGACATACTTTCCGCTGCAATCATAGCGTTAATAATCGCCTCATCAATCGCATGACAAGCTTGCTCATAAATCGGGTCAAACTGTTGATCATTTGTGACTTTCATAGTTAGGATTGGGTCTTCCTTTTGATGAATAGACATTTCATTTGCGGTTGAAAATGCAAGAAATATATCACCGGAATCATTTCCCCCCGGACTACCACTCCGTCCAATCCCAATGGATGCACGTTTCGCAAGTCTTTTTAGTTGATGAGGTAACATTGGAATATCAGTCCCGATAATTACAATGATTGAGCCCATTTCCTTTGTGTGTACTATATTCTCAGTCAAGTGTTCTCCAACTGGGACACCTGAAACTTTTAGCCATTCCCTTTTACCGTAGTTTGCTTGCACAAGTACTCCGATGTGGTATTCCTCTCCATCGATATCTAGTTTACGAGAAGAAGTACCCGTTCCCCCTTTAAACCCGTAACAAATCATCCCAGTTCCTCCGCCAACATTGCCCTCCTTCAATTCGCCTGATTGGGCAGATTGTATTGCAGCCAAAACATGCTCTTCTTTAACATGAAGCCCATTAATATCATTTAAAACACCGTCATATGTTTCAGCAACGACAGGCATAGCCCATAAATGTTCATTTAAGAATTGATCTTGATAATTATCTATCATCCATTTGACTACCGCCTGGTGGACAGTACCAACTGAATGCGTATTTGTAATACATATCGGGCTTAAAAAGTATCCGCCGTCGTTTATCCAATGTGTACCTGTCATTTCACCATTGCCATTAAACGAAAATGCTCCAGCCCAGATCGGCTTCATTTCATTTTGTTTACCACGTGGCAATATGGCAGTTACTCCGGTGCGAATTGGACCCTTTCCCACCTCTAATGGACCTTCCCCTTCAATGATTGTTGAATACCCAACGGTAACCCCTGGAACGTCAGTAATTGCGTTATGTAATCCCGTTTCTCCTTCAAATTTCAACCCTAAATCTCGTGCTCGCATCTAAGTCACCCCTTAAATTATATTATTTAAGCCCTTTTTAAAAAATATCGCTATCACATTCACTATACTTCATTTTTTTCAATACTCATTAAACAAATGGTGCATGTAAAGACTTGAATCCCTTACATATTGTCCACCTTGTATCCAATTACAAATAAAATCCGTTATCGCCCACGTAATGAGTGATAACGGATTTTATTACTTGCTAAAAGTCCAACCATATTTTAATAGCAGTTCCTAAAATAAGAAGTGCCAATAACCATTGAAGTACTTTCGTGTTCATTTTTTGACCAATTTTCGCCCCAATGGGTGCCGCTATAATACTTGCAACAATCATAACCATCGCAGGACCGTACAGCACTTGATCCGTTGTGATCTTACCTATTGTCGAGCCGATTGAGGATATAAATGTAATCGCAAGAGAAGTTGCAATCGTCATTCGCGTAGGTATCTTCAAAACAACTAACATGATTGGTACAAGAATAAAGGCTCCTGCAGCCCCTACAATTCCTGCCGCAATACCAACAATGAACGCTAACAACGTTGCTAGCCACTTATTGAATGTAACTTTATCAACAGGAATGTCATCCAGTCCTTTTTTCGGAATGAACATCATAATCGCAGCGATTGTTGCCAATATACCGTAGACCAGGTTGATAGCACCTTCAGATAACAAATTCGAGCCGTATCCTCCAATAAAACTACCTACTAAAATACTCGAGCCCATGTAAAGAACCAACGTTTTATTAATATAACCGCTTTTACGGTACGCCCATACACCTGAAATTGTTGCGAAAAAGACCTGAATTGCACTTATTCCGGATACTTCGTGAGCGGTGAAGACTGCAACACCAAGTAGGGGCGGGATATACAACAACATCGGATATTTTATAATTGATCCGCCTATACCAACCATTCCTGAAATAAAGGAACCAACAAATCCAATTAAAAATATTGTCACAATAAACGCGAAATCCACCACATTTTCCTCCTTTCAAAAGGAGAAAGGGCATCTACTATGCAGACACCCTTCCGTTTCAAATTAACCTTTTCGGATCCAAAATGTAAATACGCCAGCCTCTTCTGTATGCTTCACTAAGTCATGCCCACCGGATTTCGACCATGCAGCTAAATCAGCGACGGAACCCTTATCTGTCGCAAGAATCTCCAACACTTCACCCGTTTCCATTTCCTTCATGACTTTCCTTGCACGTACAACCGGCATTGGACAAGCCAACCCTTTAGCGTCTAATACTTTGTTTGATTCCATCACTAATCTCTCCTTAGTTTTCAATAAATTATCTAACCGCACAACGATTTGGTCCGATTTCCATTTCACGCTGGGTTTCTTCATCAGGTGATATTTTCCCCATATTTGTTTCACGTATTTGCTGGTAGGCATTCGGTTGTGGAGGTAAATTCCCAGTCACCATGTCCCTGAATTCCGCTTCGTCTTGAATATTCAAAGCGTGATTTTCAGCAAACAATGTACCAAGTTTCTCAGATACACTACCGTCCCTATTCAATTCTTCTATGATCATGAAGTGCGCTGGGAGTACAATCAGTTCCTCTGGCAATTCTTTATAACGTTTGTACAATGACTCTCGTAAATCGCCAACCCAATCTTCAGCTAAACCAGCAAGGTCAGGTCGTCCGATTGAATCGATGAATAGGATATCTCCAGAAAGTAAATACGTATCGTCCACTATGAATGATGTAGATCCAATTGTATGTCCAGGTGTATAAAGAGGTTGAATGGCAATCGTCGTATCACCGATTATAATCGTTCGCCCCTCTTCTAATGACTCATAGGCAAACGTTACTTCACTAGCGTCTTTTGGAGGCAACCAGTACGTTCCATTGACGGCTTCTGCAATTTTGCGTCCCCCGGAAATATGATCTGCATGGAGATGTGTATCTAAAATATGCGTAATTTTAACATCCAACGTTTTCGCGAAATCAAGAAATACATCAGTCATTCGTGTCGCATCGACAATTGCCGCTTCTCCATTTGAAACGATCATGTATGACAAACAACCTTTGCCAATTCGTACGAACTGATACAGCTCTCCGCCGTCTTTCAAGTCACCAATTTTCACTGGCTCCAAATGTTCACTCCAGGCCTTCATGCCACCTTGTAAGTAATGAACTGCACGCCCTTCTTCCGCAATCATTTCCGCAATCATAATGGAAGATCCTTCTTTCGCGCAGACAACGACGATATCTTGACCCGCAGGAAGCTGATGCAGGATTTCTTCAACCCCATCGAGTAAATCGAAATAAGGGATATTAAGATACTGAATGTTCTCTCCTTCAATTTTCCAATCCACAAATGCATCTTCATTACGAACGTCTAGAATGAAAAAGGGTTCTTGATTCACTACTTTTTTCGCTATTATACTTGCAGTCATTAGTTGAACTGTCATTTGTATACCCCCCCTAGTAATTTCATTTATTAATTACACAATCTTTTCTGTTGGTCCATTCCATTCACTCATGCCAGGCACAACGTTTTTCACTTTTAAAAATCCGGCTTCAGCAAGTTTCTGAGAAGCTACATCACTACGGCTACCTGTACGGCATACGACGTAAATTTCCGCTTCTTTATCAAGATTCCCGAGTTCACTTTCAAGGTCCCCAAGCGGCAAAGACTTAGCCCCTGGAATATGATTGAATGCATATTCTGCCGATTCACGAACATCGAGCACAAGTACTTCACGGTTCTCCTCTAAAACAGCTTGTAGTTGTTCATTCAACACAATATGCGGATGTTTTTTCTCAACTTGTTCTTCTCCACTCGACTTACGTACATAATGCGTCAGAATTCCTGCATCTTCAGTCGTGCCTAAGTAGTCATGCCCGGAACCCTCAGCCCATGCTTTTAAATCCGCCGTAGATCCTTTATCAGTTGCCTGTACTTCCAACACATTTCCTGGTTCCATTTCTTTCATGATCTTTCTCGTTTTGACGATTGGCATTGGACAAGCCAGCCCCTTTGCATCGAGTACGAAATCCGTTTCTATCATGTCATCTTCTCCCTCTACCAATGCCCGTATGGGTATCTTTAAATGTAAAAAAATAATGTTATTCCACTGGACCTTCCCAGTCATTCATACCGCCAACCATGTTTACCACTTTAAAACCGTGCGCCTCAAGCAATTGCACCGCTCTTCCACTACGTCCACCTGAGCGGCATACCATTGTGTACTCAATATCTTTATCCAATTCATGCATACGGAATTCCAATAATCCGAGCGGAATGTGAATTGCTTGTGCTATTTTCCTTTCTTTCACTTCATCTACTTCACGCACGTCAATGGTGATTCGTTTTGTTCATTTTTAACTTTTCTTGAATCTCTAATGGTGTAATTTCAATCATCTAAAACCCTCCCGCTTTTTGTATTGAATTAAATTTAAATAAACAAGTTTACATTGCCTTCCTGAGCATCTCCGAGATAAGCAGCAACTCCACCGTACTGTATACCATCCATCAATTCTTTCTGCTGCAAACCAAGAAGATCCATCGTCATCGTACAAGCAACAAGCTTTATATCTTGTTCTTCAGCTAGTTCAATCAGTTGCGGAAGTGTCATTGCATTGTGCTTTTTAATAACATGTTTAATCATTTTAGGACCCATTCCAGCAAAGTTCATTTTGGAAATACCCATCTTATCTGCACCGCGCGGCATCATTTGCCCAAATACTTTTTCTAGCAAGCCTTTTTTTACTGGGACTAGTTCTTCTTTTCGTAGTGCATTCAATCCCCAAAATGTATGGAAAATCGTTACTTGGTGATCATAAGCTGCAGCACCATTTGCAATGATGTATGCCGCCATTGCTTTATCATAATCTCCACTGAATAATACAATGGTAGTTCTTTTCGTCTCAGACAATCAAATCTTCCTTTCTAGTGGTACCCCACAGGGTATGCTATGCGTTAAAAAGAAAAGAGTCCACTGTTTCATCGACTCTTTACTAGTAGTTCTACTGCTTCTTTTACAATATCCTCTTGTGTTCTTGGATCGCTGTCATCCATTTGTTGTATACATTCAATTAGATTGGAGCTGACAATAACGCCAATCGTTCTATCTATAGCTGAACGTGAGGCTGACAATTGTGTAATTACTTCTTTACAGTCTTTATTGTCATCCATCATTTTTAAAATCCCTTTGATTTGACCCTCAATTCGTTTTAACCTGTTTTTTACTTTGTCATCGTATTCCATATCTATCACTTCCTTTTATTTAAGCTATACCCACACATTATACCCCTACAGGTATAATGTCAACCCCTTTGCTTTTATTAAGATAAAAGTTTCTGAACTTAAGCATAGCTATTAAAGTCTGCATTCCTGCAAATTTCGTTGAAATATGGTATACTAATAGTAGACAGCATGTGTGTTATCGTTTACGATTAGTTGTTTTCCATCTTCATCTACTTGTTGCTGCGGGTTTCCCCGAAGCACTCTTTAATTAGATGGCAAGATGAGAATGGATAATAGGGGGAATTCGAATGGCTTTTCCACGTAGGGAAAAAGAAGTGTCGGATTTTGTCGCAGCGCGCAAAATCGATGAAGAAATTTCATTTGTCCGTAATGAACATGAAGTAAATGGTACTATTTTTAAAATACTTGAGAATTCCGTCATCGTTGAAATCTCATCGAAGGACGCCGAACTTATTGGCGCCGCGTCAAATCTGACTGTTGTTTCACATAAGAATTACTCAATTGTTTAATAAATATAAGAAAAAGGCATCTGCTTCAATAGCGATGCCTTTTTTCTATGCCTCTATATTGTTTAAAATACAAAACGTGCATACATATAACCGACAAGTACAAGAATAACCGTTCCTCCTAGTCCTGCAACAAATGGCTTCATCCCCGCACTACGGAATGCCTCGAACTTCACATTCAGACCTAATCCAGCCATTGACATCGCCATTAATAGATAAGCGAGTGTGACAAATACTGATGCGACCGCTTCCGGTACAATCCCCGTGGTATACAGCGCACTCACTGCAAGGAAACCGAAAATGAACCATGGAATTGGAAGTGTCTTCAATTTGAATTTTTCTGCCGACTGTTTATTCTTCCGTGACATCCAGATTCCTACTCCTCCTGCAACAAAGACGAGTAACATGACACGAGTCAATTTCACGACAAGCGCAAAATCAAGTGCTTCAGTCCCCCCAACATCCCCTGCTGCAACAACATGTGCAATCTCATGAAGTGTCCCACCTGCAAACATGCCAAATGCCTCACTTGAAAGTTCTAACACTGGATATACTAAAGTATAGACAAATGTGAATAACGTTCCAAGAATAGCGATGATGGCAACACTAATTGCGGTCTGCTCGGGTTTTGCCTTTACTTGTGAAGCCACTGCAACAATGGCAGCTGCACCGCAGATCCCCGTTCCGCAAGCAGTTAGAAAACTGATTGTTTTATCAGCCCCAATTGCACGAGCTATACCGTATACAGCTCCAATACC
Organism: Sporosarcina psychrophila; assembly: GCF_001590685.1. Lineage (GTDB taxonomy): Bacteria > Bacillota > Bacilli > Bacillales_A > Planococcaceae > Sporosarcina > Sporosarcina psychrophila. Next base: position 4,443,625 of record NZ_CP014616.1, read on the forward strand.
GATTAGAACACTGCCCACTGCCCATAAAAATGCTGGCCATCCTGCAGATGCAATATCGCCCAGATTCAATCGCATGCCGAGAAGGATAATACCAGCACGCAATAATTTTTTTGACGCGAACTCAATACCACCTTCCCACTCTGCGCGAACAGGAAAAAACGTATTCCATAACATTCCGATTAGTATTGCAAAAACAAGTGGACCAATTAACGAAATATAAGGGAGTAGTGTTGCCAATTTTGCGATGACTGCGATGAAAAACGTCAGTCCAATTCCAAGCCAGAATCCTTTTTTCATAGCCATACCTTCTTCCATTTCTTATAGTATAATCTCATCTTATCGATCAGTAAAATGAGGATATATGATAAAATCAATTAAGATTACTAATAGAGGGGAGCTTATCATCATGCTACTTGAAGAATTGAAAACGTTTGTTGCGGTAATTGAAAAAAAGAATTTCACCAGGGCCGGTGAATCACTAAACATATCTCAACCAACTGTCAGTCTCCATATCAAACATTTGGAAGACGAACTAAAAGCCTCATTGCTCGTACGTGCAAATAAAACATTTCACATTACACCCGCCGGAGTGGTTTTGTATGAACGTGCGATACAATTACTTCATCTCGCAGAGCAAACAAAAGAAGAAATTTTATGGCAACATAATGAGGTTAGCGGAATTCTTCGCATCGCTGCAAGTTACACAATTGGGGAGTCCGTATTGCCGGAGATACTAACGAGGCTACATTATAAATATCCTGATTTGCATGTAGAAGTTGCAATTGCAAATACCGAGGACGTCGAAATTGCGGTCCGCGAATTCCGGTCGGATATCGGTTGTATCGAAGGTAGTGTGCAAACAAAAGGGCTTATCATCCAGCCATTCATGGAAGACGAACTCATCCTTGTCGCAGCAAGCGGACATCCTTTGACAAATATTCGCCACCCTAAAGGAGCTGACCTCCAAACTTCTCACTGGGTCATGCGAGAAGTTGGTTCTGGTACACGGGAGTATACAGATTATTTACTTCAGTCAATCGGTAATGTCAAGCCCTCGAAAACAGTTATCGGTTCGAATGAAGGTGTGAAAAAAGCGATTCTATGTGGGCTCGGTATCGCGGCCGTTTCCATTCATACAGTGAAAGCTGAACTTGATAGTGGAAAGCTTGTACAATTGAAAGTCGATGTCCCTTTACAAAAGCGTATTTTCTCAACCTTGTACTCCCCCCTGATGGCTGCCAAAAAGCATGTCACCGTTTTTTTAGAAGAGCTTCGGTCCAAGTAAAAAAGGGTAAAGACGCTCGACCTAACCCAAAAACTGCATGACCGAAAAAGGGTTTCTCCTGTCATTCCTAGAAAAGTAGTAGAAAAGGGGGTTTTCCTTGTGGTTCGAAATCTAGTGCTCACTGCAATTATTGTAATGGGTATCGTTTATATTTTCTTTATCCCAGCGGATCCGGTCGGCTTCAAAATTTTAATGAAACTGATTCCGATGGCACTTATTATCCTATTTGCATTAATGACAAGACCTCTATTTTCCCGTACATACAAACGGATTATAATCGGTGGACTGTTCGTTTGCATGATTGCGGATGGCGTCATCTATTGGTTCTTACCCGGACTTATCACCTTCTTCATTGGTCATATTTTTTATATTTTTGCTTTTCGTCATGGCGCGAAGAAACCCATGCCAATCTGGGTTGCCGCCCCTCTCCTCCTTTACGGTGCAGGTATGGCTATTTGGGTTGCCGGTTCACAATTTTCTGCTGGCCAAACCGTGCTTGGTATCGCCATCATCGCCTACATCGGCGTTATTTTAACGATGGGCTGGATGGCTATTCGCACACGAATGACGCTCGCAATTATCGGCGCACTGCTGTTCATTTTCTCTGATTCAGTTCTTGCAATCGATCGATTCGTTCTGGAAATCCCATACCGGGATGCATTCGTTATGGTGACATATTATGCGGCGCAAGTTTTCATAGCAGCTAGCATTGGAAGTCGGGTTGTAAAGTATTCCGTAAACCGGAACAATCTGATAAGATAGATGAATCAGTACTTCATTATTAGGAGGAATTTTTAAAAATGAAAGAAAAATTAATCGAACGTCTTGTACGTTATGCAAAAATCGATACACAATCAGATGCAGGAAGCAATTTTACGCCGACTACACCAGGCCAATGGGACCTTCTGCACGAATTACAAAAAGAACTAGCGAATATCGGTCTAGAAGACATTACTCTCGACGATAACGGGTATTTATTTGCAACGCTTCCCGCCAATACGGACCGGGATGTGCCAGTCATCGGCTTTCTTGCACACGTCGACACGACCACGGATTTTACCGGGAAAAACGTTAAGCCACAGCGTATCGACAACTATGATGGCAAAGACATACAACTGAACGACAGCATCGTCATGACAGTGAACGCTTTTCCCGAGCTGAAAAATTATGCCGGCCATACCCTTATTACGACTGACGGGACAACACTTCTTGGAGCGGACGATAAAGCGGGGATTGCTGAAATCGTAACAGCGATGGAGTATTTGATTGCGAATCCAGACTTAAAACATGGTAAACTGCGAATTGCCTTCACACCTGACGAAGAAATTGGGCGTGGACCACAAAAGTTTGATGTCGAAAAATTCGGAGCAAAATTTGCCTATACAATGGACGGTGGCCCTCTTGGGGAACTACAATATGAAAGCTTCAATGCCGCAAGTGCAAAAGTAACATTCCACGGGACTAGTGTTCACCCAGGTACCGCGAAAGGTAAAATGGTCAACTCAATTTTAATAGCCAACCAATTTCAGGCTAAAATGCCGGTAGATGAGATACCTGAGAAAACGGATGGTTACGGGGGATTTGTTCATCTCATGCAGTCCAACGGGTCCATTGAAGAATCAACCCTCGGCTATATTATCCGTTATTTCGACCGTGAAACATTCGAAGCAAGAAAACAGCTAATGATTGAAACAGCTGACAATCTAAGAAACGACTATGGCGAAAATGCGGTCACACTCGAAATCCAAGACCAATACTTCAATATGGGTGAAAAAATTGAACCCGTCATGGAAATAGTTGAGATCATGTCCGATGCATTTAAAAATCTCAATATCGAACCAAATATCGTACCTGTACGCGGCGGTACAGATGGGTCCCAATTGTCGTACATGGGCTTACCAACGCCTAACATTTTCACAGGCGGAGAAAATTATCACGGGAAATACGAGTATGTTTCAGTCGATAACATGGTAAAAGCGACTAAAGTCATCATCGAAGCAGTGAAACTTTTTGAAGAACGTGCATAAGTAAGAGGGAGGTAGCTTATGAAAGAAATTTGGATTGGTGTCCTTTCCTCCGTTTTTTTCGCAGTGACCTTCATTTTGAACAGATCTATGGAACTGTCGGGGGGAAGTTGGCTATGGAGTGCTTCCTTACGCTATTTATTTATGGTACCTTTTTTATTCGCTATCGTCGCTTACCGCAAAGGGCTTGGTGACGTGAAGAAGGAATTCGTCCATAAACCCGCCCCGTTTTTCATTTGGAGCGTAACGGCCTTTGTCTTATTCTACGCACCACTTACATACGCGGCAGCTTACAGTCCGGGATGGCTTCTTGCCGGCACTTGGCAATTGACAATCGTGGCGGGCGTCCTGCTCGCCCCTTTCTTTACGTTGATTGTGAAAACCTCGGATGGCGAAAAAAAGATTCGACAAAAGATCCCGCTTGTTTCACTTGGAATTACACTTATTATTTTTGCCGGTGTCGTACTTATCCAAATTCCGCACGCACAAAGTGTTGAACCACGTACGTTGCTGCTCGGTATCATTCCAGTTGTTTTAGCAGCATTTGCCTACCCGCTTGGTAACCGCAAAATGATGGAGCTTCTTGGCGGCAGGCTTGATACGTTTCAACGTGTGCTCGGTATGACGCTTATGACAATTCCAGTCTGGATTGGGTTTTCCATCTATGCGTTATGGACGGTCGGTCCCCCTTCTATGAGCCAGTTAGGCCAGTCTTTCATCGTTGGTGTCAGTTCTGGCGTCATTGCTACAACTTTGTTTTTCATGGCCACTGACCGCGTAAGGGGAGATCAGGGAAAACTCGCCGCTGTAGAAGCAACACAGTCCACACAGCTTATTTTTGTTATGCTGGGCGAAATGCTGATTCTCGGCATTGCACTCCCTGGTGCCCTTTCACTCTTTGGGATCGCAGTAATTATTGTTGGTATGGGATTACATAGTTTCCAAACTGCACTTGGTAGAAAGAAACAATTAAAAGTACACTGATAATAAGTTAAGATGACCTCCATTTGGATTGGAGGTCATTTTTCTTTCGTAAATAATCAAACTATTCTAATATCTAGTTGACTCTCGTTTCCCAAAGTGATATATTGGTTTACAAGTTCACTTTACTATGAAAAGGGAGGATTTTGAGTATGAACACAACTACACCTATTAAACAAGATTTCCAAGTCCATGACGTCACCGCATTGAATAAGGCAAAAAGTATCATTGAAAATAATACTTCCGCTCAAATACAACAAGAAGTTATAGACGCAGTGGAAAGAAATGCTGTTTGGCGGGGAGAGGAGTGCTTGAATTTATTAGCCCCCGAAGCTCCTACAAGTCAAACCGTACGTGATTTACTAGCGTCTGAAGTCGGTACCCGTGCAGCAGAAGGTCATATCGGACCCGAACAAAGATGGTTTGCCGGTACGAAGCATATTGACGAAATTGAAGCTCTTTGCGTAGAGTTATTGAAAAAAGTATTCAAATCGAATTATGCGGATCATCGTCTAGTTGCAAGTATGATTGGAAATATGGCCGTTTATGCAGCTCTGACCGAACCTGGGGATCAAATCATGACGATTGCACAGCCATTAGGCGGACATTCTAGTAACAGACATGATGGACCTGCCGGAATTCGTGGATTGAAGATCGCTGATATTCCTATGAATACAGAAGAACTCACCGTTGATTTAATAGAATTCGAACGAGTTGCAAAGGAATTAAAACCAAAGCTTGTAACACTTGGAGCGTCAATGACACTATTCCCATTTCCGATTAAAGAAATGTCCGAAATCGTGAAAGAGTGGGGTGGGAAGATATTCTTTGACGGCGCCCACCAACTCGGATTAATCGGCGGAGGACAATTCCAAGATCCTTTAAAAGAAGGAGCAAGCGTGATGACTGGGTCAGCGGGGAAAACATTCAGCGGACCTCAAAGTGGAATTATCGTTTGGAACGATCCTGAACTGACAAAACCACTAACAGATGCTATATTCCCTACCCTTGCCGCGACTCATCAAGTGAATCGTGTAGCTGCTCTTGCTGCATCTGCAGCCGAGTTCTTGGAGTTTGGAGAAGCATACATGGAACAAATCGTTAAAAACGCAAAAGCGCTAGGTCAAGCATTCCACGACCGTGGAATCACTGTACTTGGTGCACATAAAGGATTCACTGAAACGCATCAAGTGATTCTGGATGTGAAAGAATTTGGTGGGGGTCTTCATGTTGGGCATGAACTTGCGAAGGCAAACATCATTACGAATAAGAACTTAATTCCAAGTGATCGTACTGAAGATTGGGATCGGCCGAGCGGACTCAGAATCGGAACAATCGAAGTGACACGATTAGGCATGAAAGAAAAGGACATGGCGACGATTGCAAATCTGATCGCCGATATTCTCATATCGAATAAAGACTTGGACGTTGCCAAGAAAGAAGCACTTGAAATGCGTAAATCATTCAAAAAACTTCATTACTGCTTCGAATGAATCAATATAAAAAAGCGTTACAACAATGCTTGAATTGTTGTAACGCCTTTTTTATATTATATAATTAACTTTCAACTTCGGAAAGTAGTCGACCAAGGGTAAGCCAATTATCTTCAACAAGATGTGCGGCCTTTTCTTTGTCGGCCTTTTTACAAGCAGTAATAATTTCTTCATGCTGATTGATTGAAGTCCAACTATCCACCGAATCAAACTTTTTTAACGTTAGCCGATGAATTTTCGGCACAATTCTTTCAAGAGCTTTGTCAATTTCAATATTGCCCGCAACCGCAAGAAAAACTTGGTGGAAATGCTCATCAGCATTAATTGCTCGGTTACTATCTTTACTGTCAAGCGCTTCGGCTAATGAGTGGTTAATTTTCTCCAACTTTGCAAAGTCTATATCCGTCATCTTCGGCACTGCCAATTTTGTAGCTAAAGCATGAAGCGCAGCTACAACGGTAAATGCGTGTTTTGCTTCCTCTTCAACCAATTCCGTCACACGCGTCGAAGAGCCCGGGAATGCTTCGACGAGTCCTTCATCTTCCAGTCGTTTCAATGCCTCTCTCACCGGAGTCCTACTTACTGCAAATTGTTCCGCAAGTTTATTGTCATTCAATCGCTGTCCTGGTTGCAATTCTAAATTGACAATTGCATTTTTGAGCGACTCGTATATTTGGTCTTTTAATGTCGGTCGAATAATTTGTTTTATATTATTTTTTTCCATAAAACCAGTATATCGCATTTTAAATTAACTGACAAACTAAGGTTGCGTTTACGCCCTCCCAAGCATCTATAAAAAACACATCGTTTCAAGACTTACATTCGTGAAAAAGAAATAGCCCGCAACCAATGAAGTTGTGAGCTATTCCATATTTGCTAACGATTCAGCAAACCTAATTACCGTACATATTCTCCAATCGTCTCGACCGCTTTTTCCGTTACCGAGGTATCTATCGCTTTATCAAAATCAATATCACCGCGGATAGCACCATTTGCTTTGTACGCATCATATTGCTTTTTAATATCATCGATGAACATCTTGCCATCAGGATCAAGGCCAGTGACGTTCACTTTCTCCCAAAGAGCCGGGTCTTTTAATGCTGTATGCTTCGTCATGATGTCGATAATTTCATCTTTTCCCTCATTTTTGATAAACGCATCGTTGTAATCGCGGACGCCTTTCAAATAAGCCGCCATGAAGCGTAACGAAACATCTTGTTCTTTATTCATGAAGTCTGGTGATCCAAGAACCAATGCAATTTGAGATTCCGGCGCATAATCAGTTGCATCCCCAAATCGGACGTGGAACCCTTTTTCAACACCTTGTGTGATAAGCGGTTCGATATTTACGGCAGCATCGATTGTTCCACTGCTAATTGCGCCAAGCATACTACCAAAATCACCCATAAGGACAAATTCAACGTCATCTTCGGTTAATCCAGCGTATTTAAGCATTTCATCGTAGATATACCAATCAATTGAGTTAAGTGATGACACTGCAATTTTCTTGCCTTTTAAATCTTTATAGTCTTTTATTACGTCAACCATATGATTACCTATGACGAGAGTAAAATACGACTTCCCTGGCACGTTATGTCCTTTATCTGCAATAATTTTCACGTCAATTCCCTGTGCAATCGCGTTGAAGAAAGATGCAGTCGAAACGCCTCCCGCAATATCCACCTCGCCAGCCGCTAATGCCGGAAGCATGTCATCACTGTTTGCAAACTGAGCAAATTCTACTTCGATATTATAGTCTTCAAAGTATCCTCTCTCTTTTGCAATATAGAAACCTGCACCAGAGGCCGCCCCATCTTCCGCTATGACAACTTTTTCACGTTTTTCAAGCGGTGCCAAATCACCAGAAGGATTAACTGTAGCTACTTCTTCAGGTTTTTCATCTTCTACTACCGGTTTCGCCGTCTCTTTAGGAGAACAGGCACCAACGATTAGCGCTATCGCGAATAACGACAACAACCATCCGTTTTTCATCCACTTTGCCATCGAACCTCTCCCTTTCTATCCATCTTCTCGTCTTGAACGCTGTACTTCTTCCTGCAAGTGCTTCCATATTTCCACGAATTGCCCTGCCATAACTGGGTTTTCTCGTATGTCTTCAATTTTGCGCGGACGTGGCATATCGACAATAATTTCTTGAATAATTTTACCCGGCTGCGAACTCATCAGTAAAATACGATCACTTAGCAATAACGCTTCATCAATACTATGGGTAATGAATAGAATCGTCTTCCCCGTTTCCGACCAAATCGACAGCAACTCTTCCTGCAAGATAAATTTATTTTGCTCATCAAGTGCACCAAACGGTTCATCCATCAACAGGATCTCCGGATCATTGGCAAATGCACGCGCAATACTCACCCGTTGTTTCATGCCCCCTGATAGCTCTTTCGGATAAAGGGTTGAAAATTTTTCTAGACCGGTCTTTTTCAAATAATACGTAGTACGCTCTTTTATAAGTTTTTTCGGCAAATGACGCATTTTGAGTCCGAACGCTACATTCTTCTCGACAGTGAGCCATGGAATGATACCCTTTTCCTGAAACACCATCGATTGCAATGGTCGATCCTCTCCATCCGTCGTGGTTGCAATCGTAAACTCACCAATACTCGGGGTTTCAAGCCCTGCCAAGATTCGAAGTAACGTTGATTTACCGCAACCACTCGGTCCAACAATACAAACGAATTCCCCATCATTGATTGTTACATTAATATCGTCTAGCGCCGTAACACTGCCTTGTTTTTTATAAAATGCCTTTGTTAAATTACGAATGATGATTTTTGCTTTCCTACTCATCTACTCACCTCCACGGTAACATCTTTTTCTGAATTCCTCGTAGCAATAGCGAGAACAGATAACCGAAAAACGAAATGAGGATGAGCCCAACGTACATTTCTTGCAGTAAGAACGCTTTGTACGAAACCCAGATTAGATAGCCAATCCCTGATGTAGCACCCATCATTTCCGCAGCGACAATTGTCAGAAGCGCAATCGCCTGCCCCATCTGAATCCCTTCCAACATAACCGGCATCGCACCGGGCAAAGCAATTTTCGTAAAAAAGTCTAGTTTACTAGCTCCATAATTTTTTGCCACATCCAAATAGATTGAATCGATATTAATGACTCCAGCTGCCGTATTAATGACAACAGGAAAAAAAACACTCCCAGCAATTGTTACAACTTTCGATAAATCACCAATTCCAAAAATAATAATAATGATTGGAAGCAAAGCAAGTGTAGGAATCGGCATGAGCGCCATGACAATTGGCGAAACAAAATGTCGAATTGGCGTATAAAGCCCCATTAACAAACCGATGATGATTCCGGGTATGACGCCTAGCAAAAATCCGACAAGAATCCTGTACAATGAAACGCCGATATGACCCGCCATTTCACCACTTGAAATCATTCCGAAAAATGTCCCCACAATTGCAGATGGAGGCGGAAAGAAGCGGATATCAATCATTCCCGTTCTCGACAAGAATTCCCACATAAAGAGCAGGAATAGGGGCGAGGCAATCGTCAACAGCTGTTTTAACCGTTCTTTCGTTTGTCTTTGTTTCCATTCACGCTGTTCGATTTCAAACGGATCGTATCGGACAGCCTTATCATCTCTCTTCAACGTCCACCACCTCTTCATTCAAATAGTATGTATCTGCCTAAAAATGTGTGTTGGGCATATGCTGATAAAGAGGCATCTTTCGTCCTTTTTTCATAAGAAAAGCGCTGGAGTCAAGACGTAAATTCTCAACTTCACAACTTATCCTAAGTACGAGATTTTATAATTTCCTAGACAACAAAAAATCCATGGAGCAATAATCCCCCATGGATGATATCCAACCCTATTTATCCACACCAAGCACTCATACCGCCTGTAACGTTAGAAACATCCTTGAAACTGGCTTTCTTCAAGATTTTCGCTGCTTGTCCACTCCGCATGCCACTTTGACAAATAACGACGATTTCTTTCGATTTGTCTAGGCTAGCCAACTGCGATTTCAATGTATTCAACGGGATATTTTTAAATTCTTTAATATGCCGTCCTTTATATTCCCCCGGTGTCCGTACATCAATGAACTGCACCGATTTATTTTTCAGCATCCCCATTAAGTCCTCCGTCGAAACGGAACGTACACCTTTAGCGGGCATCATTCGCCAGACAAAAAATCCAACGATTAGTAAAATAAAAAGCCATTCCATACGATTTTCCTCCTAGTCTTCCTATAACTTCAATTCCAAATATACTACCAGGGGTATTAATAAGGCAATAAATCCGCTTCGTCTACCCCTTGTAAGGCGACTTCGCTCAATTAATATAGGTATTCATTTGTTCAACTTATATAAAACACAAAAACAGCGCCCCCTGTAAAGGACGCTGCTTCATTATTAATAAAGTATGCCGTTTTTCTTCGCCTCAAACACTAACTCTTCTCGGAACGCCGGGTGGGCAATGTCGATAAGCGCTTTTGCACGTTCAGATAACGATTTGCCATACAGACTAGCGATGCCGTATTCCGTGACGATGTTATCGACGTCATTTTTCGACGTCGTTACGACAGAACCTGGCGACAATTGCAGTTTAATGCGCGAAATGGTGTCGTTTTTCACTGTTGAATGCATGCAGATGAACCCTTTACCATGCTTTGCAAAACGTGCTCCGCGTGCAAAATCTGCTTGTCCACCGGTTGATGAATAATAGCGTCCTCCAATTGTTTCAGAAGCACATTGTCCATAAAGGTCAACTTCCGTCGTCGCATTGATGGATACAATTCTTTCTTCTTTCGCAATCTCACGTGGATCATTCACCATACTCACAGGTAAAAATTCAACCGCAGGGTTTTCATGGAGGAAATCGTACAAACGCTGTGATCCGAATGCAAATGTCGCGACAATCTTCCCTTTATGTGTGAATTTCTGTGTCCCATCGATAGCTCCTGCTTGCACAAGGTCAACGATTCCGTCTGTCAGCATTTCAGTGTGGATACCAAGATGACGGTGGTCTTTCAACATGCTCATAACCGCATTCGGAATGGCTCCAATACCAATTTGGAGTGAATCCCCATTTTCAATAACATTCGTTACAAATTCAGCAATTTTAAGATCTTTCTCACCAATTAATGGAGAGCTTTCTTCTGATAAAGGCGCATCATTTTCAATGTATCCCGCAACTTGGCTAATATGAATTTGGTTTTCACCGTATGTACGTGGCATATGCTTATTCACTTCCAAGACAAACGGAACATGACCAATGAATTCGGAAATATAGTCTGCCTGTGTGCCCAATGAAAAATAACCGTGTTCATCCATTGGAGAAGCAACTGTGATTATCATCGACATGTTCGTAACTTTTTTCAACATGCGCGGGACTTCATGGAAAACGTTGGGAACTAATTCTATTTTGCCCTCTTGATAAGCCTTCCGTGTTGCACCACTTAAGAAGTAGGAGACATGTGAAAGATGACCTTTCATTTTACCTATTATATAATCCCGCTCCCGAAGAGCCAGCATTTGATGAATCTTAACGTTCTGTAATTCCGAATGGTTCTCTTCCAATATATCAAGTAGACGATGAGGTTCCCCATTGGCAATCGGGATAATAATATCAGCCTCTACGTCAATCAAATCAATAAACTGTTCTGCACTCAATCGTTTTTCCACGTCGTTTTTTCACTCCTATAAAAGTCCGCCTATTCAATTAGTATACAGCAGACTGAGCGCTTGCTCAACTTGATGATTGACTAGTAAGAACGCTATAATCGATCTATGACAAACTTAACCACGGACCAGCTCAGACAACTGAATATGTACAGCATTTATGTAGATTCGTCCGAACGGAATTTATTCACATTGAAAATGCTACTCGATAGTCAAAAAACGGAAGATATACTAAATGTCGTCCAAGCAGTGAGCGGAAGCCCCAACCGAACTGTAGCAGCATCGTATTTCATGCGCCGTTTCGGTATGTTTACCGCGATGCAATTTTATAACCTGGCGGCATACGATGAAGTATGGGATGGAAACAATGAACAACTTCATTTTGGTGCAAAAGAAGAATACGGAAAACTGGCTGTTAGTACGTTTGCATCCGCGAAGGATTGGCGATATGTAGAAGACGCGGAACGGCGAGATGTCATTAAGCGGATTCTGCAGGATGAATGCGGAGCTGTCATCCGACAAATCCGCACCGTCACATCTATTTCTCCATTGACGTTATGGGAAAATATCTTTGGTTTTCTCCTTTGGCAGTACCATGTTCTTTTGGCAAACCCAGGCACCTCCGTAGAAGCACGCGCGGACCTCAACATATTGAAAGACGACACGCTTTGGGAAGGAATCGCACCTCGTTCTTTATTTGCCACCTACTTAAAAGGATGCGAGCCGTCCGCACTTTTGAATACAGAAGTCCGTACCACATGTTGTTTCTCAAAGGATGTACCCGGTCTCATGCAGTGTGGATTTTGTCCATTGAAATAACATGATTCAGTTACTTTTTGCGATAGCTATTGTACCAGATCTTCATCGAATAAATAGTTCCACTGACCGCTCCACCATAGAAAAAACCCATGAAGATACCCGCGGGTAAGTTACCTGGATGACTGATGAAAATAGACAAGATAAGTCCAATAATTGTTGCCGCGGTTGAAAACCAACTTTCAGGGAGTTTAAATAAAAGTTTCAACAAGAATATTCCTAGAAGAATAGCGGGTATTGCCCAAAAAGCATCCCAGACGTTTGTATGGATAATCGGGAACTCATTCCACATGAAATCAATCCTTTTTCACATTAGCCTTCCCACAACACTTATAATTCAATACACTTTTTGAAGATGAAGGGCAGGAATTGAACATGCAAATCAAAGGCCATACAGTTCGAGGAAAAGTTCTTGATGAAGAAACTCGGTGTGCACATTATCATTCCGAAATCGACCGGATTGCGATAAAGTTTTATTGTTGTGGCACCTACTATCCCTGCTATGAATGTCATGAAGAAGACGGTTGTGGCAATCCTGACGTTTGGCCAACTGAGATGTTTGGTGAAAAAGCAGTTCTTTGTGGAGCATGTGGTTATGAACTAACTGTTTCGGAGTATTTGACCTGTGGATCGAAGTGCCTTACTTGTTCAGCACTGTTTAATCCCGGATGTAGTTTACATAAAAATCTTTATTTCCAAACTTAAAACAGGAAAAAAGCAGCATTTGCAACATGCTGCTTTTGTTATATTTGATAACCTATTTAGGTTTTTTCATTCTATTAACGCCAAAATAAATCCCTATACCTACGAGTAGTAGAAGTAGAAGTACTGGTAAGTTTCCGATGAAAAAGACAATCAGGCCCGAACCCGTCGCAAAGATAAAATTTGTACTTGTAGCAAGTTGTTTTTTAGTTTTATCCCACGTGTCTAAATTTTTACTGTCTAGTCCTGGAACAATAACACTATTTTCATACATTGTTATTTCAATAGTAGAAAATGACGTCTGATTTTCTAGATACTTCATCTTTCCTACAATTAATTCGATTTCCTCTTGGACTTTGGATAAATCAGACGATATTTTCAATAAATCCTCTGTTTTTTCTGCCTTCCCCATAAACTCGAGCAGCCTTTCCTCTACTGTTCGTTTTGATTTCACCCTGGACTCTAGATCAATATATTGTTCGGTTACATCTTCCCCGGTCACATTACGATTCAAAACTTCAGCCGCTTCCCCTTCGGCATCCGTTAAAAACTTTTGAAAGTGCTGCTCTGGGATTCGAACAGTGAGCCGAGCACTTATACTTTCCTCGCTTTCCCGATGCACATTCGATTCAACGATATAACCTCCATAGTCACTCACCTTTTTCTCTATTATAAGCTGAGTATTTTCAAGTTTTTTCACATTGAGCTGTAATTCCGCCCTGTGGATGATTTTCCTATTCGTTGGGATCACTTTAGATTGTTCGTTGGCTAACTCTTCTGTTTCAGCTTTATTCTCTTGCTCTGTAGTTGCCGTATCTTGCGATGTTGATGAGCTCTCCATCTGAATGTCTTTCTTTGATTCGCTTGAACTGCAGGACGCCATAAATACAAGTAAGCCTGATAATAGTAGAGCCAAAAACACATTTCGCTTCATAGAATCCCCCCTATCTATTTAATCAATGAGACGGTGTAATCCAAAAAAGGTTACATCTTCCAATTAAACGGTATGAAAAAACGCTAGATTTTATCTAGCGTTTTTTTAGTCTTCTATTTCTTTTTTAAACAGTCTTCGTCGCAGCGCTTTTGATTTCCTTCCGCCTTGCATAAATATTCTTAACGATGGCTTTACCAACTGCATACGCCGGAACAGCAACGATAATACCGAGAAAACCTGCAATATTACCTGCTGCCAATATAACAGTAATGACTGTAAGTGGATGAATATCCAGTGATTTACCCATTACATTTGGTGTAATAAGATTACTTTCAACTTGCTGGGCGATCACCATTACGACTGCAGCTAAAATACCAATCTTCGGATCCTGTATAAAACCGATGATGATTGCAGGAACAGCTGAAATCCATGGGCCAATGAAAGGAATGAGGTTCATGAACAATCCAAAAATGGCTAATAACAGTGCATACTCCAGTCCAATAATCATATAACCTGCAAACAACAGAATTGCTAATAGAAAACTGATTAACAACTGCCCTTGGATATAAGAACGGAGTACAGTATCGATATCATGTAAGGTCTTTTTGATCCATTCCCGACGTTTTCCCGAAAAGAAATTGTATATGAACGGAGCAAACTTTTCATGATCTTTCAGGATGAAAATGAAGAAAAACGGGACTAATATAAGCAGGAACATTGCTTGAAAGAAGGATTGTAAAAATTGAACAACCCATTTCCCAAAATTAACCGCTATGGATTGAAGTGATTCAACCGCACTATCAATTGAATCTTCAAGTTTTGGTGGTAAATCACTTTTTTGTTGAAGTAATGTGTATGTCAAGTCATTTATTTCTTGGGCGATAGTAGGCGTATTTTCGACTAATTTATTAATTTGATTCGTTACTGGAGGAGCAATAATTGCTACGAATATCCAAACGACTGCTACGAGAATCGCTATAACCGAAAGAATGCTTCCCCACCTTGGTACTTTACGTTTTTCCAGAAAACGTTGAACCGGTTCCGTAATATAATATAGAACTCCGCCAAGTAATAATGGTATGAATATTGCCTTTGCTATGATTACTAAAGGCGAAAAAATCCCTTGAATCTCTATAAAGTATTTAATAATTAGCATAGCAAGCAGTATTCCAACACCTACTTGAAACCATAACTTTTTCGTCACATATCCCACTTCCTTTTCAATTATGTATTGTTATTTTAAGTATACGTTGTTATACGCTTGGCGTCGAAGAAAGTTTCAACTTTTCCTTACGAAATGATAAACATATGGTCCTTCAAAAAAGGTCCAAGCTTTTAAACCAGTACCGCCACTTATACTTCCATACTACAATTTGGATACTATCTGTTTCACCTATCCCCAAAGACCCACAAGTGAAAAAAGACTGCCCAATTCGGACAGCCCATTTACACACTGGTGATAGAAAAAATCACCCAACTCTAAGATTAATTTGAATACCGGAAGGATCTACCGTTACAAATCCACTACCATTCAATTCCACTTTTCCATCTAATGCTTCCACTTTCGTAATCGCTTCTTTCAATGTAGCCTCATTCGGATAAATAAGCGTGTACGATTGAAGTCCAACATTTCCCACAGTTGGACGTGATACCCCTTCGCCATTCCATGTATTCAAGCCAATATGATGATGATACTTCCCGTTAGACATGAATAATGCTTGCGGATAGTCCGTAACGACTTCGAAGCCGAGTGCATTGTAGAATATTTCCGATTCAGGCAAATTGGCTACATGTAAATGTACATGGCCCATAACCGTTCCGACAGGAAGTCCATCCCACGTCTGCTCCCCACTTTCTGCAATAATACTTTCTCCGTCAAGCGCATCTGTACTCATTGCAACTTTTCCATTGTCCCAACTCCAAACAGCAGGATCACGATCTATATAAATTTCAATTCCGTTGCCATCCGGATCTGACAAATAGAGCGCCTCGCTCACAAGGTGATCCGCAGCCCCAATTCGTACATTCTGTTGGATGAAATGTTTAATAATTGCCCCTAAATCGGCTCTCTTCGGCAACAATAATGCAAAATGATACAATCCAGATTTATGCGCCTCTTTCGGCATAACATTTTCCGGTTGTTCAATAATCAGTAAAGGCGTCTTGCCATCTGCTGTCAGGACAACTTTAGCCGCGGCTTCTTCAAGTACTTTAAATCCAATTACCTCTTTATAAAATTGGACAGCTCTATTTATGTCCAAAACGTTGAGATGTACTTCCCCTGTATACGTATGCGGTGCTGTATGAAAATTCATTTTTATTCCCCCTTATCGATAACAGTAAGTTAATTACTTTAGGTAACTAACTTTATATGTTATAATGACAGTTGTCAACACATTATGTTCGGCGAAAGGAGCTTCAATGATATGAATGAATTTGAACTTTGCCCGCGTTTCGAGAAGGCCGTATCTATTCTAAGCCAACGCTGGACCGCCCTTATTTTGTATCAATTAATGGCAGGACCACAGCGCTTTTGCACAATGACTGACAAACTTGGTGTCAGTGGAAAAACACTTTCAGAACGTTTAAAAGATCTTGATCAGCAAGGCTTTGTCATCCGCCACGTTTACCCTGAAACACCTGTGCGAATTGAGTATTCATTAACTGAAAAAGGAATGTCTCTTACGCCTATTATGAAAGAAATTGAGAATTGGTCACAGAAGTGGATTGAGCGTGAAGCAGTTTCTCCTAATGAAAAAGCATAAGAATTCACATGTTTTTCACACTCATCCGACTATCGTATTCCTAAACCCCTCGATTATAGAAAGAGTAGTTTCAACTAAATGAAAATGTATACTCTATAAATAGATGTTCTATTGTACTAGAAGGAGTGGGAGTTATGAGGACGCTGCTAATCGACAACTACGATTCATATACATTCAATCTTTATCAACTCATTGCCTCTATAAACGAAGAACTACCCATAGTAGTTCGGAATGATCAATATTCATGGAACGAATTACAATCCATTTCGTTTGATAATGTGATTATTTCTCCAGGACCAGGAACACCAACGAAAGAAAAAGATTTTGGTGTTTGTCGAGATGTTTTACGCCTATCAGAAGTGCCAATTTTAGGGGTCTGCTTAGGTCATCAGGGATTCGCCCATACTTTTGGCGCAAAAGTTGTGAAAGCACCTACGCCAATGCATGGAAGAATAAGTAAAGTCTTTCATAACGATTCTGAGTTATTTAAGGGAGTACCCCAAGAATTCGAAGTAGTTCGCTATCATTCACTTATTGTCGAGGATGATTTACCTACTTGTTTACAAAAAACAGCATGGACTGCTGATGGAATTATAATGGGCTTGCAGCATACTGAAAAACCAATATGCGGTGTACAGTTCCACCCTGAATCCATTTGCACTGAGTTCGGACATCAAATACTAGAAAATTTTTCGTTAATGAATAAAAAAACTACTATTTATGGATAAATAAGTATTTCCAAGGAGGTGTTCTTGTTGACAAATATCCCAGAGATTTCGATAGTCCCACGGGGCATGTCTCGTGAAATGTCTACTGCATTACCCACTGTAAAGGTTTTGAGTAGAAAACTATTAAATTTTGTAGAACCAGAAGAAGTTTTTCAGCATTTTTTTGCTGAAGAAGCATATGCTTTTTGGCTTGATAGTAGTCGTGTCGAATCTGACCTATCTCGTTTTTCTTTTATGGGAGCAACTAATGGACCATTAAGTAAAGTGATTAAGTACGACTCAAAAACACAGCTTGTTCAAATTAGTGACGCACAGGGACAAACTGAGCTTACAGAAGATATTTTCAACTATATTGATTCTGAGATCCATAAAATGCAACAACATTCTAATGAATTACCGTTTGATTTTAATGGCGGATTTGTAGGTTATTTTGGATATGAATTGAAAGCTGAATGCGGTGCCAATGAACACCATGTATCCTCAAATCCTGATGCCTTGTTTATTCTAGCCGACCGATTAATTGCCTTTGACCACAAAGAGCGCTGCATATATTTAGTTAGTATTGTTCCATATAATGCCCCTACATCCGCTTCTGAATGGTTTGACGCTACGGAACAGCAACTACAAAACGTTCCATCTATAGCACCCGTGGAAGTAACAAACAATGATACCCGCACACCACTTAACTTTGAATTAAGTCAATCTTACGCTCAGTATGTAAAAAAGATAGAAGAATGTAAAAAGTATATTACTGAAGGTGAAACTTATGAGGTTTGCTTAACGAATAGAATTAATATTAATGAACATTTCAATCCATTAGTTACATATCGTATTCTTAGAAATATTAATCCAGCTCCATACTCTTCCTTTCTTAAGTTCGGGGAATTGAGTGTTCTCTGTTCTTCTCCTGAACGTTTCCTGAAAATTGATCAAGATCGAGTGGTCGAAGCTAAACCAATTAAAGGGACGATTGCTCGTGGGAAAAATATCGAGGACGATCTCAGATTGGCTGAAATATTGCGTACTAGTGAAAAGGATAGAGCAGAAAATTTGATGATTGTTGATCTTCTTCGAAATGACTTGGGTTTAGTTTGTGATATTGGAAGTGTTCACGTACCGAAATTGATGGCTATTGAATCTTATCAAACAGTGCATCAACTCGTTTCAACAATTAAAGGGACGTTAAGAGCGGAATTAACAGCAATTGATTGTATACGATCAGCATTTCCTGGAGGATCAATGACTGGAGCTCCCAAAATACGAACCATGGATTATATTGACGAATTAGAGACGAATGCTCGTGGCATTTACTCGGGAGCAATTGGATTTTTGAGCTTAAATGGTACTACAGATTTAAATATTGTCATTCGAACGATTATAATGACTCCCGAACAGGCTACTGTAGGTGTGGGTGGAGCAATCACAATTTTATCTGATCCTGAACGAGAATTTGAAGAAACTCTTTTGAAAGGTCGCGCTTTAGTCAAAGCACTTACGATTTCTCAGTTTGGAAAATTCGATAAAAAATTATATACATTTAATGATCCCCATATGGATAGTTTATTTAATAAGCTATTATAGTGAAACAGTTCGTATACAAATTCCCAAAGTTTCTAACCTTAATCAACTTCATAACTCTGAGCTCTTATAACACGAGGGTTTTTGAACATTAAGAAAAGCGCAGGCGCCCCTAAGATGCGACAGCCATAAGACGGGACAGTAGAGCGACGTTCCTTTGCCCCAGAAGGATACAGTTCATTCTTTCCTAGCTAGATCGACTTTTGACTCCGAGCGCCTGACGCCCGGAGCTAGACATTGTTCCGGGTCGAAAACTTATACTTTCTTATTTGTTGTTTCACTTTTTTATATACGTTTTTAAAAACCCTTCAATCTGCGCAGGTGTTTTCAAATAATGTACGTTCTTCCCTTCACCTGCATAGCGTTGTATTCGCTCTAGCATTTTCCTTTTTCGTGCCCCATATGTTGTGAGGATGAATTTCAGAAACGCCTTATCAATCTTCTCTTTACAACCTTCACCAATATCATTCCTCGTTTTCCCATGGAATTGTACTCTTCGCTTTAATACACGGTACAAACAGACACGGAGAGGGAGCTCCAAATAAATAACGGTATCTGCATATGGCTCTCGTATATCGAATGTCCCTGAATAATTCCCCTCAACTATCCATTGCTCATTTTGGACAACTTGTTGCTGAGCAGCTGAAAATTCTTGAACCGAAGCTTCCACCCAATTCGGTTTCCAATACAATCAATCTAAATGCGTTACTTCGATTCCGGTCAATTCGCCTAATCGACGTGCAAATGTTGATTTTCCAGCACCCGCTGACACCCCGATGACCATAATTTTATTCATTCCGTAACTCCTCCTCATTGTCTGGGACTTGGTGAATTCCCTCCTACATATAAACTTCCATCCCCATGACCAAATAACCCAAAATATGTATTTAAACCGCTCAAAATCATTATACAGTATATATAGCTGAACTATTCCAAATTTACATCAACCCGAAAAAGACGAACGATGGGTATTGAATTTTACCTAATGATAGGATATATTCTAACTAAAGCAATGAAATCATATAAAATATAATGAAATATTTATATTTATTCACAAAACCCGAACAATGAACTTGATTCACTTTGGTTATCATAACGATTTAATTATACTATTATTAAATTGTGTCCATATTTCGAATCATTTTATCCATTCCCATATTTCAAGATTTGCGACATCATTAGGGATTATCTTTGTTTTACTTATGGTAAACGACTACTCAAGTGGTAGAAATATTGATACTACCTACTAGTCACGCAAATGGCAATCATTTTAAAATAGAAAAACCACGGTTTTCTTCTTCACCCCATCGCTCTACTATGCTAAAGTAGTAAAACACTAAATTTTGATAGACGAGATAAAACTCTCACGAAAGCTGCTTTCTATTTTGAGGAGGAAGATCATGACCACAAGCTATCAAGGTACGAATAAAATGATTACAGGAATCGTGTTTGGTGTCATAACGTTTTGGCTTTTCGCGCAATCCATGGTCAATGTTGTTCCCGCAATCCAATCGGATCTAGGAATTTCACTGGGTGTACTTAATATTGCAATCAGTTTGACCGCTTTATTCTCAGGTATTTTCGTCGTGGCAGCAGGCGGGCTTGCTGATAAATTTGGTCGCAAGAAAATGACCTATTTCGGACTCATATTAAGTATCATTGGCTCACTATGCCTCGTATTTACGAATGGGGCCGCGCTGTTAATTATCGGACGGATCATCCAAGGATTATCGGCTGCTTGTATTATGCCAGCAACGATTGCATTGATGAGAACGTACTATGAAGGGGCTGAAAGGCAACGTGCACTTAGTTATTGGTCTATCGGGTCTTGGGGTGGTTCGGGTGTTTGTTCATTTGCAGGAGGAGCTATCGCAACTTCTATGGGTTGGAGATGGATCTTTGTTTTCTCAATTATTTTCGCCATCTTGGCTATGATTTTGATCAAAGATACCCCCGAAAGCAAAGTTGAACAGCAAGGCTCTTCCCGTTTCGACTTTACCGGCTTAGTTGTATTTGTTTTAACGATGATTGCATTAAATGTGGTTATTACGCGCGGTGCAGATTTCGGATGGACAAGCCCGATCACATTAAGTTTAATTGTCGCTACGCTAGTTGGAATGCTATTCTTCATCAAAATAGAAATAGGTAAATTACATGCTTTGATTGATTTTAAATTATTTAAAAACAAACCGTATACGGGTGCTACCATCTCCAACTTCTTATTAAACGCGGTTGCTGGTACGCTCGTTGTAGCAAATACATATGTGCAAGTCGGAAGAGGCTTCACGGCGTTTCAATCAGGTATGCTATCAATTGGCTATTTAGTGGCAGTCCTTGTCATGATCCGTGTCGGTGAAAAAGTACTGCAACGAACCGGTGCTAGATTACCAATGATGGCAGGCTCTATCTTGGCGGCAATCGGCATCGGGTTAATGGCTTTGACATTTTTACCGGACACAGCTTATATCATCGTTGTCTTTTTCGGATTTATCCTGTTCGGTGTAGGACTTGGGCTGTATGCAACACCGTCCACTGACACAGCTGTATCAAGTGCCCCTGAAGATAAAGTCGGTTCAGCGTCAGGTATTTACAAAATGGCGAGTTCTCTCGGCAGCTCCTTTGGCGTTGCCATATCTGCCACCGTGTACGGTACAATGACGATGACGGGCAATATTGAAAAGGCAGCCTCTGCCGGAATTATTACCAACGTTATATTCGCAGTACTTGCGTTAATAGCAATCATGTTTTTGGTCCCTAAAGCGAGACAAGATGCTCCAAAACAAGTAGTCAGCAGACAAAATGAAAAATTTACAAATCCCGTTAATAATAGCGGTAGAATAGGATAGTATTTATATTAATACGCATAAAAACAGCCTTAAATCATAATCGATTTAAGGCTGTTTTATAAATTACTGTGTTTATTTCATAATTGTCTTGGTGACCGTCATCCACTAAAATTCAAACCTCCTGCTTTGCAGGTTTGTGCTGAATTGCCACTTGAAAGGTAGTCAGTTGTGAACTTATGATTGGATTATCCGCTGATTTTTGTTCATTTTTCTTATCATGCGTTTTTTGAGATGCTCTGCTACCCAACCATTCATCAAAAAACTTTCTTTCTTCCCATGTAGTGCAGATTTTCAACTCATCATATTCCGGACTATTTTCTTTTTTCAATACTTCCATTAAAACAAATCCCTCAAATGTATGAACAGATTTCGGTGTTTGAAAACGTGCAAGAACCTCTTCTACGTTTCCTTTTTTGATACGGATTGTATTTACTGCTTTCATCATAATTCAACTTCCTCCCTCAGTGTTAAAGACTCTAGATACTGATATACAGTCCGTGCCGGTTCTCCACCCATTTGCGCATGTCGAAGCAGTGCAATACCATGCGGACCTGGAGCCGCAATGACATTAGGCTGTATAGCAACAATTGCTTTCACGATACTTAGTTCGCCAAGCATCGCTGCCGCGAAGATATCCATTCGTGCACCACGTTCGAGTAGCCATTCTGCAATTTCACGATTACCTGTATGGGCTGCTGCCCCAAGCCCACTTTCCCAATCGTCACCTCCCCAGTTCGTAATGGAATGAAGAAGCGCTGGCTCTTGCTTTACTAATCTCTTTACCTCTTCAAAATCTCCATGTGCAGCAATAATAAACGCCCTTACCAACTCATTGCTAAGTGGCCCTTTTCTCATATAACTTCTTCCTTTCGTAACCTTATTGGTGTGAAAAATGGTTTTCCGTTGTCCTTATAGATATCTGCATCTATTTCAAAAATAGATTGAAACATTTCCCTACATAACACGCATTGCGGAATACCATCGTACTGAACCTTCCCATCCTTTAAAACGACAAGGCGATCACTATAACGTGCTGCTTGGTTGATGTCATGCAAGACCATTACAACAGTCATGCCAAACTTTGTATTTAACTCTTCGACAAGCTCCATCACTTCTAATTGGTGTGATATATCAAGAAATGTTGTTGGTTCATCTAACAGTAAAATCTTTGGGCGCTGGGCAACAGCCAGTGCAATCCACGCCCGTTGCCTTTCTCCACCAGAAAGTGATTGTAACGTCCGGTTTTTAAATCGAGTTAACCTGGTAACCTCCATCGCCCATTGAACGATTTCATCATCTTCTTTTGTCAACTTACCGTAAGCCCCCCGATGTGGATACCTTCCAAATTCGATGAGTTCGCCTACCGTCAAATCGAGTTGATGATCTTGCATTTGTGGTAGCATGGCAAGTTTTTTTGCGACATCCAGACTTTTCATTGAACCAATCATTTGTCCATCTAGGATTACTTCACCACTTTTCGGAGTTATAAGACGTGAAACAAGTCGGAGCAATGTCGATTTACCAGACCCATTTGGACCTATTAAGCTGACGATTTCACCTTCCTTTATGTGTAAGTCAATCGCTTGTAACTGAAAGGAAGGAGAATGTTCGAATGCGACATCTTTAGTTAGAAGCAAATGAGTCCCTCCTTCTCTGAATCATATATAAGAAAAATGGGCCGCCTAAGAATGCCAACAAAATCCCAACTGGCAACTCGATTGGATTAAAAGCACTCCGTGCAACTGTATCAGCCAATACAACGAGCAACCCTCCGCCAAGTGCGGATGCAGGCAGTAAATAGCGATAATCTCCACCAATCATAATTCTTAATATATGTGGCACAACAAGCCCAACAAAGCCTATTAAACCGGCTACACTTACAGCTATTCCCGCAAGAAGTGTACTAAGAACAATTAGGAAAAAACGACTTTTTTCAACATTGTGGCCAAGCAGTTTTGCAACTTCATCACCAAGTCTTAAAATGCGAATATGCCTGATTGCAAACAAAGATAATACAAGCGCTCCAACAGCGTAATAAATAATCATTTCGAATTGAATCCACCCCACGCCCCCAATGCCACCGGCTAGCCATGGAAGAACTGATTGCACGCGGTCACTATATAACAGCATGAGTGCACTCATGAACGCACCAATTACGGCATTAATGGCTACACCGACTAATATAATACGTACAGGTGAAGTGCCACCTTTCCAAGAGAATGCATAAATAATGAGCGCAGTGATGAGAGCCCCTATAAAAGCCGCTAAAGGCAAGAATAGGATATACGCCGGAAAGATAATCATAATAGTCGTTGCGGCGAGACCAGCTCCAGACGACACCCCTATAATTCCCGGATCAGCTAGTGGATTTTTCATTACGCCTTGTAAAATAGCACCAGATACCGCGAGACACATTCCGACAATCATTCCGATTAAAACCCGTGGGAAACGTAACTCCCATATAATTCGTCTAGCCAATGAATCATCTGAGTGAAAAAGACCACCCCAAACTTCACTGAATGTAAATGAAACAGGTCCAATCATTAAACTTACCGTACACGCAAGTACAAGAAGGATACTAAAAGAGATAACTACAATTGTTCGTTTTTTTGCGAGTGGATGAACATTTTTAGATACTTGAACTTCTACCGCTTCCATTTTATTTAACCGCCGCTAGATTTTCCTTCATCAACTCAAGTGCTTCTACTACTTTTGTACCTGGGTTTGAACCAAATAAATGTGAAGGTAAAATAAATACATTGCCATTTTTTACTGCATCAAGATTTTTCCAAGCTGCATTCTTTTCCATTTCACTTTCAAAAGCCGCTTTTACCCCTTCTGGATCGCCATGTGTAATCAGCATCACAACTTTTGGATTTCTTTCGATAATCTTTTCAACACTTAAACTCGCATACTGCGGATAATTCTCTTCTTGTGGAAAATCGGATGCAATATTTTCTCCACCCGCTTTTTCCAATAAATCACCTGTAAGAGAGTTTGGAAGAGCCGCTAGATACGTACCTGGCGCACCATATACCAATAGTGTTTTCACTGGATCAGAATTGGTTTTTTCGCTATTTTCTACTTCTTCCGTAATCGTTTTATTCATACTTTCAGCTTCTGTTTCTTTTTGAAATAGTTGTCCATATAGACGAATCGTTTCTTGAATATCAGCGATTGAATTTGCTTTAGTGTAAATAACCTTCGTTCCTTGTCGTTCTATATTTTCAGCATGTTGCTTGAAACTCATTGCTGCGGCTAAAACAGTTGGATGAACTTCCGCTAATTTCTCAAAGTTTGGCTGATGTGGATTACCGATTTCCGTAATACTTTCTACTTCTTTTGAAACAGGTCCACTTGCCGTTGGACGGCCAGTCACATTAGCACCTAATGCTAGTAAAATATCTAAGTCTCCTGAATTTAAAACTGCAATAGATTCTGGAGCACTTTCAAACGTTATATTTTCACCCGATGCATCTGTCACTTCAATAGCTGACGTGACCTCTTCTTTTTTCTCCTTATCTTTTGGTTCCTCTTCTTTCACTGCTGCTTTACCATTCTCCGTACCACATGCTGCTAAAACGAGTAACAACAGTACAGATAATAAAAGTAATGATACCTTCTTCATTTTCCACACTCCCAATTAATAATGATAATCATTCTCAGTGGTTTCCATTCTACTGATAACAATTCTCACTGTCAATGAATTATTTGAAAATAAAAAAACCAATCTAAGAGTTTCCCCCTAAATTGGCTCATTCATCATATTGAGTTTGATGGTTCTTTTAATTTAACTTTAATATTAAATTTCCCATATTTATTTAGGTGAATTTCACGGCTTTGATTAAAGTGAATAAAAACAGCCTTAAATCAATAACCGATTTAAGACTGTTTTATTAATTTTTGAAACAATAATAATCATCGTACTTGTTACAAACAATTATCTTGATGACCGTCACCTATACAAGTGATCCGCCCTGTTTTAGGAACTTTTGAATTCCTTCTGCCGCTCTATATGATAGAGCGCCAAGTGTACCAGTTGGATTGAAAGAACTGTTATGAGGGAATGCAGAAGCCCCCGCCACAAAAACGTTCTCGGCATCCCACATTTGCAAGTACGAGTTAACGGCTGAAGTTTCACGGTCAGCACCCATAATTACTCCGCCTGTATTATGCGTATTTGTATCTTTGTTTACATTGAATTCACCTTGTTCATCAGCGGTATCAATGATGTCAGCCCCCATTGCTTCTGCTACTGAACGTGTCACTTTCGACATATATTTCACCAATTCGCGATCTTGTTCTGTGTAATCATATGTCATGCGAAGTAACGGCATACCGTATGCATCTTTATAATCAGGGTCAAGATCAAGATAGTTATTTTGATGAGGCATACTCGCACCTTGTGAAGCAACCTTCAAGTAGCTGTTCGCATATTTGATCGATTGTTTCTTGAATTCAGGCCCCCAAGTAGGCGTGCCGCTTGGTACAACATTGTTTGCAATTGGACGTGCACCATATTGGAACATACGGATTCCAGCACCATGAATAAAGTTCTCGTTCGAATGGTCAAAGTTATCGCCAACAAATTCAGGAATCTCCATGCCTAATGCCCCTGCTCCTGCATACAGATTGAATTCTTTATCTTCAAAGAATGCCATTGAAGAACCAGTACTTACTTGATAGCAATAGTTTTTCCCGATTGAACCTTTTCCAGTTTTCGGATTATAAGGTTGTCCGAGACCAGAATTGAGCAAAAGTCGTGCATTGTTAAATACATAACTTGCAACAACTACAACATCTGCCGGTTGTTCAAACTCTTCCCCAGTAATCGTATCCACGTAAACAACGCCTGTTGCTTTTTTTCCATCTTTTAAAATACGTACTACATTTGAGTGTGTGCGTAGGTCAAGTTTTCCTGTCTCTCTTGCAACAGGAATAACCGTTACGGCTGGATCCGCTTTCGCACCATACTCACAACCGAAGTTCTCACAATAAGCACAATATTGACAGGCCGCACGTGAAATACCATCTGGATTTTCGTAGAACTCCGACAAATTCCCAGAAGGAACCATATAAGGTGTATAGCCTAACTTTTTCGTTGCCTCCTCGAAGACTTTTAAAACAGGAGTTTTCAACATTGGACCTGTCGGATATGGATTCGAACGTTTTCCGTAAGCTTCCACTGTTTCGCCGGAAATACCCGCCATTTTTTCAAATGTATCGTAATAAGGCTCTATTTCGTCATATGTTATACCCCAGTCTTGGATGGGCATATCCGATTTAATTTTCCCTTTACCGTACCTTTTCTCTGTTAAAGTTTTGATTTCAAAGTCATATGGAAGGAAACGATAAGTTTGACCATTCCAGTGACTTCCCGCTCCACCAACTCCATCACCAACGATGAATGATCCATAATAACGCATTGGAAGTGCACGCATCTCAAGATTATTACGATGTGTAATCGTTTCTTTCGATAAGTCTTGCATTAGCTCCGTCCGATGTTGATAACGCAGTTCATCATGCCCCATTAAGTAATCTGCAGTTGATCGATCTTTTCCACGTTCTAGTCCCACGACTTGAATTCCTGCTTTTGTTAGTTCGGCTGCAATAATACCGCCAGCCCAGCCCATACCTACAATAACGACAGGTACTTTAGGTAATTTTGTACTCATTGTTGTCATTCATTCCTTCCTATAATCAATGTCCCATGTGGCTGTTTAAGCCTTGCGGTTCTAGTACGACGAAGTTTTCACTTTGAATTTCTTGGAGGTAAGTCATCCGTGAGCCAGGATATTTCCTCATTTTCCAACCAAGCATCTCTTTGTTACCGCCATATAATGGATCGGCATACACACCTTCCATCGTTAATGAACGTAATAAGTTAAAGAACTCAGTGGAAGAAACACCTTTATAAACAGTCGTTTTCCCTTCACTAAAATCGGTTAATACAGCATCTTGTTCCGCTATTTCCAATTCAGTAAATTTCTTTTCAAATTGTTTAACACTGTAGGTATTCAATGCTAGTAAACCTGCCGGGAACAAGTCTTTACGAAGCATTTTTGTTTGTCCGCCTTGTGTTGGTTCCGGTGTATGGAATGCCCCTAAGCGATAATCCTTCACGTTTAGTCCCCATGGGCTCGCAAGTTGATGGTCAATATAGATGGCAGCATTTAATTCTTTTGCTCCTGGGCCATTTTCATCTTCTGGGAAAATCCGTTCGCTTGCTGCTTGTGTTAATTGATATTGTTCGGTTGTAAAGAATATTAATGCAACGTTCGGATTTGCAGTAGGAGTATGTGCTTGTTTTACCGGTGCAGGTGTTTTAGGTTCGTTCCCTAACAAACTCCCCAATGCGCCACCCAGTACTACACCACCTACCGTCAATCCTGAATTTTTTAAAAACGTACGCCTTGAAGAACGTTTATCTACAAATGAATTCTTTTCTTGCTTCGACATGATAAAACCTCCAAATTCTAACTGTATTAATATAATCTAATTATTTAGCTAGCTAAGTATCAGACAATAACAAAAACATTCTAGTTGTAAAGGCTAGAAAGAGCAGAATAGATAATTGCGCACATCAACAGGGATGTTATGAAAATTGCATACTTTTTTTCTGTCCATGAAACTATAATAATAGATAAGCCAATTGCGGCACCGATGAATGTATACCAAGGATAACCATCATTAAAAACGATAAGAAACGTAGCCAATCCACCGATTAACAAGATTGGTAAAAATACCTGGCTGATGATTTTAAACTCTTCAATGTAATACTGAGACACCTTCATTCTCCTTTCTTTCGATTCCGTGAATAAACGTACTATTATTTAGTAAATCGATTTAGTAACGGATAGTATGTTGTGGTCCAAATCAATGCGTTCTTAATTCTACTACTTTTTTTTCTTTATTGATATGGATTAGAAATATCTTTCCCTTCATCCGAGAAAGTTATTATTTTCCGAATTTACTCTTCTTAATTATTGAGCGTCCTATTATTTACAATTCATTTTTGATGTGTATAATGTGTAGGGTAGTTAGATTACCTTTCTTAATTCTACTACATTTTTTCAATTTAGTATGAATTAAAGCTATTATTTTTGGTAAATAAGAAAGTTTATATCTTCTGAATTTACTTTTTAGCATTATAAGATAGTGGGTGGTAAGAAGCATGAAACTAGAACAAGAATATACTCTTGTCGAACATCTAACGGAGCTCAGAAAGCGGCTAATTATTGTAGCCGTGACTTTTATAATATCGCTAGCAATAGGTTTCGGTATTGCACCTAAAATATTAACGTTCATCAAAATGCAACCTACAGCCCGTCATGTGGAATGGAACGTATTCGGCTATACGGATGGGCTTATGATTTATGTAAAATGCGCTTTACTGTTGGCTATTCTGATTACATTACCCATTGCATTGTACCAGACGTGGTTATTTGTAAAACCGGGAATGTCCAGAGACGAATCAAAAGGAACAGTCATGTTTATTCCGGCCTCTTTTTTATTGTTTTTGGCGGGGGTCAGTTTTAGTTATTTTCTCCTCTTCCCTTTAATGTTGAACTTCATGTCAAATATCAATGAATCGATTGGTGCAGTTGAAACATATGGGATGAAGCAATACTTTACGTTCATGTTTAACTTAATCATTCCAATAGGTATTGTGTTCGAATTGCCGGTCGTCATCCTGTTTTTAACGAAGTTAGGTATTGTAACACCAGAAAAGTTGAGAAAAATGAGAAAGATCGCTTACTTCATGCTTGTAGTAGTCGGAGTTTCAATAACACCACCTGATTTCATTTCCGACTTTCTGATTATTATTCCTTTATTACTACTATTTGAGATCAGCATTCTGGTATCAAGCTGGTCACTGAAAAAAAAGCGTGCAAATGAAGTAAGACGAGAGAAGATGTTGAAGGATTAAGATCGAAGCATTCTTGTAATCAGGAATGTTATACTGATTCAAGTAGCTGTGAGCATGTACAATTCCCAAATAAATGTACATGAATTCAAAGGAGGAACAAATCATGCCATCAAGTATCGGTGTACCCGGTTTAATTATAATTCTAGTGATTGCTTTAATCATATTCGGACCATCCAAGTTGCCTCAATTAGGCAAAGCTGTTGGACAAACACTGAAAGAATTTAAGAATTCAACGAAAGACATCATGGACGATGTCACAGATGAGTTTAAATCAGACGATAAAGAATCAACAGAGAAAAAGAAAATTTAATAGGTAACTCAAAAAAGCCTGCATTAAATACAACTCTCAATTTAGAATTGTATTTGATGCTGGCTTTTTTTATTAAAATATAATACGATTCAATGTAATCTCGATACTCCGATATTAATCTGGCCAGTAATATTAGCAGTCTACTCACTTTCCCACCAATCATATGAAACATACAAATTACAAGGTAGTAAGTGTTTCATTTATGAATAGTAACAGTGGTTCCAATCGAGACCATAGACGCTAATTCTAGAACATCTTCATTATGCATTCGGATACATCCATGTGACACGCTTTTCCCAATAGATGAAGGATTATTTGTGCCATGTATCCCATAATGAGGTTTTGATAACCCCATCCAAAAAGCCCCGAAAGGTCCACCAGGATTGCTTTGTTTGTTTATAATTCTGTATGTCCCCATTGGCGTCGCTGTGACCATTTTCCCTACCGCAATCGGATATATTTTCATTAAGTGATGACCATCGTAAAGTTTTAATCGGTGTTTCCGTGTAGATATATCAATCCAAAGGTTGATAAGATCACCTCCATACAAAAGTGAGCGTTCATTTATTGTATGAGGATGGTTCCTAGTTAACTGGGTCCAAAATTATCTATATATGTTGAACAAATGAATACGGCGTATGCGCTTTACAAGGGCTTTTGGGAGGCCACTGAAAAAGCTCTTGTACTTGGAATGGTTTAGGATTCCAACTAATACCGCTTCGACGCTTTGTGGATGCCTCCCGCGATAAGCCAGGGCACTGAAAAAGTACAATTTTCTTCAATCCCGTTGATTTCCGTTCCGAGCGGACGCTTTCCGCGGGCACGGCTTCAGCCTCCTGGTCACTGCGTTCCTGCGGGGTCTTCAGCTCGCGCTGTTCCCGCTGGAGTCGCCGCTCTTCACTACAATCAACTAGTTCTTACTATAAAAAAGAACTTTTTCAGTGGCTTATCGCTTCGGCTACCACGAAGTCGCGCCTTCGCTGGATGGTCTATGTGAGAAAGCGCATTTCATTAGCGGTGATGAAATCTGCAAACTGGAGTACGTCTTTCTTGACTATAAGTAGTATCAACTAGTAATCACCTTACAATCTCGCCATATACATCCAAAATCACATTTCTCTCGATAATGTACACCCTAGCGCAGGCGCGGCAAAGGCATCCCCAAAGCGCCAAGCGTTCAACAATCCACACCCCGAAATAAAACTCTCTCCTTATTGAGCGCCACAGTAAATTCAATGAAATTCTTTAATTCAACATATATAGCCCGTATTATCAGTCCTAAATTACGATATTTCCCCTAATTTTATTAACAAATAAGATTGAATTCTCTATTTACAATTCATCCTAAGAGTGCTATTATCTATAAAAATCAAATGCGTCGAAGAGAAGAGTAGCTAACGTTCATTCTTTGCAGAAAGCTCCGGTTGCTGAAAAGGAGTAAGAATGCGTTATCGAAACAAGTCTCTGAGCATCACTCCGGAACCAGCAATGGGGATAGAGTGACAGGAGCTCCTGTTATAGAGCCAGGGTATACGCATCTATTTGCCGTACCTGATAAGGTTACGATGGAAACATCGTAATAAACTGGGGTGGCACCACGATTGATACAATCTCGTCCTCAAGACTTAAGGTCTTGGGGGTGGGATTTTTTTATTGTCAAATAATGAATGATAGAGGAGGAAAATCAAATGAGGCTTGGGAACGTAGTTGAATCTTGGAAATATCCTTTAATGTTGTTAGCTGGAATTGGCATTTCTAATGTGGGCGCCTGGATTTATTTAATTGCGCTTAATTTGATTATCCTTGAGAAAACAGGTTCTCCGCTTGCAGTGGCTGTCCTTTATATCCTTAAACCTTTGGCTACGTTATGTACAAATTTTTGGTCAGGCAGCGTCATAGACCGGTTAAATAAACGTAATTTAATGGTCACTCTTAACCTGGTTAGTGCGGTATTTATCGCTACCTTATCTTTTCTTTCTTCTCTTTGGTCGATCTATCTAGTCGTTTTTTTAATCAATATAGCACGCTCTATATTTGACCCGACATCTATGACTTATATTACAAAACTAATTCCCTCTAAGGATAGAAAACGGTTTAATTCATTACGCAGTTTAATCGATTCTGGAGGCTTTCTAATTGGGCCAGCTATAGCGGGATTGTTATTTATCATCGGCACACCCATTTTTGCCATTTACATGAACGCCATTGCTTTATTATTATCAGGATTAGTCACTATGATGATGCCCAACCTCGAAAAACACATACAGTTTAATAGTACAAATGAAAAAATATCTTTTGAAGTAGTGAAGCAAGATTGGACTGTTGTGTTGAATTTTAGTCGTCGCTACGCCTATATCATGTTCATTTACTTTCTTTTTGGCTGTGTAATGGTCATGGCTACAGCTATTGACTCACTTGAAGTGGCATTTGCTAAAGAGGTCCTTTCTTTATCGGATAGTGAATATAGTTTTTTAGTCAGCATAGCGGGAGCGGGGATCGTAATGGGCGCAATTATTAATACGATGATTGCCACTAAATCATCGACTTCTTTGTTAATTGGTTTAGGCTCCCTATTCGTTTCTATCGGCTATATTGTTTACGCTTTTTCCACCATCTTTTTCATGGCAGCTATTGGGTTTTTCATTCTTTCCTTTTCTCTGGCCTTTGCGAATACAGGCTTCCATACCTTTTACCAAAACAATATCCCAGTCGATGTGATGGGGAGAGTCGGAAGTATTTACGGATTAATTGAAGCTGTTTTAATCATACTTGCAACGACCATAGCTGGCGTGGCAGCTCAACTCATTTCTATTCAGTATGTTGTCATTGTAGGGACATTTGTGATGTTGGTGATTTCCATTACACTGTTTCTTTTTAACATCCGTCCTTCAAAGGCAAAACTATACTCGACTGCCTCTGTAGATTAAATATTAGATCCTTTGTTACAACGCCACTGGACATTCCTATCTCATCATTTAAGATCGATTGCACAACCTTTCATTTCTTTACAAACTATTAACACAAATTTACATGTCCTTCATGTTAGATTAACAACTTCACTTTATAGTTAAATTTGATAGTAGATTAAATAGGAGGTTTTACATTGATGAAAAAGCAGTTCTTTAAAAAAGTTATCCCCATCGCAGTTCTTTCTACTGTTTTGGTCGCAAGTTGGAGTGGTGCAATCACTAATCCAAGCGCCCAGGCAAATGAAGCAGAACTAAACAACAATGCAGAAATCAAAAATGTGATTTTCCTCATTGGTGATGGAATGGGCGTATCCTATACTTCCGCTTATCGTTACTTGAAAGATGATCCTACTACACCTATTGTTGAGAAGACAGCGTTTGACAACTACCTCGTTGGTCAGCAAATGACTTACCCAGAAGATCCTGAACAAACAATAACAGATTCTGCTTCCGCTGCAACTGCAATGTCTGCAGGTGTAAAAACATATAACGCCGCAATTGCTGTGGATAACGACAAATCTAACGTAAAAACTGTTTTAGAGGCTGCAAAAGAAACAGGCAAATCGACTGGACTTATTGCTACCTCAGAAATTACTCATGCAACGCCTGCTGCATTCGGTGCTCACAATGAAAACCGTAAAAATATGGATGCAATTGCCGATGATTATTACAATGAATTAATCAATGGTGAGCATAAAATTGATGTCCTCCTAGGCGGTGGGAAATCAAATTTTGAGCGCTCAGATGTGAATCTTACAGAATCCTTTAAAAAAGATGGATTTAGCTATGTAACCACTAAAGATGAACTGTTAAAAGATACTAATGATCAAATTCTTGGATTATTTGCTACTGGCGGTCTTCCCAAAATGATTGATCGTCCAGATGATATCCCTTCACTTGAAGAAATGACTACTACAGCAATCGATCGCTTAAGTAAAAATGACAATGGTTTCTTCCTTATGATTGAAGGTAGCCAAATTGACTGGGCTGGCCACGATAATGACATTGTTGGTGCAATGAGCGAAATGGTAGACTTCGAAAAAGCATTTAATGCAGCTATTGAATTTGCGAAAAAAGATAAGCATACGCTAGTCGTAGCAACTGCAGACCATTCAACAGGTGGATTTTCTATAGGCGCAGACGGTAATTATAACTGGCTCACTGATACAATCAAAGCCGCAAAACGGACACCGTCCTTCATGGCAGATGAAATTGCTAATGGTGCTGATGTCGAGAAAACCTTAAAAAGCTATATTGATCAAGAGTTATTACCACTGACAGAAGTTGAAATCGAATCTGTTAAAACTGCTGGTGAAAAAGCGAGTGATATCAATAACGCAATCAAATCAATTTTTGACAAGCGTTCTTATACAGGTTGGACAACAGGTGGACATACTGGTGAAGACGTACCTGTGTATGCTTTCGGTCCATCTAAAGATCGTTTTGCCGGGTTACTCGATAATACAGACCATGCACAAATCATATTCAACATTTTAGATACGAATAAAAGTAAGTAATACTTGTCAGAACCCGTTGCTTCCATTGAAGCAACGGGTTTATTTCTTCATACAAAAAAAGCCCGAGTGATCTATTCCCGAACCTTTCTTTAGTAAAATGAAATTACACCGTCCCCCCCCTTTATCCTCTCCTAAATTCCGCCCCAAAAAGTCTTACCGAATACGGATGTGTAAAATCGAATCTACCTTCCACTTTCACACTTTCATCGACAATCTCCCCGTTATTCATCACATATAGCCGGTCACACATATACGCAACAGCTTGCAAATCATGCGCTATGAAAAGTAAGGCCATGCCGGTTTCACGGTTAAGTTCTATTAGTAAATCAATAATTTCTTTTTGAATCAATCGATCCAGACTGGAAATGATTTCATCACATACGAGTAGTTTAGGTTCCACGAGAATTGATCTGAGCAAGTTAACACGTTGCCTTTCTCCACCACTCAGTTCGGAAGGACGTCTATGTAAATGAGCTTCCGTTAACTTTACCTTGCCGAGCATGCGTCGAATATGAGCATCCCGGTCCCCTTTCTTATTACGAAGCGGTTCCATCAAGATTTCACGTACAGTCCATAATGGATTGAGGGCAGCCGATGCGTTTTGAAAGATGAGTTGGCACCCTTTGTAAAATGCTTTTCGGGACTGCCTCGTGACGAGCGAACCATTGAATAAAATTGTTCCGTCATCAGGCGCTTCAAGTTGCATAATTACACGTGTCAGCGTACTTTTCCCGCTTCCACTTTCCCCGACAAGCCCAACGATTTCACCTTCTCCAACTGTGAGATTGATTGCACGAAGGACTTCTTTCGCTTTAGTTCCACTACCATACCTTTTTGATACACTTTCCATCACTAACACCGTCACACCTCCATTCCTTTAAAACCTACTATCCAACAAAAGCTTCGTGTAAGGATGCTTAGGACAATCAAATACCTCCACCACACTGCCAGTTTCAATAACTTCACCATGACGCATAACAACCATGTCATGTGCCGCCTCTGCAACGATATCCAGGTCGTGCGTTATAAGAAGAATTGTTGTTCCATGCCGCTCGTTCAATCTCTTTAGCAGCCCAATGAATTCCTTTTGTAGTACCATATCGAGTGCAGAAGTGGGTTCATCTGCAATTAAAAGGGCCGGTTCCATATACAGTGCACACGCAATCATACATCGTTGCAACATACCGCCCGATAATTCGAATGGATACTGTTCCATGATTTCCGATGCAAGGCCAAGATCATCCAAAATGCACTCCATCTTCACTCGAAATTCTTCAATTGTATCGCCCGTTTTTCTTCCTGAAAACTCAAAAAGTTGATGCCTCATCTTCACAGAGGGATTAAAGCTGTTCGCCGCATCTTGGAAAATTGTAAATAGGTGTTTTTTTCTAATTTCCATCATTTCTCTATCCGAAACCGTAATCAAGTTTTTATCGTTAAATATAGCCTGTCCAGTTACCTTCGCTCCTGTTGGTACTATTCCGAGCAGTGCGGAAACCGTCATACTTTTCCCACTGCCGCTTTCACCAATAATGGAAGTAATCTTTCCGAGTGGAACAGAAAACGAACTATTACGCACAATCGATTTACCATCGATATCAATCGACAATTGATGTACCCTAAGCATTTAAACGCCTCCGTTCCGGATCTTTCAACGCTTCACCGATAAAGTTAATCGCAAGTATTGTAATGAAAATCATTATGCCTGGGAACAATCCAATCCACCAAGCCCCAATTAGGATATCATTTTGCGCATAGTACAACATATTACCCCATGATGGAATCGCTGGTGGTACACCAATCCCCAGAAAACTAAGCGACACTTCAATGAATATAGCTCCTGCAAAGTTAAACAATGTAACAACGAATATAGCCGGAATACTATTGCGAAGCATATGACTAAAGATAATTTTCCACATCGGTGTTCCGAACATTATCGCCATTTTCACAAATTCCGCATCCTTCAATCGAATAAATTCAGAGCGAACGATACGTGCGGTAACCAACCAACCTGTAACGCCAATAATGAGAGCCATACTCCACATTCCGCCTTGCATGAATGCTTGAAACGCTAAAATAATAATTAGCGAAGGAATCGTAATGAGCGCTTCTAAAAACCGCATCATAACAGTATCGACGAATCCACCAATATAGCCGCTAATTCCGCCGTATAGAACACCCATAACAAGCGATACTAGTACAGAAATACTTGCAACAGTTAGCGTTACTTTACCGCCCTCTAAAAGACGTGAAAAGACATCGCGTCCAAGATGATCAGTTCCTAACAGATGACCTTCCCCAGGGGAGACGTATACTTTATCGAGATTCATGTCATTTGGTTCATACGATGAAAGGAAGCTTGCAAAAGTAGTTAGAATTATGATAACGCCGAGGACAACGCACCAAAAAATCAATGCTTTTTTTGATTTCATTTATCGCACATCCCCTTTCCGTAGCCTCGGATTCAATAAATACGTAATGAGGTCAATAACGAAAAGGCTTATGACAACGATTAAACCCGTTAGTAAAATACCACCCATCAACAATGGGAAATCTTTCGTAACCACCGCTTTTACGGTTAGTTGACCAAGTCCCGACCATGAAAAGAGCGATTCTACGATAATCGACCCGCCAACAAATGAAGGAATGGTCATCCCGATATAATTCAAATAGGGAATAGATGCATTGCGCAAAATCCCTTTTCGAATGACTTGCTCCGCGACACCATTGGCACGTGCTACCGTTACATAATAGTTACGGCTTTCTACTTTGATGCTTTCTTGGAGAAAGCGTGCATAAATTCCAACGTGAGTCAAAATGATAACAGTTGCAGGCATGAGTAGATAACGCAATTTATCCAAAAATCCACCTTCACCGCCGATATCTCCTGTTCCAGATGACGGAAGGATGCCGAGTTTGACTGCAAATAATGAAATAAATAAAATACCAAGCCAAAACGCTGGAATTGAAGAAGTCACAATACTGACTGTCGATAATCCTTTATCCCACACAGATCCAGCCTTCATGCCCGCTGCCGTTCCAAGCCAGATTGAACCTATACTAATAAAAAATAGCGTCACGCCGAAAAGAAGTAATGTATTTGGCAGCCGTTCCATAAGAATTGTCGATACGGGCCGCCCTTCTTTATACGAAACACCTAAATTCCCTTTCACTGTTTCCGCTAACCACGTACCATACTGCGCAATGACAGGTCGGTCAAGCGAAAAAACACGGCTGATTCGTTCTTTTTCAGCCGCGTTCAATGTTTGTGCATTCCCTCCGTAAAAAGCCGCTGCCGGATCACCGGGAGCTGCATGCATGATGAAAAAAGAGAGGAAGCTCACGATGAGGAGGACAATTATCCCCATCATCATTCGCTTCCCAATCCATTTAACGGTCATTCCACGTCCACTCCTCAACATTCCAGAGGAAACCAGATCCATGATGGCCAAGTATTCGTTCTTTCACACCGCTTAGATTTTTATTAATCCCGTAAACCGCGTCTTCGTACGCGATATAAGCAAATGCAGGGTCCTTCGCAAGCTCAGCTTGAAACTCCATATAAATTGCTTTGCGTTCTTCAGCATCTGTCGAAAAACGGCCTTTTTCAAGTAGCTCATCTACTTTTGCATTCGAATAGCTACCGTAGTTATAACCAGAGCTCGTCAAAACCGACTGATCCGTATGGAACAAAATATGTGTATGATGATCCGCATCGTACGGACTACCCCACCCGACCATGAATGCTTCTGCATCTTCGATTGTAATGGCACTCCAGTCAAGCGCATCTACTTTTACATCAGCGCCAATTTTCTTGAATCCTTCGGCAGCATAGTTCGCCATATTTACGCGTACTGTATCCGATACAGGTGCCGTAATCGTAAACGCCAATTTTTCATCATTTTTATAACGGAAACCATCTTTTTCTTCTTTCCAGCCTGCTCCGTCTAGAAGCTCTTTTGCTTTTTCAATGTCGTATGCATACTTCTCTACATTTTCATTGTTAAATGCATGTTTTTGAAGTGGTGAATACGCTTCTGTCCCGTATCCTTTCAAAATACCTTTGACGATTTGAGCGCGATCAATCGCATAGCTAAATGCGCGCCTCACGTCAACATCTTTCCACAAGTCAATGGTCGTATTGAAAAGGATACCGCGGTAATCCGCAGATTCAATATCGTAAATTTTAATATTCTTTTCTTTTTCCAACTCTTCAACTTGGACCGGGTCGAGTAGTGCAATATCGACTTCTCCAGACTTGAGTTGCAATGCACGGACATTACTATCCGGAATGAATTTAAAAATCACTTTTTCAATAGAAGGCTTTGTTCCATGAAAATTATTATAGGCTTTTAACGTTAAACTGTTGCCACGGTCCCACTTATCAAACATATATGGACCCGCGCCGATTGGATGACTATTGAATTCAGCTGTCCTCATCTCAACGCCTTCAAAAGCATGCTTGGGCAAAATTGGAGCCGTTAACTTATCAAGCATCGGCGTGAATGGGCGTTTAAGTTTCAATTCAAGTTTGTAGTCGTCAATTTTTGTCACCGAATCCACTTCCGTGAAATCCGACTTCAAAAACGAAGCATTATTATCGTCTAGTATGCTCTCAATTGTGAAAATCACATCGTCAGCAGTAAGTGGTTCGCCGTCGTGAAACGTAATGTCTTCTTTCAATTTAAACGTATACGTTAGCTTATCCGGTGATAGTTCATATGATTCAGCGATATCCATTGTTGGCTCATTGTTCTCATCGAACCGTATCAGACCGCGGAATAATAGCGCATCCAGGTTCGTTTCTTCCAGTAGCGGATTAAGCCCTTCAAATTCAGTTTCCGACGCATAGACAAGTCGGTTTTCTTTTGTTTTCGAAGTTTCTTTCTCCTTGTTTCCACAACCCGCAATAACGAGTAAAATAGCAATAAAAATAATATATGCATTTGTTTTCCTTCTAAACATAGTAACCTCCAAAAAAATGTAATTCTATACTTACTAATTATAAAGAGCAGGATGTTCAATGTCTAACCTAACGCAGTTTGGAACAATCTTCTTGCAGACTTTCCGACTAAAATCCTGTAACTCGGGCATATTATCATGAACAAAAAAATAAGGAGGGTGATTATATGATGAACAAGATGGCCGTGACAGCACTTGGACTTGGCGCAGCATATTTAATGAGAAATAAAGATGCTAGGAACAAGCTGATGAAACAGGTTGAATCGTTCACAGGTACACTTTCCAAGAAAAGCGAATCGCAAAGTAATTCGTAAAATTGTTTTATAAACGATTAAGCGAAAAAACTTTTGCACAAAAACGGCAACCCTTAAATAGGTTGCCGTTTTTGTTGTGAAAATGTCGAATATAGCATTAGTTTACAACAGCATTTCGACGCTCCGTATACAGGACAATAAAGATACTCGCTTCGTAAAGCAACGCCATTGGAATCAGTACAATGAGTTGGCTCACAAAATCCGGCGGTGTAATCAAAGCCGAAATTATTGCGATGGCAAGATACGACCATTTACGCACTTTTTTCATTGATTCCGCTGTAAGTAACCCGATTGCCGCCAAAAACATCGCAACAATTGGTAACTCGAATAATATCCCGATTGGCATAGTCGTCATTAGCAAGAAACTGATGTATTCTTGCGCCGACACCATTACATTAAAATTCACGGCTCCCAATGAGACAAGAAACTTATAGCTAAGCGGATTGACGATAAAATAACCAAATGATACACCTATAAGGAAAAGCAGTAACATTACAGGCGAATACATGCTTAGAAACCGGCTTTCCCGTTCGTTAAGTCCCGGTTTAACAAATTGCCAGAGAAAATGACAGAGAAAAGGGATTGATAAACCCAATGCAAGTGCTGTGGAAATCGACATGTAAAACTTCACAACTTCGAGTGGTCCAAGAATGATTAGCTCATGGCCGCGGGTAATATACGGGAACCATAAATTAATACTTGAAAACACTGCGATTAGAAAAAAAAGGAAAACAGCTGCACTTTTGACGAGCTGTTTTCTTAGGTCTGTGAGATGGTCAACAAGAGACGGAGCAGCTTCAAAATTGCTTTCTACGACCTTGTCATCCCGAGTAATGTCAGATTCTATTTCCGGTTTAACGGGTATACCAATCTTCGTCTTTTCGACTTGGACTTTATCAAGCGGACTTAAAATTTTACGACTGTGATCTCCGTATGGATCCATACTTTCACCTGCTTATAGTTGATCCGTTTTCTTTATTTCCTTTGGGGCTACTGGTTCTTCATCCTCCATAATGTCTTTCGCTGACCTTTTAAATTCAGCAAGTGTTTTCCCTACCGCGGCTCCCACTTCGGGTAACTTTTTCGGCCCGAACAAGATGAGAACAATAACAAGAATGATGATTAAACCCGGTACGCCAATACTCGCTAAACTCATTGCCAAAGTCTCCCTTCATTTTCAAACAAGTGACCCACCAGCTTTACTGTATTTAACAATTCCTTCTGCTGCGCGATAAGCGAGCGCGCCAACTGTCCCCGTAGGATTGTAGCCGCCGTTATGCGGGAAGTTTCCAGCTCCAAGAACAAATAGATTTTCTGCATCCCAGTGTTGTAATTGAGTATTGACGACACTATTATCCGGGCTTGCTCCCATAATTGTTCCGCCGGTATTATGCGTCGTCTGGTATGGCACAATATCATAGTTGGTAATTGGATTTCCAGCCATCACTGTCTTCGCACCCATCTCTTTCATTATGACTGCCGTCTTTTCAGTTAAGTACTTGTGCAAGTTCTTATCTTGTTCAGTAAAATTGTATGTCAATTG
Source organism: Sporosarcina psychrophila (assembly GCF_001590685.1). Lineage (GTDB taxonomy): Bacteria > Bacillota > Bacilli > Bacillales_A > Planococcaceae > Sporosarcina > Sporosarcina psychrophila. The sequence goes on from NZ_CP014616.1 coordinate 4,484,995, forward strand.
AAGCAATGGGACCCCATATGCATCCTTATAATTTGGGTCAAGTGACAAGAAATTCTCCTTATGAGGAAGTGAGGCACCCTGCCCGCCAATATTTAGCGTGCGCGTGTAATTATAAATCGATGATTTTTTGAAATCTTCACCCCACACAGGTGTATCTGGCGGAAGAGGATTGGTCGCAATCGGCCTTACACCCGTCTGTGTTATGGATAGGCTTGCCCCGTGAATGAAATCTAGATCCCCATGATCAAAATTGTCACCATTGAAATCATCAATTGACATCCCAAGCGACCCCGCACCCATGAAGACATTCATTTGTTCATCAAAAAAGCCTGTTGCACCCGGCAAAACCTGGTACGCATAGTTTTTACCAAGCGTCCCTTTTCCAGTATCCGGATCGTACATTTCTCCAATTCCCGATACCATAAGAAGCTTCGCATTATTCATCATATAGCTTGTAAGTACTACGACTTCGGCTGGTTGGATGAATTCTTCACCGGTTTGCGTATCGATATATCTAACTCCAGTCACTTTATTGCCTTTCTTCAACACTTCGACGACATTTGCATAGAAACGGACATCGTAGTTCCCCGTTTTTCTTGCAGTCGGAATGACAGTAATCTCCGGAGATGTTTTCGCACCGTATTCACAGCCAAACCGCTCGCAAAAACCGCAATATTGACACGCCATGATTGATTCTCCATCTGGATTTTCATACGACTCGGACAAATTTGCAGATGGTAACATGAAAGGACTATACCCAAGTTTGCTTGCTGCCTTTTCAAACTTTTTTAGAATCGGTGTCCGCTTCATAGGAGGCGTCGGAAACTCTGAGGAGCGTTTCCCCGCAAATGGATTTTTATTCTCTCCAGAGATGCCGGCTGTCTTTTCAAATTTATCGAAGTAAGGCTCTAGCTCGTCATATGTAACGCCCCAATCTTGAATCAGATAGTCGCTTGAGAGTTTATCTTTTCCATATTTCTTATCCGTCATCGATTTAATCTCAAAATCATACGGAAGAAATCGCCAAGTATGCCCGTTCCAATGCGTCCCCGAACCGCCGAGACCTTCCGCAAGAAGAAACGATCCCATCTGCCTCATAGGAAGCGCCCGCATCTTCCGGGAATTCCTAAACGTAATCGTTTCCTTTGAGAGATCCTGCATTAAATCGTAACGAATCGCGTAGCGAAACTCATCATGTACTAATGAGTAGTCTTTTGTACTTCTTTCCTTACCACGCTCTAGTCCAAGTACTTTCAAACCAGCTTTTGCACACTCTGCGCCAATGATACCACCGGCCCATCCAACACCAACTGTAATAACATCTACTTTCTCCAACGTTGTTGCCATACGCTATTTCCCCCCTTAATGTTCCATACTCGTAAGTGATACTGGTTCGTACTTCACAAATTTTTCATTTTCAATTTCGGCGATATAGGTCATTTGATTGCCCGGAAATTCCTTCATACGCCAAGCATCCATGTTCACGTTGCCGTTATAAATTGGATCCGCGTAGACACCTTCTAATGTTGCTTGTCGAAGAAGCTTGAAGAAAAATTCTGACGATACGCCCTTCATATCAATTTCATTTTTTTGGAATGCAGTAATGATTTCATCCATTTGCGCACCCTCGAGGTCGACAAACCCTTGTTTGAACCGCTTGTTTGCTTGCTCATCCATTATTGCGATACCTTGTCTAAAGATTTCTGCACGTGTCAACTTACTTTGGTAGCCTTGAGTCGCTTCACCCGCAAAAAACGGTCCTTGCATATATTCCTTCACATTGCTTCCATAATTGCCTGCAAGCTGATTGTCGATGAAATACGGAGCACCAAGTGCAATTGCTCCAGGTCCTAGGTCATCTTCAGGGAATATCCGTTCAACTGCTTGAGACAATACATTGAATTCAGCCATATTTGTAAAGTACATTAAGCCCCGATTGCTAACAGCTGTCGGTTCGCCGCCAGCTCCTTTATGGTCACCCGTGCCGGCAACTTGACCTTCCTTGTTGACGTTGTAACCGACAAGTCCCCCTATGAGCCCCCCTCCCACGAGAGCCCCTGTTGCAATTCCCGTTGTCTTCAGAAAGTCTCGTCTCGATAAGCCTTTTTTTTCCACTGCCATCCTTTATCCTCCTCAGTATGACTGTCGTCTATATAATGATTCCTAGCACAAAGCATGGCAGTCCTATCCATTTTTTATACAATACATGGATTTTTTTGATCAACTTAATTTTTACTCACACGCATAACGGGATATACTGAAAAAAACGAAATACGAAAGGAGTTTTCCGATGAAACGCCTTCTCCTCTTCTTTTTTCTATTTATACTAGCTTGGTGCACAGATCAAGCACGTCCTTCACCCCATGCGAATCCTGAACTCGCAGAAAAGGTCACAGTAAATCTCATCGCACCATGGTCCATTGATTTCGATGGAGAACATTTTTTCATCTCTGAGAAAGAAGGGTCAGTTGTTAAGGTATGGGGAAACGGTCAGACTTTACGCGAGGATGTCTTTCTTGCGAAGCCATTAGCAAATGTAGCTGAATCTGGTTTGCTTGGTTTCGTGTTAAAAAAGGATTTTCTGAAATCGCATGAAGCATATGCCTACTACACATATGATTTAGAAGGCACACCTGTAAATCGAATCGTAACATTACACTATGACGGAACTTCGTGGCATGAAAAAGACATACTGTTGGACGGAATCGTATCAGGTCCAGTCCATCATGGTGGGCGTCTTGCACTCTCTCCGAACGGCATTTTATATGCAACTATTGGCGATGGGGCAAATCCTGATTCAGCACAAGACACTGATTTATTCAACGGGAAAATAATCCGGTTAACTGATGACAACACATTCGAAATCGTGAGCATTGGACATCGAAATTCACAAGGGCTCGCGTGGGATGAAAGCGGAGTATTATATGCATCAGAACACGGTCAATCTGCGAATGATGAAATTAATAAAATTGAAGCCGGGAACAATTATGGATGGCCAATCATCGAGGGAACGGAATTAGGAGAAGGCATGGAAACACCACTTCTCACCTCTGGCACTGGTGATACATGGGCGCCATCAGGCATTACTTTTCACAAGGGATTGTTGTACGTTGCTGCACTCCGCGGCGAGGCGATTCTTGTCATTGACCCATTGGCTGGCAAACTCCTTGAGAAAATAGAAGGCTATGGCCGCATCCGTGATGTGTTCTCGGATGGCGAGTCATTATTTTTCATAACAAATAATACCGATGGTAGAGGGAACCCTACCGAAGATGATGATGTGCTATATCGCTTGAAATAGGTGTTAGAAAAACCGACCAAAAGTGCCAGCGCCTGGTCAGAGGCGCTGGAGTCTAGACTTGAATTAGCTTCTTTTGGAGGTTATCCACAGTACGAGATCTTATAGTTTCCTATGAAATGAGAAAAAGGCTCCCCGACACAGGCAGCCTCTTTCTATTTACTTCATAATCGCTTTCACCAATGCCTTACATCTTTCAAATCGCTCTTCATAATCCCCACTTACAATGACATAGTCAACGCCAGCTTCATCAAACATTTTCTTTAACTTACGGTTATTTTCTTCTCGAATGGACTGATCTCCGTGAACACGTATACCATCGTTCACCCAGGCCACATCGGGCTCCAAATAAATATGTAAATCGTACTCTTGTAACTTTGCCACCTCAGTTAGGATATCTAGCCTTTTCCCGACATATAGCTCCGAATAATACTGGGTAACAATCGCTTCAGTGTCGATAAAAAGTACTTTATTTGCCGTCCGTGTTTGCATACGTTCATGATATTTATGCTCAAACGCAATTTCATGGTGATCACTTTCTAGCGTAATCGACATGGAATCTTTGAATTTGTCATAATATGTACGACCGTATTCCTCAACATATGACGTATTATACACGCGTGCTAGATTTCGAACGAGCGTTGACTTCCCACTACTCTCCGTCCCAATGACAGCAACCTTTTTCACAAAATAGGGGCGAACTTCTTGGGGAATCATATGCCAATGAACGTAAGGCCCTTCATCCCTGATCTTTGTTGCCGAAATATCAAATAGCTCCCGATCATTATCAAGCACGATATGTTCAGCGTCTGGATACAACTCATTAAAGTATTCATTATAACTACTCTCAGAACTGAAGACCGTATCGATTACTTTCCCTACACACGCTTTAATCGCTTTCGCGCCTGCCGTCCAATCTTCAAATTTCCCTGTTTGCTTTTCTTCAACACTATGTACAAATACATGATCCAAATCAGCCGTAATTTCGCTCCACCAACGAAGTCGTTGAACCGCTGAAATTGGTTTCATTCCTGTCCCTTCAAAGACTTCTTTCTCATATTCTTCATCATATGAAACAACGAAATGTAATTCGTCGACGATTGTTGAAGCCATCACCATCGCATTCACATGCCCTAAATGTACCGGTAAAAATTTTCCACCGTACATCCCAATTCTACGTTTCGCTGTCATCTTTCCTGCCCCCCAGAATACTTTCATATGAGTCCAATACTACAAGGTCTTGCACTAATAAGAAAAGCGCAAGCCCCTTGGTAGCCCCGACACTTGCTGGCCTACTTCGTGTGGGACCAGGGGCTATGCGTTCGAGTCTAGACACTGCTCCAGATGAAAAACTTATAGTTTTGTATCTTTAAAGAAAACCACCTAGTGATAGGCGGTATCTGAACAACTTCCGGTTCATTGTTCTTCCCATTCTCTTAAACGTTTTTTCACTTCAGCTTCCAGATCTTCAAGCTTCATTAAATGATTTTCCTGGTCAGGCTGCATTTGAAACCAGTTCACTTCCTCGTCTTTATAATGTCCTTGGTATTCTTTTCCGTCCAACGTCAACTCGAAATGTAACGTTTCGTATTGTGTATCTTCAAATATTTCTTTCCGCACATTAAAATTTTCGATCATAACATCGCCTCCATTTAGTTAATTCTTTTTACAGTTTGCCATTCCTATCATGCACATTTATCAGCGATTTCTTACTTGAATCATGAAATTCATTTCACATCGTAGCATTTGTCAGCTTTGCGATTGTCTTCGAAGATAACTTGACCCCTATCGAAACCTGTAGTCCGAAAATCGATAGCTAATAAAATGATGCTTCTTACTAAACTTGCTATAACGTTTACTATATTCGTTGTCAGGTATATAGTTGTATAATTAACCAAATGGGGGTTTTATTATGAGCAACAGTTTTTCCGACAAATTCAAAGGCGCTGTAAACAAAGTAAAAGGCGAAGTGAAAGACAAATTCGATACGGCAATGGATAACGACAAGGTCGATAAGTTTAAAGGGCAAGCACAGGATAAATTTGGCGAAGTGAAAAACAAAATCGGTACCGCAATGGACAATGACAAGGTTGACAAATTTAAAGGGCAAGCGCAGGACAAATTTGGCGAAGTGAAAAACAAAATCGGTACCGCAATGGACAGCGATAAGGTCGACAAGTTTAAAGGGCAAGCACAAGATAAGTTCGGTGAACTGAAAGACAAGTTTACTAATAAAAAGTAACATTGGAAGATCCACACTAAAAGTACGTTATCTAACGCAAAAAACTGATTCGTAAAAAGCAGTGCCTTTGTTCCCGTTACATGAAGTAAGGTACTTCTTTTTCGATCAATTTTTATCAGGTAAGAAAAGCCCTAGAGTCTAGACACTACTTCAATTGAAAAACGTATAATTTCTTATCTTTTCCCCAAAACCAGTAATCCTTCAGCCGTTAAAACCATAATAGGTAATCATGTGCACTGTCATTTCAGCGTACACGATTACCTTTTTATGTGTGCAAACCTTCAAAGCCACGTATCGGAATTCGATCTTCCTCTAATCGGATCTCGTCTAACGAAACTTCAATTATATATTCAAACTTCCCGTAAGCTTGCACGTCGACCTTCTCTTTGACAAAAGAATTATTTGTCACAAGCGCAACTTTACCAGTCTTTTCATTGTATCCTTCTAAAGAAAATCGATAGCCTGCGATCATTGCATACGGAACGATTTCATAAGCATCCTCCAATTCCCTAATGGAAACTGGTTTAATGAAAATCTGTTTTTCCCCATTTTTCCTTACGAACCCATTCTCCATGTCTAAAGGATTTTCCGATTGTAAGTAGTATTGTCGTTGATAGGAAATTAGTTCAAACTCTTTGTTTCCCCATACAGCAAAACGTCCTTTTCTTATCACTTCATCTCCCCCACTAGTTATATTATATATCCATTATACATAATAGATTGAAAATTGTGTATACATTTTTCGTCATATTTCAACAAAAAAACCTGGTAGAATTACACATAAAAAAGCTGGTTTTTCACTATATATGTTGAATTAAAGAATCCCATTGAATCTACTGTGGCGCTCAATAAGGAGAGAGTTTTAATTCACGGTGTGGATTGTAGAACGCTTGGCGCTTTGGGGATGCCTTTGTCGCGCCTGCGCTAGGGTGTACATTATCGAGAGAAATGTAATTTTGAGATGTATATGCTGAGATTATAAGGTGATTGCTATTTGACACTATATAAATTGAAATAAAGCATTCCATTGAACCGCTACGGCGCTAGTGGATGCCTCCCACATAAGCCAGATGAGGTATTCTTTAACCTATCTGGAATAACCTCTTGGCATTAACTGTATAATTTCTGCAAAGAACGCAGAAATTATACAAACCGAACTCTTCGTTGTTCGGTTGGCTACCCCTGTTAAGGCGCCTTCGCTCAGTATATATACCGGATTCAACATATATAATTATAGTCAAGAAATCCGCACTCTAGGTTACGGATTTCATCACCGCTAATGAAATGCGCTTTCTCACACAGACCATCCAGCGTAGGCGCGACTTCGTGGTAGCCGAAGCGATAAGACCGAAAGTGGTTTCCTTTCTGGCTTATCGCGGGAGGCATCCACAAAGCGTCGAAGCGGTATTGGTAGGAGTTCTATTTCGCTTCAAGTATTAGAACTTTTCAGATATTTCCCGAAAGCCCTTGTAAAGCGCATATGCCCTATTCATTTGTTCAACATATATAGTATCTTGCCCCTCCAACTTTTATCCCATCATAATAAACCCGTGATAACTGTTCTGAGAATGCCATACAAGTACAAGCATTAAAAATCGGTTCTTCACCATTCAAAAATAACTTAAAATGAAAACATCAACAAAGAAACAACTGCCTATTACAGAAAACGCTATATCGAACAAAGTAAATTCCCTCAATCCCTAAAAAAAAGCAGTGTCCATTCACTTATTGTGAATGGGCACTGCTTTTTAATCTATTTTCATCAGATCCAGCGGTGTAATAATTCCAAGTAGTTTCTCTTCCGGTCTTCCACTTTCCGTAATGAGAAGTGCCTCAAGACGTTTTCCTTCAGCAACAGACTTTTTAAAATATTCCTCCGCTTCATAAACAGAAAGATCCATTCTTATAAATCGATACGTGTTTTTTTGTTTTTCATGGGAATAAATGTCGAGAAGCGTCGGCATTTCCCGGGAAATTATTTCATCTGTCATATTATCTGCAAGCCAATACGTAATGCCTGTCGCAGTAACAAGCCCAATGAATTTATTGCTCTGATAAATTGGTATCTGATTGAACTTTTTTTCCCGGATTAGTTTCAATCCGGAGGCAAGTGTATCAGTAGCTTGTAATATATGGACTTTTCGTAAAAACATATCACCGACTGTAACAGGTTTCGAAAGTTCTCGGTCAATGTATTCAATTAGTTCCACAATATCATCATGTGGTTCTGCAATTGCATATTGAATATCAGTCCGATTATGGACAATTGCATTGCGTAAATCACCACATTCCCGCAAATCCCGCTCAAATTTCCGAATAACCGCATTCAAATGCTTGGATTTATCAATCAATCGCTGGAAAGACATATAGCTGCTTAAGCCACTTATTTTTTCCAAAGATTTTTCAATACGGTTAAATGCGAATATGAAGCGATCTGAATTGCGTGTAGTCATCTAGAACCCCTCCCTTTCAGAATAATTCGTCTTTATACGAATTATACCACAAAGGGTTATTTACACTGTTGTTTTTGCCGCATTCCGTTTCGACATAAATACTCCGAATACGATTAAGATGACGATTAGTATCACTGTCAGACCCGAACTCATCCATAAATCCGACAGTTCAGAGTTCGAATCGAACCAATAGGATGCATACATCGACAATTTCCATGGTGATACTGTCCAATAGGTACCGATAAGCGAATCTATAATTTGGTAGACAAGTGTAATTAGAATCGCTAGGCCCGCCGCCCCACCTGTCGGAAGCCATGCGCTTAGCGCTAAAACAACAGTGACAACGAAGACGAGCCATAAACTATACGTCGCAACAAAAGCAAATATTGCCCCTGCATCTACATGGTTAAAAAGGATTTCAATATAATACCAGGCAGCCATAAAGCCGAGCCAGACGCTTCCAAGTACAATCCCATTAACGACCAGCCACTTACTTAAAAAGTAATTTCGAAATGACATTGGGCGAACATATAGTAATGTGGCCGTTCCATTTTTCCGCTCTCCTGAAATCGTCCCCATGAAAGCAAGAATTATAACGAGAATACCGATCATTTGATATTGCCCCAGCAATGACTGGAAGATATCCTCTCCTTTGAACTCTGGCCATAAGAATTCAGCTTCTTCTGGCATATTACCTACACTTCTCATAATTTCAGGCAAAAAATGATTCGTTACGGGCTCCAAAATACCGAATATAATAAAGACGAGAGGAATCCATAACATTTTGAAATTCCGTGTATGTTCACGCCATTCTTTCTGCAATAACACACTAAATCCATTCATTAGACCACCGCCACTTTCATGAAGATATCTTCAAGGCTCGCCGTCTGCAGTTCCACTTTTCTCACTAAGAATTTGCCTGCGGTTAACATGGATAGGACCGATGACATTTCAGCTTCTTCCAACCGAACGTCAATCGAAACAACCAACCCTTTTGATGTCACTTGCCATGCAGTTGCTTCCATAAAGCGCTGCAACTCTTGCATCCCTTCGAATTCAATGACGATTCGCGGTTCCGCATAGCGCGCACGTACTTCATCAAGTGAACCGTGTTCGACAAGTTTCCCATGCCGTAAGAACAGCAACTGGTCTGTCATTTCTTCAGCGTCATTTAAAATATGGGTTGAATATAAAATCGTCGTTTTTCTTTGCAAGTCTTTCAACAAATCCATCACTTGACGGCGCCCAACTGGATCAAGTGCAGATACCGGCTCATCGAGTAAAAGTAGTTTTGGTTTATGGACAATTGCCTGCGCAAGCCCCAGACGCTGTTTCATTCCTCCGGAAAAAGTGCCCGTCTTTTTGTTCATCGCTTCGCCTAGGCCTACAAATTCCAAGGTCTTTTTCGCTTCTATTCTTGCTTGTTTTGTTTCCACCCCACTTAGTCGTGCAGCCATTTCAGTAAATTCAAGTGCAGATAGCCAAGGAAAGAACTTTGGATATTGTGGAAGAAATCCGATAATCGAACGGATATCCTGCTTTGCAGCACCCTGGAACTGTATTGATCCGCTTGTTGGCGAGACTAACCCTGCAAGCATAGACAGTGTCGTAGTTTTTCCAGCTCCATTTGGCCCTATCAAAGCCGTTGCTGTATGTTCTTCAAGTTCGAACGAGACAGCATCCACTACATGATTATTGATATATTTCTTCGTCAAATTATCCACTTGAAGTAAATTTGTCATACTTGCCGCCTCCCAAAGATAAAGTACAGTATTGATCCAATCAAATTGCCAAGAACAATGATGAAAATCCACATGATAAATGGACCGTTCGTCCGTCTATGGCGAATAACATCAACGAGTGCAACAATCATCAAAATGAATTGAAGTACAATCAATGGCATAAGAAGATTCCAAGGAATACTCGCGAGCTCAGACATAAACTTCACACCCTTTCTAACTATTAATGGTAAATTCAGTATACCACGACTGTTATACGTTGTATATAACAGAAATAACGAAATAGTTATGATGCTAAAGAAGCTTATCAGTGCCACTCGAAACAACTCACTTGACGGTATATAAAAAAACTACCCAGTCACTAGGTAGTTTTCAATCAAATCTTGATTTAATTTAATCTTCTTTCCACTCTTTAATACGTTTTTTCACTTCAACTTCCAAATCTTCAAGCTTCATCTCATGATTTTCTTGATCAGGCTGCATTTGAAACCAGCTCACTTCATTCTCTTTATAATGACCTTGATATTCCTTACTGTCCAACGTCAACTCGAAGTGTAATGTTTCATTTGGCGTATCTTCAAATATTTCTTTCCTCACATTAAATTTACCAATCATCTCTTCATCTCCTCCATTTCGCTCATGTAGAACTTCTTCCTCCCCGCCCTAAGCACTTTCAGGCTTATATTCCCTCAAAGAAAAGGGGGGATTTCATGCCACTGTATTTGTAGATGTTGATTGTTTTGCTACAGCTTTTCTGTTTGCTGGAGATAAAACACGTTCCAGCCATCCCATAAAGAGGTCCGCGATGACCGCCATTAATGCGGTTGGAATTGCTCCGGCCAAAATAATGGATGCTCCATCTGTCACATTCGTCCCTCGAATAATAATGGAGCCGAGTCCTCCACCACCGATAAAAGCTCCAATTGTTGCCACACCAATTGCAATAACAAGAGCGGTCCGCAAACCTGCCATGATAACTGATAACGATAGCGGAAGTTCTACCATGAAGAGCATCTGCGTCCGTGTCATCCCCATTGCACGACCAGCTTCTAAAATAGGTTTTTCTACACTTTTTATACCTGTATACGTATTTTTTATAATAGGTAGCAAAGAGTACAAAAATAAACTCATAACAACTGTGTTCGGTCCAAGACCCATCGCAAGCATTAGAACAGCAAGCATTGCAAGGGCTGGAATAGTTTGAATAATATTCGTTACCGATAACACCCATCCACTCAATTTACCGTATCGGGCAATAAGAATACCCACTGGAATACCAACAAGCGCCGCGAACAGGACTCCGTATGCAGACATAAGGAAATGCCTGACAAACTGATCCCACACATACGTGCCATTCACTGTGTAGTATGACCAAAGTTCTTGTAACGTTTCCATTCATTCACCCCCCGTGATTCAGTTGAAGTAATTGTTTTCTTCCAAAAATTCTTGTGCCACGATTGCAGGTTCTTTTTTATTAACATCCGCCTCGTAATTTAAACGTGTCATTGTTTCTCCGTCTATTTTACCTGCAAGTTTTTTCAGGATTATATCAATTTCTGGATGCTGTTCTATTACATCTTTTCGCGTCACAGGTGAACATTCATAAGGCGGAAAAAACTTCTTGTCGTCTTCAAGCGTCTTCAAATTAAATGCTTTCAAACGTCCGTCAGTACTATAGGCCAAAACGACATCCATCTTACCACTATTCACCGCTTGGTAGACGAGCCCCAGAGACATGGGCAATGCTTCTCCGAATGTAAATCCATATGTATCAACGAATCCTTCATAGCCATCTCCTGCCCTGTTCAACCATGAGTTGTCTACACCCAGCGTTAAATCATCAGCTATCTTTTCTATATCCGAGACAGTTTCAAGTCCTTCTTTTTCAGCAAGGGCGGCTGTTACTGTGAGCGCATACGTATTTTGGAACCCGTATGAATCGTACCAAACCTGGTCAAATCGTTTATCAAACTCTTCCTGGACCAGCGTCATTGCCTCTTCTGGATCTGCTAGGGGCTCTACTTCTAAAATACTCGACATATCAGTACCCGTGTAGCGTGCAGCTGTAATATCTACTTGCCCGCTCGTCAACGCCTGGTGCTGGATGATTGAAGTTCCTAAATTTTCCACCATTTCAACATTCAAATCTGTTTCTTTTTCAATCATAAGTCGAATCATATGACCCAGTGTCGATGTTTCCGTACTTGTAAGTGTTGCAATTCGAATTGTGTCATTACCTCCTCCGAGGCCTGGAAGTGAACAACCCCCAATCAGCAGGCTGGTGGCCAATAATGGAAGTACTATTCTTTTCATACTTTTTCTGAACACTCTTTTTCCCTCCTTAAGAAACCACTTTTCTGCTTTCTTTAAGTCCTTTTGGCGTAGCGAAGGATTCAAAACGACCGAGCAGGAAATCGACTAGTAGCGCAAGCAACGTAACTGGTATCGCCCCACCAATAATCAAGTCTGTCCTAAATAGATTCAGACCATCAAAGATAAAGTCCCCAAGCCCACCTCCACCAATGAATGATGCAAGTGTTGCCCATCCAATAAGGTAGACTGCAGACAGCCTTACACCAGCCATAATAACAGGAATTGCCAGAGGAAGTTCAACGTTCATCGTACGTTCAAACGCCGTCATTCCCATTCCCCTACCTGCCTCCACGAGATCCTGATTGACCTCTTTCACACCGATAAACGTATTTCTAAGGATTGGCAACATCGAATAAAGGAATAAAGCAACAATTGCGGGTGTTTTCCCGATTCCCAGAAGTGGTATGAAGAACGCAAGAATCGCAAGACTAGGGAATGTCTGGATAACTCCAACTACTCCCAATACAAAACCAGCAATCTTCGGCACTTTTGTAAGCATTATTCCAATTGGTACTGCAACAAGGATTCCAAGAAAAAGTGCAATAAATGATATATACAGATGTTCCCAAGTCTTCGTTGCCAACTGGCTTCCATACTCAGAGAAAAAATCAATAAATCCGTTCATTCAAAAACCTCCTTTACACCTGACCAAGTGTCTGCTCTTCGCTTTCTCCCCAAATGGAATCATAAACGATATCCACAAGGTTCGTTCTTGTAATCAAGCCGACCAAACGCCGATCTTCATCGACAACAGCTACGTATTTTAATCCACGTATAAGAATATTTCGCGTTGCTTCACGAAGAAGCGTATCTTCCTGAACGACGGTCAATTCCGTAGACATGACTTCCTTGACCTGCGTTTCCATATTGCGGCCCCTGTCTATCATCTCGACATTGAGCAGACCTTTCAGTACATTGTTTTCATCAACGACAAGTAGCGAATCCACACGGCGCTCACGCATAAGCTGAACTGCTTGAGACAGTGTCCCTTCCGTTTTGAAGGAGACGGGGTTCGGGTTCATAATTTGTCCCACCGTCTGTATACGTTGTTGAGCTTGCAAAAGACGGTCTTTACCGATGAAATCCTCTACGAATTCATTGGCCGGATCTCTTAAAATTTCGTCTGGAGTTCCCATTTGAACAATTTTTCCGTCTTTCATAATTACAATGCGATCTGCGAGCTTAATTGCTTCATCCATATCGTGCGTGACAAAAATAATTGTTTTACCAAGTGTCCTTTGAAGATGTTTGAATTCCGCCTGTAACGAATCGCGGGTAATCGGATCTAGCGCACCAAAAGGCTCGTCCATAAGGATAAGGGGAGGATCAGCAGCTAATGCACGAAGTACACCGATACGCTGTTGCTGACCTCCACTTAGTTCATGGGGGTAGCGATCAAGGAATTCTTTAGGCATATTGACAAGTTCGATTAACTCATCAGCCTTATTGTTTCGCTCATCAACCGACTTCTTCATAAGCCGCGGGACAAGTGCAATATTTTCTCGAATGGTCATGTGGGGGAAGAGACCAATTTGTTGAATGACATAGCCAATTGAACGTCGCAATTGCACGATGTTCTTTTCCATAATATTTTCTCCATTGATCAATATTTTACCCTCTGTGGGTTTAACTAATCGATTGATCATCTTCATAGTTGTCGTCTTTCCACAACCACTCGGACCGATAAAGACGATAAATTCACCTGCATTGATATGTAAATCTAAGTTATCTACAGCTTTTTTACCTCCAGCATAAATCTTTGACACATTTTTAAATTCAAGCACACATTTCGCCCCCTATGATTAAACTGTTCAACCATCTTTATACTTTTTCTGAGCAGATACCTATTTCTATGGGCTACCCTTTTTCATCACTTTTCAAACATGATTATGACGGTTTGTTAATATCTCTCAATTATCACCGATATAACATTTAAAGAGGAGGTTGTGCCATGCTTGGAATATGGCAGGCGACAGGAATGAATGTCATCCGCAATATGACTATGCAAAACAATCAAGTAATGCGGTCGATGGAGCGATTGTCTTCAGGTATGCGCATAAACAGAGCTGCAGATGATCCAGCAGGCCTTGCAATTTCAGAGAAAATGCGTGCGCAAATCCGAGGTCTATCGATGGCGGGACGCAACATCCAAGACGGTATTTCCCTATTCCAAACAGCTGAAGGTGCTTTAAATGAAACACACGCTATACTGCAACGGATGCGTGAACTAAGCGTACAGGCTGCCAATGGAACAGTGACAGATTCCGATCGTGAAGCCCTCTCTCTAGAATTTGTAGAACTAAAAAAGGAAATCACTCGTATTTCAAAAGATACAGAGTTCAATACATTGCCACTGTTAGACGGTTCACGCTCTTCCTTGAAGATTCAAGCTGGGGCGAATGCCGGCCAATCAATTGAATTTTTCATTGGTGATATGAGTGCAGAGACAATCGGTTTGTCTGACGCATCGATTTCAACCCAATCCAAGGCCAATGATGCAATTGGATTACTCGACAATGCAATTAAAAACGTATCCTCAGAACGCTCTAGAATAGGTGCCTATACAAACCGGCTTGAACATGCTTACAACAATACACTCGTCATGGAAGAAAACTTAATCGCAGCCGAATCCCGCATAAGAGATGTCGACATCGCAAAGGAAATGATGGCACTCACGAAAGCAAACATTCTACTTCAGGCCGGTCAATACGTACTCGCTATGCACATGCAACAAGCCCAGTCCGTACTACAGCTATTAAAACAATAAAAAGGCAATCGTGTTGTCTTATCGACATGCACAATTGCCTTTTTATGTGTATAAACCATCAAATCCAAGTATAGGAACCCGATCTTCCTCAATTACAATATCTTCAAGAAGTATTTCTATTATGTATTGAAATTCCCCATAAGGACGCACTTCGATCCGTTCTTTGACAAATGGATTGTTTGTTACCAATGCAACTTTCCCAGTCTTTTCATCATATCCTTCTACTGCAAAACGGTAGCCTTCAATCATCCCATATGGAATGACTTCATACGCATCCTCTAATTCCTCGACGGAAATAGTCTTAATATAAACATGGTTAGATCCATTCTTCACGAACCCGTTTTTCAAGTCTAAAGGATCCGCCGATTGCAAATAGTATTGTCGTTGATAAGAAGCCAGTTCAAATTCCCTTTTATCCCATAAAGCAAATCGACCTTTTCTAATCATCCCATCTCCTCCCACTATTTTGTATCTACCTATATTATATGTAATATATCGAAGGTTGGGTACATAAGTTTAGTCACCTTTTTATACAATAAATTAGACCTTTTGAACCTATTCTGAACAAATACCATTGAGTATTATTTTTTTCTCCCATGTTTAATGTTTTTTCATGCAGGGTATCTATTACCTAACAAGAATAAAAAGGAGGCTTTACAATGACAAACGGTAGTTTCTCAGACAAAGTCAAAGGGACAGTAAACAAAGTGAAAGGTGAAACAAAGGATCAGATAGGCAATGCCACAAATGATCCTTCACTACAAGCTGAAGGTAAGTTTGATAAGTTAAAAGGCGAAGCGCAAAAGAAAATCGGAGAACTAAAAGATAAAGTTTCCGATAATAACAATCGATAATCTTTAAAAAGTAAGTCATCTATCAAACAGTGATAGCTATAAGTCCATACCTGTTAAGAAATTGGAATAAGTGTATCAATATGCATCATTCTTTTGATTATATGACTGTATGTCCCCCTTTTTTAGACGGAGGGGGCTTTTTAATTTGTTGAGGTAGTGTGAAATTATTAAGGCGTGAATGTAAATTTTGCGAAACTAATAGGGTAACCGTAATAACAACTATTTAAGTTGAAATAAAGATCCCCTTGTAAGGCGCCTCCGCTTAGTTTATTTAGGTATTCATTTGTTCAACATATATATAAATAGTACGGCTGTTTGCAATGGGTAAACAGCCGTCTTCTGCCACTCATAAGTTTCTTGTATTGAGGCGTGGGACCGTACCGTCATTATCGATCATTTGTTGGTTTCCACCCTGACCATCCAATGGTTCTCCGCTCAGGCCACGTTCTGTACTACTATCCATCTCATCCAGTGCCTTACTTTTAACGAATAGAGCAACGCCACCATTTTTAACTTCATTGTAATAGCCCCTTGATTGCTGTTCTGAAAACCCCATGCGTGAAAAAGCATTCAGAATGGGTTCTTCACCGCCCAAAAACAGTTTAAAACGATCTAACCAATTATCATCTGCTGTACCGAGGAGTTCGGCATCGGTCTGTCCCCGAAGCATTGAAATATTATCTTCTTCATTGGTAACAACATACATATCACTTTCATCATAGCCTTGCACTTTCAATTCTGTAATTTTATATAAAACTGTATCAATGGAATGAAATGTACCGATATACTTCTTGTTTTCCATTTTACAAAATTCCTCCTTTTCGATGATATTGCCTTTGTTTCTTATTGTACCCGTCCAAACCATTAAGAAACGCACTGCTCCATCAAATCGGATGTTTAGTTTCTGTAAAAGAGTGAATAACATAAGGACAAGAGAATATTCCACGGCAAACTCGAAGATGAAAGGAGTCTGTTTTTGATGACTAACAAAAAAGTATTTACTGAACGTGACCGAAAGGATGCTGAAGGACCATACATGGATAATCCCGAAAACCTCCGAACTGATAAGGAAAGCATTTACGATATGCATGAAGATATGAAGACTGTCGACTCTATTCCTCTGGAAGATTTAAAATTGGAAGAACGGGAAGAGAAACATCATCACGATTCCAAAAGTAATTCATCCAGCGAAGAGAAATTCCGCGGCTCTGGACTTAAAAAACAGTAAAAAACTGTACCCCATTCATATAATGTGATTGGGGTACAGTTTTGGTTTATGGACAATCGCCTACGTAATAATAGCTGTTTCATTCCCCCGGAAAAAGTATCCGTCTTTTCGTTCATCGCTTCTCCTAGACCGACAAATTCCTATGTATTTTTTGCTTGCCTTATGACACCTGCTTAGCCACGCAACCATTTCTGTAAATTCAAATGCAGATAGCCGAGGAATACTTGAGAGTTCAACCGTTAATTTCACAATTTTTCTATTTGTTAATGGTAAATATAGTATAGCAATTTCACACGTGTGTTGATTAACCAGTAAAGTACTGCTTATTTTTGTGATGAAACACTAAGCACTCTATGTACAGGTGCTTTTGAATTACTTTGGATTGAAAGTTCAACGCAAAAAAACGGCAACAAAAATCGTTACCGTCAATGTACTTCAAAATTATTAATGTCCTAGATAAGCCTTTTTTATCGTATCATCTTGCAGCAGCTCTTTCGCGTTACCACTCGCGACCACTTTACCTGTCTCAAGCACATAGCCATAGTCCGCAACTTTTAAAGCCTGACGTGCATTTTGTTCAACCAGCAAAACAGTCGTTCCTGCTTCATTAATCTCTTTAATTATTTTAAAGATATCTGCAACGATTAATGGGGCCAGTCCCATCGATGGTTCATCAAGTAAAAGTAACTTGGGCTTAGACATAATTACTCGCGCAATCGCCAGCATTTGTTGTTGGCCGCCTGAAAGTGTACCTCCTAGCTGAGATTGTCTTTCCCTCAGTATTGGAAATCGATCCATCGCCTTTTCAAAATCAGCATTCACTTCAGCGTCATTTCGATGATACGCTCCCATTTCTAAGTTTTCTAAAACGGTCATGGAAGCTAAAATACCTCGTCCTTCTGGAACTAAAGCTAACCCTTTTCTTAAAAGCTGATCAGGTCGTTGTCCAGTTACATCCTTACCCAAATAATGAATACTACCTTCTTTCGGTTTCAATAAACCTGCAATCGTATTCATCATCGTTGTTTTCCCCGCACCGTTTGCACCGAGGATGGTTACTATCGTCCCCTCCTCAACCGTTACATCAACGCTTTTCAATGCCTGAATCTTATCGTAAAAAGTACTGACATTCTGTAGTTTAAGCAAGCTCATCTTCCTCCTCAACCCCGAGGTAGGCTTCAATTACTTCTTTATTGTTTTGAATACTGCTCGGTGTACCTTCCGCAATTTTCTTTCCAAAGTTCAATACCACAATACGGCTACAAATCCGCATAACAAGTGGCATATCATGTTCAATTAATAAAATAGTTATATTTAGCGCTTGAATTTTCTTGATCAAATCAAACAAATCATTTGTCTCTTTTTCATTCATTCCAGCAGCTGGCTCGTCAAGAAGCAATAATTTAGGTCGACTTGCCAAAGCTCTTGCAATTTCTAATCTACGTTGTTGACCGTAAGCAAGGTTTTTCGCAATCGTTTGACTGTATTCTGACAATCCAACAATTTCTAGAATCTCATCCGAGCTTTTCAGAACATTTTCCTCTTCTTGCTTTTGATATTTCGTCCGAAACACACTTTGCAAAACACCAGTAGTGAGACGACAGTGATTTCCTACCATTACATTTTCGCGAACAGTTAACTCTGAAAAGAGTCTGATGTTTTGGAATGTACGACAAATGCCCTGTTTCGTAATTTCATGCGGTTTCAAACCTGCAAGCGACTGTCCTGTAAATTCTATCTCACCAGAACTAGGAGGAAACATGGCGGTAATCATATTAAACATTGTTGTTTTCCCAGCACCATTTGGCCCTATCAAGCCAAGCACTTCTCCTTGTTCTATTGAAAAAGAAACATCTGTCAATGCTTGAATCCCACCAAAGTTTTTACTTATCTTTTTTATTTCCAGTACCATGTTTTCCCTCCTTCTTCTTTAATCTTGGACGTTTAATCCAATTGACGACATTCATATCAATGAGCCCCTGTGGCCGGAACGCCATCATCAATACAAGGAGTGCACCGTAAATCATGAACCGATACTCGCTGATAACACGCAAAAACTCTGGCATTGTTGAAAGGAAAATAGCACCGAATATCGGTCCCCAAATAACTTCACTTCCTCCAAATATAGCAAAGATCAGAATTTCAACAGCACGATGATAATCGAAATCTGATGGACTAATATAAGCCGTTAAATGTGCATATAATGCACCTGCAAATCCAGCAAGTAGCGCTCCTTGACCGAATGCTAGAATCTTATAGTATGTAATGTTAATACCCATTGCTTCCGATGCCTCTTCATCCATTTTAATAGAAGCAAATGCACGCCCAATTCTAGAATTACTTTGTCTAATAAAGAACCAAATAACGCCAAAGCTAATCATCAGTAATACAAGAAAAACTGCTAAACTTATAAATTGGTTATTTTTCAATCCAATCATTTCCGGACTAAAACCTAAACTGTTACTAAAACTCAAAATCTCTCGCCCAAGATGAGGGATACCCCGAATCCCAATAGCACCGTTTGTTAAACCTTCCCAATTGATAAACAGTACTCGAATGACCTCCCCAAACCCAAGCGTCGCAATCGCAAGATATACGCCTTGTAACCTTAGGGCAGGAAAACCAATTAACACGCCAATAAAACCTGTAAATACAGCTGCAATAATAATACCGAGTATTAGAGGTACATTATAATTAAGCGTTAAAATAGCCGACGTGTATGCACCTATACTCATGAATCCTGCATGCCCCAGTGACAATTGCCCTGTTCCAAGTGTTATGTAAATACTAACACCAAGGATAATATTCAATAAAATAAAAGTTGCAACTTGCAAATAATATGGGTTTATTAATTCGCTTAACATATAATCACCCCCTTGATTTCGATGTTGCCGTACCGAAAAGTCCTTGTGGTCTCACAATTAAAATAATGATAATAGCTAAAAACGCTATCGCATCACGATAGCCTGAATTTCCATAAGCTACTAAAAACGTTTCAGAAAGCCCTAATATTAACCCGCCCGCCATCGCACCACGAACGTTTCCTAAACCACCAAGAATGATAATAGCTAAACCTTTTAATCCGAATGATAAACCCATTTGTGGATTAACTGAGTTGAATGCAATCCCAACTAGAATTCCAGCAATTCCACCCATTGCAGATGCAATAATAACTGTTTGTGTAATCATCCTTTTCGTATTAACACCCAGTAGGCTTGCAACAGCTAAATTTTCCGCACTTGCACGTAATGCCTTGCCTGCCTTTGTTTTCGATAGCCAAAATGTGAGTCCAAACATTAATAGAATCGCAATAATGAAGATAAGAATTTGGACATAATAGACGGTTGTTGAACCAATCGTAATGTTCAACTCTGAAAAACTTGTCCGAAATGGATGATTTCCAGCTCCAAAAAAGTGATGAGCAGCATTTTCAAGAAAAATAGATACCCCAATCGTACTGATAAGCGGAGCAAGATGGGACACGCCCTCTTTACCTCTCAGTGGTCTTAATGCAAAACGCTCAAGGAAATAACCTAATATACCTGTAACAATAATTGCGACCAAAAAGGCCACGTATAATGGTAAACCTAAACTATTCGTTACAATAACGCCCATAAACGCACCAAACATAAAAATTTCCCCATGCCCCATATTGACAATGTTAAGGACACCAAACACCAACGTATAACCGAGGGCAACAACAACATAAATACTACCCAATGTAAGACCATTTATTAATTGTTCAATTAGCAATGTGCACCCTCCTTATCCATTCTCAACTTTTTTAAATAGTCAAATAGAAATGCAATCAGGCTGCAAACATCTCAACCTGATTGCCAATCATTTATTCGAACACTACATACTCATTACCTTCAATAATTAATACAGTTGGTTCCATGACAATATCTCCGTCTTCATCAAATGACATTGTGCCCAATACACCTTTAAAATCCTTGAGTGTTGCTAACGCATCGCGAATTTCATCGCGGTCAGCTACACCTGCATTTTTAACCGCTTCAGCCATTAGATACAATCCATCATAAGCTTGTGCAGCAAACTGATCTGGTTCAACTCCATATGCTTCTGTATAGTTTTTAACAAAGTTCTTTACTTTTTCGTCATCCTTTTGAGCAAACCACGGTGTCGCAACGATTAAACCATTGGATGCATCTCCAGCAATTTTGATAACTTCCGGTGAGTTGAATCCATTCCCACCCACAAATGGAACATCAAGCCCCATTTTTCTAGCTTGGTCTAAAATTACCGCACCTTCATTATACAAAGCAGATGCAAGAATCAAATCCGGGTTCAAGTTCTTTATTTTCGTCAATTGTGCTTTATAATCGGATTGACCTAACTGGAATGTTTCTGTCGTAACGACCTCCAGATTTAAGTCTTCTGCTACTTTTTTCATTACATCGTAACCCGCTTTTGTAAATACATCGTCATTTCCATATAAAATCGCTACTTTTTTAACATCATATTTTTCAATTGCTTTTTGTACTGACGCTGGAATCGCTAGTGTCTCAGGGATTGAGTTTCTAAATACATAATCCCCAAGTTGAGGAATCCCCTCAGCCGTATTTGAAGTCCCCATGATTGGAACACCATTTAAATCTGCTTCAGGTCCAACAACAAACATTTCTGTACTAAGCGTAGGCCCAATAATTGCATCGACATTATCTGAGTTCATCAATTTCTGTGCAGCTGATAATGCTTCTTCTTGTTTACCAGCTGAGTCTTCAATCTTTAATTCCAGGTCAACTTCCCCTGCTTCTTTAAGTTCTTTATTGGCCAGTTTCAAGCCATTCGTAATTGCTTCTCCATAGCCAGCTCCTGGTCCAGTTAAATAAGAAATGACACCTATTTTAGCCTTTACCGGGCCATCTGCTCCTGTTTCTTTGTCGCCCGCATCCTTCGTATCGGTTCCACAAGCTGTCAGCACAACTAGCGTGAACATCATCAAGACTGAAAATAGCAGTTTTATTCTCTTATTCATTTAATCCCATCCCCTTTAATAGTTAAAAATAGTGATAATTCTAAATATGCACCACTATTTAGTTAATTGGAATATCAAATAAAAAATCCTCCCTATAAAAAAGGGAGGATTCCATTATTCATCTATTTCTTCAAGCCGAGGCATTGCCGACAATGCGCCCGATTTTGTTGCACAGAGTGCACCGAGTTTATTGCCAAAGGAAATATAGTCAATCCACTCATCGCGGGTTTTTGGTTTCCCTTTCAATTGGATTTGGCGAAGAATTCCTACAATGAATGCATCGCCTGCTCCCGTCGTATCGACAGCTATGATGGGTTCAACGCCTACATGTGTCATGCTGCCGTCAATGACAGCAAACGTACCGAGCTCACCCGCGGTGACGAGTATTACAGGAATCCGATAAGGTGCTAACTTGAGGATTCCATCTTTCAACGTATCTGTCTCCGTTAGGAAAAAAAGCTCCTCTTCGGTCAGTTTCAGCAGATTGGTGTTCTCAACAAATGACATGATTGTCTCACGGCAATGCGCTTCACTCTTCCACCTTAGCGGGCGGATATTTGCGTCTAATGACAAAGGCACTCCAAACTTATTAGCTAGACGTACCGCTTCCCGCGTCGTTTGTAGAGCTGTTAAATGAAACATTGTGCCCGAACAAATATGCAATACGGAAGCATCTTGAAATGCCTCTATAGACAAATCAGTAGTTTCTACCTGGATATCAGGCGTCTCATCTATATATGTATGAAAAATACGGTCGTTGTCATCCGTCAAATGGACATACACGCCACTCACCCGTTTGTCATTCTCCAGTTTAGCAAACGTCAAGTCGACGCCTTCTTTCCTCAATTCATTCCGAACAAATTCGGAAGTTTCGTCATCTCCTGTCACGGTGATGAATGCGGACGAAGCGCCAAGCCTAGAAATACCCGCTGCCACATTGACCGTTGCTCCGCCAAGAAACGTCGTGAATGTTGAATTGGACTGGTCTTCCGCTATATAATCGACGAATGCATCGCCGTAAATTAAAACATGTTTTTTATTCGCATCAATCATGAATGTACACCCTATCACTTTATTTTTCCCAATCGTATCATGGAACACGATTTACAGGAAGAGTACGGAAATATATCGCTTTAAAAGTTGAAATAAAGAATTTCTTCCAATCCCCTTCGGCGCTTTCGGAACACGCCTGTTGATTAACCAAAAGTAACTAGTGAATAACATGATCACCCACTGGGCGCTACGTATATAATTTACTTTGGATTGAATGACTTCTATACGATTACCGAGATGTCTGGATATGTAGGGATGCGACAGGCAACTATTCGCAATAGGATTACTGAAAAGAGTGTCGTGATAATTTCGCCGAAAGCGAACCGGAAATGATCCAGTGAAAACGGATTTTTCCAAGCCCTACTCACCAGTATTTTATACAAACAAATAGTTATTCAACAGACGTGACTTTATAATCGAATCATTACACCCCAAAATTTAAATTCTTGTTAGTTGTCTGACCTCTGACCTGTAATTCTTTCCCTAATCGTGGTATACTGTTTGGATGGAACGGGAGGATTTTCTTATGAAACAATGGATTTATCCACTACTTATCGTCTTTGCAGCAAGCTGTTATGGTATTCTTTCAACAATTATTAAACTCGCGATTCAAGATGGTTACACTGCTGCTGAAGCAGTAACGAGCCAATACTTTGTCGGTTTTTTCATAGCTCTACTTATCTTCGTCTTTGTACGACGTAAAGTCCCAAAGTTTGGCGGTGGTGTGACACTCCTTCTTGCAGGGTTATTTACTGCAACGACTGGTACGGTATACGGCCAAGCCATTGAATACATGCCTGCTTCTCTTGCGGTTGTTATGCTATTCCAATTCACTTGGGTAGGAATGCTGTTCGACTGTATCGCGAAACGACGCCTTCCAAAACGGATTGAAGTCATTTCACTTCTTTTCCTTTTCGGCGGTACAATTCTTGCAGCCGGTATTATCGATGCAGATCTTAGCGGAATTCCTTGGCAAGGTTGGGCATGGGGAATGGCTTCAGCTGTCAGCTTTGCATCATTCGTTATGATTAATTCACGACAAGTTGAAGGAATGGATACGGAAACGCGTCTACTGTTCACATCGTTTTTCGCAGCAATTGCAATCTTCTTTTTCCAATCGCCCGAAATCGTCTGGAACGGTACGTTGTTTAACGAAAATTTATGGGTATACGGTTTGATCCTAGGACTGTTCGGGATTGTCATTCCAATTTACCTCTTCTCAATTGCAGTGCCGAAAGTTGGGACTGCGATGACATCGATTTTAAGCGCAGCAGAACTTCCCGTTGCTGTCACCGCGTCCGTTATTTTACTGAGCGAAGCGCTGACAATTTTTCAAGTAATTGGTATTATTATTATCGTAATTGGTATGACGTTACCGACCATTGCGCAGAGAAGATTGAAATACAACTGATAGTTTCAACAGCCCACTGCACTTGCAGGTGGGTTGTTTTCTTTACAACAGGTAGTATTTGATATAATAGAGGATGTAGAAGGAGGTTTTTAATAATGGACATAACAATTCGACAAGCACAACCGACTGATGCCGAACAGGCTGCACCGCTTATTATCGACGCAATCGGTGATATCGCTAAAAGAATGACAGGCGAAACAGAATGGGACAAGGTAGAGCAGGAACTATGCGTACTTTTCAAGCGTGAGGATAACCGACACTCCCATCTCTATACATATATTGCCGAGCTGGATGGAAAAGTAGCAGGTATTATGGTGTTGTATGCAGGCGCAGATGCCCCTGAACTCGATCAAAATTTAAGTGAGTGGCTTGCTAAAAAAGGTGCTACTAACTCTGAAGTCGAAGCGGAATCGTTAGCTGACGAACTTTACATCGATACAGTTTGTATTGATCCTGCATTTCGCGGTAAAGGAATCGGTACGGAGTTGTTTGAGTACGCAGAAGAAGTCGCGAAACAAAAATACAGTACAAAGCTTTCTTTAAACGTCGAAACACAAAAAGAACCAGCTATCCGTCTATACAAACGGCTTGGTTATGAAATCGTCTCACCCTGGACAATCATTGGTGAACCTTTTCATCATATGGTGAAAATTGTATAACTAAGAAAAGCGCCGGAGTCTAGACATCACTCCAGGTGAAAAACTTATATTTTCTTTTACAAGTGTTGATTAACCAAAAACAACCAGTAAATAACTAAATCCAACACTAGGCACTTCTTGTACAATTACTTTGGATCGCTTTGGATTGAACGACCCCTATACGATTAACGAGATGTCTTGATGTGTAGGAATACGTATGGTGCTTATTCATCCGTCGCGCTCCAAATGCATATATACACAAAGTGCTAAAACTTTTCGGGACGAAAGAATAGCGGGGCTTCTTATCTGAATAGTAGCCGCCAAAAATACAATTTTGGCGGCTGAAGCCTTCTCCTTAGTCTTGTCTTTTTTAGTTAAGGAAGAGTCACTTTCTTATAATAGTCCATCGCATGATAAGGTGCATACTCTTTACTAATAGTAAGCAAGGAACACCTTGTACAAAGTACTAGAGTGCCCGAAATTGTATCTTCGGGCACTTACAACCTTTCTAAAGAGTCATCTACTCTTTTTTCAAAAGTAGCTGTATTTTTCACTTAAACGTTGTAGGAACGCGACAGGCAACTATTCGTAACAGAATTACTGAAAAGAGTGTGGCTAGGAATGACGAAGTCATTTCTAGCCACACTCTCCCCTCGGTAAAGTTGTCATGACTATTTCGCTGAAAGCGGACCGGAAATGATCAAGTGAAAATGGCGTTTTTCAAGCCTTTCTTACCTGCTCTTTATGCAAGAAAGTGGTTAATCAACAGACGTGACTTTCTTTCACTATACAAACCGCCCTTTCGTTTTCTATCCATTAGAAATCGAAAAGGCGGTTTTCTTTATTTACTTTCTTGCTCTTTTACGAAAGTAACAAACTTATCAACGACTAAATCCAAAAACTTGAGAGTGCCTTCATCTGTCAGATAACCATCTTGGAACTTTTGTCCGGCTGAGCCAATGAATATTTCATTTCCCGCAGGAGGCAGTGTAGTTGCTTGGATACTCCCTAATACTTGTCGCAAGTGCAATTGTGCTCTAACCGTCCCTAACACTCCTTGAGAAACTCCCATCGGCAATACCGGTTTACCTGCTATCGGCTTGTCCACTCTGGATAGCCATTCCAATGCATTTTTCAAAACGCCCGACATGGACCAGTTGAATTCAGGTGTGCTAATGAGTACAGCATCCGCATCAGCAACCATTTTCTTGTAGTTTTGTACTTTCTCAGAAGGTGACTTTTCCTCATCCTCATTGTAGAACGGCAAATTTCCGATATCCGCAATTTCTATTTCGAAAAGGTGACTGTATCTCTTTTCAACCGTTTTTACTAACTGCATGTTGAATGAATCTTTTCGTAAACTCCCGACAATCGCTACAATTTTCATCAAGTTCTCTCCTCTTTTTTACATATTCCATTCTTTAACATGTATTCTACACGATACCCACGATTCACATCTATCATTCGACTCAACTTTGCAAATTAAATTTCTTCCCTGAAAACTTTTTAGTGTTTCTAAGGGTAAGTATAGTAAGAGCAACAAAATACCGTTGTTTTGGAAGGAGTGAAACCCGAGTGGAGATAGAAAAATTGATACGAAACATACAGACCGGTGACAAAGACTCGTTTCGCGAATTTTACGAAGCATATGCAGACTACGCAATTCGAACGGCTTCTGCTATTACGCGCAACCGTGAAATGGCCAAAGATGCGGTACAAGAAACGTTCATCCGCGTCTATCGGCAAATCGGTAGCTACAACCCTGAATTGCCCTTTGACCCGTGGTTTTACCGGATTTTAATGAATGAATGTCTTCGTTACCTAAAGAAAGAGTCCCCTCTTTCAAAATTTGAACATCCCG
Organism: Sporosarcina psychrophila; assembly: GCF_001590685.1. Taxonomy (GTDB): domain Bacteria; phylum Bacillota; class Bacilli; order Bacillales_A; family Planococcaceae; genus Sporosarcina; species Sporosarcina psychrophila. The sequence goes on from NZ_CP014616.1 coordinate 4,511,911, forward strand.
ACTTGGAAAATGACCCATCTCTTGCCGAAGAATCTTTCAATCAGCTATCCGATTTATACGATACGATTCAATCGCTTGATGACATACACCGAATTCCAATCATATTAAAGTATGTGAAGGGCTTTACCGAAAAAGAAATTGCGGACATTCTAGGGTTAAATCACAATACAGTAAAGTCACGGTTGTTTAAAGGGAGAAAACGACTAAAAGAACAGTTAGACCCGACGAATAAGGAGGAGGGATCACAATGAGTAACTTCGACGAACGAGCAAAAGAGGCTCTCGATAAACGGACTGAGCAAGAAACGCTTGGTCTAAAAGATGAAATATGGAACGGTCTAGAAAAAGAACTATTCAGCGAAGAGAACGTTAACAGAGGAGATGTGAAGAAAATGAAAAAGAAAAATCGTGTAATTCCAATTATCATTACAACTGCCGCCGCCCTTGTCATCGCATTCAGTTTACAAACGGATACAGGAATGGCATTCATGAAAGGTATTAAAGACATGTTCGTCCCAGAAAAGGAAATTACTCAAAGCATTGAAGGACAGGACGAAAAAACCGACGTTAATTTAAATGAAGGTGGAAACTCCGAGTACATCATCTATGTCGATGAAACACGCTATAAAATGATCAATGGCGATAAAGCAGACGTCATTACAACAATTGAACCCCTTCCAGAAAAGTACCCGGAAGTGACAATGGAAATTAAACAAGTAGCTGATCAGAAACCCGAAGATCTCGTTAAAAAGTTTGAAGCCGAGTTAAAGAAAGACTTCCCGGAGCTAAGAGCAGTCGAAACAGTGACAGAACCAGTTGAAGGTTATTTATTACACGGATTGAACGGTAGCGATTGGGATGCTAAAGTTGTTCATGCCTATGTCATCAGCAACGGCAAAGACGGTAGCTACATCATTACAGAAAACTATTTCCTCGAAGCTGCGGAAGGCCACGGAGCAAGGTTCCACCATATGTTGGAGAGCTTTGAGATCGTAGAATAATAACTTTTTTTTGAGCGGGCCGTCAAGAGACGGTCTTTTTTTTTTGAACGCTTGCATATATTTCACCATACCGTTTTGGTGGTTGGCCCCCTCTGAATTCCTAAATAGATATTGCATCGATATATTTTTCATGCTAAGCTAATTATCAAATCGTAATGATTACGATTTGATAAAGGAATCTGCAATACAAAAACTAAAGGGAGACTATGCTTTGAAAAACAAAAAAAGTTATTCTATATTCCTACTCATACTAACTGTAATTTTACTCTCGGCTTGCTTCGATAAAAAGGACGGCAATGTCCCGACCTCCAAAGCTAAGTCTACTAATGACCTTGTCTTTGCAAGTACAAAAGATATTCGAGACATTAACCCGCATCTCTATACAGGTGAAATGCCAGCCCAAAACATTGTATTTGAATCTCTGGTAATTAATACGGATGAAGGGATAAAACCTGCCTTAGCTGAAAACTGGGATATTTCGGAGGATGGTTTAACATATACTTTCTATCTAAGGCAAGGAGTTGTCTTTACAGATGGTGAGCCCTTTAATGCGGAAGTTGTAAAGATGAATGTAGATGCTGTAGTAGAAAATATTGAAAAAAATGCATGGCTGAATCTTGTGGCTGAAATCCAAGAAACAAAAGCTGTGGATAGGTATACATTCCAGTTAACACTGAAGAATCCCTATTATCCTACACTAGAAGAACTCGGCCTGACTCGCCCCTTTCGGTTTATTTCACCCAAAAGTTTTATCGCCGGAACAACAGCTAATGGAGTTAGTAGCTATGCAGGTACAGGTCCTTATGTGTTGACAGAGCATAAAAAAAATCAATATGCCGTATTTACGGAGAATGACAACTACTGGGGCGATAAGCCGAAAATCAAATCCATTAAATGGAAAGTTATGCCCGATCACCAAACCATACTTCTAGCCTTGGAAAAAGGTGAAATCGACCTACTATTTGGTTCCGATGGAGATATGGTAGATAACGATTCTTTCAAGGCGCTTTCTGAGCAAGACAAATACAGCACCGCTGTTAGCCGTCCAGTCGGTTCTCGAGCAATTGTCTTAAATTCACAAAAACCGATTACAAAAGATCCAATAGTTCGCGAAGCATTCCAATCTGCGATTAACAAACAAATGATTGCAGAGGGAATTCTAAATGGGGCGGAGCAAGTAGCTGATACCCTCCTTGCACCATCTGTCCCCTATGCCGATGTGAACTTATTAAAACAAGAATATAGTGAAGACAGAGCAAATGAATTGCTAGCAAAAGCCGGCTGGGAAATTGATAAAGATGGATACCGTTATAAAGATGGCAAAAAGCTTGAGATTACAATTTACTATAACTCCGATAACGCTCAGGAACGGACAATCAGTGAATCAATGCAGAATGATTTAAAACAAGTTGGTGCCAGTCTTAAAATCATTGGAGAAGAGAAACAAGCTTATTTTGACCGACAAAAAACAGGAGATTTCGATTTAATGTATTCACTATCATGGGGACTGCCTTATGATCCACAAACTTATGTATCGTCTTGGCGAGTGCCTTCTCATGCCGATTATCAAGCACAAGTAGGGCTTGAGAAAAAGGAATGGCTGGATCAAGTCATCACTGATCTTATGAGTGAACAAAGCGAAGATAATCGTAAGCAAATGTATAAGGATATCTTAACGTATATTCACTCCGAGAATATTTATATACCATTAACCTATTCTGTAACAAAGGCCGTTCATACTAAGGCGCTAAAAGGAGTTGATTTTAATGTCTCACAGTACGAAATTCCTTTTGAAAAAATGTACTTCGAAGAATAAAATCAAACGATCCTTTGATAGATAAATGTATTGAAATAAAGTATCCCATTTAAGGCGCTACAGCGCTCTGGGATGCCTCCCGCCCTAAGCCAAGCACTTTCGCTCAGTTTATATAGATATAGAATTCTCACCGATTATGCTTTTATAGACAGAGAATTGGCCGGGGATTTTACTTGATAAAATATCTTGTTAGGAGAAATATCCTTGAAAATATATCTATTAAAACGTGTGCTAGTTATCATTCCAATTATCCTTGGCATTTCGTTTTTAGCATTTGTACTGATCAACTTACGAACTAGCGATCCGGCAGAAATTGCAATGCGAGTAAACCAAGTTACACCGACAGAAGACATGATAGAGGCAATGAGAATTGAACTGGGTCTTGATAAACCCTATTTAGTCCGGTATTTTTCATGGCTCGGAAATAACCTTCAAGGGGACTTTGGTAACAGTTATGTAACGCATGAGCCTGTTGCTGATCAACTGGCAACTGCACTGCCGGCAACTCTCCAGCTCGCGTTCATTGCGTTAGTTATTATTCTTTCCTTCAGTATTATAATCGGCATGCTGTGCGCCATTTACGAAGGAAGCATCGGTGATAAAGTGATGCGCGCATTGATTTTCATCTCCACAGCCATGCCAAGTTTTTGGATAGGAATTCTTCTTATCTGGCTCTTTTCTGTCAAGCTGAATTGGTTCGACACTAGCGGTATGGAAAGGCCAAGTTCTGTTATTCTCCCTGCTGTCACGCTGTCTTTAGGATTTATTTCAACTTATGTCCGCCTTATTCGAAACAATATGATTAAAAACAAAAGTGAAAACTTTGTACTTTATGCTAGGGTTCGTGGCTTAAAGGAAAGCACAATCACCAGAAAAGTCTTTAAAAACTCTCTTCAAATTTCCATGACCGCCATAGGAATGTCGATTCCTAAGCTGATTGCTGGAACGGTTATTGTCGAAAATGTTTTTGCTTGGCCAGGTATTGGACGATTATGCGTTACTGCAATCTTTAATTCGGATTTCCCAATTATCCAAGCTTACATATTAATTATGGGCGTGCTGTTCGTTATATGTAATCTTCTAGTTGATATTCTTAATACAATGCTTGATCCACGCATGAGAAAGGAATTATAGTATGAATGTTTGGAGACGTTTAAAGACTGATAAATTGGCCATTCTTTGCTTATCATTGTTACTTTTGGTTATTACTGCCGGTATTTTCGCTCCCATTCTTGCACCTCATAATCCGTTAGAAATGAATATCCTTCAGAAATATGCAGGAGTCAGCCAAACCTACCCATTAGGAACAGACCAATTAGGACGATGCATTTTATCCAGACTTTTATTTGGAATTCGTACAACCGTCTTTTTCGCTTTGGTTACAATGTGCATTACGATTACGATTGGAACATTGCTTGGAATTATTTCAGGGTTCTTCCGTGGGAAAGTAGACGAAATTATAATGAGATTTTGTGATATTATGCTGTCTTTTCCATCAGAAGTCATGATTTTAGCGATTGTAGGGGTCCTTGGACCAGGCTTGTTAAATGTGGTAATTGCCAACATCCTTGCCAAATGGGCTTGGTATACACGTATGATCCGATCCGTGGTTATTCAATATATAGACAAAGATTATATACGCTTCGCTAAGGTATCCGGTTGTAGCACAGGACATATTATGAGAAAACATTTACTTCCTGGTGTATCAGGCGAAGTAGCGGTATTTGCAACCCTTGATACGGGATGGGTTGTTTTAAATATCTCTGCACTCTCCTTCCTAGGTTTAGGAGTACAGGCTCCGACACCAGAATGGGGCATGATGTTAAATGAAGCGAGAAACGTAATGATTACCCATCCAGCACATATGCTTGCTCCAGGACTTGCAATTGTAATTGTCGTTGCTGCGTTCAACTTCCTTGGCGACAGCTTACATTCAGCCATAAATCCTAAACACTTTCAGATGAAAAAGAAAAGGAGTCGCTTGAATGTCTTTACTAGAAGTAAAAAAGCTATCCGTTATTGACACGAGAAGTGGGCAGCAGATTGTACAAGATTTAAATTTCACTCTTAAAGAGAACAGCTGCCTCGGAATTGTAGGTGAAAGCGGAAGTGGAAAATCAATAACCGCAAGAGCAATCCTCGGTTTAACTTCCCCATGGTTGGATGTTACGGGTGAAGCCATTTTTAATGGAATGAACTTAATCGGACAATCAAACGGGGTGATGAGAAAAATCCGGGGACAACAAGTCTGTATGATTCTTCAAGATGCAATGACAGCTTTTAATCCACTCAATACTATCGGCAGACAAATGAGTGAGACATTTCGCGAAAACTTAGGGGTTAAAAAGAAGCTCGCTATAGACATGGCAAAAGTTGCGTTGCATCGTGTACATATCCATCATCCCGAGCAAGTTTTGAAGATGTATCCACATCAACTGTCGGGAGGGATGCTACAGAGAGTAATGATTTCTATTGTGATTATGATGGAGCCGGATATCATAATAGCCGATGAGCCCACAACAGCAATCGACTCCATAAATCAACGTGATATTGTAGAGCAATTCAAGTTGCTACGCGAACTCACAGGCACTTCGATTATCTTCATTTCCCACGATTTAGGGGTTGTTCAATATTTGTCAGATGAATTGCTGGTCATGCAAAATGGAAAATGTCTAGAATACGGAAAGACTAACGAAGTCTTTTCCTCCCCGAAGCATGGTTTCACGAAGTATTTAATCAATATCCGATTGAGCCTAACAGAGCCGTTTCAGCAATCTATGACGTCGGGAGTATTATCATGTTTGTAAACGTTGAGAACGTATCAAAAAGCTATAATAAAGACGGTGGTTTTTTTATAAAGTCTAAAACTGAGGTTTTGAGCGATATTAGCCTTCAGATTAAAAAAGGCGAATGTCTAGGGTTAATTGGTGAAAGTGGAAGCGGTAAGAGCACGCTGAGCAAAATCATTCTTGGTCTAGAGAAACCAGGTCGGGGCAGAGTAATGATTGAGGGAGAACCTTTTTCTAGATGGATTAAGAAGAATAAAGGGAAAATGAGTGTAGTATTTCAAGATTACACCTCGTCTGTAAATCCACAATTCACAACCCGAAGTATAATTGCAGAACCACTAATTGCTCTAGGAGATAATAAAAATCTAGATGAACGGATCGCTGAGCTCCTATCTAGAGTCGGGCTCCCACTTACAATGATCCATAAATATCCGCATGAGTTGAGCGGAGGACAACTTCAGCGTGTTTGTATTGCACGTGCCATTGCAACTAAGCCTAAATTTATTGTTCTTGATGAGGCCATCAGTTCCCTGGATGTTTCGAGTCAGGCGGAAATTCTTCAACTACTACGCGATATCAAGGATGACATGAATATGACTTACCTGTTTATAACTCATGATCTTCAGGTCGTCGCTAATATTTGCAATAGAATTCTTTTTCTATATCAAGGAGAAATTGTTGAGGAATTAGAAAGCTCCAATCTACTACTTGCAAAAAATGATTATGCGAAGAGGTTGCTAAATTCAGTAATGCTCTTTAATGTTCCGTGATTGCTTCGCTTAAAAAGCCTAGGGTAATAGAATAACGACAGCGTAAAGAGGATGGGTGATACACCATCCTCTTTTTTATGTTCATTGCAAAGAAATAGCGTGTTTCGATGCATAATCGCAGGGTTCAAAGGGTATAGTTTAACTATATAGCCTTTTCTAAGAGGGTCATTCTATAGGTGGTTTTGATAAGGGGGTTGAAACGAGATGGACTTATTCTTAGTCGTAATAGACGTACTCGTCGTTATGTCCTATATCTTACTTATTGCTTTAATTTCCCCGACTATGATGCGATTTATCAAGAAACGAAACTACGACATATTTTTTCAATTGTTACCTGTTGTATCAATAGTTTTTGCGAGTAGCGTTATCATTTGCATTGGTTATGGTGGTTTTAAAGAAACTCTTTTTTTCCAGTTAACAAGCATCTTCTCTTTTTTATTATTGTTATCTCTGCTGTTCTTGACGTTGATAATGAAAAAACTATGGAAAGAGAACTATGAAAGATTAATAACTTGGTTAGTCTCTATTCGTATAAAAGAGATACGTTTTCTGAAAGCCAAGTAAGGCAAAGGAGTAAGTAGTCTATTATCGCTTTCGAATTGTAATCAGATAAAATAATTATACGTTTGTCTACAATCTTAGATACGACTATTAATTAGTCGTATCTTTTTTTATATTTTTGTCTCTTACTATATTCATTCTCAAATGTATGATTCACAAAATCTTTTCTGCAAAAAGTATTGCTTAAACCCTTTTGGATGATCTTCAATTACACCGAAAACTTCATAGCCATTTTTCTGATAAAATTCAGGAGCTTGAAAGCTGAATGTATCTAAGTGAATAAGCCTACATCCTTTAGCTTTTGCGAGACTTTCAATCTTTTCCAATAAAATACTCCCATAACCTTCTTCCCTAACACTTTCATCGACCCATAAAAAGTCAATATGCATATGACGCCAAAATATATCTCCTGTAATTCCACCCATTACTTCTCCTTTGTCATCCTTTATAACAAAGCTAATACTTTCCCTTGAGGTTTTAAGTTCGTTCGGGAGCTGTTCCATATTATATTCTATGACCTTACTTCTTATATAGTCGCTATCGTCTTGATTCCATTGTTCAATTATCTTCATACTATTCCCTCCTAGTTCCATTCCTTTTATTCGAAAAACAAACACCGAAACTCAACCGTTCACTTATAAGATAAATAATCTACTAATAACTCCCGTGCTTTTTCATGATTCATATACTCAGCGTAAAACGTTGGATAATTTATCATGCTTTCTTGTAAAAAATAATATTGATGAAAAATATCATAAAAAGTCAATTGAAGCCAATCTATTTGACCTTGTGGAATTGCTTGCAGCTTCCCCCTGAGAACATAACTCAGGCTTCCGACAATATTCATCCAGTAGGTATTCAAATCAGCTGTCAGGATATCATCCGGGTTTAGTTCTTTAATGAAGTCATGCTGTATTTTATAAATATCACTATATGGAAAAGGGGTATATAAACTTTCTTTTATGGCTAGCAATTCTTTATAAATAAGTTCTTTTTCTATTTTTAACACCGCCATTTTAATTTTCTTCTTAAACTTCTGCTAACCTTTACTTACTGCATGCAAATACTAAAAATAATGGGATTCTCATTCGTCTTCTATACTCTTCCTCACTTTTGAAGTTTTCAAGACGCGGGCTACATTCATTTATTTCCTCTAGTTTAAATCCTGCACGTTTCAATTCCTTAAAATATTCTTCTATTGTACGATGATATTTAACAACTTCTTTTTCATTCCAAGGCTCTATGCGTTTTCCAGTATGGAAATAATCATCTGCCTTCCAATCTGCACGTGCCGATTTTGTTGCACTTTGTACTGAAGAAGTTAAAATTGGATGTTGAACACTAAAAACAAATTGCCCATCTACTTTTAAGGAACAATACACCTGCTTAAACACAAATTCCAAGTCTTCTAAGTAATGCAGTGCTAGTCGAGAAACAACCAGGTCATATTGTTCTTGTGGAAAATCCCAGGTTTCCATTGACGAGTGTTGAATTTTACTAGCAGTATAATCTAAGACGCTTACTGCCTTTTGGACCATGTTGAGTGGACCTTCCACACCTTCATAAAATGAACATCCCTGTTTTATCAGCTCTAATCCAAATTCGGCATCGCCATAGCCTAAATCCAGCACCTTTTCCCACTAACATCTCCAATTAGCTCCATTAACAACGGCTTTTCGATGATATTGTTTGGACTTTCCGCTCTATGTCTTCTTGTTAAATAATTTCCAAATGATTCATCATCGTCATAAACTGCATTGCCTTTATATTCCAAAAGAATCCCCTTATCTACGAAATGAAAATTGCTAGTCTATTCCCCAATTTATTAATTTAATCCACTATATATCCTACTTTTTGCAAGATTTTTAAAGTTGTATAGTTCAAACTTGGTAATGAATTTAAAGGAAAATACGATAGCTCTATACTCTCCTCGTCTTTTGTAAGTGTTCCAGTAACTTCTGTTGCTTTGTAAACAGCAGTTGCATTATATATCTCGTCACCATGTGGAAATTTAAAATATAATTCTTTTCCAGAAACTACTCCCAAAAGTTCTAATTGATTTGCTACAAGACCAGTTTCTTCAAATAACTCCCTTTTGGCGGTCTCTTCAAATGTGTCGCCCATCTCCATACCTCCACCAGGAATACCCCAATCTTTTGTATCTGAACGTAATTGCAATAACAATTCATTTTCCAGATTCATTATGATTATTGCTGATCCCGGGGCAATAATAGGTTTTGTTCCTATGAATCCCCTTAAATACTTTATGTAATTCATGACATTCTCCCTTTTGCATAAATTTCGGATCTATATATGTGAAATAAAGAACCCCATTTAATTCGCTAGGCCGCCTTCACACAGTTTAAATAGGCTTTCATTTGTTTAACATATCTAAGTCAATTTCATGTTTATTTATTTTTAATTAGAATGATCAATCTTCAAAAAAATCACCCCACATCATATACTTATTTCATTCAACCATATAATCAAACCCTGCAACATATCTGAAGTAAACTGGTGATCGACGCCCTTGTATATTAATAGCTCCACATCTTTTCTTCCTTCATTTTCAGTAAGGTAGTTAAAGTAATCTTTTTGACCATCTAAAGAAACAGTTTTATCTGAGTCACCATGTATAAGAAGCACAGGTGAATCACAATTCTTCTGTCCAATGGGATCAAACTTTTCAAGGATCATTTCCAGTTCCAGTGGTATATCTGGTCGATTATCCATCTCCCTGAAGATCTTTTCTGACAATAAAAATGACCCTGATCCGTTAATATTTGCTAAACCGCCTACGTTTTCTTGTGAGGCAAAAATACCATTAGCTATAAAACCACCCATAGAACTGCCCGCAAGTACTGTCTTTTGCTTAGAAATTTTTAATTCATTAAAAAAGTCATTAAACTCAGCAATACTTTCGATAATTGTTTTCCAAAAATAGTTTTGAAGAGTATCTTTCTCAAAATGTTTTTTCAATGGATTTCTAGTATCATGGTAAAGGATTTCTGGCATTATTACGGTATGTCCTTCTTTGGTAATCTCTTCAGCAAGACTTTGAAAACTGTCAACATCAGTCCCCCAGCCATGGTAAAAGATTACCGTTAATGCACTTTTATTAATGGCAATTGGTTCAAATATATTGTATTTAAAGTGTTTAATTTTTATCTTTTCCACTGGAATATCCTCCCCCGATTCCCACCCTACTAACTATTAGAAAGTAAACTATATAATGGTATCGACTTATCTTCTTAAGATAGAGTTAGTATCCTATCATTTTTGAATTAACACCAAATAATAGTATTTTGCATCATTTAATGAATGATTCAATTCGAGAGTTGTTTGAAAAGCGACGTAGAATGCAATTCCCCCAAGAGCACCAATAATCAGTAGGAGTAGAGCTTCCTTAAGCATTTCTTTTTTCTTTTTCTGTGCAATGACTACTGTTATTACTATAAGTAGCAAGTAACACACGGAGAGTATCAGCCTTAACTTTTGCGCACTGATGTCTCCAACTACATTCATGAACCTATGTAAGTCCGCCTGATTTTGTTCACTTTCTTTAATCACAGATACATTGCCTTTGTAACCAATCTCCCACGTGAATGTTTCGTGTTCCATTATTACCGTATATTGATAGCTACCCGCCTCATCCTCTCTGATGATTTGAGAACTTGCAATAGCTTTATGTTGCGAATTTAGGATTAGGAAGAGCCCTGTAAACACCAGCATCATAAGTAATAATTTACTTTTCAACTGCGTCGCCTCCTTCGATAATAATAAGTACTTTTTCATTCAAAAGTCGGCAAAAATGTTTCGCTTAATTCTCTCCGAACACGCGTAATATGCTCTTCCATTAGTTTCTTCGCTTCCTGAGCATTGCCCGATGCGATTGCTATATAAATCTCCTTATGTTCCTCGAATGTATCCTCATAGCGATCATCATCTAAAAACCGGTGTTTCCGTGTCGCACGAATTGTATCCTCCATTCGTTCAGTCAGCGTTTGGACCAAATTAATAAGTAATTTATTATGAGTAGCATAGACAATTTGCAAATGAAAATGCAGATCATCCTGTACCCCCGCTTCTGCATCTTGCCCCGATACAGCCATTTGTTCTAGTGACTGACGAATCTTTTCCAAGTCTGCTGAAGTTGCTCGTTGTGCGGCAAGAGATACCGATTCAACTTCCAACGCACGGCGCAGCTCCAACATTTCATAGACCAAATTGTTTTCGGCTTGAATAATTGTAGTTGAAAGTGCATCACTTACTAACTGAACTTCAGACGTTTTGATGAAACTCCCCCCGCCTTGTCTGATTTCAATAGCACCGCTAATCTCTAATGCCTGAAGTGCCTCTCTCACAGACGTCCTACTCACACCAAACCGACTTGCCAATTCTCTTTCGGGCGGCAATTTATCACCCGATTTTAGTTTTCCATTTAAAAAGAACTTTTCTATCTTTTCAACAATAACTTCGTAGGTCTTTTTCTTCTGCAGATTCAACGATTTCCCCCCTTACATCGAACCTCTTTCGTGACTTTAACGATATCAATTAAATTTGGAATAAACAATATCCCGAAATAATCGTTGCACTGTTCAGATTATTAGGTATAATGAAAAGTGGTTGGACCAAAATTTAAAATTTCGAATTACATAAAATATTGGTATGACAAATTAGTTGATTAAGGAGAGAAAATATAATGAAAATTTCTACAGTAAATATAGTTGAAGCGTTAACAAAAATACTTAAGAACGAGCAGGTAACCATCAATGAAACCGTAAGAGAGCTTCATGGCAGGGATGAATCGTATCACGCGGCAAGACTTCCGGACATTGTTGTTTTTCCAGAATCAACTGAAGACGTAAGTAAAGTAATGATAGTATCAAAAGAATACCAAGTTCCGGTCATTCCATTCGGTCTCGGTTCAAGCCTGGAAGGACATGTAATCCCTTCAAAAGGAGGAATCACGATTGACTTCTCGCTGATGAACAAGATTATTGAAGTTCGAGAGAATGACTTTCTCGTTAAAGTACAGCCTGGTGTAACCCGTACACAGTTAAATAAAGAACTGAAAAAGCACGGGCTGTTTTTCACTGTCGATCCGGGAGCGGATGCAACACTTGGTGGAATGGCGGCAACAAATGCAAGTGGAACAACGACCGTCAAATACGGCGTCATGCGTGATCAAGTCCGTGATTTGGAAGTTGTGATGGCCGATGGAACAATCATTCATACTGGGAATATGGCCGCGAAGTCTGCATCTGGCCTTCATCTGAACGGTCTGTTCGTAGGATCTGAGGGCACGCTTGGTTGCTTTACGGAATTAACACTACGCGTATACGGAATTCCAGAACACGTCACGGCGGCCCGAGCTTCCTTTGCTACTGTCAATGACGCGGTCGAAGCTGTTGTGTCCATTCTACAGGCTGGTATTCCGATCGCACGGGTTGAGTTAGTCGATGAACCATCTATAAAACAGGCGAATCTTTACAGTGAAACCAACTACAAAGAAAAACCAACACTATTCTTAGAATTTCATGGGAATGAAGCAGGATTAAAACAAGACGTTGACTTCACAAAAGAAATTGTTAAAGACCATCATTGTGAAGACATCGAATTTGAAACGGACAACGCGGGACGCAACAGACTATGGGAGGCGCGGCATAATTTAGCCTATGCCTTCATCCACGGCTATCCGGGGAAAAAGATGATGGTAACGGATGTTTGTCTCCCGATTTCAGAGTTAGCAGGTGCCGTTGAACATGCACGTGAAACGGTCGAGTCACTTGATTTGACTGGCGGAATTGTCGGCCACGTAGGCGATGGTAATTTCCATGTACTACTAATGATGGACATGAACAATGCCGAAGAACTTGCGAAAGCCGATGAGTTGAATGAACGAATCGTCATGTATGCGCTTGAGCGTGGTGGCACATGTACTGGAGAACACGGGGTTGGGATTGGTAAACAGAAATATCAGGAACGGGAGCACGGTGCTGCACTCCTCGTTATGGAAAAAATAAAAAAAGCACTTGATCCAGACAATTTATTGAATCCAAATAAAAACGTGAAGATGGACTAGGGAGGATATCTACTATGAAAATACTTGAAACGCTTAGCACAATTGCAGGGAAATATTTTGCCTTTTGGGTTATCGCAATTGCCGTAATTGCATTTATGATCCCAACGCCCTTTTTAGGGTTGGGCGGCTATATTACGATTTTACTAGGTGTTGTCATGTTCGGAATGGGACTGACGTTAAAGCCCGTTGATTTCAAAATCGTCCTAACAAAACCGCTACCTGTAATTGTCGGTGTCGGTGCCCAGTTCATCATCATGCCCCTAGTTGCATTCGCATTAGCTCACTTGCTCAAGTTGCCCCCTGAATTGGCGGCGGGCTTAGTGCTTCTCGGGTGTGTTCCAGGCGGTACGGCTTCCAATGTTATGGTCTATCTTGCGAAAGGAAATCTTGCGTTGTCAGTTGCAATGACTTCCCTTTCCACTTTATTGGCTCCAGTCGTCACACCACTTTTGTTGCTTTTACTTGCGGGACAATGGCTACCCGTTGATCCAGTTTCGATGTTCAAGTCAATCGTCCAAGTGATTATCATCCCAATTATATTAGGGTTTGCCGTCCAAAAGCTTTTCCCGAAAGCTGTCGAAAAAAGCATTTCGATTGTACCACTCATTTCAGTAACGGCGATTTTAATCATCGTATCAGCCGTCACTGCCGCCAATGCGGATAATGTTGCAAGTTCAGGACTCGTTGTTTTCATCGCCGTTTTCCTTCATAACGGATTCGGTCTACTACTTGGCTATTTGACAGCGGTAATGCTCGGCCTGAACGAAAATGATCGACGAGCCATTTCAATTGAAGTTGGCATGCAAAACTCTGGATTAGGCGTGGCTTTGGCGACTGCTCACTTTAGCCCGCTTGCAGCACTGCCGAGCGTTTGGGGCGCGATCTGGCATAACATTTCAGGTCCAATCCTCGCCACGATCTGGTCAAAGAAACCGATTGTTGAAGAGAAAGATGAACCCGATGATGCACCGGAAGTTACGGTTTTAACTCCTTCTGAGAAATTGTAAGAATGAACATAGGACTTGTTTTGACTTAGTATCTTTATTATAAATTTGTTATCACCGTCTCCATGGTTGTTATCACCGCTATAGGATAAGTTATCACCGCCTTGGAGCAGTTTATCACCGCTACGAACGGGGTTATCACCGCCATGGTTAAAAAACACCGCAAGAATAGGGGGTTTCTCAAAAGTCGAGTTTTCGACCAACGAGAAACCCCCTTCTTTTCTGTATAATGTTAATATATACAAAACAAAGAGTGGGAGTCGATTGTCTATGTTAAAAGAACGTGTGTATTATGCAGATCCATATTGCAAATTGTTTACGGCTCAGATTATTAAAGCGGCACAAGATGCAGAAGGAAATCACTATGTCGTGTTAGACAATACAGCGTTTTATCCGACAGGCGGCGGCCAACCGCATGACATGGGGACATTGAATGGGATTCAAGTACTCAATGTAGAAGAAGTAGAAGATGAAATTCGCCATACATTGGCTGAAAGTCTTGGTTCTGCAACAGAAGTAGAGGGCGCTATCGACTGGAAGCGACGCTTTGATCATATGCAACAACATGCAGGACAGCATATTTTATCAGCAGCGTTTGTTGAATTGTTCGGTTATCCGACGGTAAGTTTCCATTTAGGTAAAGAAATTGTGTCGATTGATTTGAATATGGAGGATGTATCTCCAGAGCAATTGGACGAGGTGGAAAAATTAGCGAATGACATTATTTCAGAAAATAGACTGATTGAAATAGAATGGATAACTGAAGATGAGCTTCATCACTCTCCCCTTCGTAAGCAACTAGCAGTGACAGACGAAATTCGACTTGTCATAATCCCTGATTTTGACTATAACGGTTGTGGTGGTACACATCCAAGTACCACTGGACAAGTAAGTGCACTGAAGATTTTATCGACTGAGAAGCATCGAGGCAAAGTGCGCGTACATTTCGTATGCGGTGGACGTGTGTTACAACAATTGCAACGAAAAAATCAGGTATTAGCGGAAACGTCCAGATTATTAAGTGCCCCGGACGATGGTGTTGCGGTTGCAGTACAAAAGTTATTAGAAACGAATCATTCACTTGAGAAATCGTTATCGGATACGCAAGAAGCACTGTTAGCATTTGAAGCGCAAGCATTATTGAAACAACAGGAAAATGGAGTTGTGAAAGCACTCTTTACAGATAGAACTGTCCAGCAACTACAGAAACTTGCCCGGCTTCTTGTGACTGAATCAGATGAAGTAATTGTACTTCTCGTTGCTGAAAGTGATAATCGATTACAGTTTGTCGCGGCTCGAGGAGCTTCTGTAGAAACAAGCATGAAACTAATCGCATCTGCTACACTTCCCCTGATTAACGGAAAAGGCGGCGGGAATGATGCGTTTGTCCAAGGTGGCGGTGAACGATTGGTATCCGCAAAGGAGTTACTGACTGTGATGGAAGACTCATGTGACGAAAACTAAGGTATATGAAACTTTGGTTAAATTGAAACGTAAATAGAGAAAGGGGTGATTATTTTGAAAAAGTATCTGATCTTTATCATTAGTTTTGCAGCGTTGTATACGCTATTCCAACTTTCATCAGGAGCAATTCTTACCGCTCTCTATAAGCCTGATATATCTTTAATGCAATCTACATCGAATCAAGAAGCCATATATGGAGGGAGTTCTACTATTCCCTTATTATTCATCCTCCTATCATCAACAATTGCCTACTTCCTTTCGCAGAAACTAGGTAGAACTTCAAAAGCATCTGATGAACTTGCGAATCCTTGAGTTGGTACCAACCTACAATGAACCATTCTTGATTCTTTTTAGTACAAGCACTAAACTATGAAAGCATCGCTATTAATAAACAATTCCATAGAAATAACAGGAGGTACTATTAATGCATAAAACAGAAGAAATTTTAGAAGCTAAAAATTACATTCTTAGTAAAACAAAAGAAGTTCCCGAAATCGGAATTATCCTAGGTTCTGGATTGGGCGGCCTTGCCGATGAGATAGAAAACGGAGTTGTCATTCCATACGAGGATATTCCTTTTTTCTCGAAATCAGCTGCAGTTGGTCACGCAAATGAATTAGTTATCGGGCGTTTAGAAGGTAAAACAGTCGTGGCTATGAAAGGACGTTATCACTTCTACGAAGGGTATTCTTTAGACGAAGTTACCTTCCCTGTCAGAGTGATGAAAGCATTAGGTATAGAAAAACTAATTATCACGAATGCGTGTGGAGCGGTAAATACTGACTTTAATCCGGGCGAGTTAATGCTAATTACAGATCATCTTAATTTAGTTGGCATTAATCCATTGATTGGTAAAAACAACGATGATTTAGGAACGCGCTTCCCAGACGTTTCTGAGGTTTATAATCGCGAAATGAGAGAAATAGCGTTAAAAGTAGCGCGTGAGAATGACATTACATTAAGAGAAGGCGTCTATGGTTGGTGGAGTGGCCCTATTTACGAAACACCTGCTGAAATCCGTATGATTCGCATTTTAGGTGGAGATGCAATTGGCATGTCAACAGTGCCTGAAGCAGTTGTTGCGATTCATTCAGGGCTGAAGGTATTAGGAATATCTTGCTTAACGAATATGGCGTGTGGGATTCTAGATGAACCATTAAGTCATGAGGATGTCATAAAAGTTGCTGCTCAATCTCGAAGTGCATTTGTACATTTAATTAAAAACGTCTTGCAAGAGATTTAAAGAAATTAATAAATACGAAAAGCCTTCTGAGAAACACTCCCAGAGGGCTTTTCACATGCTTATTAATAGACTTCAAAGTTCTGACCAGTTTGTAGGCCAAAGACACTTTTTTCAAAAGCAAGAACTACACGCCTTACAGGTACTGCATCAAACCCTTGGAAAAGGGTGCCGAATTTGTGTATCGACTCTTGTAACACATTTGGACTTACGCTATTAATGCGAATTCCTCTTGGCATTTCAATAGCCGCAGCTTTAACGAATGCCCTGACGCCGCCGTTTGCCAGAGCCGCTGATGCTCCTTTCGCGATTGGGTCATCCATCATAACCCCCGTCGTTAAGGTGAAACTCCCACCATCGTTCATATTATCAAAACCTAAAAGCACTAGATTGACTTGCCCTTTCAGTTTGCTATCAATCCCGACGTCATTCAACTCGGGTGTCATATCCGTAACTGCGTCGAAATGAGCACGACCTGCTGCATTAATCACCGCGTCAACTTTGCCAACCTGTTCATACATCTTTTTAATGCTCTCTACTGACGTAATATCAACAGATACATCGGCACCATTTCGTCCCGCACGAATTACCTCGTGATTTTTCTCCAGTTCTTTAGTAACCGCATTACCAATCGTTCCACTTGCACCTACGACAAGTATTTTAATATGTAGCCCCCCTTTTTAAAGTATCTAGCTTCAATTAGTTATTGTTCCATCATACTTATCAAATGCACTACTTATGAAAAATACCCCAAATGAATTTTCTTTGTTCTTAAAAGTGCCTCACCCAAAATACTTCACACCAATCTGTATAATCAGGAGCACGGTTACGATACGTAGTAGTGGTTTAACATGCTCTGTTTTCAATTTACGTGCGAGACGAACACCAAGTTGTGCACCACTTATCGAACCAAGCATTAATGCAATTGTGAGTGGCCATATTATTTTCCCCGTCGAAATATAACTGATTGAGGCGCCGAAACAGCTTGAAAAAATCATGATACGAGACAAGCCGACTGCCCTCAAGTAAGAAACTTTCAATCGAGCAAATAAATATAACGCTAACGTTCCGCTACCCGGTCCAAAAACGCCGTCGTAAATACCAATTCCATACAATGAAGTGGCACTTTTTTTAGTTGCACGAAAGGATTCATTACCGTCAAAATCCGCTTTTCCAAGAAATGATGAGATGAATGCGAACGTTAATAGTATAATCGCGATAACAATCATCCATTCTTCTTTCAAAAAGGAAGCGATAACTCCGCCTGTAATTCCTCCAGCAAGACTGATTGGAACAACCGTAAATGCTTCTTTGACCGTTACTTCTTTATTTTTATAAATCACAAGAAAACTTGAAAATGAGCTCACTGTGTTTGATACTTTATTGGCCCCAATTGCTGAGTGAACTGGCAATCCCATCAGCAGCATGGCCGGCAAACTGATAAGTCCTCCACCTCCTGCTAATGTACCAAGTGTTGTTGCAGCAAATCCGATGAAATAAAGCAAGATGTATTCCATATAGCATCCTTCTTTCAGTGAAAACCTCTATATGACTAGCATATTCAACCTTGGTCCATAAGTAAATTCAATTGTACGAATGAAAGTACATTCGAAAAATGAATGAGCCAATCCATATAAAGTACTCAAAATGCGCGCTGGGGCTGTTGCTCCATAATAACAATGAATGTACATGGAATAAAAAATGCTCCTTCCGATTTATTCGGGGGAGCATTTTTCATTCTAGTTAGTTAATCAATAAGCTCGACTGAACCACACAGTATATTTTGCTTCTGTTCCACAATTGATGCATGTTGACTTCGTAGCGGGTGGATTGAATGGGATATTACGCGTCGTGAATTTTGTTTTTTCTTTCACTTGTTTTTCACAGGCGTCATCTCCACACCAACCCGCAAGGATCCAACCTGGGATTTCTCCATTTTCTGTTGAATCCGTAATATGTTGCGTTAATTGCTCGAGTGAATCGACATGCGTATGGGAATGCTTTTCACGGAATGCACGTGCTTTGTCCAATAAGCGAGTTTGCATCGTGTTAAGCGCGCCTTCGATGCAGTCAGCTATAGTTGGAAGATCAACAGAAATTTTTTCTTCTTCATCGCGAGCTTTTATTATTGCTTGGTTATTCTCCAAGTCACGTGGCCCTAATTCAACTCGAACCGGCACACCTTTCAGTTCCCATTCATTGAATTTATAACCCGGTGATTGATCAGAATCATCCAAGCGCACGCGAATTCCTTTTGCCTTTAATTCCGCATAAATCTTATCAAGTCTTTCCATAATTTCAGGATTCTTCTTCCAAGGTCCTACTGGAATTAATACAACCTGCGTCGGTGCGACACGTGGCGGCAATACAAGCCCTTGTTCATCGCCATGCACCATAATAACAGAACCTATCAATCGGGTAGAAGTCCCCCAAGATGTCGTATGGACAAATTCATGCTTATTTTCTTTATTTAAATACTTAATATCAAATGCTTGCGCGAATTTTGTTCCTAAATAATGTGAAGTTCCTGCTTGAACTGCTTTTCCATCCTTCATCATTGCTTCAATGGAGTACGTATCCACGGCTCCTGCAAAACGCTCGGAAGGTGTCTTTTGACCATCATATACTGGAATCGCCAGCAACTCTTCGACAACTTCTTTATAAATGTTGAGCATTTGCATCGTTTCAGCACGTGCTTCTTCTTCATCCACGTGAGCTGTATGCCCTTCTTGCCATAAAAACTCAGACGTCCGAATGAACGGCAATGTTTTCTTTTCCCAACGGAAGACGTTCGCCCATTGGTTAATTAACACAGGAAGATCTCGATAGCTTTTAATCCAATCCGAATAAAGATGCCCAACCATCGTTTCAGACGTTGGTCGAAGCGCTAAACGCTCTTCTAGCTTTTCACCTGCAGCTTCGGTAACCCAAGGGAGTTCTGGTGAGAACCCTTCGATATGATCCTTCTCTTTTTCAAAAAACGACTCTGGAATAAGCATTGGAAAATAGGCATTTCGATGCCCCGTTTCTTTAAAACGTCTATCCATCTCGGCTTGGATATGCTCCCAAATTTCATAGCCATCCGGTTTGAATGCAATGCACCCGCGAACTGGCGTGTAATCCATTAAATCCGCCTTTTGAATCGTGTCGATATACCAGCTTGTAAAATCATTTTTCTGTTGATTGGTCATTAATTTCCCCTCCTAAAATAATAAAGAAATCCTTCGGTTGCCTGAAATCTAGACATCAAAAAAGCACAAAGTTGCCCTTATAATAAGGACGTCTTTGTGCTGAATGGACGTGGTACCACCTTAGTTTAGCCTAAATCAATTGCGCCCCGGTGTAATTGCGTCCAGATTTTGAATTGCATGTGCGCAATTCAAAATCTGTAACATTCGCCGGGGGCTTTAACTTAATTCAACTGAATTAAGTTAAATTCAAGCCCTCTAAAACGTTTGGTAACGAAAACGACTCGGTTATGTTGTCATAACATCTCAGTGGTAGGTTTCGACAAGAAGCGGTGATATAGCTCTCAGTAAGTCGCTATACTTTCTGTTTCACAATTCTTGTCTACTTGGTCACATCAAAGATTTCATATTACTTTTAATATATCAAATACTCGCGGTTCATACAACTTCAATGAATGTCGACAGGCACTGGAAAATTATTTGGGCAAATTCGGTCGTAAATTTTGCATATGATACCCATCGAAGTTGCCTCTCACAATGTAGATGAAGTCTGTTCTGATTTAAAATTAGATTTATTGAGCTATTATTACTTGTCATGCTATACTAAATGGGTATTTAATTGAGAATGATTTTCATTTGAAGTCCGAAAACTTCATATACTATCTAAACATAAAGGGGATTATCAGATGAGTCAGCAAGAAGGGAAAAATGTGGTTGAACAAAACATTATAGACCGAAGAACAATCAAATCTTTTAAAAAAGATCCGATTAGTGCTGAAGTAATCATCGAGCTGCTAAATGTCGCGAAATGGGCACCGAACCACAAGTTGACGGAACCGTGGCGCTTTCAATTGTACGTGGATGAAGGAAAAGAACAATTTGTTCAGGCCTACATTGATTCGCAGCCGAAAGTAGATGGCGAAGTTCCAGAAAAAGTGAATAGAAAAGCACAATACTTCCGAGATATACCCGTTCATCTTGTAGTCATTATGCCTGAAGATCCCCGTCAAAGAAGATGGGATGAGGATTACGGGGCAATTTCCTCTCTAATTCAAAACTTCCAACTTGCGGCATGGGAAAGGGAAATTGGAATGATTTGGCGTACTAACGATTGGGTATACGACCCGGCATTCAGGGAGGCCATCGATGTCCTACCTGGCGAAAAAGTCGTGGCGACGTTGATGATCGGCTATCCTAAACATATACCAGAGGCTCAACCACGCACGGATATACGCGAACTTGTTACGATCATTAATAAGTAGTTTTTCGAATTAGAGACTATATATGTTGAATTAAAGAATTCCATTGAATCGCTACGGCGCTAGGGGATGCCTCCCGCCATAAGCCAAGCAGCTTCGCCGCCAGTCTTATGGCTTCGGCTACCCCTGCTAAGGCGCCTTCGCTCAGTATATATACCGGATTCAATATATATAATTATATTCAAGAAATGCGCTTTCTCACATAGACCATCCAGCGAAGGCGCAACTTCGTGGTAGCCGGAGCGATAAGACTGAAAGCGGTCTTCTTTCTGGCTTATCGCGGGAGGCATCCACAAAGCGCCAAAGCGGTATTGGTAGGAGTTCTATTTCATCCTTTTCAGCGGCCTCCCAAAAGCCCTTGTAAAGCGCATACGCCATATTCATTTGTTCAACATATATAAGTAGTGCTTATAAGCGGTTATCCGAATTAATTTATTCATCTACTCATGAACTCCTATCATTAGCCATATAGTTAGGCTATATAAGTTGATAGATGGAGGAGGATATCATGCAGACGAAAGAAGTACGCTTACGTCGAATCCAGCAACTAGCTCATGAAATCATGCATGAAATGAATAGAGGGAATGAGCAAAGACAGTTTGAGACGCTAAATCTCGCGGTTGATAATCTATCTCGGGCACTTGGAGACTTAGCAGATCCATCCGGTAACTATTCACTCGACTATATAGAAGAAAAATTAAGAAAAGCCCATTATCTATTATTTAAAAACGAAAAAAAGATAAAGCTTCATTCTTAATAAGTGACAGTCACTACTAGCTAAAATCCCCACAATCCCGTCGTAAACTTCTACGAGATTGTGGGGATTTTTGTAACGCCCTAGATTTTCACTTTAAGCAGTACTACCTTTTTTCTTTCTAAGTTTCCTGCTCACAATGTGGACTACTGCTATGAACTAGTTAAAAACCATATTCCTCATCTTTCGCTTTTCGAATCCCTACATAAGCATTGACAAGAAGAACGGTATCTTCCACTAAGCGCTCCAGACGGAAGAGAACATCATCATTAACGATTTCTTTGCGATGGAAATCCTTTTCTTCTATAAACACATAAGTAGGTACAATATGTGCCTTCATATACGCTAAAATTGGCTTTAACTGTTGTTCCGCCATCAAATAATGCTTGGATGTACCTGCTGTTACGAGCATACTCACTACTTTATCCCGGAACGCATTGACTGGTAATAAATCAAATATATTTTTGAGCGTAGCCGGAATAGAAGCTTGGAACGTTGGCGATCCAATAATGATTGCATCTGCGGCCATAAGCGTTTCTGTAACATACTTGGTGTCACCCTCGTAGTCCCAATAATTACGCCCGTCACTAAAAACCATTTCAAATTCAGCCAGATCCAGTAATGTAATCTCTGCATCCGGGTATTTTTCATGCGCTATTTTGACCGTATAATCCATCGCTGTTCTTGTTTTAGACCCTACATTGGAGCCCGATAGTAAGACGATTTTCATGCTAGCATCTCCTTATTTTCCAGCAGTATATTTCTTAACTGCTGGTAGTATTTCTGTCGCAATTAATTCGATATTTTTCATAACTTTATCAAACGGTACACCACCAAAGTCAATTTGTGCCATGAATCGCTGTTGACCAAATAGCTCATATTGGTAGAGCATTTTTTCAATAATTTGCTGTGGACTACCAATCATTAATGCATCGCGCGTATCCGTTGATTGTGCAAATTGTTGTTTCGGATAGCCGCCGCCTCTTAACGCCTGCATACCTGCATTGGCATGTGGATAATATTCACGAAGCGCATCCTGTGAAGTTTCTGCTGTATAGAATAGGCTCGTTGTTGCAATTGGCAACGCCGCTGGATCAAAACCACTACGCTGCGCCGCCTCACGATAGGCATCCACCGACGCCTTAAAGTTAATCGCTGGTCCACCAAGAGTTGTCAGCATCATCGGGACTCCTGCATACCCCGCCTTAATCGCACTCGCGGGTGGTCCTCCTACTGCACGCCATATTGGCAGATGACCATTCTGCGGTTGTGGTAAAATCGTTGCATTTTCCAATGGTGCCCGAAATTGCCCCTGCCATGTCACCGTTTCTTCATTATTTATCTTCAACAGAAGTTCTAACTTTTCTTCAAATAACTCTTCGTAATCATGTACGTCAAACCCAAGTAAACTATAGGCCCCAATCCGTGAACCACGCCCTGCAACAATTTCAGCTCGACCTTTTGAAATTAAATCAATCGTGGCAAAATCCTCATAGATACGCACAGGATCAGATATACTTAACACCGTTGCAGAACTTGCAATTTTAATATTTTTTGTTGCCTGTGCGATAGCGCCTAAAATGACCGTATGCGCTTGTGTTGTAAAATGCGTTTGATGACTCTCCCCTACTGCAAAAACATCTAGTCCCGCCTCATCAGCCAACTTACTTGCTTCAATCAATTCGTGAATACGCTGCTCTGCGCTAATACGACTTCCTGTTAACGGATTTAGTAAATGATCCCCAATCGAATATAAACCAAATTCAAGTCCTTTAGTTGTGTCAATACGGTATTTCTCCATTTTCATCGACTCCTTTTTCTATGCCCATACTTTGTATCGTTTCTATTAATCAATCGGTTGTAGTTTCGCTTCAATTTCTGCACGTTTTGATTCTAAAAATGGTGGTAAATCTAATTCTTTTCCTAAATCTTTAACCGCTGAATCAACTGTAAATCCAGGTCCATCTGTGGCAATTTCGAATAGAATGCCATTTGAATCACGGAAGTATAAGCTTTGGAAATAAAAACGATCGATAACACCAGATGAATCGAAGCCACGTTCTTTCACGACTCCGTCCCAATAGCGCAGCTCTTCCTCGTTCTTCACACGAATCGCTAAATGATGAATACTGCCTCGTCCCGGTTTTTCACTCGGCCCCTCCAACTGCTTCAAAACAATTTCACCAAATGCTTGCCCAGCAACCGACTGATAAATAGCTTCTTTCTCAGAATGAGCTACTTCCACATAGCCAAACATCTCTTGCAACATTTTAGCCGTCCGTTTCAAATAACGTACTGTTATTTCCGTAGTTCCCATTCCTAAAATACGATGCTCTTGCTCCACAACTGAATCTTCCCAAGGCGACCAAAATTCAGGTATCGCTTCGCCATTATTATTTAGCAAGATCATTCGTAACCCCTCTGTATCCTCAAATGGCAGCGCTGCTCGACCTGCATACGTTGTAATGTCTCCGTGCTCTACATCCAATTGCTCAAAGCGCTTTTTCCAATACGTTAAACTTTCAAGTGATGGCACGAGTAAGCCGATTTGTGTTATGGCATTTGTTCCACGGACGGTTTTTCCAGCGTTCGTCATTTCAAAAAATGATAACTCCGTTCCTGCACTTCCCGTTAAATCCCCATAAAACAAGTGATACATGGATGGGCTATCTTGGTTAACCGTCTTTTTCACACGGCTCAAGCCTAATACATCTCGGTAAAAGTGATTAGTCGCTTGAGCGCTTTTTGTAATCATTGAAATGTGGTGATGTCCTGGTATCTTATACATGCTAGTTCCTCCTTGGTTTTTAAATTGATTAGTCAAGTGATAGTGCAAAAAAAATCACTCCAGCGGCAATTCTTTTTTTTGACTATGTTTATGGATGCGTGTCATTAATTTGTAAAGTGTTTTCTCTTCTTCCTCGTTTAATACATCAGCAAAAAATGACGTTTGAAACGCCAGTTGAGCTGGCATCGCCTCTTCTAAAATCGCTTCAGCCTTGTCAGTTAAGCTAATCATTTTCGTTTTCCAGTCTTGCTTACGTACAATATAGTCTTCTTTTTCAAGTCGTGCGAGCATGCGGGAAATACCGCCTTGCGTAACGGTCACTTTTTCAGCTAATTCACTTTGTGTAAGTGGCTGGTATATCTGAATTTGAACAAGTACATCAAATTGGGCAGTTGTTAAATCAAAACGCTTTAAAAACTCATTCGACAGTTGGTTACTTTGGTTTGTAAAACGCATTAAACGTAACCAAATCAACGAGCCAATCGTATTATTCCGCATCTTGTTTCGCCTCCTCATCACTAACCTTAATATCACTTTACCACGCAAGTGATGGAGAATCAAGTTATAAACCTTGAATTCGAGATTTAATATTTAAACTTTTACTTTCTAATAAGCAACTGGTAACCAGAATAAAAACTTCCTACCTCGCACATTGATTATTACTATATAGTCCGCACTTAACGAATGGAATGTTCCCCTAACACCGCTTTGTCGCTTGGTGATGGCCTCACGCAGTAAGCCCGCCAGAAGATCACTTGGGAGGGATTGAACTGCATCCCTCCTTGGTCTTATTGCTCCGGCTCACACTTGTCGCTCATTCGCTAGTTTTGTTCGTAATACTGGTTAGCTATACCACCTAGTTAACTCTAAATAAGTAGTGCCGAGTATATAGTAGTTTGTTCATTTTTACTTATTCCACTATTAATAAATACGGACGTTATACGAATCGCTTAAGTACCGGGTAAAATGACAAAGGGAACAACCCCATTAAGAGTCGTTCCCTTTGTTGTGCTTATTTTAGGAGTTCAATAGTAAAACTAGATGTTTTAAACATCTTAGGTACCTGATCTTCAGATGCGGAGGCCTGATTACCTGCAACCCCACTTAAAATCACTACAAGTAAAAGAATAGATAAAATTTTCTTCATTATAAATCCTCCCATTTTTTTATTTTTCTAAAAATGTTTTCATACTTATTTGCCTCTTGATAACAAATAGATGATAGCTTGTATTTCCGATTACTAAAATACCATTCGGCAAGTGCTAAATAGTATTTGTGAACATATCGGTAATCTTGTACTTCTTTAAAGTATTCAATTGCTTCTTCAGTAATACTTTCGGATAAACCTCGTTCACTATGGAGGGATTCGAAAATATTAAAATGATGATAATACGATGTTAAACTTTTATCTTTTAATTTTAAAAACAATGAAATTCCTTCGTCACACCACACTTTAACTAACGCTTTATTGTTCATCTTTGAGTATTCAATCACTAAACAAAGTATTGAAATAATTGGATTCTTTTCATAAGTTTTATATTCCATGCTTTGTTTATAGTAAGAAATTGCTTCCTCGTTATTGCCCATTATACTAGATAATGATCCTAAGTTATGGTACACAATTCCTTTTTCTTGAAGTAAATTGAATTCATCACATATTTGCATTGCTTTTAAATAAGAATCATACGCATCTTGAAATTGCTCACTTTTCTTGTGTGTGATTCCAATAAGTATGTAACACTCTAATACTCTCTTCATTAAAAAGTTTTCCCTGAAATATTCAAGAGCTCTTCTTGTATATTCAATTGAGGCAAAGATACGACTATCTGCTGTGTAAACTAGCCCTATCATATAATTCAATTCCGCTTTTTCCCAAGCTTCTAATAAAATCTCATCGACTAATAATAACACATCTTCGAAATATTCAATCGATTTATTGCGATTTTCTGTTGAATAATTGTAAATTGCCTTATTCACTTTATATAAATAGGTTTGCCGTAGGTTAAACTCTTTGCTTAATTCTTCAAGATCTTTAATTCCCTTTTTTATTTCATTCAAATTCCCGCCTGAAATAATGCGGAACCTTAGTACAATCAGAAGATAAGTATAGTGGAGCGTTCGATTTTCGAATAAGGGACTGTGTTGTTCTAAGTACTCTAGTTTTTGTTTAGTAAAACTTTGATCTCGATTTGTAACTGCTTCCTTGTAAGTAGCCTCTAGCATCTTTTCAAAATCAATTTCAGTTTGCTGATTATTTTTCTGTAACTTCGAAGAATCTATTCCTAAACGATTAAATAATAACGTGACTATGTCTTCGCTTGGGAAAATTAAATTCCGTTCGATTTTAGATAGGTAAGATGGCGTACAGATTCCTTTTGCTAATACTAATTGCTTCATTTCTTGTCTAATTCGTTCTGCCCTTATTAAATGACCAACTTTCATTAGTGAATCCCTCTCTTTTACAGCATAATACATACCTAACATTAATCATACCATTTAAATGTGAGAAATTTATTACCAAAAGGCTTAAATAATGCGTAATTCTAAATAAAATGTCCCAACCTAATTCAATGTTACTTTAGTCTTGTGGGTGGTATGTTTAACTTAGCAATAAATAAGGGGTAGTACGCATGCGAATTGAAGACATTTATCCCCATAAAACCGTTAAGATAATTAAATTAGATAAAGGCACTAGTCAATGTATAGATAATAATGGATCGGTTCGAGATTCTAAAGCAATTTCCAATATGTTAAATCTAGTGGATAAATTCATACCATTCTTTCGAAGGGAGTGAGATTATGCCTACGGAAACGACAAACGAGCAATTTGATGGTGAATATAAAGATCTGCAATTATATCAAATGAAAATTGAACTGATTGAGTTTTTGGATAAGATGAAGTCTAATGGATTCTTAGAATCAGTAGAATTTCGCGATATTTCAAATGAAATCAAACAGATTTAACTCAAGGAGTTATTCAGTCAATTCTATCATTGAAAAGTTTTTCAGTTTAATTTTGGTGAAACAAAACATGTGCTAATGCAGTTCTGAGTGAGTTTGCTTGATAGTTAGAAATCACTAAACCACTAGAGGGTAGTAAACAATACCATAATACAGCCTACGCTAGTACCAATAAAATCATATACAACAAAAAACTCAGTCTAATTGTTAATGACTGAGTTTTTTGTTGCAATTGTAGTTTGCTGGCATAGATAGAAATCATTTGCTCCAAACCACTAACATAAAACAATAACTTTATTGGGTGTAGTTTGGGCTGGGATACTTCTAGTAGTAGCACCATAGGTAACAATTAGATTTCGATTTGCAATACTTCCGGTAAAGGCTTGCCCGTTTTCCAATAAGATTTGAGTATGCGAAGATATATTTAATCTTAATGCGCCGTCGCTACTCTCTAATTGGCTGTTAAAAAAGGATACTTTCACATTTTGATAGGGAGTGTCTTTGGCAATTACAAGCGCTCGAAATTGTGGTGGGTATATGAGTGGGACTAGCGCGTTCGCATCATAAAACCCAGTTATCTTATCTCCTACTGCCACCATTACATGATCTACAAAGTAAGTAGTGGGTGCCACTACGAAATTGACTAACGTCCCGTTCCCATTTTCCACGGCTATTAATTTATAGCAACCGGCTTCGTTATTTTGCCCTATCGAAAAATCATCAATCGTCGTTACCGTACCATTAAAAGCTTTAAAGTTTATCATCCCTTTACCTCCGTTGCTAATCGAACTTATATCTATATAGATTATGCTATCTTAATATCGATTGTTCGCTAGACACGGAAATTTGTGTAGGCAAATGTAAAGCCAGAAATGATATAGATCTCTGACTTTAGTGCTTCTATTGAAAGTTGATGCACTATTAATCAAAAAACTGTTACCATGTATAAAAAACATCTTTATCTACTAGATCTCATTGTAGACAAAGATGTTTTTTACTATTTATATGATGTGCCCTATAACAGAAGTAACCGATTAGTTACTCATCTCTCAAAGTAGCTCATTAAAATTACCCAAAAAGATTTTCTGTTTTTCTTTTTCATGCTCATGCAGTGACGTGCTAATTCATGAGCTCTTGCTTCTTTTTGTAATTCACGCATCCGTTCACGGACGTATTCTATATCATGTTCAAACATTCTATTACTCCCTTAGGAGCACTTCCAAGTTTATTGTAAAGGTATGGCAAACACCATTCTTGTTATATATTTACCACCTAAATATACTGTTGGTGACTCCAATTTATTTTCTCCGAATCGCTTATTCAATCTGTTATTTACAGTTTTGTTGATCATCTTTTATTCTCCTCCTCAATCTTATTTTTAATTAATTCTTAAAGTATTAAAATCTTTCACTATCCGCTCTCTGTAGATTCCTTCCTCAATACTTTTCTTTGCTGAATTACGTAAAACATAGTCAACACTCCTTTTCTACTTATTTATGCAACACGCAATGCGTGGAAACACCAATTTGTATTTAAATTGAACTCAAAAAGGCACACGCCTATTAAAATAAGCGTGTGCTCATTATAAAGAACGGCAGAATATATGCCATTCCGATACTAATTAGTTAAAAGAAAGATTGTTTACGCACGGAATGACTATAAAGTTATAGGTAGAATATACACGTTTAATCATTTTTTCCGTGCCTCCCTCTTTTTTTGTAAATCTAACTACTTTAGGATACCATTTCCATTTTATAATTGTCAATATATTTAGATAATAAAGTTTCTTCGCATTCTAACTGCTTATGGATACCTTATACAGTTATTCGATGCATTGTTTTCCCTTTGCTACAGAAAAAGTTCTTTAGCTGATTTCAATCAATAGACTTTATTCTTCAAATTTTTCGTTCACTACTATAACTGACATCCAAAAACGGAGGCTATTATTATCGCCTTCGACATCGTTTAATCCCCATAAAAACCCTAAAAAAGTACCTGTTTCTGAAATTCAGAACTAGGTACCTTTTTTCATATCTATTCATTAATACTAGATTTCATGCCTTTACAATTATCCGACCAAACACCTTTACATTGACAATGATTTTCGTCGACCAATGGGCCAGGACATATAAAATAATAAATACAACGACAAGTGGCTTAAATAAAATCCAGGCCACAATCCAAAGTAGGAATGCATATATCGGTTTTACTCTTGTTAATAGTTTAGACGGCACCAAGAATAATCGGTACACTTTATATTGCTTTTGTAAAATTTCCAAGTACTCTTCTCTTAATTGGCGATTATCAGGTTTTAGTCGGACTGCATTTTCCAAGTAATGCAATGACTTTAAATGATCTCCCCTTTGATCAGCTGCCCAAGCTAAATACATAAAGACAGTTGAATTTTCTGGATCTAGTTCCAATGCTTGTTCTTCCGCCTGAAGAGCAAGATCTTGATTCCCCAAAATACTTTCAACATAACTGTAATTTGCAAGATAGAGTGCATTAGAAGTCTCAAATTTTAAAGCAACGAGAAAGCTTTCTTTCGCTTTCTTATAATTACCACGCTGATTATAAATATTCCCTTTCAAAAAATAATAATGGCCTTCTTCGGGGTAAATCGTTAAAGCCTCTTTAATCGCGGTCATCGCTTCATCATATTTACCTTCTGTGTAAAGCGTCGATACCCTAACCTCCCACGCGACCTCATTTTCCGGTTCTTTCTTTAATGCTTCTTGTGACCAATGCCAAGATTTCTCAAAGTCATCTAACATTAAATAGACTTTACTGAGCAGCGCATAACCATCCGCATCTTCGGGGTATTGTTGAATGTAGTTTTCCGTCTCTTTAATGGCATCTTTAAAACGACTCCACTCACATAATTGTTCAATCCGCATAAGCTGTGCATATTGTTTTTCTTCGTCCATCGCAACCCACAACCTATCTAATTCTATTCTCTTTTATATAATCAAGCACATGTTGATAATCCTTATTCACATCACTGAAGGTGGCGTAATTTTTAGCCGTGGAAAACCACTCTAAAGTCGTCGGCTTCCTTTGCTTCAATGCTCCACTTAAATCATCATTCGTTAACGGTTGTAGTTCACCCGTTTCCAACGAACGGTGTAATGCAGACTCGATTGCATCCCCGACAAGTTGGCCAAGATCAGCCCCAGAGAAATGTTCTGTTTTACTAGCAATTTTTTTATGATTTAGCGAAGACTGAGGTTTGTCTTTCAGTTTTAATTCTAAGATGACTTCTCTTTCCGTTTCAC
Source organism: Sporosarcina psychrophila (assembly GCF_001590685.1). Taxonomy (GTDB): domain Bacteria; phylum Bacillota; class Bacilli; order Bacillales_A; family Planococcaceae; genus Sporosarcina; species Sporosarcina psychrophila. Next base: position 4,542,865 of record NZ_CP014616.1, read on the forward strand.
TTGGCGGGGGTATGAACAGCAACTGATTGAAACGACCAGGTCTCCGTAATGCAGAATCCAAATACCACGGCGTATTCGTTGCGCCAATAACATAGATGCCATGATTATGAGAATTTAGACCATCTAACTCAAGGAGCAACTGATTGACAAGCATCCTCTCATGATGTTGTCTCATGTTTTGCCGATTTCCACCAATTGCATCCAACTCATCAATAAATAAGACGCATGGTTTATTTTCTCGCGCTGCTTCAAATACATCATGGAGATTATGCTCGCTTTCCCCTACGTACATAGACAAAATTGCTTGTAATTCCAAATGTAGAAAACTGGCATTTATTTCACCCGCAATCGCTTTTGCCAAAAATGTTTTTCCACAACCCGGTGGTCCGTATAACAGTAAACTCCCCCCAGCTTCTTTGCCATATGCTTTAAAAAACTCTGGATTTTTAAGTGGAAGGATGAAGTTCATCTGAATTTTCTTTTTAACATCCTCCAAACCGCCAACATCAGCAAACGTCTCCTTCGGCTCTGTCTTTTCAATAAGCGTATTTTTCGCCTTGTCAAATTGAATTACTTTTAGTTGTTTTCGTTTTCCTTCATAGTCATTCGTCATAATAGGCCCCTTTGCACAAATTCATCCTAGTTTCCGAAATGCAAATACTCAAATATTTCCATATGTTAATTTTAGAATAAAGCTTAAAAAACGTCTATGAGTACAAAGCACAAGGGTATAAAGTTTTGTTACAGTGAAAATTGCCTGGCAATCAAATTCCAAACTAAAATCCAGAAAACCCGACTCGATTTGTACCAAACGTAAATACAGACAGCCGAGATGAATGTCTTTGTAATTCTTTATTTAGCGGCTTCCTCTTCACCCTACTGATGTGCACAACCGATAAAACAGCAGCCTCCTCCAATTTATCATTCTTATAAAGTTATAAGTTGCGAGGTTTTATTGGGAATTCTTTTGCAATCCGGTGTTAAACTTCAAACGAGTTTGCTATTTCTCTCTATGATAAAGTCAATAAAATATCTACTTGCTATCGGCAATACCTTTTTATCCTTGTATGCCAAACTGATTGTACGAAAAACAGCTGGAGAGATCGTTTTCGTCACAATGTTATACGGGCATCTATTTAAGACAAGCTTAGGTAAAATAGTAAGCCCAAGCCCTTGTTCAACCATGGCCATAATCGAATAATCATCATGCACCCGGTATTGTATATTGGGTTCTAAGTTATTTTGTTTAAAAATGGTTAACGGTTCGCTTAGTTCTCCCTCATCCAAAAGAATATAGGGTTCATTCGTTAATTCTTTCAAGGAAACATTGCGGTTCTTAGCTAAAGGATGGTCCATTGGCAATACAGCAAGCATTTCATCTTCTTGCAGCGGAATGGTTGTCAGATTCGTGACAGCAGTTGGATTGACAAAGCCAAAGTCAACGCTTCCCTCTTTAATCCAATTGGAGATATTCGTATATTCGCCTTGATGTAATTCAAAATGAACAGCTGGATACTGTTCCTTGAAATCCTTCATCAATCCTGGCAACCAATTGCATGAAACACTCGAAAACGTTCCAATTCTGATAAGTCCACTATGCAGTCCTTGCATCTCGTTATGCTTTTCTATTAATTCCTGATGTGAATTTCGTATATTCTTAATATAAGGTAAAAACTCCTCGCCATCTGGCGTCAACGTAATTCCTTTGCGGGAGCGTAAAATCAGCGTGGTCGAAAGCTCCTTCTCTAATGAATGGACCATTTGGCTAATGGCAGATTGTGTATAGCGAAGCTCTTCAGCTGCTTTGGTAAAACTGCCGGTTTCAATGATTTTGACAAAAGCATCATACGGATTCATCTTCTCTCACTCCCTTACATTAGCTAATCTAATAGTTCCATTATAAATATTCATTATATTAATACAAGTACCGGTGATACGATATAGATAAACAGATGAAAGGGTATGAATTCCGAGCATGACACAGCGTCAAGCAAACTTAATTTTAGCTACGGTTTCATTGGCTTGGGGAGCATCATATATTTTCATGAAAATCACTGTGGATGTAATTCCTCCAATAACGATTGTCGCTTTACGATTCGGCATTGCATTTATCGTTATGGTACTGATATTCTTCAAAAAAATAATCCGTGTAGACGCTAAAACGTTAAAGTATAGTGCGATTGTAGGCGCTCTGCTATGTGGGATTTTCATTGCATTAATGTACGGCGTAAAAAACACGACTGCTTCTACAGCCGGTTTTCTGACGAGTACAACAGTTATCCTCGTTCCCGTTTTACAAATATTCATTACACGTAAACTCCCCAGTAGAAAAATTGTATGCGGCGTTCTAATTGTCTCTACCGGTTTAGCACTACTACTGATTGGAGATGATTTTACTATTGCATCCGGCGCATACTATTGTTTAGTAGCTGCCCTCCTTTATGCAGTCCATATTATCGTGACAAACCGCTTTGTGCGCGAGGTTGATGCCTTGCAGCTAGGTATTTACCAACTGGGATTTGCTACCTTTTTTGCAACCGTTGGAACCTTTCTATTTGAGACTCCTGTTTTGCCGGCCAGTGCGATTCATTGGTTTTCTATACTCGGTCTAGCACTCATCTGCTCTGCTTATGGCTTTGTTATGCAGCCAATTGCTCAAAAGTACACAACACCTGAAAGCACCGGTTTTCTCTTTTCGCTTGAACCCATTTTTTCAGCTATATTTGCATTCATCTTCATAAATGAAAATATGGGGCTACAAGGCTATTTTGCTGCGATGCTCATTTTAGCTGGTGTACTAATAGCAAACTCTACATCTAAAAAACAACTGGAAATCGACTTTTAATGAATATGGAATTTTTCACCTTCGTGAATAATGTATTTAAACTATAGGAGCTGAGATCATGAATATATTAATTATTTACGCACATCCAGAACCAAAATCATTCAATAGTGCTTTAAAAGACCTTGCCGTTTCAGAATTAACATCTCTAGGTCATCAAGTCAAAGTGTCAGATTTATATGCTATGAATTTCAAAGCTGTTGCTGATCGTGATGACTTTCAATTACTTCAAAACGAGAACTTTTTTAAATATGCAGTCGAACAAAAACACGCAACGAAGACGAGTAGTTTCTCTCCAGATATTCAAGAAGAACAAGATAAACTTCTTTGGGCGGATTTTGTCATTTTCCAATTTCCTATATGGTGGTATTCTGTTCCTGCCATTTTAAAAGGGTGGTTTGATCGAGTATTTGCTTCTGGCTTTATTTATTCGAGAGGTAATAGATATGATACTGGCGGTCTCAAAGGTAGAAAAGCGATGTTGTCCGCTACAACAGGCTCTCCTAAAGGTGCGTATACGCCGTATGGAATGGACGGTGATATGAATGAGAAGATACTTTATCCTATTAATCACGGAATGCTTTACTTTGCTGGCTTTGAACCCGTCGAACCATTCATCTCTTGGACTCCATCACATGATGAAGAAGACCGAAAACAATACCTAGATGAATATAAAAAGCGTTTACACAATCTCGAGGAAATTCCATCTATCCCATATCACCCTACTTCTCATTATGATGAAAATCACCAATTAAAGATGGAGTATAGATAACTCTTACTAACCCGATTACCGTTATAATCAGACCATATATAAAAAGGTCAACCAGGAATATCTGGTTGACCTTTTATTATGAATGGGTACTTTAATTGAATATCATTGCAGCAATTACGACGTGAACACTTTTCCGTAAAATACTAACATATGTGATCGACAACAATAAAGTCATTTAAATCCAAAGCGTCTCCCTGCAATTGTACCCGCCTGCGGATTTCTTTATACCAGTATGGCTTCACACTATGAACAAAAATTCACTTGATATTTTTATAAGACTTTGCCGAACAATGATGCTAAGACTTGTAGTAATAGAATGCCGAATACGACAGGCATTGCAAATTTTGCAGGGAAACATTTGATCATGGATTAGTAATTCAATTAAAAGATTGTCCATATCTGTATAGTTCCATGAGTGGGTACCTAAAAAATTAATAAGTTGTTAAAAACTTTAATTTTCCAATGGTTTCAGACTTGCCTCATCTGTTTCTTTAACTTTTCCAGAGCTTTTGCTCCACTATGTTGCGAGTAGTGAGCCGGAAATATTATGCCATACACTAAAGATGGCACTCGGCACAGCTGCAAGTGGTGAGAAGTGCGCTGCTGCCAATGCGGCACCGAGCCCAAATTTCTGCATTCCCACCTCAATGGAAATAGCTTTCCGGTCAGCATAATCCAATTTCATTAAGCGAGCAACCCCATAGCCTAGCAAATAGCCAAGAGAATTATGCAAAATAACAACATGTAAGATGAGCAATCCTGTTTCAGCAATTTTCTGCTGACTTGCACTGACAACCGCCACGACAATGGCAAACAATCGCGATAACAGAAACAAGCGGCATAGCCTTTACACTTTGTTCTACTTGCTTACGGAACAGCACTTTCGCAACGAGTCCTAGGACAATCGGAATGAGAATAATTTTTATGACCGACAAAAACATATCTCCTACTGAAACCGGTAGCCATTTTCTGGCAAGCAATAGGATCAATGCAGGTGCCACAAAAAGGTGCCTACAAAGTAGTACAAGATGTGATTCCTCGAGGCGAAGTCTTTTTCAAATCGTTTTAAAAAATCACTTTTCATTTTCTACGATAAAGTTTATCGTATTTCTTGAAATAACACATATCGTTGCTACTATTGTAACAATCTGGATGGGGTCATCGCCTAGACTTTCCTGAATAACAGAGGATTGTGGCAAAGAAGGAGAACTGATTTATCTCCCGGGACCCGCTTCCTCTTTTCGAATAAAGAGTGAACGAAACAGCAAATATCCAGTAGAAATGCTAAAATAGCTAGAACTCAAGTAAAGTTTTTTTTGTATTCGTGCTATCATTCAATTGGCGATAAGTAGATGCACAAACAAGAACGTTCCCAAAGTAAGTGAACAGCTTTATTTGAGAGTTAATGCATTCTATTTATTGAAAAAGGATATGAAAATGCGAAGGCAAAGAAGATTACATCGCATGGTATTTCTACCGGACGTCACCATTCAATTGCAAGAGAGAAGCTAAAGTAAAAGCCAACTATAGAACATCTTAGTCATAGTGAGCGTAAAGAAAAGAGGAATTTATTTTGAAACTGACAAATGAACTAGACTATAGCCGATTGAATCATCTAAAAAAAGAAATGACGAGATTCATGCTGGCCTATAAATTTGCGTTAGACGAAGTGAGCACCAAAATCAATATCTTGGAAGAAGAATTTCAATTAATACATGAATACAACCCCATCGAACATATTAATACCCGCTTGAAAACACCAGAAAGCATTATTAAAAAGGCACATCGTAAAAATGTTGAACTGTCCCTGTCTTCCATAAAGGAAAATATGCGGGATATCGCAGGCATTCGTATTAACTGCTCCTTTAACTCCGACATTTATAAACTAAGTGAAATGATTCAAAAGCAAAGGGATATTGAAGTGATTGAGTACAAAGATTACATACAAAATCCCAAACCCAATGGTTATCGGAGTCTTCATTTGATATTAAAAATTCCTGTGTTTATGACAGATCGGGTAGAGCACGTCTTTGTGGAAATGCAAATCAGGACAATTGCTATGGATTTTTGGGCAAGTCTGGAACATAAAATCTTTTATAAATTCAACAAATCTGTCCCTGAAAAAATTACGAAAGAGTTGAAAGAGGCCGCGGAATCTGCCAACGAATTGGATCAAAAGATGGAGAATCTTCAAAAAGAAGTCAATGAAATTAAACGAATGGATGAAGAGTTTACTACACCTCTTTTTAATGAAAAGAATGACTTCAATATCCCGCTTAAATTCTTAGAAATGATGAATGAAAGTAGCAAAATTAGCCTGACTGAAGTATAGCTAGTATTTTGGTTCCCAATTAATTCGCAAACCATTCATTTTCAACCTGGAAAGAGAGATGGGTTTGAAAGAGAACTGTTGTAAGATGCTGTTTGTTCCCGAGTATGGGGCAAACAGCTTTTTTTATTTATGCATGGATTAAAAAGCTTTCCCCAAGTGAATTTGAAGATGGACCTTCTGTGACTCCAGATACTAGGAATCGAAGTTAGAAATAGCGGGTTATGGTTTAACTTTTTAAGAAGTAATAATTATTTATAGATTGTATTGCACTCGTTATTTTACTGAATGTTCCAACACTGATATGCTAGTTTTAGCTAAAACCACAGCTGAGAAGCAGAATCTTAAGAATGTGATTAATGCAATATTGAGCGTCTTAGACTGACCTTTTAGAATGACCGTTCCAAAAAGGATTCTACTTTTATAAGGATGGTGGCTAATCGATGAATTTTTTAGAAGTATTACAGAAGGTTGCTAAGGGCGAATTGCCTGAATCACCTGCTGCTGATTTAATTGGATTTAGAGTGACCAAAGCGGAGGATGCAAAGGTGATCATTGAACTCAACGTGACGGAAAAACTACACAATCCGATGGGAACACTTCATGGTGGAATAATATGTGATATCGCAGATGCCGCGATGGGCTATGCGTTTGCGACCACACTCAAGAAAGACGAACTGTTTTCAACGGTAGAAATAAAAACGAATTTCCTCAAACCAGTTTTCAGAGGTAAATTACGTGCTGAGGGGAAGTTAATGAAAAAAGGCTCTTCAATAGGTTTATTAACGTGTAATATCTTTGATGAAAAGGATGAGCTAGTCGCCTATTCGACAAGCACATGTATGGTGTTAAAAGGACACTCTAATCAGAAGCGAATTCAGGTAGAGTGAGCCATGGATAAATAAGTAGTTGCACAAGTTATAAGTTGAATAGTTTAAAGTTATGGAGCATTTCCCTGTAATGAGAAATGCTTTTTATCTTTGCCTAAAATTAAAAAGATGTTTTTATAAAATAAGGTACAACTAAAAACGATAAACATTTATTGCGAATCGATAAAAAACGTGCTAAAATGAAATTACTAATAAATAAGTGAGGTGCTTTTTTTGAAACGAGGTTCAACAAACTTTTTAAAAATAGCCGTTATTCTTCTTGGAATCCCTATTGTTGCTTTATGTATTTTTGGGTTGCCCCTGCTAGCTAAAGAAGCAGCAGAAAGTAATTCTGAGTTTGCTTATGTACTATACGGCATTGTAATAATTATGTATATTTCGGCGATACCATTTTTCGTTGCATTGTATCAGGCTTTTAAACTTTTAAATTATATTGATAAGAGCAAAGCGTTCTCGGAAATATCTGTAAAAGCTTTGAAAAATATAAAACATTGTGCAATCACAATCAGTGGCTTATATGTGGTTGGTATGCCCTTCTTCTTTATCTTTGCGGAGTTAGACGACGCCCCGGGTGTCATATTGGTTGGAATGCTCTTTATTTTTGCTCCAATGGTAATCGCAGTCTTTGCTGCCGTTCTCCAAAAACTTTTGCAAGAAGCTATTAATATAAAATCAGAAAATGATTTAACAGTCTGAGGTGAAAACAATGGGAATAATAATCAATATTGATGTGATGTTGGCTAAAAGGAAAATGAGCGTGACAGAACTCTCAGAGAGGGTTGGAATAACAATGGCTAACATTTCTATATTGAAAAATGGAAAGGCAAAAGCGATTCGATTATCAACTTTAGAAGCGATTTGTAAAGCTTTGGACTGTCAGCCTGGAGATATTTTGGAATACCGAAGTGATGAAGACAACCAAGGTTAACAAAGTGGAGGTATTTAACATTGAAAGAAAAAGGACATCTTTTTACGTTATTTCATAAAAAGGGAGTTACTCATGAATTTAACCATCCAAAAATGGAGACACAAATCATGAGAGCATCAAAACAACTCGTTTGTTTTGGCCGGGAGCAGGCCCTATCATGTTTGTTTCCTGTCGTCATTTTCGCCTCTTTGGCTTTTACACAATTCATCCCACTTCCGTTCCTACCACGTTATGACTGGCTGCTCATTATCTTCCTTCTGATGCAATGGTGGATGGTGCGTTCTGGGCTTGAAACACGGGATGAACTAAAGGTTATCACATTGTTCCACCTTATTGGACTTGCTCTTGAAATTTTCAAAGTACATATGGGCTCCTGGGCTTATCCAGAGGATGGCTATTTCAAAATCTTTGGAGTGCCTTTATATAGTGGATTCATGTACGCGAGTGTAGCGAGTTATCTTTGCCAGGCATGGAGGAGGTTAAAGGTTGAACTGGTTAAGTGGCCACCGTTTTTGATAGTTGTGCCTCTTGCAGCTGCAATTTATTTAAACTTTTTCACTCACCATTATTGGATCGATGTTCGGTGGTGGCTATCTGGACTTGTAATTATCGTCTTTTGGCAATCATGGGTCACATACGAGGTTGATGGAACTCGTTACCGCATGCCACTCGCACTTTCTTTTGTGCTCATCGGATTTTTTATATGGATAGCTGAAAATATTGCAACGTTCTTTGGTGCATGGAAATACCCAAACCAAACCGATGCATGGAGTCTCGTTCACCTAGGAAAGGTAAGTTCATGGCTCTTATTAGTAATTGTTAGCTTTCTTATAGTAGCGACGTTAAAACAGGTTAAGGGGAAAAATTCCACTAAGGTAGATGCTAGTCAATTATAATGACAGTTAAGAATACGTAAGACGACTAGTGTTTTAACACAAAGTTAAGCAGTCATTTACTGGTTTCCTTTGGTTAATCAACACATGTGTAATTCCTCGTTTCCATGGCCAATAGATATAACGCAAATGAACTTTAAATTACCAAAAGGTCATCTTAAAACTTATTCCTTTTTGACGTTATAAAAAAACGTGCCAAGTACCAACACAATTACAAGTTGTGGAGTGGCACTTGGCACAAAATTGTTAATTTATCGTACAGTTTTCAATGCACCGCTCCAAGAAAGGACTTGGTCAAGCATTGTGTTCGCGTTGGCTGCATGGTAGTCAGCAGGTTTGAACACGCTCATGTTTTCAAAGTCAGACATAAGTGAGAACGTAACTGCCGTACGTACGTCAGCAACTTGTAGCTCACCCAAAATCAGGCGCAGGTTTTCATGTGCACGCGTACCGCCCAAGCTACCATATCCAACAAAACCAGCCGCTTTATTGTTCAATTCTGGGTTTAAGAAGTCAAGTGCATTTTTTAGCGCTCCACCGATGGCATGGTTATATTCAGGTGTGATGAAAATATAACCATCGAAAGAAGCCATTTTTTCTGACCAAGCTTTTATTTGTCCTTCAGCACCAGGTTGTGCATTTGCTGAACCCAAGAATGGAAGATTGTAATTTGCAAGATCTACGATTTCATACTCCGCGTCATTACGTTTTTCCGCAAAATCAACCATCCATTTTGCTACAGCATCACCGTTTCGCCCTTCACGCACACTACCTTGAACAATACCTATTTTCAATTTTTCATTTGTCATTGTTTTTTCCTCCTCATTAGATCTACCTAATAGTCTATCTAAAAACCCCACATAATAACCACCTATACGATTTATTTATCTCGGCTTCAATACTCTACTTTTATAAATCGCCCCCTTAAATCCCTAGATAAATACGATTCCCAGAAGGATCATAGGAAACTAAAGAACCGTTTTCTTCTGTCACAGCTACACCAATATTCTTCAACTGGGCGATAACATTATTCCTTGCTACCTCATCTGCTAAAACTATAGTAAACGACTCCAGCCCAACACTATTTAAAGGTGGTGTTGGAGCCCCAACTCCGGCCCAAGTGTTTAAGGCAATTTGATGATGGTATTTACCCGTAGAGATGAAAAGCGCCTGATTGCCATACCGGTTAACCACTTCAAAACCGAGGCCCTTAGTATAAAACTCTTCGGTCTTTTTCAATTCAGATACATGTAAATGAATATGCCCCATGACGGTCCTAGCCGGTAAACCTTTCCATGACTGCGGTCTCCCTTCGGATAGAAGATCTTCAAAATTCAATGGATCCACTGTCATTGCCACTTCACCGTTACTCCAAGTCCATTTGGAAGGTTCGCGGTCTATATAAATTTCAATTCCATTTCCATCTGGGTCTGCTAAATATAAAGCTTCACTTACAAGATGATCTGATGATCCATACCGCAAACCGATTTCCATAAAATGATGCACGATTTCAGCTAAGTCTGAGCGTTTAGGTAGAAGAAGGGCAAAGTGATATAGACCCGTAGTTTTTCCATACTGGGGTACTACGTTTTCTGGTTGTTCGATTGACAACACACTCGTTTTGCCATCCGTTGTTAGTTTAGCCATTTTTTCAGTTTGTTCTAGAACTTGAAAACCAAGAATCTCCTGATAAAACGTAAGTGATCGATTTAAATCTTGTACCTTAATGTTTACATGACCTACAAAAGTGTTTGGTTTGCTATGAAATTCCATATTTCTTACCTCCGTTTTTTATTTTTGTCCCTCAGAACGAAAGATTTTATTACCTAACGAGAAACGAGTGCTGTTTGCAAAAACGAGAAAAATGGACATAGCGAGTAGTGCCAATTCCAATTCGTACCCCGCCATTTCATCATTGCCAAGAAACCCTGCAGAAATTTTTACCGTGAAAATTGCCCCCAGCATAATAACAGCAAACAATACAGAAATAATTCGTGTTCCAATACCAAGTATCAGCAGAATACCGCCAATTAACTCTATAACTGCAACGGCATAAGCTAAAAATCCTGGAATACTAAGGCTTTCGAAAAAACCAGCAGTGTTAGCTAAGCCCCCTTGAAACTTAGATAATCCATGAATGAAAAAAGTAAGACCTAAAACCAAACGCAAAATAACCGTACCCACATCATTTTTATTCATTTTCTCTATTCCCCTTTATAGTTAGTTACTTTATGTAATTAACTATATTGTAGAATGTTATAGCTGTCAAGTAAGTTAATTACTTATGATATTAACCCCTCGTGTTATACACTATATATAAAGGAGTGAAAGTAAATGAAGCAATCTATTATTTGTCCCCGATTAGAAAAAGCCCTCTCGCTTTTAAGTCAGCGCTGGATGGCTTTGATTATCAATCAAATATTGTCGGGCTCAAACAGATTTAGTACAATTCAATCTTCTATCGGAATTAGTGGCAAAGTTTTGTCAGAACGCTTAAAAGATTTAGAACAACAAGGGATTGTAAAGCGTAATGTTATACCTGAAACACCTGTTATTATTGAGTACTCCTTAACGGAAAAGGGGCATTCATTAGAACCAGTTTTGAAAGAAATAGAAAATTGGTCACAGTCATGGGTGGAAATAGAGAGTGAAGAAACATAAAATCATATCCTTACCTATACACAAAAGGAAAATATGAAATTAACAAAATGATTTCTAAGAAAACGTCAACTAGGAATAATTACAGGTTTTTGAATCTTTCCGATTTGCGGGAAGGTGAATATATTCAATAATGGCATTCTCATGACCGTTCTTATTTTGGTACAGGCTAGTCATTCCTTTATCTTAATCTTCTGCTGTAATTTAGATTAAGAAACCGTATTGAAAATATAGATTGTACTAGTTGTCTTCACAAAATCAATAATCACAAAACTCATTTTCATTCAATGACATGCAATGTAGAGAAGCGCTCCCTTTTTTGAACTTTTGGTGCTTTTATTTTTTCTAACTTCTGAATAAACAAGAAAAAAGATTAGACATCCGCGTACATGTCCAATCTTCATTTTATTATTGTTCAATTGTATTTTTTGAGTAGTGTATTGTACATGTACCTAAATTCGAAAAATTCATAATAAGGTTTGATCATTTTAGTGAAAGTTATCGAATTAACCCTTTGTCTGTGTCTTAATTTGTCGGACAACCCGTTCTCCCAGTTCCGGCGATGCATTGTACAGATACGTCAAAACAATGCGTCGTGTCTCATCGGATATGCCGGCAAGATCAGCAGAAAGATTATTTACTAGGTGATTTTGTTGCTCAAGGGGAAGAGCATGATAATATTGCCCGGCCTGCGTAAAATCATCCGGTTTTGGCAAATCGGATCGTTCAAGATGCCCCTCCACAAATCTGCCGTTGCCGCTTGTCACTTGTGTTGCTGGTGTCCAGTCTTCCTGATGATTGATAGGTATTTTGCGAAAATCTGGTCCAAGCCGCCGCCGCTGGGAATCCGAGTAAATATTGGCGCGTCCCTGCAGCATCTTATCATCTGATAATTCGGCCCCTTCCAAAAGATTGGACGGTGAATATGCCAGTTTCTCCACTTGTTCCATATAGTTATCCGGGTTGCGGTTCAACGTCAAGCGGCCAACCGGCATCAGAGGGTACTGCTGTTTATCCCAAACTTTTGTATCATCCAATGGATCATAAGGAAGAGTGGCTTCATCTTTCGGATTCATAAGCTGCACATAAAGCCCATATACAACAGGCTCTCCCTTTGCTAGGGTATCATACAAATCCTGACCTGCAATATCTGGGTTCTCGCCATTCCATCGGGCGGCTTCTTGAGCATCTATATACTGCTCCCCAGCATAAGGAACCCAGTGATATTTTACATAACTGCGTACCCCCTCCCCGTTCTTCCAAACGTAGGTATTCACACCATAACCCGGCATGTGGCGAAAGCTTTTTACTGTGCCTGCATCAGAGTAAAGCCGAACAACAAAATGGGTTGATTCTGGCGCTCTGGCTATGAAGCTCCAGAACCTTTCGGGATCCATCAAGTTATTTACGGGCGAGGGTAAAAAAGCTTGAATGGTCTCTGGAAAACGTATAGCATCTCGTACTAAAAATACAGGAATATGGTTGAAGACCAAATCAAAAATACCCTCTTCAGTATAAAACTTAGTAGAAAATCCACGCACATTTCGTGAGGTATCCGGAGTACCTTTATTACTTACAGCAAGCGAAAACCTCACAGTAACTGGAACTTGCTGCCCAGGATTTTGTAAAAAGCACAGCTTTGTGTATTTTGCCATAGAATACACAGTCTCAAAGTAACCAAAAGCACCAAAGCCTTTAACATGCACTGGTCTTTCTAAAATTGTTGAATGGACAAAGGTCTCCAATGTTTCATGTAAAATACTGTCCTGCTCCAGTACAGGACCTCTTTCACCTACAGTCTGTGAATGCATTTCCTCAGCCCAAAATTTTGATACATTTCTGTTTAGATGCGTGGAAGAACCTGATTCCCCTCCATTGTTTTCTCTCATAGTTATTCCTGCCTCCTGTACCCATAAGTTAATTCCCTAAGATACACTATTATTTATGTGAGGCACCATACAATTATGAATGTAGTTAGCTGAATAACCATGCAAAAAAGAACGGACATCCGCAGGACGCGGCGACCTTAGCCAGAGTTCCGCTAATCAGCAGAGCAGGGAGTTTGTGCTGATTCAAGTCAATATAAATAAATCGTCATTTGTTGCTTTTCACATGCATCTCTTCTATACTTTTAACCACTAATAGGAGGAGATCCAAAAATGTTAAAGACAATCGTATTCGAACATCTAAAGAATGCCATGAGGGAAAAAGATGTGCTCGCAAAAGGAGTACTGACATTAGTAAAAGCAGCACTCGATAGCGCTGAAAAGGAAAAAGGTGCAGTTCTTTCAACTGATGAGGAAGTTGCCATCGTCAACCGCGAAATCAAACAGACCAATCAAGCGCTGGAAGGCGCACAAAAAGCACAGCGTGAAGACTTAATTGCACAAGAAGAAGCAAAATTAGTTCTGCTCAAAAAATTCTTGCCTAAACAACTTAGCGAAGACGAAATTGTAACAATGTTGACAGAGGCAGGAATCACCAAAGGTATGAACATGGGTGATGCCATGAAGATCGCAAAACCATTACTTACCGGGAAAACAGACGGAGGAACGATGTCAAAAGTTGTGAAAAACTTAATCTGATATTAGTGTGGGGTTTCCGTGCAAGATAATTGTTGCACGGAAACCCCATATTCATTTGTAGATCGACAATCCCTTTATGTGGATGCTGGATACACTTCCCGTTAAGTAGTAATAGGTAAGAGCTGATACTATTCGAATAATATCAGCTCTTTTTCCTATTCACTCAAAATAAATTGTGGTTGTAAAAGACCCATTTCACAAAAACCCCCTTGTAGAAATGAAGATCCTACCTGTTAGCTATCCAATCTTATATATCAAGCAATTAAATTGAATAAAAAAATAAGACCGTCCGATTTGATAGATCGGACGGTCAAATAGCTGATCCCTCAAGGGGGCCGGCTAGATACTAATACAATTCTCAAGAGTATCCTGAACTTTCTTTACAGAAAGAGTTTCTACTCAAGCACTGATGTACTACTTTTCGTTTGATAAGAGACGATATAAAATCCGTGAATTTTAACAATAAATTTACAGGTTTTTTATTTACTTTATCGACCCTTTAGTAATTTCGGTAAGTTTAGAATTAATCCCAAAGATTTTTGCGTTGACGGCTGTGACTCCAAATCCGGCTAATCTTTTAGTGTGCATATCTAGATATTTTTCAGCTGTTTCTTTTGTTTCGAAAATGTAAATTCCACCGGCTTCATTTGTTTCTGGGCTTTCTGTCCAAACTTTCGACTTGAATCCTTCTTCTTCATTGATGCTTTTTGCTAAATCAGTAAACGCTTCCGCCATTTCATCTCCGAATGGTCCATCCATTTTAAAATCCACTTGTAATAGGTACGTCATAGTCATTCTCCTCCGATTATTTAGTAGTTGTAAAATAAATTTTTCCTGCGCTTGATAATGATCTCGTGTAAGCTATTTTTTAATAAATGAGTTAATGACTGATTGTTCAACAATGTACATGACTTCAATTTCTTTATGAAATAGAAGTTTTTCTGTTTAATGCAAGCTAAAAAGGGATGGTTGTAGTGCTTCCAGATTTAGAACTTATTTTCATCCTTCAAATAGTATTCATGGATGTCAATACCTTAATTATAAAGACTCTTATGTTAATTAGCTAACTAGCCGCATTAGTTCATATGTATTATACCTAAAAGTTAAGAATGAGTTTTAAAAGCGTGTCCTTTTTGTATGATTTGATCTCCCTCGAAGACTCTCATGAATGTATAAACATGTTGTTTCCTCCCCTTTTCATTTTTACCCTGTAATATTTAAACCTGTCAATCATAATATGTAATTAACAGCTACAGTATCGCCAGCTATCATTTTTCCCCATAAGTCCAATCGGGATCGAGTATTTCCATTTGGATTCAGTGTTCAATTTCCGTCAGTTTGTCCAGTTTGATAGTTACGTTAAAATAATATGTATTAGTTCGGATTGGGCTGTAACCCATTAGAAAATTGTAATACAAGAAGCGACTTACTTAGATGGGCTGCATCATTTTAACCAATCCCCTGCTTTCCAATATAACTTTGGAAAGAATTCTCACCATCATAGATATTTTTTTGTATACCTCTTCTTTCTCCCAATACGCAGAATATATCCCATAAAATTATATATACACGACTAGTTAATTTCCCCTTATTTACATACTATAAAAGTTCCAACAAAAAATTAGCTGCAATGTTCAAAGAATGATAGAAACGAACTCATTTGCGAATAATCCTTGATGATCCCTGTTAAAGCTAACACTTTTGTAGACTTAAAATCAGATTCAACTTTTTTAGAGGAGTTAGACTATTCTCAAAAAACATTGCTGATTTATACTCGTTCAGATATGATTGTCGAAAGGGGAGGAGAACATTCAATGACTAATAATAATGAAGATTTATTTGATATGGAAAAACAAAACGCCCCAAAAATGAAAATAAAAAGAAAAGATGGAGAACCAACTCCGGTTTTCAAAGGAGCTTCATGGGCAGCACTGGTAATAGGAGTATCAGCTTATCTCTTAGGCCTGTATAATGCAGCTATGGAACTGAATGAACAAGGATATTACTTTGCAATTTTAGTATTCGGACTCTATTCATCTGTCTCGTTACAAAAAGCTGTAAGAGATAAAGAAGAAGGAATACCAGTCACGAACATTTATTATGGTATTAGTTGGTTAGCACTTATTATATCTATTTTATTAATGGCCATCGGTTTATACAACGCAGGAAGTATTGTCTTAAGTGAAAAAGGGTTCTATGGTATGGCTTTCGTTCTTAGTATATTTGCAGCGATAACCGTTCAGAAAAATGTTAGGGATACACAGAGAGCAAGAGAAATAGATTGAGTTACTTCCCGTTAATTTGACAGTCTGGACTTATTCAACAAGTAGAATATAACTAAGCGAGTCACCCTTTTTTCTTACCGGAGTGTGACTCGCTTTTTTTGAATAAACGCCACTACATTTAGGATGTCAGTCACCCACATACTCTATCCTGTTAAATCCAATCCCACTGGTACCATCTTTCAATTGCTTCGCCTGAAGATTGTACTCATCCGTAGCGAGTCTAAAGGAAGGGTCGCTCTGACTGTCATCTTAGATTCAATTATCAATCAAAAAAAGAACCCTTATACATCAAGAGTTCAAACCGCATTTCATTTTATGGTGCATACCCGGTGCGAAACGTCGACCTTCAAACCGTCAGCGTGACGCTCTCCCATCTCAGGTTATTACACTACCCAAAATTCAAATCAGAATCTCAATTTATTAAGTCCATCAGTCGGTTTTATATAGCCTTTAATCAATATCGAATGAAAAGTTATGCACGATATACCTTAGTATTTACTTTTGTTAACATCATTGCTTTCAATGATGTTAACAAAAGTTTCAACTCATCGTGACTACCATCAAACTAAGCCTGGTATGGAGGAAGTTCCATCATTTTCAGCTTGCCATCGACTCGTTTAACTGTGTAAGTAAACTTTTCGGTGATCGTGTCAAACTCCCTCGTATGGAATAAGGTTCCGTCTTCCAACTTTAACGTAATCACGAATATATATTTGTCCTTGCTTACTACGGTCTGTTCAAGAATTTCATTAAGTGAAATCCTTGGCAGTAACTTCAGATACTGATCAATTAATTTCAACTTGTCATTAGTGTCTGTTTCGGGAAATAAGTTAATGAGTCCTTGGTAACTACCGCCGTATAACTCGACCAACTTTGCAGCGTCCTGATTAGCAATAGCCTGCATATATTGCTCTAACGTATCTTGCGGAATCTCAACGACATTTTCATTCTTACCCCCCTCCTGAGAGTTTGCTGACGGACTCAACGTTAATTTCTTTTTCCAAGTTAACTCATTGCCTTCGGAATCTTTGAATAGAAATACAACCTGACCTTCCTCACCCTTCATCGTATCCGGATATATGAAACCCGAGAATTGTCCGTCACCACTAATGTAAAATCCATCTTCCCCATTAGCTCCGTGTTCAATGGCATCTTGAACCGAATTTACAATCAGATTATCCTTAGAAATCCACTGTATTTCGGCTAGCGCGAATCCTTCCGGAACCTGTTTCACTACGAAATCGAAACTATTTCCCTCTATCGGTTTTGGGGCCTGATCTATTATAATTAATATTTCATTCCCGGAATCCGCTAAAGCGTCCTCTATTTTGGTGGTATTGTCTTGATTTGTTTCAGATGGCTGCGCGTCCGGTGCTTCAGACTCAGATTTCATAGCACAACCACTAGTTAAAAGAAGCATGCACAGAGCTGAAATGATATAGCTGTATTTTTTGTTATTCATGGGGTTCTCCTCTGCTTTCATATAAGGTAAAAGAAAAAGCGACGCCTTGATTTGTATTCGCTACACCAAACTCGCTATCATGAAGCTCCAGGATATGTTTGACAATCGCGAGTCCCAGACCGGTCCCTCCAGATTTACGATCCCGAGAACGCTCAATCCGGTAGAATTGATCCCACACCCGGTTCAAATCATCCTCCGCAATGGGCGGTCCAGCGTTCTCGATTACCGTGACTACCTTTCCGGAATATGCCCGCTCGATGCTAATGGAAATGACACTGTTCTCCACAGCATGTCGAATGGCATTGCTCATTAAATTTGAAACGACCTGTTCGGTCCGTCTAAAATCTGCCTTTACGAATAGTTCTTCTACTTTGTTCAACTTGCATTGAAGATGCTTTTCCTCTAATTGATGAGAAAACGAATCCACTACATTTTGAACAAGTTTTGTCATGGATACGCTTCTAAACGTTAAATGGATGGCCTTGACTTCGAATTTGGAAAGCTCCAACATATCCATTATTAAAGCATTCATCCGATCTGTTTCATTCACAATATGATTCAGGTAACGGTCTTTTTTGTCGCTCGCTACTCCATCCTGCAACCCTTCTGCGAAACCTTTTACAATGCCTAAAGGGGTTTTCAATTCATGCGATATGTTCGCGATTAGCTCTTTACGAAGTTGCTCGGATCGCCGCTTTTCTTCCATCTCCACTTGTAATTTCACATTCATATTAGTAAGTTCCTTTAAGGTCGTATCTAAATTCTGAGACAACGCATTCAGATTGCGCGACAGCTCCCCGAATTCATCCTTCGAATGAATTTCAGGCTCCATGGTAAAATCTAACTTGGCGAGTCGCGCGGCAGCACGGTTTAGCGTAACTAACGGACGGGATACAATTCTCGAGTAAATCAAAGATAGAATAATGGTGAGCATAATAATTACCGGCGTCAAATATACAAAATACTTCTTGAGTATCTCGACTGCTTCCCCAACTGGTTGTAGAGAAGTCATGACGAATAAATAACGTTCTGTATTTTCACTATGTGCTAGCGATTTAATCAGAATAGCGTATTGGACACCGCTCCAATTATCTATCCATTCCGCCTGAACAAGCGAACCGTCCTGCAAACGAGATTCATATTGTTCCAGCTTCGGCATCCAGTCCTGGAGGGCTTCATCGATCAGGGTATCTTGATATAGAGGGTTATACGAGCGTTGTTCGGGTAGCATCAAATCCGTTATTTTACCCTTCACTCGTGTTAACCCATTTACGAGATCTTCGTTTTTCTGCTGTATGGCAACAAGTTGCATGACAGTATCATCCTCATCCATGAAAATACCGTCTATCACTGTTGTATCACCGATCTGAATCCCATTCGGAATAGCACCTAGTTCCATGCCATCCGCGGGCACACGAATGGTAATGGCCTGTCTATCTGTTTGCAACTCCAGAAAATAAGGATTTATGCTAATCCGTTCAAACCGATGATTTAAGATGGAAGTACTGGTATCATTATCATTCATAAATGCACCGAGTAGCCGTGAAACCTGCTGATTACTGGATCCAACCTGTTCGTATTGATCCTCGAAATGGCTCATATTCTGCTCTAGTGCATGGATCTTGGACATTCGATAAAACCGCTCGAAAAACAAACCTTCTGCAATCATCACAATTGAAAAAACAATCATAATCAAAATAGATGTTACCACGAAAAGTTTAAGGACCACCCCCTGCCTTCTCATGCTTCCAACTCAAATTTATAACCTACGCGGATGACCGTACCTATATATCGACCTTCCGCCCCAAGCTTGGCTCTTAATTTTTTGACGTGGGTATCTACTGTCCGCAAATCCCCTAAATAATCGTATCCCCATACAGCGTCCAGAATATAATCACGGGATAAAACTTTACCGTAGTGCTTGATAAGAAAGAGAAGCAAATCATATTCCTTTGGTGACAAAGAAATCATATTTCCCGCCACGGAAATAGTATGAGCCATTCTGTTTACTACTAGATCGCCAAAGGTATGTATATCTCCTTCACGACCAATCGTTCCTTCCGTTCTTTTCATCAATGCGTTAGCACGAGCCACTAATACCCTAGGACTGAAAGGCTTCGTCACATATTCATCGGCACCGAGCTCGAAACCCATCAATTGATCATCGTCTTCCACCCTAGCTGTGATCATGATAATCGGTACGTCTGACTTCTTGCGAATGCGCTTGCATACCGAAAATCCATCCAGCTCTGGCATCATAATATCCAAAACAATCAGGTCAATGGAATTTTGTTCAAAAATCTCCAGTGCGAGCATTCCGTTCTCCGCTTCGTATACTTCCCATTGCTCCTTTTTGAAATAATCCGTTATAAACTCACGCATCAGCGTATCATCTTCGACTAACAATATCTTTCTTTTCATAGCTGCACTCTCCACATCTATCCACGTCACCCTTTAACTATGGACATGATTCTAGTATATTTTCACGTACCCTACACCTCCGCTAGTACTTTCTAGACCTAGTATAGAGGACTCCTGTGTACGTCGTGTGTACGTTGTATGGATTTCATAAACCAGTAAAGTCAAAACTTTTAAAGGACTTCTTCTAGCAATTACTAATTCACAACAAACAATTGTCTTAACTGAATCATACTCTTGTTTTCTTCAGTGTTACAATGTCACCGAGTTCTCAAGGTTTGTTTGACATTAACAGCCGCCTTCACACCAACTATGAATTTGGAAACCTCTCCATTATATGCGATATTCACAGAACAAGCGTTTCTATTACGGAACGAAAGATATGCAGTCATGAAACCCTTCATCCTATTATGTGGGTGATAAGGGTCAAGCAATATTTAAATTTTAATAAAGGCTATTGAATCTCTTGTTATGCAAGGTAAATAGACCATATACGCGTTCGACTTTTTTTAAAGATTGTCGACCATAAAAAGTCCGCACCAATGAAAAGTGCGAGTTACGCGGTCTTGGAAGAACTTCGTTCACATATGTAAAAGGGAATGAGTCATCATTGTATTACTTGAGTGTGTATCCGACAATACAGAATTACTTGCAGAAATGTCAGTTTGGTTTGCTTTTAAAGCACATGTGAAACATCGTACATCTAAATTAAATATACTTGATGATGGAATATTAGAAGGTAGGCAAAAGCTCATTAGTTATTTGTATACGATGGATTTACTAAAAAAATCTCAATCTTGATCTGGAAGTTGAGCGGCTCTTTGAATTAATTGATGGTATCGCCATGCACGTAAATATAAAAATGCACATAACCCGATTAACAACCAGGATTTATGTGCGTTTTCCCACTATACAATTGAGACTTTAATTAATGTGAAGCACCTAATAATGGGTTCTTGCTATTCAGCTTCGCCATTTCATTTTAGAATATCCTGATTATAGTTAGCCGCCATACAAATAAATACCGTGTATGTAGTAAAGGAATCAAAGCAAGTAACGGCGAAAGATAAATGACAATCAATAAAACCAAAATAATTCCGACCGTTGATAAAATTAATACAAGATCAGCTCTAGAAAACAAGCTTAGGGTGTCAATATCAATTCCTGCAGGACCAGTCATATAAACCGTCATACCAATTTGATCTTGTACCATTACTTTTATCTTCTTTATACTTACCTCTAATTCTTTGGAATCTAATGATCTTTATTTTCCGAGAAAAAGCTTGTGTGGGCCTGTGGCGGTAAAATACTGAAAGGTAGCATCTCTTTTAATCTATTGACTTCAGCAGCACTCACATTATCAAGTACCTCACCAATAACTTCCGATTCACCTCACTACTTAATTGCCTGTGTCATGCGGGGCGGTTGATATCATCGCTACTCGCAAATATCGCGGTTCGGTATCTCCCTTTAGGAAACCTTGAATCACCCACATATACAATAAAAACGCTACTTTTAATGAATACGATACATCAATAGTAGATGGACCACTCAAAGGCCGAGTTCTAACACATCTCTAAATGTGTTAGAACTCGGCCTTCTACTATTCTTGTGCTTTTATCTAGCATTTCTTGTTGACTAGTCGCTCAAAGCAACAGACTGATGGATAAATTCTTCATTGACAATGGCCTGGTATAAGAAGTCGGCGACATCCGCACGAGAAATTGCACGGCCGCCTTTAGGAACCCCAATCGCTTCTTTACGATATGTCCCTGTAAACGGTTTGTCGTTGAGTCCTAGGGGTCTTGCAATCGTCCATTGTAAATTATTATCTTTTAACACAGCCACTGCATTATGATGATCGTCTAGCACATTTCCAAGCAATTTTATCGTAATTTTCCCGATAACACCTGGTATTTCCTTGTCGATTCCTGCCGAAGCCATGTAAGCGATCCGCGACACTTGCTGTTCCTTCATACCTTGAGCGATGTTTTGCGTCATTTCATGAAGTATTGTCGTTTTTCGTAATCCAGTGTTCGTTCCAAGTGTTGAAATAACTGCATCATGCCCAAGAATAGCTTTTTTTACATCAGATGCATCTGTTGCATCCCCCTGTACAATCACAAGGTTCGGATTGGAAATGTTTAAGTTACTTGGGTTTCTTACGAATGCTGTGACCCTATGGTTGTCAGAAAGCGCTTGCTCAACAAGCAACTTCCCTGTTTTTCCAGAAGCTCCAAAAATGATGATTTTCATAAGTTCCCTCCAAGCTGAATTGGTTTACCATTATTTAACTCGTAAAATAATTCTAACATAACTATTAAAGTACGACCTCCTTCGAATTGGAATACTAAAAATCACTTTCCGGCATTGAGTAATTATTGCTAACAAATCCCCCGCCAACTTGTTCGGAATGAAAACATCACTTTTTCTAATCGATGTAAGCGTGGTTGTTTAATTAACAACTTCAATCTTTTGATTGTAAAAAATGGTCTTAACTTAAGTCGATTAATCATCTTAAACCACCGATTACAATAAAGCTAGAACAAAAATAGGTAGTTAAAAAGGACTCAACAAATCTAAGGAAAGCTGCTCTTACTTAAGGTATATCACTTATCATTATTGAAAATGGATCAGCATCCAGCAAACATGGCATAGCGCTTGGAAGCGTTTGAACTCATTTGGTCTATTGGATTAATCGTTTTGGAGTGCACCCACTACTGGTGGGGACCTCTCCTTATCCAAGATGAATGGTTCAATGGTTCCCTTGTTAAATTCCTCAATGTTTATATTTCAGCTATAGTTGGTCCTCGTCGTTCAGAGAAGTGAATTTAGACATATACATCAACAATATACTTTTCATTTTTCTCTCTGTACATCTCATTGCTTTAAAAAGTACTGATTGTTACACCGATCTTCATTTCTATATTCTATAAGATCGATAAAATCCCTATATTACATTGAATTGAGTAACCCATGAATAAATAAAATATGGTGCCGTCATACATTAGATAACCTCCCCCATTTGGGCGATAATACAACTATCAGAACTAACGTTTCATCGTAAAAAGAAAAGAGGTGTGGTCATGAAACCGGTCATCCCATTATGTGGATGATATGAGTCAAGCAACCTCTATACTTGAATAACATTTGTTGAATCCCTTACTTGATAAGAACTGTAGACCATATTTACGATAGACTTTTCCAAGTAAATAGTCTAACAATAACGAGGATTAGAAGATCAATCATTTTGGGTGAATTTATTACTGACTCCGTTAATATTTAACACTGACACAAATAAAGGGAAGAAAAACGCCTTAAATTAAGGCGTTTTTCTTCCCTTTATTCAATTATTACTGCCCTGTTACACCTTCTCATTTGGCTATAAACAATCCGGTGGTTCAATAAGAGTACTATGAAAGTTCATTTACTAGTTGTTCTGTTGTAATTATTTTCGCGAACTCCTCATGCAAAGTTGCAATAGAAACATTGTGTATCACTTCTGCATCGTAATATGTACCATTTTGATCCGTCATACCAAAGGCTGCTGTTGCATCTGAAATAAGGTATGTATTGAATCCTAAATTACCGCTCATTCTTGTAGTCGTAGAAACACAATGAGGCGTGGTCAATCCTGCGATTACAACCGTTGAGATATCATTTTGTTTTAGATATTCTTCTAAATTTGTACCAATAAA
Source organism: Sporosarcina psychrophila (assembly GCF_001590685.1). Classification (GTDB taxonomy): domain Bacteria; phylum Bacillota; class Bacilli; order Bacillales_A; family Planococcaceae; genus Sporosarcina; species Sporosarcina psychrophila. The sequence continues at coordinate 4,566,625 of NZ_CP014616.1, forward strand.
ACCGCTATTTACTTTCTTTGTGATCACTACTTCTTCAGCAGTAGGTTCAACCAATTTTTTAATTGCAAATCCAGCATTCTTAGGATGAAATACGGAATCTGGATTATCTGACATATGTTGAATATGGATTACTTTCCACCCTTTTTCCCTCCATAATGTCAGGATCTCACTAATATTTTCTTCGGCATGAAGATTATTTCGTTCTCCCCATTTTTTATCATCAAAAGCTTTTTGCACATCTATGATAATTAAAGCTTGGTTTCTTTTATCCATCACTAATCCTCCTAATTTCCCATACAATTAAAACATACAGACTAATCACGATTTAATCAATCATTTGTAGCTTGTATCCTCCACTAATTAAATGATTACTTCACCGCATTGATTAATGGTAAAAAAAGAATAAAGGAATATTAATGACTTTATCAAAACTTTATCAAAGCTTTATAAAATTACTATCTAGTCATTACGAACACATTAACTTCCTCTTGTACGATTAATAAAAAGAGGGAGGAATTTTTATGGTGAATATCAGGTTACGCAAAAACGAAACTTTTATTATAAGTAAACCAGGTGAAAGAGGATGACCGAAACCAGAAATGTACCTATCAGAAAAATAATTATTTTTGCACTTACTTATTGTCTTATTTTTGCAATTCGTTTCTTCCAGCATCTGTATACGGTCGAAGTAAGGTCAGCCATGACACTCATGTTATATACCGTGCTTTTTATCGCAGGAATCTTTTTATTTCGCCAGCATCTGGCTGATAGTTGGCAACTTCTGAAGAAATCCATTTCTTGTAGCTTATTGTTACTGATTGGCTTCTACTTCATTTTCATCTTATTTTCTGTTTTGGCTTACTACTTGTTACCTATCGGTGATGCAACCAATGATCAAAATGTTTATCAGATCGCAAGGGCATTTCCTCCAATTCTCATTCTCGCTATTCTTGGTATTATGGGGCCGATAGTAGAAGAATTTGTATACCGGCATTTGCTGATCTACAGATTATCAAGTCGTATACCCGTATGGGGTTGTGTGTTGCTATCAAGCATTTTGTTTGGATTACTGCATATGCACAGTTTCTCTGACCTCACAAACATCGTGCCTTATTTAACAATTAGCCTTATACTTGGCACATTGTACGTCGTTTCTAAATACAACTTGCTTGTTCCAATTATTTTTCATACATTTAACAATCTAAGCGCCTTGATCCCACTAGTCCTGTATACGTAAAATGACATTTTAGTTTAAATCAAGCAGTAAAATCTACACCAGAGGAGGCCTGACGTTGAATAAGAAAGTCTTAATAATTGAGGATGAGACTGAACTAGCAGATATAATTAGGGATTATCTCAAGAAGGATAACTTTGAAGTTATCATCTGCAATTCAGGGAATGAAGCGTTAACCATTTTCAATAAAGTGCAGCCTGATATTATTTTGCTAGATTTAATGTTGCCAGGAATTGATGGGCTAGAAATTTTGAGGAATATTCGGCTACAGTCTACACTGCCTGTCATTATTATCAGTGCAAAGGAAACAGAACTAGATCGTATCTTAGGGTTAGGATTAGGTGCGGATGATTACGTGGTGAAGCCGTTTTCTATAAAGGAACTTGTAGCAAGGGTAAAAGCCCAACTAAGAAGAGCAACGACATTTACAAACTTACAAACTGATGAAAAGTCAGTCTTAAAATTTTGCGATATACAAGTAAATAGGATATCCAGAGTAGTCAAAAAATCCGGAGTTGAAATTCAATTTACCGCAAAAGAGTTTGATATCCTTTCATTCCTGTTGTCCCATCCAAATCAAGTTTTTTCAAAACAGCATCTGTATGATCAAGTATGGGGATTTGATGAATACGGGGACTTAAACACTGTGGTTATCCATATTCAAAAAATTAGAGATAAACTCGCGTTGGCAAATTGCATCGTCACTGTTCGTAGTGTAGGTTATCGGTTTAACGGTGATTTACTATGAAACGAGGATTAATATCGACATTAAAATCTATTCTCATCCTGCTCATAATTTCGCCTTTGCTTATGGGCCTATTACTGGTGGGATTTAGTTCGTCAAGAGAACAATTACTTTTCATTATTTCTATAAGCCTCTTTTTTGCTATTCCTTATATTCTTGTAACAATGGTGCTAACCCGTTTTATAAAAATAAGAGTGGTTAAGCCTTTAGAGGAATTAACACAAGTATCGAACGAAATTCTTTCAGGAAACCTCGATTTCCCCATTAATTATGATCGAAATGATGAGATTGGTAGATTTGCTACTCATTTTGAAAAAATGCGATTGAGTTTAAAGAAAAACAAGGCGGAACAAATGGTCTTTGAACAAAAACGTAGACAGTTTATCACAAACATTACCCATGATTTAAAGACACCCTTAGCCTCTATCAGTGGTTATGTTGAGGGGTTAGGAGATGGGATGGCTGTTGACGAAGAAGACTTTCAAAAATACCTAAAAGTGATTGATAAAAAAGTGAAAGAACTGGATACTTTGATTGGTCAATTAAAGGTATTCAATGAATCCGAGGGAGATCAGCTACCTACAAAGGGTGAAGTGCTCTATGCAAAGGACCTTCTAGAAGATTTATACGAAACGTGTGGGGTGGATGTAGCCTTACAGGGAATACCTTGTGTTTTGATCAATGAAATAGAGAATGATTGTCGAATTAAAGTGGATCAGGACCATATGCAAAGGGTGGTTAGTAATTTAGTCAATAACGCTACCAGGTATGCAATGAATACATTTGAAATGAAAGGCTGGAATAATCATCAAACGATTTACATTTCGGTTGCAAATGATGGACATCACTTGCAACCGGAAGAGTTATCTAAACTATTTGATAGATATTATTCTGGTGAATATAGAAATGGAAACCCTAAAGGACATCTAGGGATTGGGTTGAGTATATCAAAGAATCTAGTTCATTTAATGCAAGGTGAAATAAAAGCTTCTATAAATAAGAATAGATTTATCATAACGATTGAATTGCCGATTTATGATGAAGGAATTTAAAAAGAATTACAACTCTTTATATATCATATTGCTGAAGAAAATAATTACAGTATCTTGTCTTTATAAAGTACCTTGTTCACATCATGTCTTACTGTTTTATGACCGGCTGTAGTTCCTTTACCAATCGCTATAAGCAAAACGTCTAAATACCTTTCAGATATATTTAAAGTCGCCTTTAATTGTTTAGAATCATAACCTGACATAGTGATTGTTTCAAAACCAGCTTCATTTGCTAATAAAATTAAGGACATTGAAGCAAGACTTACATCTCTAGTTAATTCTAACTTTAAATCTTCAGCTGATTTATTTGCATAGTAATTAATTGCAGCGTTAGCTAGGTGGTCCCTTAATGATTCATCAAAATAGCCTGCTTGAAAGCCCTCCTCATGTATCTTAATGATACTATCCTTATCAAAAGCTTGATAATCACCAAGAATGACAATACGGTATCAACAATATTAATTCTACTTGTCACTTCTCAACTATTTGTTGAGTATTGTCTTTTCTACTTGAAAACCAAATAAACTTCCACATAGCTTAGCACTAATTTTCACCCTAACTATTGATTAGAAAACCTTCTCAATCTATGAGATAATAGGAGAACTAACGTTTTTTCCTTATCAGTGAAAGAGGTCTTGTCATGAAACCAGTAATTTTAGCCGAAAAGCCAAGCCAAGCGAAGGCATACGCAGACGCTTTTTCTGTACGGCGACATGAAGGCTATTTAGAGTTATTGCCCTCCCCTATTTTTTCTGAAGGTGCATATATTACATGGGGAATCGGCCATCTTGTCGAACTAAAAGAACCTAAAGAGTACGATCCGAAATGGGCCAAGTGGTCGCTTGCCAGTTTGCCAATATTGCCGGAACGCTATGAGTTTCAGGTCGCAAAGGATAAAACCAAGCAGTTCGCCATTGTAAAAAAGCTGATTAAAGCTACTGATACTGTCATTAATGCTTGTGATGTGGACCGTGAAGGATCGAATATCTTCTATAGTATTTATTATCAAACAGGCGCCAAAAACCAAACGATAAAGCGGCTTTGGATTAATTCGCTGGAAGTCGATGAAGTGCGCAAAGGATTCGCGAATTTACAAGACAATCGCAAAGATCTTCTGATGTATGAGGAGGCGAAAGCCCGACAAATTAGTGACTGGCTTGTCGGGATGAATGGTTCTCGGCTCTATTCCCTTCTGTTGCAAGCACGCGGCATTCGAGATGTGTTTTCAATCGGACGTGTGCAATCGCCGACTGTTTACCTTATTTATCAGCGGCAAATAGAAATTGAAGCATTCGTTTCTGAACCATTTTATGAAATCGAAGCGACGTTTACTGCCGCAAACGGGACATATAAAGGTAAGGTCAAAGCAAAGGATTCGAAAAGAGAAATTATCCGGGACCTTCTCGCAAAACATAATATCCATCCGAAATCACCTGGTGTAGTTACTTCGGTAGAAACGGTCGATAAACGGACGCCGCCTCCACAGCTACATGCACTGTCTACACTACAGGCAACGGCAAACCGCCTATGGAAAATAAGTCCTGCGAATGTATTGAAGACAATGCAAGGGCTCTATGAAAAGAAGCTCGTGACGTATCCAAGGACGGATTCCAGGTATATCACACCAAGTGAATTCACCTATCTCGCTGGACAAGTAACCGAGTATCAGCAGCTTATCGGTCATACTTTCCCTGTCGCATCACTCGCTCCGAAAAAGCGCTATGTCGACAGTTCAAAAGTACAGGAGCATTATGCAATCATTCCAACGAAGAAAATTCCTTCACAAGGGGTACTTGCTGGGCTCTCGACCATCGAGCGTAACTTATATGAAGAAGTTGTCCGCACCACACTCGCTATGTTCCATACTGATTATCTGTACACTGAAACGAAAGTGACGACAGAAGTCAACAAGCTCCCATTCTTCACAATCGGGAAGACGGAACGCGATAAGGGCTGGAAAGCATTGTTCATCCGTTCGGCGAAAGAAAATGACAAAGACAAGGACGAGCCAACGCTACCGCCACTTGTGATGCACGAACCTGTGGAAAGTGATATCGGCATTAAAGAAGGCAAAACGATGCCGCCGAAACCGTATACAGAAGGCCAACTTATCGCGATGATGAAAACATGCGGAAAACTTGTCGAGGATAAAAAAGAGACCGATATTTTAAAAGAAATTGAAGGACTCGGTACAGAAGCTACCCGAAGTGGAATCATCGAAACGATCAAACGGCATGCTTATATCGACGTAACAAAAAACATCGTTTCCATTACGGATAAAGGGCGCATTCTCTGCCAAGCAATCGAAGGGAATCTTCTCGCAAGCCCGTCCATGACTGCTAAATGGGAAGCGTATTTGCGAAAAATCGGCAACGGTGAAGGAACACAGGAACGTTTTCTCGGCAGCATTGCGAAGTTCATCAACAGCTTATTGGAAGAAGTACCGGGCCAATTAAACGCCAAGCCCATTGATGCAAAACTAGCTGCCAATGTAGTGAGCAAGATGCCTCAACGGACTTCCTATCAACAAGTCGAAGTCGCTCCATGCCCTGCTTGTAAAGAAGGTATGATTATTGCACGCAAAGAATTCTACGGCTGTAGCGCCTATGCAAGTGGCTGCAAGCAGACTTTTCCTGCTGTCTTTTTGAAAAAAAAGCTCACGCCTACTCAAGTTAAACTTCTCTGTACGAAAGGGAAAACGAATGTTATAAAAGGTTTCGTCTCCAATTCTGATAAGAAGTTTGATGCGAGCTTAACGCTCGTAAATGGGAAAATAAATATTGAGTTTTAATTTCACACAAAAAAGTCACCTCCTTTTCAAATCAAGGAAGTGACTTTTTGTGTTGAATTAATCTATCATACTGTAATCGCTTATCGTTTACTTTCTTTTTCAGTTAAAAATGTAATAATAACAAACAATGCAAAGCTAATGAGTAAAATTGTTCCACCAACGATGTACAGAATAAGTGACAGTGTTTCATTCACCCCAAACGGTCGCATGAATTGTAGCCACATACCTGACGTCAGACCGATTGCTCCGATAATCCCAGTCCATCCATGAATCGCAATCAGTTTTTTTGCTCGGACTTTGTAAATTCGATAGAAGACGCCCCAAGCAAATAGAGACAACCAACCAACTAATAGAATGTGCGCGTGAATTGGACGGAATGCAGGTGATCCTGCTCCGGCCATATGTGAACCTAATACTGTACCGATCAAACCAAAAATTGCTGCTATACGAATCAATCGTAGACTCCATTTTGCTTCCATATTAAATTCCTCCTGTAATGTTAATGTTATACCCTTATCTTAAACATCCTATATGAACGCAAGATGAACAGGACATTACAACTTCGGAAACACCACAGTAAAAGTCGTACCCTGCCCTTTACGACTAACAGCGTTAATTGTTCCACCATGCAGTTTAACAACCTGCATGACGATCGATAAGCCAAGTCCTGTTCCGCCTGTTTCCTGTGTTCTCGAGTCATCTGCTCGGTAAAAACGGTCAAAAATGCGCTCAAGTCCCTCTTCATCAATGCCAATTCCATTGTCTTGGATAAGAACTGTAACATGATCCGGCTGTTCGGTTAACACGACTTCAATTGCACCGCCAATCTCTGTATACTTTAGTGCATTCGATAGCAGGTTTTCCCAAACTTTCTCAAGAAATGCAGGGTCTCCGGTGAAACGAACTTCTTCAAGATCCATTTCTAACGTCATTTCTTTCTCTTCAAGCAACCATCTAAACTTGCGGACCGTCTCCTTCAACTGCATGTCCAAGTCAAAGGTCTTCTTTTCGAGTGGGGATGATAACTGATCGAGTGATGTGAGAAGCAGCAACTGTTTCGTCAATGAAGACAATCGTTCCGTTTCGGATTGGATAACGTTAGCATAACTTTTCCGTGAATCTTCCGTGAGTTTATCGTCCAACAACAGCTCTGCATATCCTTTTATATTAAGCAACGGTGACTGGAAATCATGCGACACATCGCTTATGAATTCTTTGCGTATCCGATCATTTTCACTAAGTTTCCTCGTCATCAGCTGAAAGCTTTTCGCCAGTTGCCCAATTTCATCTTTTCGATTAATATCGAGCGTTCCAGAGAACTGTTCTTCGCCAACTTTTTTCGTCGCGGCAGTTAACTCTGTAATGGGATCAATCAACATTTTAGCCACAATCAGCATCGCCAGCAAACTGATAATTGCCATGATCAGCACCATCCCACCAAGGATATAGTGCACTTCCGTAAAGAGCATCTTAATGTCTGGGCGTAGAAAAAGGGCGTATGTTTCCCCACTATATTCAAAGGGCACCCCCACGGTGTTTGCTAATTCATTCGAGAAAAATCCGGTTACGAACGTTTCGCCTGGGAGATCTCTCATCCCGTGATACACGTCACCATTCAATACCTGTTCTACAACGTTGTTTGAAAGATTTTCTACCCGAAATACTTCCCCATACATCGTGGCTTCTTGGTTTTCATTGACAACGTAGAGCTTATACCCGACCGCAGACTGCGTTTCAAGGTAATTTACCAGATCTAATTCCTTATCCGATTCAATGAATGACGCAATGCTTTTCGCAATGCTCATATTCTTCTCGTCGTTTTGCCCTTTCAGCTGTTGATGGTAATATGTATTGACCGCTAGAAATGCAATCAGCGCACTTGCTATCATGATAACGGTTGTCATCGCGATAAATTTTCCGTACAGCGATCTCATGATGGTGACACTTCAAGCTTATACCCAACACCTCGCACTGTTAAGATGGTCACTTCCCCTGTCAGCTTCACCAATTTGTCTCGAATTCGCTTGATATGAACGTTTAACGTCTGTTCATCGCCCTCATAGTCATAACCCCATACCCGTTCAATTAGTATTTCCCTTGTAAATACATGATTTGACCGTGATGCCAAAACCGAAAGTAATTCAAACTCCTTTAACGGCAGAAGAAGCACTTTCTTGCCAACAGAGACTTCATAGCTCTGCCGATTTATTTTCATCGGTCCAGCTTGAATGAACACATCAACTGCTTTATCGTATCTGCGCAAAATTGCATTTATCCGAAATAACAATTCTCTCGGCTCGAACGGTTTTACAACATAATCATCGGAACCCGCAAGGAACCCTTTTTCCTTATCTTCTAGCTCCCCTTTAGCCGTCAGCAATAAAACCGGTATATCCGCCTCTGCCCTAAGCTTCTTCGTCAACTTATAGCCGTCCATTCTTGGCATCATCACGTCCACGACTGCCAAATCAGGTAAGTCCTTTTCCAATAACTCCAGCGCCTCAAAACCATCCGATGCTTTCATAACTGTATACCCGGCCTGTGTCAGCTGAATGCTCACAAGCTCCAAAATATTAGGATCATCGTCTACCACCAATATCTTCATCATGTTACGCGCCTCCTCTTTCTACCGGATGACCTCCGCCATTCCGCATTTAACAAACCTGACAGCAAAATAATAACCGCCGTCAAATAAAACCAAATAACAAGTAGGATAATACCCGACAATTGTCCATATAAGCGAGTATAGTCAACGTTCGAAACATAGCTCCCGAACACAAGTGAAAATAACTGCCAACCAATAGCAGAAAAGAGTGCTCCCGGAAGTGCTTCTTTAAACTTCATCTTACCTGTTGGCACCACTTTATAAAACAATAAGAAGAATAGAAACAGAAACAACGTTCCCAAACCCCATTTAACATTCGGCCAAATATAAAACCAACCTTGCCATTCCTCAATCGTATCGTAATAAGTCACAACTCTATATAAAGCCTTTTCAATAATTGGAAGAAACAATGATAACGGAATGACTAACATAAAAAGAAGCGTTACTCCAAGATCACGTATCAGTACTTTCCAATATGCATAGCGACGTACATAGCCATTCGCCAGGTCAAGTGAACGCGCAAGCGACTGTACAGCCATGGAAGTAATCCAGAACGCTGCTACAAGGCTTGCATATAGCACCTTCCCATGCCCTTTATTGAGAACCGCACGAACATTTTCCTCTATTACAGTAAACGCTTCATCAGGCGTGAAAGGCCTGAGAAATGTCAAAAGCATCTCTTCATCAACGGGAAACAAACTGAGTAAGGAAAGGATGAAAAGAAAAAATGGAAACATGGACAATAAAAGATAGTATGCAGTCTGTGCTGCCTGATCAAAAAAGCGTTCATTAAAAAAACGAACCACTACATTTTTAATAATTGTCATTTGCAACCCCCTCTACTTCAATATACCCTATTCTAAAGAATGCCATAGGATAACTATAAAGGGATATAGAATATTTATAGAGGTGAATTGTATTAAGTTATTGGTTGAGAGTAGGTGCCTCGGACCGATCAGATAATCCTGGTAACGATCATATCCATTGCTAGCCGATCACATAACACTGGTAACGATCATAACCCATTGCTAACCAATCACATAACACTGGTAACGATCATATCCCATTGCTAACCAATCATATAATCATGGCAACGATCATATCCCATTGCTAACCGATCATATAACACTGGCAACGATCATATCCCATCGCTAACCAATCACATAACACTGGCAACGATCATATCCCATCGCTAACCGATCACATAACACTGGCAACGATCATATCCCATTGCTAATTAATCACATATCTCATCCTTAACCAATTATATAACCAATGAGATTAATTCCAAATGCAGATTTCCGACAATAAAGAACTATTCCTTTTTTCGACCACATACCCATAAACTCTCCAAAAAGTTAACATTAAAAATAAACACAAAAAAAGCCACTACCTATAAGGTAATGACCTTTCAATGAGACCGGCGACGTCCTACTCTCGCAGGGGGAAACCCCCAACTACCATCGGCGCTGAAGAGCTTAACTTCCGTGTTCGGGATGGGAACGGGTGTGACCTCTTCGCAATCGTCACCAGACTCTTTGAGCTTGTTCGCTCAAAACTGAATAAAACAGACATTGTGCTACACGAATCAGGGTAATCAAGCCCTTTTCAAAATTGGTTAAGTCCTCGATCGATTAGTATCCGTCAGCTCCACACGTCGCCGTGCTTCCACCCCAGACCTATCAACCTCATCTTCTTTGAGGGATCTTACTTACTTGCGTAATGGGAAATCTCATCTCGAGGGGGGCTTCATGCTTAGATGCTTTCAGCATTTATCCCGTCCATACATAGCTACCCAGCGATGCCTTTGGCAAGACAACTGGTACACCAGAGGTATGTCCATCCCGGTCCTCTCGTACTAAGGACAGCTCCTCTCAAATTTCCTGCGCCCGCGACGGATAGGGACCGAACTGTCTCACGACGTTCTGAACCCAGCTCGCGTACCGCTTTAATGGGCGAACAGCCCAACCCTTGGGACCGACTACAGCCCCAGGATGCGATGAGCCGACATCGAGGTGCCAAACCTCCCCGTCGATGTGGACTCTTGGGGGAGATAAGCCTGTTATCCCCGGGGTAGCTTTTATCCGTTGAGCGATGGCCCTTCCATGCGGAACCACCGGATCACTAAGCCCGTCTTTCGACCCTGCTCGACTTGTAGGTCTCGCAGTCAAGCTCCCTTATGCCTTTGCACTCTACGAATGATGTCCAACCATTCTGAGGGAACCTTTGGGCGCCTCCGTTACTCTTTAGGAGGCGACCGCCCCAGTCAAACTGCCCGCCTGACACTGTCTCCTGCCCCGATAAGGGGCATGGGTTAGAAGTCCAATACAGCCAGGGTAGTATCCCACCAACGCCTCATCCGAAGCTAGCGCTCCGGAATCCAAGGCTCCTACCTATCCTGTACAGGCTGCACCGGAATTCAATATCAGGTTACAGTAAAGCTCCACGG